>CAVQST010000008.1:0-586149 GCA_963716075.1 Ilumatobacteraceae bacterium | reverse complement strand
AGCGCACCGGGGGCAGCGGCGAGTCGAAGATTGTTGCCGGCCGCCTGATCGCCGTAGCTCCTTGTAGTATATCTCGGTGAACCTTCCTTCATGGTGTGGATATCGTTGCTCCGGTGCACCGCCCTCGATGAAGATCTGGTGGAGCTGTTGTCTCATCGTCTGGAGCACGTCGTCGACCGAGGCCTGTCCCCCATGGGCTGACCGACCCTGACGATGACGTTGATCTGGTCGACGATTGTGGTCCGGCGTTCGCACTGGCGCAACTGCAGCTATGCCTCGTCGACGGCGACCGAGTTCGACGTGTAGGTCTGACCACACCTGATGGTCTCGGATCACGCCATAGACCCTGATCGCCGGCGGCGACGTGGAAGACCACCAGATCTGACGAAGGTCGTCGTTGGAGTCGAACAGGGCAGAGACCCGTAGATGCGCTGGTTCGTCGTTCGTCGAAGATGTCGACCAGGTCGTGAGCCACGTGTTCAGCTTATATGCGCCAAGGTCTCGGCGAGGCCCAACAAGGACGGGTAGTCGGCCCAGTTCGTGACGTTGAAGCCGGTACCGTGCTGAAGCCAGTAGGAGTTCGCCATAGTGCTGGTGCTCGACGACGCCAGCACCGGCGGTGGAACCAGCTGCCGCGTTCGACGAGGTTGATCTCGAACATGCCCGTCGTGTGTTGCCGACTAGTCGGAGCCGAAAAGGCCCAGAAGATCGTGAGCTGCCACGGCGGTCTCGTTACCAGGTACCAGGCGTCTGTCCTCGCTGGCGGAACACTCCGACATCGGTGCCGAGGTAGACCGATGACGAACGTTGTGGGTGGAGGTGACTACCTGAGCCGGCGCCGTGGAAACGGCCGAGATGTCCGCCGAGCTGCTCCACGATCGTCTTCAACGTTGCCGCTGGTGCTGATCGACGAAGGCGTGCAGACCGCCGCCGTGGTCGTCGGGATCGATCGCCAGCCCGAGGTACTGCCGTCGCGGACCCTGGCATCGTCGATTCGGTCCGAGGTCGGGCTGCACGCTCGCCGTTGGTGTCGGTACACGTTTCCGTCGTGCGACTGACGACGATCACATCAATCGCCCGGCCACGGCGATCGTGGATCGTGTGAGTTTGCGTTGATCCATCGGCGCTGATTGATCGTCAGGACGTCCTGTTCGTCGCGTGTCGCGCCTTGGGATCTCGATGTCGACCACAGCGAGGGCCACCGCCGATGAGTCGGTCGGCGTCGTTCGGCGAGATGAATGGCGCGATGAACTGCGTGTCGTTATGGCGTCTGGGGTCGTGACGGTTGGGCTTCATCTACGTGTACTGTTCCAGTGCCGCCGGCAATGACTTCGCCGGCTGGCCGATCGACGTGCTCAATCTCGTTGCTGTTCTGGAAGACCTGGCAGGAACACGTGGTCGCCGGTACCAGCAGGTCTGTGATCGGTCGGGTCGGGACGACACGCACCACCGTCGCCGCCGTAGACCTGTTCATGTCGTCCCGGGACGCCGGGGTGATCGCAGAGGTCGTTGTCCTGGTCGCCACGATCGAGTTCGTGCTCGACGTGCCCGGCCCCGTAGTAGAACTGCGTCACCGCATATCCGCCGTCGAGATGGTCGACTGGCGTTGTGGATGGCGGCGCAGGCGTTCGTTCGCCGACCGTGGTGATGTCGACGGCGGTGAGCAGACCGCCGTCGTTGCCGAAGATGCACGGCTGGTTGGCCACACCGTCGATCCCGGGTCCGACATGATCGGTGTCGGTGGTCGGTGTGTGCCGAATCAGTCGCTCCACCATGTGCTCCGACTGGAACGAGGCGGTGGGTCGCCGCGATTGGTGCTCCGCCACAGGTTGATGCCCTGATGATGATGAGATCGGAGTCGATCGGATCATGCCGAAGATGATGTTCTTGTCGGCGTTCACCCCCTGTTGGCGAAGGGAATGATGCCGGCCCGGTCCCCCGCAGCGGGTACTGGCAGGTAGCGGCCACCGTCGGGATCGACCGCCAGAATGCCGGACGGCGATGTCGACCGACGCATACGTCACGTCGGAATCGGCGGCGGCATACAGACCTGTCCCGGCCAGGGCGACGGATGGTCGATGTCCACGTCAGACCGCCGTCGACGGTGAACAGCGCAGTACCGCGTCGTGGCCGATCAGCGTTCTTCCGGCGATCGCCCGTGACGAATTGGTCGGGTGACAGACCAGATTGCCGATCGGCAACGACGCCACCGTGTTGGTCCACGAGTTCCCGCCGTCGGTCGAGCGGCAAGTATCCCGCGCACGGCGTGCTGGCGAACAAGGTGCTGTTGTCCTGTACGCGAGAGCGTTCATGAGTGGAAGCTGCGTTGCCGGTGGTTGACGCGATGTGCGCCCACGTGGAGCTGCTTGTCGATGCGGTTTGAAGACGATCTCCTCGGCAGCGTGCGGCGTTCAGGTATCCTTCGCCGGTGCGGCCAGCATCTGTTGGGCAGCAGCTGGTGATCACCATCGAGTACATGGCGCGGTTGCGCATGTCGTCGTCGACGGGATCGTCGGGTCGCTGATCGGTCGACGCTGACAGACCACGACTGGGCGCTGCTGGCCGAAGATCCGAGCGGTGTCGCTGGATCGATGACTATCGCCGGGTGCGCCTTCATGTTGTCGGGCTCGATCTTGTCGAGGGCGATCGCCGTCAGGCCGGCCAGTTTCTGGTAGAAGCCGAACGTCGCACTCGACCTCGTCTGCCGGCGGGAGGTGACGAGTCGCTGTTGGGCAGATGCAGGTCTGACCCGGGGTGAGCCGAGCGCAGATCGGACGTTGTCCAGCGACATGCACGCACTGCACCGTCGGCGATGTCGCCGGCGTCGTTGCCCGGCTGTTCGAACTCGACGCGGCGCCGTGCTGGTCGGCCACGTCGGTCGCTGAGCGGCAGTTTGCTCCAGACGCTCATTCTGGTGGGCCCTCGACCGCGTGGATCCTCGGACTTGTGGGGATACATGTCAGCGAGACCGCTCGCCTCCAGCGTCGCCTGATGCGCAACCGTGTATTCGCTGAGCACGAGCACATCGGCGTCGAGCCGCTCGAGTTCGTCAGCAACCGTGGCGACCTCGGTGTTCTGATACCAAAGATTCGCGGAGGCGACACGAAGTCCCATCTGGCATCTGCGGCAGGCTCGTCCTGAGGATCGGGCACGGTCAACGGCACTGCCAGCGCCGCAACCCCGAACACGATCGCCGTGGCAACCGTGGCGAGCATCAACTGGCGTCGAGCGAGTGCCACCACGATGATCGGCACCAGAACGAGCACCGAGTACGGGGTCAACGACTGAGCGACCGCGACCACACGCTAGCCGTCTCACGCCGATGGCCTGCGTGAGTGCGAGCATCCCGAGGGCGCCCACGATCAGCCACGCAGCAACAACGCCGGCCCTGTTCACCTGCTTCTCCCACCCGAAATGTGCGCGGAACTGCCCGCTCAGCGCACGATCCTGCGCAAATTTCGGAGTGATCCTGCGGGTTCGAGCTGGCCTCCAGTGTGGCCTGATGCTCGATGGTGAACTCGCTGAACACCAGCACGTCGGCATCGAGGCGTGCGAGGTCGTCGGCCGCGGCGGCGACCTCGGTGTTCTGGTACCAGAGATTCGTCGACGCAACACGGAGGCCAACGGCGTCAGCGACCGGCTTCGGCCTGGGGATTCGGTGCCACCGCTGGTACCGCCAGCACCGCGATCCGCGAACCCGACCGCGGTGGCCACCGTGGCGAGCATCAGGTGGCGTCGGGCGAGGGCCACCACGATGATCGGCACGAGCAGCAGCAGTGCATACGGCGTCAACGACTGGACCACGGCCACCACCGTCGTGGCGGTCACGTCGATCGCCTGGCTGAGCGCGAGCAGCCCGAGGACGCCGACGATGAACCACGCAGCAGGCAACGATCGCGACGAGACGGTTCGCAGGGCGCCCAGCGGACATGCGCGAAGAGTACGAGCGATCGGAGTCGTCGCGGCTGCGGGCGAGTGTGCGCGGCGGCACCGGCGGGTCAGGCGACCGGAACCCAGGCGAGCGCGAGATGGGTGATCGCCACGTCGGTGCGTTCGAGGCCGATCGTCATCGGGGCGATCGCCGCTGCGGCGGTGTCCCATCGTTCGGTGATCTCGGTGACGTCGTCTTCGAGTTCGATCTCGAGTTCGTCGACCTGGGCGAGCAGTCGCTCGACCTTGTTCTCGGCGGCGTCGACCCGACGATCGGATGCGCTGGTGCTGCCGCGACGTCGGGCCGCGGTGCCCGCATCGCCGAGCAGGTCGCCGGCCATCTTCGTCTTCGACTTGCTGCCGCCGAGCAAGCCGCCGAGCAACGAACCAGCGGTGGACAGGAACTCGGAACGCTGCTTGCCCTTGGCCTCCTCGGCGAGCACGTCGGCACGATCCTCGGCAGCCTCGATCTGGTCGCGCAGCTTGGTGGCCTTGGTCTCGTACTTGTCGCGCAGCTTGGCGATCTCGGCGTCGGCCAGGTCGTCGGCGGCGCCCTCGCAGCGGGTGGCGAACTCCTCCTCGCTCTCACCCGGTCGGCTGTACAGCTTGAGCTCGGCGTTGGCCTGGATCTCGAGCGTGAGGTTGCGGGTGAGGTGATCGCGCAGATCCTTCTCGATCGTGCTGAAGAACGTCTTGGTGTGCGATCCGGGCGTCGGGCAGGCGATAGGTGACACCGTCGGGAGCGTCGGTGCGCAGGTCGCGATCGTCGTAGTCGACCTGCACGAGCGTGGCGACGTCGGTCGGGTCGGCGAGCGGGAACAGCACCGCCTCGTACTCCTCGTCGTGCACGAGGTCGGCCTTGGTCTCGTCGTAGCGGATCGCCACGCGGGCGATCACCGCCGCTTCGAGCACCGTGCCGCGCGAGTCGCCGCCCACATCGCCGAGCCACGGCGACGCGACGTCGACGTAACGCACCGCGATGCCGTCGGCCACCTCGGGTGCCACCACGGTCTGATCGCTCGGGATCACCGGCGCCGCGGGTGCCGGCGCGGTGGCTGGTGCAGCCGGCGCCGCAAAGGCCAGCGCTGCCGCGCCGGAAGCGGGCTGGTGCCTGGGCCGGCACGCCGGTGGTGGCGGGCGCAGTTGCCGCGTCCGTGGGCGCGATGGCGGGGCTTGCGCTTGCTGTTCCTGGCGGAGCGGTCGGGTGTGCTGCGGCCGCCGCCGGTGCTGCTGTCTCGGCGTGACCTGGGCGATCTGGTCGCGGGTCATCGGGCCGCGGAGGTACGACATCGCCCAGCGGGTGGTGAACACCTCGGGGGTGTCCTTGCCGGCACGTCGCAGCACGAACTCGCGCTTGGCGAGCCCGGAGATCGTGGCGTCGATCGCGGCGACGTCGACTGCGCCCGCAGCGCTCGACATCCCGTCGAGCAGGCGGGCCTTGTCGCGGTCGGTCTGCAGGCGGCCGATCATCCAGGTGCCGGCGTTCGACATCGCCTTGTAGTCGAGGTCGACCGGGTTCTGCGTCGACAGGATCACACCGACACCGAACGCGCGGGCCTGCTTCATCAGCGTCATGATCGGCTTCTTGGTGGGCGGCATCGCCGTCGGCGGCAGGTAGCCGGCCACCTCGTCCATGTAGAGCATCGCCCGCAGGTCGGTGGTGCCGCTCTGGCGGCGCATCCAGGTGACCAGCTTCGACAGGATCAGCGACGTGACGAACTGGCGCTCGTCGTCGGAGAGATGTGCGGTGGAGACGATGGCGCAGCGGCCCCTGCCGTTGGCGTCGCGCAGCATCGTGTCGATGTCGAGCGGTGGCCCGAGCGACCATGCCGCGAACGACGGCGACGCCAGCAGGCCGTTCAGCTTCATCGCCAGCTTCATCCGATCGTCGGCGGGGAAGAACTGGTCGAGTTCGAACACGCCGAGCTTGCGGATCGGCGGCGACGGGATCATCCCCACCAGCGTCATCAGGTCGAGTGCTCGCCCCTCCTGCCACGAGTGGTTGATCAGGTTCGACAGCAGGATGTGCTCGCGGCTCGACAGCGGGTCGGCGCTCACGCCCACCAGTGCCAGCAGGCCGGTGACGTAGCCCTCGATCTCGTCGGCGATCGCCTCGGCGTCGGTCATGTCGGCGGGCACCTGGAGCGAGCCGACGATGTTCAGCGACGTGCCGGCGCCCGAACCCGGTGTGTAGATCGTGAAGTCGGTGTTGGCGCGCAGTGCCCCGATGTCGGCGCCGCTCAAGCCCCAGCCGCCGAGCCCGTTTCGCCACAGGTCGGCCTGGCTCGCGGCGAACGTCGTCGGGGGTCTCGCCGGCGTTCTTGGCCTGGGCTTCGTCGATCCACGGTCGGAAGTCGTCCGGCGCGAGGTCGGGGAAGGTGAGGCACAGGTTGGTGAGGTCGCCCTTCGGGTCGATCGCCAGCACCGGCAGCCCGGCCCGCAACGCCTCCTCGATCAGGATCACGCCGAGGCCGGTCTTGCCCGACCCGGTCATCCCCACGATCACGCCGTGCGTGGTGAGCTTGTCGGTCTCGACGCTGAGGTTGCCGTCGGCGCCCGTGCTGATTCGTTCGTGCGAGGAGGGGTCGACGGTGCCGCCGAGAAAGAGGTCTGCCACGCCGCCGACAGTAGCGGGGCGCGTCACATCAGGGGTCAGACCCACGATGTGATCGGTCCTCCAACTCACCACCCATGACCAGGTCGAGGGCTTCCGGCCCTGTTGCCGCGTCGGGCTCGCGCCATACGGTGAGTTCATGGTCCGGCAACGTGTTGCGATCAGGGTCGTTTCAGCCGTGGCAGCCGCGGTGCTGATTGCGTCGTGCGGTGGCGACGGTGACAGTGGCGGCGATGCAACGGATGCACCGACGACGACGGGTGTCGACGCCACGGACGCAACGGATGCACCGACGACGACGGAGGGCGATGCCACCGATGCAGCAGAGAGCAGTGCGGCAACGAGCTGCGATGACATCTTCTCGATGGCCGAGATGGAGGCGTTCTTCGCTGAACCGGTCGAGCTCACCGAGGAAGCCAACGACGACGTCGGGCAACTCGTGTGCACGTGGGACTCGGTCGAGGATCCCGACGAGCTGGGTGACTTGGCCGTTCAGTCACTTCTCGTGCAGTTCTACTCGGGCTCACCGATCGACGGGTCGGCGTTCTTCGATCCCGAGATGTACGAGAACCCGACCCCCATCGAGGGCATCGGTGACGTCGCCTACGCCACCGGCACGGCGGGCGTGGACTACTTCTTCGTCGATGCGCCGGTCTCCGGGGCGCTGAACTACATCACGTTCGACATGGGCGACGACACGCTGCCGGAGCACACCCCTGCCGACGTCGAAGAACTCTTCCGCCTCTTCCACGAGCGGGTCACCTGAGGGCGATCGACCCACCCACCCCGAGTTCCGCGCGGGATCGAGCCTCACACGCACGATTCCGACCAGATGTCTGGGTGGCAGCGGCTCGGGTACGGTTCGCCCATGGCATTCGGAGGGTTCCCGGCGGAGGGCATCGAGTTCTACGAGCAACTCGACGCCGACAACAGCCGATCGTTCTGGCAGGCCAACAAGCACCGCTTCGACGAGTACGTGAAGCAACCGATGGTGGATCTCACCGAGGCGCTCGACGACTTCGGACCCTTCCACATGTTCCGCCCGTACAACGACGTGCGCTTCTCGAAGAACAAGCCCCCGTACAAGACCGCACAGGGCGCCTACGGCGAGTCCGAGGGCGGCACCGGGCACTACGTGCAGTTCTCCGCGGCCGGGCTGATGGTGGGTGCCGGCTACTACGCGATGGCCAAGGATCAACTGGTGCGGTTCCGCGAGGCGATCGACGCCGACGCCACCGGGGCCGAACTCGCCGCCCTCGTGGCCGACGCCGAGCGCCGCAAGTACACGATCGGTGCGATCGACACCCTCAAGACCGCACCGCGCGGGTACCCGAAGGATCACCCTCGCATCGAGCTGCTGCGGCGCAAGGGCCTGATCGCCACCAAGGAGTTCGGCACACCGAAGTGGATCCACACCGCCGGCGCCGCCAAACGCATCCGCGACACCTGGACGGGCGCCGCCGACCTGTGCGCCTGGCTCGACGCCCACGTGGGCCCCAGCACCCTCCCGCCCGACGACCGCCCCTTCTGACACGCCCGCCGGTCCCACCACCCCCGTCCCCGTCCCCTCCCCGGCCCCGGCCCACCCATCGGTTGCGGTGAGAGGTGAGCGGACCCCCTGCACGGCACTCTCACCGCAGCGGGTCGCGCCTCGGTTGCGATGAGGACGACCGCCGACGTTGGAGGTGCGAGCAGCGATGGCGGAGCGCGCACATCACGTCGATGCTTGACAGAATGTCAACGTGACCGTGCTCGACGCTTCCGATGCCACCGCGACCCCTACGTCGGAGGTGAACCGCCAGGCGATGGAGGACCAGTTCGGGTTGGCCGACCGGATCGTCGACGAGGCCGCGCTCGCGAACAGCGTGCAGCGCTTCCGCGAGCAGGGCATCGTGCTGCCCACCTTCGCCCAGCTCGAGAACCCGGCGAGCTTCGACCACCACGAACGCGTCGGCGACGCCGATCCGCAGGGCCCCGACGCCCGCAACCTGTGGCGGGTGCACTGGTACAACGACCTCGCCGGCAACCGGGTGGACGTGCCCGACCACGTCGTGCTGCCCAGCAGCCTCACCGGTGTGGAGAGCCCGATCATCGTGGTGTTCGGCGACCGCTTCCCGATGATCACCGCGCACAAGGTGCTCGCCGCCTACGCCTGTCTGGCGCCCCGGGTGGTCACCGGCCAGTTCGATCCCACCACGCAGCGGGCGATCTGGCCGTCGACGGGCAACTACGCCCGCGGCGGCATCGCCATCAGCCGGATCATGGCCAGCCGCGGCGTGGCGATCCTGCCGGAGGGCATGAGCCAGGAGCGCTTCGACTGGCTCGACGAGTGGTGCGCCAACCCCACCGACGACGTGATCCGCACGCACGGCACCGAGTCGAACGTCAAGGAGATCTACGACGCCTGCAACGAGTTGCGGCTCGATCCCACCAACTTCGTGCTCAACCAGTTCTCCGAGTTCGGCAACCACCTGGCCCATCACCGCGTCACCGGCACCGCGTTCGGCCACGTGTTCGAAACGGTGCGCGACCGCTATCCGGGCCGAGGGCCGCGAGCTCAACCTCGCGGCGTTCACGTCGGCCACCGGGTCGGCCGGCACCATCGCGGCCGGCGACCGGCTGAAGGACGACTACGGCACGAAGATCGTCGCGGTCGAGGCGCTCGAGTGCCCCACGATGCTCGAGAACGGATTCGGCGAGCACAACATCCAGGGCATCGGCGACAAGCACATCCCGCTGATCCACAACGTCACCAACGCCGACGTCGTCGCCGCCATCTCCGACCGGTCCACCGACGAACTCGACGTGCTGTTCAACACCGAGGCCGGCCGCCAGTATCTCGTGCAGTCCAAGGGGGTGCCCGCCGAGGTGGTGGACACGCTCGAACACTTCGGGTTCTCGGCGATCTGCAACGTGCTCGCCGCCATCAAGACCGCCAAGCTCCTCGACCTCGGCCCGGACGACGCCATCATCACCGTGGCCACCGACGGCGCTGCGCTGTACCCGAGCGAGCGGGCCAAGACCTTGAGCGCCCGCTACGGCAACGAGTTCACCACCACCGACGCCGCCGAGGTGTTCGGCGAGCATCTCGGATCGGTCGGGGTCGACAACATGATCGACTGCACCGAAGCCGATCGTCGCCGCATCTTCAACCTCGGCTACTACACCTGGGTGGAGCAGCAGGGCACCCCGTTCGAGCTGTTCGAAGCCCGACGCGACCAGGACTTCTGGCGGGGTCTTCGCCGCTACGTCGACGTGTGGGACGAAATGATCGACGACTTCAACGCCCGCGTGGCCGGTTGAACATGAGGCGGCCGTCGATGCGTGTCACTGGCTGGCACTGCCCGGTCTGCGCGGCAACGGTCGACATCGCCACAACGTTTCCCTGGCGGTGCCCCAACTCGACGCTCGACGACCGACGCCACGTGCTGCAGATGGTGCGACCCGACGACGAGTCCGCGGATCGGTTCGGCGATGGGTTCGTGGATGACGAAACCACCGCAGTCCCCGACGGCTTCGAGCCCGGAACGAAGCTCACTGCGGCCGAGGCGCTGCCGGCGAACTCGTTCGTGCGCCACGACACGGAGCTGGCCTGGGCGGCACATGCCGACGCCAACGGCATCGACCACGACACCCGTCGACGCTTGGTGGAGGAACTCGACGACGCCGTCGCGCGCTGTTGCGGGCACCGGGTTCGTGGCCACGCCGTTCGGGCGCTCGGATGCGCTGTCCGACGCGTTGGGATTCGTCGACGGCGGCGGCGTGTGGGTGAAGGACGAAACCGGGGGAGTGGGAGGCAGCCAGAAGGCTCGCCATCTGTTCACGATCCTGCTGCACCTGCGCGTCGCCGAGCTGCTCGGACAGCTCCCCGAGCGCCCACCGCTGGCGATTGCCTCGTGTGGCAACGCCGCGCTCGCAGCGGCAACGCTCGCCCGGGCGGCCGACTGGCCGATCGACGTGTACGTACCCACCTGGATGAGTGACGGCTTCGGCGACGAACTCGACCGTCTCGGTGCTCGGGTACATCGGTGCCCGCGACGCCCGGGCGACCCCGCTGGCGACCCGGCGATGTTCCGCTTCCGTGAGGCGGTGGCCTCCGGTGCGATCCCGTTCACGGTGCAGGGCCCGGAGAACGCGTTGGCGCTCGACGGCGGTCGCACACTCGGCTGGGAGATCGTCGAGCAGGCCGCCGACCAACGGGTGGGGCACCTGGATCGCATCTTCGTGCAGGTCGGTGGCGGGGCGTTCGCAACGTGCGTTGGCGCAGCGGTGGCCGGCCGGTCGGGGTCTCCCCGGCTCGAGGCGGTGCAGGCCGCGGGATGTGCGCCGCTGGCGCGAGCCTGGCACCGGGCGCTCGATGCCGGGGCCGACGGTCGATCCGATCTGGCAGCACCGCTGTGGTCCGAGCTGATGACGCCGTGGGACGACCCGCACTCGCTCGCCGACGGCATCCTCGACGACGAGACCTACGACTGGCTCGGGGTGTTCGACGCGATCACCAGTTGGGGCGATGCGCCGATCGTGGCCACCGAGGCCGACATCGTGGCGGCGCACGCATTGGCCCGCTCTGCCGGCTTCGACGTGAGCCCCACGGGCAGCGCCGGGCTCGCCGGACTGCTGGCGATGGTCGAAGCGGTGCAACCCACCGAACGGGTCGTGGTGGTGATGAGCGGCGTCGCCCGCTGAACGACCTGTCGGAACCTGTAAATTGTTGGCACAATGCCTACGTCGAGCCGGAGCCGAGCAATGGTGATTGGCGCAGCAGCCCTCGCCGTCGGCCTTGTCAGCGCATTTGGATCGGACACAGGTGCACAGTCGGCGGCCGGCCCGATCGCACTTGACGTGCTGTCGCTCGACCCGAACGGAACCATCCAAGACGTCTCGGAGACAGCCGCAGCGGCAATCTCGGAGACAGGCGCAATCGTTGCCTACGAAGTCGTCGCCGCTCCTCCCGACGGTGCTACCAATCCGGGCGCCACCGCCAACCCAGACGATGTCCTGCCGATGACGCGACGGGTTTGGGTCCGCGATCGTGTTGATGACACGAGTCGACCCGTCGCTGAACTGGGCAGCGTGGCACCGGGCGTCAGCGGCAACGGATGCATGGTTGCCTACTCGGTTGTCGAACCCGACAATGCCCAGGTGCGCCTGACCGTGGTCGACCGTTGCGCAGCAAACGGGGATCTCCCGCTTCCGGTGGGCGCCGTGATCGACACGGTTGCCCTGGACAGCATTGCTGCAGACAACACAGCTGCCGAGTTCACCGTCCCCGACAGCGTCGATCCGCCACCGACCCTCCCCGCTCAAACGCCTCCAGCGACTCGTGCTGCTGCACCTGCGCTGTCGTTTGACGGTGCGACTATCGTGTGGTCGACCGGCCGAGAGATCCGTCGCTACGAGCGCCCGTCGTCCGACGAGCCACACGTGCTCAGCCATGCCTTCGACGCTGCCGCTGCCCCATCTCCCGGCGTGGTGACAGCGGCCGCTGTCGACGTGTCGGCCGACGGCGGGACGGTGGTTTTCGCCGCAGGGCCGGGCACCACGCCGTTTGACCCGGCGCCCGCAAACGTCTACCTCTGGACGACGTCATCGATGTCGACCGAACCGGAGTTGCTGTCACAGACCTCGTCGGGTGAGCCCTCGAACGCCGATTCCTCGTGGCCCACCATCTCCGCCGATGGTTCCTTTGTCGTCTTCGAGTCGACCGGTGCTGACAACGCCGTGGTCGGTGAATCGCCCGCGATCACGCTGCCCGTCGTCGACCCGTACGTGGTCGGCGTTGATCGGAGATCAGGGACTGCCCGGGTTCTTGTCGATGATGCCACTCACCCAGCGCTGTCTGCCGACGGGAACCAGGTCGTCTACCGGCGCGGCGACGCCATCCGGCTGTTGTCATCGGACGCTGGCCCACTCGTTGACGTCGAACTCACCGAACTCGCAACCGCCCGCCCTGCGGGCCCAATCGTCATCTCGCAGCACGGACGCTGGATCGTGTTCGCCAGCGCGGAGAATCTGACCCCGGAATCAACGTCGATTGGAGGCCGGGCGAACGAATGGGCGTTGTGGGTCGCCGATCGCATGGATTCGATCACCGACGTGCTCGACACCACGACCACGACGACCACCACCACGACGACGACCACGATCCCGCAATCGACCACCGCACCACCGCCACGGCCCACCGTGCCCCCCAGGACGACCCGGCCGGCGACGACCTCCACGACCAGGCCGCCTCCCGCAGCGGAGAGTGCATCGGCCGCTCCCGTCAGGTTCGAGCCGACCGTCGTCGGTGCAAAACAGAGTCAGCCCGTCACGTTGGTGAACGCCGGGTCGGATCCGCTCAGAGTCAGGGGTACCTCGGTGGAGCCTCCAGGTGTGTTCTCCGTGGCGTCCGACGGGTGCAGCGGCGCTTCGCTTGCTCCCCGGGCGACGTGTGCCATCGACGTGCAGTTCGCGCCGGTCGAGGTCGGGGTGGCAACCGCTCTCGCCACGTTCGAGCTCGGCGACGGGTCGGTCGTCACCGCGTCTACTCGAGGGCGAGGCCGTGGCCGACCCCACGCTCGATCTCCTCCCAACGGTCGCTGGTGCCGGCCAAACGGTGACGGTGTTCGGTTCGGGTTTTCCGGCCGGGTCGACAGTCGAACTGACCCAGCCGGGTACGGCGTCCCCACACCTTCTCGTCGTCGATACCGACGGGACCTTCGCCCACACCGTGGTCGTACTACCCAACACTCGCACCGGACCGATGATGTTCACCGTGGCCGGCCAACCCGACAACTTCGCCGAGGTCAAGGTCGAGCTGCTGGTGTCGAGTCGTGGCACCTCCTCGGGCAGCGACGCAGTGCACCGCAGCTCCGCCCTGCGCTGACGGTCAGTCGGCCTCGTCGACGAATCCGACGAGAGAAACCCCGATCGGGCAGGTGCTCTGCCCGGCGCCAGGAGTGCGGCAGTCCACCTCGAACACGATCTCCACGTCGTCCTCGAACACATATGGCGCTACGAAGTGAAGGTCGAAGTCTCGGAAGTTGGCAAGCTCGGACTGCAGCACGACCTCGTCGTCGCGCCGCAAGGACACCGTCCCGACCGCGCCGGTGGGATTCTGAAACACCACGTCAGTGACCGAGATGATGGTGCCCGGGTCCGCACTTGCGCTCGTCGCCTCGATGTCGCCCTCCGTCGGTTCCACATCGAGGCGGATGTCGAAGGGGGTTCCGAGCGGGAGTTCCTCCGCCTCGGCGGCAGCGGCCTCAAGTTCGTCGATGCGTGCGCGCATCGCTGTCCGGTCCTGCTCGATCGCATCGGCGGCGGCCTGGTCGGCGGTGTCCTGGACCCATGGGCGCAGGAGTGAGAACCAGGCAACGACGCCGATGAGCAACGCAGCACAAGCGCCTGCGGCTGCTGGGCCAAGCCAATTCGGCACACGCGGTCGTTGCTGGTACGTTGCGGCCAACTCGTCAGTTCGGCCCGCTGTAGACGTCGCTCGCAACACGAAGGCATGGTCGATCGTCGGCCCACCCCAATATCGTCGGTTCGGCGTGACGAGCAGCGGGCTTTCCGTTGTGGCCCCCGGTAGCACCGTGAGCGTTGTCTGGTCAGGCTCGATTCTGATCTCGTCGCTGACCAGTTCGGCCGACACGTCGAGCTCAAGCGGGACGTTGCCCGTGTTCGCAACGCGAATCGACATGGCGACGTGCGGACGAACCGCGTGTGTGGGGTGGCGTCAACACGATGGCGTAATCGCTGTGCGTCGCAACCTCCACCGCAACAGTGGCTAGAACGACGTCGTCAGTGCTCTGGTCGGAGCGTGCGAGGGTCAGCGACGTCGTGCCTTCGCTGCTTGTCGATGATTGGATCGGCGATTCCGGTCCAGAATGGAGTTGCTGCGATGCAGCGACCTGCACTTCAGCATTGAGCGTGTATGTGCCGGCAGCGAGCGACGATGGTACAAGGATGGTCACGGGGATGTCCACGATTTGGTGGGGTGCAATCGTGGACGCTGATGCGCCAAGCCGAACGTGATCTCGCAGGTCGCCAGATGAAGCGATGGCGACTCCTCGGGTAACCGTTTCGTCGCTGTACAGGCGGAGTGTGACTGTGGTCTCGATGTTCGGCAGTATCACAATCGGGTTGGCGAGGAATTTCGCGGTCAGGACCATGCTCCCGACGGTAGCAGGGTGCTGAAATTCGGCTGAGGTGCTCGCGTTCGGCGTCGAAATCGAAAAGAATGGGGGGATGCGTGGTGCACCTGATCCTCAGTTGGCGATGTTGACGACCTTGTCCACCGAGGACCTGATCCCGGCCGATCATCCGATCCGACGGATCCGAGTTATCGTCGACTCGGTCCTGGCGGAGATGGATGACACGTTCGACCAGATGTACGCCGGCACCGGCCGCTCGAGTGTGCCGCCCGAGTCCCTGTTGAAGGCGACGATTCTGATGGCGATGTACTCGATCCGTTCGGAGCGGGCGTTCTGCGAACGGTTGAGCTACGACTTGTTGTTCAAGTGGTTCCTCGATCTGCGCATCGACCATCGGCCTTCGACGCGTCGACATTCTCGAAGAACCGTCATCGACTGTTGGACGCAGATATCGCCGATCAGTTCTTCGCCGCAGCGGTGCACCAGGCGAAGCTGCCCGCTACATCTCGTCGGATCACTTCTCCGTCGACGGCACCCTGCTCGAGGCGTGGGCGTCGCACAAGAGCTTCAAACCCAAAGACCGCGCACCATCAGAACCACCGCTCGGACGCAACGCCGAAGTGGCAATGGCATGGCGAGAAGCGATCCAACGACACGCATCAGTCCACGACCGATCCCGAAGCCCGCCTGGCGCGCAAGTCATTCGCGACTGCGGCGAAGATGTCCTACGCGGGGCATCTGCTGATGGAGAACCGCAACGCGTTGATCGTCGACGCAGAGCTCACCGCCGCCACCGGCTACGCCGAACGCGACACAGCTGTCGAGATGCTGGCTCGGTTGCCGGCATCGAAACGGCGACGCACCATCGCTGCCGACAAGGCCTACGACACCCGCGACTTCGTCGCCAAGACACGCGGCTTCGGGGTTCACTCCGCACGTCGCGGAGAACACCATCAACCGACGATCCGCGATCGATGGTCGCACCACCCGCCACCCCGGCCACATCGTGACGCAGCGGATACGCAAGCGGATCGAGGAACCGTTCGGCTGGACCAAAACCATCGCCGGTGCACGCAAGCTGCGCTACATCGGTCGACAACGAAACCGGGCCTGGTTCTACATCGAGCCGCCGTCTACAACATCATGCGAATCACCGCACTTGACCCGCCGGTCGCCGATCCGACCGGCGCCGGTAGCGTGTGGTCCATGTCGGAACTCACCGCCCCGCTCGCTCTCGAGGGTGGCTTCGATCCACGCTCCGCCGTGTTCGACCGCCTCCTCAAGAACCGTGTCGTGATGCTCGGATCGGACGTCAACGACGACATCGCCAACCAGATCTGCGCCCAGCTGCTCTATCTCGAGGGTGAAGATCCCGGCCAGGACATCTGGCTCTACATCAACAGCCCCGGTGGCTCGGTCACCGCCGGCATGGCGATCTACGACACCATGCAGTTCGTCGGTTGCGACGTCGCCACCGTGTGTCTCGGCCTCGCCGCCTCGATGGGGCAGTTCCTGCTCACCGCCGGCGCCGAGGGCAAGCGCTACACGCTGCCCAACGCCCGCATCATGATGCACCAGCCGCTCGCCGGTCTGCGTGGTCAGGCGTCCGACATCGCGATCCAGGCCGAGCAGCTGCGCTACACCAAGCTGCGCATGGCCACGCTGATCGCCGAGCACTCCGGTCAGACGCTCGAGCAGATCCAGGCCGACTCCGAGCGCGACCGTTGGTTCACCGCCGAGGAGGGCCGCGACTACGGCCTCGTCGACAAGGTGATCCTGCGCCGCGGCGAAATCGCCTGACCGCGCTGATCCTCACGGCGTGTCGATCTCACGGCGTCGTGGTCGACGGAACGGTGCTGTCGGCAGGGCCCTGCGGCACGATGGTGAACACCGGCCCGATCTCGACGGCGCAATTGTTCGGCAACCACTGCTGGACCGCTGACGGCAGCCTCGCTCCGACGGCGTAGATCGCTGTCAAGCGCTGCCTGCTCCGAGTCCTCGTCGCCGATCACCACCGTGCTCGCCGTCTCGTAGGCGCGTCACGATCTGATTCCACTCGTCCTCGACGGCCAGCGGCGCCAGCGAGGCGATGTCGCGGTAGAGGTCGAGCAACGAGTCGATGTCATCGTGCGTCGGTGATCTCCGGGGTGGTGAGTTCGCTCGCGTTGGCCAGGATCTCGCCGCAGAACCGCTCGGCGCTCGGTGCTTCGCCGCCACCGCACGCGCGAGCGCAGCCGTCAGCAGCGAGGACGCCCACGGCAACGCCATGTGCAGCGACTGCGCCACGGCGTGGCCCGGTTGCACGGCCGGGTTGGCGTGGGGATGAACGAAGGAGCCGACCGTCACAGCGATGCATTGTCGCACGACGAATCACCGATCGGCAGCACCTCGGTTCGGCGAGTGGGACGGGGTCGGAATGTGACACCCCCTCGCTACAGTCGTCGTCACGGGTCGAGCGTTTCGTTCGGCCGGGTCGTGGGGCCCATTGCGTCCCTCCTCGATGTCCAGCGCGGTTCGCCGCCGATCGAAGGAGGTGTACGAGATGTTCGCATCCGTCCCGTCAGCCGTGCTCCTGCGGTGCCGAAGGGCACCTCATCCACGTCGAGGTCCAGGTGGCGTCGGGCCTGCCCGGCTTCAGCCTCGTCGGCCTGCCCGACCTGTCGATCCGTGAGTCGCGCGACCGTGCCCGCGCTGCGGTCGAGAGCAGTGGTTTTCCGCTGGCCCAAGCACAAGATCACCGCGAACCTCGCACCGTCGGGCGACCGAAAGGCCGGATCTGGGCTCGACCTCGCCATCGCCGTCGGGGTGCTCGCCGCCAGCGGGGTGATCCCGGTCGAGTCGATCGAGCACATGGCGTTCATCGGCGAACTCGGCCTCGACGGCTCGCTGCGGCCGGTCAACGGCGTGGCGCCGATGGTCGGCGCGCTCGACGACCGAGATGTCGTGGTGCCGATCGAGAGCGCTGTCGAAGCGCAGGTGGTGGCGCTTGGGACGCGTCCGGTTGGTGGCCAACCTTCGTGAACTCGTCGAGGCGCTGCTCGCCGAGCAACCGTGGCCGGACCACGACCTCGACCTCGGCGCACCTCGATGCACCGCCGACGCACCCACCACCCGACCTGGCTGATGTCCAAGGCCAACCGGTGGCCCGGCACGCCCTCGAGATCGCAGCCGCCGGCGGACACCACACGTTGTTCATCGGCCCGCCAGGCGCCGGCAAGACGATGCTGGCCGCACGCTTGCCGGGGCTGCTGCCGGCGCTCGACCGAGACCGTGCGCTCGAGGTGACGATGATGCACTCGGCTGCGGGGATCCCATTGCCACCGGGTGGCCTGGTGCGCAGGCCGCCGTTCCGATCGCCGCACCACACGTCGTCACAGGTGGCGCTCGTCGGGCGGCGGCTCGCGTGTGATTCGACCTGGCGAGGTGTCGATCGCCCACTGGCGGCGTGTTGTTCATGGACGAACTCGCCGAGTTCGCACCGTCGGTGCTCGACGGGTTGCGTCAACCACTCGAATCGCGAGTTGCCCACGTCGACCGAAGCGAGGTCAACGCGATCCTGCCCGCCGACTTCCTCCTCGTGGCAGCGATGAACCCGTGCCCGTGCGGCGGCGGGGCGCCCGGTGCATGCGTGTGCGGCGACGCGGTGCTGCACCGCTACGCCCGGCGGGTGTCCGGGCCGCTGCTCGACCGGTTCGATCTGCGGGTGCCGGTGCACCGTCCGGCCATCGACGACCTGCTGGTGAACGAACCCGGCGAGTCGTCGGCACACGTGGCCGCGCGCGTCGCGTGCGCGCGTCAGCTCGCCGTCGACCGTCAGGGCTGCCTCAACGGCGCGCTGTCGGTGTCGCGGCTCGACGAGTTCGCGGCGCTCGACGCGGCGGGGCGCGTCTTGCTGCGCAACGAACTCGAGCACGACCGCCTCAGCGGGCGCGGCTACCACCGTGTGCGGCGCGTCGCTCGAACCATTGCCGACCTTCGCGGTCACCTCGACCCCTGCGTCGCCGATGTCGACGTTGCGATGGCGTTGCGGTTTCGGGCCACCTTCGCCCGATCGTCGCACTCAGGGCGTGCCGCGTGAGTGCCACCGCGGGCTACGTCGCCTCGTTGGCCGGGTTCGACCGGATGACCACGAAACGCCTCGACGGCCTGCTCGCCGGTCGAACGCCCGAGGCGGCGTTCGCGATCGCCTCGGGCGACGTGTCGCCACCGGAACCGTTCGCAACGCTGTTGCGGCGCGAACCCGACCTCGCAGCCACGTGGCGGCGCAACGCTGCCCTGCGGTCGCCCGACCGTGTACACGACCAGTGCGTCGCGGCGGGTGTTCAGCGTGGTGACCGTTGGCGACCACGACTACCCGGCCGGTGTTGCTGGACGACCCGCGTCGCCCGGCTGCTCTGTTCGTTCGTGGCGACCTCACCGCGCTCGACGCCCGTCGTGTGGGCATCGTGGGCACGCGCAACGCCACCCAACGAGGGCGTGAGACAGCGGCGAGGTTTGGCCACGAGCTGGCGGCCGAGGGGGTGGCCGTGGTGTCCGGGCTGGCCAAGGGCATCGATGGTGCAGCGCATCGCGGTGCCCTGGCCGTCGAGCAGGCCCGGCCCATTGCGGTGGTGGGCAGCGGGCCCGATCGACCGTATCCGGCAACCCATGCGTCGTTGTGGGAGGCAGTGGCGCTCCGCGGCGCCGTGATCTCCGAGTGGCCGCCCGGCACCGCGCCCGACGCGTTCCGGTTCCCACTCCGCAACCGCATCCTTGCGGCTCTGGTGGAGGTGCTGGTGGTGGTGGAGAGCCGCGAACGCGGCGGCAGCCTCATCACCGCACGCGAAGCGGCCGAGCGCGGCGTCGCAGTGTTCGCCGTGCCCGGAGCGCTCGACAGCCGTGCTGCGCTCGGCACCAACAAGCTGCTGTGCGACGGCGCGGCGCCGGTGACCGAAACCGCAGATGTGCTGATGGCGCTCGGGCTCGACCAGCGCCGCAGCGGGCGGCGACGCCACGATCCGCGGGCGCTGCCCAGTTCGGCCGACCGGGTCCTGATCGACGCGTGCCGCCACGAACCGTGCACCCTCGAGATGTTCGTGCTGCGCTGCGGCGGATCCCTCGTGGAGATGGCGATGGCGGTCGCCCGACTCGAACACGCCGGCTGGCTGCGCGAGACGGCGGGATGGTTCGAAGCGATCGACGACTGGGCCGACCTCGCATGATCATCCCTGTCAGCGGCGACGCGCAATACGATGATCCGCGTGAGTGCCTGGCGAATCGACGACTTTGCCGCGACGCTCACCTCGCTGTCCGACAACACGGTGGCGGCCTACACCTCCGACCTGCGATCGTTTGCCGATTGGTGTGCGCGCAGCGACCTGGTCGACCCAGCACGTGTGAAGCGCACCACGATCCGTCGCTACCTCGCCTTTCTCACCACACGGCAATTTGCTCGGCGGACCATTGCTCGCAAGGTGGCGGCAATCCGGCGCTACTACCGCTGGCTGGTCGCTGTTGGTGGGGCAACCGTCGATCCCACCAGTGGTGTGTCGGTTCCGGCGGGTGGCGGGCGGCTCCCGCGCGTGCTCGATCAGCGCGAGCTCTCCGGACTGCTCGACGGCCCAAGCGACGAGTCGGAGCCCGATTGGCGGCGGCGACGCGACGACGCGGTGCTCGAACTGCTTTACGGTTCAGGCTTGCGTGTCGGCGAATTGTGTGGGCTCCAGGTCGTCGTCGGTGTCGTTGACGAGCAGTGGCTGCCCACGTGTGGGGCAAGGGTTCCAAGGAGCGTCGTGTTCCGATCAGCGAGCCTGCGGTCGCGGCGGTGCGTCGATGGCTGGCGGTGCGACACGACGTGGTGCCTCCAGAGCAAGGCGACGTGCTGTTCGGCAACGAACGCGGACGGCCCTCACGCCGCGCGACGTGCGCCGCATCATCGACCGTCGCTCGACGAGCCCGACGCACCCGCACGCTCTCCGTCACAGTTTCGCCACGCATCTCCTCGACGGTGGCGCCGACCTCCGATCGGTGCAGGAACTCCTCGGACACACCGACGTGTCCACCACGCAGCGATACACCCATGTCAGCCGCGAGCGGCTGTCGTCCGCCTACCGCGACGCTCACCCGAGAGCATGACACCTGTTCTCGAGGACGCCGACCTCCAGATGCAGTGGACCCGGTGGCTCAACCGTCGCAACCCCGCGGCGCGCGACCACCTGATCGTCCACTACTCGCCGCTGGTGAAGTTCGTGGCCGGGCGGGTTGGTGCGGGGCTGCCGTCCACCGTCGATCGCGGCGACCTCGTCGGCTCCGGCGTGATCGGCCTGATCGACGCGATGGAACGATTCGATCCGTCCCATGGCGTGAAGTTCGAGACCTTCGCGGTCCCACGGATTCGCGGCGCGATCTACGACGGTCTCCGCAAGCTCGACTGGGTGCCCCGGTCGATTCGGAGTCGGGCCCGCTTGGTGCAATCCGCGATCTCCGAACTCGAACACGAGGCAGGCCGAGCCCCCACCGACGACGAACTCGCCGCCCATCTGCAGATCTCTCCTGTCGAACTCACGCGGTGGCTGTCGGCCATCGCGAGCGCCACGGTTGGGCCGCTCGACCGCGCCATCGAGGCAGGGGCGGAGCCCGCGGCGCTCGACGGGCCGGGATCCGGCTCACCGTCGGCGGCGGTCGAAGACGTCGAGCTCGGCCAGATCATGCGTGCCGAGATCACCAAGCTCCCCGATCGGGAGAAGCTCGTGTTGTCGTTGTACTACGACGAGGGCCTGACCCTCGCCGAGATCGGACAGGTCCTCGAGGTCACCGAGAGCCGCGTGTCCCAGATCCACACCAAATCGGTGTTGCACCTCCGCTCGCGCCTGGTCGCTGCCGGCGTCGCCTGAACCCACGTCGGTGCTGACCGGCACTGCCAGGAGGATCCACCATGGTCCATCTGTACCCACTCCCTCGTTCGCGGCCGTGGCCGCGCCGTCTCACCGCTGGCGTCACCACGATGCTGCTCTGCGTTGCCCTCGGGGCATCCACCGCAACCGCGCGCACCTGCTGGCAGGCACCGGTGGACGGGATCGTGGTCGATCCGTTCCGAGCACCTCCGTGCGTGTGGTGTGCAGGAAATCGTGGCCTCGACTACCGGGTGGGCGCTGGCGCAGCGGTGCAGGCAGCGGCGAGTGGCCGGGTGGAGTTCGCCGGCACCGTCGTCGGCGTCGACTACGTGGTGGTGCGGCTGCCGAGTGGGTGGCGTCACACGTACGGCCAGCTCACCTCGACATCGGTGGAAGTCGGCGACGCAGTGCTCGCAGGCGTCGCCATCGGCAGCGCCTCGCAGACGTTCTTCTTCAGCGTGCGAGTCGGCGACACCTACGTCGACCCGGCGCCCTACATCGGTGAATTGCGCTCCCGCCCCCGCCTCATCCCACTCGACGGCACCCCCGCCCGCCCCGCACCCCCTGCTCGACCTCGCTGCGCGGGGCCGGCCCCAGCGTCAACACCGACACCACGGTCACTCACCGGCCCCGAGCGATGAGTCTTCGCGCGGACGGGTCGCGCGGAAACTCATGGCTTGGCCGGTCGAACCCCGAGCGATGAGTCTTCGCGCGGACGGGTCGCGCGGAAACTCATCGCTTGGCTGGGCGGGCTGGCAGGTGGCGGGTGGCGGGGTGGCGGGAGGTGCTCGGCTCGAGCTGAGCGAACAGCGTGTCGGGAGCAGGAATCACCCCGATAGCATCGCCGGGGTCGATCCGCCCGGACCGACCGCTGTTCGCAGCGACGTCTCACCTTTCCCGCAGGTCACATGCGGTCGTTCTCACCGAGAGCGCCGGCCAGCAGGATCAACCGCAACAAGGAGAACCATCATGGCTGTCATCACCATGCGTCAGATGCTCGAAGCCGGCGCCCACTTCGGTCACCAGACCCGTCGTTGGAACCCGAAGATGAAGCGTTTCATCTTCGGCGAGCGCAACGGCATCTACATCATCGACCTCGAGCAGACGCTCGGTCGAGTGGAGAACGCCTATGGCTTCGTCCGCGATCTCGTCGCCGGTGGCGGCACGGTGCTGTTCGTCGGCACCAAGAAGCAGGCCCAGGACCCCGTCAAGAGCTACGCCGACAAGTGCGGCATGCCGTACGTGAACGAGCGTTGGCTCGGCGGCATGCTGACCAACTTCGAGACGATCTCCAAGCGCGTCAACAAGATGCTCGAATACGAGCGCATGCAGGCGTCCGGCGAGTTCGACGCCATGATCAAGAAAGAAGCCCTCCTGCTCGACCGTGAGCTCACCAAGTTGCAGCGCAACCTCGGTGGTCTGCGTGGCATGAAGAAGGCTCCCGACGCCATCTTCGTGCTCGACACCAAGAAGGAGCACATCGCCGTCACCGAGGCGAACAAGCTCGGCATCCCCGTGGTGGCCGTGGTCGACACCAATGTCGACCCCGAAGTGGTGCAGTACCCGATCCCGGGCAACGACGACGCCATCCGCTCGAACAGCCTGTTCGCCCGCGTCATCGCCGACGCCGTCGAAGAGGGTCGGTTCATCGCCAACAAGCGCAACCCCGCTCCGGCACCTGCGGTCGAGCGCAGCCCGGAAGAGGTTGCAGCATTCGCCGCCGAACAGGCCGCAGCACGTGACGCCGCCGCCCAGGCGCAGGCCGACCGCGATGCCCGTCTGTCGGCTGCGCAGAACGCCCCGGCCGCTGCGCCGGCCACCGGCGCTGATCAGTCGTCGGCAACCGCCGACTCGAAGTCCGAGCCGGTGCCGGAATCCGTGCCAGCGGAAACCACTGGTCCCGTTGCCAACACCGAGCAGCCCGCCCCGTCGGCCGAAACTCCGGCGCCGGCTGCTGCCCCCGCAGAGAGCACCGACGAAACCCCCCAAGCAACCCCTCAAGCAATCCCGGAGAGCTGAAGCAATGTCATTCACCGCACAAGACGTCAAAGCCCTCCGCGAATCCTCCGGCGCCGGGATGATGGACTGCAAGAAGGCCCTGCAGGAGAACGATGGCGACATCGAGGCTGCCAAGACCTGGCTCCGCGAGAAGGGTTTGGCCGCAAGCGCCAAGCGTGAAGATCGCGAAGCGTCGCAGGGCGTGGTCAGCCTGCTGATCGACGGCAACGTCGGTGCCATCGTCGAGCTCAAGAGCGAGACCGACTTCGTCGCCGGCTCCGACCAGTTCAAGGCCGAGGCCGACGCGCTCGTCGCGCTCGTCGCAGCCAAGGGCGTCGACGCAGTCAGCCAGCGCGCCGCCGAGCTCGAAGAACTCAAGGTGACGCTCAAGGAGAACATCGGTCTCGGTCAGGTCAAGCGCATCGAGGCAGCCGATGGCAACGTCATCGGCCACTACCAGCACATGCAGGGCGGACGCGGCGTCAACGGCGTGCTCGTCGAGATCGCCGGCGGCACGCCGGAGGTGGCCCACGACGTGGCGGTGCACATCGCATTCGCCCGCCCGAAGTACCTGAGCCGCGACGACATCCCCGAAGATGTCGTGGCTGCCGAGCGTGCCACGCTCGAAACCATCAGCCGCAACGAGGGCAAGCCCGAGGCGGCACTGCCCAAGATCGTCGAAGGTCGCATCAACGGGTTCTTCAAAGACGTTGCGCTCCTCGACCAGCCCTACGCCAAGGACGACAAGCAGTCGGTCAGCCAGTTCATCGGTGGAGCCACCATCGTGAGCTTCGCCCAAGTCGAAATCGGCTGACAACCGCCCCTCCGCCCGAAACCACCCGAAATTGCCGCGGATTCGTGACGCTGAGCGTCACGATCCGGGGCAATTTCGGAGGTGGTGGAGCAATTTCGGAGGTGGTGGAGCGGCGAAATCCGGAGGTGGTGCGGCGAAGCTTCGGATCTGGGCGGGGCATTACGTCGGGGGACGTGCGGCGCGGTACTCTCAGGTCCCGATGAGCGACGATCCGATCCATCCCCGTGGCGGGCCGCGACCGAGCTGGAAGCGCATTGTCTTCAAGCCATCGGGTGAGGCGTTGGCGGGCGAGTCCGGCAAGGGACTCGACGGCGCCACACTCGAAGCCACGGCACGCGACATCGTCGATCTGCGCCAGAACCTGGGCGTCGACGTCGCCGTGGTCGTTGGCGGCGGCAACTTCTGGCGGGGGCGTACCGGCTCGTTGAGCGGGATGGACGCAACACAGTCCGACCACATCGGCATGCTCGGCACCGTGATGAACGCACTTGCGCTGCAGGATGCGCTCGAGCGCCTGGGCCAGGACACACGCGTCCAATCGGCCATCGAGATGCCGCGCATCGCCGAGGCGTACATCCGTCGGCGGGCGGTGCGTCACCTCGAGAAGGGCCGCGTCGTGATCTTCGCGGCTGGCACGGGCAACCCGTTCTTCACCACGGACACCGCCGCAGCGCTGCGAGCTGCCGAGATCGAAGCCGACGTGGTGATCAAGGGCACCCACTCAGGCGTCGACGGTGTGTACACCGCGGATCCTCGCCACGACGCAAGCGCCACCAAGTACGACGAGGTGGGCTACCTCGAAGTGATGACCAAGAACCTCAAGGTGATGGACGCAACGGCAATCGCGTTCTGTCGCGACAACGGCATCCCCATCGTGGTGTTCGACATGTCGAAGCCCGGTTCGCTGCGCAGCATCGTGCAGGGCGGCCGCGAGGGAACGCTCGTCCACGAGGTCTGACCCACTCGATTCGGCCTGCACCAGGCTCCTGTCGAGTGTCGGCGGAGGCGGTCTTGCGGGGCCATGCTCTTGTGGCCAGGGTCGCTCTGGGTACGCTGGCCCCGTGATCGACGAGACCCTGCTCGAAGCAATGGAGAAGATGGACAACGCGGTGGAGCACACGCAGTCGCAGTTCTCGACGGTGCGCACCGGTCGTGCGACGCCATCGCTCGTCGAGCGCATCTCGGTGGAGTACTACGGTGCGCAGGTGCCGCTGCAGCAACTCGCGTCGATCTCGGTGCCCGAGGCCAGGCAGTTGCTGATCAAGCCGCACGATCGCAGCACCTTGGAGGCGATCGAGAAGTCGATTCGCGACAGCGATCTCGGCGTGTCGCCGAACAACGACGGCATCGCCATCCGCTTGTCGCTGCCGCAGCTCACCGAGGAGCGTCGACGCGAGTACGTCAAGGTGGTCAAGCACATGGCCGAAGACGGCCGCATCGCGATTCGGGGCGCTCGCCGAGACGCTCGCAAGGCCATGGAGACCGCCGAGAAGGCCAGTGAGATCTCCGCCGACGAACTCGAACGCGCCGAGAAGGAACTCGAGAAGGTCACCCACGAGCACGTCGAGCACATCGACGCCGCCCTGGGGCGCAAAGAGCAGGAACTGCTCGAGGTATGACTGATGCAGCAATGTCGACACATCGATCAGCGGGGGGAAGGACACAGCGATGAGTGACTGGAACGAGGGTGACGGCGCCTCGCGTCGCAAGCCAGGTCCATTCGAGAGCGAGATGGACGACTTCGACGACGAGGAATTCGGGGGGCCCCTGTTCGGCGCCACCACCGAACAGCCCGCCGTCTCGTTCGATGACGAGCGCGTCAGCTCCGAATTGAGCTTCGGCTCCTCCGACGAGTCGGGAGCGTTGCCGCACTGGACCGATCCGCCGACGGGTGAGATCCCGCGGATCGCTGCTGCTGCGCAGGCGCCCGACCCCGCCGAAGACGTCGACGTCTGGTCGTCGTTCGCCAGCGCCACCGCTGCGGACCTTGCTGCTGCGCAAGCGCCGAAGGACCCCACCGGCGAGCTCACCTGGGACGATGACGTCCCTGCCGACGACGCTCCGCCTGCGCCGGCCGCTCAACGCCCGTCCGGAGCCGTCCCTGTGGTGGATTCGACCGAAGCGGTTCGGCGTGAGCCCGCCCGTATCACGATCGGTACCGATCCATCAGGCATGCCGCGACGTCCCGATCCCCGTCGTCGCGACTCGGTGCCGCAGCGTCCACCCAGCGAAGGCGCGAAGCCGCCGGTGGCAGGCGATCGCAACCTGCCGATCGCCGTGGCGTCCGGGCTCGGCCTCGCAGCGGTTTTTCTTGCACTCACGATGTGGAGCACCGCCGGCGCCATGGCGTTCGTGACGGTCGTCATCGGCCTCGCCGCTGTCGAGTACTTCGCTCGGGTGACCGACAAGGGATACCGGCCCGTGATGGCTGTTGGGGTGGTGGCCTGTGTGGCTGCGCCGCTGGCGGCCTACTGGGTGGGCGACGGCGCGTTGCCGTTGGTGATCGCATTCGCGTTCCTCGCTGCGGCCATCAGCTTCATCGCCGCCGACTCGGTCGAGGCCGGGCCCATGCCGAACATGGCGATCACCATGCTCGGCATCGTGTGGATCGGTGTGCTCGGATCGTTCGCGGCGCTCATCCTGGCGCAATCGAATTTCGGTCAGGGCACGCCGTGGGGGACTGACACGCTGGTGTTGCTGGCCATCGGCGTGGTCGCGAACGACATCGGTGCCTATTTCGTCGGCTCCGCGTTCGGCCGCACACCGCTGCGCCCCTGGATCAGCCCGAACAAGTCGCTCGAAGGCCTGCTCGGCGGCACGATCCTCACGCTGGTGGTGTTGCTGGTGATCGGCCTGCAGGGCCTGAGCGACACCTGGTCGAGCTCCAGCCATCTGTTGATGCTCGGCATCGTGATCTCGGCCCTCGCCCCGCTCGGCGACCTCGCCGAGAGCATGTTCAAGCGGAACCTCGACGTGAAGGACTTCGGAGCGATCATCCGGGGCCACGGCGGCGTGCTGGACCGCTTCGACGGCTTCCTCTTCGCGCTGCCAGGGGTCTACTACCTCATGCTGGTGGTCGAGCCGTGGTTGGCGCTCTGACGCAACGCTCCGGCCACCGACGTGGCGAGTTGCAACGAGCCCACACGCCACGAGCCACGGCGCAGCGCCCACCGTTGCGGCGAGCACGGTGAGCGCGACCCGTGTGGCGATCGCCGGTTCCACCGGTTCGATCGGCACTCAGACACTCGAGGTCATCGCGGCCGAGAACGAACGCGTCCCCGGCTCGTACGAGGTGGTGGCGCTCGCCGTCGGGAGCTCCGCCGCTGCCGTGATCGAACAGGCCCGCCGCTGGTCGCCTCGACGGGTCGCCGTTGCCGACGAGACCGCCCGAGTGGCGGTTGCCGAGGCGCTGCCGGGCACGGAAGTGGTCGCCGAACTCGCGGCCGTGGTCGATGGTGCCGACGTCGTGGTCAACGGAGTGGTCGGTTTCGCCGGGCTTGCCGTCACGATCGAAACCTTGCGTGCCGGCAAACGACTGGCACTCGCCAACAAGGAAAGCCTCATCGCCGCTGGGCCGATCGTCCAGCCCCTGCGGGCCACACCGGGCGCCGAGCTCGTACCGGTCGACAGCGAGCACTGTGCGTTGCACCAGTGCCTTCGATCGTCGGTGGCTGCCGACCGCGAGGTGCAGCGCCTGCTCCTGACCGCCAGCGGGGGACCGTTCCGTGGCCGGACCGCTGCACAGCTGGCCGAGGTCACCGTCGAGGCAGCGCTGGCGCACCCGACGTGGAGCATGGGTCCCAAGATCACCGTCGACTCGAGCACACTGATGAACAAGGGCCTCGAGGTGATCGAGGCGCACGAGCTGTACGGCACGCCATACGACGACATCGACGTGGTCGTGCACCCCCAGTCGGTGGTGCACTCGATGGTGGAGTTCACCGACGGATCAACCATTGCGCAGCTGAGCCTGCCCGACATGCGCCTCCCGATCGGCTACGCGATCGGCTATCCCGACCGGATCCTCAGCCCGTTCGGCCGCATCGACTGGTCGCAGCTCGAACGGCTCGACTTCGAACCGCCCGACCGCGCGACATTCCGGTGCCTCGACCTCGCCTACGACGCCGGTCGAGCCGGCGGCACTGCGCCGGCGTGGCTCAGCGCCGCCAACGAGGTCGCAGTCGACGCGTTCCTCGACGGAAACCTTCCATGGAATGAGATCCCTGACGTCGGTGTTGGTGTACTTGCGATGCATGATGGTGCAACCCCCCACACCGTCGACGACGTGATCGATGCCGATGCCGAGGCTCGGCGGATCGCCCGTCACCTTCTGTCGAAGAGATCGTGATGACCGACCAACTCACCAATCCCGACCAACGACAACCCCCACCTCACCGTCAGCCGCTGCCGCCACCGAGCCGCAGCGACCGGATGAAGAGCGAGATCATGGCAGGTGGTGCCGTCAGCGAGCACGGCGACGACGAGGTCGCCGGCGGCTGGCGGGGCATCGCCTCGATGGCGGTAATCGCCGCGCTGTTCGTGTGGCTCGGTTTCGTCAACATCTGGATCTTCGTCTTCGTCGTGGGCGTGGTGATCTCGATGTTCCTGCACGAGATGGGCCACTACCTCACCGCCAAGTGGACCGGCATGAAGGTCACGCAGTTCTTCTTGTTCTTCGGCCCGCGGCTGTGGAGCTTCCGTCGAGGCGAGACCGAGTACGGCGTGCGGGCGATCCCGCTGGGTGCGTTCGTTCGCATCATCGGCATGAACCGGATGGACGATGTCGAGCCGGAGGACGAAGCTCGCAGCTACCGCCAAGCAACGTTCCCGAGGCGTCTCCTGGTGATCTCCGCGGGCTCGATCATGCACATGCTCATCGCGATCGTGCTGCTGTTCGGTGTGTACTCCACGCAGGGAGAGATCACCGCTCAGGACGAGCCTCGCGTGATCGTCAGCCGGCGTCAGAGTCCCTGCCCGCATGGGCGGCGGGAATCCGCGACGGTGACGAGATCGTGTCGGTCTCCGGTCGAACGGTCACCTCTCCGATGGAACTCGGCGAAGCGATCCGCCAGTTCGAACCGGCCGACACCGTCGACCTCGTGGTGATCCGCGACGGCGACACGCTGACCATTCCGGTCGGCCTCGGTGCCAACACCACCGTGGCGCAGGACAATCCGATGTTCGGGTCGGCCCTGCTCGGTGTCACCTCGTTCGAGCCCGCCGCTGTACGAAGATCACGGCATCGTCGGCTCGGCGACCAACGCCGTCACCGACATCTTCCCGGTGACATGGGAGTCGTCGAAGGGCATCGTCAAGGTGCTCAACCCGGTCAACCTGTTCAATCAGGTCACCGACACCGAGAACGCCGACCCGGCCGCTCGGCCCACCACGATGTACGGGATCGCCACCGTGTCCGACGACGTCGGCGACGTCGGTGGACTGGCCGGCGTGCTGTACCTGCTGGCGATCCTCAACATCTTCGTCGGCGTCTTCAACATGGCGCCGCTGCTGCCGCTCGACGGTGGTCACGCAGCCATTGCGATCTACGAGCGCTTCCAGGAGAAGCGCCTCCACATGAAGGGCCGCTACTTTGCCGATGTCGAGCGGCTGATGCCGTTCGCCATGGGGGTGATCGTGGTGCTGTCGATGCTCATGTTCACCGGCTTGTATCTCGACATCACCAGTCCGATCGGCGGATAGGAACACCGTGCAGGTCTCCAGCTCACTCGTCACGCGCAAACCCACCCGCCAGATCTCGGTCGGCAAGGTGAAGGTGGGCGGCGACGCCCCGATCACCATCCAGTCGATGACGATCACCAAGACGGCCGACGTCGAGGGCACGCTGCAGCAGATCTACGCGCTCGCAGCGGCCGGCGCCGACATCGTGCGCTGCACCTGCAACGAAACCGAAGCAGCCGAAGGCTTGGCACAGATCGTGCCGCGGTCGCCGGTGCCGATCATCGCCGACATCCACCACCAGTACAAGATGGCCTTGGCCGCGATGGAAGCCGGGGTGCACGGCCTTCGCCTCAACCCGGGCAACATCCGCAAGCCCGAGCACATCAAGGCCGTGGCGTCCGAGGCACGCGATCGGGGCATCCCGATCCGGATCGGTGTCAACGCCGGCTCGCTCGACCCGTCGCTCTACGAGAAGTACGGCAGTGCCACGCCCGAAGCGATGGTCGAATCGGCGCTGCAGGAGATTGCCTACTTCGACGAGGTCGGATTCGACGCGATCAAGATCTCGGTGAAGGCATCGAGCGTTCCCTTGATGGTGGAGGCCTACCGGCAGTTGTCGGAGGTCACCGACCATCCGCTGCACCTCGGAGTCACCGAGGCCGGTCCGCCGCCCGCAGGTTTGATCAAGGCCACCGCTGGGATCGCCACACTGTTGCTCGAAGGCATCGGCGACACGATCCGCTATTCGCTCACGGCCGATCCGGTCGAGGAAGCTCGTGCGGGGCGTCAGCTCCTCGAGGCGTTGGGTCTACGAGAGCGCAAGAACGTCGACTTGATCGCGTGCCCGTCGTGCGGCCGCGCCGAGGTCGACGTGATCGCCGTTGCCAACAAGGCAATGGAGGCATTCGCCGACAAGAAGCTGCCGCTGCAGATCGCGGTGATGGGCTGTGTGGTCAACGGACCGGGCGAGGCTCGTGATGCCGATCTGGGCATCGCTGCGGGCAACAAGCGCGGGCACCTGTTCGTGAAGGGCCAGAACGTGGCCGTGGTGCCCGAGGACGAGATGGTCGACCAACTGGTGGAGTGGGCCGAGTTCATCCACGAGCACGGCGTCGATGCTGCGCTGGAACGCGTCGACCTGGTCAAGGCGGCGCGTGAAGCCGAGAAGGATCGCGCCAGGCTGTTGAGCGAGCAGGGCGACGACGCCAATGCCGCCAACGAGAAGATCGTCGAAATCCGCAAGACCACCCGCTCCTGACCCCGCCTGTTCCCCCAGCCCGGGTCTCGGGGAACCCACGCCTGTTCCCGCAGCCCCGGGCTCGGGGAACCCACTCAGGGGCTCAGGATGGCATGGCGACGAAGGTGGTCTTCGACGGGATGATGGTGCAGCCCGCTGGCAGGTAGCGGGCGGCGCCGCTGAGATCGATGGCGAGCTGATGGCCATCAGAGGTGTGGGCGTTGCCCGGATCGACGCCGCAGCAGTGTGCAGCCGGCCTCGGGCAGCGGATATCGCCCGCGGTGATGTGCGTCGACCATCACGGGGTGCACGAGCGGCCGCGGGTCGAGGATCCGCAGGAATTCGTCGACGTCGACGGGTTTGGCGGTGAGTCCGCCGCGCACCACGTTGTCGCTGGCACCCATCAGCTCGATCCCGGCCCCCGACAGGTAGGCGTGGAGGTTGCCGGCAGTGAGATGCAGCGCCTCGCCGGGCCGCAGCGTGACACGATTCAACAGCAGGGTGACCACCACGCTGGGATCATTCGGGTACTGCTTGCTCAACGAGGTGACCAGGCGCGCTTCGGCCCGGTCGCTGTGGGCGCAGGCCACCACGGTGGGTCGTGGGTCGATCGTGCGGCGGTACAGGCCCTCGATCGTGGACGCAATGCCGTCGTTGCGCAGGGTGGTCGCGAGCCCTTCCGCTCCGAGGGCCCCAAGCAGCGTCAAGGTGGCAGCGATGGGGCGCACGCCGCACAGTGCATCGAACGGGGTGAGGGCACACAGCAGTTCGGGCTTCGCGCGATCGTCGGCGTACACGCCCCGGAGGAAGCCATCTCGGGCCTGCGCGTCGTTCGGGTGCAGCTGCAACGACAGGGGGTGGGCAGCGGCGAGCACTTTGAGCAGATAGGGCAGCTCACCGGTGATGCTGCTGAGCGGCGATCCATCGGGCATCGTCGAGGGCCCGCCCGGATGCGTCCCGAGCCACAGCTCCGCCCACGGACGCCCGTCGGCGGTGACGCCCAACAGGTCGGGGATGAACGTCGAATCGCCCCACGGGTAGTGCTGGACAATGCCCTCGATCGGCAGTGGATCAACCATCGGTGCGAACCTCAGAGCCCGAGTTGGGCGGCGCGTTCGGCCACACCGCCGCGTTCGGCGCCGATCGTGGTGGAGTCGCCGTGGCCGGTGTGCACGACCGTGTGGTCGGGGAGGGTGAGCAGGGTGTCGCGAATCGAGCGAAGGATCGTCGGCTCGTCGCTGTGGCTGCGACCGGTGGCGCCCGGGCCACCGCAGAAGAGCGTGTCGCCACTGAACACCGCACCGGCCTCGGCATCGTGGAAGCTGCAGCAACCGGGGGAGTGCCCCGGCGTGTGCAGTACGGCGAGCTGGTGGCCGCCGACGGTGAGCGTGTCGCCGGGCGTGAGCGCACGGTCCGGCGAGGCGTCGGGCCACACCACGTCCCACAGCATGCGGTCGGCGTCGTGGAGCAGGATGGGGGCATCCACGGCGTCGCGCAGGGGCACGGCAGCGTTGATGTGGTCGTTGTGGCCGTGGGTGAGCACGATGGCCTTCACTCGGCGTCCGTTGACGGCGTCGACGATCGGCTGATGATCGTGAGCAGCATCGAACACGATCACCTCACGGTCGTCGCCGACGATCCAGATGTTGTTGGTGACCTCCCACTCGCCGCCATCGAGCGCGAAGATCCCGTCGGTGGTCACCAGTTCGATGCCCATCGTCAGCCCGCCGCCGTTGGTGCAGCCGGGCTGGCTGTCGCGGTTGCTGTCGCGGTGAACTCCACGACGCTGCGCAGCACCTCGCCGCGCTCCATCTTGTGGAACGCCTCCTCGACCCCATCGAGGCCGATCGTCTCGCTCACGAAGCCGTCGAGGTCGAGTCGGCCCTGCAGGTAGAGGTCGATCAGCATCGGGAAGTCACGCGAGGGCAGGCAGTCGCCGTACCACGACGACTTGAGCGCACCGCCCCGGCCGAACACGTCGATGAACGGGAGCTCCAGCGTCATCTCCGGATTCGGGACGCCGACGAGCACCACGGTGCCGGCGAGGTCGCGAGCTTCGAAGGCCTGCTTGTAGACCTCGGGATGGCCGATCGCCTCGATGCACACGTCGGCGCCGAAGCCGCCGGTGACGGAGCGGATGAACTCGACCGGATCGGTCTCCTTCGAGTTGCACACGTGGGTGGCTCCGAACCCCTTGGCCCACTCGAGCTTGCGGTCGTCGATGTCGACGCCGATGATCGTCGACGCGCCGGCGAGTCGGGCGCCGGCGATGGCTGCGTCGCCCACCCCGCCGCAACCGAACACCGCAACGGATTGGCCCCGGGTGACCTCGGCGGTGTTGATCACGGCGCCGATGCCGGCCATCACGCCGCACCCGAGCAGGCCTGCAGCGGCCGGTGACGCGGCCGGGTCCACCTTGGTGCACTGGCCCGCAGCAACCAGCGTCTTGTCGCAGAACGCTCCGATGCCGAGCGCTGGCGACAACTCGGTGCCGTCGGTGAGCGTCATCTTCTGGGTGGCGTTGTGGGTGTCGAAGCAGTACTGCGGTTGGCCGCGACGACATGCTCGGCAGTCGCCGCACACCGCACGCCAGTTGAGGATCACGTAGTCGCCCGGGGCCACATCGGTGACGCCGTCGCCGACCGACTCGACCACGCCGGCGGCCTCGTGGCCGAGCAGGAACGGGAAGTCGTCGTTGATTCCCCCTTCGCGATAGTGCAGGTCGGTGTGGCACACGCCGCAGGCCTGAATCACCACGACCGCTTCGCCGGGCCCGGGATCGGGGATGACGATGGTTTCCATCGTGACGGGCTGGCCCTTGGCGCGAGCGATGATGCCGCGAACTTCCTGACTCATGGTCGCGAACGTAGCGCCCCGGTCCCGCTGGTCGGACACCATGGGCGGCACTTCATGATTCGGGGAGGGAACCGCCGTGCACCGGCGAGCGTCAGAACTCCATGCGTTCACGTGCCATCGCTACATTTCTGGTCGTCGCCGCCGGGCTCGCTGCCTGCGGAAGCGATTCGGCTCCACCCGCCGCCGACGACTCGTTGCCGCCTGTTGGCAATGGGTACCAGCACCCAACTGGTGCCGACGAGGTGGTGGTCGAATACGTCGAGGTCGGCGGGTTCACCACACGCGAAGTCGCGTTCCAGCAGACGCCCAACGTGCTGGTGTCGGGCGACGGCAGCGTGTTCGGCCCGGGTGCTCAGATCGCGATCTTTCCCGGTCCACTACTGCCTGCGGTGCAGGTGCAGCCGATCAGTGAGACGGGGATCCAGGCGATCTTGGCCGCTGCCGACGAGGCGGGGCTCCTCCGCGATGTCGACTACGAGCAGCCGACGAACATCGCCGACGCGTCGACGGCTCGGGTGACGATCAACGCGAACGGCCAAACGTTCGTCCACGAGGCGTACGCGTTGGGTCTGGCGTTGCCCGGCGAGGGTGGCGAGGAGACCACGCCCGACCGCCAAGCCCTCGCCGGCTTCATCGCCGAACTCAATGATCTGACGACGCTGGTGGGTGCCGATGAACTCGGTGAGCAGACCATCTTCGAACCGGTGTCGTACGGCATCTCCGCCCAGGAGATCGATGATCTCACCGACTTCGCCGTCGATGGGATCGAGCCCAGTGTCGTCGAGTGGCCAGCGGACGCATCGGTGCGGTTGGCGGACGCGTCGGGGTGCAGCGTTGTGGCAGCCGAGCAAGTCGGCGCCGTGCTCGCAGCGGCAGATCAGCTGACCTTCTTCGCCGACGCCGACGTCACCTACCAGGTCGCCGCCAAGCCGATCCTGCCTGGCACCCCCTGCCCCTGATGTGACGGCTGGCGATCACATCTGGGGTCTGACCCCTGATGTGATCGTGGCTGTCAGAAGAGGCGGAGGTCGGTGGGCTTCATGCCGCGGAGGGTGTCGTAGTCGACCTCCACCCAGCGGAACCCTCGGGCCTCGGCGAGCACCTTGGCCTGAGGCTTGACCACCTGTGCCACGAACACGCCACGGATCTCGCCGAGCGACGAGTCGAGCTTCAGGCGTTCGATGTAGCGGGTCAGCTGCTCGACGCCGTCGATGTCGCCGCGGCGCTTCACCTCCACGGCCACCACGGTGTCGGCATGGTCGCGACACACGAGGTCGATGGGGCCGATGGCCGTGGGATACTCCCGGCGAACCAGGGTGAGACCGTCCTCGATCGCCTGCGGGCTGGCTGCCAACAGCTCTTGGAGATGCGCCTCGACGCCGTCCTTCTGCAAGCCCGGGTCCTCGCCGAGCTCGGAGGAGACGTCGCTCATCACCTCGTGCAGCGTGATCGTGAGCGTCTCCGACTTGGGGTTGGTGACCACCCAGTGATCGCCATGATCGACGAGCGTGTTGGGCGCGTTCATCCAGTTGAGTGGCTTGTAGGCCCCACCATCGGCATGGATCGCCACACAGCCATCGGCCTTCACCATGATCAGCCGGTTGGCCTCGGGAAGGTGGGCGTCGAGCCGACCGGAGTAGTCGACGGAACAACGGGCAATCACCAAGCGCACGTGCGGCGACGCTACTTCCTGAGCTTCGGTCGATCCGTTTCGACGTGATCTCGCATCCGCCGCTGGATCAGCTCGCGTCGATCCTGCAGCTCGCGATAGGTGAGGCTGTTGACGCTGGAGTCGAGTCCGATGGTGGCGCGCACCCCATCGAGGTCGAACTCGACGGTGTTCGGGTCGACGCCGAGTTCGCGTCCCAACCGCTCGCCATGCTTCTGCGCGAACAGCATCGAGATGTTGGTGACCTCGGCGAGCAGATCCAACTCCGGTGCGAGCCGTGCGATCGCCCCGTCGAGAAACACCATGTTCTTCACGTACAGCATGAGCTCCTTGGGAAGCTTGGCGCCGTAGCCGAGCAGTGCCTTGACGACGCGCTGCACCTCTTGCACCATCTCTTCGCCGCTCAGCTGCGTGGGGTCGATGCCGCCTTCGTCGAGGCGCAGGTCACGGATCACTGCGTCGAGGTCGGTGTCCATCGGGAGCGCCCCGAGATCGCGCAGCGCCGCCATCTGCGTGTGGGTGTCGTTGGTGGTGGCACCGAGCATGAGCCGCAGGAAGGCGTTGCGACGAGCACCGCTGAGGCGACCGACGATGCCGTGGTCGAGCAGCGCGGTACGGCCATCGGCCATCACGAACAGGTTGCCGCCGTGGAGGTCGCCGTGGAAGATCCCCTCGACGATCGCGCCCTCCATGAACGCGATCATCGCGGTGCGGACCACTTCTTCGGTGTCGATGCCGGCGTCCTGCATACCGACCACGTCGTCGAAGTTGAACCCGTACACGCGCTCCATCACCAGCACCCGGCGGGTGACCAGGTCGGGATGCGGGCGCGGAACGATGTAGCGGTCCTGGCCGAGGTCGTGCAGCATCGCCGACACGTCGAGCATGTTGGCCGCTTCCATGCGGAAGTCCAGCTCCTCGACGATCGTCTCTGCGAACAACTCCACCAGCGCCGGCGGATTGGCCAGCGCCGAGACGGGAATCCGTCCGACGAGGAACGGCGCCAACCACGCCATCACCTTGAGGTCCTTGCGCACGATCGACGCCACGGTGGAGCGCTGCACCTTGACCACCACCTGTTCGCCGGTGAGCAGCGTGGCGGCATGGACCTGGGCGATCGAGGCCGCCGCGAGCGGCGTTTCCTCGAAGTGGCTGAACACGTCGTCGAGGCGGGCCCCGAGATCCTGTTCGACGGTGAGGCGGACGATCTCGAACGGCTCGGGTCGCACCTGATCGCGGCACTTCTTGAACTCGGACACGAGTTCCGACGGGAAGAGGCCGTCGCCGGCGGAGATGATCTGGCCGAGCTTGATGTAGGTGGGGCCCAAGGTCTCTGCCGCGAGGCGAAGGCGGTGCGAGATGTCGAGCCGGCTCGCCTCGGAGTCGGCGAACTTGCCGCGCTGCTTCTTGAACATCCACGGAGCGATCGCCCGAGTCAGGTGCCCGACGACGGTGACCACGCGAGATCCCGGCGGGAGCTTGCGGGCGCCCGTGAGCTCGGGAACTTCGCCTTGGGCCTGGCGGCGCAGCGTTGGGGAGAGCGAAATCCAGCGGATGTGGTTGCGGTCGAGGTTCCACGGTCCGTGATCGGTGAATGAACCCCAGAGCTGATCGGTCTGGGTCACGTCGTGGTCGGGTCGGGCGGTGGCCGGTTCGGGGCGCACATCCGAGTTGGGGGCCGTCTCGGTGGGGTTCGAACTCACCCCGTCATGATGCCGGATTCCTGCGGATTCGTCGCCGCGAGGCAACATCTGTTCATGAGCGAACGACCATTTCGAGTACTGGGCCTGCAACAGATCGCGATCGGCGGGCTCGACAAGGGCGCACTCACCGGCCTGTGGACCGGATTGCTCGGCGTCGAGAAGGTCGGCGACTACGTCAGCGAGTCGGAGAACGTCGACGAGGACATCCTCCGGCTCGGCGACGGCCCGCACGCTGTCGAGATCGATCTGATGCAGCCGCTCGACCCCGAACGTTCGCCGAAGGTCCATGTGCCCACGCTCAACCACATCGGCGTGTGGATCGACGATCTGGCGGCGTGCGTCGCGTCGTTGACCGAGCAGGGCGTGCGGTTCACGCCCGGCGGCATTCGCAAGGGGGCAGCTGGACACGATGTGTGCTTCATCCACCCGAAGGGCAACGACGACGCGCCGCGCAGTGGTGAGGGCGTGCTGATCGAACTCGTGCAGGCGCCGGCAGATGTGATCGCAGCGCTCGGGTGAGCGCCCCGGGGGGTGGAGGGCCGCTGGCCGGCATTCGCGTCGTGGAGTTGGGGGTGTGGGTCGCCGGCCCCGCCGCCAGCGGGATCATGGCCGACTGGGGTGCCGACGTGATCAAGGTCGAGCCTGCCTCTGGCGATCCGCAGCGTGCGGTGTTCGGGTCGGTCGGGCTCGACGGGTCGATGCCAGTGCCACCGTTCGAGGTCGACAACCGAGGCAAGCGCTCCGTGGTGCTCGACCTGCGCGACGCCGACGATCGAGCGGCGCTCGAGCGGTTGCTCGAGACCGCTGACGTGTTCGTCACCAACATGCGTCCGGGTGCGCTGGAGCGGCTCGACCTCGGCGCGGATCGGGTGTGCGATCGCCATCCGCGTCTCGTCTACGGAGCGATCACCGGGTACGGGTTCGAGGGGGCCGACCGTGATCGGGCCGGCTACGACATCGGGGCATTCTGGGCCCGGTCGGGCCTCGCCCACACGATGGTGCCGCCGGGGGAGATCCCGCCTGGGTTGCGGTCGGGCATGGGGGATCATCAGACCGGGATGACGCTCACCGCCGGCGTGATGGCGAAGCTCTTCGAACGCGAGCGCACGGGACGCGGCGGCCTGGTGAGCACCAGCCTGCTGCGCACCGGGATGTACTCGATTGCCTGGGATTACGGCATCCAGCTCCGCTTCGATCGTCGGGAGTCCACCAAGTCGCGTGAGATCAATCGCGCCCCGCTGATCAACAGCTACCGGGCGGGTGACGATCGCATCTTCTGGCTGATCTGTCTCGAAGCCGATCGGCACTGGCCGAAGGTGCTCGCCGCGCTCGATCGCCCCGATCTCGGTGACGATCCACGTTTCGCCGATGCCACGCTTCGGATGCAGAACGCCGCCGTGCTGATCGCAGCGTTCGACGAGGCGTTCGCAACACGGCCGCTGTCGGAGTGGGCCGAGCGGTTCGACGAGCATGATGTGTGGTGGGCGCCGGTGCAGTCGATCGTGGACGTGATCGCCGACCCGCAGGCGCAACCAGGCTTTGTGCAGATGACGCCTCGGGAGGGCGACGAGCCCTTCCGAGCGGTCGCCACCCCCGTGGACTTCGACGGCCACACCATGCGCCCCGGACCGGTCCCGCTGTTGGGGGAGCACACCACCGACGTGCTCGCCGAACTTCGCCATCCCGGCTGACGCAGCACGCAGGACGCACCACGAGGCGATGAGCCAATTCCCCAACTGTTGGGGTTTCGCTCATCGCTCAGAAGTTGGGGCGGCGCTTCTCGGTGAGGGCGGCGACGCCCTCGCGGTACTCGGCGGTGCCCATGGCGTCGTCGAGCAGGCGCAACGAGTCGGCGATCGAGCCTGCCGGGTCGTGGCGGAGCAGATCGGCGACGATCTGGCGCTTTGCGGTGGTCACCGCTGTTGGTCCGGTCGTGGTGGCCAGGAGGCGGCCATACGCCTGAGCGGCGGCGAGCGTGGACGAACCGTCGGACTCGACGCCGTTCCACAGACCCCACTCGGCGGTGTCGGCGCCGGTGACGACGCGACTCGACAGGAGGAGGTCGGTCGCGCGTGTGACCCCGACGAGCCGGGGCAGGATCCAGCTCATTGCGTACTCGGCGGGCAGGCCGAGCTTCGCTGCAGCGGTGGTGAGCTTGGCCTCGGCGGACACGAATCGAAGGTCGCACCAGAGCACCAGGGCGAGTCCCACGCCGGCGCACGCCCCGTTGACCGCTGCGATGATCGGAAGGCGATAGCCGAGCTGCCACACGAAATCGGCGCCGAGCCGGGGGTCCACATCTGCGCCGCTCCCGGGTCGGGCCGGCTCCGCGGGGAGGCCGGCGTCGTATCCGCCACGTTCGGCGTGGCCGCTGAGGGCCTTCGAATCGCCGCCGACGCAGAATGCCGGGGGAGTGCCGGTGACCACCACGGCGCGGAGGTCGGTTCGATGTTCGAGGTCGGCCATCACCTGGCGGTACTCGGTGTGCATGGTGCCGGTCCACGCGTTGTGGCGGTGGGGACGGTGCAACCACACCGTGGCGATCTGGTCGGCAACCTCCCAGCGCACGGCGCTCAGTTCGCCACTCGTCGGCATCCCAGCGCCAGGTTCGACGCTCACCCCCACATCGCCTTCAGGACCCCGTCGGCCAACTCGGGGCGACACACGATGAAGTCGGGAAGCCACGGGTCGCGGTCGTTGTACACGATCGGTGACCCGTCGAGGCGGCTCACGTGGAAGCCGGAGGCGAGCGCAACGCCCGCCGGTGCAGCAGAGTCCCACTGGTACATGCCGCCGTCGTGTACGTAGATGTCGGTTTCGCCCATCACCACCGACATCGCCTTGGCCCCGGCGGAACCGATGCGGACGGCATCGCAGCCGAGGCCCTCGGCGACGAGGACGGCGGCATAGGGCGCCCGCGACCGAGACGTGACGAGGATGGGGCGTTCACGGTCGAACGGCGGCATCGGGGTCGGGTCATCGGTGGTGAAGGTGCGGTCGAGGGCGGGGAGACTCACGGCTGCGGCGCCGAAGCCGTCACCGGTCCAGAGTGCGATGTGGACGGCCCAGTCGATGCGTCCTTGCTCGCTGTACTCACGGGTGCCGTCGAGCGGGTCCACGATCCACACGCGGTCGGCGCCGAAGCGGCGCGGATCCTCGCGTCCTTCCTCCGACAGTACGGCGTCGTCGGGGCGATGAGCAGCGAACTCCGCGGCCAGGAACCGTTGCGCGGCGGCGTCGCCGGCGTCCTTGACGTCCCACGTGGAGACGCCCGACGCAAACAGCTTCTCGCGGAACTCCAGGAGGAGGTGTCCGGTCTGCGTTGCGAGTCGTGTGGCCAACTGGCCGTCGGTTTCCGCTGCAGACATCGGTGCAGTCTGCCAGGAGGATCACGCCAGGGGTCAGACCCCAGGCGTGATCAGGCGAGCTTCTTGTACTTGATGCGGTGGGGCTGGTCGGCGCTCGCTCCGAGTTCCTTCTTGCGGCGCTCCTCGTACTCGGAGAAGTTGCCTTCGAACCAGCGCACCTGGCTGTCGCCCTCGAAGGCCAGCACGTGGGTGGCGACACGGTCGAGGAACCAGCGGTCGTGCGAGATGATCACCGCACAACCGGGGAACGACTCGAGGCCGGCTTCCAGCGCCCGGAGGGTGTCCATGTCGAGGTCGTTGGTGGGCTCGTCGAGCAGCAACACGTTGCCGCCGGACTTGAGCAGCTTCGCGAGGTGGACGCGGTTGCGTTCGCCACCAGAGAGGTCGCCGACGCGCTTGCCGTGATCGGTGCCCTTGAAGTTGAAGCTCGACACGTAGGCGCGGCCGTGGATCTCGCGGCCGCCGACTTCGAGCACTTCGGCGCCGTCGGTGATCTCCTCGTAGACGGTGGCGTCGGGATTGAGATCGTCGCGGTCCTGGTCGACGTAGGAGAGATCGACCGTGTCGCCGATCTTGATCGAGCCGGAATCCGGCTCCTCGCGGCCGGCGAGCATCTTGAACAGCGTCGACTTGCCGGCGCCGTTCGGGCCGATGATGCCGACGATGCCGGCGGGCGGCAGTGTGAACGACAGGTCTTCGATGAGGAGACGATCGCCGAAGCCCTTGGACAGGTGTTCGACCTCGATCACCTGATCGCCGAGGCGGCGGCCCGACGGGATCGCAATCTCCAGTGCCGACTGGCCGGGTGCCTGCGCCTTGTTCTCGTTGTACAGCTTCTCGTAGGCGGCGAGGCGGGCCTTGCCCTTCGCCTGGCGGGCCTTCTGGCCCATCCTGACCCATTCGAGCTCGCGGGCCAGCGTGCGCTTGCGGGCTTCGTTGCTGCGCTCCTCGCGTTCGAGACGCTCCTGCTTCTGCTCGAGCCAACTCGAGTAGTTGCCCTCGAACGGGATGCCCTTGCCGGCGTGCAGTTCGAGAATCCACTTGGCGACGTTGTCGAGGAAGTACCGGTCGTGGGTGATCGCCACGACGGTGCCGGTGTAGTCGGCGAGGAAGCGCTCCAGCCAGTCGACGGACTCGGCGTCGAGGTGGTTGGTGGGTTCGTCGAGCAACAGCAGGTCGGGGCGCGACAGCAGCAGGCGGCACAGCGCGACGCGGCGGCGCTCACCACCGGAGAGCACGGTGACGTCGGCGTCGTCGGGCGGGCAGCGCAGCGCATCCATGGCGATCTCGACGTTGCGGTCGAGGCTCCAGGCGTCGGTGGCGGCGATCTTGTCCTCGAGCTGCGCCTGCTCCTTGCCGATCTTGTCGTAGTCGGCGTCGGGGTCGGCCCACTTGGCCATCACTGCGTTGTACTGGTCGATGACGCTCTGCACCTCGGCCACGCCGTCCATCACGTTGCCGCGGACGTCCTTGGCGGGGTCGAGCTGCGGCTCCTGTGCCAGGTAGCCGACGCTGAAGCCTGCGGTGAGGCGAGCCTCGCCCGAATATCCGTCGTCGAGGCCGGCCATGATCTTCAACAGCGACGACTTGCCGGCGCCGTTGGAGCCGAGTACGCCGATCTTGGCGCCGGGGTAGAACGACAGCGAGATGTTCTCCAGCACCGTCTTGTCGGGCGGGTAGTGCCGAGCGAGCTTGTAGGCCTGATAGATGAATTCGTGCGCCATGGTGACCCGAGGCTACCGGTGGCCGCCTCGGGGGCTTCTCGATCACGCCTGGGGTCTGACCCCAGGCGTGATGTGAGGCGTCAGTGACGCTTGACGCCGCCGTACTTCATTCGCGTGTCGCTCATGGCCGCGGCGCGGGCTTCGTCGTTGTCGATCGCGCCGTCGACGACCTCGCCGACGAACAGCGTGTGGGTGCCGAGATCGAGGGTGTGGCGCACCTCGCAGTCGAACCACGCAATCGCATCGGTCGAACACTGGGGCACCGGTGGTGGCTGCCCGCACCGTCCATCCGTTGAGGTCGTCGCCGTTGTCGATGGCGGGCTTGGAGAACTTCACGAACGGTCGGGTGTGCTCGCTGTCCCACAGGTTCACGCTGAACACGCCGCTGGCGGAGATGAGACGGTGCGTGACAGCGGAGTTGTCGACGCCGATGCCGACCAGCACCGGCTCCATCGAGAGCTGGGTGACCCAACTGGTGGTCATGGCGTTGCGTTCGCCGTCGTGGGCCGATCCGACGAGGGCGAGGGCGTTGGGGATCTTCCAGGTGATGCGGTTGATCAGTTCGTCGTTCAGGGCCATGTGATCAGGGTAGGAGCAGCCGGTAGCTTCGGCCCATGGCTGCGACGATGGTCCCCGTCCCGGTGCTCGATGCGCTCCGTGCCTGGCTCGACGCACATGACGAGGCGGCGCCGGGCACGATCGAGGGGCTGTACCTGGTGGGGTCGGTGGCGCTCGGTGATTGGACCACGCACAGCGACATCGACGTGGTGGCGGTGGTGGCCGACCCCTCTGACCCCGACCTGTTCGGGGACCTCGCTGCGGCGAACGAACTGGTCCGTGAACGGGTGACCATCCCCGTCGACGGGCCGTACGTGGGGTGGGGCGATCTGGTGGTGCCGGCGATGGCGGTGCATCGGCCGTGGGTCGTCGATGGCGAGTACCACGTCGACGGCGAGTCGTTCGAGACCAACCCGGTCACCTGGTACACGCTCGCTGCGTACGGCGTCACGATCCGGGGCGATGCGCCGGAGTCGATCGGTGTGTTCGTCGACGAGACGGAGCGTCGGTTGTTCGTTCGCGAGAACCTGCACAGCTACTGGCGTGGCGTCGGCGAACGACTCGACGCCGAGGTGTACCGCGAGCGAGGAGACCGACTACGGCAGCGAGGTGATCGAGTGGGTGGCGCTCGGCGTGGCGCGGATGCTCTACACCCTGGACACCGGCGACGTGGCGTCGAAGTCGGCCGCCGGGACGTGGGCGGCCCGACGGTTCACGCAGTTCGCTCCGATGCTCGATGCCGCTGTGGCACTGCGGGCCGAGCCGGGCACGTGCACCAGGGAGCAATTGCTCGAAGCGGCCCGGTTCGTCGAGTTCGCGGTCGAACTGACGCTGTAGCTCGGGGGTGCTCTGTGGGTCAGGGGAGATACTCGACAACGGCGTCGGGCCCATACATGGCCGTCAGGCCGTCGTGATCCTCCCAGATCACGGTGCGGTTCGAGCGGTAGTTGAACCGCACGACCGGCGTGGTGGGCGGCGAGTCCTGCAGGTGTGTGTCGACGATGAGCCTGATCGTTGGAGCATCCGGATGGTCGTACCGGTCGCCGCTGGACGAGACCAGGTAGTCGTCAGCTCGCACCTCCGCGAGCAGTTGGGGGGTGGTGTTGTTGCTGCTGCCGTGATGCGACAACTTGAGCGCATCGATGTGGAGAGGTGCGTCGACGGCCCGCTCCGAACGGAGTCGTCGGAGTGTTGTGGTCAGCGTGTCGTCGTGCGCGTCGCCTGACAGCAGGACGCTGCGCCCCTCGAACTCGGCGAGCACGGCAATCGACGATCCGTTCGCTTCGGAGTTGTCGTCCGACGCGTCGACATCGCCGTTGCCGAGCGTTTCGGGTGGTTTGGCCCACCACTTGTTCGACAGCTTCTCGTAGGCCTGGTCGCTGTTGCCTGCCACGAAGCCCGCCTGCTCGACGTGCTCGCGCCACTTCGGGCCGAGCGCCGTGAGCTTGTCGAACGTCGGTGACAGGAGTGTGAGCACGAGCCCGCCACGCAGGGTCACGGTCGGCAGCGGTGGAGCGTCGTCGTCGGCCGGGTCGGGCACCACGATCGGTCCGCCCCGGAACAGCTGGTTCCACGGCCGCCCCTGTCTTGTGAGCAGCGCCCCGAGGAATTCGCCCTGCTGCCCGCCGAGCACCTCGACCTCTCGGCCTGCGTCGAGTGCGACGAGGTGCTTCCAGCCGTTGAACCAGATGTCGTCGAAGACGCAGCGGAGCTCGGTGTCCTGGAGCAGGCGGATGACGCCCTCGATGTGATCGGTGTCCACATGGGTGATGATCAGCAGGTCGAAGTACCGACGGCCGTCGGGGGCTCGCTCGATGACGCGAAGCCGCTCCCGAAGGGCGTCGTAGTTGCCGCTGTTCACCGGGCCGCCATCGATCAGTACCCTGTGCATCCCTGCGGCGGCAGTTCCGTACTCGATCAGCAAGGCGTCGCCGCGTTCGGCGGCCAGCATCTCCACTCGAATCATCACGTCTCCTGTTCTCGGGGCCCTGTGTCGGACTCGCTTCGGCGACGCAAAGGCCCACGACGCGTCGCCACAGAACACGAGCTGGAGGCCCGCCAGACGATGCTGGCGAAGCAGGTCGATGCGTGCCCGCCTGACGCCTTCCCCGAGCGCCGGGAAGTCGCCCGCGTCGTCGGCGGCGCTGATCTCGCGCAGCAACGTCGCCACGATCAATTGCGCCTCGTCGGCGATGATCTCCCCGAGCGTTGCGATGACGACGGGCGCCCAGTTTCGGAACTTCTCGGCGAACGAGAGCATGTGATCCGAAACGGCGATGTTGCAGCCGAGCATGATGACCACGGGTCCAACGGGATTGCCGGGTTGGCGGAAGTACGCCTCGTCGAATGTCGTCACCGTCGTGCCGCCGAGTTCGAGGCCCCGCAGTATCGCACCGTCGACGCGCCGGCGTTCCTGATGGGGCATGGCGATCAGGAGGTCGGGTGGCGTCGCCCTGATCGCCGCGATCGCCTCGCGCCAGTGCGGCCAGTCGTCGACCACCGACACCGGGCCGATCGCCGCAGCACTCGCCCCGAACGCGTCGACGACCGACTTCTTTGCCTGTTCCTTGGCGTCAGCCGACCCCTTGAACACCGACGCGGACGCACTCACCAGCGACGCCTTCGGTGTCGGCAGCCGGGGATCGCGGTCGAGCGGCTGGACGCGTGCGGCGAATTGGGCGCCGGGGAGATCGGTGATCCGCACGTGCTCGATCACCTTGCTGATTCCCCAGAACCTGCTCGGGCACACGATGCGGCGTTGGTCGTCGTCGCTCAGTGCGTCGCACTGCGGGCACGATCCACGATCGCTCGGCTGCACCGATGCGTCACGGGCTTCGAACCAGTGGGTACAGGCGGCGGCGTCCTCGTCGGGCGCGGGGCCGCCGTACACGAGGTCGATCGGAAACACCGTCTGCCCGGTGAGCGAGACCATCTGGATGTGATCGCAGTCGGCGAGCTTGTCGAGGTTCATGTCGATGCGGACGTTGAACCCTGATTGGGCTGCACGCAGCAGTGCCGCATCGATCGTGGTGCGGCCGTTGGTGGCCGCGTAGTCCTGCGCGCCGAGTTCGATGGCGGGAAGCACCCCTTGGAGATGACCGAAGACGGTGTTGACGGCCACGGGCAGGCGAACCTCGGCGGTGGACGGGATGGTCTGCACGCCGTTGGTTGCGATGGTTCCCGACGAACTGCGGGCGAGTGTGGACAAGGCGGCCGTGTCGACGGAGTGCAACGTGATCGAGGGTGGGGCCTCGGCGGCGTCCTCGAGGGTGGGCGCAACGGCCACGGAGAACGAAGCGCCTCGCACGATCGCCGAGCGATCCTCGTTGTACACCACGATCAGACCACTGAGTTGGTCGGCGGTCGGGGTCACCTGGAAGGTGACCGATGCGCTCGAGTGCGGATCGCGCCGGACCTTGAGTTCCTGCTCCTCGTCCACGCCGTCGCAGACCAAGCGCACCAGGAGCGAGATCCGGTCGACACCGTCAGGGAACGGCAGCCCTGCCGGTACGCCCGCAGATGCGACCCCCGGAGGCGCGATCGACACTTCGAGGTCGGTGACCTGGCCGGCGACCACGGCGCGATCGAGGAGGTGGCCCGACTCGGTCAAGAAGTCGATGCCGAGGTGACGGTCGTCGACGTCGTGCTCCGTCGTCGGTGACAAGGCTTCGGTATCGGTCGGGGCTGTTGTCGGTTCGGGGGGTGGAGCGTCGGACGTTGGCGCTGACCCGCCCGCCGCGAGTGCGTCCAGCCTGGGAGGGTTCGGTTCTGTTCCGCCGTCTGGCGCGTCGTGCGGTGCGCCATCTGATCCGTCGTCTGGTGCGGCTGATTCCATTGCCTCTGGCGGTGATCCCCAGGTGCCGGTGATCGCATCGGCGTACCCGGTCGTGAGCTCGTGCGGCTCGCGGACCATGGCGAGCTCCTCGGCGAACGGGTGTGCCCGCAAGGTGTCGTCGGGCGAGCCGACGGCGCCGCGTTCGGAGAGCTCTCGAAGGAAACTGCCCCACACGTCGTTTCCGTGCACGTCGAACCGGGAGAGGTCCCACTCGACCCAGCCCGAGCCGTACGCGGTGACCCGCGAGATGTAGAGCGCCATCGCCCACTCGGGCAGCCCGGCAGCGTTGATCGTCTCGATCACCCGGTCGGCAACCGCAGCTCGCTCGGATCCCGGCGCAAGCGCCGGGAGCACGTGGGCGGCCCAGACCGGGTCGCTGGAGGCGATCTCGACCACGTTGGCGGCCCATGGGGTGTCGACGGCGACACCGAGTGCGTTGGCTGCGCTCAGGAGCGCCCGGGCCGACTCCGGGTGGACGTCGGTGCTGGGCAGGGCGTCGACAATTGCCTCGACGCGTTCGATCGTCGGTTCGATGGCGGCCAGTCGAGCCTGCAGGTCGACCCGGTCGCCGGCGGCGTCCCACCAGGCGTCGACGTCGCCGCCTTGGGCCACCAGTCGCCGAACTCCGAGCTCGGCCGTGTCGACCCCCCACCACGCCGCCTCGAGGGCCGCATCGTCGAAGCGCACCGCCAACTGGTTCAGTGTCGTCTCGACGAGATCGACCGAGCCGAGCGGCGACGACCGCCAGTCGAAGTCCAGCGCTGCACGAGCGACGTCACGAATCGACCAGTGGTGGCACAGCCGGGCGAGGTGTGCCAAGAGCGACGGCTCGAACGACGATCCGCGTTCGAACGGGTCAGAGCCCTCGAAGACCGCGGCGAGGAGTTCTGCCTCGCTCATGCCGAACCGATCCTCGGGGGTCATACGACCTCGAATCGGCGAACGTTGGGAATCGGGAGGAGCGGGTGGCCCAGCACGATGTGGGCGTTGCACATCGTGAGCACGTAGGCGTGGTGGACGATGGCTGCTGCCGTCGAACGGTCGATCTTCGACAGGTGGGTGCCCTCGCCGGCGCTGCGCTCGGCCTGCTTGCACCACGTCGTGCGGTTCGCTCGGGTGTCGCCGAGCACGTTCAGCACGGCGGTGGCCCGTTGGCCGACTGCGTCGGTTCCGGCGAATCGATCGGCCACGAGGAACGGGCTGCGGTCGATGCCGACGTACACGCCGCGCAGGCCAGCGCCGTCGCGTTGGGCCAGCTGGAACCTGGCGATCAGCGCCGTACGGCGGTGTGCGGTGGTGTTGTCGTACTGGATCGACTGATCGGCCAGGAGCGCCACGACCTCACGCACGATCGGTACGCCGAGCAACTTCCGTGGCATCCAGTCCTTGCCCGCCGACGCATTGGCGACGATCAGTTCGTCGGGTTGCCGCTGCCGATAGTGGTCGGGAAGTCGGCCGGATCGTTTCTGGTACCCGGCGGCCCACTGATCGCCCATGTTGTCGTAGACACCGCCGTCGACCAGATGGACCGCATGCCGCCCCGCCCCGCAGCGCTCATCGTTGCTCGAGTCGAAGGGCTGGAGCTTCATGGGCACTGTCGAGATCCGAAGCGGAGGAAAAGCGAACGGCAGCGCAGCCGATGCGGCGACGGCGGTTGCGACGTCGATGTCGCCGGGCCCACCCGTTCCGTATTGGTAGCTGTAGGCCAGATCGCGGGCGAAGTAGAAGTGATCGCCGCTGCGGAGGTCGGTTGCACAGATCACATGGTCGGTGCCCTCGTGCATCTCGCGAAGCGGCGTGGAGCGGCCATTCGGTGAGAACAGGCAGCGGCGCAGCGCTCCACGAACTGCCCGCCCTCGTTGCCCGGCGAGCAACAGCACGAGGGACAGCCCGGCGAGGAACACCACGACTCGCAACGACCAGTGGATCGGCAACAGCCAGGGCACGACCAGTGTTGCGACGGCCGAGGCGACCAACACGGCGACGTAGGCGCGGTTGTGCCAACTGGCGAACAAGCTTCCGTGCTGCGTCAGTTGCCGAAGCAGCGGATTGGTGACGAGCTCCTGGAACTCTGCGCCGTCGATGTCGTCGAACCGGACCTGCTGGCCGACGAAACCGTTCGTGATCGAGCCACCGGACACCGACGCGATCGACGTGGTTTCGAGGTTCTTCTCCGAGTCGGCGACGTATTGCATCGCACCCAGAGCCCAGAGACTCGCCCGGTGCCCTCCACCGGAGAGCGCAATCGAGAGCTGCGCCATTTCCCCTCCTCCCGGGTACGAAGCGCCGTGACCTCTGAGTTGAGGCACCCGGAACCACCACCCAGTCGACGGCGCCAACGGTGCTGTCGAAAATCGACACTAGCGCGATCAGCAACCCCGGTGTTCGGCTCCCGATGGCGCCCGGCGGCGATCCCAGAACCGATCACGTTCGTCAGCAACCGCGCGACGGCCGACGACGGCATCGCCATCCTCGAAGTAGCCGATCATCACGCTGCGTTGGCCGCCGCTGCGCCGCCCGATTCGGGAGGCATTCGTGCTGGACATACGAACACATGTTCGATACCATCTCCTCATGGATCCCGCCCTCGCCGTCAACGCCGTGCTCTCGGCCGTCGACGCGTTGGGCCAGATCGATCTCGATGCCATCGACATCTCCGATCGCAAGCCGCTGCTCGTGCGCATGAAGCACGCCCAGTCCAGGCTCGATGCTCACATTGCTCGTGCGACGTATGCGGCCGATGCCGCAGGGGCGTTCATCGGCACCGGAAGTCGCGACACGGCCGAATGGCTGGCGAAGGAAACCGGCACATCGGCTCGGAAGAATCGTGATGCCACCGAGTTGGGCCAGGCGATGTCGAGGTCCGACGCCCTGGCCGGCGCGGTCACCTCCGGCAGCATCTCGTCCGACAAGGCATCGGCGGTGGTCGGTGCCGCCGGCGACGAGGTGGTCGATACCGCGATTCTCGACGAGGTGGCCGGCTTGCCACTCGCTGCAGTGAGGCCCACTGTCGAGGAGTGGCGAGCACGTCAGCACCCCGACCGCGATGTCGACATCGCGGAGGTCCAACGCTCCAAGCGCTCCCTCCGCCTCACCGGCCAGCCCGACGGCATGACCCGGATCGACGGGCTGCTCGACCCCGAGTCCGGAGCGATCGTGCGGGCCACGATCGACGGCATCATGAACCAGTCGCACAACGATGGCACCACACGGACCCGCGATCAACGCTGCCACGATGCACTCGTCCAGCGCACCCATGTCGGTGCCACGCTCGATCCGGCGACGGTGCGCCGACTCGCCTGCGATGCCGGAATCCACCGGGTCATCACCGGTCCGGGTTCGTCGATCCTCGACTTCGGCCACGAAACACGCCTCGTGTCCGACAACCTGTTCCTCGCGCTCGTCGCTCGCGACCAGTGCTGTCGCTGGCCCGGCTGCACCATCCGCGCCACCTGGTGCGACGCCCATCACATCATCGAGTGGGCCGATGACGGGCCCACCACCGACGAGAACTGTGTGCTGCTCTGCCACCGCCATCACCAGATGAGCCACCAACCCGGCTGGGCGATCACCGGCGACGGCAACGAACTCCGGGTGCATCACCCCGACGGATCCATCGAAGTGAGCAAACCGCCCGGTGTTCCCGCACCCCACGCCGACGCGATCGGCCGCGAGCATTCGTCCGGCGACGCCCCGGGTGGCGGCGGGCCGGCCAGTGCGGGCAGCGAGTGGGGCAATCCGACCGACATCGCCCGCGGCTCCTTCGCCGTGCGACCCGAACAGCTCGCCCTTGCCTGAGGCTGGACGAGCCGGGCCCCTCGGGTCAGGCCCCCGGGTGCCAGTCGGGGGGAGCCAACTCGAAGTGGGCGAAGTCGAAGCCCGGCGCAACCGTGCAGCCCACCAGCGTCCACTCGCCGAGCGACTCGGCCGACTGCCAACATCCCAGCGGGACGATCACTTGCGGACGTTCTCCGGCGCCCAGATCGGCGCCGAGCAGATGGTCCTCGATCTCGATGCCGTCAGCCGACAGCCGGAGCCGGATCGGGTCACCCGCGTAGTGATGCCACACCTCCGCCGCGTGGGCGACCCGATGCCAGTGTGAACGGTCGCCACGTGCGAGCAGGAAGTGGATCGCCGTCGAGTGCACGTTGCCGTCGGGGCCCTCGTCGCGGAACGTCTCGCGGAACCACCCGCCTTCGGGATGCCGCTCGAGCTTCAGCCGGTCGACGATTGCTCGTGCTGTTGGCGGAAGACTGTCGGCTGCCGGTGCTGTGGATGGTTCCATGTGGGTCACTCCTCGGATGTCGCCCTCGATGATCGCACCCCGATCACCGATCATCGCGCTCCAGTTCAGGAGATCAGTTGCGTGTGGCCGGGTGGACGCGTGCGTCGATCCCGGCGCCGGCTCCTGACGATGGCGGGGACGCCGAACACGAGCGACAGCAGTGCGACGATCGTCCCGATCGCGAAGGTGATCCCGCCGCCGATCACGAACCACCACAACCAGTCCTTGTCGACATCGGTTCGGCGCACCGAGTCCGGTTCGCCCGGGAGATAGCTGATCTCCACGGTCGAGCCGACCACCGGCGGGCGAGCGCCGGCACTGATGTGGTCGGTGACGCGGTGGAGTTGGCGGTCGACGTCCTCGTACTCGTACACGGGGGAGAAGCGCGGTCGGGCGATGCCGTCGATCAATGCGTATCCCTCGACGAAACCGACCACTTCCGCCGTCGTGGCGATCCCGCCCTCGGGTGGTTCGGCGTCTGCCATCACCGACCAACCGACGAGCGCGAACACACCTCCCATCGAGGCGACGAAGAGGGCGGTGAGCACGCTGGAGATGAGTCCGGTGGTGGCGCGACGCATGAGGTGATCCGTTTCTTCTCGGGCCAGAACTGGCCACCGGCACCGTGCCGGCAACAGTCCTGACGACTGAAGAGCCCTCCCCTTACGCGTCTGGGCAGACATTTCTCCGTTGCCTCGATCGACCGCACCCACGGGGTGCTCGACACCTCGACAACGACCGTCACGATCTCTGCGAAGAAGTTGCGAGCAAGCATGCGAAGCGCAGCGAGCACATCGTCGGCTCGGACTTCCTCGACGCAGCGAACCATCCGGTGATCCGATTCCGGACCGACGACGCCTCGATCATCGTGCCGCTCACCGAGACACGAGCCATGACCCGAAACATCGCCGCAGACCCCCGAGTGGTGTTCCACGTCTCGAACCCCGCCACGATCTCCTGCGTCTCCTTCGACGGCACCGCCGAGCCGACCGCAACCACGCGCGAGTCGGGCGTGAGACCAGCGACGCGCTCGTTGCGTACTACGAGGCCGTCGCGGGCACCCCGCACCCCGACTGAGACGAGTACCGCCGGGCCATGATCGACGAACGCCGACTCGACGCAATCATCAGGCCGGCATCAGCCGTCGGGCAGATCCACCGCTGACGCTCCGAGCGAACCGGCACGCGCGCTCCGGCGATGGCACTCGATGACGCAGGGCGCTGTGGCCGGTTCGGGTGGTGGTGTCAGTCGGGGCGTTCGGCTGCTCGGGTCTGCCACTCGCCATATGCCCGCTGTTTGAGCGAGTCGCTCAGTGTCGATTCCTGGACGTCGTCGATGAGGTCGTCGAGATCTTCGATGTCGTGGTGTTCGGGGCGCATCGGGGATTTCACGTTGCGTGTCACCACGACCGGAGCGAGCGCGTCGACGCCGGTGGCGGCGGCGTGGAGCCGTACGAACCAGGGCAGTGCGAGTTCGGGCCAGGCGAAGCCGACGAAGTCGACGATGCGGGCCTTCTCGACGAGGTGGGTCATGTCGGGGATTGAGGGATCGACGGTCACGGTGATGCCGTCGCCGCTGTTGAACATCTTGGCGAAGCGTGATGGTTCCTTGGCGGAGAACTCGAGCGTCGTCGCTTGATACGAAGCCGACGCCGACTCGGGGATCGGCTCGGCGAGTGCGATGGCTGCCTCGATGTTCGATGCGGTGATCTTCACGGGGGAAGCCCTCCTGGACATCGACGAAATGTACGTCGACGACGCTCAACGATCAATGCCCGATCAGGCCGTCAGCCAGTGCCGGATCACGTCGGGTCCGCCGGGTTGCACGCTGCGCATCGACACCGCGGCGATGTCGGCCGAGTCCAGTGTGCGGGGTTCGCCGTTGGTGGTGCCGTTGATGTCGACGGGTTGGATCACCAGTCGGTCGCCGGCCAGCAGCACGACCGCGGGGGCGTCACGCGGCACCCCGAGGACGATGCCGATGGCGCGTCCCCCGACCGCTTCCCCCGGAGCGACCCGCTCGGCGAGTTGGTCGAGTGTCGCGCGGATCGTCGGGCCGGCATCGGTGGTCCACAGGGGGTAGCCGGGATGGTCTTCGGCGTACGCAGGTGCCACGAGTCGACGCGCGGTCGGCAGGTCTCGTGCGTCGCAGATCAAGTCACCGATCCACCATGTGGTCACGCCCACAGCGGCACCGGCGATTGCGACGCCGACCGCCGACACCACTGATGCGAGCGCGATCTTCTCGTACAGCAGCGATGCGATCACCAACGCAACCGCCGCCACGATCCCGGCACCGGCTGCGGCGACCACCACGTCATCGCGTTCGCGCCCGAACCAGCCCGCCACGAAACCGACGCCGGCGAGCACCACCACGATCGACAGACCGGCGACGATGAACACCGCCTCATTCGGACTCTCGGCGCCGGACGACGAATGGACCGGCACTCCGACCGCAGTCCCGATCAAGCCGACCACGCCGCCGATCATGAGCAGTGTTCGAAACCGCATCGGCGAAGTCTGCCAAACCCGGTGCCACCGGGTTCACGCTGGTGACATCACCGTCACCCGATAGGCGATGGTCATCGTGAGGTCACCACCGAACAACCGTCCCTGCACGTACGGCCACCCGACACCGGGCTGATCTTCGGCGGCGACCAAGGTGCCTGCCACCTCGACGATGCCGTATCGAAACGTGTTCTCCGCACCGGTCGAGATCGGCATGCGGGCCACCCACGCCTCGGCCACAACGACAGCCCTCTCGATCGGAAGTGGCAGCGGATCGGCCACGTAGAAACCGATCGGCGTCCCGTCCGGGTCGCTCGTCAGAACCCGGAACCGACGGCCACTGTCGGGTGGCACCACCTCGACCGTCCCGGTGAACACCGTCACCCGGCTCGCCGACCCATCGGTGGCCGTCACGTCGTACTGGAGCATCGGTTGGGCTGCTGTCGCAACGACCTGCATCTGCCGGATGCTACGGCCGACACCCACCCCCTGAACCGCACCTGCAGGGCTCCGGAACCGTTCGACGGCACCAACCTCTGGGTCATCGAGCGCCTCTGGGTCAGCAAGCGGAACACGGCGACGATGTGTCGGAGCTGGCCCTCGTAGATCTCACACGTCCGCGGGCGCACCGGACGCTCCGCCACCCACCGCATCGCGTACTTGCCGAACGGGACCGTGCCTGCCCTCGGATCGACCCAGATGCCTCGGAGCATGTCGTCCTCGACGGTGGCGAGTCAACAGCGCAGGTCGGTCTTGTTGGCGAACGTGGCCTCAGCGGCGACGTGCGTGCCGAGGTTCCAGTCGATCGCTGGCAGCGGGCCGCTGGGCAGCTTGGGCATGTTGCCGAGGGAGCGGGCTCGGGCCCTGATCGGCTTCTCGTGCTCGGTGCCAACGCTCTCGGCACGTGTAGGCACGACGGCCATTTCCGGGTACCGACGTTCGGCGAGTCCATGCCAAGAAACGAATCTTGACGAGGGTTTTCGCGTGGAGCGGACGACGGGAATCGAACCCGCGTCATCAGCTTGGAAGGCTGAGGTTCTACCGTTGAACTACGTCCGCAAGGCTTGTCACGTTATCGGGCGCTGGCCCCGAGTCAGCGGCTGAGCAGAGCCGCCAGCTGCAGTTTCCATGTTGAAGCGATGTTCTCGGTGTCGTAGCCGAGCAGGCGGGCATGGATGTAGAACGAGTCGTAGCTCGTGAGCACCAGCAGCGCGTCGACGACGGCTTCGCTGTGGGCGTCATCGAGTTCCGACAGTTCCGTGGCGAAGTGGGTGCGGATCTGTTCCTTGAAGATCCGGGCGATCGCGGCGATCTCGTCGTCGATCGTGGGGATCGAAGAGGCCCGTGTTCTGGCCAGTTGCATCGGTCGGTCGACAGACACGAATAGCGCGAGCCTCGAATCGACAATGCGTGCAATGCGATCGGGGAGGGGGCCTTCGCCGAGGTCGGCGATGTGGGTGAGGTTGCTGGCTTCACTGAACGCCTGGTTGATCGTGGTGCGCACCAGGTCGTCGAGGTCGTTGAAGTACCGGAAGATCGACCGGTGCGACACGCCCGCACGATCGGCGATGTCGGAAGCGCCTGGACGAAGGTTGCCCTCGCGAATCATTGCGAGGAGCGCGTCGATCACTGCGGATCGATTCCGCGTGCGTCGCATGGTTCGGCCATCGACGCCTGCCTGGTCCTCGCCCGACTCAGGAGAGAGAATGTCAGTCATGTCGTCTACCTTCGCCACTTGATGCCTACCTCAAACTCGAACATGTCATCCACGGTCTTCAGTGATGAAACTATAACGGACGTCGACAGGGGCCTCGTGGAACGTGTTCGAAAGCTCATGGCGAAAGCCGAAGCCAGCGACAACACCCACGAGGCCGAAGCATTCGCTACCAAAGCTGCCGACCTGGTCTCCCGCCACCGTATCGACCTCAGCCGGCTCGAGGCGGTCACGGTCCCCGGTCAGCTTGCGTTGCGTGAGATCCTGCTTGGTCGAGGCGCCTATGTCCGTTGTCGTCTGGCACTGCTCACCTCTGTTGCGGAAGCCCATGACGCACGCGTCGTTTTCCGGCTCCACGCCGGAGGGAACCGTGGCCTACGTCGCAGGATTCTCGACCGACCTCGAGGTGGTGGAGGTGATGTATCACTCGCTGCACACCCAGGTTGCGGCGCAGGTGGCCGGCGAGCGCCGAGCGACTGCGGCGGCGACGCAACGGTTCCGGCGCTCGTTCATGTTCGGCTTCGCCCAGCGTGTCGGCGTGCTGCTCCAAGCAGCCCGGCGCGCCGCCGAGGAAGATGTGGGGCCGAACCCGAACCTTGAATCGGTGCCCGCGCTGCTGGAGCGGACCCGCCGGGTCGATGCATTCCTTCACGAATCGGTCGGACGGGTCCGGGCGGCGCGATCGCCCGCTGGCGCTGAGGTCGGGGGTTGGCGCGCCGGCGCTGCTGCGGCCGACGGGGCCGATGTCGGGCGTCGTCGGCTTCCCGGACGACGGGCACTCGGCCCCGGATGAGTGGTTCGGCCCGCCGGCGGAGATCAGACGATGGACACTGAACGCACCGCGCTCTACGCCGCCGAGTTCGCTGCGTTCGAGGGCACCGACCTCGAGCAGCAACGACCCTTCGCTGAGCTCCAGGAACTCACCGAGGCGGTGGTCGCAGGGGAGTGGTGGCCCGGGCCGAAGGTGACGCTCAGGCGATCACGCGCTGACGCTCGCTCCTCGAGCACCCGCTGCTCCCTGGATGCGGGACACGACCACGCAACGATCCGACTCGCGGCGGGCCAGATGACGACCTCAACGGTTGCGCATGAACTCGCACATGCCCTGGCAGGAATCACCGCTGGCCACGGCGACATCTTTCGGGCTGCGTACCTCGACATGGTGGCAGCGCTCACCAACACCGTCAGCAGCGATCGGCGACGAGACCTGCACGTCGGCCAGCTCCGCGACGCGTTCCTGGCGGCCGGCTTGCAGGTCGGAAACCGTCGGTGGCCCCCGCCCCCGCCGTCGACGGCTGGCGCCATCGCACTCTGAACAGGTCTGCCACGCTGGCCCAGTTTCGCTGTTGGCGTCAGTAGAGTGGCCGCCCCCACCGGGGTGTAGCGCAGCTTGGTTAGCGCGCCTGCTTTGGGAGCAGGAGGCCGGGAGTTCGAATCTCCCCACCCCGACCACATCTGATCGATCCGGCCGGTGGCCGTGTATCAGCGATGTATCAGGTTGACGGGACGTGCATGCGCCGTTCGGGTCTCCCAGCCCGCCGATCGTCGGCGTGCTTCGTCGAGCAGAGCTGCACAGCGTTCTGGGTCGTCTGGTGAGGGCGGTGCCGAGCCGAGCGGGTTTTGGTCCCTGGGCCAATACGTGCTGCACGTTGTTGGACCGGAGGCGTCGCTGTTGCAGTGCACGAGTGTTAGTGTTTAGACTAACAGTCATGCGGATCTCGGCGATGATTCGTCACGAGCGGGAAGCGCTGGGGCTGTCGATGCGCGACCTGGCCGCGCTTGCAGGAGTTTCGTATCCGACGATCTCGCGGATCGAGAACGGTCACGAAGATCCGCGTTGGGACACGCTGACGAAGATTGCGGCAGCGCTCGGCAAGACGCTCGCTCCCATGTTCGAGGCGCAAGCGATGATGCGGCTCGCGGACATCGGAGCCAAGGGCGACACGGGTGAGCCGGACTGGACGCGCCTGCGTTCGTTCGCTGACCAGATCGCATTGCATCCCGAGTGGACCGCAGCTGCAATCGCTGACGCCCCGTCATCGGGTTCATCGGTCATGACGAATCTCCTCGCCGCGGTCGCGGAGAAGCTCGCGGATGACGCGGGCATCCAACGGCCTGGCTGGACGAAGAAGGTTGCAGCGCTCGAGTCGCCATGGGAAGCCCCGGCGACGCCGCGGCGACGGGCGATGAATGCCGAGAACACCCCGGCCCAGTTCGCGGCGCGCCGCATCACATTGACGCAGCGGGCCATCTGGCGTGATCGAGAACTGATCTCGACATGACGTTGCTCGACGGCGAAGCGATCAAGGCGCTCATCGCCGAGGTCGCAGCCGAGCTCGACGATCAGGTCGAGAGAACGATCATCGTCGTCGGGGGATCACTGCTCGCGTGGCACGATCTCCGCGACTCGACCCTCGACGTCGACTCGATTCGTCGGCTCGATGACGCACTGCGTCACGCTGTTGCGACGGTCGCGGCGCGTCACGGACTGGCGGCCGACTGGTTGAACGACCGCGCTGCTCCGTGGGCGCCGGCCACGCTCGAAGTGGGCAAGTGCGAGGTGCTTTTCCGCTCAGGGCAAGTTGCGAGTGCTCGGTTTGCCGCTGCGCGACATGTTCCTCATGAAACTCAACCGTGGCGACCCGGCGGACTTGGTCGACATGCGATCGATCTGGCCGCATGTGCACGAGGAGTTCGTGTCGGTGCGCGAGGTGATGGCTGCGTACTATGCGGCGTTTCCGATCGAGGATCCTGGAGCCGACCCACATCTCGGAGACCTTGTCGTCGCAGAGCTCGCGAAGGGCGGATTCGACCTCCCGCTGATATGAGGTCGGACGGCGGCGACGGAATCGTCGCTTGTTCGAACGATCTCGATGTCTCAGCGAAGTATCAGTCCGGGGAGCACCGGGCCGTGTCGGCCCGTCCGGCCAGTATCGGTCCGTGCGGTCATCACCCCAGTTGGATCACTCCATTCCGACAGATTCCGACACAGACCGATACATCCGTTTCTCAGATTTGGGAGCAGGAGGCCGGGAGTTCGAATCTCCCCACCCCGACCACATCGAACGAGGACGTCGGTGCGCGGCCTCGACGACCTCGCTCGTACTCTCGATACCGCTGACTCCCTGAAAATACGCCGTCAGTACCCCAACTCGAGGCCGAAGTTGTACACGACCGGATCATCCCTACCGTCACCGCTACGGGTGTCGTGCTCTTCTGGCAAGCGGTGCTCCTTCGCTGCAGTTGGTGCTCTCGCACCATCGTGAGGATCCCGTTCGCTATGTCGCAGGCGACGACGCGGGTTGCGTCTTGAAACTGAGACGGACGACCACGAATTCAGCTGGCGAGATCGGCGCAATCGCGACCTCTGCGATCAGGACCCCGGTTTCTTGGTTGCTCAGCGGGTTGAGTTGATCGTCGCACCGGACGAAGAAGGCCTCCTCTGCCGATTGGCCGACGAACGCTCCCTCGCGCCAGAGGCCGTCGAGGAACCCTTGAATCACCCGAGTGGCCCGTTCCCACAACGCCATGTCGTTTGGTTCGAAGGCGACCCATTGCATCTGCTCCAGCAACGTCTGTTCGATCATGTTGAACAGCCGCCGAACGTTGATGTACTGCCACGTCGGGTCACCCGACAGGGTCCTCGCACCCCAGATCTTGACCCCTCGCGCGCCAAAGCTGCGGATCGCATTGATGCCATCGGGGTTCAGGCGCTCCTGCTGTTCCGACGTGATCATCGTGGCGACACCCTGTGCCGTGTTGATCGTCTCGTTGGCCGGCGCCTCGTGCACCCCACGGGTACTGTCGTTGCGCGCCCACACGCCCGCCACGTGCCCGCTGGGCGGAACGTCGATCAGGCCACCGGTGCCCAGAGGATCGATGATCGTGATCCACGGGTAGTAGAGCGCACCGCGGGCCGACGAATACCGAGCGTCGATCGTGCGCCAATCGAGCACGTCCTGCGGCTCGATCCTGTCCTTGGGAGTGTCGAGAATCGCCATGCGGTTCCCCATGGAGTCGCAGTGCGCCAGCATCGCCTGCTGGATCTCGTTCCAGATGCTCTCGTCGAACGCCTCTGGTGTTGCTGTGCCGTCGTCGACCGACCAGGTGGTGGCGATGTTGTGCAGATCGGGACAGATCAACATCGTGACGTCCCTGCACGCGGTCAGTCCAGCGATTCCAGTTCCGGTGCTCTCGTCGCCATGGACCGCTGAACGTTCCACAGCTTCCAGCACGGCCCCGGACGTCGGACCGGTGGGTTCGTGACGATGGGCAATCGGAACGATGTAGGCCTTCGTGCCGCCCTCGTCGAAGTATCCCTTCACCGCAATCGGTAGCAGCGCGACCAGGTCTCCGGCCTGGTCGAAACCACCGAAGCGTTCCTGGTACTCCTGCCAGCTCGTGACCAGCGTGGCCGCGTTGCCGGCGGCTCCAGGTGGCCGCGTTTCGGTGAATCCCACGAAGGCCGCAATCGCCGTTTCGCTCGGTCTCAACGGCGTTGGCCCGCTGCCGATCTCCTCGACGTACACGCCTGGTACTGAGTATGTGGGCATGAGCTCCCTCTTGTTGCCGACTCGCACGGCACCATAGTTTGCTCTGAGGTGGCGAATTCTCAGGCTGCTGTACGTGGTCGGATTCGGTTCGTTGCTGTGCGCGATCACATTCAGCGCTGACGTCAAGGAGTGGTGTGGTGGTCGTCGTCGCCGCCGTCATCGTGGTCCACTGGCTCTGGGCCGGCTAGACCGGTTGTTGTCAAGTTGCCGTGTCAGTTCGGGGGGCCGGTGGGGGAGACAGTTGCGCGGCGGCGCCGGATGATGAGGAACGCTCCGGCGACGGCGGCGAGCAACGCGCCGCCGACCAGCGCGATCGGGAGTCCGTCGGACTGGCTCGGCCCGTCGGAGTCGTCTGCTGTGACCGTGTCGCCGGCATCCGTGGTTGGCGTTGCCGCCCGGGATGGCTCAGGTTCCGGGGCCCGTGAATTCGGATACCGGGCCGTGACGTCGACGATCATCCGGACATCGGCCGTCTGATCCGTTGGCGACGTCCAGTTGATCGCGAGCCACGCGCCGTCGTTGCTCGACGGCGGCGGGGGACCGTCGCCATCGTGGACCATCGAGACAGCCGCAAGCGGCGCTTGACCGGCCGGATCGAGCGGGAGGGTCGTCGGTATGGCATGCCCCACCGACTCCATGGCGCTGTCGAAGATCTCGAGATCGAGCGTGCCGGTCTCGAACGGTTGCCCATCAGCGTCGACGGCGAGCGCTTCGACGGCGAGCGCCTCGTCGAACTCCAGCGGTTGCCAGTACCAACTCGTCACTTCGCTGGAGGCCGCACCGACGTGGTAGCTGCGGACACCCGGTGCATATTCGCCGGGTGGGAAGAAGTACGGATCGAAGAGTTGCGCATCGGCGGCCGCTGCGAACCCTGTCGCAGACTCCGCGTCGAGCCCGCCGTCCAGTCGCTCGTACACCTGGCCGTAGATGTCGACGGGCTGGGCCGTGATGCTCGTGCCCCAGTTGAGTCCCAACTGTCCGCCGTCCTGCTCGGTTCGCCAGGTGAACCCGACGGCGTAGGGCCCGGCGGGCGGCGGATCCTCCTGTGGTGCCAGCGTCGCCGCGAGCCACTCGCGGTTGTAGCTCTCCTGGTCGTACCCCTGGGCGACGAGGTTGGACACCATCTCCGGTTCGAGCTGCTCCCACGGTTGGTACTCGGTGTGGTTGCCGGCAGCGAGAAACGCTTGATCGGGGGCGCCGAGGGCAGCGACGTCGGCGACCGCGGTCCCGCGGAGCGGCGAGTCGCGGCGGGCGTCGTTCCCCTCTGGGTCGAGGATCTCGATCTCGATGGTTCCGCTCGGAGGTGCCGTCGGCCTCGGGGCTGCCCCCGTAGACCACGAGTCCGTGTCCTGCTGCCACCTCGATGCTGAACCACTCCGTCACGCCCGGTTCCATCGTGGTCAAGTACGAACCGGCGTACCCGATGTATCCGTTGTCGGGGCCCTCGTCGTACGGCGCTCGCAGTGGTGTCGGCGTGGCAGCAGTGGCGGTTGCGCCGCCTTGCAGTGGGAGATGGAAGCGACCGATCGTCGGGGTTCGACTGTTCGATCATCCCGCCCATCTCGGCGGCCAGCGAATCGAGATCGCCGACTTCCCGGTAGGTGCCGCCGGTCGCCGTGGCGATGCACTGGAGCTGCTCGCGCGCGCCGTTGTCTTCGAGGAAGAACCCGATCGTCTCCACCCTCAGATCGAACCCCGAGGCGATCAGGTCAGCGGCCACATCGCAGGGGTCGGGCGGTGCGCAGGTGTCCTCGCCGTCGGAGACGAGCACGATCGTGCCGGCGCCCCCCAGATCCTCTGCTGCCTGCTGCAGCGAGAGGCCGATCGGGGTGAATCCGAGGGCGTCGAACGACGCGATCGCTGCCTGCATCTCGTCACGGCGCAGCGGCCCGACCGGGACGACGAGCTCCGTATCGGTGCAGCCGTTCTCCTTGTCGGTGTTCGGCACCCGATGGCCGTACACGCGCAGCCCGAGCGGCGTACCCTCTGGCAGCGCACCGACGAGTTGGTCGAGGGACCGCTTCGCCCCGTCGATCAACGTGATCCCCGCATCGTCGACGCGATTCATCGATCCCGACGCGTCCATGATCAGGAGTACCCCGTTCGGCTCCTGCTCCGTGCCCTCCGACCGACGTGGTCAGCGCGAGCATCAGGGCGCAAAGCCATGAGACCGCGATCCGCTTCCTCATGGCTCCATCGTGCGACGCTCGAGCACGGCCGTCCAGAGTCCAAGGACCGCAGCGATGGATGTGCCAGCCGCGACCCGGGCTGCACTGCTCGATCCTTCGGAGGATTCCGGCCCTGTCGCTCGTTACCGATGCTGTGCGATCATCGGCGGATGCGCAAGTACGTGATCATGGGAGTGCAGGGCAGCGGGAAGGGCACGCAGGCCAAGCTGCTCGCCGACACATTCGACCTCGTCCATCTCAGCGTCGGTGACATCTTTCGGTGGAACGTGCAGCACCACACCAAGCTTGGCGCCGTCGTCAAGCGGGTCGTCGACACCGGCGAGCTGGTCGGCGACGACCTCGTCGAGTCGGTGGTGCGGGACCGGCTCCTGGCGCACGACTGGAACTACGGATTCATCGTCGACGGGTTTCCACGCAACGCTCGCCAAGCGGAGTTCTTCCTCGAGAGCTTCGACATCGACGGCGTGATCAACCTGCACCTCAGCGACGACCAGGTCGAACACCGAATCCTGTCGCGTCGGCTGTGCGAAGGGTGCGGACTCGACTACAACCTGATCGCCCACCGACCGAAGGTGGAGGACACCTGCGACGTCTGCGGTGGTCGATTGATCGCACGCGACGACGACACGCCCGAGGCACTCGGGCGACGTCTGCGCGACTACCACTCGAAGACGAAGCCGGTGATCGAGATCTTCGAGCGCAAGGAGTTCGTGGTCACGATCGACGCGAACAAGGCGAAGCAGGACGTCTTCGAAGACATCTGCACGGCACTTGGTCTCCCGCTGCCCGGCAGCGACTGACACGGCCCCGAGCGCTGTGCAGAAACCCTTGCGCTCCGCTTCGCAGCAGGAGTACCTTCGCAAGGGCGCACCTTCGGGGGAAGTTGTGCGAGCACGACGGACCACCACTTCGCTCACGCTCCGTCATCGATCGTTTTCGCGTTGAGTGAACTCACCGAGCACTGGAGTAACTCATGAACGCCGAAGTCATCGCCCAGCTACTCGCCCGAGCAATGCTCGACCGGGAATTCGCCGACCAATTGGCCACAGCGCCCGAGTCGGCTGCAGAGAACCTCGGGCTCCCGATCACCGACGAGGACCTGCAAGCGATTGCCAGTCTGCCCGCAGACTCGGTGCGGTCGCTTGCCGACATCCGTGACCGCCTGCAGTCGCCTGCCGACCGTGTCGGCAGTAAGGGGCTCGATGAGTTGGCTGCGTTCTTGGATCAGCAGCAGAATCAGCAGCAGACCGGGAGTAAGGCGCTCGATGAGTTGGCTGCGTTTTTGGATCAGCAGCAGAATCAGCAGCAGGGTGGTTTGACGCGGTTGAAGGATCTGGCTGCGTTCTTGGATCAGCAGCAGAATCAGCAGCAGACCGGGAGTAAGGCGCTCGATGAGTTGGCTGCGTTTTTGGATCAGCAGCAGAATCAGCAGCAGGGTGGTTTGACGCGGTTGAAGGATCTGGCGTCGTTGTTGGAGCAGCCTGCTGGTGGGGGTCTGGAACGTCTTGGCGGGTTGAAGGCTCCGCAGACGGGCAGTAAGGGGCTCGATGAGTTGGCTGCGTTCTTGGATCAGCAGCAGAATCAGCAGCAGACCGGGAGTAAGGCGCTTGATGAGTTGGCTGCGTTTGGATCAGCAGCAGACAGCAGCAGCGCAGACCGGGAGTAGGGCGCTCGATGAGTTGCTGCGTTTTGGATCAGCAGCAGAATCAGCAGCAGGGTGGTTTGACGCGGTTGAAGGATCTGGCTGCGTTCTTGGATCAGCAGCAGAATCAGCAGCAGACCGGGAGTAAGGCGCTCGATGAGTTGGCTGCGTTTTTGGATCAGCAGCAGAATCAGCAGCAGGGTGGTTTGACGCGGTTGAAGGATCTGGCGTCGTTGTTGGAGCAGCCTGCTGGTGGGGGTCTGGAACGTCTTGGCGGGTTGAAGGCTCCGCAGACGGGCAGTAAGGCGCTCGATGAGTTGGCTGCGTTCTTGGATCAGCAGCAGAATCAGCAGCAGACCGGGAGTAAGGCGCTCGATGAGTTGGCTGCGTTCTTGGATCAGCAGCAGAATCAGCAGCAGACCGGCAGTAAGGCGCTCGATGAGTTGGCTGCGTTTTTGGATCAGCAGCAGAATCAGCAGCAGGGTGGTTTGACCCGCCTCCGCGATCTTGCAGCGGCACTTCGCGCCAAGGGGGCCGGCGGAGGTCAGGTGTGAGCACCGCAACCGGCGTGCTGCCAACGACCTCGTTTCACGCCGATGCCGACCCCGAAGCCGTAGCGCGTTTGCGTTCGATCTATCGGGCCGAGCGACGAGAGATGGCAGAACGTTCACTCGCGATCTGCGCCACCCTCGACCCGGCAGGCACACGCAACGCAATCAAAGATGCGATCGAAAGCCGACGGTCAGCGATCACCGACGACGACCTGTTCGAGGACCCGGCCTTCGTCACCTGGAGCAACTTCCTCCAGCGCGCCGTGGCTCGGCAATCCGAAGCCGAGGCGCAGATGCACTGCCGCAACTTCGCCGGCCTGCTCGAACGGGTGGCGGTTCGCCTCTCCGGCGAAGCGACCTGCTACATCCCAGGAACCCGAATCGCGCTGCAGCAGCAAGACATCGACCCGTATCTGATGGCGGTCACGCCGCCGTCGTACGACTTCGCCAAGCTCCTTCGCACCGGCATGAACGGCCACGGCCATCCTCTCGGACTCCAGTCCGAGGTGCTCGGTATCGCGTTCGCCACGCTCCAGTCGGCCTGGCCCCAACTCCACGCTGACGTTCTCGACGTCGTCAAGATCGTCGGCTATCTGCCCGACGCCACGTTCCGCAGTTGCTCGGCGGCCAGATACTCGGGCGTGTTGTACCTCGGCAACCTCGATGAGAGTCTGCTCGACATCGAGGAGTCGATCGTCCACGAAGCCGGGCACCAGGTCCTCTACCGGGTCGGCTGGCTCGAATCGCTCGTCGTCGACGACGCCCCGCGCGCCGAGGACTACACACTTCCGTGGTCTGGCACGAAACGCGATCTGTTCGGCTTTCTTCACGCCTATTACATCTATGCGCTGCTCGCCAAGTACTTCTGGCGGCGAGCAACGGCGATCCCGGCACAGCACGGCGAATGCGTCCGCCGTTCGGCGCTCATCATGATCGGCTCGACGATCGCCACCGACATGCTGCTCGCCGATCGTGACCTGACGCCGTTCGGGCGCGGGCTCGTCGAATCGCTCGGGGCCGAACTCGCACGACTCCGCGATGAGCTCGAAGCGGCCTACGCGGGCCTGGTGGACGATCGTGGCTGACGCCGAGCCGGCAGACATGGCCAATGAACCGCTCGAAGTACGTTTCTCCGATCACCTGCGAGTGGCGATCGACGACGACAACATCCTGATCGCCAACGACGCAACGAGTGCCTACGTCGTCTTCCCGCGCTCCTATGAGGAACGTCTGAACCGCTATACGGACTGGCGGGTGATCCCCGACGATTTCGCCGTTTCGCTGATCACCGAAGACGGCGACGGCAGCGGTGACCACGCGGACACTGGCGCGTCTGGCGACGACGCGGATGCTGACGCCGACGGGACGCCGGGCGGGTTGGCGATCGAACTCGAGATCCTCACCAAACTCACCGAGATCGGCATCCTCGACGAGCGGACCGACGACCGGTCGGGCCGGCGGCTGGACAATCCGGGGCAGGCGTGGGACGTCGCCATGGGCTTTCTCGGTGCCACCCGAACCACACGCAACACGGTGTTCGCGGTGCCCGAGGAATACAACGCCGCGCTCGCCGAACAGGCGATGTTCTCTCGCCAGCCGTCGGCGTACTACGAGCGCCAGGGAGTCCCGGTGCGGCCTCTGCCCGATCCGATGCAGGGAAAGCGGGGCAGAGCCGTCCGATTCGAGGATGTGATGCTCGATCGACGCACCGCTCGACGCTTCTCGGATACAGCAGTGACCGTCGACCAACTCTCCAAGATCCTGTTCTACGGCTGGGGCGAAACCGGCCGCGTCGAGAACTCGCTCGGCGACTACTTCCTGCGCAAAACCTCCCCGAGCGGTGGCTCGCTACATCCGATCGAGGTCTACCCCATCGTGATGAATGTCGACGGCGTGGAATCAGGGCTCTATCACTACTCGGTGCGCCGTCACGCCCTCGAGGAGCTCGCCGTCGAAGACGCCACACCGTGGATCGGCGCCGCGGCCGGCGATCAACACTGGGTCGAGGAGGCGGCCGTGGTCTTTCTCTGCACCGCCTACCTGCCCCGCCCTGCGTGGAAGTACCACTATGCCCGGGTCGCCCGAGCGGTGATCTCTGAAGTGGGCTACACCGGCCAGTCGGCGATGCTCACGTCGGCGTGGCTGGGGCTGGGAGCGTTCACCACCATTGCGCTGCGCGACGAGATCTTCGAGGACAAGTTCGGTCTTGACAGCGCCAGAGAGCCCGTCTTGTCGATCACGGGCGTCGGCACACTCGAGGCCGACCGCGACGAGCACGCCCGACCGCGCTACGAGACAGCTCTGGGAGTTCCCACATCTTGAACGTCGCCGCAGCCCATGCCGTCGCCAACGACGCCCTGATCAGAATCGGCGGGCCGGTCACCCTGTCCGACGGTGTCGCGCGCCCTCGTCGGGGCGCTGGAGCACTGCGAGAGCAAGGTGCTCTTCCGAGACTCCGATGGCGCCCATCGGGAGCGGTGGCTCAGGCCCCGTGGGTCTGGCGAATCGGTCGCAGGAACGAGATGCTTCATCGAGGTCGATCGGGTGGTCGAGGGCTTGGGCGACATGCTCGCACCCGAGGAACTCGGCCCTGGCTCGGTTGAACGTGTCAACGTCTACCACTCGACTCCGGCGACCGGGTCGCCCCTTCACTTCGACGTGCGCACGATCGTGATCGTCATGCTCTCGGGTCAGAAGGTGTGGCAGGTCTCGTCGCGGCCCGCGCTTGCCGAGCCGCGCAGGAACACCGTCGCCGACGAGGCCCAGGGCCGTGCAGAACACGGAGGCGAACATCTCCGCCTCCCCGATCACATGCACTTCTGCGCCCTCCAACCCGGTGACTGGTTGATGATCCCGCGCGGCACCTGGCACGGCACCTTCTCGCTGCACGGTTCGCTGTCCGCAACGCTCGCGCTCGCCGACGACGCCTCGCTCGATGCATTGATGGACAACGGGACGGTGCCACCGACAGGGGAGCGGATGCGATGCTGAAAGAGCTCCAGTGCAGAGGCTTCGAGCGCCGGCTCGATGACCGTTCCGAAGCGCGCACCCGGCGCCTCCAAGCGGTCGAGGCGATGGTCAACGGCGCGGCGGTCGACCCGCAGCGCATCGAGTCGGCCGATCGCCTGCGAGAACGGGCACGTTTGCTGGCCAACGAGGTGCCGGCAGGCGCTGCGCCCAGGCCATCGAGCCGGGTCGTGCTGGAAGCTGTCGTCGGCGTCGACGATCGGCTGCCGAGAAGCTTTCTCGATCTGGGTCTGCAGCGATCGGGGGCCGTGTGCCGGATGGTCGGCATCGACCTCGACCTGCAACCGAGCTACGGGACCGGCTTCTGCATCGGCCCAGGTTGGTTGCTCACGAACAACCACGTCGTGCCCACCGCGCAGATTGCACGTCTCGCACGGGCCGAGTTCGGCTACTGGACGGCCAGCGCTGCGAACTCCACCGTTCGAGTGTCGCTTGACCCCGACCGCGGCTTCGTAACGAGCGTGGCGCTCGACTACACGCTGGTGGCGCTGGAGGCGAAGGTCGCCGAACCGCTGCACGAACACTTCGGCTCCATCGAGTTGCTTCCCGCTTCTGGTAAAGCGCTGATCGGCGAAGCGGTCAACATCATCTCCCACGGCGACGCTGCGCCACAGATGGTGAGCATCCGCGAGAACACGGTCGTGGACGTGTTCGACCATTGGATGCACTACACGACGGACACCACGCCCGGCTCTTCGGGTGCCCCGGTGCTCAACGATCAGTGGCAGCTTGCGGCGCTGCATCACGCGTCGACCACCCACACCACGAGCACTGGCCGACAGGTCGTGCTGAACGAGGGAGTCAGGATCAGTTCGATTGTCGCTGACCTGCGATCGCAGCTGTAGCGGCAGTCCGGCGAAGGAGGAACCATGTTCGGGGACGAATTCCAGCGGCACGCAGGCCCACTCGAGGGTCAGTTCGGCACCGAGAACGTGGGTCCGCTGTTGTATTCACTCATGCGGATGGTTCGGCCGCGAGGCGTGCTCGAGGTCGGTGCCGGGTACACCACGTTGTGCATGTTGCAGGCCTTGCGCGACAACGTGGTAGCGCTCCGCGCCGAGCGGGAGATCACATTCCATTCGTTCGGCCGCACGGAGACCGCCGATGACCCCTACGACCCGATCTTGATCACGCTCGACGACATGTCGCACGGTGACAACACCGCGGCAGCGGTCGGGCAGGCGATCGACGAGCTCGGCTTCGAGCCCTACTCCCGGATGTTCCGGGCCGACTTCCACGGCTTCTCGGTCGAGATCGATCCCGCCCTGCTCCCACTCGATTTCGTCTGGTTCGACTGTGGAGGGTTTCCGGAGTACATCGACTTCATGGGGGAGTACTGGCCCCTGTGCAATGCGGCCGGCGGCATCATCGTGCTCCATTCAACGATGACCAATGCCGAACTGGCACCGGTGCTCATCAAGCTTCAGGAGCTGCATCGCCGGCGCGGCGACGGTCCGGACTCGTTCGAGATCCTCAACCTCGTCGAGCCACACAAGAAGCTGCAGAACAGCGCCACGGTGATCCGCCTCACCGGGCAGGCCCACACCCCGATCTACACCTATCACCCGTAGACGGCACTTGTCGTGCCGGGTCAGGTCGAACCGGCAGACAGCTCCAGCCATTCGTCGTCGCTCCAGTGGCTGCGCAGTTCGCCGGTCGACGAAGTCGGCGGTCCAACGCACCATGTCGATCCACGGCAGATCGGCGGAGGCGACCTCGGTGAAGGCCATCCCGTCGAGCAGGAGTGCAGCATCGTCGATACCGATCGTGACCGTCGCCAGATCCTCGAGTTCATCCACGCGGAAGCCGCCGGGTGCCACTCCGAGCCGAGCCTCTACTTCCATGAGCCGCTCGACGTCCCATCGGCTCGCCGTCGCCCGACATCGCCTGATCGGTCATGATCCCGAGGATCTGCCCGAGCGCCAAGCGGGCGTCGGGCTCCATGTCGATCGTCTCGTGGCAGGCGCATGTGCCTGATCTTCCCACTCGCACGCCAGGCTGGCACGAGCGAGCTCGGTGCCAGGAGTCAGAGGCTGCTGATCTCGAGCGCTGCTCGGACGACGAGGAAGATGCCGATCAACAGCACGGCGACTGGCCGCGATGGGAACCACCCAGATTCGAGCGGTGCGGATGATCGAGTTGCCGTCCATCGCGCCGAACGCCCGGTCGCGCAGGGCCACCATGCCGAGACCGACGCTGACCAGCGCAATGGCCATCCCGATGCCGAAGGCGAGGATCAGCAAGCCGCCGAACGTGAGCCGGTTGAGCTGAATCGCGCCGAGCAGCACGATGATCGCCGACGTCGACGGCACGAGGCCGCCGGACAGCCCGAGCATGGCCAGCGTCTTCCAGCTGACCTTGCCGGTGAGGTCCATCTCGTCGAGGTCGAACTTGTGGGTGTGCGGGAAGATCCCGTGGCGGTGCCATCCCGCACCGTCGTGGTCGTGGTCGTGCGGATGATCGTGGTCGCCGTGCGTGCGTGATCGTGGTCGCCGTGCGGGTGATCGTGGTCGTGGTCGCTGTGCGGGTGGTCGTGATCGTGGTCGCCGTGGTCGTGGTCGTGGTCGTGGTCGCCGTGGGGTCGTGGTCGTGGTCGTGGTCGTCGTGCGTGGTCGTGGTCGTGGTCGTGGTCGCTGTGGGGGTGGTCGTGGTCGTGGTCGTGGTCGCCGTGATCGTGATCGTGGTCGTGATCGCCGTGCGGGTGGTCGTGATCGTGGTCGTGATCGCCGTGCGGGTGGTCGTGATCGTGCCGTGATCGTGGTGCGGGTGGTCGTGGGGTTCCACCAGGCCGTGTTGGTGGCCGTGCAGCGTGGAGGGGTCGGTGATCAATGCCGAACCGGTGGCAAGCGCAACGCCGGCTCGTCGCCAACACGGGTACGTCGGTGTCGACCTCGTTGGTGCCGTGATCGCCGTGGGCGTAGGCCAGCTGCATGCCGCTCGCTGTTCTTGCTCGCCGACGCATTCGTGCGCGCTCGGCGTTCGCTGACAGCGGTCCACACGAGCCACACGCCGATGCCGAACACGATCAGCGCCGACATGCCCTGCAGCCAGGGGTAGACGCGCTCCGGGGCGAACGCAGCACCGGCTGCGTAGGTGATGATGCCGAGAATCAGCACGCCGAGCGTGTGCGAGAGCGCCACCGCGATCGCGAGCACCAAGGCCTGTGACCTTCGTGCCCTTGGTCCCCACGAGGTAGGCGCCGATGACGGTCTTGCCGTGACCGGGGGCCAGCGAGTGCAGTGCTCCGAGGAACGCGGCGAATCCGAGCGCGATCATCATGGCGCCGATCCCGCCGTCGGCGCTCGAGATCAAGTTCGAGAACGCGTCGCCGCCGTTGTCGTCGTCGCCGTTGTCGCCGGGCTCGGTCGTCGGTAACGCCGCCTCGTCGACGTCGGCCGACGCAGTGAACTCGAAGGTGGCCGACGGCCGTCTCGGGGTTCTCGGACGGATCGGGGTAGTCGGTGAGGCGCTCGGTGAGCGACTCGTCGCTGACGTCACCGGTCACGGCGGTGCTGTCACCGACGACGATGATCTCGCGCCAGCCGACACGCCCGCTGAAGTTCTCGTCGTCGAAGCTCAGCGTGCGGCGTCTCGGTGCTCGGCTCGATCGGTGTCACCCAATTGCAGACGACGCGCAAGGTGGTGAGTCCGCCGTCGCCGTCTTCGCGAAGCGTGGTGGCGGTGAGGTTGGCCGGAGTCGACGGCGTTGCCGTCGACCGCCAGTACGAAGTCGTTCGACAGCGAGGTGCAGTAGGCGTCGACGTCGGCTTCGATCGAGTCGCCGTCGGCCTGGGTGGGGGTCTCGGCGAGACTCAGGACGTAGTCGAGTTCGATCTCGTCGGGCGCCACCCGGAGCGCCGCGTAGCGGTCGATCGCGAACGGGCCGAACTCGTGCGCGAAGGTCGCCTGCGGGCTGAGCATCACGACGAGCGCCATGACGAATGCGCACAGCGCCGCCGGTTCGAGCGGTCCGACCGATGCTGCGTCGACTCGGCGTGATCGGACGGCGGCGATCGGTGTACGTCGTGTCATGTGGAAACCGGCTCACGTGTGGAGTCGGCTGGTTCCGACGCGGGGACACGGGACGCAGCGACGGGCCGGAGCCTGCCGGCACGCTGCTCGATGGCGCGGATGCCGGCCGCGACGCACGACGGCGAGCAGCACGAACCAGAAGTTGCGTGGCCACACCCGGAGCGGGTTGGCGAACTCCTCGATCGGCCAGTCGTCGTTCGCGACGATCTCTCCGGCCCAGGCCACGGCGTAGCCCGATGAAGATCGACGGACATCGCCGACGACGATCGCCGTGACGTAGCGGGTCCGGCGCAGCAGCAGCAGCGGCACCGCCACGAACACCGCGATCAGCAGCGCCGCGATCGATGCGCCGACAGCGAAGGCAACGAGCCCGACGACGGGCCGCGATCGATCGAGGTCCTGGAGCACGAACGCCGCGCCGAGACCCGAGCCCGAACGCCGCGCCGGCAACGGCGAACACGGGGTGTGCAACGACCGCAGCTCGCCACGGAATCGAGCAGCAGTCGAGATACACCGCCACCGATGCCAGCGCGCCGACCACGAGCATGGCGGTGACGCGCGTCGGCAGGGTGATCACGCGCGAGGCCGACGATCCACAGCGCGATCGTGGCAGCGAGCACGAACACCGCCCGACGTGGTCGCTGCGCTTCGCGCACGCTGGTCGAGCGATCGCGGCGTGGCCTCGTCACGCCGCAGCGGAACGAGCACCATCGCAGCGGTCACCGCCGCAACCAGCAGGAGCAGGTCGATGCCCTCGCGGACTTCGTCGGATGCGACGCCTCGGATGGCGGCCATCGACGACAGCGTCGAGGCGTTGTCGAGCACCACGGCCTGCTCGGTCTGGCCGACGGAGAACCCCAGCAGGTGGCCCGAACCATTGTTGAACGTGGCGCCTCCCCAGTCGTCTTCGATGAGCAGCAGGGCGTCGCGTTCGGGGTTCGATTCGATGATCACCGAGAAGTCGGCGACGAAATCGCGTTGCGCTGCGTCGAAGTCGTCGGTGACAACGAACTGGAGCACGATGTAGGGACCCTTCTCGGTGGGCAGCACCGACAGGTCGCCGTACTCGAGCGTCCACGTCGTGCCGTCGGCCCCGAGCGTCGTGTTCTCGGCGATGTAGGACTCGATCTCGCTGCGGGCGGCCTGCACTGCGGTACGGAGTTCGCCTGGCGAGGTCGGCAACTCGATACCGAGTGCCGGACCGAGATCGACGGCAGGAATCTCGACGCGCCCTTTCACCCCGTCGTCGAAGATCGAGACGTACAGGTAACTCTGCGTACCGGAGTGTGCAGAGGCAGTCGCCGGCGCGAGGCCGACGACGAAGAGCAAGCTCGCGAGCAGCGTCGCGATTGCGAGGCGGGGTGCAACTGAGGTCGTAGCGATGTGGCGAGGCTATGTCCTCGGTGGCGTCGAGACGACACCCGTCCGAGCATTCCTCGGATCGGGCCGCCGGTGCCGCTGGGCGCCTCGGGGGTAAGATCCGGGCTCCACGCAGAGAGGACCTGGCGAGTGGCATTCCGACCGCAGCGAACAATCAAGGCAATCGTGACCGCAGTTGCGCTCACGGGTCTGTTGGCGCTTCTCGTGCCGATCTGGGCGGTTCACCGCCTGATCACTGGGCTGCGCGTCCGTCGGTCGAAGGGCGCACGAACCACGATTGAACGCGTGCTGGCATCCGAGGTGAACCTCGACGAGGTGATCCGCAGCGATCGCCCGGTGATCATCTCGGGCCTCACCGACGAGTTGGCCCTCCCGCTGGTTCCCGACCTCGACGGGCTTCGTGACCTCGCCGCCCGCAACTCGAGCACGTTCACGGTGAAGTCACACGCGGCCCAAGCTCCGTACTTCCTGTATGTCGGCGACTACGGCGCTGAACTGGTCGGCACCGACACCATGGATCTCGCAGCATTCTTGGACTTCATGTTCGACGATCATGAGGTCGCTCACCCCGACACGTGCACCTACCGCCTGTTCGGTGTCGACGATCTCGACGGTGAGATCGGCCGGATCATCGACACGATGTCCGATGGGCTCGCTGCGCTGACCGATCGTGAGCCCGACCGTCGAGCGAGCGGTATCTGGATCGGGTCGTCAGGTGTCGTCACCCCGCTGCATCACGATGCATGGACCGGGCTGCTGTTTCAGCTGACCGGTTCGAAGCGTGTGCTCATGTTCCCACCCACGGAACGGCCCAACCTGTACTTCACATCACCACTCGCAGCGAAGGACCGATGGAGCAACCTGCCGGCCCGGTCGGTCGACGCAGACCCGGCCCAGTACCCGAAGTACGCCGCCGCCAACGGATTCGAGGGGCAGCTCGACGCCGGTGATGTCTTGTTCATCCCGGCGTTCTGGTCGCACGAGGTCGAAGCGCTCGAATCGAACATCAGCATCCCGTTCCGCTTCGGCACTCGCCCGGTCGACCACCTGAATCCAGGGTTCCTCCGCCCCGCGTACGAGGTGTTCCACCGCAAGTACGTCGAGCCGGTCGCGGCGGGACGCACGGCGTAGACCGGCGCGCCACACTGCCGCGCCGCACGGTCACTCGGTGGCGGGAGCGTCGATCGACACGATCTCCACGGCGACCTCGTACATCGCCCAGCAGAGGTAGCGGTACTCGACGCGGTTCGCGGCGCAGAATTCCTTGAACGCCTTGAACTCGTGTTGTTTCCAGTTCGGGTAGTTGAAGTACTCGTTGAACACGATGATCGTGCCCGGGCGCACCCGTGGGGTGAGATTGTCGAGGATCGTCTTCGCTGAGCTGTAGATGTCGGAGTCGATGTGCACCAACGCAACATCGCCCGGGTGAGCGTCGAGGAATGCCGGCAAGGTGTCGTCGAACCAACCAACATGCAGCTCCACGTTGGACACCACCGACGGCATGGCTTCGCCGGAGAACGCACCGGCGTCGAGCGTGTAGCCGGCCCACGGCTCCGGGAGCCCCTCGAAGGAATCGAAGCCGTGCACCGTCTGTTTCGGGTGACGCCGGGCGATGTGGTTGATCGTCCCGCCGGAGCGCACGCCGAACTCGAGGAACAATCCGTCGAGGGTCACCCGCTTGGAAGCGAAGGTGAGCACGCCGAATGCGTCCTTGCGGATCAACGCCTCGGTCATGTCCGACGAGATGTAGTCCACCGTCTCGTCGAGTGCTCGCTGCAGCAGTGCATGGTGCGGATGGAACCGATTCGAGTAGTAGTAGCTGCTGAAGTAGGAGCGGGAGGCGGCCGAGGTGATCGGGCTCACCACCCGGTCGAGCAGGCCGCGGAGGCGCTCGGGAGTGACGGATGTTCCAAAGGATCGACGGCGTACCACGATCGCCGATGCTACGTGGTGCTCGATGTCGGTACTCTCGCCACCATGTCGACGACGATGCTGTTGGATGATCGCTCGTGTCGATGAGCGATCCGCTGGTCGAGGCGATCCACCGCGGCAACCTTCATGCCGTCTCGTCGGCCATCCGCGACGATCGGTCGGCCAGCGCCGCGGATCGTGCCCGCGCCGGGGCGGCGGCCGCCGTGTGTGAGGAGATCGGTCGCTCGTGCGAGGCGGAACGCGACCGCATTGGCGCCCTGCTGCGTGCCGAAGGATGTGACATCGGTGTCGGTGGGCCGATCGGGCCACAACAGCACCACACGATCCAGGTGACGGTGGCCGACTACGCGAGCGCGAAGCATGCAGCCGACATCCTCAGCCGCGATGGATTCGAGCCGTGGCAGCGGTGGACGGGCGGAGCCGAACGGTCAGCGCGTCGATTTGCCCACGAACTGGTCGTCGGTGCCACCGCCGACGTCACCACGGTGGTGCGTTTCCGATGGGGCCGCAGCACACCGGCGTCGCGTCTGCGCCGGGTGTTCACGCCGACGGCCGGCGATTGGAACCTGATCGACCTGCCCACGTGGTTGTGGCCTGCGTACTCGTTGGTGCGCCCCGCCAGACTTGCGCTGGAACGGCTCGGCGTGGTCGGCCGGCACGACGACAGCCTCGGACCGTTCCTGTCGACGCCCGAAGCGCTCATCGCCCCGCTCCTCGCGTTCGCTGCGGCCACACGGAGCGACATCCTGCTCGACATCGGCTGTGGCGACGGCCGGGTGGTCGTGGGCGCAGCGGAACAGATCGGGTGCAGGGCGGTCGGTGTCGAACGGTCCGCCGATCTCGTCGAGCGGGCCCGTCAGCGCGCGACCGTCGGTGGTGTGGCGGGCCTCGTGGAGATCGTGCAGGGCGACGGACGAGCTGCTGACCTCGCGGATGCGTCCGTGGTGTTCATGTTCCTGTCGATGCGCGTCATCGCCGATCTCGTGCCCGTCACGCTCGACCAGCTCCGTCCCGGCGCTCGTCTCGTGGTTCACGAACAGACTCGCCTGCTCGCCTCGATGCACCCTCGACCCGACGAGTCGACCGCCGTGATCGCCGAGGGTGCCGTCACCGTGGCGCACCGCTGGACCAAACGCTGAACTGCTGGCCCGAGTGCTGCACGTCTCGACCGGGCGCTGCAGTCGCCAGACGAAACGCTGTGCGGTCAGCCGAGGCCGAGCAGGCGAGCGATGATGTTGCGTTGGATGTCGGAGGTGCCCGAGTACACGAGGCCGCCGATCGCGTCACGGAGATCGCGCTCCACTTCGAACTCGGACAGGTAGCCGGTTGCGCCATGCACCATCGATGCCGACAGTGCAGCATCGAGCCCGGCTTCGCTCGCCGTGAGCTTCGCCAGGGCCGCCGACATCGCCAGGTCACGGCCGGTCGCCGCCGCCATCGCCGCTCGATACAGCATCAGTCGTGCCGTCTCGTGGCGTTGCTTCATGTCGGCGATGCGGTGCGACACCGCCTGGTAGTTGCCGATCGGCTGACCGCCCTGATGGCGCTGGGTCGCATAGGCCACACTTGCTTCGAGTTGTCGCTGCATCGCGCCCACCTGGGTGGCGAACACGAAGCTGCGTTCCACCTGCAGCACGGCGTTGAAGATCGCGGCGCCCGCACCCTCGCGCCCGATCAGTGCCGACGCCGGCACGACCACATCGGTGAGTGTGATGTCGCCGAACGGGGTGGTCCGCATCCCCATCTTGTCGCGATTCGCCAGGCGCTCGACGCCGTCGAGGTCGGTCGGTACCAGGAACGTCGACAGCCCCCACGCTCCGGCGCCGGGCTTGGTCGAGGCGAACACGATCACGAAGTCACACCGCGATCCAAGGGTGAGATACGCCTTGTGGCCGTTGAGGACGTAGGTGCCGTCGTCGTGGCGGACGGCGGTGGTGGTGAGGCTGTAGGCGTCGGATCCCGAGTCGGGTTCGGTCATCGCGAACGCCCCGAGCACGTCACCGGCGATCAGGGGCGGAATCCACTCGCGTTGCTGTTCGGCGCTCCCGAACCGAATGATCGTCTCTTGCGTGCTGAGGATTTGGCTCCCGATCGCAAATGCCAGTCCGTTGTCGCGGCACCCGTGGCCGAGCCCCTCCAGGGTGAGCAACGTCGTGGCGAGGTCGGCGCCCGACCCGCCGAGCTCGGTGGGCACCATCACGCCGTGGATGCCGTGGTCGGCGCAGCGCTTCCAATCGTCGGCGGCGAACTCGGAGCGATGGTCGGCGCCGACCCGATCGCCAGTGGCGAGCTCTCCGCGCGCCCAGTCGGACACCTCGGTCTTCACCGGGTGGGCCAGGTCGGCCATTGCATGCGCAACGCCGAGCAGTGACGTGTCGATCGTCCGATCGTTCGACGGGTCGTCGGTACGGTCGCTCATGACGATTCCTGCGAGCGGAGCTGAATCCGTCCGAACTCGTCGATGTCTTTCCATTCGTCCTGGAAGTCGTCGTTGTTCCACTGACCGAGGCCCGGGTAGAAGACGCGCCGTCCGCCGTGGCCTTCGAAGTCGACGCCGTTCCAGCGGGGATCGGCCGGTTCGTCGATGCGCTGATAGCGGCTGTCCGACGAGAGACGGCACCTGCCGGTGGTCGACAGGTTGTCGAGCGCGCCGTGCAGCGTGTGCATTCCGAAGCAGAGCACGTCGCCGGGCTGGAAATCGGTGGTCAACCAGCGAGCTCCGTACTCGCGCTGCACCACGGTGGGGTCGGCATCGAGCCAGGTGAGTCCGTCGCGGTCGGCGTCGGCGGCGAGGTAGCCGGCGTGGAGCTGCTCGGACCGGTGGCTGCCTTCGAGCAGGATCAGGGCGCCTTCGCTGCGATCCACTCGTCCGAGTGGAATCCAACTGGAGAAGATGCGGCTCGTGCCCCGGTTCATGTACGGGCCGTCGCAGTGGAAACCGCACCCTTCGCCGGGGCGCACGAAACGGGGCCAGCGCATGTCGAAGCTGCGAACGGAGCCCTCGAGCAGGGCCTCGTGCACGCCGAGCACCTCGGGGGCGTCGGTGACCGCCAGGTATCGAGCACCCGTCCTCACGCTGTCGGAGAACGCCCGGAGGTTCGCCGAGCGCACGCCGGCGCCGTCGCCGGCGATTGCATCGTCGATCGGATGGCGGTCGTCGATCTCGCCGATGATGGCGTACTTCTGCAGGATTTCGTGGCGTGCGGCAAGCACCACCTCGGGCTGCAGCAACCCGCGGAAGAACAGGTGGCCAGCATCGCTCATCTGCTCGCGCAAACCGGCCGCGTCGCCGAGCAGATGGTTGGCTGGTTCGAGCTCGCCGAACAGCGCCGCGCTGGTGTCGATGGGGTTACCGTTGGCGGTCAGCATCATGGGAATCGTACGGTTCGGATTTCGTGGATTGCTCGACCGTATTCGCATACGGTGACTGTCTCGGCTACGAATGTCAACTCGTGCACACGCTCGTCACCCTCGCTGACCTCGTCGATCGGGACCACCTCGCCGATCTCGGTGTGCCCGCCGACGCACCAGCGCTCACCGATGGTTCGGCCTCGTTGACCTGGGGTGAGTACTGCGACCGCGTTGCCCGCACGGCGGGAGCACTGGTCGCAGTCGGTGTGCGTCAGGGCGATCGGGTGGGCATCCACCTCACGAAGTCCGTCGAATCGTTCGTTGCGGTCCACGCCGTGTTGCGAGCCGGCGCAGTGATGGTGCCAGTGGACCCGCTGGCCCCCGCTGATCTGGCAGCTTCGGTGCTCCGTGACGCTGGCGTCGAGGTGCTCGTCACCGATGCCCGTGCATCGCTACGCCGCTCCCTCGGCGAAGAGGTCGGGCTGCGGGCACTGCTGCTGCCGCGCGCCGAGGGTCCGCTCGACGACTCCGAGCCGGCGGGTCCAACGGCGTTGACTGCACCGGACCTCCTCGCCGCGCCGCCACTGGACAGGGCGACGGTGGCTCCCGACGACCCCGCCTACATCATCTACACCTCCGGTTCCACCGGGCGCCCCAAGGGGATCGTGCACACCCACCGCAGCGCGCTGGCCTACGCCACGACTGCTGCGGCGGGGTACGGGCTCCACGCCTCGGATCGGATGGTCAACATTGCGCCGTTGCACTTCGACCAGTCGACCTTCGAGCTGTACTCGGCGCCCGTGGTCGGTGCGTGCGTGATCGTGGTGCCCGACCCGGTGATGCGGTTTCCGGCAAGCGTGGCGGCGCTGGTGGCTGCCGAGCGAGCGACCGTCTGGTATTCGGTGCCGCACCTGTTGATCCAGATGGCCGCCAGGGGAGCGTTGGCCGACAAGGACCTCTCGTCGCTGCGCTGGATCCTGTTCGGGGGCGAGGTGTTCCCGCCCGGCCTCCTGGCGGAGGTGATGCGGTTGATCCCGTCGGCAGCGGTGTCGAACGTGTACGGGCCGGCCGAGGTCAACCAGTGCACACGATTCGATCTGTTCGATCCGCCGCGGGACGATGCTCCGGTGCCGATCGGGCAGGCGTGGGACGCGGCAACCCTGTGTGTCGTTGCCGCCGACGATCCCATCGACGTCGTCGACGGCACGCTCCGAACGGTGAAGGTCGGCGAACCAGGTCTCCTGCTCGTGGCCACACCCACGATGATGGCGGGGTACTGGCAACGAGACGACCTGACGGCGGCGTCGATCGTCGTCGCCGGCGACGGTGTGCGCTGGTACGTCACCGGCGACCTCGTGATGGAGAACCCGAAGGGCGACCTCGTGTTCCTCGGGCGGGTCGACAACCAGGTCAAGATCCGTGGGCACCGGGTGGAGCTCGAGGCGATCGATGTCGTCCTCGCCGACGTCGACGGCGTCGAGGCGGCCACCGTGGTCGTCGACCGGTCGGGCAACGACGACCGGCTGATCGCGCTCACGGTGATCGCCGATTCGTCGGACACCGCCGAGGTGCACGAGCGGGCGCTTGCAGCGCTGCGACGACTGCTGCCGCGCTATGCGGTGCCGGCGGAGCTCCGCGCCGTGCCCGGTCTTGCCCGCACCAGCACCGGCAAAGTCGACCGGAACGCCTCGACGCAGCTCATCACGCAACAATGAGCAAGACTTCGACGGCCGGTCCGTGCGCCGATGCGGCCAGGCGCGGCACACTGTTGGCCCAACTGCGAGAAAGCGACGTCAGCGCGTGACTGCACCGGACATCGACAACCGAACCGCCGATGATGCTGCGATGGCCATCGCGGCAGCGCCAGACGCCGACTTCGAAGCGGCGCTGATCGCGTTCATTGCGAGCGACGTCGCCACGGACGACGGCGACATCACCGGCGACACCGACCTCCTCCTCACCGGGTTGGTCGATTCGCTGGGCGTGGTGCTGATCGTGGAGTGGCTCGAGCGGCAGATCGGACGCTCGATCGACCCCGCCGATGTGGTGCTCGAGAACTTCCAGACCGTGGACGCGATGATGGAGTTCCTGCGCGCGACATGAGCAGCGATGCGCAGCCGGTGAGCATCGGTCCTCGGACCCTCGGCACCGGTGAGCTGACGCGAACCCAACGACTCATCTGGGCGAGTCAGCGTCTCCATCCCGAGGTGCCGCTGGCCAACATGGGCAAGTGCACCCGGATCACGGGGCGACTCGACCCCGATCGGCTCGTGTCGGCATTCGACGCCGTCGCACGCGCGAGCGACGTCTTGCGCATGGTGGTCGATCCGGGTTCGGAGTCGGGTGCAGACTGCGCCCGTGTCCTCGATCGTCCGCCGCGTCGCACCGAGGTCATCGAGGTGCCGTCCGCTGATCTCGACGCGTGGAGCCGTGCGCGGATGAGCGTGCCGATCGACGCCACCGAGTGCGTCTACGACTCGGTGCTGATCCGTCACGACGTCGACGACTGGAGCTGGTGGCTCGACCTCCATCACGTCGCGACCGATGCGGCTGGATCTGCCCTGATCTACGCCGCAACCGCAGCTGCCTACGAGCAGCTCGCTGTCGGCGAGGAGGTCGATCTGTCCGGGATCGTCGCCGGTGACTTCTTCGAGGTCGCCGACGAGCTGGCCACCAACGTGCGTGGCAGCGACACGCCCGCCGAGCGAGCTGCTGCATGGCGTGCGGACCGGGACGCCGCTGGCCCGCAACCACCGATCGAGCTGTACGGACCGAGAGGGCCCCGCACCACCCGGGTCAGCCGCCTCGCTGTGCCACTGGACGAGCAGCAGCTCGCGGACCTGGCCGACGCCATCGCCGGGCCATATCGGTCGATCAGTCGCGAACTCGGCCTGCTCACCCTCGGCGCCATGGCCGCAGCCATCGCCGTGCACCGTCTCGATGGCCGATCGACGGTGGTGCTCGGCATCCCGGTGCACCACCGGTCGGCAAAGAAGGCCCGCCGCCTGGTGGGCCCGCTGATGGAGCTGTACCCGTTGACGTCTCGGTCGACACGGCGGAGACACATCAGGACATGTTCGCCCGCGTGCTCCGTGCGGTGACCACACTGTTGCGACGGGCAAAGCCCGGCGAGAGTCCCGACACACCCTTCGAGGTGGTGGTGAACGTGCTCACCGCTCGCTATGGCGACTTCGCCGGCATGCCGGCCACCTCCGAGTGGACGCGGTCGGGCCACGTGGACCCGAGTCACCAGCTCCGACTCCAGGTGTACGACTACGCCGCAGGCGACCGCGACGGCGAGCGTGATCGTGCGGTCGGCGAGTCGTCGATGCGCTGGGAACTCGACGTGAACGACTCGGTCAGCGCCGACGACAGTGCGGCCCGTTTGCCACGTCACGTCGCTCGCATCGTCGACGCGATCGTCAGCGCTCCGGGCGACGCGATCGCCGCGCACACGTTGATCGACGTCGCGGAGCGTGCCGAGCTGGCGCTGCTGTCGCCGCATCCGGAACCGCTCACGCCTGCGGTCACCGTGCACCAAGCAGTGCGCGAGGTGCTGCAGGCGCATCCCGACCGCACCGTCGTGGAACATGGCGACGTCTCGATGACCGCAGCTGCGTTCGATCGGCGCGCCGACGAGGTGGCCCGCTGGCTGGTCGAGGCGGGCCTCACCCACGGGCGCGCCGTCGGGCTGCGGATGCCGCGCAGCATCGAGGTGCTCGTTGCGATGCACGCAGTGCTACGAGCAGGCGGCGTGTTCGTGATGCTCTCACCCGACGATCCACCGGCTCGCCACGATCTGATCGCCGCTGACGCCGACCTGTTCACGATCCTCGACACCATCGACGACCTGGATGGTGCTTCGCCGGGCGCGCTGGTGCCTGCACTGCCCGACGTCGCACTCGACGACGGCGCGTACGTCCTGTACACCTCGGGTTCCACCGGCACGCCCAAGGGTGTCCCGATCTCGCACCGGGGCCTCGCCGACTACATGCGCTTCGCCGTCGACGCCTACGTCGACACCGATGCGCCGGTGGTGGCACTGCACTCGGCGCTCGTGTTCGACCTCACGATCACGAGTCTCTTCCTGGCGCACCTGGCCGGCGGTTGTGTCGTGGTGTTCGACCAGGAGCCGATCACCGCGCTCGGCGCGATCGCCGCCGACGACCGCATCACGTTCCTCAAGGCCACGCCGTCGCAGTTGGAGCTGTTCGTTCGGCTCACGTCCGAGCCGCGGTCGCTGCGCACCGTCGTCGTCGGCGGCGAAGCATTCCGGCGCCCCGTTGCACAGCGCATGCTCGAAGCGTGCGCTCCCGGTGTGCGGATCTTCAACGAGTACGGGCCGACCGAGGCAGTGGTCGGCTGCATGATCCACCGCTGGTCGCCCGACGACGACCGTGGCGTCGACGTGCCGATCGGTCACGCCTGCCCGGGGAGCGAGTTGCGGATTCTCGACGCCGACCGTGGCCTCGCTGCCACGGGGTCATGGGGTGAGCTCTACGTGCGTCGTCCAGGGATGGCCCAGGGCTACCTGCACCGTCCCGAGCTCAGCCGTGAGCAGTTCGTCGAGCTCGACCCGGGCGAACCGCTGTGGTACCGAACCGGTGATCGTGCACGTGTCGAGCGGGCGGGCGTCGCGGTGTACGGCGGTCGCATGGACGACCAACTGAAGGTCAACGGCATTCGGCTCGAGCCAGCCGAGGTCGAAGCGGCACTCGTGGCACTCGACGGCGTCGAGTCGGCGCTGGTGCGGGTGTGGCACCCGGCTGATCGTGTGGGCAGCATCGTCGACAGCCAGCGCTGCGTGCGGTGCGGTCTCGGCGTCGACGTTCCCGGCGTCGACCTCGACACCGACGGCCTGTGCAACGCATGTCGAACCTTCGATGCCGTCGCGCCGCAGACCGAGGAGTGGTTCCGCACCGAAGCCGATCTCGACGCTCGCTTGGCCGTGGCACGCGAGCGGCGCACCGGCGACATCGACTGCCTCCACCTGCTGTCGGGTGGCAAGGACTCGACCTACGCCCTCTATCAGTTGGTGGAGCGCGGTTGGAACGTCCATGCGCTCACGCTCGACAACGGCTTCATCTCCGAGGGGGCCAAGGAGAACGTGCGCCGCAGCGTGGCCGACCTCGGGATCACCCACGAGTTCGCCACTGCCGATGCGATGAACGAGATCTTCCGCGACAGCCTCGATCGATACTCGAACGTCTGCCAGGGCTGCTACAAGACGATCTACACGATTGCCGTCGCCAGGGCACGCGAGCTCGGCATTCCAGTGATCGTCACCGGGCTCTCGCGTGGCCAGTTCTTCGAGACGCGGCTCGTGCCGCACCAGTTCGAGTCGGGCCGGTTCGATCCCGACGAGATCGACCAGACCGTGCTCGAAGCGCGACGGGTGTACCACCAGACCCCCGATGCGGTCACCGAGTTGCTTCCCGAGCAGCGGGTGTTCGACGACATGTCGGTGCTCGACGAGATCGAGTTCGTCGACTACTACCGCTACGTCGACGTCGACCTCGCCCAGCTGTACGACTTCCTCGAACACCGCGCGCCGTGGGTGCGTCCCGCCGACACCGGCCGCTCCACCAACTGCCTGATCAACATCGCCGGCATCAGCGTTCACCAGCGCGAGCGGGGCTTCCACAACTATGCCGAGCCGTACAGCTGGGACGTCCGCCTCGGCCACAAGACCCGCGACGAGGCGTTGGAGGAACTCGACGACGAGGTCGACGACCAGGAGGTGACCAGACTCCTCGCCGAGATCGGCTACGAGCCCAAGACCAACGGTGTGCTCACCGCCTGGTACCGCACTGCCGACGGCACCGATCGCGACCCGGCGGAGTTGCGCCGGCAGTTGCGCGATCTCCTCCCGGACCACGCAATCCCGACGGCATTCGTGCGAGTCGACGAGATGCCGCTCGCAGCCAGCGCCAAGGCGGACCCGTCGCTGCTGCCGGCCCCGCTGCGATTCCACCGCCATGGTGTCGGTGCGGTCGCACCCACCGGTCCGGTCGAGACGCGCGTGTGCGAGATCTGGAGCGACGTCCTCGGTCTCGACGGCGTCGGTGTCACCGACGACTTCTTCGATCTCGGCGGAGCGTCGCTCGATGCGCTCGAAGTCGTGGCCGCGATCGACGTCGAATACGGCACCGACCTCCACGATGCTGCGGTCTTCCGGGCGCGCACCGTGCGGGATCTGGCCGCAGTGGTTGCTGCAGCACTGGCATCGGCATCGGCGGGCGGTCACGTTGGCCCGCCGACGCGACGGACCCGCAGCGACGACATCGACTCGGTGGCTTCCCCGCTCCCGCTGTCGGCGGGAGAGGAGGCGATGCTGTTCGAACATCGCTCCGACCCCGGCGACACGCGGTACAACGTCACCCGCCTGTACCGCATTGCGTTCGATCCCGGAGCGCCCGCGTTCGAGGCGGCCCGGTTCGCTGACTCGGTGCGCGCCGTCGTGTCGGTGCACGGACCGCTCCACACCTCCTACGACGCAACTCGACGAACGTTGCCGACCGATGCCGCGGTGAGCATCGTCGAACTCGACCCGATGTCGGCCGACGCGTTCGACCGATTCGCCGATGAGCAGCGACAGGTGCCGTTCGACCTCGATGCAGGGCCGTTGGTTCGAGTCCATCTCGCTCGCACCGATGCCCACCAGGTCTCGGTCCTCGTCGGTCTGCACCACATCAGCATCGATGCCGGCACCTTCGACCTGTTGTGGAATCAGGTCGCCGAGCACTACGCCTCGGGACGGGTGCCCGAGCTCGCGGTCACCTACGCCGCCCACGGCGCATGGCAGCGGACGAATGTCGACGCCGCCCGAGCGTTCTGGCTCGATCGAGCGCAGCGACGCCACGTCGCCGGTCGGCTCGCGTTCGGATCACCGATCCCCGCCGAGCCGGACGGCTACCTCTCGATGCCCCTCGACGTGGCCCCGGCGGCGTTGGCGGCGCCGGGGCACACGCCGTTTGCGATTGCGATGGCCGCCACCTCGGTGGTGTTGTCGCGGGCCACTGCGTCCACCGACATCGAGTTCGGGATCACCGCGTCCACCAAGGACCACCCGGGTGTCGACGACGTGGTCGGTTTCCACCTCAACACCGTCCCGATGGCGTTTGCCGTGCGCGCCGATGACCGATTCGGTGATGTCGCTCGAAGCGCCACCGCACAGGTCGCCGCGGCGATCGAGCACCGGACGTATCCCTTCGCCGACATCGTGCGCGATGCTCGCGCCGCAGGGCTGGTCGTGCCCGACGTGTCGTGCATGCTGGCCTACGAACAGCTCGCGCCGTGCGCCTTCCCTGGGGCCGCCGCAGAGCACCGCATCCTCGCATCCGGCACGGCCGTGGCCGACCTCACGTTCTTCGTCCAGGAGCGACCGGACCGGGTGCAACTGGGGCTGGAGTACCGAGGCTCGGTGCTCGGTCGGCGAGATGCAGCACGTCTGCTCGACCTGTTCGCCACGTTGATCGTCGCGGGCGCCGGGTCGATCGACCGGTCGGTGGGCGAACTCACGGCGTCCACGGCGGCTGCCGACGCGGTCGGCCCCGCGCTCGACCCGCCACAGCGCAGCGTCGTCGAGCAGATCGTCGTGCAGGCTGCTGCATCGCCGGGCGCCGTGGCGGTCATCGATTCGTCGGGCCGCACACTCGAGTACCGGCAACTGGTCGACGCGGCGGTGCGGCTCGCCGATCAGATCGCCGAGATTGCGGACCGGTCACCGAGGCGCGTCGGTGTGGCCGTCGGGCGTTCCACCGATCTGGTGGTGGCCATGTTGGGCGTTCAGCTCGCTGGCGCCGCATACGTCCCGCTTGATCCAGGTGCGCCAATCGGACGACTCGCAGCCGTGGTGGCTGCGGCCGATCTGGACGTGCTCGTGGTCGATGACGCGGGTTCGACGATCGCCAGCACCACGACGCCGACAATCGATGTGAGCACCCTCGAGTCGCTGCCCGAGCGCACCGGCAACGCAAAGCGTGCCGGCGAGTGCCGCAGAGCGCGCTGCAGCGATCGACCTCGACGCGATCGCGTACGTGATCTTCACGTCCGGCTCCACCGGGGTGCCGCGTGGAGTGGAGGTCAGCCACCGCAACCTCGCCGCCAGCAACGACGCCCGGTCGGAGTACTACGAGCAACGCCCCGAGCGGTTTCTCGTCACCTCGAGCATCGGCTTCGACAGCTCGTTGGTGGGGCTCGTGTGGCCGTTGACCACCGGCGGTGCCGTGGTGCTGCCGACTGACGACGAGGTACGAGACGTCGACCAGCTCGGTGAGCTGGTCGAACGTGTCGGGGTCACGCACGTGTTGATGGTCCCCAGTCTCTACCGGGTGCTCCTCGACCGGGCAGCCGACCGGCTGAGCGGGCTTCACATGGCGATCGTGGCGGGCGAGTCCTGCCCGACGTCGTTGGTGCAGCAGCACCACGAGTTGCTGACCAACGTGGAACTCGTCAACGAATACGGACCCACCGAAGCAACGGTCTGGGCCACTGCGCACCGGCTCCTGCCGCAGGAGCCCCGCGTTCTGATCGGCGCCCCGATCCCGGGTTCCACGCTCCGTGTCGTCGACCGAGAGCTCCGGGCCACCCCGGAGGGCGTGGCCGGGGAGCTCCTCGTGTCGTCACAAGGTGTCGTCAATGGGTACCTCGATGGTTCGCGACCGGAGAAGTTTCTCGACCTCGGGGAACGTCGCTGGTACCGAACCGGCGATCTCGTGCGGATCGACAGCGGCATTGCCGAATTCGTCGGACGGACGGACGACCAGCTCAACGTGGCCGGCGTGCGGCTCGAGCCGGGCGAGGTGGAGGCTGAGCTGCAGCGGATCGACGGCATACGTGACGCTGTCGTGGTTGCCGCCGGCGTGCCAGCTGTGCTGGTCGCTCATCTCGAAGCCGATCGATTCGACGAGCCACGCGTTCGCGCTGCGCTCGCCGAGCGGTTGCCGAACACCTCGGTGCCACGCCGATTCGCGGTGCACGACGCCTTGCCGCGAACCCCCAACGGGAAGGTCGATCGGGTTGCGGCGGTGCTGCTCCCGGTGGCGAGTTCGCGTCGGTCCGCCCCGGTGTCGACTGCTTCGCGAGTCGATCTCGTCGTCGCAGCGTGGAACGACGTGCTCGATCGTGACGACGTCACCGCCGACACCGACTTCTTCAGCATCGGTGGTGATTCGCTTGCGGCAGTGTCGATCGTGGTGGCCGTCGGCGACCTCGTCGGCCGGCCGATTGCGATCGCCTCACTTCTCGTTGGTCGCACACCTGCCGGCATGGCCGAGATCATCGGCGGTGCGAGCTCGGCGGAATCCGGAGCGGTGTCCACCGACGAGTTCCCCGTGGTCTCGTTCCAACCGGGAACTCCCGACGGGCCGTTGGTGCTGATGACACCGGCGTGGGACGACGTGTTCGGCTATCAGGATCTCGTGCGCGCGTTGCCGGAGGAGCTCGCCGTCGTTGCCTTGGCCTACGTCGAGCAGGAGGGCCGACCGGTGGTGACCACTGTGGACGCCGTCGTCGACGCATTCGTTCCGCTGGCGCGTGAACTCGTCGCGGGACGAACGAGCGTGGCCATCGTCGGCTGGTCGGTCGGGGGAGTGGTGGCCGCGGAGTTGGCGAACCGTCTCACGGCGACCGGACACGAGGTGACCCTGGTGGCGATGGTCGACACGTTCTTCCCCGGCGAGGAGCAGCATCTGTGGTCGAACCGTTGGTGGAAGTACAAGTCGATGCTGCAACCAGGAGCAGCGCGCGAGGTTGGCCGGGAGTTGCAGCTGATGGTGCAGCGTCGCGTCCGTCGCCTTGCCGGCGCACTCGGCCGTCGCCTTCTCGCGTTCTCCGGGGCAGAGCGTGCGGACGAACCGAAGCGCACTTCGGTGGGGCACTTCCCCGTCGACTCGCTCGGTCACCGCATCGACTCGGTCGAGGTGCCGCTGGTGCTCTACCGGGCGTCGACGACCAACCCCGAGCGCACACTCGATCGGTGGAGGGATGTCGCCGAGGACCTCGACGACGTCGTGATCACCGGCCGACACCGAGGATTCGACTCGATCATGGGACCCGGTCGGGTCGACCAGATCGCCGGCGACCTCGGTCGGCGTCTGAGCTGTTGACGCAGGTGCGTCAGGCTCGTTTCTTGGCGGCCTTGTCGAGTCGCTTGGCGGTGCGCCCGATCGGTTCCAGGTGGCGATGGTCGAGATCGCCCACCTCTGCACCGTTCTCGAACAGCACGCGGTAGCGCAACCAACTGAACCCGTTGGCCAGGATCACCTTGCCCTCGGTGCCCACCGGGACACCATGGACCTCGGTGGTGGTACGAACCTTGTCGTTGATCCTCAGATCGATCTGGTTCGGATGCGGTGTGGCGAGAGCGTGCGGCTTCCAGTACTCCATCGCTCGCCATTCTGCCCGCTCTCGACCCCAATGCGCGACTCCGCGCACAACAGCACCGCGAACACCCCGGGGACACTCGTTCCGAATCCGGGGGCCAGCGGTACACTCGCTGCCCTGTGAAGAGTTCCGTGGAGACCCTCGAGGGCAACAAAGTCAAGCTGTACATCGAAGTCGAGGAAGCGGAGTTCGATCATGACATCGACCGTGCTTTCAAGCTGATCGCCAAGGAGGTGAATCTCCCCGGCTTCCGTGCCGGCAAGGCGCCCCGCAAGGTGCTCGAAGCCCGCATCGGTGTTGGCGCCGCTCGCGAGCAGGCGCTGCGTGACGCCGTGCCGCAGTATCTCCAGAAGGCCGTGCGCGAGCACGAGATCGACCTGATCGCCACCCCCGAGGTGGAGATCACCGAAGGCGCCGAGAGCGGCCCGGTCGAGTTCGACGCCACCTGTGAGGTGCGTCCCGTCATCGCGCTCGAGGGCTACGGCGGCCTCAGCGTGGAGTTGCCGGCGATCGAGGTCGGCGACGACGATCTCGCCACGGCCCGCGACGCAGAACTGCAGCGCACCGCCAGCCTGATCGACGTCGATCGGCCCAGCGAGCTCGGTGACTTCCTCACCCTCGACCTCGCGACCACCCGCGACGGCGAGGAACTGACCGGTCTCAACACCGAGGACTGGTCCTACGAACTCGGCCAGGGTTGGGTCACCGACGACTTCGACGAGCACCTCACCGGTGTCTCCGTCGGCGACGAGGTCACCTTCACCTCCACCCCCAAGGGCATCGACGAGCCCGCCGACTTCACGGTCAAGGTCACCGCTGTGCAGGAGAAGGTGGCACCCGAACTCACCGACGACTGGGTGTCCGACAACCTCGGCGAGTTCGACACCGTCGAGGAGTGGAACGAGAGCCTGCGGACAACGCTCTCCGAGCGGAAGCTCAACGAGGCACGACAGGCCGTCGTTCGCGCCGTCAACGAAAAGCTCGCCGAGTTGGTCGATGCCGACCTGCCCGACGCCATGGTCGACGCCGACCTCAACCAACGCGTCCAGGCCACGGTCCAGCAGTTCCAGGCCCAGGGCATCGACCTCGGCCAGTGGCTCGGCGCCACGGGCCAGGAGCCCGACCAGTTCATCGAGTCGATGCGCGGCGCATCGGTCGAGGCCGTCAAGGTCGACCTCGCTCTGCGCGCCGTCGCCGACGCCGAGTCGATCGAGGTGGAGCCCTACGACTTCGACGCCGAGTACGCCCGCATGGCCATGCAGTACGGCCAGAAGGCCAAGGAGATCCGCAAGGCATACGAGCAGAACGATGCTGTTGCCGAACTGGCTGCCCAGATCCGCAAGTCCAAGGCGTTCGACTGGCTGCTCCATCACGTCGAGTTCGTCGACGTGAACGGTGCCGCGATCGACCGCGACACACTGCTCGGCCACAGCCACGACGAGGACGGCGGCCACGGCGACGAGCCGGGCGAGGTCGACGTCCAGTCGGCTGCCGCTGCGGTCATCGCCGCCACCGACGCCGCGGCCACTGCACCTGCCGACGACAGCAACGATTCCGAAGACACCAACGACGAGGAGACGACGTCATGAATCTCGATGCGGTGAACTATCTCGTTCCGAATGTGGTCGAACAGACGAGTCGGGGCGAGCGCGCCTACGACCTGTACAGCCGCATGTTGAAGGACAACATCATCTTCCTGCAGACCCCGGTCGACGACCAGATCGCCAGCCTGCTGTGCGCGCAGTTGATCCACCTCGAGTCGGAGAACCCCGACAAGGACATCAACATCTACATCAACAGCCCCGGCGGCGACATCACCGCGCTGTTCGCCATCTACGACACGATGCAGTTCATCAAGAACGACATCGCCACGATCTGCCTCGGCCAGGCCGCCTCTGCGGCGGCAGTGTTGCTCGCTGCGGGCACCAAGGGCAAGCGTCTGGCGCTCCCGCACAGCCGGGTGTTGTTGCACCAGCCGAGCGGCCAGGTCGGCTACGGCCAGGTCACCGATCTCGAACTTGCCGCCAAAGAAATCATGCGCATGCGTGAACTCCTCGACGGAATCCTGTCCGAGCACACCGGTCAGCCGATCGAACGCATCCATGCCGACACCGATCGAGATTTCGTCATGGAGGCCGACGAGGCGCTCGAATATGGCATCATCGACAGAGTGATCTCCTCTCGCGAGGCGGTGGACCGCACCGGTCCAATCCGCTGATCGGGCGGGGGTCGGTCCGATTCGTCGGGCGGGTCCACGATTCGTGAAGGTGGACGCGCAAGACTGTCGTGCTCCAACAGATCGATACGTCGCAGCGGCCCAGATGTCACTGGGCGTCACAACCACACGAAGGGGAACCGACAAGTGGCGAAATTCGGCGACACCGGCGAACTGCTGAAATGCTCGTTCTGCGGCAAGTCGCAGAAGCAGGTCAAGAAGCTCATCGCGGGCCCTGGCGTGTACATCTGCGACGAGTGCATCGATCTCTGCAACGAGATCATCGAAGAAGAACTCACCGAAACGGCGGAGCTCAGCTTCGACAACCTGCCCAACCCACGCGAGATCCGGGCGTTTCTCGACGACTACGTGGTGGGCCAGGAGTCGGCCAAGAAGATCCTCTCGGTGGCGGTGTACAACCACTACCGTCGCATTCAGCACCAGAATCAGGCCACCACGGTCGGTCGTCGCGACGAGGTCGAGTTGGCCAAGTCGAACATCCTGCTGCTCGGCCCCACGGGCTGCGGCAAGACGCACCTCGCACAGACCCTCGCACGCCAGCTCAACGTGCCGTTCGCTGTGGCCGACGCCACCGCACTCACCGAGGCGGGTTACGTCGGCGAAGACGTCGAGAACATCCTCCTCAAGCTCATCCAGGCCGCCGACTTCGACGTGAAGCGTGCAGAGACCGGCATCGTCTACATCGACGAGATCGACAAGGTCGCTCGCAAGAGCGAGAACCCGTCGATCACCCGCGACGTCTCGGGCGAAGGTGTCCAGCAGGCACTGCTCAAGATCCTCGAGGGCACCCAGGCCTCGGTCCCCCCGCAGGGTGGTCGCAAACACCCGCATCAGGAGTTCATTCAGATCGACACCACCAACGTGCTGTTCATCCTCGGCGGAGCCTTTGCGGGTCTCGAACAGATCATCGAGTCGCGTATCGGTCACAAGGGTGTCGGCTTCCACGGCATCGTGCGCTCCGCCGTCGACCGCGACCCCGGCGAGCTGTTCGCCCAGGTGCTGCCCGAGGATCTGGTCAAGTTCGGCATGATCCCCGAGTTCATCGGCCGTCTGCCGATGATCGGCGCCGTCGGCAGCCTGGACCGCGACGCGCTGGTCCAGATCCTCGTCGAGCCGAAGAACAGCTTGGTCAAGCAATACGAGAAGGTGTTCAGCTTCGAAGACGTCGAGCTGGAATTCACCCCCGATGGGCTGGTTGCGATCGCCGACCAAGCAATCTTGCGAGCCACTGGTGCGCGAGGTCTGCGGGCGATCCTCGAAGAGGTGCTGCTCAACACGATGTACGACCTGCCGGGTCGCACCGACGTGGGCAAGGTCGTGATCGACGCCGACACCGTGATCGAGAAGGTGAACCCCACGTTGGTGCCGCGGGCGACCGGGCGTCAGCGCAAAGCTGCTTCGTGATCAGATGAGCCCGGGGTCAACCCTGGTTTCATTTCGCTCGTAGCCTCAGGCAGTCATGGACTTCGCTGCCGCGCTCGGGTACCTCGACGATCACGCCACCTACGAAAAGACCGGTCGGATCACGTCGCCGTCGCTCGACAACATCACGGCGCTCTGCGGTGCGTTGGGTGACCCGCAGCACGCTGCCCCGGTGATCCACCTCACGGGCACCAACGGCAAGGGATCGACCGCGCAGATGATCTCGCGGCTGCTCGTGGCGAGCGGGCTCACGGTGGGCACCTACACGAGCCCGCACCTCGAACGGATCAACGAACGCATCAGCCGCAACCTCGAACCGATCTCCGACGACGACCTCGCAGAACAGATCGCCGCGATCGCCGATCTCGAAGGCATCGTCGGTGTACGTCCGAGCTATTTCGAGATACTGACGGCTGCGGCGTTCCGATGGTTCGCGGATGTCGCCGTGGACGTGATGGTGATCGAAGTGGGGCTGCTCGGGCGTTGGGATGCCACCAACGTGGTCGACGCCACCGTTGCGGTGGTCACCAACATCGGCATGGACCACACGGAATTCGCGGGCCCGACCCTCGAACACATCGCCAGGGAGAAAGCCGGCATCATCACGCCACGCTCCGCCGTGGTGGTCGGCGAGACGAGGCCCGAACTCGTCTCGATCTTCCGCGACGCTGGTGGAGCGAGCCTGCTCGTGGCCGACGACGACTTCGAACTCGTCGGCAACCGCCTCGCCGTCGGGGGCCGGCTGCTCGACATTCGCACACCGACCACGATCTACACCGACGTGTACCTGCCACTGCACGGTGTGCACCAGGGGCTCAATGCAGCAACCGCCCTCGTTGCCGTCGAGACGTTCTTCGCCGCGCCGCCGCCCGAGGACGTGGTGTTGGAGGGATTCGCCGAGGTCTCGATGCCCGGGCGGTTCGAGGTCCTCGGACGCCAACCGCTCGCAATCGTCGACGGAGCTCACAACCCGCCGGGCGCTGACATGTGTGCCCAGGTGTTCTTCGACGACTTCGATCCCGAGGGCCGCCGCATTCTGGTGGTCGGCACGCTGCGCGACCCCGAGGAGATGCTCGCCGCGCTTCGAGCCGACGAGTTCGACCTCGTGTTCGCGTGCACCGCGCCGTCACCGCGCGGCGTCAAGGCCTCCGAAGTGGCCGACGCCGCCCGGCGGCTCGGCTGCGACGACGTGTACACCTTCGACACCGTCGAAGCAGCATGCCAACGCGCCATGGAGTACGCCGACGGCGACGATGCCGTGCTGGCCACCGGCAGCCTCTACACCGCCGGCGCCGCCCGCCCCGCGCTGCAGCGTCACGCCAACTGAGTCTCTCCTGTCGGGCCTCTTTGAGTTGTCGGGCCTCGGAGCGGCCTGGTGGTTGGCCACGATGGGTCGGCCCGACTCCGGTTCGTCGCTGGCGCTTCCCTCACCGGCGCGGGCTGGTCGGTGGCGGTTGTCTCGTCGGCTGCGCTCGGTCTGCGGATAGCGTCTGATCATATGTCTGATCGCACACTCGTCCTGTTGAAGCCCGACACCGTGGAACGCAAGCTCGTCGGAGAGATCGTCTCGCGCTTCGAGGCGAAGAACCTCGACGTCGTCGCCATGGACATCCGCCGCCTCGACGCCGACACACTGGCACGCCACTACGAAGAGCACGTCGGCAAGGGCTTCTACAGCGACCTGGTCGAGTTCATGAGCCGCGGACCCGTGGTGGCCATGGTCATCGAAGGCCCTGAGGACACTTGGGAAGTGGTGCGTGCGATGATGGGTGCCACCAATCCGCGCACGGCCGCTCCCGGCACCATCCGGGGCGATCTGGGCATCCTGTTCACCGAGAACCTGGTGCACGGCAGCGACTCATTGGAGTCGGCCACGCGCGAGATCGGGATTTTCTTCCCCAATCTGTAACATTCCAAGACGTTGATTCCCGACACCGCATCGCTCGCAGTGCGCCGTGCCGGAACTCTGCACTCTTGACAGCTCGCGAAAGGTGGCCACACGATGGCCCGCAACAACCCGCTCAGCCTGGGGCGTGACCTCGCCATCGATCTGGGCACGGCGAACACCCTCATCTATGTCCGCGGACAGGGCGTCGTTCTCGACGAACCGTCCGTGGTCGCCATCAACGTCAACGACGGGCGCCCCGTCGCGGTTGGGATGGAAGCAAAGCGCATGATGGGGCGCACGCCCAACCACATCAAGGCGATCCGACCGTTGAAAGACGGCGTGATCGCAGACTTCGAAGTGTGCGAGAAGATGCTGCGCTACTTCATTCAGAAGGTCGCCGGTTCCAAGTGGAGCAAACCGCGGATGGTCATCTGCGTACCGTCGGGCATCACCGGCGTCGAGCAGCGCGCTGTCCAGGACGCCGCCGAGTACGCCGGCGCCCGCAAGCCGGTCCACATCATCGAAGAACCGATGGCTGCGGCGATCGGAGCCGACCTTCCGGTGCACGAGCCGAGCGGCAACATGATCGTCGACATCGGCGGCGGCACCACCGAGGTGGCAGTCATCTCACTCGGGGGCATCGTCACCGCCCAGTCGATTCGCGTGGCCGGTGACGAACTCGACGACGCAGTGCTGCAGTACGTGAAGAAGGAGTTCTCACTCGCGATCGGCGACCGTACCGCCGAAGAGATCAAGATCCAGATGGGCTCGGCCTGGCCCCTCGAAGCGGAACTGTCCGCCGACATCCGTGGTCGCGACCTCATCTCGGGCTTGCCCCGCACGGTCGAGATCACCACCGAACAGGTGCGTGAAGCACTTGCCGAGCCGATCTCTGCCATCGTGGACGCAGTGAAGACCACCCTCGACAAGACACCGCCCGAGTTGGCTGCCGACATCATGGAAGACGGCATCACCATCACCGGTGGCGGAGCCCTCATCGGTGGCCTCGCCGATCGCCTCAGGCACGAGACCGGCATGCCGATCCGCATCGCCGACGAGCCGCTGTACAGCGTGGTGATCGGATCAGGTCGTGCGCTCGAGAACATCGACGCGATGCGTGGCCTGATGTCGATGGGCGGCGAGGACTGACGGCGCACGCCGTCGAGTCGCCGGAGCACCCATGCCCATCTACACCGTCGGGCGTAAACGCGTCATCCTCGGGCTGCTGCTCACCACCGTGCTGCTGCTCACGCTGGATCTGCGCGGAAACCCCGTGATCGACAACGTTCGCGACGGATTCGGGCGGGTCCTCGAGCCGGTCGAGGCCGCCACCAGCGTGGTGACCAACCCCATCGAGCGCGCGTGGCACGGCATCACCAATTACGACGACCTCGAGCAGGAGAACCTCGCGCTCCAAGAGCAGGTCGATCGCCTGATTGGTACCCAAGCCGCTGCGGAGGCCGCCGTGATCGAAGGCCAGGAGTTGCAGGCGCTGTACAGCCTGCCGTCGTTGGCCGGCATCGACACCGAGGTCGCCCGGGTGGTCGGCAAGGCTGCCAACAACCTCGATCAGGTGATCGAGATCAACAAGGGGAGCACGAGCGGCATCGAGGTGGGGATGGCGGTCGTGAACCAGGCCGGCCTCGTCGGCAAGGTCACCCAGGTGTCGCGAAGCTCGTCTCGGGTGATGCTGGTCACCGACGATCGCTACAGCGTTGCGGTCAAGGTGACGTCGCCGGGTCCCGTCGACGTCACGGCCAACACCGCCCCGTCCGGGCTGGGCACCGACGAACTCGCCGCGACAGGAACCACGGTTCCGGGCGTGCCGGTACCGCTCGTTCCAGGAGTGACGCTGCCGGATGGAGCGCCGGTTCCCGACACCACGCTGCCGTCGGGTCCGCTGGTCGAGGCGCCGCCGCCGTCGCTCGCCGAGGAGCCTGTTGCGCCGGAGGTCGAAACCGCAACAGCCGACAGCGCCCCACCCGACACGACCACGACCACGATCCCGGCCGAAGTGATCGAAAAGGAGTACGGGGCGCTCGAAGGGCGAGGCGGCACTCGGTTGCCGCAGATCAAGTTCCTGCAGGACCTTCCCTCGCTGCTCGAGCTCGAGGTCGGCGACCTCGTCGAAACCGCTGGCGGATCCGAGAGCCTGGCGCCCACCGGGATCCCGGTCGGACGGGTGATCAATCGCGCTGATCGACCGGGGTCCGGTGGGCCGCTGCTCGACGTCGAGTTGCACGCTGATCTGGCTCGTCTCAACTTCGTGAGAGTGGTGCTGTACAAGCCGCTGTCCGAAGTCGACCAGTGAGGGTGAATGCTCGCTTCGTTCTTTCAGAGTTCGCTGGTGCGGGTGATTCCGGTCGGCCTGTTGCTGCTGGCGCTCCAACGCACGATCTTCGTCGACATCCAGCCGGCTGGCGTGATCATCCAGATCATGATGATCATGGCTGCGGCCGCCGGCGTGGCGGGCGGCAGCGAGCGCGGCGCCATGGTGGGTTTCGTCTTCGGGGTGATGTTCGACCTCGCTGAAGGTACCCCACTCGGTTCGACCGCCATTGCGTTCACGCTCGCCGGGGTGGTCGGTGGCCTGCTGGCGCTGATCGCTGCTGACCCGCACTGGTGGCTCGAAGCGATCTTCACCGCCGCAGGCTCCGCAGCAGGCGTTGCCACCGTGCCACTCGTGCGGGTGTTCATCGGCGAGTCCGACCCGTTCGAAGCGCAACTCGGCCTCGTGGTGGCCGCGATGGCGGTGGCCGGCGCGGTGTGCAGCCCCGTACTGGTTCCGTTCGCCCGATGGGTGCTCAAGCTCCGACGCCCGGAATGGAAGCAACCGATCGACGCCGGGCCGTGAACGAGGGGTGATCGACGTCACCAGCGACGTCGTCGACCTGACCGGATAAGGCTGCAACACGTTTGTAACATGCAGGGCGACATGTGCTTCGAATCGACCACCCAGCGACGGTACGACCGTGGCCGCTGACAAACGCGCCGCCCGTCTCGGGGTGCTCGCCCTCGTCGCCACCCTGCTGTTCGGTGTCGTCGGAGCACGTCTCTGGTTCCTGCAGACCGTCGAGCAGGAGTCGCTGCAGGCCGAGGTCGACACCACCAAGCTCCGCACCGTTCCGCTGCTGCCCGAGCGGGGCCGCATCTTCGACGCCGAAGGCCGAATCCTCGCCGACAACGACCGGGTCCTCACCGTGGCCGTCGATTGGGAAGTACTCCGAGACAGTACCAACCGAGCCGAGATCTTCCGACGGCTCTCCGGATGGGTCGACGTACCCGTCGAAGACATGGAGGCCCGCTTCGACAGCCAGGTGTACAGCCCGTTCCTGCCGATGCCCATCGCCGAGGACATCGACGAACCCAAGGCCATTGCACTGCAAGAACGTGTCGAAGACCTGCCCGGTGTGCAGATTCTCGAACAGTCGCGCCGCCTGTATCCCTACGCCCCGCTCGCAAGCCACGTGGTCGGCTACATGGGCAGCATCACCGCCGACACCAAGGACCTGTACCAGGATCAGGGCTACTACCTCAACGAACGTGTCGGTCAGTTCGGGATCGAGCTGAGCATGGAAGAGGAGCTGCACGGGCAGTGGGGCTACGTCACCTATGAAGTCGACAACCGCAGCCGCATCGTGCGCGAGGTGCGGCGTGTCCCGCCGATCAACGGCAACGATGTACAGCTCACGATCGACCTCGATCAGCAGCAGTACGCCGAACAGGCGCTCGAGACGCAGCTCAAGGCGCGACGTTCCGCCACGGCGATCAATCCTCGTGATCCGGACAACAACGGTGAACTCGCCTTCGCCGGATACCCACGCGAGGTGAACTACAAGGCGCCCGCGGGCGCCGTGGTGGTGCAGAACTACAACAACGGCCAGATTCTTGCACTGGCCAGCTATCCCACGTTCGACAACCGGTGGTTCGAGTCCGATCTCGACACCGACAAGTTCAACGAACTGTTTCCATCGATCGACGAGAACGGCGACCCGATCGACCCCGACGAGTCGGTGCTGGTCAACCGGGCAATCCAGGGGCGATACAACCTCGGCTCCACCTTCAAGCCGTTCGTGGCGTTCGCCGCCCTCGACACCGGGCTGATGGGCGTGAACGACGGGTACCAGGACGAGGGCACCTACCGCATGGAATCGGTCGAGGAGGACCGGTGCAATTCCGGTCTGGTGCGGTGCGTGTACCGCAACGCAACGTGTCCGGACGGGCGCCCCTGCGTGTACGGGTGGGTCAACATCGAGTCGTCGCTCGCGGTGTCGTCCGACACGTTCTACTACCGAGTCGGCGAACTGATGATGACGCAGAACGACAACGAACCGATCCTCCAGGAAGAGGTACGCAAGTTCGGTTTCGGCGCCGATCCGGGCATCGCGCTGCCCTACGCCTTCGACGGAACGGTCCCCGACGCCGAACTCAAAGCCGAATACGCCGAACTCGGCGTGATCTCCGAGGCCGAGGGGTCCGGCTACTTCACGGGCGACAACGTGCAGCTCGCCATCGGACAGGGCTTGTTGTCGGCGTCGCCGCTTCATCTGGCGACGGCGTATTCCACCATCGCCAACCAGGGATTCGTCATGAAGCCCGAGATCATCAAGGCGATCTACGAGCCGGGGGTGCCCGACTCGGCGGTGCAGGGGTACGCCGACCTCTCCGAAGCGCGGCTCGCGCAACCCGCCAACGTGAGTGGCGAAGTGGTCCGTCGACTGCCACTGGAGCAGTCGGCCTGGGACGCGATCGGCGCGGGCCTGCGCCGAGTGATCACCGGCCCCGGCCAGGTCGTGGGCAGTGCGTACCGTTCGACCACGGGTGAGAAGCTCTTCGCCACGTACCCGGCGAACGCCATCCCGCTCGCCGGCAAGACCGGCACAGCGCAGGGGGCGGGCAACTATCCCTGGAACGACTCCTCGGCGTTCGCGGCCTACAGCCTCGACCCGAGTCGTCCCTACACCGTGACGGCCTATCTGGAGAAGAGCGGGTACGGATCGCAGGCAGCGGCTCCCGTGGTGAAGTGTATGTTCATGCAGATGTCTGGCGTGACCGGGGCTGACCCGGTGGTCTTGGCCGAGCCGCTCAACACGGAATCGACCCAACCCGCGCCGGCTCGCAGCATCAACGACACCGAGTGTTTCGCCGGCCGTTTCGGCAACACCGCTGCGCCCGAGTAGCACCCGTGGCAGCTTCGTTCCTCTCCCGCAAGCCCGATTCGGGCCTGGGCAACATCGGCGCAAGCCCGGCCGACCCGAGTCGCAACGTCGACTGGGTGTTGATGGCGGCGCAGTTCGCGCTCGCCGTGCATCGGCTGTTTCGTGGTGTTCTCCGCGTCGCGGACACGCATCGTTTCCGATCCGTATGCGTTCGCCACTCGCCAGGTGATCTTCGTCATCTTGGCCACGCTCGTGATGTTCATCGTGATGTCGATCGACTACGAGTGGTGGAAGGAACGAGCCCGATTCCTCTACGGGCTCACCTTGGTGATCCTGGTGCTGCTGATCCTGCTGGGCGTCGCATCGGGCGAGGACCTGATCTCGTTCGACCTCGGCCCGCTCAACTTCCAGCCCGCCGAGATGGCCAAGTTCACGACGCTGCTGATGTTGGCGTCCTATCTTGCCGAAGAACGCAGCGACGAGGTGTCGTACGCACGGTTCATCGGCGGCTTGATGATCGTGGGCGCTCCGGCAGTGCTCGTGATCGTGCAGCCCGACCTCGGGTCGGCGTCGGTCCTGGTGGCGATGGCCATGGGTGTGCTGCTCGTGGCTGGGGCCAAGGCCAGATACATCGTCCTCATCACGGCGCTGTCGATCTCCACGGTGCTCGCCGCGTTCGTCGGGCAGTTGGTCAACAGCTACCAGGCAGCGCGCATCCGCGCCCTCGTGAACCCGGCGGCCGCCGATGCCGACGACCTGTATCAGGCCGAGAACGCAATGCGAGCGATCGGCACCGGAGGCATCTGGGGCAAGGGCTGGTTGCAGGGCCCGCTCACCAACGGCCGCGACATTCCCGTGATGTGGGCCGACTTCCCGTTCGCGGCGATCGGGGAGCAGTTCGGGCTGGTCGGCTCCGCGATCGTGCTCGTGCTGATCGCCGTGGCCTTGATGCGGATCTGGCGGATTGCACACCTCTCACGCGACATGCTCGGCACCTACCTGTGTGCGGGCGTGTTCACCATGCTGCTGTGGCAGACCTTCCAGAACGTGGCGATGACGTTGCAGATCATGCCGGTCACCGGGCTGCCCCTGCCATTCATCTCCTATGGCGGATCGGGCGTCATCGTGTACTTCGCGATGTTCGGCCTGGTGCAGTCGGTGCACATGCGGCGCATGCGGTGACGAGGGCGCCCCGGGAGGCAGAATCGTCGCCCATCGCGTTGCTGGCGCAGCCAGCGCCGTAGAATTGCTCCCGCAGTGACCATCGACACAGCCCGACCCCGAGTTGCGAACCACCGTTCGCACGACGCCGCTGCTCTTGCATCGATCGGGTCGAGATGGACCGAGGTCTGGTCAACGGCACCAGTGCGTGTTGTCGTCTTGCTCGTTGCGCTCACCAGCGCATGCAGGGGGTCGGTCGTTCGGCAGACCCCATCACGCCCACCACGATCGGCTCGACCCCGCTGCGCTGCGCAGACGGCCCGAGCCCGGCGGAGCGCCCCAGTGGCAGCTCCGCTCAGAAGGGAACATCGAACTCATGGATCATCACGACGCCGAGAACTCCACGGCCACGACGGCCCCGACGTCGGCGGAGCCGGCTGAGTCGACCGACGACGAGTCCGCCTCGCCGTCGCCCGGATCGTCGAAACGACGTCGCGGGTCACGCGGTGGGCAGCGTCGCCGGGTCACTGCCGACGGAAACGAGGAGTTCTCCGAGGAGTCCGGCGAGGCGGGTCGCCTGACGACGGTGACGACCGCAACACTGACGACCGCAACGACGTGGAGCTGCCCGAGCCGATGAGCGAAGGCCGGCCGTCCGTCGAGGCTGCCGAGAAGGCACTTGTTCGCAAGCCCCGCATCGGCGACACCCGGCCGATGCCGGCCGCTCCACCGCCAGGGCCAGCGACGGCGCCGGACAACGCGTCCACCCCGTCGGCCGGCGCCCGCAGCAGCGGTGACCGCAAGCGTCGTCGACGCGGAGGTGGCAGCGGGGGAGCAGCAGCCAAGGGCGATGCCAAGAACAGCCGGGCCGGCACCAGTGGCGGCTCAGGTGATGCGCCAGGCGACGGATCGGGCGCAGCAAAGAAGAATCGGCGAGGCCGGGGCCGCGGGCGCTCGAAGAGTGACGGGCCCGAACTCGACGATGCCATGCTCGAGCAGCGCAAGGGTCGCGAGCGCAACGGCAAGCCGATCGGCCGGTACTTCATGGCGGTGCAGGTGCGTTCGGGGATGACGCAGGTTGCGGTGCTCGAGGGACGCAGCCTGATCGAGCACTACGTGAGCCGTCCCGCAGACGACGTGAGCCAGATCCACGGCAACATCTACGTGGGGCGGATCCAGAACGTGCTCCCGGGCATGGAAGCAGCGTTCGTCGACATCGCTACACCCAAGAATGCGGTGCTCTACCGCGGCGACGTGCAGTACGACGCCGAGGACATCGTCGAAGGTGGCAGGGATCTGCGCATCGAGGACATCCTCAAGAACAAGCAGATCATCACCTGTCAGGTCACCAAGAACCCCATTGCCCACAAGGGCGCACGTCTCACCCAGGAGGTGTCGCTGCCGGGTCGTTTCGTGGTGCTCATCCCCAACTCCAAGACCTACGGAATCTCCAAGCGGCTGCCCGACGACGTTCGCAAGCGGCTGCGAGGCATCCTCGACCGAGTCAAGCCCGCCGAGCACGGTCTGATCGTGCGCACCGCCGCCGAGACCGCAACCGAAGAAGAGCTGGTGGCCGACATGACCCTCCTGCTCGGCCAGTGGGAACAGGTGGCCGCGAAGGCGGCCACGACGCAGCGTCCGGCCTTGCTGTATCGCGAGCCCGAGATGGCCGTGCGTGTGATCCGCGAGGAGTTCAACGCCAACTACCGAGGCGTGGTCATCGACGACGAGCGGTCTGTACCGCGAAGTCCGCGACTACGTTGCTGCCTTCAACCCGGAACTGGCCGACCGGATCGAGTTCTACGACGGCGGCGGCGAGGGTGGGCTCTCGCTGTTCGAGAAGTTCCACATCCACGAGCAGGTCCACAAGGCGCTCGATCGCAAAGTGTGGCTGCCGTCGGGTGGCTCGCTGATCATCGAGCACACCGAGGCGCTCACCGTGATCGACGTCAACACCGGCAAGAACGTCGGCAAGTCGAGCCTCGAAGAGACCGTGTTCCACAACAACATGGAAGCCGCGGACGAGATCGCCAAGCAGCTTGCGGCTGCGCGACATCGGCGGGATCATCGTGATCGACTTCGTCGACATGGAGGTGCGAGGGCAACCGGGCCAAGGTCGTCGAACGGTTCCGTGACGCCCTGGCCCGTGACAAGACCCGTTCGCAGGTGTTCGACATCACCGAACTCGGCCTGGTGGAGATGACCCGCAAGCGCATCGGTGAAGGGTTGCTCACCGAGTACTCCGAGATCTGCCCCGACTGTGACGGACGCGGCGTGGTCGTCGACTACGGGCTGCTCGAATGATGGACATCGAGATCACCGACGATGCCCGCCAGCTGCTGGAACGCAAGGGCGGCACGATGTCGATCGACTTCATCCGTCCCACCGGTTGAGGCAAGGTCGCTGAGGTGTCGGTCGACACCAACGTCAAGGGCAAGAACATCAGCGCGTATCGCAAGTTCCGCCATGAGCGGTTCCAGATCCTGATCACACCGACGCTGATCGGCATGGTCGAGTCGATGCGGGTGGTCACCAAGGGCCGACTCTCGAAGTCGCTCGCCGTCGAGTTCCGTGGCGCCGGCACTGCAGGACGGCTCCTGCGACGTCTGCACCCCCTGAGCCTCGTCGGCGCTCAGCTCGAGGGCGGCCTAGAGTCGGAGATGGCGGATCTGCTGGCACTGTCGTCGCGAGTGATCGATTCGGGCAACGTCGACGAACCCGTCAATCGCATCACCAACGAACTGTCGGAGGTGGCCGACGGGCTGGCGGTGGTCGAGAGCTTCTCGCATTCGGTGGTGCTCGACGCCGGCGACGGTCTCGTCGCCTTCGATGCATCACACGCACGCACGGGACGTGACGTCGTCACAGCGATCCAGCGGGTGGAGCATCCACGCCGGTGACGCACCTCGTGTACACCCATGGCCACGTCGACCACGTCGGCGGCAGTCCCGCATTTGCCGATGCGTTCGGTGACCTCGACGGTGGTGGGGCATCGCAACGTCGACACGCGGTTCGACCGCTACCGTACACCAACGACTGGAACGTGCTGATCAACGCCCGCCAGTTCGGTGGCGTGCGCGGTGATTTCGGCATGGGTGGCGAGGTCCCCCGACTTCCTGCCAGCAGACATCGCCAGGCCAACCCACGTCGTCGACGACCACGACACGCTGCTGGTGGGCGACCGCACGATCGAACTCCACCATGCTCGGGGCGAGACCGACGACCATCTATGGGGGTGGATGCCCGACGAGAAGTGGGCGTTCGTCGGCGACTTCGTGATCTGGAACTTCCCGAACGCCGGCAACCCGCAGAAGGTGCAGCGGTACCCGATCGAGTGGGCGGCGGCCCTGCGTGACATGGCGGCGAAGGGCCCCGAGCTGCTGCTGCCGGCGCACGGGCTGCCGATCGAAGGGCGCGAGCGCATCGCACTGGTGCTCGGCGACATCGCCGGGGCCCTCGAACAGCTGGTTGCCGACGTGGTCGCCATGATGAACGCCGGCGAGGTGCTCGACACGATCGTGCAGTCGGTGTCGGTGCCCGACGATCTGCTGGCCCGTCCCTACCTGCGCCCGCTCTACGACGAGCCCGAATTCGTGGTGCGCAACATCTGGCGTCAGTTCGGAGGCTGGTGGGACGGTGCGCCGAGTCGTCTGAAGCCGGCGCCGGACGCGGCGCTGGCTGCCGAACTGGCCGACCTCGCTGGCGGTGCCGACGTGCTCATTGGTCGCGCAGTACAGCTCATGGAGGTCGGCGACGTCCGGCTGGCGTGCCATCTCGCCGATCTCGCGGGTTGGGCTGCCCCTGACGACCCCGGCGTTCACGCGGAGCGCGCCGTGGTGTACCGGGCTCGCCGCGCACAGGAGCAGTCGTTGATGGCCAAGGGCATCTACGCTGGCGCCGCTCGCGACTCCGACGCGGTGGCAGCGCGAGATTCAACCGGTCGCACGGGTTGAGGCGACAAGATCCAGCGCTAGCATCGGTTAACGCTATGTACGCAGTAATCGCCTCAGGCGGCAAGCAGGAAAAAGTGGCCCAGGGCCAGCAGGTTCGGGTTGAACTCCTCGACGCCACCGAGGGCAGCGACGTGTCGCTGACCCCCGTCATGGTGGTCGACGGCAGCACCGTGCTCGCTACCCCCGATGAGCTCAAGAGCGCATCGGTCACTGCCAAGGTCGTCGGCCAGGTCAAGGGTCCGAAGATCAACGGCTACACCTACAAACGCCGCACCAACAACCATCGTCGCTATGGCCACCGCCAGAAGTATCACCTGATCGAGATCACCTCGATCACGGTCTGATCCGGCTGTCTGATTCGAACGGAGAACACTCATGTCCAAGACAAAAGGTGGCGGTTCAACCCGCAACGGTCGTGACTCGAACGCTCAGCGCCTCGGCGTGAAGGCGTTCGGTGGCACCGAGATCACCGCCGGCACCATCCTCGTGCGCCAGCGTGGTACCAAGTTCCACCCCGGCAAGAACGTCGGCAAGGGCAAGGACGACACGCTGTTCAGCATGGTCGACGGCCGTGTGGAATTCGGGAACATGAAGGGCCGCAAGACGGTCAGCGTGCTCCCCGTCGACGCCTGACACACCCGTCGCACGAACGCAAACGGCCCGGTCTCCCGTGGGAGACCGGGCCGTTTCGCGTCCCCGTAACGTTTGGTGTCAGACACCAAACGTTACGGGTGCCGGATCAGGCGTCGGCGAGTTTGGCTTCCAACGTGTCGACTTCGGCGTGGAGTGCGTCGGGCAGACGATCGCCGAATCGGGCGAAGTGCTCCCGGATCTGCGGCACCGCCGCCTTCCAGCCGTCGATGTCGACCGACAGGATCGTGTCGAGGTCGGCCTGGTCGATCTCGAGGCCGTCGGTGTCGAGCGACTCCTGGGTCGGCAGCTTGCCGATCGGCGTGTCGATCGCATCGGCGTCACCGTTGACCCGCTCGAACACCCACTTGAGCACGCGGCTGTTCTCGCCGAAGCCGGGCCACAGGTACCGGCCGTCGTCGTCGCGACGGAACCAGTTGACGAAGAAGATCTTCGGCAGCTTGGCCGGATCGGTTGCCTTCTCCATCGACAACCAGTGGGCAAAGTAGTCGGCGTAGTTGTAGCCGCAGAACGGCAGCATCGCCATTGGGTCGAAGCGCAGTTCGCCCTGAACGCCTTCGGCGGCTGCGGTCTTCTCCGACGCCATGATCGAGCCGAGGAACACACCGTGCTCCCAGTCGTTGGCCTCGGTCACCAACGGCACCGTGGTGCGGCGACGGCCGCCGAACAGGATCGCGGAGATCGGCACACCAGCGGGGTCTTCCCACTCGGAGGCAATCGACGGGCACTGCGACGCCGGAGCGGTGAAGCGTGCATTCGGGTGCGCCGCCGGAGTGTCCATCTCCGGGTTCCAGGCATTGCCCTTCCAGTCGGTGGCGCGTGCCGGGGGAGTGTCGTTCATCTCCTCCCACCAGATGTCGCCGTCGTCGGTGAGCGCAGTGTTGGTGTAGACGCTGTTGCCCCACAGCGTTTCCATTGCATTGGAGTTGGTCTGGTAGCTGGTGCCGGGGGCAACGCCGAAGAAGCCGGCCTCGGGGTTGATCGCCCACAAGCGGCCGTCTTCGCCGAACTTCATCCAGCAGATGTCATCGCCGACCGTCTCGGCCTTCCAGCCCGGAATCGTCGGCACGAGCATGGCGAGGTTGGTCTTGCCGCACGCTGATGGGAATGCCCCGGCGATGTACTTCGACTCGCCCTGAGGATTGGTGAGCTTGAGGATCAGCATGTGCTCGGCAAGCCAGCCGTCGTCGCGGGCCATCACCGAAGCGATGCGCAACGCGAAGCACTTCTTGCCGAGCAGGGCGTTGCCGCCGTAGCCGGAGCCGTACGACTGGATCTCGCGGGTCTCGGGGAAGTGGACGATGTACTTGTTCTCGGCATCGCACGGCCAGGCGACGTCGGTGGCGCCGTTCTCGAGCGGAGCGCCAACCGAGTGCAGACAGGGCACCCAGTCGTTGTCGCCGAGCACGTCGAGCGCTCCTTGACCCATGCGGGTCATGATCCGCATGTTGACCGCCACGTAGGCGGAGTCGGTGAGTTGCACGCCGATGTGCGCGATCGGTGAGCCGAGTGGGCCCATCGAGAACGGCACGACGTACATCGTGCGCCCCTTCATCGATCCGGTGTAGAGACGCTTCATCTCTCCGCGCATCTCATCGGGGTCGCGCCAGTTGTTGTTCGGTCCCGCCTGGTCCTCGGTGGCCGAGCAGATGTACGTGCGGTCCTCCACGCGGGCCACGTCGCCCGGGTCGGAGTGCGCCCAGTAGCTGTTTGGACGCTTGGCCTCGTCGAGCTTGGTGAAGGTGCCGGAATCGACGAGCTCCTGGCAGAGCCGCTCATACTCGTCGGCGGAACCATCGCACCAGTAGATGTCGGCGGGCTGCATCACCGCAGCCCACTCCGAGACCCAGTCCTTCAGGCGCTGGTTGCTGGTCGTTCCACTCATCTGGTGACTCCTCGTTGAGTTCCGGCGGGATGTTCCGGCGGGGTTGAGTTCAGGGGGGTTGCGATCCGAGCGGACGGCTCGGACAGGCGACTGCTCGTCGTGGATCGACGGGCGGTATGCGTCGCTGTCTCCGATCGTAGGGCGCGAGGCGGCGCAGCGCGAAACAGGGCTCCAGGTACAAGGTCACGATCTTCGACCCGCATGGTCGAGCGGAGAGGTTCGTGGACGACTCAGGCGTCAGGGGTGGCCATGTCGACCTCGGAGCCGAGGCGCAGCCGTGTGGCGAAGCCGGCATCGTCGAGGTCGAACACCACACGCTGGCCCTGTCGCAACATGCGAAACAGTGAGCCCTCGAGCACGTTGGCGGCGAGTTCGTAATCGTTGAGGTCGGTGTCGGCCATGATCAGGCCGTCACCAGTTGCGGGGTCGTATGCCTTGATGACGCCCTGCATGACCGGGATCAGCCGGCCTTGACGATCTTGCCGGACTTGATGCAGCCGGTGCAGACGTTGACCCGCTTGGCGGCGCCGTTGACGCTGGCGCGCACCCGCTGGATGTTCGGATTCCACCGACGCTTGGTCCGGCGATGCGAGTGCGACACCGACATGCCCCACGACGGGCCCTTGCCACATACTTCACATTTCGATGCCATTGGAGTCTCCTGCAGAGCAGCCGGGTTTCCGGCGCGATCACGATGATGGTGCCCACCCGACCGAATCGTCTGGCGCGACAGCCATGAAATGCTACCAAGACCATCGACATCCCCCACGCCAATGCACTCCGCCAGGGTGGGCAACGTGGCCCAATCGGAGCCCAGCGTCGTAAGCTCCCCGCTCGTGCCCACTCTGGAACGTTTGAACACTGCTGCGCTACGTGACACGGTGCGGACGTTTCGCGACGCCGTGCGAGATCATGCCCACGGATTGAACCGGCTCAACGTGTACCCGGTGCCCGACGGCGACACCGGCACCAACATGGCACGCACGCTCGACGCCGTGGTGGCCGAGATGGATGGTGCCGCCCACGACGACCACGACGCCACCTGCGACGCCATCAGTCACGGCTCGCTGATGGGAGCGCGAGGCAACAGCGGGGTGATCCTCAGCCAGATCATGCGTGGCTTCGCCGGCACGGTCAAAGAGCACGCCGATGTGCAGGGTGTTCGATTCGCCGAAGCGCTGCAAGCCGCAGCCACCGGGGCCTACGACGCAGTGCTGAAGCCGATCGAGGGCACCATCTTGACGGTGTGCCGCGAGAGCGCCGACGCCGCCAAGGAGGCCGCCGACGCTGGCGGCACGTTGGTGGAGGTCGCCCGCGCAGCTCGTGCCGCGGGCAAGCAGGCCCTCGACAACACCCCCGAGCAATTGCAGGTCCTCAAGGACGCCGGCGTGGTCGATGCGGGCGGCGCGGGGTTCCTCCTCCTGCTCGACTCGGTGTTGTACGTCGTCGACGGCGAACCGCTGCCGCTGGCCGAGCCCGACGACGGCACCGGAGGTGCCGTCGGTGCCGTGTTCGACACCGTTGCGCATCGTCATGCGGCCACCCCGGGAGAACTCGACGTGAGCGAGCAGCGCTACGAGGTCATGTACTTCCTCGACCTCCCCGACGAGCGAATTCGTGACTTCAAGGAACAGTGGGGCACCATCGGCGATTCGATCGTGGTGGTCGGCGGCGACGGACTCTGGAACTGTCATGTGCACACCAATGACATCGGGGCTGCGATCGAGACTGCACTCGATCTCGGTGGCCGACCGAAGTCGATTCGGGTGAGCGACCTCTTCGAGGAGGTCGACGAGGAGCACGCCAAGCGTGAGGCCGAACTTCAGTCGATGGCCCTCGCAGCGCCCGTGGCCGAGGAACTCCCTGCGGTGACCACCGCCGTCGTGGCGGTGTGCACCGGCGACGGTCTCGTCGAACTGTTCGCCCAATTGGGTGTCCAGGGCGTGGTCACCGGAGGTCAGACGCTCAACCCGTCGACCGCCGAGCTGCTCGAAACGGTGCAGCGGGTGAACGCCGACCAGGTGGTGGTCCTGCCCAACAACAAGAACATCATCCCGGTGGCCCAGCAACTCGATGCGCTCACCGACAAGACGGTCACCGTGGTGCCCACCCGGTCGATGCCCGAGGCGTTGGCGGCGCTCGTGGCCTACGACGCCGATGCGTCGTCGGCGGCCAATGCCGCAGACATGACTGTGGCGGCCGAATCGGTGATCACGGGCGAGATCACACGCTCGGTTCGTGCCAGCACCAGCGATGCCGGGGCGATTGCCGAGGGCGATTGGCTGGGATTGGTTCGTGGCGACGGCATCGTCGCAGTGGCAGCCACCGTCGAGGCAGCAGCGATGCAGCTCCTCGATTCGATCGTTGCCGACGACGCCGAGCTCGTCACCGTGATCACCGGAGTCGACGCCGACGAACACGTCACTGCCCAGATTCTCGGGTGGCTCGGCGATCATCACGGCAGTGTCCACGTCGAGGTCCACGAGGGTGGCCAACCGTTGTATCCCTATCTGTTCGGAGTCGAGTGACCGCACTGACCCTCCGCGACCTCGCCGCGATCGACGTCGCGCGGCTGAAGGGTGTCGGCGACAAGAAGCGCTCAGCGCTGGCATCGCTCGACATCGAGGATCTGTTCGATCTCCTCACCCACTATCCGCGCCGTTGGGTCGACCGCACACACGAGGCCCGCATCGCCGACCTCGTGCCCGGTGAGGAGGCGCTCGTCCTCGCCACCGTCCGGTCGGTCAACAAGCGTGTCACCCGGAATCGACGCACGATGGTGACCGCCAGCGTGGGCGACGGCTCGGGTCGCATGGACGTGGTGTTCTTCAACCAACCGTGGCGGGAACGCCAATTGCGCGATGGTCTGCAGATCGCCCTGTTCGGCAAGGCCGACGTGTACCGAGGCGGTCTTCAGATGTCGAATCCGGTCATCGACCTCATCGGCGACCGCACGGGCAAGATCGTTCCGATCTACCCGCAGAGCGAGAAGGCGCAGATCAACACCTGGGAGGTTGCTGGATGGGTCGAGGAAGCACTGCGGCGCTGCCGTGAGCGCGGCATCGCCGATCCGGTCCCTGATGACGTGCTTCGTCGGCTCGGGCTGCTGCCGCGCTTCGACGCGCTGTCGAACATCCACCTTCCCGAATCGATGCGTGACAAGGAGCAGGCACGCCGTCGGCTGGCATTCGACGAACTGCTCCGGGTGCAACTCGTGCTGGTGTTGCGCAAACGGGCGATGGAGCGTGAGCAACGTGGCATCACCCACGTGGTCGAGGGTGATCTCGTCGACCGGTTCCGTGCGGCGCTCCCGTACCCGCTCACGGGCGCGCAGACCCGCACCATCGCGGAGATCGACGCTGACCTGAGTGCACCGCATCCGATGCACCGGCTCCTGCAGGGCGATGTCGGATCCGGCAAGACCGTGGTGGCCGTCGCAACGATGATGGCCGCGGTGCAGGGAGGCCACCAGGCCGCGCTGATGGCGCCCACCGAGGTGCTGGCCGAGCAGCACGCCACCGGGGTGCGAGCACTGCTCGCCGGGGTCGCCGTGCCGGACCCGGGCAACCTGTTCGGCGACCGACCGCTGCGGGTGGAGCTGTTGACCAACCGCGTCACCGGGTCGGACCGCAAGGAGGTGCTCGCCGGGCTCGCGAACGGATCGGTGGACATCGCCATCGGGACCCATGCCCTGATCCAGGACGCCGTCGACTTCTCGAGCCTCGGTGTGGTGGTGGTCGACGAGCAACATCGCTTCGGAGTGGAGCAGCGTGCGGCGTTGCGGGCCAAGACCGCCGGGGGAGCAGTGCCCGACATGCTGGTGATGACGGCCACACCCATTCCGCGCACCGCCGCGATGACCGTGTACGGCGATCTCGACGTGAGCGTGCTCGACGAACTGCCGCCCGGCCGCACCCCAATCGTCACGAAGTGGGCGCAGGGCCCCCTCCTCGAAGCCGACGTGTGGGGCGACGTGCGAAGCGCAGTCGCGCAGGGTCGCCAGGCCTACGTGGTGTGCCCGCTGATCGGTGAGAGCGAGAAGTTGGAGGTGGCGTCGGCGGAGGAGACCTTCGAGCGGTTGCAGTCGGTCGAACTGGCCGGCCTCCGCTTGGGTCTGCTCCATGGGCGTCTCACCCCCAGCGAGAAGGAAGCGACGATGGATGCGTTTCGTGCCGGTGATCTCGACGTCCTGGTCGCCACCACGGTGATCGAAGTCGGCGTCGACGTTCCCAATGCGACGGTCATGGCGATCCTCGACGCCGACCGATTCGGAATTGCCCAACTGCACCAACTGCGTGGCCGTGTCGGTCGTGGCGCCCACGCGTCGACGTGCTGGTTGGTCACCCAGCAGCGCGACGAGCCCGGCGATCCCATCGGCAACCCGAGGGTCGAGGCGCTCGTGGCCACGACCGATGGCTTCGAGTTGGCCGAGGTCGATCTCGACCTCCGCGGTGAGGGCACGCTGATGTCGACATCGCAGAAGGGACGCAGCGACCTGAAGTTGGCATCGCTGCGGCGAGATCGACAGCTGGTCGAACTGGCACGGGAGGTGGCGTTCGAACTCGTCGACGGCGATCCCGAGTTGGCTCGTCACCCGCTGTTGGCCGACGAACTCGCGCTCGTGTTCAGCGAGTCGGACGAGGCGTTCCTCACCAAGAGCTGACCGATTGGGGTGCGCGGCGCAACCGGTCAGACGTCGGGACGGTCGCCCCGGGCCATCTCGGCGTCGTCCTCGTCGGACATCACGAGGTCCCAGCGATCGAGACAGTCTTCGCAGCGGTAGGCAATCACGTCGCCGGGTTCCCAGATGCCATCCTCGGGCGGGTGGCTGAGCAGGAAGCACCTGCCTCCACAATCGATGCACGTGATCTGGGGCGTCGGAGTGAGCACGTCCCCAGTCTGGCCGCTGGCGCCGCGGCGCCAGCGCATCTCGCCGTAGCCTGGCGGTCATGCGTGTCGTGTCGGGCGAGTTCGGTGGTCGGCGATTGGTTGCCCCCGACGGAACCTCCACCCGCCCGACGACCGACCGAGTGCGTGAAGCGATCTTCAACTCGCTCGGGAGCGCCGGGCTCATCGAAGGAGCGCTGGTCGCCGACCTCTTCGCCGGCAGCGGGGCCATCGGCATCGAGGCGCTGTCGCGTGGCGCCGATCGTTGCGTGTTCGTCGAACGTGATCGGCACGCGCTTCGTTCGCTCGACGAAAACCTCGATGCTCTCGATCTGCGCAGTCGCAGCACGGTGATGTCATCCGACGCCATGTCGGTTGCCGCAACCATCGACGCCGACATCGTCTTCGCCGACCCGCCGTACGACTTCGATGCCTGGCACGAACTCCTCGGACGCCTGTCGACCGGCGTGGTGATCGCCGAGTCCGGCCGAGCGATCGATCCGCCCACCGGATGGGTCGTGACCCGTGACAAGAAGTACGGACGCACCCGCGTCACGTTTCTCGAACGTGATGACCGCGAACGCCCAGCTCACGACCGGTAGGGTCGGGCTCCCATGACTGTGTCGACCAACGAGCCCCGGCGGCTGCGGGTGTTGTATCCCGGCAGCTTCGACCCGATGCATCTCGGCCACGTCGACGTGATCGAGCAGGCCCATGCAACTGTTCGGCTCCGTCGTGGTGACGATCATGCACAACCATGCCAAGCCGTCAGGTCTGTTCAGCGTTGCCGAACGAGTCGACATGGCCGAGGTTGCGCTCGGCCACCTGGAGCACGTCGAGGTCGTTGCCGACACCGGGCTGGCGGTGCAGGCAGCCCAACGCAGCCAGGTCGACTTCATCGTGAAGGGATTGCGGACCCCCGGCGACTTCGAGATCGAGCAGCAGATGGCCCACAACAACCACGCGGTCACCGGCGTACGCACCGTGTATCTTCCCTGCCGGCCCGAATTCGGGTACATCAGCAGCCGTTTCGTACGCGAGATCGCGAAGTACGGTGAACCGATCGACCATCTCGTCCCTGCGAACATCGCCGACGCGTTGCGCCGTGTGAACAACGACGGACAGAACTGAGCCACTCCATGAGCCATGACGACGGCGGATACGACAACTACGACGACATCGACGACGAGTATCCCGATCCCAACGAGCCGGGCCGGTATGTCGGTGACGCCGAAACGCTGTTGCGACGGGCGATCGACATCGTGGCGACCGCTCCCACGATGCCGCTGTCGTCGTCGCCGCGCATCGACCGAGACGAGATGATCGAGCTGCTCGAAGAGTCGCTCAGCCGGCTCCCCGAGGAGCTTCGCCAAGCGCGTTGGATGCTGAAGGAACGCCAGGACTTCGTTGCCAAGACACGACGTGAGGCCGACGAACTGCTCGAATCGGCGCGTGTGCGCGCCGAACGTATGGTGCAGCGCACCGAGGTGGTGCGCGCCGCCGAGCAGCGGGCCCGCCAGGTGATGGAAACCGCCGAGGCCGATTCGCGCCGCTTGAAGCACGAGACCGAGGACTTCCTCGACCAACGTCTCGGCTCGTTCGAGATCCTGCTCGACAAGTTGCAGAAGACCGTCGGGGCGGGTCGTCAGAAGCTCTCGATCGGCGCCGTTGTCGACGACACCAACGCGATCGAAGAGGAGGATCCCACCAAGGGGTTCTTCGATCAGGATCACTGAGTCGAAGCGACGTTGTTGTGGCCCCCGATCCGTTGCGCCCCCTGCGGCTCAACGCCGTCGAACTCCTTCGTCAGCCCGGCGCAGTCCGCGAACTGGATGTGCACGTCGAGGCTGCCCCGCTCGAAGCTGGGCACGAACGCCTGCGAGGCGACATCCACGTCGAGCTCCGCCTGACGGCTCGCCACGACGGGATCGACGTCCACGGCACGGTGAGCGCGCCCTGGGCAACCGAGTGTCGACGCTGTCTGCAGCCCGTCCAGGGCATCGCCGTTGGCGACGTCGACGAGCTCTACCAGGTCGAGTTGCTCGATCCCGACGCATACGAGATCCACGACGGACAACTCGACGTCGCCCCGTTGGTGCGCGAAACCTTGCTGCTGGAACTCGATCTCGAACGCGTCTGCCGCGACGACTGTGCCGGCCTGTGCCCCGTGTGCGGTCTCGACCGAAACACCGCGTCCTGCTCGTGCGACACCGCCGTGGGCGACGAGCGATGGGCGGCCCTCGAGGGTTTCGTCCCCGACGAATGAGTCAGAGTTGGCCCGGGCGCCGCGCGCTGATCGTCATTGGCGTCCGACGCCGATAGCTTGAAGCGGCCGTTGCGGCACGGGGTCCCGTGTCGCAGCGACGAGTGACTCCGGCCCACCAGCCGGTGACGATCTCGTCGCCACCGCAGGCACCGATCCAGATTCGGTCACCACGACCGTCCCGAGCACCAGGAAGCGAACGATGGCCGTTCCGAAGAAGAAGACCTCGAAATCGAAGACCCGGAGCCGTCGGGCGAGCGCCTGGCAGCTGAAGGCACCAGCTCGCAGCCTCTGCCCGCGATGCGGCAACGCCAAGACGCCACACGTGGTGTGTCCGTCGTGTGGCTGGTATCGCGACCGCGTCGTCGTCGACGTCGGCTGATCCGCTGATGCTCCCCGTCGCTGTCGACGCCATGGGCGGCGATCTGGCCCCGGGCCCGATCCTCGCTGGTGCACACCGCGCCGCTGCGGCGGGCGTTCCCGTTGTTCTCGTCGGGCCTGCTGACCTCGAAGGACGCACCGGTCCTGATGGCGTCACGCTCGACTTGATCGAGGCGAGCGAAGTGATCGGCATGCACGAGGATCCTGCCCAAGGGGTCCGCCGCAAGAAGGACTCCACGCTCGTGCGCGCCGCTGAGGCGGTTCGCGACGGACGCGCCAGCGCAATGATCTCCGCGGGGAACACCGGGGCCACGATGGCCGCAGCGCTGCTGCGAATGGGACGCATCTCCGGTGTGAAGCGTCCAGCGATCGCCACCCCGATTCCTGTCCCCGGCGCAACGCCGACCGTGTTGCTCGACGCCGGCGCGAACTCCGAGGTGCGCGCCGAGTGGCTCGTGCAGTTCGCGCTGATGGGTGGGGTGTACGCCCGCCAGCGATTCGGTATCGCCAACCCCCGTGTCGGACTGCTGTCGATCGGCGAGGAGCCCGGCAAAGGCGACACGCTCCGCAAGGAGGCCTACGAGTTGCTGGGTGCGGCATCCCACCTCAACTTCATCGGCAACGTCGAAGGTCGCGACGTGATGAGCGCGGAACTCGACGTCTGCGTCACCGATGGCTTCACCGGCAACGTCGTGCTCAAGACCCTCGAGGGCGGCATGAAAGTGGTCGTCAAGGCCATGCTCGACGCGTTCAGCGCCGAGGCGGAGTACAAACCGCATGCCGATGCCCTGATGCCGGCGCTCCTGCCGCTCTACGAGGCGCTCAGCCCCGACACCTACGGCGGTGCTGTCATGCTCGGCGTCGACGGGGTGTGCATCATTGCCCACGGCTCGTCGGGCGAGACCGCCATCGCAAACGGGATCGACGTTGCCCGCATCATGGCCGAGCACGACATGGTCGGTGAGATCCGCACGGCGATCGCCCAAAACGCCGGCTGAACCTTCCGACAACTACACTCGCTGCCCGTGCCTGCCGACTCCGCCCCACTCGAACGCGACGAGATCTTCGAGATCGTCCGCGACCGCCTTGCCGACATCCTCGAGATCGAGCCGACGGTGATCACCGAGGGGCAGTCGTTCGTCGACGACCTCGATGCCGACTCGCTGGCACTGATCGAACTCGTCGAAGCGCTCGAGGAACAACTGAGCGACCGCATCGCCGACTTCCGCATCGACGACGAGGACCTCGAAGACCTCAAGACGGTGCGCGACGCCGTCGATTACGTCCTCGAACGCGCCACGTCGGGCTGACGTGGCGTGAACGAATCCGGCGTCGACGACGAGACGTCCGATCGATCCGACCCACCCTCGGCATCGCTCGCCGCACTTGCTGAACGCCTCGGCCACACGTTTGCCGACTGGCAACTCCTCGAACGTGCGTTGGCGCACCGCTCGTGGTGTGCCGAGCATGCACCAGCAGTGAGCAACGAGCGGCTCGAGTTCCTCGGCGACGCAGTACTGGGTTGGGCGATCGCCGACATCGTGTACCACCGCTATGCCGTGGCCGAGGGGCAGCTCACCGACCTGCGAAAGAGTGTCGTCAACGCCAGCGCACTGGCGGAGGTGGCGGCGTCGATCGATCTCGGCGATCACGTGCTGCTGGGACGAGGCGAGGCCGCCGCCGACGGCGCCGCAAAGCCATCGATCCTGTCCGACGCGTTCGAAGCCGTGCTGGGGGCGGTGTACCTCGACGGCGGACCCGAGTCCGCATTTGCCATGGTCGAACGCCTGGTGGTGCCGCGGATGCCCGAGTCGATCGACACCTTTGGCCAGTTCGACCAGAAGACCGAACTGCAGGAACTCGCCGCACGGACCGGTCGCGGCGCCCCGGTCTACGAGGTGAAGTCCACGGGTCCCGATCATGCCAAGACGTTCGTCGCGCGGGTCGTGATCGACGGAGAACTGCTCGGCGAGGGCACCGGCCGATCGAAGAAGGCCGCTGAGCAACTGGCCGCCACCGAGGCCTGTCTCGCCCTCGGGTGAGCCATCGGGTGGTGGCGGCCGCGGATGCCTGAACTGCCCGAGGTGGAGACGGTCCGGCGCGGCCTGGAACGTCACCTGGTGGGGTGCCGCGTCGAACGCGTCGAGGTCGGGCGCGAACGGACGGTGCGTCGCACGTCGCGTGAGGCGTTGATCGCCGGGCTGACCGACACCACGATCGAGCGCGCCGATCGCCGCGGCAAGTACCTGTTGCTGCCACTCGACTCCGGCGACACCGTCATGATCCACCTTCGCATGAGCGGTCAGGTGCTCCTGGCCGAGGCGGGTGCACCGCGTCCCGCGCACACGCATGTGGTGATGCATCTCGACAACGGTCACGAGGCCTGGTTCGTCGACCCGCGAACCTTCGGTGAGGTGGTGGTGTTCGATCCTGACCGCATCGAGGTCGACGTGCCCGAACTCGCCCGTCTCGGGGTGGACCCGATCGCCGAATCCTTCGAGGTGGGCGACCTGCGGCGTGCGTTCGGGACCACGTCGCGAGCGCTCAAACCGCTGCTGCTCGATCAACACGTGGTGGCCGGTATCGGCAACATCTACGCCGACGAGATCCTGCACCGGGCCCGCCTACGACCCGACCGGCCCGCATCGACCCTCGATCGGCGTCGCCTGGCCGGTCTGCGCACGACCATCGTCGAGGTGCTGACCGACGCGATCGCCGCCGGGGGGTCGACGCTCGGCGACGCCCAGTACGTGGATCTGATGGGTCAGGGCGGCTCCTATCAGGACGATCACCGGGTGTACGGACGCGGCGGGGAACGCTGCATCACGTGCGGTCGAGGGTGGGTACGCCGATCGGTCACGGGCGGTCGTGGCACCCATTGGTGCCCGGTCTGCCAACACTGAGCCGCGTCCAGCGGGCGGCGAGCAGGTAGCTTCGCTGCTGCTGTGTTCCTGAAGAGTCTCAACCTCAAGGGGTTCAAGTCGTTTGCCGACAGCACCACGATGGTGCTCGAACCTGGCGTCACCGTCGTCGTCGGCCCCAATGGGTCGGGAAAGTCGAACGTGGTCGACGCCATTGCGTGGGTGCTCGGCGCCCAGGCGCCCAAGGCGGTGCGCAGCCAGAAGATGGACGACGTGATCTTCGCCGGTACCGCCACCCGGCCGGCGCTCGGTCGGGCCGAGGTCAGCATCGTGATCGACAACGCCGATGGGACGCTGGGTGTGGAACTCAGCGAGATCACGGTCACCCGAGTGCTGTTTCGCACTGGCGACTCCGAATACGCAATCAACGGCGTGCCGTGTCGTCTGCTCGACGTGCAGGAACTGCTGTCCGACGCTGGCGTCGGACGTCAGCAGCATGTGATCGTGAGCCAGGGCCAGATCGATGCCGTGCTCAACGCCCGCCCAGAAGAGCGTCGTGCGATCATCGAAGAGGCCGCTGGTGTCTTGAAGTACCGCAAGCGCAAGGAGAAGGCCGAGCGCCGACTCGATGCCACCGAGGCGAATCTGCTGCGGGTACAGGACCTGTTGCGTGAGGTTCGACGCCAGCTGCGCCCCCTCGAGCGTCAGGCGCAGGCTGCCCAGCGCCACGGATCGCTGATCACCGAACTCACCGAGGTCAAGACCTTCGTGTCGGGTCGCGAGATCGCCGCGTTGCGTGCGAAGCTCGTCGCGCTCGCCGCCACGCGTTCTCGACAGCGCGTCGGCGGAGGTCGAGTTGAAGACGGCGCTCGCCGGGCTCGACACTCAGGTGATGGCGATCGAGGCGCAGCTGTCGGCGCGTGGCGCCAGCGATGTCAGCGATCGCCTCGTGCGGGTCGAACAGCTTCGTGAACGATCCCGGGGCCTTGCTGCCGTACTCGTCGAACGCCGACGTTCGCTCGAGCGCGATCGGGGTCAACTGCTCGATGCGGGTGTGGTGGCCAATCTCGAAGCCGATGCCGCAAGATTTCGCGACGAACTCGACGCCGTGGTCGTTGCGCTCGCCGAGATCGAACCGGCTGCAGAGGTACTGCTCGGTGAAGAGGAGCGCTTCCGCAACGAGCGCACCACGATGCTGAACGCGGTCGGAGCAGACCAGGGCAGCAGCCAAGCGGCGAGCGCCGCTGCCGAAGTGCGAGGCGAGTTGCGTTCGGTGCGGTCGTCGCTGGAGCGTCTGACCGGCGATCTCCGGAGGGTACGAGAGCGATTCGACCAACTCTCCGCGCGCCGCGATGCCAGCATGGAGCGCGCCGACCGGTTCCGCGCCGACTGCGATGAGGCGGGTGGTGTCGAGGAGCCGCTCGTCGCCGAGATGGAACGCGCCGAGTTGGCACTCGCCGACGCGGTATCGACCGTGGAGGCGCGGCAGTCGCTCCGCAACGACGCCGCCGAAGAAGCCTCGCGGTGTGCGGCCCGAGCCGAAGCACTCGAGATGGCGCTCGACGCCGCTCGTGCCCGCGCCGGCGCCGAGCGTCTTGCGGACATCGACGGCGTGCTCGGCACGCTGCTCGACCTCATCGAGATCGATACCGGCTGGGAACCTGCGGTCGAGGCAGCCCTCGGCGAGTCGCTCACCGCCGTCGTCGTCGACGACCCGGACGCTGGACGGCGGGCGCTCGACGCGTTGCGCAGCTCCGACACCAGCGGCGCGGTGATCGCGCTCGGTGGCCGCCCGCCCGCAGTGCCGCTTCCGCCGCTCGGTGACGCTGTTCGTCCTCACGCTCGGAGTAGCCGTTCGGGGGTCGACGCACTGCTCGACGGGTTGCTCGGGCCGGCGGTTCGCGTCGAGGATGTCAGCGAGGCAGTCGACATCGCCATCGCGCATCCCGCTGCGGTCGTGGTCACATCAGGCGGCGATCGATTCGGGCTGAGCGGCTGGCGAGTCGGCGCTGCTGGTGGCGGCGCCACTGCGGCAGCGCTCGAGGAAGCCACCGAGCGGGCGTCGGCCGCGAACCAGGTGTTGGTCGCTGCCACCGAGGCGCTTGCCACGGCGGAACGGGTCCTGCAGACAGCTCGCACCACCGAGGCCGAGCTGTCGGCGCGCCTCGACGCCAACGACGCCCGATTCAGCGCAGCGTCCGAGGGTCTTGCCCAAGCACAGCGAGAGCATCGCGAGGCCGAGGCCGAGCTCGCCAACGTCGAACGGTCGATTGACGACATCACGGCGAACATCGCACGCGACGAGCAACGCATCTCCGAGCTCGATGCACTCCTCCCGGCGCTCGAATCCGACGAGCAGGCCGAGGCCGAAGCAGCTCGTGCCCGCGGTGAACTTCGCGCCGAGCTGGAATCGCGAGCGGCCGCTCTGGCATCGCGTCGCAAGGACCTCGACGTTCACAACGCCGGGCTGCACGAACGTCAGCAGTTGCTCGAGCGACGCCTCGACGAGACCGAGCGACGCCTCGCCGCCGATGCCGAGGCGCGCGTCGAGGCCGAAGGTCGACGCCGCACCATCGAACGCGACATCGGCGCCATCGACCGGCTCGTCGAACACGTCGCCGGGCATCGCGAGGTGGTCGAGGTCCTGCACACCGATCTCGTCGAGCAACGCCGCCGTCAGAGCGACGAGGTGCGCGGGCTCACGTCCGAACTCGACCAGCATCGTCGGGCACGTTCCGAGAAGGAACATGCCCTCGACGCATCGCGTGAGCGAGCGCGCCAGGCCGAGCTGGGCGAGGCCGAAGCGAAGTTGCGGTTGGAGACCGCGATCGAGACGGTGCGGCGAGAACTCGACATCGAACCATCGGTTGCCGAAGCTGCGCCGATGCCGGTGCTGCCCGATGGCGCCACGCCAGCTGGTCGCGTTCGAGAACTCGAACGCGAGCTGCGGCTGCTGGGCCCGATCAACCCGTTGGCACTCGAGGAGTTCAACGAACTGCAGGCTCGCCACAGCTTCCTCGAAGAACAACTCGAGGATGTCCGCTCGACGCGTCGTGAGCTGTCGAGGGTCATCGCGGCCGTCGATGCCGAGATCCAGAACGTGTTCGCGTCGGCCTTCACCGATGTGAGCGAGAACTTCACCCAGCTGTTCGGCCTGTTGTTCCCCGGCGGTGTGGGCAAACTCAAACTCACCCATCCCGACGACATGCTCAACACCGGCATCGAGGTCGAGGCCAAGCCGAGTGGGAAGAACGTCAAGAAGCTGTCGCTGCTGTCTGGTGGTGAGCGCAGCCTCACTGCGCTGGCCTACCTGTTCGCAGTGTTCCGCTCGCGGCCGTCACCGTTCTACGTGATGGACGAGGTCGAGGCGGCGCTCGACGACGTCAACCTGCACCGATTCCTCGGGTTGATCCAGGAGTTCCGCAAGGACGCCCAACTGATCGTGGTGTCGCACCAGAAGCGCACGATGGAGGCTGGCGACTGCCTGCTCGGCGTCAGCATGCAACCCGGTGGCTCCAGCAAGGTCGTCACCGAACGCATCGCCAGCGCCTCCACCCCCTGACCGACCGCGATGTTGCCCCACGTTTGTGTGAGCGACAACGCACGAATTCGATGTTGTCGCTCACGCAGAGTGCGGGCCCGACGTTTGTGTGAGCGACAACGCACGAATTCGACGTTGTTGCTCACACAGAACTCGGAGGGGGTCGAGGTCTGAACGGGCGGGGCGCAGGACCTGTCGGCGGTAGCGTCGGATGTGATGGGCATCGAAGTCATTTTCCTGATCCTTGCCGTGCTCGTGGTGGCATTCGGTGTTGGTGTGCTGGTGGTCAACCGGCGCAATGCCGGGCGCGTCCCGCCACCCTCGACGCGGCCCGGACGTCCCCAGACGCCGCCTCCGAAGCGTGATGGCGAGCCTGGTGCCGCGGGCACGCTGGTCGCCGAGCGGCCCGACGCCGTCGAAGCAGCGCCCGAGCCCGAGCTCGAGCCGGCGCCACCGGCATCTCTGCGTGATCGTCTGGCCAAGGCCCGCTTGGCGTTCACCGGTGCGTTCGCTGGTGTTCTCGGCCGAAGTGGCATCACCGACGAGAGCTTCGACGACCTGGAGGAGGCCCTCTTGCGTGCCGATGTCGGCGTGGGGGTCGCCACCGAACTCCTCGACGGACTCAGAGCCAAGGTCTCCGCCAAGGAGATCACCGAGCCTCAGGAGCTGCTCGATGCGCTCGAGGCCGAGATGGTGTCGCGACTCGAAGGCGGCGACCGTTCGCTGGCCTTCGTTCCCGGCGAGGCGGGAAGTCCGAACGTGTGGATGTTCGTCGGCGTCAACGGCGTTGGCAAGACCACCACGATCGGCAAGCTCGCCAACCAGCAGATCCAGGACGGGCGCACCGTGCTGATGGCGGCCGGTGACACTTTTCGCGCCGCGGCCGCCGAGCAGCTCACCACGTGGGCGGAGCGCTCGGGCGCGGAGATCGTGCGCGGAGCCGAAGGTGGCGATCCGAGCGCAGTGATCTACGACGGGGTCGAAGCTGCGTCGGCGCGCGGGATCGAACTCGTGATGGCCGACACCGCTGGTCGACTCCACACCAAGTCGAACTTGATGGAAGAACTCCGCAAGGTCCGGCGCGTGGCCGAGAAGGGTGCAGGACGTGTCACCGAGACGTTGTTGGTGATCGATGCCACCACCGGCCAGAACGGCCTGACGCAAGCGCGCGAGTTCGGCGAAGCCACCGCGGTCACCGGTGTGGTGCTCACCAAACTCGACGGGTCGGCCAAGGGTGGCATCGTGTTCGCCATCGAGACCGAACTCGGTATTCCGGTCAAGCTGGTGGGTATCGGTGAGACCATCGACGACCTCGTTCCGTTCGATCCGGCTGAGTTCGTCGCCGCGCTCGTTCGTCCCTGAGCCGCGCGGCCTGGAGTCGGCGCAACCTGCTGCAGCGATGTCCGCCGACTTCGGGCTCGGAGCGGGCGGCCTGACAGACTGCTGCGATGACCACGCTCGACACGCGCCCTGACGCTGCCTCCACCGATCCCGAAACCCTGCACGTCACCGAAGCCCTCGATGCGTTCCTGGCGGCACACGACCCGACCAGCATGGACAACGTCGCGTTTCGCGGCGCGCGCTACGACGCAGGGCTCGCGTGGGTGCATTTCCCGAAGGGGTACGGCGGGTTGGACCTGCGCCCCGAGTTGAACAAGCTCGTCGAGACCCGGATGAAGGAGGCAGGTGCCAAGCCGACCGAAGCGGTGAGCTTCTTCATGCTGCTCGCCGGTCCGACGATCGCCACGCACGGCAGCCACGAGGCCAAGGAGCGGTTCCTGCGCCCGATGTTCACCGGCGAGGAGATCTGGTGCCAGCTGTTCTCCGAGCCCGGCGCCGGATCCGACTTCGCCGGCCTGGCCACCAAGGCCGAACGTGACGGCGACGAGTGGATCGTCAACGGCCAGAAGGTGTGGAACACGATGGCCCACCTGGCCGACTTCGGCATGCTCGTCACCCGCACCGACCCCGATGCCCCCAAGCACAAGGGGATGACCTACTTCGCGCTCGACATGCACGCCGACGGCGTCGAGGTTCGTCCGCTTCGCCAGATCACAGGCGAGGCCGAGTTCAACGAGGTCTACATGACCGATGCCCGCGTCCCTGACGCACACCGCATCGGCGACGTGGGCGAGGGGTGGCGCGCCAGCCTCACCACGCTGATGAACGAACGCAATGCGATCGGCACCGGGAGCGGCGCCGGCAGCGGATCGGTGGCGCGCCGCGGCGCTGCTGCCAATGATGCGATCGACATCTGGAAGACGCTCGATGCGTCCGAGCAGGACGGCGCCCGCAAGGACCGCATGATGCAGCTCTGGTGCCTGGCGGAAGTCAACCGCCTCACCAACCGGCGCGCCGGCGAGAACGCCCGAGCCGGCAACCCTGGACCGGAGATGACGATTGCCAAGCTGGCCTTCTCCGAGCTGAACAAACCGCTCTACGAGTTCTGCATCGATCTCCTGGGTGCCAACGCGATGATCGGCTACGACTACACATTCCGTCGGCCCGGTGATCCCGTGGTGGAGGGAGCAATGGACGGAACCCGCTATTCGTTCATGCGCGTGCGAGCGAACTCGATCGAGGGTGGTACGTCGGAGATCCTTCGCAACATCATTGGTGAGCAGGTGCTCGGGCTCCCCGGCGAACCCCGTGTCGACAAGTCGGTTCCGTGGAACGAGGTCCCGCGCAACTGATCACCACTCGGGCATGCGAAGGTGCCCGGTAACCTCCGTGGCCTGATGTTCGACAATCTCTCCACACGACTCGAAGGCATCGTCAAGAAGATCCGTGGCAAGGGTCGCCTCACCGAGGCTGATGTCGATGCGGTGATGAAGGAGATCCGCACGGCGCTCCTCGAAGCCGACGTCAACGTCACCGTTGTTCGATCGGTGTGCAATCGGATCCGCGAATCAGCGATCGGCGCCACGCAGTCGTCGGCGCTCGATCCCGCTCAGCAGGTCGTCAAGGCCGTCAACGACGAACTGACCCGCGCGTTGGGCGGCGAGACGCTCACGATCACCTACGCCTCCAAGCCGCCCACCGTGGTGCTCATGGCGGGCCTGCAGGGCTCCGGCAAGACCACCAACTCGGCCAAGCTGGCCGCCTGGTTCAAGGGGCAGGGCCGTCAGCCGCTGCTCGTCGGTGCCGACCTCCAGCGGCCGGCCGCAGTCGAGCAACTCCGCACGCTCGGTCGCCAGATCGACGTGCCCGTCTTCTCCGACCCGAGCGACCCCGTTCGTGCCTCCGCCGCCGGTCTGGAAGAGGCGAAGCGTCTCGGTCGCGACGTGGTCATCGTCGACACCGCTGGTCGCCTGTCGATCGATGCCGAGATGATGGAGCAGGTCCGCCAGATCTCCGCCACGGTGCAGCCCGACTACACGTTCCTCGTCGTCGACGCGATGACCGGCCAGGATGCGGTGCAGACCGCAGAGGCGTTCCACGAGACGCTGCAGATCGATGGCGTGATCATGTCGAAGATGGATGGCGACGCACGCGGTGGCGCTGCGCTGTCGGTGAAGGAGGTCATCGGCCGCCCGATCGCCTTTGCCTCGACCGGTGAGAAGCTCACCGAGTTCGAGCAGTTCCACCCCGACCGCATGGCCGGGCGCATTCTCGGCATGGGCGACATGCTCACGCTGATCGAGCAGGCCGAATCGGCGTTCGAAGCCGACCAGGCCGAACAGGCTGCCGCGAAGCTGATGGAGGGCCAGTTCACCCTCGACGACTTCCTCGAGCAGATGCAGCAGATCAAGAAGATGGGCTCGCTCGGCAATCTGATGGGGATGATGCCGGGCATGCCCAAGGAGCTCAAGGGCGCCAAGATCGACGACGACGATCTCAAACCGATCGAGGCGATCATCCGCTCGATGACCCCCGAGGAGCGCGCCCAGCCGGTGATCATCAATGGCAGCCGGCGCCAGCGGATCGCCAACGGCTCCGGCACCGAGGTCGGCGATGTCAACCGGCTCGTGAAGCAGTTCGGTGAGATGCAGAAGATGATGAAGAAGATGGGAATGGGCGGTCCCGGCGGCGGGCGCCCAGGGCGGGGCAAGGCCAAGAAGTCGAAGAAGGGCCGGACCACGCCAGGGTCCAAGGCGCGTGGGCTCCCACCCGGTCTGATGGATCCGAACGCTCCAGGCGGTGGTCTTGGCGGATTCCCGGGGATGCCCAACCTGCCGGGTCTGCCCGGTGCCAACCCTCGCTGACCGTTCACCTCGACCGCTTCGAGACCCCTTGCGATCCAGCGAGGGGATCACGTCGCCCGGCGCTAACCTTTCCACGTTCTCATTTGCACCCAGGAGTATCGATTTCACATGGCAGTCAAGTTGCGGCTCACCCGCATCGGCAAGAAGAAGCAGCCCCAGTACCGCATCGTCGCGGCCGATGCACGGTCGCCTCGCGACGGACGCTTCATCGAGATCCTGGGCCACTACGACCCTCGTCAGGACCCGTCGGTGCTCACCGTCGACAACGACAAGGCCGTGAAGTGGCTGTCGGAGGGCGCACAGCCCACCGAGCGGGTGGCCAAGCTGCTCCAGATCTCGGGCGCCACAGAGCAGTTCGAGGCCGCCAAGGCATCGAAGTGAGCGACGTCGACGTCGACACCCCCGCTGAGGCCGACGACGAGTTGGCCCCCACTGCGGTGGCGGTCCTCACGCACATCGTGAAGTCGCTCGTCGACGATGTCGACGCCGTGAGCGTCGAGGTCGACGACTCGGGTCGCAAGACCACGCTCAACGTGCGCGTTGGCGAGGGCGAACTCGGGCGCGTCATCGGGCGTCGTGGACGTACCGCTGCGAGCATCCGTACCGTCACCCGTGCGGCCGCAAGCAAAGACGATGTCGATGTCGACATCGAATTCCTCGACGACTGAGCGCTGCTCTTGACCGACGACGGGTTCCTCGAAGTCGGTCACATCCGCCGGGCCCACGGCCTGCGCGGTGATGTGTTCGTCCAACTGCTGTCGGATTCCGACGCCAGGGTCGCGCCCGGCGCCGAGTTCCTGAGCGACGGCGAGCGCCTCGTGGTGGAGACATCTCGGACGGCGTCGAATGGACGACGTGTGGTCAAGTTCGCGTCGATCCAGGACCGCACGACAGCCGAGCGCTACGCCAACCGGCTGCTGCTCGGACGCCCGATCGCCGACCCCGATGCACTCTGGGTCCACGAGATGATCGGCCGTCGCGTGGTGGAACTGGACGGCACCGACCGCGGCCGCTGTACCGCGGTGCTTGCCAACCCGGCCGCCGATCTGCTCGAACTCGAGTCAGGCGCCCTGGTGCCGTCGAACTTCGTGGTGTCACTGAACGACGATGTGATCACGGTCGACACGCCCGACGGCCTGTTCGACCTGAACTCGTGACCGCCGGTTCCCCCAGCCCCGGGCTCGCGGAACCCACCGGTGCGTTGCGCATCGACGTGTTCTCGCTGTTTCCCGGCCTGGTGGACACATTCTGTTCTGAAAGCCTGTTGGGCAAGGCGCGTCATCAGGGGCTGCTCGATCTGCGGTGTCACGACATCCGTGACCAGACCACCGACGTGCATCGAACGGTCGACGACTCGCCGTTCGGAGGCGGAGCGGGCATGGTGATGCGTGCGCAACCGATCTTCGAAGCCGTCGAGGCGGTGGATCCACCTCGCCCGTTGTTCCTGCTCGGCCCCGGAGGCCGCCGGTTCGACCAGGCTCTGGCGGGCGAATTGGCTGCCGGTGACGGCTTCAGCCTGCTGTGTGGACGGTACGAAGGCGTCGACCACCGCGTCCGCGAACATCTCGTCGACGGCGAGATCAGCGTTGGCGACGTGGTGCTCAGTGGGGGAGAGGTGGCGGCATGCCTGGTGATCGAGGCGGTGACCCGACTTCGCGACGGAGCCATGGGCAACGCCGACAGCCCGGTCACCGAGAGTTTTGGCGAGTCCGGCCTCCTCGAGGAGCCCCAGTACACCCGTCCGGCAGCATTCCGCGGGTGGGAAGTTCCCGACATCCTGCGCAGCGGCGACCACGCCCGAATCGAGCGTTGGCGACGAGCTCAGCGGTTGCATCGCACGATTCGAGACCGACCCGACCTCATCGAACGCCACGGTGGGCTTTCCACAGATGAGCGCCGACTGTTGGAAGAGTTCCCTGCCGTCCCGTATCATTGACGGGCCCCATCGGCGCGAGTCAGCGTCCGGTCTCAGGCCACGTAGAACACACATCGGCCACCGGCTCGCATTCAGACACGCAGCCCTTACAACGCAGGTAGATCGCCATGAAAGCCACAGACCTCATCGACAACGATTCGCTCCGCGACGACATCCCCGACTTCCAGGCGGGTGACGAGCTGAAGGTGCACGTCCGCGTCGTCGAAGGCGGCAAGGAGCGCATCCAGGTGTTCCAGGGCGATGTCATCGGCCGCCAGGGCGGTGGGTTGCAGGAGACCTACACGGTCCGCAAGCTCAGCTACGGCGTGGGTGTCGAGCGCACCTTCCCGCTGCACACACCGACCGTGCAGAAGATCGAAGTCGTCAAGCGCGGCGACGTCCGCCGGGCAAAGCTGTACTACCTGCGCGACCGCAAGGGCAAGGCCGCCAAGATTCGCGAGAAGCGCGACTTCTGATCACTCGTCGCCTTCCGGCGACGCATCATCGGACGCCAAGGGGTGTCCCACGCTCGGGCATCTGGCCCCTCCCATCTTCTTGTTGGAGGTCAGCCATGTCCGAACGCCGAGCAACCAGCCGAGATCTGTCGAATCGCGCCCGAGGCCAGTGGGGTGAGGACCTCGCCGCTGCTCACTACCGCCGACTCGGTCACGAGATCGTCGACCGCAACTGGCGGTCGCCCACCGGTGAACTCGACCTCGTCGTACTCGACGGCGCCACGTACGTGTTCAGCGAGGTCAAGGCCCGTCGCACCGCTGCCTACGGGCCGGCAGCGGCAGCGGTGACGCCGGCCAAGCAGCGTCGGATTCGTCAACTGGCGGTCGAATGGCTGCGAGCACATCAGGTGAACGCCCGATCGGTGCGCTTCGACGTGGTGGCGATCACCGGAACCGAACTGGAACTGCTCACCGACGCCTTCTGACTCGGTGGTGCAGACTGGCCTGATGAGCGAAGCGCACGGAGACGAACGGTCGGGAGTGGGAAGCGACCTGCTCATTCGTGAGGTGCGCCTCGACGGCACACCTGGTGCAGTCGCCATCACGATTCGAGACGGGCGGGTCGAGTCGGTCGGTGCGGCTCCGCACGAGTGGCTCGGACCGACGGTGGACGGCGCCGGAGGGCTGGCACTGCCCGGTCTCGTCGACGGGCATGCGCACCTCGACAAGACGATGTGGGGACTGCCGTGGCGGGCGCACTCAGCCGATCCGCAGCGTGGGCTCGCAGGCTTGATCGACAACGAGCGAGCCGGACGGTGCGAGCTGCCGTCGGTGCTGCAGCGAGCCGGGGCACTGCTCGACGCGTACATCGAACGCGGTGCCACCGTGATTCGCACGCATGTCGACGTCGACCTGGGCAATGGGGTCTCGGCGGTGGAACAGGTACGCCAAGCGGCCGACGAACGCTCCGATCGAATCGAGGTGCAGATCGTGGCGTTTCCGCAGAGCGGGATGTTGGTGGCACCAGGAACCATCGATCTGCTGCATGCTGCAATGGCGTCGGGTGCTGACCTGATCGGTGGAATCGACCCTGCTGGATTCGACGGTGACCCGGTCGAACATCTCGACGTGATCTTCGGCATTGCCGACCGTCACGGCTGTGGGGTCGACCTGCACCTGCATGATCGGGGAGCACTCGGGCGGTGGGAGATCGGCCAGGTGATCGACCGCACTCGCGCGCTCGGGCTGGAGGGCAAGGTGATGGTGTCGCATGCTTTCGCCCTGTGCGACGGCGATCCGTCGATTCCGGCGCTGGTCGAGCGGTTGGCCGATCAGCAGATCTCACTGGCCACGGTGGCGCCGGGGAACGTCGACCCGCTGCCGCTCGACCTGCTCGATGAACACGGCATCGCCGTGTGTCTTGGCCAGGATGGGATCCGCGACCTGTGGTCGCCGTGGGGCGACGCCGACATGCTTGCTCGCGCTGGGCTGATGGGGTGGCGGGCCGGCTATCGCCGCGACGGCGACATCGCCAGATGCGTCGACATCGCGACGACGCAGGGCGCCGCAGCGATCGGGATCGGCGACCACGCGCTCGTGCCCGGTGGTCGAGGCGACCTGGTGGTCGTGGACGCCTCGTGTGCCGCCGAGGCGGCGGTCACCACGCCGCACCGGTCACTGGTGGTGAAGTCTGGACGGGTGACGTTGCGTGATCAGCCGACGAACGCCCACGCGAGCAGCGCCGCCGACACGGCGAGTGCACTGATGACCAATACATAGTCGGCGGGCTGTGCCCTGAACTTCCGGTACGGGTTGAATCCCACAGCGGTCAGTATCGTCGCCCGACATGGCCACCGACACACGTGAACTGGAATCGATCACCGTCGAGCGAACCGATGGGGTGGTCACCATCACCCTCCGACGCCCGGAGAAGAAGAACGCCGCCGATGCAGCGATGTGGAACGAACTGCTTGCTGAGTTCCGCTCCATTGCGGCCAACGCGGATGACCGCGCCGTGGTGCTCACCGGAGCAGGGGGCAACTTCTGCTCGGGGGCCGACCTCTGGCAGGGTGCGGCCGGTGATGGGCCTCGGCCACACCAGCTGTCGGCCATGCGCCACATCACCGACGTGTGTTTGGCGCTGCACCGCATCCCACAACCCACCGTTGCCAAGGTCCGCGGTGTCGCTGTGGGCGCCGGGCTCAACATGGCGTTGTCGTGCGACCTGATCGTGGCCTCGGACGACGCTCGATTCTCCGAGATCTTCGCCCGGCGTGGGCTGAGCCTGGACTTCGGTGGCTCGTGGTTGCTCCCGCGCCTGATCGGCATGCACCGAGCCAAGGAGTTGGCATTGCTCGCTGAGATCATCGACGCCAGCCGGGCAGCCGAGATGGGCCTCGTCAACCGGGTGCTGCCCGACGCCGAACTCGACGCCTTCGTCGACGATTGGGCGCAGCGCCTCGCCGCAGGGCCTCCGATTGCCTTGGCGATGTCGAAGCGGCTCCTCAACAACTCGATGCACGTCACGCTCGAAGAGGCCCTCGACGACGAGGGTCTGTCGCAGACGGTCAACTTCGGTACCAGCGACACGGTCGAGGCAATCAAGGCGTTCGTGGAGAAGCGCGACCCGGTCTTCGAAGGTCGCTGAGCGCCCGATCCGCACGTCGGCGCGAGCTTGCCCGCTTGTGACACTCGGCAAGAGTCCGAGCGGTGGCAGTCGAATTCGGTAGGGTCGGACCCCGAGCGCTGTGAGTTGATTGGCGTTTTCCCGCCGATCCCCCGAGGTGCCATGTCTGTTTCCACTGTCGAACCGCCGCGTGCCCGGCCGCTGCTGGGCGGTCGCAACGAATGGTTCGCCAACCCACGGGTCAACCTGCTGTCGGGACTCGTCGTCGCCCTGGCGTTGATTCCTGAAGCGATCTCGTTCTCGATCATCGCTGGCGTCGACCCGAAGGTCGGCCTGTACGCCTCGTTCTCGATTGCGATCATCATCTCGTTCTCGGGCGGTCGCCCCGGGATGATCTCGGCGGCCACCGGTGCCATGGCCCTGGTGATCGTTCCGCTCGTGGAGGAGTACGGCACGGGTTACCTCTTCGCTGCAACCGTGCTGGCGGGCCTGCTGCAAGTCGGGTTCGGGTACCTCGGTGTGGGCGACCTCATGCGGTTCATTCCACGCACCGTGATGACCGGCTTCGTCAACGCGCTCGCGATCTTGATTCTGCTCGCACAGGTGCCGCACATCCTGCTCAACGGTGACGACGCCGACTCGAGCGAGTTCGGGCTCAACCTGGCGTTCATCGCCGCGGGGCTGCTGATCATCTACGGGTTGCCACGTCTGACCAACCTCATCCCCTCGCCGCTCGTGGCGATCGTGGTGTTGGCGGTGGGAGCCATTGCGTTCGATCTCACCATCCCCACCGTTGGTGACATGGGCGACCTGCCCAGCTCGCTGCCGTTGCCCGGGCTGCCGGATGTGCCGTGGAACTTCGACATGCTGCTGGTGATCTTGCCGTACTCGATCACCCTCGCGCTCGTGGGCCTGCTGGAGTCGTTGCTCACCGCGCAACTGCTCGACGACCTCACCGACACCGACTCCGACAAGAACCGCGAGTCGCGCGGCCAGGGCGTGGCCAACGTCGCCACCGGCTTCCTCGGCGGCATGGCCGGCTGCGCCATGATCGGGCAGTCGATGATCAACCATCGCACCGGTGGACGCACCCGACTCTCGACGCTGGCGTCGGGCGTGTTCCTGATCGTGTTGATCCTCGCCTTCGGCGACTTCGTGGCCCAGATCCCGATGGGCGCCCTGGTTGCCGTGATGGTGATGGTGTCGATCAGTACGTTCGATTGGAAGAGCGTGTCGCCGAACACGTTGCGGATCATGCCGCGTACCGAGACGGTGGTGATGCTGGTGACGGTGGCGATCACGGTGCTCACGCACAACCTCGCCTACGGCGTCGGTGCTGGAGTTGCGCTGTCGGCGGTGTTCTTCGTGCGCCACGTCTCGCACGTCGTGAACGTCACCAGCGTGGTCGACCCCGACAACGTCGAGCGCCTGTACGACGTGAGTGGGGAGCTGTTCTTTGCGTCGACGAACGATCTGGTGCATTCGTTCGACTACGACGCCGTGCAGGTGAGCCGCGTCGAGATCGACCTGAGCAACGCCCGGATCTGGGACACCTCTGCGGTGGTGGCCCTCGATGCTGTGGTCGAGAAGTTCGCTCAGCGAGGGATCGAGGCCGAACTGGTCGGCTTGAACCGCCACTCCGAGCGGCTGCACCGCAACGCGAGCGGGCACTCGTCTGGTGGACACTGACCGGCACGAGCCCGAGCTGCCGGTCACACCCAGTCGCTGGTCGTTAGCCTGGGCCCGATGACGCGACGGCAGAGATTGGCGACGGTGCTGGCGGTACTCTGTGCCGCCCCGCTGTCTCTTGCGCTCGTCGCCGGCCCGGCAGCGGCTGCTCCTCCGCCCGAGAATCCACCCACGGACCCGATTTCACCGGGCGGCGAGTTGTCGAGCACGTCGCTGATCCCCGTTCCGGCGGGCTGCCCGACACCCGAGCCTGCTGCTGTGGTGTTCACGGGCTCGATGATCGGCAAGGACGATGTCACGCAAACCGTGCGTTTCGGGATCGAGCAGGTCCGGGCGGGGTCGGCGGAACCATGGGCGGGCAATGGCGTGATCGACATTCGCTACGGCCCGGACTATCGCTTCCTCGTCGCTGGCGACACCTACCTCGTCGGTGCCGGCATCGATTCGCGCTACAACGTGCTTGCCTCGACGGTTCGCCCGCCTGAGCCCACGTTCGGTGGCAACGACGTGGTCGGTGTCGACGATCTGGCGCTCGATTGCCCTGCCATCGACGATCCCATCCGCACCCTTCAGGTCGACGGCACCACCGTCGACTCCGGTGTGCTGAGTCTGATGACGCAGGACCGCCGCTTGCTGTTGGCCACCATCCTGGTGCCGGTGGGCATTGTCACGCTCGTGCTCGTCGTGCTGGTGCTGCTGCGGGCGTTCGGGACTGCCGGGTTCCGAGGAGCGCTCCAGCTCGGGCGTGCTGCAGTGACGCCCGTGCCCGACCATCGCGCCACGCGGGTCCGCACCCACCACCCGCGCAACGACCACGAGTGGACCTACTCCGAGCCGGCGGACCAGCTGACACCATCAGGACGCAGCGATGCGTCGAGTGGCTCGGGACACGCACCAGAGCGCTGACCGTGCACGCCCGGCGTGCAGCCGCGTTCAGCGCAGTTCTTCACGAATCTGGGCGAGTGCCGCTGTCCAACCGTCGATCGGGATCTCGTCGGCGGCACCTGTTGGTGAGCAGCGCACCAGGATGCCACCCACGATCGGCTCGCCGATCGCCGTGGTGAGCGCCGCCCCATACGCCGCCAGCTGGAGCCGATAACGCCCGAGGCGTTCGGCTGACTGGACGGGTCCCGACCACTGGTCGGTCTTGTAGTCGACGATGACCAACCCCTGTGGCGTGCGCACCAGCAGGTCGACGTAGCCCTCGAGCACCCGATCGCCGATCGGCGCCGCAACGAAGAGCTCTCGCCAGTGGGCGGCACCGTCGACGACGCAACGAACGATGGGCGCCGCCAACGCCGACTTCGCCAATGCGGCCACCTGTGATTCGAGTCCGATCACGCCCTCGGCGGCGCATTGGGCGCGGGCGAGGTTGTCGATGTCGTCGCCGGTGTCGAGATCACAGAACTGCAGGACACCGTGCACCGCTCGCCCGATGCTGGTGCCGTACCGTCCGCGCTGCCACGGCGGCAGCTCGACATTGACCGGCTGCTTGTCGAGGCCGGCGTCATCGACGGCGGTGCGTGTGCTGGTGTCGGCGAGTTCTTCGGACAGGCGCGTGGCCGCGATTCCCGTGCGTCGCGATGCCACGGAGAACACGTGGTCGCGTTCTCGTTGCCACTCGTCGAGATCCGCCCAGGGGAGTGGGTGGTCGCCAGGCGCCGGTGCCGGCAGCGTGCGGAGGCGCACCTCGCCTGACCGGGCCCCGGCCGATGGTGCGCCGGCACCGGCAGCCCACAGCAGTTCCGCCGAGGTGAGCGGGCCCCAGTCGGTGTACTCGGCGTTGTTCCGCGTCGGCGCGCCGCGGTGCAGCGAGACCACGAGGTGCTCGACCGCTCGGGTGCACGCGACGTACAACAAGCGGCGACGTTCTGCGTCGCTCATCTGTTCGTCGATCGGCTGATGCGCCACGAACACCCCGTCGTCGCCGCGCCCGGCGAGCATCCACGTGTCGTTCGCCCACACCACACCGCTGGTGGCAGCACGACGAGGTTTGGTGGTGAGACCAGCCACGATGGTGATCGGGAACTCGAGTCCCTTGGCTGCATGGATGGTCATGACGCGAACGGCGTCGTGGTCGTGTTCGGGCAGGATCGTGTCGGCCACCCGGCTCTCGGAGGCCTGCAGCCGAGCCCAGTGCAGGTATCGGCGCAGGCCGTGACCGCCGGCGTCGGCCCAGGCCCGGGCGTGTTCGATCACGTAACGCAGACGCCGCCAGACGTCGCGGGCGTCGGGTCCTGCGAGCGCCAGGTCGAACAGCCGACGCTCGTCGGCCACCGACGCAAGCAGGTCGGCAACCGCCATGGTTCGAACCCGCTCGGCGACCGATCGAACGTGTGACAACGCATCGGCCACGGGGTGTCCGCGGAGTGCCTCCGGAGGATCGGCCCAGAGATGCCAGGTGCCCCCGCCATGTCGCCACTCCCACAGTTCGACGTCGCTGCAGCCGTAGAGCGGACTGCGCAACGACTCGACCAGCGCCAGGCTGTCGGTGGGGTCGTCGGCTGCCCGGAGCGCGAGCAGCAACTGGCGGACTTCGGCGGTGGCGTACACCACCGAGGAGTTCTCGGCCCGATACGGCAGGCCGGCGTTGCGGAGGGCGGTTTCGAGGGCGGGCAACGAGATCCGGGTGGGCAGCAGGATGCAGATGTCGCCGGCCCGGCAGGGCCGAAGCGAGTCGGTTGCGGTGTCACGCACGGGCCATCCGTCGGCCAGGGCGGTGGACACCGCGGCCACGACGTCGGCGGCCTCTCGGAGTCGGAGTGTCTCCGCCGCGCCCATCTCACCGGTGCGTTGGCGAGCGGTGAGGTCGTCGTGACGCTCCACACCGAGCACGGTGACCGTGCCGTGCTCGAGCAAGGGCGCTGTCCGGCATGCGTCGAGCGGTTGAAACGCTGGCTGGGTGTCGGTTTCGAACTCGATCAGGCGCCCGAACACGTCGTTCGCGAAGTCGATGACGGCCTGCGTCGAGCGGAAGTTCGCCGACAGCCGGAGTTGGTCGGCCCCGACCTGGTCAGCGGCGCGAAGGTACTGGGCGATGTCGGCGCGCCGGAACCGGTAGATCGACTGCTTGGGATCGCCGACGATGAACAGGCGCCCAGGGAGTGGTCGCAGCGTCCGCCACGACCGGTGGTGCACCGGGTCGTCGGCCTCGGTCGACAGTGGGCTGGCGGTCGGCGATCCGCTGTCGGCGCCGGCCTGGGCGGGGTCGTCCGGGTCGGCGGAGAGCCGCACGGCCAGTTCCAGCTGCAGTGGGTCGGTGTCCTGGAACTCGTCGAGGAGGATGCGCTGGTACCGATCGTGCAAGAGACGGCGGATGTGGGGGCGTTCGGTGACCACCCGACGTGCGAGCACGAGGAGGTCGTGGAACTCGAGCTGACCGGTGCGGGCTCGATGCTCGGCGCCGTCGAGCACGAACCGCCCGACGATGGCGCCGAGCAGGATCCGTCGCTGGTGCTTGACCGCTTCGAGGTGGGCACTGGCGAGTCGGCCGAGTTCCACCTCGTCGGCTCGCAGCGATTCGAGCAGCTCCGCTCCCGATGGTCCGAACTCCTTCACCCATTTGGTCTTGGCGCCAGGGAAGCTCTTGCGCTCACCCCAGTGGCCGAACTGCTCGTCGAGCGCCGCGACCGCTTCGAGACGGGTACGCACACTCTGTTTCTCGAGTTGCTTGGCACGGTCGGCGATATCGGTGACGGTGTCGACCTGGCTGTCGGTGGGAGGCACGGTGGTGGCGCCAATGCGCGCGGCGAGGCTGGTGAGCGCGCCGAGGTCGAGCACGAGTGGGCCCGGATCTGCGAGGTCGACGCGATCGTCCACGAGGTCCCAGTTGGAGCGGAAGTCGTCGGCTACGCGGCGAGCCCCCTTGTCGACACCGAACCCGTCGAACTCACAGAGTTCGACGAACGCCTGGCCTCCAGCGATGAGCCCGCCAGCCGGTTCGGGGTCGTCGAGCAGTCGATCGAGCAGGTCGTTCCACTGCTCTTCGAATTGGAGATTGCTCTCGAGTTCATCGAGCACGGTGAAACCAGGAGGCAGGCCGGCATCGATCGGGAAGTCGAACGACACGCGACGCGCGAAGGAATGCAGGGTGCCGATCGGCGCGTGATCGAGCCGCTCGGCAGCGGCGCGACACAGTGGGTCGATCTCGGCCTCGAGGAGTTGGCGGGTACGGCTGCGCAACTCGGCAGCGGCCTTCTCGGTGAACGTGATGGCGGCGATTGCCGTGATCGGGATGCCCGAGCGAACCAGATTGACGATGCGCTCCACGAGTGCCGTCGTCTTGCCGGCGCCCGCGCCCGCCTCGACGAACAACGTGGCGTCGAGGTCGGACACGATGCGCCGACGGTCGCCATGGTCGGGCGGGTCTCCGGTGGCGGATGCCGGCATCGGTGGCACCGAGGACGAGGTCGGTGATGTCATCGTCGAGCTCCTGCGTCGGGCGAATCGTGCTGCTCGCCGTCCGGATCGGGTGTGGCGAACCACGCGTGGAGTCGCGGATCGGACTGCTTGAGCTGCCACTCGTTCCAGCGGTCGTCGGTGCCCAAGCCATCCGGTTCGCAGTACCAGCAGCTGACGAAGGGACGCCAACCCGGTCGGTCCGGAACGTTCGGGAAGAGCCCGGACTCGATGCCGCTGACCACATGGGCGAGCGACTCGCCCACCGCAGCGTCGACCGCCGTGGTCATCAGGAATCCGGGCCGCTGGTAGTTGCCCTTGCGGAGCAGGCCGTACTCGGCGAGAACCGGCGTGGTGGGCTCGCCGAATCGGGAACGTGCGGCTGCGGCATACGTGGGAAGTTGGAACAAGGTTCCCCCAAGGGTGGGATCGTCGACCGACAGACCTGCGAACTTCTTGAGATCGCCGGACTTGTGATCCGTGACCACCAGATGGCCGGATCGGGTGCGGTCGACCCGGTCGACGGTGCCGCGCAACGCGATCCGTCGCCCGTCGGGCAGGGCGATCGCGACGTCGTCGTCGGCGTCGAAGCGCATCTCCGATGCCAGTACGACCGAACCGCGCTCGATCACCAACTCGCTGTCGCGCTCGAGCCACGCAAGGAGATCGTCGAGCATGCGCGCCCGTTCATCGGCCCAGAACGCCGGGCGTCCGGTGCGTCCGCGGCGTTCGGTGCGATCGGAGACGTCGTCGAAGCACCGAGTCAACGCCTCCCGGTGCTCGTCGGACCATCCGTTCGGTCCGGGTTGAGCCAACTCGCCATCGACGACGGCCTGGTGGAACAGATCGAGGGCGTGGTGGTGCGCCGTGCCTCGGTCGCGGGCGGTGATGCGGATCTCGTCGCCGGGCTCCTCGACGGGTTCGACGTCGAGGAGGTATCGGTCGAAGTAGGCATGTGGGCAGGCCAACCAACTCTCGAGGCGGCTCGGCGAGACCACCTGGTCGAGCATCGGAACGTGCACGCTGGACAGGTCGCCGTCGAATTCGGTGAGGGTCTCGGCGCCGCGTCCGCGCAGCATCGCGAGACCCCGGGCGAGCGCAGGGTCGGAACCCGTGTCGTGCGAGTGGCCTGCGACGACGCCCGGAACGGTGCGTTGGGGGTGCGCAGCGCGGTGCGCCCGGCCCCGCAGGCGGTGTTCGCTGGAACTCGATGGAAAGCTGGTGGTGCTGAGGCCTGCATGGTGCGAGGCAACGGTGTTGCTGTTGTGGAGCCAAGGCGCCACCCACCTCGACAGCTCGATCGTGGAGGTGGCGCGAAGGTCGCCTCGTGGGGCGATGAACGTGACGTCGCTGGTGGCGATCGTGGCGAGGAATTGTCGATGCAGCCGGGTCGAGCGGGCATCGGCACTCGGGAGCCCGGCAAGCGCGCGGTCGCTGTCGGACAGCAGCGGGTCGCTGGTGGGGCGGGGTGGCAGGAGGCCCTCGGCAGCACCGACCACGATCGCCACGTCGACATCGAGGCCGACGGCGCCCGCCAAGGGAGCAACCGTGACGCCGTGGCCCACACGGCCACGGCGGTTCGGCGACGTGTCGAGTTCCGCGATGAGGGTGTTGCGGAAGCCGTGGCGGGTGACCGGCCCGCTCACCGGGTCGAGGTGGCCGAGCCGGTCGATCGCCGCAGTGAGCGCCTCGAAGGCGCGGTACTCGGACTCGTCGAGACGGGCGATCGTTGTCTCGCCGAGGCGTTGGTCGATCTGCTCGGTGCACCAGACGGCCCACGCGGACCACGTCCTGGTTGATGCGGGATGGCCGAGATCGTTGCGCAGTTCGCCCACGAAGGCGCGTAGCGAATCGGCTTGCTCTCCCCATCGTTGGTTCCCGCTCAACGAGCCGAGACGACGGTCCCAGTCGTCGTCTCGGGCGACGCCTGCGTATCGGCTCACACGTTCCCACGCGGCGGTCGGCAGTGGTGCGGCGTCGTGGTCGCGCACGGCCACGTCGGCAAGCAGATCGAACAGGCTTCGTCGACGCAGACCGCGCCGGTCGACGTCGAGGAGATCGAGGACGAACCGGGGCACGAGATGCTCTGCGATCGACGTGCCCGTGCGACCGTTCCACGGCACGTCGGCGGCGGTGAGGTGGTGTTCGACCAGTCGTGCGTACGGCCGCTGGGCGGGCCAGAGCAGGGCAATGCGCTCGAACGGCGTACCTGCACGAGCAGCGTCGACGATCAGCCGAACGGCGGCTCGCACCTCCTCGTCGGCGTCGGTGGTGGACACGATGGTCACCGAGTGGCGGCTCGCATCGTTGTCGGTGGGGTCGGCGACGCCCGCAGACTCGTTGCCGAGCACCGTGTGATCGGCGATGGTGGTCGGTGCGAGCGCTGCAACCAGCGATCTGGCGTCGTCGTCGGCAGCAGCATCTCCGGTGAGCTGTGCGATCACCTGGACGTCGACGCAGGTGCCGAGCGCACGGACGAAACCCGTTGCCCGTCCGGACAGCTCACTGGGCAGGTGGAGCACCACAGAACGCAACGTTGGCGGTGTGCGCTCCGACACACTCGCTTCGGCAGCGGTGAACAGGTCGGCCTCGTCGTACCAGCGATGCTGCAACGCGTCGGTGACGGCGGAGCTGATCCGCACGGCTTGGCGGCCACGCAGCGAATGCTCGGCGAGTTGTGCGACGCGAGCGGGTTCGGCCAGGCGGAGTTCGGTGTGTGCTTCGCGCAGCGCCACCACCGTGGAGGGGTGCGTCGCCACGGCCCCGAACGGCCCGGGGTCGTCGGAGAGGATCGCGGTGATCGTGAGATCCACCACAGGGGTCGACGCGGGTGATCTGCCGGCAGCGGCGAGTTGCGGCCCGGCGATCAGTTCGGCGAGGCGGTTCAGGGTGACCATGTCGACACCTGCCACGCCGCCGGCGCGCCCGAGCGCCCGGCGGGTCATCACGCCACACATGTTGGTGGGCACCGCAACAGTCACCGGTGCGAGCGTGTCGGTGCCCTTGGCGGCAGCGATGACGCGTGCGAGCGTTGGCAGGGCTTGGCGCGGGGCGACGAAGGTCGCGTGGATCGACACGTCACCGATCGTAGAGAAGGGGTGTCACAGTCCGCGTTCTACGCTGCACCACATGATCGTGCGACGCGCTGACCAGAACGATCGGTCGGCGCTGTGCGTCACCGCGATGCGGGCGTTCGTCGACGACCCGGTGATGCGGTGGCTGTACCCGGACGACGACGTCTTCCTGGCGCCCGGTGGGGAGGTGCTGCGCCCGGCGATGACTCGCTGGATCGGTCTCGGTGAGGTGCGGTGCACCGACGACGGTGCCGGCGTTGCGGTGTGGATTCCGCCAGGACGCCCGGAGACCGAGGTCACGGTCGACCCGCCGGCGCCCGAACCGTCTCCCGAACTCCAAGCGCGGTTCGCCCTGATCGGGCCGTTGATGGCCGAGCACACCCCACCCGAGCCGCACTGGTACCTGCAGTTGCTCGCCACGCACCCCGACTGGCAGCGACGCGGGATCGGCGCAGCGCTGATGGATTCGGTGTTCGGGGGAGCCGAGGCCGACGGGTTGGCGTGCTACCTCGAAACCGAGACCGTGGCGAACGTCGCCTACTACCGACACCACGGGTTCGAGGTGCGCTCGGAGTGGGACGTGCCCACGGGCCCGCACATGTGGGGCATGCTCCGCCCGCCGCGTTGACCGATCGGTCGGCGGGTGTCAGACGTTCCGGGCGGCTTCGGCACGGGCGCGGAGGTCGGCCACCGCGTGAGTGAGTCCGTCGGGGTCGCGATACAGCGCACTGCCGGCGATCAGCACGTTGGCCCCGGCCGCAGCAGCACCGGCGATGGTGGCCGGTCCGATGCCGCCGTCGACCTCGAGATCCACGGTGTCACTCAGCCCGGCAGCGTCGATCATCGAGCGGATCTCGGCGATCTTGGGCTCCATCGTGGCGATGTACTTCTGGCCGCCGAAACCGGGGTTCACCGTCATCACCAGCACGAGATCGACGAGGTCGAGCACGTGGGCGATCGCGGACGCCGGTGTCGCCGGGTTGAGCGCCACGGCGGCCCTGGCCCCGAGGTCGTTGATGTTGGCCAACGTGCGGTGCAAGTGGGTGCAGGCCTCGGCGTGCACGATGAGGCGCGAGCAACCAGCGGCCACGTACTGCGGTGCCATCACGTCAGGCGTGAGCACCATCAGATGCGCCTCGAACGGCACCGACGTGTGGGCACGGGCCGACGCGATCACGTCGGGGCCGAAGGTGAGGTTCGGCACGAACTGGCCGTCCATCACGTCCCACTGGATGAGGTCGACGCCGGCTGCTTCGAGCGCGGCCACCTCGTCGCCGAGCCGTGCAAAATCTGCGGGGAGTACGGACGGAGCGATCTGGATCGGGCGGCTCATCGCTGCAGGAACCTAGCGCCGCTGACGATGTCCGGGGTTCACGCCTCGTCGTGAGTTCAGGGTTGTGCTGTCGTTGCGTCGTCGTCGCCGGCGAGCTCCCAGGCGATGTCGGCCTCGTCCCAGTCGTCGTTGCGCTCCTCGGCGGTGCGTTTCCAGTTCTCGGCATCGGACTTGGTCGGGTAGGGCCCGAGGACGTGGTCGAACGATCCGCGCTCGGACGAATGCACCGCCCGCTTCTCGTTGAGGTCCCAATACCACTCGTCGTTGTTGCTCACGACCCAAGTGTCGCGCGCCTCGGCGGAGAACAAACAGCTTGCCGTACGCTGCAGCCATGCAACTGATTCCCGATCGGCTCGTCGCGGGCGGCGACGCGATGGCGCGTGACGCCGAGGGCCGCGTGGTGTTCGTCGAGGGTGCGCTGCCCGGCGAGGTGGTCGAGGTGGAGATCGACACCTCGAAGAAGGACTTCGCCCGGGCACACCTGGTGGAGATCGTCGAACGCTCACCCCTGCGTGACGCTCCGTCGTGTGCTCATCGACGCAACGGCTGTGGCGGTTGCGATTGGATGCACCTGCGGCCCGATGCCCAGCACGTTGCCAAGGTCGACATCGTGAAGGAGTCATTGCGGCGCATCGGTCGTCTCGATGCCGACGTCGTCGACGCCATCGTGGCCCAGGGAGGCGCAGTGAGTCCGTTCGGCTACCGCACCACGATTCGCGTCGTCGGTGGGCCTGATGGATCGGTTGGTTACCGGGCGCAGGGGTCCAACGACGTGATCGGCGTCACGAGCTGTCCGGTGGCCGATTCGACGCTGTCGCGCCTCCTGCCGGTGATCGAAGCCGACCCGGGTGCGGAGCTCACGTTGCGCACCTCCGTGGCCACCGGTGCGGTCACGGCCATCTGGGACAAGAAGTACCGCAAGAGCATTCGCGGCGTGCCGTCGAGTGTGCACATCGGCGAGCGTGCGTGGCTTGCGGAGCGAGTGGCCGGCCACGAGCTGCGAGTGTCGGCGGGGTCGTTCTTCCAGTCGGGTGTGCAGGCCGCCGACCTGCTGGTTGGTGCCGTTCGGGCCGCAGCGCCGGAACTCGACACGGCTCGCCATGCGGTCGATGCGTACGGAGGTGTCGGGCTGTTCGCTGTTGCTGCAATGGACCGTGTCGGGCACGTCACGGTGATCGAGTCGTCGAAATCGGCATGCGCCGATGCCGAACACAACCTCAGCGGCCGGTCGGCCTCGGTGGTTCGCGCTGACGTGTCGGGGTGGACGGCGCCGACCGGCGAGGGCCCCACTCCAGCGGTCGAGGTGATCGTGGCAGATCCGGCGCGCACCGGCCTCGGCAAGCCCGGCGTCGCTGCGCTCGCCGCAGCCGCGGCCGGGGTGCTGGTGCTGGTGAGCTGCGACCCGGTCTCGCTGGCGCGAGACGTGTCGTTGCTCGACGGTGCGGGGTATGTCCCCGAATCGGTCGAGGTGCTCGATCTGTTCCCGCACACGCACCACGTGGAGACGGTCACCCGCTTTGTCCTGCGGACGCCGTGAAATAATCTGGTTGCGACATCATCCGGGAGGACGCCCTGCAACGAACATCTGATGTGAAGCGTGAATACCTCGAGGCATCGGACGCGGCCCTGGTCGTGTCGATCGGCCGGTACCAGCAGGCCGCGCTCGCGGAGGCATATCGCCGTCATGCGGGCGCCACGTTCGGCTTGGCCAAGCGACTGCTCAACGACCATGCCCGAGCCGAGGAAGTCGTGCAGGAGGTGTTCGTCCGGCTGTGGAACGAGCCGAATCGGTACGACCCCGAGCGTGGAACACTGCGCAGCTTCCTGCTCGCACATGCCCATGGACGTGCCGTCGACATGATCCGCTCCGACGTGTCGCGTCGCAATCGTGAAGAGCGCGAAGCTCGCGAACAGGCCGTCGGTGGCTACGACGTGGCCCACGAGGTGTGGGACATGGCGCTGGCGGGCCATGTCCGCGAGGCGCTGGAAACTTTGCAGGACGGCGAGCGTGAGGCGATCGAACTCGCCTATTTTGGCGGATTGACGTATCGAGAAGTGGCAGAACGACTGGGCGACCCCGAAGGAACCGTGAAGAGCCGGATTCGTTCCGGTCTCAAGCGGCTTCGAAGCGAGTTGGCCCAGGCAGGCGTGACCGTGGGGGCCGAGTGAAATGAGTGGATCGATGAACGACATGGCGGGCGCCGCAGGGGACGCCTACGAACTCGACGAACTGCTCGGCGCCTATGCACTCGACGCGGTCAGCGCCGACGAGCGTCGGCGCGTCGACGACTACCTCCAGGTGAGCCCGAGGGCTGCCGCAGAGGTGCAGGCACATCGAGAAGTGGCCACCATGCTGGCCTTCACCGGGATGGACGCCCCCGACGATCTCTGGGGCCGCATCTCCGACGAGATCGGCGAGCAAGCGCCTCCGCCCGGACCCGAACTGGCCAAGGTGATGTCGCTGGACGATCATCCCCGTCGTCGTCGTCTGGCGAGCGTTGCGCCATGGGTGATGTCTGGTGCCGCTGCGGTGGTGCTCGTGTTCGTGGCGCTCGGTCTCGCCGACAGTGCAGACGCACCCAACGAGCCGCTGGCGAGCGCCGCAGAGATCGCACGTGCCGATCGCGACTCGTTGACCACCATCTTGACCGCCGACGGCTCGACAGCATCCGCTGAGGCGATCATCGACCAGGACGGCCACGGTTTCGTGCTTGCTCGCGATCTTCCCACGCTGCCCGATGGGCAGACCTATCAACTCTGGGGCGTTGTCGAGAACGGCGACGTGATCTCGCTCGGGATCTTCGGCCCGAATCCCGAAATCGAGACCTTCAGCGTGGACGGTGTGGTGTCAGCGCTTGCGATCACGATCGAGCAGTCGCCAGGTGTGATCAGCAACGGCAACCCCGACGGCGCCTTCTCCGGAGCGTTCTGACTCACGTGAGGCGACGCAGGCGTTGCTCGACCCGTTCGAGAAAGGCGGTTCGGTCGCGGTCGGCTGCGGTGTCGAGGCCGTACATCGCGAGCCACGTGGTGCGTGCTCGCGGGTGGCACATCGTACGCAGGCTGCGTGTGAGTGTGCGTTTGCCGCTCTCGCCCTCGAGGGCGTTGATCGAGCTTCGACGACCCGTGCGTGGTCACCGCCACGAGACGGCGAACGTTGCGCAGCGCCGGTTTCAGCCGATTGGCGCCGTCGGGGAGTGTCCAGGCGACCTCGTTCACCCACACCCGGTCGATCCAACCCTTCAGCATCGCTGGCTGGCCGGACCACCACGTTGGGTACACCAACACCAACGTGTCGCACCACCGGAGGTCCTCGGCGTGTGATGCGATCGATGGGTCGGTACCGGCGCTGAGGTGGTTCGCTCGTTCCCACGAACTGAAGGCCGGGTCGAAGTCTGCTGCGTAGAGGTCGGTGAGCCGTACCTCGGCGCCTCCTGCCGCGAGCCCGGCAAGCACCCGGTCGCGGACCGCGGCGGCGAACGAGTCGTCGAGCGGGTGGCAATACACCACCAGGACACGTGTCCGAGCGTTGCTCATTGCATCGTCGCCATCTTCTGTTCGACCCGGGCGAGGAAGGCTTGGCGCTGCGCCGCTGTCGCCGTGTCGATTGCGTACAGCCCGAGCCAGCTGACACGCACTCGCAGCCCGCAGCTCATGCGGAGCGCCCGGCTGATGATGCGGCGGCCGTTGTCGTTCACCAGACGCACGTAGCTGCGCGGCGATCCGTAGGTGGAGATCCCGACGATCCGGCGCATCTGACCGAGGCCGGGGCGCACCTTGTTCGTGCGCTCGTCGAGGACGAAACCGACGCCGGGCACGAGCACCCGCTCGAGCCAGCCCTTCATGATCGCCGGCAGGCCGCTCCACCAGGTCGGGTACACGAACACGATCGTGCTGGCGCGCTGCACCAGACGGGCGTGCTCGGCCACCAGCGGATCGCTGATCGGCTCCGGCGGACTCGTAGGCCGCACGCTCGGTGGAGTTCATCGCGGCCACGAAGTCGAGGGCATACAGATCGAGCACCACCACTTCGTGGCCGGCGGCGGTCAGGCCCGCCTCGGCACGCGCTGCCAGGGCCTGGCAGTAGCTGTCGGCCGACGGGTGAGCGACCACGACGAGGGCGAGGGTGCTCACTGCGTTCCTGGTCGTGCGGGCCCGGTGGGTTCGTCGGTGGGCTGCTCGGCAGCGCTGGCGGCGGCTGGCTTCGAACGCAACGACAACAGCTGGGTGATCGCCACGAACACGAGCAACAACGCGAACATGATGTTGCTGAGATGATCGCTGAGCCGATCGGAGATCGTGCCACCGACGATGGCGCTGGCGGCGCCGAAGCCCCCGACCACCGCAGCAACGCGCAGGTCGACGTTGGCCTTCGAACGATTGCGGATGGTGCCCATGATGGCGGTCGGCACGATCACGGCCACCGAGGTGCCCTTGGCCACGACAGGCACCATGCCGAGCAACACCACCATCGCCGGCACCATGATCACGCCGCCCCCGATGCCGAGCAACCCAGCAAGCGTGCCGGTGAGCAGGCCGACCAACATCAGCAGCACCGCCATTGCCACGGTCAGGTCGGCGCGTCCCGGTGGAGTCGGTGCTGACCGCGAGTCGCGTGGCAGTGGCGAGCACGGTGATCACGAACACCATCACGAGCACGTTCTTCGGGATCACCTGGAGCAGGTGGGTGCCGACGATGGCGCCGAGGATCGCCCCCACGGCGAGAAAGAGCGCCACGGCCCAGTCGACGTTGCCGTGTGAGACGTACGTGATGAGGCTCGCTGCGGCGATGGGCAGGGTGGCAGCCAGTGAGGTGCCGTGGGCGAGTCGGCGATCCATGCCCGCGAGGCTCACCAGCCCCGGAACGATGATCAGCCCGCCGCCGACACCGAAGAGTCCGCCGAGCAGCCCAGCTGCCAGACCCACGATCACCGCCTGACGGAACTGGACAGAACTGTGAGCGAGCGGCACCGTCGGCGACGTTAGAGCGAATCGGGTGCCGCGGGTGTAGTCGTCGCCGCCGAGGCGCAGTCGCAGTCGACCGTGAACCCGTGGCCATTCGTCGATCGTGACCGAATATGCCGCGGTGTCGCGAAGGCGCGCTGGGTCGCCAGCGTGGGTGGACCGGCGATGGCGACGCAACACCCCTTCGAACGTGGCGCCGATCCGCTCGATCGCTCGCCGGCTCCCGAGGTTGCGGGCGTCGGTGCAGATCGCGACGCGCTGGACCTGCCACACGTCGAACGCTTGCCCGAGCAGCAGGAGCTTGGCCTCGGTGTTGATCGCGGTGCGCTGGGCTGATGCCGTGAGCCAGGTGCCGCCGACTTCGACTTCGTCGGGGCAGCGGCGTCCGAGCGGCCAGGCGGGATTCAGGAACCGGGTACAGCCGACCACGGCGCCGTCGGCCAGTCGGCGCTGCACGAACGGCACAGCTTGCACAGCGGCGGCATCGGCGAGCAACCAACGCACGTACGCCGCTGCCTCGTCCGCGCCGTCGGGCACCTGGGTGAAGGCGAAGCTCGATCGATCGCCGGCGGCGGCCGCTGCGATCTCGTCGACGTGATCGGAACGCAACAACTCGAGACTCACGCACTCCCCGGTGAGTGTTTCGACGTCGAGCGCTGGCGCGCCGGACTCTTGTGCGGTGTCGTCGAGCATCACGGCACCAGTCTGGCCGATCGGAATCCGCCGATCATGCTGCGTTACCTTGCCCCGATGGCCGACTCCACCACGGGCACGAGAGTGCCTGCATCGATCGACGACCTCTTCGACCACTCGACGATCCTTCCCTCCGACCCGACGGACGACAGCGGCGACGCCCTCGAAGTGCTCCACGATCGCGAGTACCGGGTGCGTGCGTTCCGCAAACGCGACGATCTGCTGCTGATCCGTGGAGCCGTGCGCGATCAGAAGCCACCAGGGCTGTATCTCGAGACCGATCCCGACCCGCTCACGATCCATCACATGCAGATCGAGATCGAGGTGGCGTTTCCGTCGATGGAGATCGTTGCGGCGCACGTGGCGATCGAAACTCACCCGCACGAGCAGTGCCCCCGCATCGCCGACCACTACGACAACCTCGTCGGCCTGTCGATCGCTCGAGGGTTCACCCACAAGGTGCGTGACCTCTTCGGTGGTCCGCGCGGCTGTACCCACACGACGGCGCTGCTGCAGGCGATGGGCCCAGTGGCCATCCAGTGCATGTGGTCGATGCGGGCATCGGTGGCGCGCCGCGACGACGGGGCCACCGATCGTCGTGCGGCCACCCCTGAGCAACGTCGCATGATGTGGCAGACCAACCTGAACACCTGTCACATCTGGGCAGAGGATGGCGAGCAGGTGGCACACCTCGAAGCGGGTGGCGAGATGGAGCCGCCCGTGTGGGCCGTCGAGCGCATGGTGCAACTCGGGCTCAAGCCCGACGAGTGGCGCTCGCGGATGCAGGGCTGATCCGCGTGCGGTCGCGGGATCGTCTCGAGCCGGTGGACCCGGCGACGGTGTTGATCGAATGCGTGGTGGCGAATTGGTTCCGCCCTGGCAGACTGGCGAGCACATGGTGGTCATAGCTCAACAGGTAGAGCACCAGGTTGTGATCCTGGCGGTTGGGGGTTCAAGTCCCCTTGGCCACCCCATACGCAGGCCCTGAGAGGGTGGCGAGCACGGAATTGCTCGGTACCCTCCAGGCCGCTTGCTTCTCTAGCTCAATTGGCAGAGCAGTGGACTCTTAATCCATTGGTTCTGGGTTCGAGTCCCAGGGGAAGCACACGCACGGACAACACGGGTTTCGCCCGTGTTGTCCGTTCTCGTTTTCACCACCAGGCCGCTGACAGGCCGCCGACAGGTCGCCGACGGGTCGGGTCGTCAGCCCCAGCTCCGGTCGTCGCGATAGCGGCCCATGTTGAGCGGTGTCGAGCCTTGACGCCGCTGTCGACGGCTGCTCGTGGTGTACACGACCAGCACGGCCACTGCCAGGGATCCGGCGGCCAGCAGCACGGTGAGGTTGCGGCTGTGCGTGGCGAGCCGGGAGAACAGTCCCATCCAGGGGTCGTCGGACAGCGCGGGCAGGAGCACGAGGGGCACGAGGTAGCCGAGCACGAGCAGTGCTCCGGCGAGAGCTGCGAAGAACACACCAAGAGCGAACGTGGCCTCGCCGCGTTCGGGTCGCAGTGCGACGCCGATCACGACGATCAGGGCGCCGAGGCCGAGGCTGCCGAGCGCCAGCCAGCCGATCCACGCGTCGATGAACGCAACCGAGCCCACGCGCTGCACGGGAAGGGTGAGCTCATCGGCGTCGCCGACGAGTTCGTTGCGCACGATGTTCACCTGCTCCTCGGCGGTGATCACGACGCGGCTGTCGGACTCGCCGATCAAACGGGCATGAGCATCGCGCGACGAAGCCCCGCATGAGCGCAGCTCCTGCGGGAATGCTCGCAATCACTTCGATGTCCTCGCGGAGCTGCACCGGAGACAGCGAGAGGGTCGGGGCCGTTCCGGCGGCCACGATGGTCGACACCTGGCTGCGGATCTCCTCGTCGCCCATGATCGAGTGGGCTCGGCCCGAGTCCGCCGACGGCGAGAATGCCACGCGTTGCAGCCAGAACGAGCCCAGGGCGATGGCGATCAACGCGGCGCCCACGATCAAGAACAGCCCACCTGGTGATCTCCGCATCTTGAGAGTCTGACAAATCTCGCGCGTAACCTTGCACTGTGAAGCGACCAGAGTTCTCTCGCATGCTCCTTCGCGGCGCAACCCGCCACTGTCCGTGGTGTGGTGGTCGCGGCGCGATGTTCGTCGGCTGGTTCAAGAAAGCCGAGCATTGTCAGACCTGCGGCCTGCGGTGGCGCCGCGACGACGTCGGCTACGAACTCGGTGCCGCAGCGATCACAGCGATCATCACGTTCGGCCCGTTGATGTTGACGCTCGGCGCCATGGTGGCGATCAGTTGGCCCGAAGTGAACGTGGGTCCGATGTTTGCCGTGCTCGTCGTGATGGCGTTGGGGCTGCCGCTGCTCACGTACAGCTTGTCGTACACGATCTGGCAGTCGATCGACATCATGATGCGCCCGCCGACGCCCGACGATTTCGAGATCCTGGGCACCCTCGACGCGCCCGCTTCCGGCTCGGCCGGCGCCGACGACACCTGACGGCGGGCGTCTGGCGACACCTGACGGCGGGCGTCTGGCGACACCTCCCAGGCCGCCCGACGTTCGTCATGTCGCACCCAACTCCCCATCGCCGAGTGGCCCGGCATCCGTTCTGTCTCTGCATGCTTGACCGAACGACTGTTCGTTGGTTACACTGCTGTCATTCGATCGCCTCGAGCGGTCGTGGCCCATCCGGCAGACCCGTTCAGCGAACTCTGTGACACCCCCTCTCTACGGTGCACATCATCAACCGCACCGGGTTCGCCCGCAGCACCACGAAAGCGAGACACGACATGAGCAACGACCGCAACAAGGCGCTCGAAATGGCCCTGGCCCAGATCGACAAGCAGTTCGGCAAGGGCGCCGTCATGAAGATGGGCGAGCGCACCAACATGGACATCGAGGTGGTCCCCACCGGTGCCCTGGCGCTCGATCTCGCCCTCGGCGTCGGCGGTCTGCCCCGTGGGCGCATCACCGAGATCTACGGCCCGGAGTCCTCCGGTAAGTCAACGCTCGCGATGCACGTCGTCGCCGAAGCCCAGCGCAACGGTGGCGTGTGCGCCTACATCGACGCCGAGCACGCCATGGACCCGGTCTACGCACGTGCCATCGGCGTCGACGTCGACCAGCTGCTGATCTCGCAGCCTGACACGGGCGAACAGGCGCTCGAGATCTGCGACATGCTCACCCGCTCTGGCGCAGTCGACGTCATCGTGGTCGACTCCGTGGCCGCTCTCACGCCACGAGCTGAGATCGAAGGCGAGATGGGCGACACCCACGTCGGACTGCAGGCCCGCCTGATGAGCCAGGCGCTGCGCAAGCTCACCGGCAACATCCACAAGACCAACACGATCGTCATCTTCATCAACCAGCTGCGCGAGAAGATCGGCGTGATGTTCGGTTCGCCCGAGACCACCCCTGGTGGACGTGCTCTGAAGTTCTACTCGTCGGTACGTCTCGACATCCGTCGTATCGAATCCTTGAAGGACGGTGCCGAAGTGGTCGGCAACCGCACCAGGGTCAAGGTCGTCAAGAACAAGGTGTCGCCTCCGTTCCGTCAAGCCGAGTTCGACATCATGTACGGCCAGGGCATCAGCCGTGAGGGCTCACTGGTCGACATGTCGGTGGATCTCGGCATCGTCAAGAAATCTGGCGCCTGGTTCACCTACGAGGGTGAACAACTCGGGCAGGGCCGAGAGAAGGCCAAGGACTACCTCAAGAAGAATCCTGAGGTGATGATGGAGATCAGCGACAAGGTGCTCACCGCTGCCGGGCTCAAGCCGGCGGTCGACCCGTCGGAAGTCGTTGACGTCGCCGACGTCGCCGACGTCGCCGAGTCGTTCACCGACGCCGACGACGCCCCGATCGACCTCGGCTGATCGTGGCACGGTGTGCTGGTCCGGTCATGATGGTGCCTCGCCACAGGAGGCCCACATGACCGTTCCCAGCCGCATCTCCATCGTCACGTTCGGCGTTGCCGACCTCGATCGTTCCACCGCCTTCTACGAATCGCTGGGTTGGTCCAGGTCGCCGTCGTCGATGCCCACCATCACGTTCTTCGACATGGTCGGCCCGGTGTTCGGGCTCTACGAGTGGTCGGCGTTGGCAGACGACGCCAAGGTGCCGGCCGAGGGCTCGGGATTCCGTGGCGTCACGCTGGCGATGAACCTGGCGACCACCGACGAGGTCGACGCAGTGTTCGCCGAATGGCTCGCAGCGGGCGCCACGTCGGTCGTCGAGCCACACACGGCGTTCTGGGGCGGCTACTCGTCGTACGTGGCCGATCCCGATGGGCACCTGTGGGAACTCGCCCACAATCCGTACGCCACACTCGACGCCGACGGCCGCCTGGTCATGGGCGGCAGCTGACGGAACCCCCGCAGCTGAGCCCCGCCGCCGAGCCCGTCTGCGTCAGCGACAACGACCGATTCGCACGTTGTTGCTCACGCAGAACACGGTGCTCGGGGCGTCGATGCGGGAGGCGTCAGAGGTTGAACTCGTAGCCGCCCGGCTTGAAGATCATCAAGTAGAGCGACACCACCAGGATCAGGTGCGTGATGCCGATGCCGGCAGCCATGATCTTGCGGGTGTCCTCGCCGGTGTCGGTGAGCGCCGGGCGGATCATGAACCAGCTCACGACGAGCGCGATCAGCCACAGCACGATCGTTGCGGTCACGAACGGCGTACCGACCAGATCGATCTTGCCCACGCCAGCCATGCCCATGCCCGCCACCCACAGCAGCACGAGTGCTGGAAACACCAAGCGCATGTGGAGTCGGGCGACCTCGGTGGTTGCGCCGGCGCGCTGGAGGCGCGGGTACAAGAAAAGTGGGCCGAAGGCGACGATGGCCGACAGGAGGTGGATGAAGTACAAGATCCGATAGAGATCGTTGTTCTCGGGGACGAGGATGGCGAGCACGGCTGCGACGATAGCGGTCGCATCGTGTGGACACGTCGCCAGTAGCCTCGGGCGCATGTCCCGCAGCTACATCGTGCGCACCTACGGGTGTCAGATGAATGAGCACGACTCCGAGCGCATTTCTGGTCTGCTCGAAGCCGATGGGCTGATCCTGGCCGAGAGCGAAGCCGATGCCGACGTGGTGGTGCTCAACACCTGCTGCATCCGAGAGAACGCCGACAACAAGCTCTACGGCAACCTCGGTCACCTCAAGACCTGGAAGGGCGAGCGTGAAGGTCGCCAGATCGTGGTGTCGGGATGCCTGGCGCAGAAGGACCAGGAACTGGTTGCCAAGCGCGCCGGACATGTCGATGTGGTGATGGGCACGCACAACGTCCACCGCGCCGCGGAGTTGCTGGCCGAGGCACGCAGCTCCGAGCGGCCGATCACCGAGATCCTGACCGAAGCCGTGGTCGACGACCAGGCGATGTTCCCCTCGGCGCTGCCGGCGAGACGTGAGACGTCCTACAACGCTTGGGTGACGATCCAGATCGGCTGCGACAACAACTGTGCGTTCTGCATCGTGCCGGCCGTGCGCGGTGTGGAGATCAGCAGGCCCTACGAGGACGTGCTGGCCGAGGCAACCGAGTTGGCAGCGAACGGTGTCAGCGAGATCACCCTGCTCGGGCAGAACGTCAACAGCTACGGCCGAGACCTGCAGGTCGCTGCCCGTCAGGCCGGTGACCACAGCGTTCGCTTGCGTCCACTGTTCTCCGACCTGCTCCGCGACGTGGGTGCCATCGATGGCATCCGCCGAGTTCGGTACACGAGTCCGCACCCCAAGGACATGCGTGCCGACACGTTTGCTGCGATGGCCGAGACCGATGCGGTGTGCGAACACCTCCACTACCCATTGCAGTCGGGCAGCGACCGCGTGCTCGCGCTGATGCATCGGGGCTACACCGCCGAGCGGTACCTCCAACGACTGGACGAAGCTCGCAGCACCATCGGCGACCTTGCGGTGTCGACCGACATCATCGTCGGTTTTCCCGGCGAGACCGACGACGACTTCGAGCAGACCCTTGCCGTGGCGGCCGAGGCCGAGTACGACTACGCCTACACGTTTCTCTTCTCGCCTCGCGAAGGCACCGAAGCGGCCGCGATGCAGGCGGACTTCGTCGACGCCGCTGTTGCCTCCGAGCGGTTCGAACGTCTCCATCTCGTCGTCGAGCGGTCGGCCCTGCGACGCCACGAAGCGCGCGTCGGCCGAATCGAAGAAGTGCTCGTGGAGGGCCCCAGCAAGCGCAATCCCGCAGTGACCAGCGGGCGTACTCGGCAGAACAAGCTCGTCCACTTCGTGCCGCCGCGCCCGTTGCGCACCGGGAGCTATGCCACTGTGGAGATCACCAGGGGAGCCCCGCATTTCCTCGAAGGCGTGTTCGTCGACTTCATCTCCGAACCCACGCACAAGCTCCGCATCCCCGTCGCGGCGCTCTGAGCGATCAAGTTCTGAGCGACCAAGTAGCGTCGCCGACATGAGCGAACCGAACGCCGATCCGCAGCTCGCGGACTACCGGGCCAGCATCGACAACATCGATGCAGCGCTCGTGCACCTTCTCGCCGAGCGGTTCAAGATCACCAAGGCCGTTGGGCGCTACAAGGCCACCGCTGAGCTTCCAGCCGCCGACGAGCACCGAGAACGCATTCAGATCGAACGTCTCCGAGCGCTGGCCGAACAAGCTGGTCTCGATCCGGTGTTCACCGAGAAGTTCCTCCGGTTCATCGTGGCTGAAGTGATCCATCACCATCAGCGCATCGCCGAGGGCGAGCAGCTCTGACCACGACGGAGCCGCCGAGGCGGGTGGCCATCGTTGGACCGACGGCGTCGGGGAAGTCGGCCGTGGCGATGACTGCGGCTCGTCAACTCGGCGATGTCGAGCTCGTGTCGATCGACAGCATGCAGGTGTATCGGGGCATGAACATCGGAACCGCCAAGCCCACCGAGCAAGAGCGTCGTGAGGTTCCTCACCACCTCCTCGACCTCGTCGAGCCGCAGGACGACTTCACCGTGGCGGAGTTCCGTGATGCCTACGCCACGGCCCTCGCAGGCATCGGCCGAAGGGGTGCGCAAGCGTTGCTCGTCGGCGGCACCGGCTTGTATCACCGTGTCGTGATCGACGATTTCGATCTGCCGGGCCAGTGGCCGGACATCCGCGCGAGCTGGACCAGGTCGGCGACACCGCCTCGTTGTACGAGCGCCTCGCTGAGCTCGACCCAGCAGCAGCCTCCAAGATGGAGCCCGGCAATCGCCGTCGAGTGATTCGTGCGCTCGAGGTCACCGTCGGCAGCGGCCGCCCGTTCAGCTCCTTTGGGCCGGGCGTCGACGAGTACCCGGCGTCGCCCGTGGCCCAGATCGGTCTCCGCTGGCCGAGGGCGGTGCTCCGCACCAGGATCGAAGCACGGGTGATGGCCATGGTGGGAGATGGCCTCGTGCAGGAAGTTGCGGCGATCGCTCGATCCGGGTTCTCCCGTACGGCAGCCCAGGCACTCGGCTACAAGGAAATCCTTGCCGCGATGGATGGACAGATGAGCCAGGATGAAGCCATCGCCGCGATCATCACCCGTACCCGCCAGTTCGCCGTCCGCCAGGAGCGATGGTTCCGCCGAGATCCACGCGTACGCTGGATCGACGTCGAGGACGATGCCGCCACCGAAGCAGCGCCCGCCGTGATCGACGCACTCATCTCATGAGCACACTTGCCATTTCGAAACACCACGGTCTCGGCAACGACTTCTTGGTCGCGTTCCATCCAGGGGTCGACGACCTGCCCGAACTGGCTCGGCGGCTCTGCGATCGACGGCGCGGGATCGGAGCTGACGGGTTGCTCGTTGCCGAGTCGCAGGATGGGTACACGGCGCGGATGACGCTCTACAACGCCGACGGTTCTCGAGCGGAGATGAGCGGCAACGGGATCCGATGTTTCGCTCAAGCCGTGGCGCTCCGGCGTGGCGATCTCTCCGATCAGTTGATCCTCACCGACGCGGGTGACCGGCTGGTCCAACTGACGGCCACCGACGACCCCAGCACGATCACCGCCCGGGTCGAGATGGGTGACGTCGGCATGCTCGGCGAGCCGAACGGTTGGAGCGCACTCGGCTGCAATCCCGACCGACCGGTTGCACATCTCAGTCTCGGAAACCCCCACAGCGTGGTCGGCGTCGACGATGTCGCTGTTGTCGACCTCGCCCATCTCGGCGGGCAGGTGCCGCACGTCAATCTCGAGATCATCGAGCCCGGGCCCGAGCCGAATGCCGTGACGATGCGGGTGCACGAACGAGGGGCCGGCATCACCGAAGCATGCGGAACCGGCGCGTGCGCTGCGGCATACGCAGCACGATCATGGGGCCTCGTGGCGCGCGGCGACCATGAGGTGATCGTGCACATGGACGGGGGCACCGCGACGGTGTCGTTTGCCGACGACGCACCCGAACGAGCGGTGCTCACCGGGCCTGCCACTCAGATCGCCACCATCACCATCGAGGTTCGATGAGCAACACCCCGTACAACGAGGCACTCGCATCCACACTCATCGATCGCACCATCAGGGAGAAGATCGTGCTGGTCGCCGTGGGGGATCCTCGTCAGGCCGAAGAGGAGATCGACGCCAGCCTCGACGAACTGGCGCTGCTCGTCGACACCGCAGGCGCTGACGTCGTCGCCCGGATGGTGCAGCGCCGCGACAGCCCAGACCACACCTGGTACATCGGCAAGGGCAAGGCCGAGGAACTCAAGCAGCTCTGCCTCGCCGTCGACGCAGACACCGTCGTGTTCGACAACAACTTGTCGCCTGCCCAGCAGTACAACCTCGAGAAGCTGCTCGGGCGCACCGCGATCGACCGCACCGCGGTGATCCTCGACATCTTCGGGCAGAACGCTCACACGCTCGAAGGCAAGGCGCAGGTCGAGTTGGCACTGCTGCGGTATCGCCTGCCACGGCTACGGCGCGGTGCGGATGCGAAAATGTCGCAGCAGCGAGGCGGCGTCGGCGCACGGTTCGGTGGCGGTGAAACGAAGATCGAGGTCGATCGTCGCCGCATCATGCGGCGCATCAACAAGCTCGAACGCGACCTCGACGCTCTCTCGGAGACACGATCACTGCAACGAAAGGGTCGCAGCCGCAGCGGCCTTGGCTCGGTTGCGATCGTCGGGTACACCAACGCGGGCAAGTCGTCGCTGTTGAATCGGCTCACCGAGTCGGGTGTGCTCGTCGAAGACCGCTTGTTCGCCACGCTGGATCCGACCACCCGACGGCTCGCGCTTCCGGGCGGCGAACCGGTGCTGCTGTCGGACACGGTTGGCTTCATCAATCGGCTGCCGCACGGGCTGGTCGAGTCGTTCAAGGGCACGCTCGAAGTGGCCGCCATGGCTGACTATCTCGTGCATGTGGTCGATGCCAGCGCCGCCGACCCCGTTGGACAGATCGATGCCGTGCGCAAGGTGCTCGGCGACATCGATGCCGCAGCCGTGCCCGAACTCTTGGTGTTCAACAAGTCCGACCTCGTACCCGACATCGCTGATCAACTCGTTGCCGATCACCCTGGTTCGGTTGCCCTGTCCGCCGTCACCGGCGACGGCGTCGAGGTCTTCTTGCGGACGCTGGCCGATCGACTGCGCTCGCTGAGCGTGGTGCACGAGTTGATCGTGCCCTACGACCGTGGCGACATCCTCGCCTCGGTCCATCGCGAGGGTGAGGTCGTGTCGGTGGCCGATGGCGCCGAAGCGTGGACGATCCGTGCCCGCTTGTCGGATGCATCGGCTGGTCGCCTCTCGGAATTCTCGACGGGGACCTCGTGAGTTCTGGGTTCGTTCCGCCGCCGTACCCGTACGACCGCCTCGACGGTCTCAAGGCGATTGCCGCAGGTCACGAGGGTGGTTGTGTCGACCTCTCGATCGGCACACCGTTCGATCCGCCGCCGCCGTCCGTGATCGCCGCGCTGTCGGCCAGCGGCACCGAACGCTCGTATCCGCCGAGTATCGGCACCGTGGCGTTCCGTGAGGCAGCGCAGCGATGGATGCGCCGTCGGTTCGACGTCGACGTGCCGATCGGGCAGATCGGGGCGACGATTGGTTCGAAGGAGTTCGTGGCCACGTTGCCGCAGTGGATGCAACTGCGTACGCCGGAGCGCGACACTGTTCTCTACCCGGCGATCGCGTATCCCAGCTACGAAATGGGGGCGATTCTGGCCGGGTGTCGTGCGGTGCCGGTGCCGCTGCGTGCCGATGGTCGGATGGATCTGGAGGCGATCGAGGCCGACGATGCCGCTCGGGCCTTGCTGCTGTGGGTGAACAGCCCCGGCAATCCAACGGGAGCGCTCGACGATCTCGATGCAGCCGCCCGTTGGGGTCGCGCCAGAGGAGTACCGATCTTCTCCGACGAGTGCTACGTCGAGTTCACGTGGGCGGGCCGGGGTCGCAGCATCATCGAGGGAGGTCTCGACGGTGTCGTGGCGGTGCATTCGCTGTCGAAACGCTCGAATCTGGCTGGTCTTCGCGTGGGCTTCTACGCGGGCGATGCCGAGCTCGTCGCCTATCTCCAGGAGGTCCGCAAGCATGTCGGGATGATGGTGCCGGGTCCTGCGCAGGCGGCTGCGGTGGCTGCGTTGGACGACGACGAGCATGTCGAGGTGCAACGCCAGCGCTACCTGGGTCGACTCGAGTTGCTCGCCGGGGTGCTGTCCGACTGGTCAGGTGCAGAGGTTGGTGTGCCCGACGGCGCGTTCTACCTCTGGATTCCCGTTGCAGACGGCTGGGACTACGCACGACGACTGGCGACCGATGGGGGAGCGTTGGTGAGCCCTGGCGAGTTCTACGGTGCCGACGGTGCACGATTCGTACGGGTGGCGGTGGTGCAACCCGACGAGCGGGTGCGTCTCGTGGCCGACCGTTTGTCGGCGGCACGGTGACACGGGCACACTTGGCATCCGACGCAACCGTCATGACCATGCTGCGAAACCACCAACTCCCCACCGTCGATTCGACCGGATCATGACGTCCACCTCGTCACCGCAGGTGTCGTCGACAGGCACCCGGAGCGGGCGCCTCATCGCTGGCGGTGTGGTGGTCCTCCTCGGGTTCCTGGCGCTCGCGGCCGTGCTCTGGTGGGCGGGCGGGCAACGCGAGGCCAACAACATCGCCAGCTTCGCTCGGGCTCCCGTTGGTTGCGACACAACACTCGATTTCGAACGCTCTGGCGAGTTCTTGGTCTTCGTCGAGACGACGGGCACGATCGATGCCCTCGCGGGGCAGTGTGACGCGGAGCGTTCCTATGACCGTGATCCCGATGCTGACGCCGCCGAACGGCTCAGCCCTGGTCTGGTTCTGGTCGATCCCGACGGCAACGACGTCGACATCACCGAGGCCCCAGGCGTGTCGTACGACGCCGACGGGTTCGTGGGCACCGCTGCATGGACCGTCGACATCGTCAGCGCTGGAGATCATGTCCTCACGGTTGCCTCGATCGGTGGCGACGATTTCGCGATCGCCGTGGGACGATCACCCGACGAAGGGGTGGCGCTGCTGCGCTGGGGTGCGATCGCAGCGTCGATCGTGGCGCTCGTGGCCGGCGGGGCATTGCTCGTTGCCGGCAGTCGGCGGACGTTGCCGGCGGCGCCCGTCAGCGGGCCGTGGGTTCCCGATGGTCCGGCGTGGCCATCGAGCCCGCCGGGGTTTCCGTCGCCACCGCCGACCACGGGAGCGGTGGGGCCACCGGGGATGCCTGTCGAGCGGCCCGCTTCCACTGTGCCGTCCGTCGAGGCAGCGGAGCGTCCAACACCGTCCGTTGACCCGTCGGCCGCGTCGCCGTGGGGGCCTCCGGACGCGCCTCAGTAGCGGCGCATCACCGTGACGACCTTGCCGTAGATCTCCACGTCGTCGGCGTTGAACTTCATGGGATCCATCGTCGAGTTGGCCGGCGTGAGGGTGACTTCCGCACCGGACCGGCTGTAGGTCTTGATGGTCGCCTCGCCTCCGGGGATTCCGGCCACGATGATGTCGCCATTGTTCGGGTTGGCGATCTGGGTGGCCACCACGAAATCGCCGTCGAGGATCCCGATCTCGATCATCGAGTCGCCACGGACTCGCAGCATGAACAGTTCGCCGTCGCCGGTGAAGTCCACCGGCACCGGAAGCAGTTCCTCGACGTTCTCCTCGGCAAGGACGTCGGTACCGGCAGCGACGTCGCCGACCAGTGGCACGTGGCGGACAGGCCGACGTTCCATCATCGCGCCGCTGTTGGTGTCGTAGCGCACCTCGATGGCGCGTGGCTTGGTGGGATCGCGGCGAAGGTAGCCGAGGCGCTGCAGGGTGTTGAGGTGCGTGTGCACGGTGGAGGGGGACGTGAGGCCGACCGCATCGCCGATCTCGCGCACAGATGGCGGATACCCACGGTCGCGGATCTGCTGTTCGATGAACTCGAGAATGCTTCGCTGCCGTGCGCTGATCGTGGGGGCCATACGAACAGCATATGGATCTGGCGGGCAGTGGTCAAACATTTGTACGGGGAACAATTGTTCGTGGTTTGGGTTGACGGGCGGTCCCGGTCCTGGTTGACTGTGCGAACAGCCGTTCGGGGAACACTTGTTTTGCGAACGCTGTGCGAGCGAACAGCAATCGAACGCCCGGTCGGCGCCTCTCGGAGCAGACCGGGCGTGCACCGTGATCTTGGAGCCATCATGACCGCAGCCATCCAAACCCGCACCCGGCACGAGTACCTCCGGGTCGACCGTCCCCACGAACCTGTCGTTCGGCCCAACTATGCCGTGCGCCGTGCCGTGGCCGTTGCGCTCGCATTGGTCGCGGTCCTCGTGTTCGCCGCCATCGCTGTTGCCGCGACAGCGATGGTCGGTGCCGCAGTCGATGTCGGTGGCCGTCCTGCCGCGGCTGCCGACATCGACATGCGCGCCACATCGACGATCCAGGCCTACGTTGCCCAGCCAGGCGACACGCTCTGGTCGATCGCCGATCAGCATCGTGGTGAGGTCGGGCGTGATCGCTTCGTCGATGCGCTGATCGATCTCAACGGTGGAACGTCGATTCAGGCCGGCGAACTCGTGCGACTGCCCTGAGGCTGGCTGACCGGCTCTCCCGTCCGGTCGGTACCTGGTCTGGCGTGCCCTGGACGCTGCGCCCAGGAAGCACTGGTGGTGTCGAGGTAACGTACGTGACGTGTTGTGCCCAGCTTGTCGTGCCGATGACACCAAGGTGGTCGACTCGCGTATCGCCGAAGAGGGCAGCGCCATCCGTCGACGCCGCGAATGCCTCACGTGCGCCCAACGATTCACCACCTTCGAGCGCGTCGACCATGCGCCACTGACGGTGATCAAATCGCACGGTGGCAGCGAACCGTTCGATCGGAGAAAGCTGATGGGCGGCCTGGTTGCGGCCACCAAGGGCCGCAACGTCTCCGATGAGCAGTTGCGCCGCTGGTCACGGCGGTCGAGGACTCGATGCGTCTGCTCGGCTCCACGGTGAACAGCGCCAGCATCGGCGTGGCGGTACTCGACCAGCTTCGCGGTGTCGACGATGTGGCCTACCTGCGGTTCGCCAGTGTCTACAAGGACTTCGACGCGGCTGCGGACTTCCACCGAGAACTGGAATTGCTCGACAAGTCAGCGGCGACGTCGTAGCCAGCGGGTGTAGACGAACGATTCGTCGTCGACGGCGATTTGGGCCACGGCGAAACGGTGGCCGATGGGCGGTGCGCCGGTCGCGAGGCGGGGGCCATCGCCACCGAAGGCGGCTGGTGACGTCGTGACGTTGACCTCGTCGATCAGGTCGGCGTCGAACAGGGCGCCGTTCAACGCCGCGCCACCCTCGGCTTGGACGAACGAGCAGCTGCTGACCAGGTCGGCGAATCGACCCAGTGCCGTGGAGAGGTCGACGCCGTCCTTGCCGGCGCGGAGCACCTCGACGTCCGCTGGCACCTCGAAGTTGCTCGTCTCGCTCGTGATCACGAACCCCGCCCCACTCGAGAACAATGCCGTGGTGAAGTCGAGTCGGCCAGAGTTGGTGACCACGCCGATGCGCTGGCCCGTCTTCTTCGGCGCTCCGTACCCCTCGTCCCGAGCGGTGCCTGCGCCGACGAGGATCACGTCAGCGAGGCTGCGGAGCTGCGCGAGTACCGCAGCGTCGGTGGGGCTCGACAACTGTGCCGAGACCCCGTCGACGGCGATCGAGCCGTCGATCGATGACACCATGCACAGCCCCACCCAGGGGCGTTCAGTACGAGCACCGAGCGCGGCGGGGTAAGCGGCCTCCACGGTGACGTCGTCGGCAGGCTCGGGGAGCAGTCGGCGCATCGGCCCATCATGGTGGGTGAAGGCGCTCTGTGCACGATTGCAACGGTGCACGTGTTGTCCGACGATGCCGCGATCGACCAGCTGTCGGCGACGTCCGCGCTCAACGGCAGTGTGGTCACGGTCGCAGCGGGGGAGTCGTTGTGACGCTCCCGGCGCGGTTCGGTGGGGTGATGGCGACCCGACGCCGTGGTTGGTCGCTCGATGCTGTGGACAACTCGTGGTTGTTCACCTCGTGTCCACACGTCAGCTCCCGAAATTCACATGGTTATCCCTCTATCGCCACACAGGGGTGGCTCCCTAGAGTGCTCACCCAGTGCCGACTGTGGTGCAGCGCACGGACAAGAAGGTTGATGCCGATGACCCGCACGGGTCGTCACTGACGGTGTCTGCTTGGGGAGCTCCCTCGACCTGTGCGCCGCACCCAGTCGGTGGTTCGCCGACATGGCTGTAGTTTGACTGCCTCGACACGTACGGAGGAAACCCATGTCGCTCGCAACACCCCGCACTGCCGACGGGACGATCGGCATCGGTCGGTTGTTCACGTCCTCCGGGGTCGACCCGTACGACGAGATCGTGTGGGGGCGCCGCGACGCTCGGCTGACGAACTGGCTCGATGGCTCGATCGCGTTCGAACAACTCGACGTCGAGTTTCCGATCACCTGGTCCTTGAACGCCTCCAACATCGTCACCCAGAAGTACTTCCGCGGCACGATCGGCACAGCTGAACGCGAGTGGTCGTTGAAGCAGGTCGTCGACCGGATCGTCGACACGATCACCGACTGGGGCGTGGCTGACGGCTATTTCGAAGCCCGACGAGGCCGAGGGCTTCCGGGCGGAGCTGAAATACATCCTCGTCACGCAGCGTGCCGCGTTCAACAGTCCGGTGTGGTTCAACATCGGTGTTGCCGGTGTTCCGCAGCAGGCCAGCGCGTGCTTCATCCTGGCGGTCGACGACGAGATGCCGTCGATCCTCAACTGGTACCGCGAGGAGGGCCTGATCTTCAAGGGCGGTTCCGGTGCAGGGGTGAACCTGTCGCGGATCCGGTCGTCGTTCGAGCTCCTCGAAGGTGGTGGCACCGCCTCGGGCCCCGTGAGTTTCATGCGCGGCGCTGACGCATCCGCCGGCACGATCAAGTCGGGCGGCAAGACCCGTCGCGCGGCGAAGATGGTGATCCTCGATGCGGATCATCCCGACGTCGAGCAGTTCGTGTGGACCAAGGCCATCGAGGAACGCAAGGCCCGGGTGCTCGCCGACGCGGGATTCGACATGGGTCTCGATGGCGTCGATTCGTTCTCGGTGCAGTATCAGAACGCGAACAACTCGGTGCGCGTCACCGATGAGTTCATGCGCGCCGTGGTCGACGACGCCGACTGGGATCTCACGGCGGTCACCACCGGCGAGGTGCTCCGCACGGTCAAGGCCCGCCAGTTGTGGCGCGAGATCGCCGAGGCATCGTGGGAATGCGCCGACCCCGGTCTGCAGTTCGACACCACGATCAATCGGTGGCACACCGCCCCCAACCACGGCCGAATCACCGCCAGCAACCCGTGCAGCGAGTACTTCCATGTCGACAACTCGGCCTGCAACCTTGCGTCGATCAACCTGCTCAAGTATCTGCAGGACGATGGCGGCTTCGACCTCGGGGCCTTCACTCACACCGTCGACGTCGTGTTCACGGCGCAGGAGATCCTGGTGGGGCGCGCCGACTACCCAACGGAACAGATCGGCGACACCACCAGAGCATTGCGCCAGCTGGGCCTCGGCTACGCGAACCTCGGGGCGCTCCTGATGGCGCTCGGGTTGCCGTACGACTCAGACGGCGGCCGGGCATGGGCGGCAGCTGTCACCTCGCTGATGACCGGTTCGGCCTACGCCGCCAGCTCCCGCATGGCCGCACGGGTCGGGCCGTTCGACGGGTTCCCTGCCGACGCCGACGCCATGCTGGGGGTGCTCGAGATGCATCGCGAGGCCAACATGCAGCTGGCCGGACACCCGGCGGTGCCGCACGACCTCGTTGCCGCTGCAGCCGAAACCTGGGACCGCGCGCTCGACGACGCCCGCCGGTACGGGGTGCGCAACAGCCAGGCCACGGTCTTGGCGCCGACCGGCACGATCGGGCTGGCCATGGACTGCGACACCACCGGGATCGAGCCCGACCTCGCTCTGGTCAAGACCAAGAAGCTCGTCGGTGGTGGCACGATGTCGATCGTCAACCAGACCGTTCCGCGAGCGTTGCGTCAACTCGGCTACGTCGACGACCAGGTCGACGACATCGTTGGCCACATCGACGAACACATGTCGGTGATCGGTGCGCCGCACCTTGCCGCCGAGCACCTGGCGGTCTTCGCGTGCTCGATGGGTGACAACACCATCCACTACGAGGGTCACATCCGAATGATGGGCGCAGTGCAGCCGTTCCTGTCGGGCGGCATCTCCAAGACGGCCAACATGCCCGAGGACGTCACCGTGGAAGACGTCGAAGGACTGCACATGCTGGCGTGGGAGCTGGGGCTGAAGTCGGTGGCGATCTACCGCGACAACTGCAAGCTCGGCCAGCCGCTGTCGTCGACCAAGACAACAGCGAGCAACAATGCTGCAGGCGCTGCGGTCGAAGCAGGTGTGCACGAGGTCATCGAGCGGATCGTGCACCAGCCGATTCGTCAGCGGATGCCTCGGACGCGGCGCGGGCGCACGTTCGAGTTCCGGGTTGCCGACTGCAAGGGATTCGCCACCATCGGCGAGTACGACGATGGCCAGCCTGGGGAGATCTTCCTCACCGTGTCGAAGCAGGGTTCCACGATGGCGGGCGTGATGGACGCCTTCGCGAAGTCGGTCAGTTACGGCCTCCAGTACGGGGTTCCCCTGCGGGCATTCGTCGAGGCGTTCACGAACATGCGCTTCGAGCCGGCGGGCATGACGGACGACCCGGACATCCGCTTCGCGTCGTCGATCATGGACTACCTGTTCCGACGTCTGGCGATCGAGTACATGACCTACGACGAGCGCGCCGAGATGGGCATCTTCTCCGTCGATGAACGCTTGCAACCAACGCTGCCGGGGGTCGAGGAAGCGCTGTTCGAAACGAGTCAGGGCTCCGATCTCGCCCCAGATCCCAAGTCGCCGAGTCCGGCGCCCGTCGAGGCGCCCCTGCACTCGGCCCCGGCGGTGGCCTCGTCCAGGGCGCCGAGCGATGCCCCGATGTGCATGCTGTGCGGCGTCACGATGGTGCGAGCAGGGAGCTGTTACGTCTGCAGCTCGTGCGGTTCCACCAGCGGCTGCTCGTAACGGGCGCCGCCCTGCGGGCGAGTGACTCCACCGATGAGCGAACCCCGCAGATGTGGTGGGTTCGCTCATCGCCGAGGTGGGGTGCCGCACTACGTTGCAGTGCATGGGTGACGAGCTGATCCGCTACCACGTCGATGGCAAGGTCGGGGTGGTCACGATCGACCGGCCGGCGAAGCGCAACGCAATGACCTACGCGATGCTCGGCGACTTCATCGAAACGGTCGGTCGAGCCGACGCCGATCCGGCGACCACTGTGTTGGTGATCACGGGTGTACCCGGCGCCTTCTGCGCCGGAACCGACCTCGCCGACCTCGCGACCGTGCCCGGCGAAGTTCGAGGCCTGCGCGGTGAGTCCGACGAACGCCACAGGTGGTGGCCGATCGCGCAGGCACGCAAGCCCACCATCGGAGCAATCGACGGCCCGGCAGTTGGCATGGGCGCAGAATTCTCCTCACAGTGCGATCTACGACTGGCCAGCACCGACGCACGATTCGCCTGGAACTTCGTCCATCGTGGCCTGGTGCCCGATACCGGCGCAGGCACGTGGCTGCTGCCGCGCATCATCGGGTTGCAGCCGGCGCTGCGGCTGCTGTACACGGGAGCCATGATCGACGCGACGGAAGCGCTGAGGCTCGGGTACGTCCTCGATGTGGTGCCGAGTGACGACCTGTTGCCCGCAGTGATGGACCTCGCCGGCACGATCGCAGCCGGTTCCCCACACAGCCTGGGCCTGATCAAGTCACTGGTGCACGATGGCCTCACCGCTGCGGTGGGTGAGCACATGCAGCGTCACACCACGGCCTTGGCAGCGTGCTTCAAGAGCGACGACCACCGCGAGGGCGTTGCAGCGTTCCTCGAGCGCCGCCCTGCGGTGTTCACCGGCACCTGATCGGTGATCCGGCTGCGCGGCCGATCTCCCGGCTGGTAGCGCACGTCACGCACGTCACGCTCAGCCTCTTCGATCGCGTCGATATCGTTCGTCATCCGAATGGGTGACGGCACCGAAGACTTCGGTACTCCATCGCGCGTCGACCCCGGTCGAACGACTGCCCCCACCTCGCTGTCGAGAAGAGTCTTCACATGCATGCCCCAGCCCCCAAGGCGCCTCGGCGCTCGGTGATCACCTCCATTGCGCTGTTCGCCACCACCAAGTGGAAGGTGACCGCCGGATTCTTCGCCGTGGTGGTGATCGCGGGACTCTCTGCGTTCAGCTTCGGACTCGACCGTGAGGGTTTCCCGCCGATCAACACGCCGATCTCCATCGTTTCGGGGACCTGGTTCGTCGACGACGCTGGGGTCGTCGACGACGAACTCGTGCGCCCGTTCAAGGAGCAGTTCGAGGCGGTCGAGGGGGTCGTGTCGGTCGACTCCGAGGCGCGCGCCAGTTCGTTCGCCGTCATCGTCGAGTTCGAGTCCGACATCGATTCGGCGACCGGCACGACGCGCCTGGTGGATCTCGGCCTCGTCGCACCCGAGGGTGCTGCGGTGGAGTACAACGCAGTCAACGCCGCCAAGCTCGTTGGCCAGTACGACGTGTTGGTGTCGATCATCGGCACGCCCGATTCGACGCCGGTCGATCTCGAAACGCAGGCAACCGCTCTGGCGGGTTACCTCGCGGCAGACTCGGCCATCGAAGCTGCCGACGTTCGTAGCCTCGTGACCACATCGATCGATCCATCGACCGGCGCGGAGGAGCAGCGCCTCACTCGATTCACCCGTGTGGCAACCTCGAGCGACGGCTACGACGACGCGATCACCGTGGGCATCATCCGAGCTGACGACACCGATCTCGACGTGCTGGAGTTCAGTGACCGCCTCGACGGCCTCCTCAGTAGCGACGACGTACCTCTCGGCGAGAGCTACGAGGCGTTCGTCACCGCTGACTTCGCCACCGGAGTGCAGTCGCAGCTCTCGTCGTTGACCACCAATCTGCTCACCGGGCTCGCTGCGGTGTCGATCGTGAGCTTGATCCTGATCGGATGGCGGGTGGCCCTGCTGACTGCTGGATTCATGGCGCTCGTCACCATCGGATCGCTCGCGGGCCTCTGGGGGGTCGGGTTCTCCTTGAACACGATCACATTGTTCGGGCTCATCCTCACGCTCGGCTTGATCGTCGACGATGCCATCGTGATCTCGGAGTCGATCGACGCGAACAAACACGAGAGCGACGAGCCCGTCGGGGTGATCAAGGCCGCCATCGATCGGGTCGGATCGGCGTCGTTCGCGGGCACGCTCACCACGGTGGTCGTGTTCTCGCCAATGCTCTTCGTCGGCGGCATCCTGGGTGAGTTCATCCGCCCGATTCCCACCACCGTGATCATCACGCTGTTGCTGTCGTTCCTGTTCTCGATCGTGTTCATTCCCACCGTTGGACGCTGGTTCCTCGTCAACGATCGCCCGGTGCGCAACCCGGTGGCGCGCCTCGAGCGCCGGTTGGCTCACGGAGCCGGCCGACTGGCCGCATATCCCTCCGGGAACGGGGTCAAGGGATGGGCAGCGGGCGGCGGACTGGCGGCGTTCGCCATCGCGATGGTGATGGTCGGTGGTTCGATCGCCGGAACCCTCGGGTTCTCGATCTTCCCGGCGGGCAAGGACGCGGTTGCCATTGCGGTCAACTCGGAGTTCCCCGCCGGCACCACGATCGAGGAATCGCAGGCGATTGCCGACGACATCGACGCGGTGGTGCTGGCGGTGCTCGGCGACGATCTCGAACGTTCGCAGTACCTGCGCGGCAACGAACGCCTCACCGAGACCTTCGTGGACCTCACGCCGATCGGCGGTCGTCCGACCGCTCCCGAATTCGTGGAGCAGATCGAGGCAGGAGTTGCTGGTATCGAAGGCGCCCGCATCACGATCGCCCCGCTCGAGAACGGCCCGCCGGTGCTCGAATTCCCGTTCGCGGCACAGATCGCCGTCGACGACGACACGGCTGCGACCGGCCAGGCGTTGGCGGTGGAGATCCGCGACGAACTTGCGGGTCTCGAGCTGCAGGTGGGTGGCGACACGGTGACGATCCTCGATGCGATCGTCTCCACCGACGGTGTGATCGCTCGCACGGACGGCGACCGCTTCATCGAGGTGCGCGCTCAATACGACAGCGACGAAGTCACCGGCAACCTCAACGCCACTCAGGACTACCTGGAGGAGCGTTACGGGTCGACCGAGCTCGAGGACCGCGGTCTTGCGCCGGATGCGCTCGGGTTCGACTTCGGACTCGAGTCGGACAACCAGGACGACTTCGCATCGCTCGGTGTGGCCGGCCTGGTGGCGTTGCTGTTGATGCTCGTGGTGATCACGGTGCAGTTCCGGTCGTTGGCGCAGTCGTTGTTGATCTTCCTCGCGATCCCGTTCAGCTTCCTGGGTGTGTTCACGATCCTGTCGATCACCGGGAACCCACTGAGCTTCCTCGTGACCGTCGGCTTCATCGCACTGATCGGTGTGGCGGTCAACAACACGATCCTGCTCGTCGACGCGGCCAACCGAGCTCGACGAGGTGGCAAGAGCGCGGCAGACGCCATCCAGGAGGCGATCACCCGACGCTTTCGCCCGCTCGTGGCCACCACACTCACCACCGTGGTGGGTCTCCTGCCGCTGGCGCTGAGCGACCCGTTCTGGGAGGCGCTCGGATTCACGCTGATCGGCGGCCTCGTGAGCTCCACGGTGCTGGTGTTGCTGACCTTCCCGGCGTTCTACCTCGGGTTGGAGGCGGTCCGTACGCCGGTTCGCAATGCTGGACGCCGGCTGATGAAGCGCCCCGCGATCAACTGAACGGCTGTTGCTGCACGGGCGCCGACACGGGCCGACGGTACGGTTGCACCATGGAGTCGTTCACCGATGACGAACTCGCAGCATTGGCAATGGCTGCTGACCCCGATGCCCCGATCGACGACGACGCAGTGCCGTTCGGTCGGCCTGCCGACGGCGCAGGACTCCTGCCGGAGTGGTACATGCCAGCACCGGTCACCGCCCGCCGAACCCGACCACGCGTGGTCGCGGTGTCGGCGATCATCGCGTCGTTGATCATCGTGAACGGGGCCGGGCTCTGTGTCACCTACGGCATTCCCGAAATCGCCTGGTGACGACCCCCTGCGATCGGACGTGACCGCCAGCGACCACTGCTGATCGAACATGTGTGCGGTGCGTCGGGGCGTTCGCTAGGGTCAGCGCGATGGCGATTGCGTGTGCGTATTGCGACGGGGAACACGACACCCCGGCCCAGGTCCGCCAGTGCTGGAACGACGGCGGACAAGCTGAGGTCGGCCTCACCGACTCGCCGTTGCCCGAGCCCGAGTCGGCCTTCGGCGATCGATCCGGCGACCTGTCGGTGCCCGCGACTGCGCCGTCCCCGACCCCGTCCCGGGCAGTGTCGGGTGACCGCACGCCTGGCGCCACGCTCGAGCGCGGTGTCGCACCCGCCGGCGCTGGGCCGGATGAACTCGCCCGCAATCTCGTGGTCGACGTCGGCGGTTCGGTGGCGCCGCCGTGGTCGTCGGCGCAGCGAGTTGTGGTCGACCCAGGAGTGCTCGGCGCTCCGGCGGCCACGCTCGTTCGTCTCCGTGCGGCAGCCCATGCGCTCGAGCGGGTGGTGATCGAGCTCGCTGCACCCTTCGAGCGCGAACCGATGCTGATGACCGAGGCAGCGCCGTACGAACTCGGTCCCACGTTCGCGTTCGATCTCGAAGAACTCCACCATCTCGTGTGGTCGAACAGCGTCGACGGTCGCGATCCGTCGACGCCGGTGTGGATCGGTCTCGACCGGGCGGTTGCTGCCGGCGCCGTGGCGTTGGCCAGCGGGTCACCCGGCGACGTGCAGCTTCCCGACGGCAGCGTCGTCTGGCTCGACGGTGGCCCGGTGCGCCACCGCGACCCGGTCGACGGTGTCGCCGTGCTCCACGTGGTGGCCGCCGAACACGGCTCGCTCCGTCCGCCTGCGGCGAACGTCTCGCATGCCGATCTCGCGCCCGACCAGCTCGCTGCGGTCACGCACCCGGGAGGTGGTGCGCGCATCATCGCCCCGGCCGGTTCCGGCAAGACGCGTGTGCTCACCGAGCGGGCCCGCCATCTGCTGACCGCTTGGAACCTTCCGAGCAGCGCGATCAGTCTCGTGGCGTTCAACAAACGCGCCCAGGAGGAGATGCGCGAGCGAACCACCGATCTGCCCGGCCTCCAGGTCCGCACCCTCAACGCCATTGCACTGGCGATCGTCAACGGAACGCCACCGTTTGCTGCGCAGCCTCAGACGTGGCGCACCATCGGCGAGCCTGACGTCCGTCGCATCATCGGCGATCTCGTCGATTTCCCGCGGCGCCGCAACAGCGACCCGATCGGGCCCTGGATCGAGGCGCTCACCGTGATCCGTCTCGGGTTGATCGAACCGGGGGAGGTCGAGGGCCGCTACGACGGCGACGTCGATGGTCTCGCTGCGGCCTGGCCGGGGTACCGCACGATGCTGGAGCGCCGTGGTGCGGTGGACTTCGACGACCAGATCTATCGGGCGCTGCTGGTGTTGCTGCGCGACCCGCAGCCCGACGGGTCGCGCAGCGGGCGTGTCGCATCATGCTCGTCGACGAGTTCCAGGACCTCACGCCGGCGCACCTGTTGCTGATCCGTCTGCTGTCGGCGCCGGGCGGCGCAGTGTTCGGGGTGGGCGACGACGATCAGACCATCTACGGCTACAACGGTGCCGACCCGGCCTGGCTGATCGACTTCGCCTCGTTGTTTCCCGGGTCTGGTGAGCATCCGCTCGAAGTCAACTACCGCTGTCCTGCAGGCATCGTCGACGTGGTCGACCGGCTGCTGCGTCACAACAGGCGGCGCGTCGCCAAGACCATCCGGGCGGCATCGACCGACGCGGCGGGTTGGTCGGTCCACACCGATGTCGACGCGGTGGGCGCTTCGGTGGCAGCAGTCGAGTTGGCGCTCAGCACCGGTGCCGCCACCGCGGACATCGCGGTGCTCACCCGAGTCAATGCGCTCCTCGCACCGGTCCAGGTGGCGCTGGTCGCCGCTGGCGTCCCCGTCGCTGGTGGCGTCGGTCTCGAATTCGCCGACCGGACGGCGGTACGTACCGTGCTCGCGTGGCTGCGACTGGCCGCTGCCGGACGGGGAGGCTCGCTCGACTCGGCCGATATTCGCGAAGCGCTGCGTCGCCCGTCGCGGTCGTTCCACCCCCGCATCACCGACTGGGTGTGCGAGCAGAGCTCGATCGTCGACCTCAATCGGCTGGCCGGACGACTCACCAACGAGCGCGACGCAGAGCGGGTGATCGACTTCGCTGCTGATGTGCAGACGCTGCAGAAGATGGTGGCGAGTGGGGCCACCACGTCGGAGGTGGTGCTCGCCTTGATCGATGAGATCGGCCTTGCCGGCTCGGTGGCGACGCTCGACGCCAACCGCCGGGGTACCAACCGCGCTGCGCAAGGTGATGACCTCACGGCGGTGACCCACCTGGCTGCGCTCCACGATGATGTTGCAAGCTTCGAGCGGTGGATGCGCGGGCACCTGGCGGCCAAACGAGCCGCCGATGGTGTGCTGCTGTCGACGGTGCATCGGGTGAAGGGCCAGGAGTGGCGCCACGTCGTGGTCCATCTCGCAGCGGCTGACCAGTACCCGCACCGACTTGCCGAAGATGTCGAAGAGGAGCGGCGGCTGTTCCATGTGGCGGTCACCCGCGCCAGCGGGCATGCATCGATCGTGACCGGGGCCGAACCGAGCCCGTTCGTCGCGGAACTCACCACCGAGCCCTCCGCCGGACGGATCGTGTCGTCGCATCGGCCGGAGCCGGTGGCTCGACGCACGTCCTCTTCGCCGACGTCGTCGTCAGGCGATCCTGGCGCTGACCTCGACGAGGCCGGCCAACGCCGCTACGCCGCGCTGCGCGACCTCCGCAACGAGCTGCGCGATGGCAAGCCCGCCTACGTGGTCTTCGACAACAAGACCCTTGCGGCGATCGCAAGCCGGGCGCCCACGTCGTTGCGTGACCTCGCCAAGATCTCCGGCGTCGGGCCCGCCAAGCTCGAGCGTTATGGCGATGCCGTCGTCTCACTCATGGCCACGCTGGGCTGAGCGGGCGACGCGAATCGGGTTGCGCCGCCGAGCCCGCGGGCTCACGTCGGCCCGCGCCGGGTACGTTGGACAGGTGACCAGTGTGCCCGTGCCGTACCTTGCAGCGGCGAGACCTCTGTGGCGCGGCAAGTTCCACACGTGGGCGTTCTTTGCGGTCATTCCCGCAGGAATCGCTCTGGCGGTCGTCGCCAACGGCACTGCGGCAACAGTCGGAGCATCGATCTACGTGGCCACACTGCTCGCGCTCTTCGGGACATCGGCGGCGTACCACCGCTTGGCGCAGTCGCAACGGGCGCGCTCCATCATGCAGCGTCTCGACCATTCGATGATCTATTTGCTGATCGCCGGGACCTACGTGCCGATCTGCCTGGTCGCGCTCCCGAGATCGTGGGGCATCCCCATGCTTGCTGTCCTCGGGGGGCTGGCGGTCGTGGGTGTCGTGCTCAAACTTGCCTTCTTCGAGGGCGCCCGCTACGTGTCGTACTCGCTCTACATCGTGATGGGATGGGTGGCCGTGATCGCAACGCCGGTGCTCATCGACAGCCTCACCGGCACGCAGTTCGCACTGATCGTGGCCGGAGGCGTTGCCTACACGGTTGGTTTTCCCGTGCTGCTCACCCGACGGCCTGATCCATGGCCGGCGACCTTTGGCTACCACGAGGTGTGGCATCTCCTCACCGTGGTGGCGGCCGTTCTGCACTTCGCCGCAGTTGCCGATCTGGTCTCCTGATCGGGGCGCATCGTGTTCGACCGAATCGTGATGGTCGACTGGAGCGCCAACTCGATACCCAAACTGGGCCGCGATTCGATCTGGTTGGCAGTCGTCGAGCGCAGGGGCAGGCTGACCAACTGCTGGGACACCGCGGTCACCAACGTCGCCACGCGGCGCGGCGCCGAGATGATGCTGCGTGACCTCATCGCGGGTGCCGGATCGCGAACCACGCTGGTCGGGGTCGATTTCTCGCTCGGGTATCCCGCCGGTACCGCTGGCGCTCTGGGGCTCACCGGCGAGCCGTGGCCAGCGACCTGGGAGCTGCTGGCCCGTCGTATCGCCGACGACGAGCGCAACGTCAACAATCGATTCCGTGTCGCCGCCGAACTCAACGCTCGGATCGGGCCGGGGCCCGGCCCGTTCTGGGGATGCCCCCCGTCGGCACGGGGGATCACATTGGAATCGACGAAGCCAGCGGCATTCGGCCGCCTGGGTGAATGGCGCCTGGTCGAACAGACCTTGCGGGCAGACGGCCATCGCCCGTTCTCGTCATGGCAGCTGCTGGGTGCGGGCGCGGTCGGCAGCCAGAGTCTGCTGGGCATTCCAATGGTCGAGCGGCTGCGGAGCGGGTTCGATGACCAGGTCGACATCTGGCCGTTCACGACCGAAGGTGCACCACCCACCCTGCAAGCTGGTGCCGTCGTGTTTGCCGAGGTGTGGCCGACGCTGACACCTTCAGGTCAGGCCGCGCATACGGTACGAGACGCCCGCCAGGTCGACGACACCGCACGCTGGCTCGCCGACCTCGCCGAGACGGGCGAACTCGAGGTGCTGCTGGCGCTCGATCTCGACGTCTCGTCGGCGGCACGGGTGGTCCTCGAAGAGGGCTGGGTGCTGGGAGTCACTCCCTGATGGCGAGCGTCGAACTCGTCGATGTCACGGTGGGCTCGGGCGCATCGGTGCGCCTCGATCACGTCACGCTCCCCGTGCCGGATGGTGCCTTCGTGGCGGTGGTCGGAGGTTCCGGCAGCGGCAAGACGTCGCTGTTGCGAGCGATCGCCGGACTCGATCAGGTCGCAGGCGGAGCAGTCTGGATGGACGAACGAAACGTCACGGCCACTGCTCCGGGCGCCCGCAACGTCGCCATGGTGTTTCAGTCGCCGGCGCTGATCGAGCACCTGGGTGTGCGTCGCAATGTGGCGTTTCCGCTGGAGGTGCGGCGTCTCGACCCAGCGGAGGTCGGGCGTCGGGTCGATGCCGAAGTGAGGGCGCTGCACATCGAAGGGTTGCTCGGCCGGCCACCGAGCCAGCTCTCCCAAGGTGAGCAACAGATGGTGCAGATCGCCCGATCGTTGGTGCGCGTGCCGACGGTGCTCCTGCTCGACGAGCCGTTTGCGTCGCTCGACGACTCGTTGCGGCGCCGGATGCGTGCGGAGATCGCCATGTTGCAGAGCGGCTACGGCGTCACCACCGTGATGGCCACCAACGACAGCGACGACGTGGTGGCGTTGGCCTCGATGGTCGCCGTGCTCGATGCCGGCAGGTTGGTGCAGTGGGGCCCCACCGACGACGTGCGCCGTGCGCCCGGCACGCTGCTTGCTGCGGTGGCGACCGGGCCGCTGTCGCTCACCGAAATGACGGTGATCGCCGACAGGGACGGGTTCTGGTTGCAACGCGAAGATCCGGTCGAGGCTGAACTGGTGCGGATCCGCTCGTGGACGCCTGACCTCGCCCGCTATGTGGGGCGAACCGTGAACGTCGGGTTGCGACCGGAGGACGTGGAGATCTCATCGTCAGGCACGGTGCCCGCTCGGGTGGCGGCGGTGCCACAGCTCGGCGCCGGCGGTGTGTCGTGCACGGTTGCGGGCATTCGGGTGACCGTGACTCCGCCACCTGGGGCACATCCGACGAGCGGCGACGCCGTACTCCTTCGAGTCCATCGACACCTGCTCTTCGACCGAGCGAATGATCAACTGATCCGCTGACCGATCGTTGACCAACCAGTCGGGGCCCGGCCCCCAACGGCGCTCAGTCGACGGTCCACGTGCCGTTCGACCGGAGCAACGCAGCGAGGTCGCCGGGGCCCTTGCGTTCGCTTGCAGCCAACACCTGATCGGCCACGGCACCCGCGTATTCCGGGCGGTCGATGTCACGGAGCACGCCGAATGGTGTCGGGGAGTGGTCATCGTGGCTCAACCGAGCCAGAGCGAACGCGAGGGATGGGTCGTGACGATGGGCGTCGTGCACGAGGATTTCCTCGGCTGCGACGTCGGCGCGCTCCACGAGCCGGAGTTGGCCGTCGCGACCCATGGCGACAGCGCGTTGCTGATCGGCGCCGAACGTGATCGGTTCGCCGTGGACGAGGTTGATCATCATCTCGTCACGGGCCTGCTTCTTGGTCACCTCGTCGAACTGGCCGTCGTTGAACACGTTGCAGTTCTGGTAGATCTCCACGAACGAGGCCCCGTGATGCGCATGGGCCGCGGCCGGAAGGTCTCGATCATGTGATGACGGTCGAGATCGTGCGTCCGAGCAACGAAGCTCGCTTCGGCGCCGAGCGCCACTGCGAGCGGGTTGAACGGTGGGTCGATCGATCCCATCGGGGTCGACTTGGTGACCTTGCCCACCGGTGAGGTGGGCGAATACTGGCCCTTGGTGAGGCCGTAGATCCGGTTGTTGAACAACAAGATGTTGAGATTGACATTGCGGCGCAACGCGTGGATCAGGTGGTTGCCACCGATCGACAGGCCGTCGCCGTCACCAGTGATCACCCACACGTCGAGGTCGGGGCGAGCAACAGCAACACCGGTGGCGATCGCTGGGGCCCGGCCGTGGATCGAGTGCATGCCGTAGGTGTTCATGTAGTACGGGAATCGGCTCGAGCAGCCGATGCCGGAGATGAACACGGTGTTCTCGGGAGCAATGCCGAGTTCCGGCATCAGTGTCTGCACGGCGAGCAGAATTCCGTAGTCGCCACAGCCGGGGCACCAGCGCACCTCCTGGTCGCTGCTCCAGTCCTTCTTCGTGGTGACGGACACTTGCGCGGTGCTCATGACGTGGCTCCGTTCGGGGTGCGGTTGGTGGGGCTGTTCGCAGACGAGCCATTGAGTGAGGCGAGCGCATCGTCGATGGCTGCTTCGATGTCGCGCGACTTGAACGGCATGCCCTGGACCTTGCTGAGGCACTGGGCATCCACGAGGTACGTGCCGCGGACCAGTGCGGTGAGCTGGCCCATGTTCAGCTCCGGCACGATGATCCGCTCGAATCGTCGCAGGATCTCACCGAGGTCGGGCGGGAGGGGATTGAGGTGCATGATGTGGGCGGAAGCAACACGCTTGCCCACACGGCGGCTGCGTTGGATCGCGGCGTCGATCGCTGCCCAGGTCGACCCCCAACCCAGCACGAGCACGTCAGCATCAGGGTCACCATTGATCTGGGTGGGTGGGATGTCGGCGGCGATCGCGGCGATCTTGTCGGCGCGAACGTGCACCATGTGCTCATGATTGGCTGGCGTGTAGTCGATGTTGCCGGTGCCGTCCTTCTTCTCGAGGCCGCCCACGCGGTGCATGAGGCCCGGCGTACCGGGGACCGCCCACGGTCGCGCCAAGGTGGTGTCGTCACGCAGATACGGCCAGAATTCGGGGTTGCCGTCAGCGTCCACGTGGTTCGTCTCGGTCGTGAAGGGCACCGAAATGTCGGGGAGGTCCTCGATCGAGGGCAGATTCCACGGTTCGGAGCCGTTGGCGAGGTAGCCATCGGAGAGCAGGATCACCGGGGTGCGGTACTTGAGGGCGATGCGGATCGCCTCGATCGCGGCATGGAAGCACTGCGCGGGTGTATAGGCGGCCACGACCGGCAACGGCGCTTCGCCGTGGCGGCCGTAGAGGGCGATGTTGAGATCCGATGCCTCCGTCTTGGTCGGCAGACCCGTCGACGGACCACCTCGCTGGATGTCGACGAGCAACAATGGCAGTTCGATCGACACGGCCAGTGACGTGGTCTCGCTCTTCAACGCAACACCCGGGCCGCTCGTGGTGGTCACGCCGAGGTGGCCGGAGAACGCTGCGCCGAGCGCCATGCCGATCGCTGCGATCTCGTCTTCGGCCTGCACGGTGCGAATGCCGAAGTGCTTGTGCTTCGACAGCTCGTGGAGGATGTCGGAGGCCGGCGTGATCGGGTAGGAACCGAGCGTGATCGGCAGTTTCGCAAGTTGCCCTGCGGCGATGATGCCCCACGCGAGCGCGGTGTTTCCGGTGACGCTGGTGTATTCGCCGGCCGGGAGCCTGGCGGGTTTCACCTCGTAGCGGTGGCCGACGGCCTCGGTGGTCTCGCCGAAGTTGAACCCTGCGAGGAACGATGCCTTGTTCGCTGCTTCGACGAGTTCGTTGCCGCCGAACTTCTCCGTGATCCACGCAATGGTGGGCTCGACCGGTCGGGTGTACATGAATGACACGAGGCCCAGCGCGAAGAAGTTCTTCGACCGTTCGGCGTCGCGTGGTTTCACGCCGAGCGGTGCGCAGATCTCCTTGGTGAGGCTGGTCATCGGCACACGCAGCACCCGATAGTTCGACAGCGTGTCGTCGTCGAGGGGGTTGTTGGTGTAGCCGGCCTTGAGCAGGTTGCGCTCTTCGAAGGCGTCCTCGTTGACGATCACGGTGCCGCCGGGTTCCAAGCGACCGAGGTCGGCCATCAACGCCGCGGGGTTCATCGCCACCAGCACGTTGGGTTCGTCGCCAGGCGTGGTGATCTTGTGGTCGGCGATGTTGACCTGGAAGGCCGACACGCCGTTCACGGTGCCGGCCGGGGCTCGGATCTCGGCGGGGAAGTCGGGCAGCGTCGAGAGATCGTTGCCGAACGACGCACTCACCGAGGTGAAGCGGTCGCCCGTGAGTTGCATCCCATCGCCGGAGTCGCCGGCGAAGCGGATGATCAGGTGATCGAGGACGAAGTCGTCCATGTGCTCATCGTCGGTCCCCGACCGATCGATCGTGTCCGTCATGTGCTCCCCCTCAGGAGTGTTGCAGCCCCGGCGCCGTTGCCGGGCCTGTCCAGTGACCACCGTAGCGTTCTCTCGCCGTCGTGCTCGGCGACCGGTCCGAGCGCGAACGGGCTGGCCCCACGCCCCCAATGCCAGCGGCCATGCGCGAAGATCGAGACGATGTACGCCGTTGTCACCTTCCTGGTCGTTGCCGTCATCACCGTGGCGTTCACGAAGCTCTCGACCGGAGCGCTCATCGCAACAGGGATGCCCCCGGAGCTGGCCGCGTTCCAGGCGCGGTCGGCCTTCAGCGGGGCCGGGTTCACGACGAACGAGGCGGAGAACGTGGTCAATCATCCGGTACGCCGGCGGATCATCGGCACCACGATGCTCGTCGGTAGCCTCGGCACCCCGACACTGGTGGTGACGGTGCTCGTCGGGTTGATCGCGCCCGGCCCAGGGAGCACCACGCAGCGGGTTCTGGTGACCGTGTCGGGGACGCTGCTGATCCTGATGGCGATACTGAATCGGCCCATGACAGCCTTTCTGTCCGGCGTCGGGCACCGCTACATCCAGCGTCATCTCGAACCGGCGCTCGGCGATGTGCGGCGTGAGTTGTTGGTGCTCTCCGACGACTTCTCGATCCAGTCGGTGCGGCTCGACCAGTCGGTGGACGTCATCCGCAGCCTCCGCGGCCTCGCTCATGCCCTCCCGCACGTGACGGTGCTCGCCGTCAACCGGGCCGACGGGTTCGTGGGCGAGCCACCTGCCGACTTCGACTTGGTCGAGGGCGACGAACTGATCCTGTACGGGCGCCGGGACGAGGCGGCGCCGTGACGGGTCGCGCCGGCGTCCGCGGATAGGGTCATCTCCCGACATGGCGTCCCTCCGATTCAGCTTCGGCACCATGGGCTCGGGCAAGAGCACTCTGGCGCTGCAAATACATCACAACCTGTCGAGCCGCGAGCTGTACGGCCTGCTGCTGACCACCCTCGATCGCGAAGGGCGTCAGGTGACCAGTCGTCTCGGCGTGGCAGCTCCCGCGATCGAGGTCACGCCTGATCTCGATCTGCACGCACTCGCTGTTGGCTACTGGCCCATCCACTACATGGTGTGCGACGAGGTCCAGTTCTATTCGCCTGACCAGTGTGACCAACTCGCACGCGTCGTCGACGAACTCGATGTCGACGTCTACGGGTTCGGGTTGCTCACGGACTTCCGTGGTCGTCTGTTCGACGGCACCGCTCGGATGTTGGAGATCGCCGACGAACACAGCCCGCTGCAGGTGGAGGCCCGCTGCTGGTGCGGTGCTCGCGCCACCCACAATGCGCGCGTCGTCAATGGTGAGGTCGTGTACGAGGGCGACACGGTGATGGTGGGCGACACCAACGCCCACGACTCGCCGCTGTTCGGTGACAGCGTGCGCTACGAACTGTTGTGTCGCTCCCATTTCGGTCGGGCGGACCTCGGCGCCTGAGCGGTCCGGTGGTTCCCGCAGACCCGGGCTCGCGGAACCCTGGTGGTTCCCGCAGACCCGGGCTCGCGGAACCCTGGTGGTTCCCGCAGACCCGGGCTCGGGGAACCGACGGTCAGCGCGTGAGACGATCGGCGGTGCGGCAGATCAGTGCAAGGCCTGCTGCGAGTGAGATGCCGCCGAGACGCAGCATGGCGCTCTCGACATCGCTCGGGCCCGGCTCGTCGGACACCGCGATGCTCAGGATCGACACCGCACCGATCGCCATGTAGGTGAACGCGAGCGCTGCGGCCACACGCAGCAGCGCCACGAGCCATGCATCGCGCTCGGGGCCCGCCAGCCAGGTGGCGATTGCAGCAACGAACACCGGAGGTGCGAGCACCACGAGGTTCGGCGGCAGCATCAGGAAACTCAACACTTCGATCCGCTGATCCCAGACGCTTGCGAACGGTTGGGCGCCCACACCACGGACACGCTCGAGTTGGAACGCGACGAACCCGAACGATGCGCCGAGCAGCAGCCATCCGGCAATCGTGAGGCGGTGGATCAGGTCGGCCCGATGCTCGGGCGTCAGCTCAGTCCCAGGCACACTGGAGCCGTTTGATGCCGTTGATGAAGGCGCTCTGGAGATATGCCGGCTCGCCGGTGACCCGCAGCGACGGGAGCCGTTCGCGGATCACGTCGAACATCACGGTCATCTCGCGTCGCGCCAGGTTCGCGCCGAGGCAGAAGTGGGGACCACCGGCTCCGAAGCCGATCTGGGCCGGATTGGGCTCGCGCGTGATGTCGAAGCGGTACGGATCGGCGAACACACGCTCGTCACGGTTTCCCGAGTTGTAGAACATCACGACCTTCTCGCCGGCCCGGATCGCCTGCCCGGCGAGTTCGGTGTCCTCGGTGGCGGTGCGGCGGAAATGGATCACCGGTGTTCCCCACCTGACGATCTCCTCGACGGCGCTGCGCGAGTAGGTCTCGAAGTCGCCGTACAGCAGATCACGTTGGTCGGGGAACTGCGTGAAGGCGCTGCATGCCGTGGCTGATTGCGTTGCGGGTGGTCTCGTTGCCCGCCACCACCAAGAGGATGAAGAACGAGCCGAACTCCTGCGGCGTCAACTGCTCACCGTCGACGTCGGCGGCCATCATCACCGAGGTGATGTCTCCTTGCGGGCTGGCCTTGCGGTCCTCGCCGAGCGCCTGTGCGTACATGAACATCTCGAGTGCCTGGCCCATGAGGTCCTCGTACGACGTCACGAAGTCGGGGTCGCCGCCGCCGAGGATCGTGTTGGTCCACTTGAAGATCTTGGCGTAGTCCTCCGCCGGGATGCCCATCATGTCGCAGATGATCTCGAGCGGCAGCGCTGCGGCAACCTGCTCGACGAAATCACAGGTCTTGTCCGGGAAGTCGGCGAGCAGGCGGTCGATGATCTCGTTGGCTTTGGTCGTGACCACGTCCTCGACGGCGGTGATCTCGCGGGGCGTGAAGCCCTTCGACACGATCGAGCGGAGTCGGAAGTGCTTGGGGTCGTCCATGTTGATCATCGAGCCGAAGAACTCGTTCATCTCCTGGGGGAGATCGCCGATGTTGGAGCCCTGCCCGGAACAGAACAGTTTCGGGTTGCGGCTGACGTGCCAGATGTCGTCGTGGCGGGTCACCGCCCGGTAGCCGGGACCGGGAGGGAACGGCAGATCGGGGATCTCGCGCTCGTCGAAGTGCACCAGGCCGGGTGTGTCGCGCAGTGTCTTGAAGGCGCCCTCGCGGAACGGTCGCGGGGCGATCCAGAACTCCGGATCGGAGAGATCGAAGTCGGCGAGAGCAACCTCGTCATAGGCGTCGGTCGTCGTCATGGCGTCGACCTTACGAGGCGTCGCGCCGCAGGCGGGTACCCAGCCGATCTGCTGCATGAGTTGAGAACCTCGACGATCCGGCGTTGACTGGTCGGATGTTGGAGTTCTCCGAGATCGAACGAGTCCTCGTGGTCACCGCTCATCCCGATGACGTCGACTTCGGTGCTGCCGGCACGGTGGCCACCCTGACCGACGCAGGTGTCGAGGTGGTCTACTGCCTCGTCACCGACGGTCAGGCTGGCGGCTTCGACCACTCGATCCCGCGCAAGGAGATGGCCGCGATACGTCGCGAGGAACAGACCAAGGCTGCCGCTGAGGTCGGTGTCACCGACCTGCGCTTCCTCGGGTTCATGGATGGAACCGTCGAAGTGACGATGGAACTGCGCCACGACATCAGCCTGATCATCCGCGAGGTGCGCCCGCAGGTGGTCATCACCCAGTCGCCGATCCGCAACCTCGGCTCGACCTACGGTTCGCACCCGGACCACACCGCCACCGGTGAAGCGACGATGTGTGCGGTGTATCCGGATGCCCGCAATCCGTTCGCGTTCCACGGTCTGCCCTGTGCCGAGTTGGAGGACTGGAAGGTTCAGGAGGTGTGGATCCAGGCCGGCCCGATGGGTGGGCGATTCCGACCTCGCGGTCGTGGACATCACGGCCCAGGTCGAGCGCAAGTTCCGTGCGCTGCGTTGCCATGTGAGCCAGCATGTCGACCCCGACGCGATGATGGAACGTGTCGGGACACGCTTTCGTCAGCTCGCAAACGAGCACGGCCTTCCCGACGGTCACAGCGCCGAACTCTTCCGGGTCTGCGACACCCGCTGACCGCTGCGCCCGATTCGACGCACCGAGTCCAGCGATGAGCGAACCCCGCAGATATGGGGTGTTGGCTCATCGCTCAGGTCGAGAACGTGAGGTGGACGGCGCCGAGCAACGGGCCGGCTGGCCCGAGCGCGACGGGACGCACCGGCACCCCGAGATGTGACTGCACGGCGGGGCCGAACCGGTCGAATGCGGCCGAGAGGCCGCCGCCGATCACCACGGCGTGCACGTCGAACTCCGCGATCACCGGTGCCAGGAAGGCGCCGACGCGGTGGCCGTGGTCGAACACGACGTCGGCGTTCATCGGGTCGTCGACGGCCGCTCGCAGTTCGCCCATCGGCACGCCGAGGCGAGCTGCGAGACCGCGAGCCGACAGCACGTCATCGGCTCGTCCCCACGGCGTCTCGCGGATCGCGAGGTGCTCGACGCCGATGTCGCCGATGAACTCCACCGGCCACGCAGCGTCGGTGACGCACGTCCCCATCCCGGTGCCGAGCGTGTTGGTCATCACCCTGTCGATGCCATGGCCGGCGCCGGTCAGGGCCTCGCCCGTTCCCGCCGACTCGGCATCGCGAGCGAAGCGAATCGGGCGTCGACCCGATCGACGTTCGCTCGCGCAACATCGCCCGGAGATCGATGCCGTAGATGTCCTCGAACTTGGCGACCCCACGCATCCTCGACTCGCCGGCGTCGAGGTCGAACGGTCCGCAGATCGCAATCGGCGACGCCGGTGGCCTGGTCATCGAGCGTCAGCGCCGATCTCGACCATCTCGGCGAGCCGGGCGAGAATCGTCTCCCTGTCGGACTGCGCCAACGTCGGTAGAGCCGGTCCGACGTCAACCGATGGGTGCCCGGTGCGTGTCGCCACGCACCACCCCCGACTTGATCGATGTTCCGCCGACATCGAGTGCTGCCACCACGTGATCCATCAGGACCCGAACCTACCCGAGTGGCTGTCGTCGACGCAGTCCCTCGCGCTCACGGGTGGTTTCGCTCACGCGGGGGGTCTCGGTACGCTCGACACCATGACTGATGCAGTGATCGTCGCCACCGCCCGCAGCCCGATCGGGCGTGCCATGAAGGGATCGCTCGTCGAGCTTCGCCCCGACGACATGGCTGCACAGATCGTTCGGGCGTTGATGGCCAAGGTGCCCGAGGTGTCCGCCGAGCGACGTCGAGGACCTGATCATGGGCTGTGGCCAGCCAGCAGGCGAAGCGGGCTTCAACATCGGACGGATGGTCGCCGGGCTCGCCGGGCTCGACGATGTTCCCGGTGTCACCGTCAACCGGTACTGCTCGTCGAGCCTCCAGACCATCCGCATGGCGGCGCATGCCATCAAGGCGGGGGAGGGCGACTGCTTCATCGCCGCTGGGGTCGAGGCCGTCAGCCGCTACGGCAACGGGGCCAGCGACACCGCACCGAACCCGATCTTCGCTGCGCCCGGCGAACGCACGGCTCTGCGAGCCCAGGGTGGTCAGCCGACGTGGACGCCGCCGGAAGGTCTGCCCGACTACTACATCGCCATGGGCCAGACCGCCGAGAACGTCCGCGAGGTCGAGGGCGTCACCCGTGAGGAGATGGACGAGTTCGGGGCCCGCAGCCAGCAGCGTGCGGTCGCCGCCGTCAAGCGCGGTCACTTCGACACGAGATCACCCCGCTCACTCTGCCCGACGGCACGGTGGTGTCGGCTGACGATGGACCCCGCGATGGCACGACGGCGGAGAAGCTTGCGCAGCTCAAGCCGGTGTTCCGTCCCGACGGCGAGATCACCGCCGGCAATGCCTGTCCGCTCAATGACGGCGCTGCTGCGGTCATGGTGATGAGTTCGACGAAGGCTGCTGAACTCGGCCTCACGCCACTGGCTCGCATCGTGTCGTCGGGGGTCACCGGCCTCAACCCTGAGATCATGGGCCTCGGTCCGATCGGTGCCAGCCGCATGGCGATGGAACGTGCGGGCATGAGCGCCGACGACATCGACCTCGTCGAGATCAACGAAGCATTCGCCGCCCAGGTGATCCCGTCGGCGAAGCATCTCGGGTTCTCGCTCGACCAGGTCAACGTGAATGGTGGCGCGATCGCGCTGGGCCATCCCTTCGGTATGACCGGTGCTCGCATCATGACCACGTTGATCAACAACCTGAAGGATCAGGACAAGACGATCGGCCTCGAGACGATGTGTGTCGGTGGCGGTCAAGGCATGGCCATGATCATCGAACGCCTCAGCTGAGCATCGAGGGGCGATCGCGGCGTCAGTGCGCCGACCAGGTGAGGAGTTCGCCCGTGCCGGCGGTCATCAGCGTGCCTGGTTGCACTCGCAGCCAGTGCGGTTCGAGATGCAGTACCCCGAATGCCTCCGCCTCGGGGCTGGTCCAGGGCGGGACGATCGACGGGTCGTAGCCAACCGGTTCGGGCCCGTTCACGAATCGGTCCCACCCGGCGCGGCGTTCAGCGTCGGCGGTGAGCCATGACGTCGAGCACCGTGCTGTGCAAGTGTCCTGATTCGGTGCCCAGTAGGTGAGCGACACCTTTGGAGTCGCCGCAAGATCCGTGGCCTTGGGGCTGTTCGGACCGGTGGCGATCCAGCCCTGGAGTGTGGTGCCGTCCCATTCCCAGATCGGATGCAGCACCCGTGTGCTGGGCTCGCCATCAGGGGTCACCGTGGCAACGGTGCACCAGACGATCGAATGCGCCATGTCACGGAAAGCAGGAGCGACGACGTCGTGCGGTGCGTGCATGGGAACCAGTCGATCAGGGGTCGAACCTGCTTGTCAACCGAGTTCGCGTCAGAGGATCTCCCAGCGATTGGGGCGGTCCGCGTGGACGACGATCGCGTCGTACTGCTTGAGGCACAGGGTGGCGCGCAGCACGTACTGCTCGCCGCCGCTCGACAGTTCCGCGAGCGCGTAGCCCTCGCTCGAGTCGCGCACGCCGGTGCCGATCGGGTGGAGCGCGGCGATTTGGAGCCCGGCGCTTTCGGCTTCGGCGGCCCAGAGGGCGACCAGGCCCTGGCGGAGCGACGGGTCGTCGAGCAGGTCGGACCCCCCGAGTGTGAGGGTGACGTTGCAGATGGTGACGGGTTCGACGTGCTCGGCTTCGACGACGTCGCCACCGAGTTCACCGTCGAGCATCACCACGATCGGGCCGGGATGCGACGTGACACCGCCGATGAACCCGTAGCGCACCGAGCGGTAGTCCGTCGTCGCCGGTGGTGGCGTAGCGGATCCGGTCGCCGTGACTGAACGTGGTCACCCCGGTGCTCCCGCACCCTGGCCGTACTCGGCAATCACGGCGTCAGACAGTTCGGGCCACATCTGCAGTGCACTGTGCGACCATTCGTCGAAGTTTCGATCGGCGAGGGCCACCAGCGCCAGGTCGCGGTCGGGGTCGATCCAGAACATGGTGCCGGACCCGCCGAAGTGACCGAACGTGCGCGACGAATTCGCTGCACCGGTCCAATGCGGCTGCTTGGCGCCCCGGATCTCGAACCCCAGTCCCCAGGGGCACTGCTCATAGCGTCCCACGCCGGGAACGATACCTCCGAGCGACGGGTAGTGGATGCGCTTCGCCTGCTCAGCGGTGGACGCGTGGATCAGCTTCGGCCGGAGCACCTCGCCGACGAACCGACATGTGTCGGCGAGGTTGGACCTGACCCCGTGGGCCGCTGACCCGTGCAGCACACTTGCGGTCATGGCGAGTGGTTGGAACACCGCCTCGTCGAGGTAGTGGGCCATGTCGATGTCGGTTGCCGCCTCGATCGATCGGGCGATCAGGTCGAACCCGCTGTTCGAGTAGGTTCTCGTCGTCTCTGGTCGAGCGATGGGTTCGAAGCCTTCGAAGGGGTAGCCGCCGGCATGTGCAAGCAGATGGCGGAGTGTGCAATCGGGCTGGCCGACCGGATCGTCGAGCCCGATCACGCCCTCCTCGACCGCTACCAGCGCTGCCCACGCGACCATCGGCTTCGACACCGATGCGAGGCGCTGCACTCGGTCGGGGTCGCCGATGGTGGCTGCGACGTGACCACCGACGAGCACGGCAGCCGCGACAGCCGGCACCGGCCAGGAACTGGTGAGATCGAGCGCAGCCATCGAAGGTCGGCCCCGAATCGAATCAGGTGAACTGGCGCAGGAGCTCGGCCACCCGGAAGGCGAGGTCGACGCTTTGGCGGGCGTTGAGCCGGGGATCGCACATCGTCTCGTAACGGTGGTCGAGATCGGTGTCGGTCAATGCATCGCCGCCGCCGACGCACTCGGTGACGTCGTCTCCGGTGAGTTCGATGTGGATGCCGCCCGGCCAGGTGCCTTCGCTCCGGTGAGCTCGGACGAATCCGCCGATCTCGGCAACAACGTCGTCGAAATGGCGGGTCTTGCGGCCGTTGGCGGCGGTGTAGGTGTTGGCGTGCATCGGATCGCAGGCCCACACCACGGGGTGCCCGGCGTCGGTGACCGCTCGCAGGAGTGGGCGAAGTGACGCTTCGATCTTGTCGGCTCCCATGCGGGTGATCAACGTGAGTCGGCCGGGGATGCGCGACGGGTTCAGCACTTCGCACAGTTCGAGGACGTACTCGGCCGTGGTCGTCGGCCCGACCTTGCAGCCGATCGGGTTGCCGACACCGCGGAGGAACTCCACGTGTGCGCCATCGAGATCGCGGGTTCGTTCACCGATCCAGAGCATGTGTGCCGAACAGTCGAACCAGCCCCCCGAGAGCGAGTCCTGTCGCGTGAGCGCCTCCTCGTAGCCGAGGATGAGTGCTTCGTGTGAGGTGAACACGTCGACCTGCGACAGGTTCGGGTTCGACTCGGTGTCGATGCCGCACGCCTGCATGAAGGCAAGCGCACGTTCGATCTCCGCTGCGACGGTCTCGTACCGCTGGCCCTCCGGGCTGCTCGCCACGAATTCTTGGGTCCACGAGTGCACACGCGAGAGGTCGGCGAACCCACCCTTGGTGAACGCTCGGAGCAGGTTCAATGTCGACGCCGACTGATGGTAGGCCTGCACCAACCGATCGGGATCAGGGGTGCGGGCGGCCTCGGACGGGTTGGCGTCGTTGACGATGTGGCCGCGGAACGACGGGATCTCGATGTCGCCGATGCTCTCGGTGGGAGACGATCGGGGCTTGGCGAACTGGCCCGCGATGCGGCCGACCTTCACGATCGGGACGCCGACGGAGTAGGTGAGGACCACGGCCATCTGCAGGATGACGCGGAGCTTCTCGCGGATGTTGTCGGCGGAGAATTCCTCGAAGCTCTCGGCACAATCACCTGCTTGGAGCAGGAAGGCTCGACCTGAGCACACCCGTGACAGCTCCGATTGCAACGAGCGTGCCTCGCCTGCGAAGACGAGCGGCGGCATCGAGGAGATCTGCTTGAGTGCCTGTTCGAGCGCGCCGCTGTCAGGCCAATCGGGCTGTTGGGCAACGGGGTGTTCGTGCCAGGACGTCGGCGACCAGACGGTTCGGCTTTCGGGCATCAGGCCACGCTATCGCCACGGAAAACGACCGGAGCGGTCGGATTGCTCCGACCGCTCCGTGTGTTCAGAAGTCATCGGGACCGGAGGCCCCAGGTCCGTCGATCAGACGGCGAGGATCCGTTCGGCGTCGTCGCGGAGACCCGCAACTGCCCGGCTCACCAGGCGGCGGGCTGCTTCGGCGGTGACGCCGAGCTGCTCGCCAACTTCGCGAAAGCTCTTGCGCTCACCGTCGACGAGGCCGAAGCGTGACTCGACAGCAAAGCGGGCACGAGCATCGAGCGTTCCGAGCAGTTCGTCGAGCAGCTCGCTGTCGACGAGCGTCATCACGTGGTCTTCGGGAGTGCCGTCGCCGTTGGCCATCAGGTCACCGAGCGTGGCATCACCATCATCGCCGACGGTCTTGTCGAGGCTCACCGGCGTGGTCAGGCGGTGGAGTTCGGCGTTGGTCTGGTCGAGCGTTTCACCGTCGCCGGAGGCCTGACGCAGTGCGGCACGGAGGCTGGCCGAGCGGTCGCCCGGAATGCGGATGAGGCTGGCCTTCTGATCGAGTGCTCGGCCGATGGCCTGGCGAATCCAGAATGTGGCATAGGTGGAGAACTTGAAGCCGCGGCGCCAGTCGAACTTGTCGACGGCGTGCTCGAGGCCCAGGTTGCCCTCCTGGATGAGGTCGAGCAGGTCCATGCCCTGCGGCAAGGGGTAGCGGCGGGCGATGCTCACCACGAGGCGAAGGTTGGAGCGGATGAAGCGATCCTTGGCCTTGGCGGCGGCGGAGACCTGGCGCTTGAGGGCGACACCGCGCTTGCCGGCGTCGAGCTGCTCTTGGGCCTCGCGGCCCGCTTCGATGACGCGGGACAGTTCGCGCTCGTCTTCGGCGGTCAACAACGGCACCTTGCCGATGTCGTTCAAGTAGAGGCCAATCGAGTCGTTCATGATAATTCCTACAACCGTTCGTATGCTGAGTGATTCCGGGTCACGGCTGTGTCGTTGGACACACTGCGACGACCATGCGGATCGAAGTGTCGTCGCGGCGTCGCGATGTTCGTGACGCGGTGACGAGTGATCGAAGAGCGGTAGACGCCGATAACGAAGGACTTCGTGGGGAAGCCGTCGCAAACCGTGTACTCGGGGGTATATGGGGGAGCGATTCACAGTAACAGACCTGTCAAGCCCTGTTCGTGTCGGTTGCGTCGAAATCCGCTGCTGAGCGAATACAATCAGGTCATCGTGCCCGGATTCGCCTCACCGCCACGCCGAATCGGGCTCTTCGGGGGCACCTTCGACCCTCCGCACGTCGGCCACCTCGTCACTGCGGTGAATGTGCGTCATGCCCTCGACCTGGACCTGCTGGTGTTGATGGTGGCCAATGTTCCGTGGCAGAAGGAAGGCACGCGGGCGATCACCCCGGCGCTCGACCGCCTCATGATGGTGGAAGCGGCTGTTGCGGACGTGGCCGGGCTGGTGCCTGGCCGAGACGAGATCGACCACGGTGGACACAGCTTCACGGCGGACACGTTGGTGGAACTCACTGGCCGCTATCCCGGTGCCGAGCTCTTCACGGTGATTGGCGATGACGCAGCTGCAGGTCTTCGGACCTGGTCGCGATGGGAAGAGGTTGTCGAACGGTCGAGCCTGGTGGTGGTCGATCGGCCCGGTCAGCCGGTGGAGCTCGCCGACGACATCGACTGGATCCGGGTGCAGGTCCCACGGCTCGAAGTGTCGAGCACCGATCTCCGAGCCCGTTTCACCGATGGTCGTCCCCTCGATTACCTGGTGACCCAGCCGGTGCTCGATGTGATCCGGTCGAACGGCCTGTACGGGGCGTCGAGATGACAGCGATCGCGCAGCGGCGCCGACAGCGCACACTGGCGGGTGCCGTGGTGGCACTGGTGCTGGTGCTGTCCGCATCGGTGATGTTCGGGGTCGGGGTCGTGACCTTGTCGAATTCCCAGGAAGGCGAGGCCGTGGGGGTCGATGACCGGCCACGCGAGGAGTTTCCATCGACGCCGAATGCGCTGCTGGTGGTCGAGGACGACAACGGCGATCTCGCCTCCCTCGCTGTGCTGACGCTGTTGCCCGAGGGTCAAGGCGGCAGCATCGTGACCGTCCCGGTGAACGCTGATGCCACCTCGGGGTTCGACGATGTCCGCCGGCCCCTCGCCGACGAGTTCGATCCGGCTGACCCTGAGGCGTTGGTGGCCTCGGTGGAGGAGATGCTGTCGATCACCATCCAGCGAGCCGCAGTCGTCGAACCGGACGTGCTCGAACAACTGCTGGAGCCGATCGGAACGGTTGGGGTGGTACTTCCGCATGATGCGGTTGGTGCCGGCGACGGCGCCGCCGCAACGGACGACGATCTCGGCGCTGCTCCTGGTGATCAGAATGAGGAGCTGGTCGCCGCCGCCGGTCAGCAGTCGCTGACCCCATCCGCGGCTGTGGACGTGTTGACGGCGTCGAGCGATGACTCGGCCGTTGCCCATGCGAACGATGTGGCGGTCTGGGAGGCGCTGGCATCGGCCGCGCCGTTGGTCACACCGCCGGAGGCGATCGCCACGGACGATCTCGGTCGTCCGATACCGCCCACCAGTGTCGAAGAACTTGCCGGCCTGCTCTTCGATGGTGAGGTCGCCGTGCGGGATCTCGCCCTCGCGCCCAACCCGCCGTCGAACGCCGCCGACGTCGACACCGTGGTGATCGATCGCCGCGACAGCGCGATGGTGTTCGCTCAGGTCTCGCCCGCACTGGTGTCCACACCCAACCCTGGGCTCAAGATCCGGGTCGTGGCGTCATACACCGACGAGCAAATTGCAGAGAGCAACGGGCTGTTTACCTCGCGAGCGGGTCTGCTGGCCGACTTCATCGGTCAGATGCTCTTCTTGCAGAACAATGTGGTGTCGGTTGCCGCCGATGAAACCGGGGCCCCGGACGTGACGGTGATCGAAGTTGCCGATCCTCGCTTGCTCGAGCAGGTTCGAGAAAGTGCGCCCGCAGTCTTCGGCGAAGCTGAGGTGCTCCTGGCCGACCGGGTGCTCGAGGGCATCGACATCGAGGTCGACCTGGGCATGTCGTACATCGCTCGGCAGATGGTGCGATCCGGCGTCGACGGTGACGTTTCGGGTGCCCCGGCCGATACCGGTGCCTCGTCGACTACCGTCCTCGGCAATGGATGAACAACATGGTTGATGACGCCGGTCGAGAACTCGCCGTGGGCGCGGCCCGTGCCGCCTCCGACATGAAGGCCACCGACGTGATCGTGCTCGATGTCGGCGAGGTGCTGTCGATCGCCGGATACTTCGTGGTGGCAAGTGCGTCGAACCCCAGGTTGGTGCGCGCAGTGGTCGACGACGTCGAGGCCAAGTTGAAAGCCGAATTCGGTCGATCGCCGGTACGCACCGAGGGTGTGCGTGAGCAGCAGTGGACCTTGATCGACTACGGCGACGTCGTGGTGCACGTGTTCCTCGATTCCGTGCGCGAGTTCTACGAGATCGAACGGCTGTACATGGACGCCCCGCGAGTCGACTGGGAGCCGCCCGCTACCGACGACCAGGGCTGACGCGCCCGCCGTTGCGGGTGGTTGGTTTGCCGGGAACCGTTGACGTGGCCGTTGTGTGGAGGTCCGGAGGTTGATAACCTTCGCCGTCCCTTCCGGGCAGGTACGGGGCTATAGCTCAGTTGGTAGAGCGCTTCCATGGCATGGAAGAGGTCAGGAGTTCGATTCTCCTTAGCTCCACGGAACACCCCAGGTCACAGGCCTGGGGTTTCGTCGTTTTCGGAGCATGGGTGTGCGGCGGAGTGCCTGCACACGGCGTCCTCGAGCCGACGGGGCCGGATTCCAGCGACGGACCCCGACGAGGCGTCCGCTGTCGTCGAGACGCTGCGATCGGCCCTCGCGAACCCACCAGGTCGAGCGTGCCCGACGTACCGGTTGCAGTCGCTGTCGAGTTCGGTGGCGAGGACCTCGACCTGGTCATCGGCGACGCGTCCGACGGTACGTCGAGCTCGGGTCACGCCTGACGCTTGAGCTGTTCCCGCATCCGGGTGTCGCGCCAGAACGATGCCGTCTTCGATCCGTAGGGCTCCCACGGTGATGGAACGGCCGCCTCGGGATCATCACCCATCACCGTCACCCGCTGGATGACCCGCTCGCCCTCGAAGTCGTTCAGCACGTGGTGCTGGGTGCACCGGTTGTCCCACATGGCAACCGTGCCCGCTGTCCACCGGTACCGGACGGTGAAGCGGGGCTGGTGGATCCACTGGCACAGGTAAGCGAGCAGCATCGTGGACTCGGCGTCGCTCAGCTCGACGATCCGGCGGGTGAAGTGCTCGTTGACGAACAGCGAGCGCCGCCCGGTCTCGGGGTGTAGTCGGACCACCGGATGGATGTGCATCTTGTCGGACACGAGATGTGGGCTGGCGTCGTGGAGAGCGGTGAGGCCGTCGCACAGCGCCCGCATCGGAGCCGACAGTTCGTCGTAGGCCTTGTAGGCGTTGGCCCACAGCGTGTCACCGCCGACGTCGGGGCAGACCTTCATGTGGAGGATGGCGAACTTCGACGGATGGGGTTCGAAGGTGATGTCGCTGTGCCACTCGTCGGCGACGCCGCCGGCACCGTCGTTGGCCCGCAGCTCGAAGAACTCGGGGCGTTCTCGTTCCAGGTCGAGGTTGGGATGCGCCTCGAGCTCACCGAAGAGGCGGCCGAACGCCAGGTGCTCGTCGGGCGAGGGGTGCTGGTCGGGGAAGAAGAGGACCTGGTGCTCGATGAGCAGCGCGTGGATCGCGTCGGCAGTGGCTGGCGTGGCTGCCCCGAGAGACAGCCCACGGACTTCGGCGCCGAGGGATCCCGACAGCCGCCGAACGTCGAGGCTGAGTCCTTCTGGAGAGGTGGTCATCGTCGTGTTCTCCCGTCGCCGAAGGCATCCGAGGCGTCTGCCGGCATCGTTTGGCGACGTTAGCCGAGGGTGTGCGGCAGGGTCTGTGCTCGTGAGCTGGTCGTCGGCTTCACGCTGGGGCCGTTCGGGGTTGTGCCGACGAGTCGGGTCCGGCAAGTCGGCTGACGGTCGCGTGCCATCAGTCCGAGCGATGGTCCAGCCTGATGGAACACAACCGAACCTGAAGGCGTTGCACACATCGCTGTTCGTCCGCGTGGAGTGATGCGGAGCTCAGGGTTCGACTGCCGATACCAACGCAACGAGGAGATCGATCATGAGTCAGATGACTGAGCGGGCGGTTCTCGCAGGAGGATGCTTCTGGGGAATGCAGGATCTGATCCGCAAACGGCCAGGGGTGATCTCGACACGGGTCGGCTACACCGGCGGCGATGTCGAGAATGCGACCTACCGCAACCACGGATCACACGCAGAGGCGATCGAGATCGTCTTCGATCCGGACACGGAATCGTTCCGTTCGCTGCTCGAGTTCTTCTTCCAGATCCACGATCCGAGCACCAAGAACCGTCAGGGCAACGACCGTGGCGAGAGCTATCGGTCGGCGATCTTCTACACCGACGAGGGCCAACGGGCGGTCGCCGAGGACACCATCGCCGACGTCGACGCGTCCGGTTTGTGGCCCGGCAAGGTGGTCACCGAGCTCGCACCTGTCGGCCCGTTCTGGGAGGCAGAGCCCGAACATCAGGACTACCTCGAGCGGTATCCGGCGGGCTACACCTGCCACTTCGTTCGGCCGAACTGGAAGCTGCCGCGTTCGCGACGTCACTGTGTGATCGTGATGGAACCCGTGCAATCACAGCTCTTTCACGGCTCGGTTGCTCCGGTCCGGTTGCGCTGACCTCAGCCAACTTCCGGAACGAAGCGAACGCCCGGATGGCGTCCTCCTCGGCGGTGGCTTCCACACCCAGACTCGGTGCGCATCCGCATCGTCAGGACGAGGCCCTCGGTGATACCGACAACCGCCCACTTGTTCCGCGGTATGCGCAGTGCCCGGGGAACAGGCCGGTCATCGACGCCGTGTCGACGATGTGCCCCTCGCCGCCCTCGACGAGGTGTGGCAGGAGCGAGCGGTGTCCGTGAACCACACCCCACAGGTTGACCTCGAGCACCCGTCGCCATTCGCGCTCGAGGGGTTCATCAACGGTGCGGTCCCGTCGGAGTTCTCGGCCACGCCGAGCGTCACCCGGTGCGCCCGCTGCGGAGCGATCGCCTCCATCTCGTGGAATCCACGCATGCCGTTGGGCGTTGGCCTCTGCATCACAGACCCAGCATCACGTGTCCGTGTCGAGCCGAACCCGAAGTGGATCCGTGGAATGCTCGATGGCAGGGTCGTCGTCGACAGCCGTGCTGTCCGGTCGGTGTGGGAGGTCCCGCATTACCCGGCCTGGTACTTCCCGCTGTCGGATGTCGCTGCCACGTTGGTCGTCGGCGGCACGACGATCCTCGATGCTGCATGGCGGCACCTCGAATCCCCTGTCGAGGCATTGCATGATCTGGTGCGCATCGAGTGGAATGCGATGGACGCCTGGTTCGAGGAGAACGTCGAAGTGTTCGTCCACCCGCGCAGTCCAGAGGTCCGCGTCGACGCGCTGCCTTCGTCCCGCCACGTTCGGGTGCGAGTCGATGGCGAGGTGGTCGCGGACTCCACCAATGCGACCGTCGTCTTCGAGACCGGTCTTCCGGCCCGGTACTACCTGCCGAAGTCCGACGTCCGCATGGACCTGCATCGACCTCGACGGCGTTCCGGTCGAGCGCCCGACGACCAAGTTCGGTGAGTCGGCTTGAGATCCTGCAGGCACGTGCCTGATGTCGGCTGATCCTCCGAGGGCAACCTCGCAGCCGACCGCCGCCTGAGCTGACGCCGAGTGGTCGCGATTCGGGACGTTTGCCGGTTCCCGCCCCCTGGGCGGAGGCGTACCATTTCGCTTGATGGGACACGAGAGCAGACGGCCAGCCAGCCGCCTCACACCCCGATGACTCGGACCCAACCGGACCACGCCGCCGCTGAGCGACACCTCGGGGGTCGCGGTGCGTGGCTACGCGCCGCCGTGCTCGGTGCCAACGACGGTCTGATCTCGACCGCGAGCCTGATCGTCGCCGTTGCGGCGGCCTCGAGTTCGCGATCCGAGGTGCTCGTCGCAGGCATCGCCGGCCTGACCGCTGGAGCGCTGTCGATGGCTGCCGGCGAGTACGTCTCGGTCAGCTCGCAACGCGACACCGAACGTGCCGATCTCGAAGTCGAGCGTCGCGAACTGATCGCGACGCCTGAGGCTGAACGGCAGGAACTTGCTCGCATCTATCGAGATCGAGGATTGAGTGCCGACCTCGCCGAACAGGTCGCCGATGAACTCTCGCAGCTCGACCAACTGGCCGTGCACGCCCGCGACGAGCTCGGCATCGATGTCGACGCACTCGCCAACCCGATTCAGGCCGCGGTCGTGTCGGCGTTGAGTTTCGTGGTCGGTGCGGTGATCCCGATCCTGGTGGTCGCGATCGCGTCGCCGTCTCTGCGCGTGCCGTTGACCATCGCCGTCACGCTGGTTGGGTTGATACTGCTCGGCGTGGCTGGTGCACGACTCGGGGGTGCACCTCCCGTGCGGGCAGCCGTCCGAGTGCTCATCGGTGGCACGTTGGCACTGCTGATCTCGATGGCCATCGGCAGCCTGACGGGGAGCGCGCTGTGACCGGGGTGCATCGGTATCCCCGCCACATCGAGCCGGCATGAGCGTCGAGCAGCACGCTGGGTTGAGATCGGCCAACCTGGAACAGGTGTTGCTGGCTGCAGCGTTGCTCGGCCTGATCGTTGGCTCGGTCGCATGGTGGACGGGCGCTGACGACGCGGCAAACGTTGCGTGGTTCGCCACGACATTGCTTGGGATCATCCCGGCGGTCGGATCGGTGATCTCTGCGGCGCGCCAACGCCGTCTCGGCGCCGACGTCATCGCTCTTGCCGCCCTCGTGGGTGCGCTCGCCGTCGGCGAGGTGCTCGCCGGAGCCATCATCACGTTGATGCTCGCCAGTGGCCGAGCGATCGAAGCGCGCGCTGCGGCACGGGCCCAACGCGACCTCAGCGCGCTCGTCGGGCGCGCACCACGGACCGTGCAACGTCTCGATGGGAACAGCCTGAGCGAGGTCTCCGCCGACGTGATCGTTCCCGGAGACCTGCTGTTGGTGCGGCCCGGTGAGGTGCTCGCCGTCGATGGTCGCGTGGAGGGTGGCGCGGCGGTGCTCGACGAATCTGCGCTGACCGGCGAGTCGAGGCAGGTCGAGCGAGCGGCGGGCGATGAGGTCCGCAGCGGCGTGGTGAACGCCGGCGGTCAGTTCGAGCTGCGAGCGACCTCGGCGGCCGCGGACTCCACGTATGCCGCGATTGTCCGGTTGGTGGAGCAGTCCGAAGCGTCCTCCGCGCCGTTCGTTCGGATGGCCGATCGCTACAGCGCCGTGTTCATCGTCTTCGGCGGGCTCGTTGCCGGCCTTGCATGGGCGCTGTCGGGTGATCCTGTTCGAGCGGTTGCCGTTCTGGTGGTGGCAACACCGTGCCCACTGATTCTGGCTGCACCGATCGCCGTGGTTGCGGGCCTGTCGCGAGCGGCGCGATTCGGCGTGATCGTCAAGGGTGGCGCGGTGCTCGAGCAACTCGCGAACGGTGAGGTCTTGCTGTTCGACAAGACCGGCACGCTCACGTCCGGCCAGCCGGTTGTGGTCGCCGTCCACGCCACGATCGATGCGGACGAACGCGAGGTGTTGCGGTTGGCCGCTTCGTTGGACCAGGTCTCGCCTCATGTCCTCGCAACCGCGGTCGTCCGTGCGGCCCGGGCCCGTGAACTCGAGTTGTCGCTCCCGTCGGGCGTCGAGGAACTTCCCGGCCGTGGAATACGCGGTGTGGTCGATGGCTCGACGGTCTGGGTCGGCAAGCTGTCATGGCTGGGCGAGGGGCTCGATCACCACTGGGGGAGATCGATCAGGCGACGCGCCGACCGCGACGGTCGGCTCCTCATCTTCGTGCGCGTCGACGATGTGGTCATCGGCGCCCTCACGCTGGAGGACCCGATTCGGCCGGATGCCGCACGCGCACTGCGCCGTCTCCGCGCCGACGGTGTCCGTCGCATGGTCATGGTCACGGGTGACCGCGACGACGTGGCGCGCAGTGTCGCTGCGGTGGTGGGGGTCGACGAGGTGCTGTCCGAACGCAGCCCCACCGAGAAGGTCGATGCCGTCCGCGTCGAGCGGAGCAACGGCTCCACGATCATGGTCGGTGACGGGTTGAACGACGCCGCCGCGATGGCCATGGCCGATGTCGGGGTTGCGCTCGGCGCCCGGGGGTCGAGCGCCGCGTCGGAAGCCGCCGACGTGGTCATCGTCGTGGATCGCATCGATCGGCTCGGCGACGCGATGCAAGTCGCAAGGCGCTCACAACACATCGCGCATCAGAGCGTGATCGCCGGCATGGGCCTGTCGATGGTGGCGATGCTCATTGCCGCGGTTGGCCTCCTGCAACCGACCCAGGGAGCGCTGTTGCAGGAGCTCATCGACGTCGCTGTCATCGTGAACGCCCTGCGTGCACTCCGGCCGGGCGGTGCTGGTCCGGTCGAACTCCCCGATGCCGACCTGGCCCTCGTGCGCCGCTTTCGTACCGAGCACGCGTCGCTGCGCCCCGACGTGGATCGGCTGGTCGCGGTCGCGGATCAGATCGGCGTGGTCTCGCCCGAACGAGCACTGGAACTTGCCCAGGAGGTCCGGCGGTTCCTCGTCGTCGAACTGCTCCCGCACGAACAGGCCGAAGACGCCGAGCTCTACCCGGCTCTGGACCGCGTGCTCGGCGGTGCTGAGACGACGGGCACGATGAGTCGGGGCCACGCCGAGATCGCCCATCTCACCCACCGACTCGGCCGGGTGCTCGACGACGTCGACAACAGCCGACTCGAAGGCGAAGATGCCACCGACGTCTTGCGTCTGCTCTACGGCCTGCACGCTGTCCTGACGCTCCACTTCTCCCAGGAGGACGAGAGCTACCTGTCGCTCGCAGACATGTGACTGACGTGTCGTTGGCCGGAGCGTTCTCCGTTCCGGTCACCCCAGGTCATCGGCCTGGGGGTTCGTCGTTGTCTCGCCTCACCGTTGGGCCGGCACGGTCGCCGGCACCCTGCGGTGATGAGCCCCGTTGGCGACATCGGACCGGAATCGGGTGGCATACTTTCCTGTCGACCTCCCGGCCGACCGCACAGCGAGATGAGAGACATGATGCGCACGTCAACGGAGTTGGAAATCGACCGAAGCAGGTCACTGCTGATCCCTCGGCAACCCAAAGCGGCGAGAGCCGAAGCGGGCCGCGAGCACCGGACGGCTGTACCCCTGGAGGCGCACGCAGAACTCGTTGTTCCATCGGACCGAGCAAGTGCGTTGTCGATCCTGCGGGCCGAAGACGTGGGCCGGGTGCAGGAACTGGTGCCGATTCGCTACGGCCGCATGCTGGCCACCCCGTTCACGTTCCTGCGAGGGTCGGCGGGGGTGATGGCCGCTGACCTGGCGGCCGGACCGCGGACCGGGCTCGAGGTACAACTGAGCGGGGATGCTCACCTGTCCAACTTCGGTGTCTTCACATCGCCCGAGCAGCGCTTCGTCCTCGACCTCAATGACTTCGACGAGACGCTCCTCGGGCCGTTCGAGTGGGACGTCAAGCGGCTGGCAGCGAGCATCATCGTCGCAGGTCGCCACAACGAGTTCGACCGGAAGTTCACGCGGAAGGCGGCTCGGGCCGCGGTCGGGGCCTACCGCAGTGCAGTCGGGGCAGCCGCTGCGATGAATCCGTTGGATCTCTTCTACTTCAAAGTCGACGCCGACGATGCCATCGCTGCACTCAAGACGTCCAAGCAGGAGCGGGCCCGCATCGAGAAGAACCGCAAGAAGGCAGCACGGAAGAACAGCCTCGGAGCGCTCAACAAGCTCACCGAGGTGGTCGACGGGCGGCGCCAGATCGTGTCGAACCCGCCGCTGATCGAGGCCCTACGCGGTGAACAACGCGACCGCGAGATGGAGCGAGTCGAGACCTTCTTCGCCGACTACCGCGAGACGCTGAACGCCGACCGGCGCCATCTGATCGACCGCTTCTCGCTGACCGATCTTGCACGCAAGGTGGTTGGTGTCGGCAGCGTCGGCACGCGATGTCTGATCGCCTTCTTCGAGTCGGGCGACGGCGAGCCGTTGTTCCTGCAGATCAAGGAAGCGGGGACGTCGGTGCTCGAACCGCACCTCCAACCCAGCGGTTTCGAGCAGGAGGGCGAGCGCGTCGTCGATGGTCAGCGACGAATCCAAGCCACACCGGATGCGCTACTCGGCTGGGCGAGGTCGCAGCCGATCGGCGGGCCAGCGATCGATTTCTATGTGCGTCAACTCTGGAATGGGAAGGCGTCTGCTGTGGTGGAGGGCATGCCCGAGCGCATGTTCGAGCAGTACGGCTGCATCTGCGGGTCCATACTTGCCCGCGCTCATGCCCGGTCCGCCGACGCCTCGATGATCGCGGGGTATCTCGGTGACGACGACACGTTCGATCGGGCGGTGGTGGAGTTCGCTGAGACGTATGCGAACCGCACCGAGCAGGACTTCGCCGAACTCATCGCCGCTGTCGACGACGGTCAGGTGCCGATCGTTCGCGATTTGTGACCGGGAGATCCCAGAATCGCACGGAGTGGGTGAGACGTACGACGCGTCTGGCGTGCATGCTGGAGGCCGAGTCACCGTCAACCGAGTAGCGGTGATCGAACAAAGGAGTGTCACATGGCAATGGATACCTTCATGGTGTACGTCGGGGTCTACTCGACCGTCGACGGCGCACAGGCCGACTACCAGGCGGTTCACGATCTCCACACCCAGGATGGGCTGATCGACGCATACGACGCGGCGGTGATCGAGCGCAAGGACAACGGCAAGGTCAAGATCGTCAAGAAGCACGAGACGCCGACGCGTGTCGGCGGCGTGGGCGGCGGGACCGTCGGCCTCGCGACCGGCTTGGTCATTGCGCTGTTTCCCGCTGCTGCGATCGGTGGCGGACTGTTGGCTGCCACGACTGCCGGTGGCGCGGTGCTCGGCGCCCTTGCGGGACACGCAGCCGCCGGAATGAGCCGCAAGGATCTCAAGGAGCTCGGCGAGCACCTCGACGCCGGCCAGGCCGGTCTGGTCGTTGTCGCGGTGTCCGACATGGGCGCCAAGATCGAGGCCGCAATGGCTGCGGCAGACAGCGTCGAGGAGCGCCAACTCGAAGCTGACGCTGCCGAGATCCAGAGCGACGCCGACACGGCGGATTGAGACCGATCGGGGCCGTCCGATCGATGGTCCTGAAACTGGTGACGTCACCGCCAACTCCACCCGTGGGTTGGCGGTGACCTCGGATCTCAGCCGACCGTGACCGGAATCGAACGCGGCCCGCGAACCTGACCGCCTGCCCAGGTGACGAGCGCCGGGTCGGTGATCTCGAATTCAGGGATCCGCTTGAGCCATTCCTCGACAGCGACTCGCAGTTCCATTCGCGCCAGGTTCGATCCGGCACAGCGATGGATTCCTGCACCGAATGCGAGGTGGCGGTTGTGTTGCCGATCGAGGATGATGTCGTCGGGATTCTCGAACACATCAGGGTCGCGGTTCGCCGCCGGGAAGTTCATCAGGATCCGTTCCTCGGCCTTGATGGGGCAGCCCTTGTACTCGACGTCTTCGACCAACCGGCGCGCCATCGTGACGGGGGCATAGGCCCTGAGGAACTCCTCGATCGCCGTCGGCATCAACTCGGGCTCGGCAACGAGGCGTCGCCGATCGTCGGGGTGGGCGGCCAGGTGCCACATCGTGGAGCCGATCGATGACCACGTGGTGTCGATGCCAGCGATGAGCAACAGGGCGCACATGCCCATCACGACATCGCGGGTGATCGCTTCACCATCGTGCTCGGACTGGATCAATTCGCTGATGAAGTCATCGGTGGGGTTGGCCTCACGCTCGGTGATCGCAGCGTCGAGGTACTGGATGATCCCGACGATTCCCCGTCGGCGGCGCTCGGGATCGTGGGCGAACTCGAGGACGTCGCGCACCCATTCGGTGAACGTGGATGCCATGTCGTCGGGCACGCCGAGGATGTGGCCGATCACCCGTACGGGTATCTGTTGAGCGTACTCGGCTGCGGCGTCCCCGTCGCCTCGGGCGAGAATGTCGTCGACGAGACGCGCGCAGAGCTCACGTGTGAACACTTCGTACTCGGCGACCCGATTGGGGCTCATCGTCGGAAGGACCAGCCGGCGGGTCCAGGTGTGCAGCGGTGGATCGGCGCTGATCGGTGGAACACCCGAGGTGAGCACCGGGGCAGGAATGTGGCCCTCGTCGCTCTCGTTGCCGACGGGCAACATCGGCACCACGCTGATGCCATTGCCCGACGGGAACGTCACGATGTCGTGGGCAATGGCGTACACGTCTTCGTAGCGTGTCGGCAGCCACGAACCGCCCCAGCGGTCGGTGTGGGCCATCGGGCACGTCTCACGCAGTTCGGCCCAGATCGGGTACGGATCGGCAACGTACTGGGGGTCGAAGATGTCGTAGTCGGTGGCCCAGTCGTCGACCGGGGGAGTGACCGGCCCCCCATTGGTGGCTGACGCGATCGTTGGTGTGGTGGTGTCGTTGCTCATGGCCTGCCTCTGCTCGAACCGGTGGTTTGGAACAGTGTGACAGACAGCCCGACGGAAAGGAACCTCGAGCGCGTGGGTTCCCGGAGACCCGGGCTCGGGGAACCGGCGATCGTCAGAAGGAAACAGGCACCTGGCGGGGGCCGCGTACCTGGCCGCCGGCCCACGTGACCTCCGCGCCGTCGGTCAGGCGGAAGTCGGGAATGCGCTCGATCCAGGTTTCGATCGCGACCCGCAGCTCCATGCGGGCCAGGTTCGACCCGGCGCAGCGGTGGATGCCGGCGCCGAACGCGACGTGACGGTTCTGCGCCCGGTCGAGGATGACCTCGTCGGGGCGATCGAACACCTCCGGATCGCGGTTGGCGCCCGGGAAGTTCATCAGCACCTTGTCGCCGGCCTTGATGGGGCAGCCGCCGACCTCGATGTCTTCGGTGGCGATCCGCGCCATCGTGACCGGCGAGTATGCACGCAGGAGCTCCTCGATGGCCAGCGGCATGATCTCGGGCTCGTCGATCAGTCGTTTGACATCGTCGGGGTGGGTTGCCAGGTGCAGCATCGCAGAGCCGATCGACGACCACGTGGTGTCGACGCCGGCGATCAAGGTGAGCGCGGCGATCCCCATCACGATCAGGTCGTCGACGTGCTCGCCATCGACCTCGGCCTGGAGGAGATCGGACATCAGGTCGTCTCCCGGGTCGGCACGACACTCTTCGAGTCGTCCAACGAGGTACACGACCATGGCGTCGCGCCCGGGGTGGCCCGCGCCTCGTCGTGGGCGAATTCGAGGAAGTCCTGCACCCACCCGGTGAACGTGTCGGCCATCTCGTCGGGAACGCCGAGCAGCAGTGAGATCACTCGCACCGGAATCTGGCGGGCGTAGTCGCCGGCGGCATCCGCGGAGCCCTGCTCGATGAAGCCGTCGATCAGCGAGTTGCACAGGTCCTTCGTGTACGGCTCGTACTGCGGCGACGCGGCTGTGCGAGAACCACGGCAGCAGCAGCCGCCGAGTCCAGGTGTGGACGGGCTGGTCCTGGTCGATCGGTGGCAGCGGGATCTCCACCGGTGGCGGCGGTCGTTCCTCGTCGGTGAAGGTGAGCACGCCCACGTCGCTCGAGGAGAAGTGGGCGTGATCCTGCGCGAAACGCTGCACGTCGGCGTAGGTCGTGGGCATCCACGACCCGCCCCAACGATCAGAGTGGGCGATCGGGCACTGCTCGCGCAGGTCGTCCCACACCGGGTACGGGTCGGCCACGTAGTCGGGTCCAAGATGTCGTAGTCGGTCGTCCAGTTGCTCACCGGTGCCCGTCGATCGCCGTTGCTGTCGTTGCTCATCCGATTCCCCCTCGTCGAACTCTGTGGTGCGACCGTACCGCGAGCGCCCGACGTCGGCTGTAGACGGAGGCATCACATGTCCTCCGCGTGGCGGATCTGCTCAGAGGTGGACCGATCTCTCGGCTAACTTCACCGTCGGATGTCGCAGGGGGCGACACCGGAGGGGGACACCATGAGCATTCCGAAATCGCCGACCGACCTGACGGCAGCCTGGTTCGTCGAGCACCTGGGGTGGGAGGTGACCGACGTGCAGGTCCACGAGATCGGCGCCGGCATCGGCGTGAGCAGCGCGGTGTACCGTGCGCACCTCACCGGTACCGACGTGCCCGACACCGTGGTGGTGAAGCTGACCGCCATCGACCCGAACGCAGCGTTCACCAGCACGGTGTTACGGATGTACTCGCGGGAGGCGGCGTTCTTCGCGCAACGTCGTCGACGACATGCCCGTGCTGGTTCCTGCCGGATACCACAGCAACGTGTCCGACGACGGTGCCGAGTTCGTCGTCGTGATGGAGGACCTGGCCGGCAATCGCATGCTCGACCAGACCGTCCACCTCGACGACGCCGACGCCGAGGCCTGCGTCGACAACCTGGCGGTTTGGCATGCCAATTGGTGGAACCGCACCGACGGCATGTGCGAGTCGGGCGTGGCGGTTGCGCTGGCGGATCCGATCTATCCGGCGATGCTGCCCACCCTGTTCGACGAGGGTTGGGCCAAGCTGAACGCATCGACCGGATGCGTGCCGCCCGAATCGCTGCAACCGGTGGGCCCGAAGTTCGGAGCCGCTGTCGAGGACATGCTTGGTCAGCTGAGCGAGGGGCCGATGACGCTGCTGCACGGCGACTACCGCACCGACAACATGATGTTCAACGCCGATGGCTCGGTGATCCTGATGGACTTCCAGCTCATCGGCGTCGGTTCTGCTGCCTACGATCTGGCCTACTTCGTCGGATCGTGTCTCGAGGTCGACGCTGCACGGGAACGCGAGCTCTTCGACCGATGGATCGCTGCACTCGTCGCCGCGGGTGTCCCCGAGTCGGACCTCGAGAACATGTGGGAGAAGTACCGAGTGGCGTCGCTGTTCTGCCTGGTGTACCCGGCGGTTGCGTCGCGCGGGATGGACCTCGATGTGCCACGCGAGCGCGATCTGGCGAACGTGATGATGTCGCGTCGAGGCGCGTGCAGCCGTCGACCTCGATTGGCTGTCGCTGCTGCCCTGATCCGCCCGGTCCAACCTCATCCGGGCGCAGACGCGTTGGTCGGGCCCGCTGAGGTGCGATCCCGTTGCGGGGAAAGGCTTGAATCAGTCAGTCCGAACCGGCTTCCCGGCCCGGACCCTCGATCCCTGTTGGGCACCTCATCGGACCCACCAACATGCTCGCGCCGTGGCGGCGGCTGACACAGGGCCGTTGGTCCCGAGTGGCACGGCGAGTCCGATCCGAGCACCCCGGCGATGAGCGAACCCCCCACATGTGGGGGGTTCGCTCATCGCTTGGCGGGAGCTGGCCTGATCACGGTTGGCGTGGTGGCACGTCCCTGCGGACTGGCGTCGGATCGAGGTTGCCCCAGCGCTGCTTGTTGGTTCGAGTCTGATCTCGTACGGCGGTGTCCTCGGCCTGCGCAACGAACGAGTAGTGGCCGCTTGTCGCTCCGACGATGAATTGCGGGAGTTCCCACGACCAGACGCCGAAGGGCTCGATCGGCACCTTGAATGAGTGCGGCTGGTCCTGCCACTGGCGGTTCGCGCCGAGCACCTTGCCGGTGACGTCGTCGCGAACGGTGAGGAGCACATGTTTCACATCATGATTGTCGGTGGCCCGCCCGACGATGTAGAACCCGTCATCGGTCGGCTGTACGAGGTCGACATGGGTCTCGGGCGCTTCGCCGTCGATCGTGACCGTGGTGCTGAACGTCCCGGCGACGGCAGGGTCCCATCCACGCGTGCGATGCCAGACGGGCTCGCGGGGGTGGCCTTCCAGGTAGATCTGGACGATGAGCGGACCCGGCCCCAGTTCGTCAGCGGCGATCTCGCCCTCGGCGATGATCGAGCGCACACCGAAGTCGCTCACGGCTGAAGAGAAGCTCAGCGGAACCGACTGGTGACGCACTGCCATCATCGGATCCATGCGTACCCAGCCGGCACCGCTCATCCACACGTCGGCGTTCCGACGAAGTGCTGCGCGGGCGAGTGTGATGCCCTGGCCTGCGTGGGGAACGACCCCCAACCCATCCTTCTCTCGACGCCGATTCCGGTCGTAGAACGCAGCCACCTCGGCGTGGATCCGGAGTGTGCCGTCGGTGCCGACGGCACCGGTCCTGTCGGCGGGCGGATCAAAGAACTCGCACCGGAGATTCGGGGCACCGGCCCCTTGGGGTTTCCAACTGCTCTGCACTGGGCTCGGAGCTCTCTTCGACTCGAGCTTCCACACCGGCATGTCGCCTCCTGACCGTTCGTCGTCGTGCGACGAACGTACCAGCTCTCGCGAGCGCAGTTGACCGGATCGGGGGCGGGCGTCCCGCTGGGCTGACGACCGTTCAGAGCACGATGTTGACCATGCGGCCGGGGACGACGATGACCTTCTTCGGAGTGCTGCCATCGACGATCGCCGCGATCTTGTCGTCGGCGAGCGCCGTGGCCTCGATGGTGGCCGAATCGGCATCAGCTGCCACGTCGATCCGCCCGCGGACCTTGCCATTGATCTGCACCGGCACCTCGATGGTGTCGTCGACGAGCAGTGACGGGTCAGCGACGGGAAATCCGACGTAGGTGATCGTGTCATCGTGGCCGAGCACCCGCCACAACTCCTCGGCGATGTGTGGAACCAGTGGCGCCAGCATGACCACCATCGGCTCGGCCACCTCGCGCGGCGTTGCCGACAGCTTGGTGACCGCGTTGTTCAACTCGATCAGCTTCGCGATGGCGGTGTTGAAGCGCAGGGCGTCCATCTCGGTGCGAACGGTGTCGATCGTGCGGTGCAGCAGCTTGCGGGTGTCGTCGTCGGCAGGATCGTCGATGACGGTGCACGCACCGGTCGACTCGTCGACCATGTTGCGCCACAGGCGCTGCAGGAAGCGATGCATCCCGATGACGTCGCGGGTCTCCCACGGTCGTGACGCGTCCAGTGGTCCCGTCGCCATCTCGTAGAGCCGCAACGTGTCGGCGCCGTACTGGGTGTACATGTCGTCGGGTGACACCGCGTTCTTGAGGCTCTTGCCCATCTTGCCCCACTCTCGCGTCACGGGCTGGCCGTTGTAGGTGAAGCCGGCTTTGTCGTTGCCCTCGACCTTGGTGGCATCGACGTAGATCTCGCGCTCGTCCTTGTACGCAGCGGCTTGGACATAGCCCTGGTTGAACAACCGGGCGTAGGGCTCCTTGGAGCTCACGTGGCCGAGATCGAACAGCACCTTGTGCCAGAAGCGTGAATACAGCAGGTGCAGCACGGCGTGCTCGACGCCTCCGACGTACAGGTCGACGCCACCCGGGTGGTCGGGGCGGATGTCGGTGCGAGGACCCATCCAATACTCCTCGACCTCACGGTCGACGAAGCGCTGCTCGTTGGTGGGGTCGAGGTAGCGCATCTCGTACCAGCAGGAGCCGGCCCACTGCGGCATCACGTTGGTGTCGCGTCGGTACACCTGGGGGCCTTCACCGCGCTCGGGGTACAGATCCAGTTCGACCTCGACCCATTCGTCGAGCCGGTCGAGCGGGCTCTCCGGGTTGGAGAACTCGTCGTCGGACGCGAACGTGCGCGGCGAGAACGATTCGGTCTCGGGCAGCAGAACGGGAAGCATCTCGTCGGGCAGCGAATGTGGTCGACCGTCCGCGTCGTACACGATCGGGAACGGCTCGCCCCAGTACCGCTGCCGACTGAACAACCAGTCGCGCAGCTTGTAGTTGATCGTGGCCGTACCGGCGGCGTGCGCCTCGAGCCAGGTATTCATCGCCTCGATGCCGGCGGCCTTGTTGTCGACGCCGTTCAGGTCGAGTTCGTCGTTCGCCGACTGCACGTAGGGGGCATCGCCGACGTACGCGACCGGCCACTGGGACGTGTCGAGCGTCGGCTCGATCTCGCGGGAAGCGAACCAGGCGACGGGCGGCTGCTGGATTGCCGGGATCGGGAGGCCGAACTTGCGGGCGAACTCGAAGTCGCGTTGGTCGCCGCAGGGCACCGCCATGATCGCCCCGGTGCCGTAGCCCATCAGGACGTAGTCGGCAATCCACACCGGGACCTGTTCGCCGTTGACCGGGTTGGTGGCGAACGCGCCGGTGAACACCCCGGTCTTCTCGCGTGAGTCGTCCTGGCGCTCGAAGTCCTTCTTCTTGCCGGCCTCGACCCGGTACGCAGCGACTTCGTCGGCCTGCTCCGACACCGTGAGTTCATCGACGAACGGGTGCTCGGGGGAGAGGACCATGAACGATGCGCCGAAGAGGGTGTCGGGGCGCGTGGTGAACACGGTGATCGGCCCCGCCGGCGAGGCGAAGTGCACCTCGGCGCCGTAACTGCGCCCGATCCAGTTGCGCTGCATCGACTTGATGGCATCGGTCCAATCGAGCAGTTCCAGATCATCGATGAGCCGATCGGCGTAGGTGGTGATGCGCATCATCCACTGGCGCATGTTGCGCTTGAACACCGGGAAGTTGCCGCGATCGCTGCGGCCGTCGGCGGTGACTTCTTCGTTGGCCACCACGGTGCCCAAGCCGGGGCACCAGTTGACCGGCGCCTCGCTGACGTAGGCCAAACGTTGGCTGTCGACGACGTCGGCTTGTTCGCCAACACTGAGGTCGGCCCATGCACGGCCATCGACAGTGGTGCGCCGGCCGGTTTCGAACTCGGCGATCAACTCGGTGATCGGGCGGGCGCGGTCGAGATCGTGGTCGTACCACGCGTTGAACACCTGGCTGAAGATCCACTGGGTCCAGCGGTAGAACTCCGGGTCGGTGGTGGACACGCTGCGGCGAGGATCGTGGGCCAGACCCAGCCGACGCAGCTGGCGGCGGTAGGTGGTGATGTTGTCGTCGGTGGTGATCTTGGGATGTTGGCCGGTCTCCACCGCGTACTGCTCCGCCGGCAGACCGAACGCGTCGAAGCCCATCGTGTGCAGCACGTTGTGGCCGGTCATCCGCTTGAAACGGGCGAACACGTCGGTGCCGATGAAGCCCAACGGGTGCCCCACGTGGAGCCCGCTGCCCGACGGATAGGGGAACATGTCGAGCACGAACAGCTTCTCGCCGCGCGCTGCAGCGAGGTCGGCATCAGCGAGCGGGCCGGCGGTGTTGGGCGTCTCGAACGTGTGGTGGTCGTCCCACCAGTCCTGCCAGCGCAGCTCGATGTCCTGTGCAAGCGCTGCCGAGTAACGGTGCGGGGGCACATCGGTGCCGGTCGAAGTGGTGTCGTTGGCGTCGCTCATACCGACCGACCAGCTTAGGCAACGGGCCGCTGACTACCGTCCCAGGAATGACTGACATCAATGGCACGGTGGACGAGGGTTACGGAGCGGTCGCCGATGCGTTCGCCCGGAACTTCGACGAGCACGGAGAGTTGGGTGCCGCGTTTTCGCTCTACGTCGACGGGGAGGCCAAGGTCGACATCTGGGCCGGCGTCGCCGACCGCGAGACCGGCCGGGCCTGGGCTGACGACACGTTGCAGCTCGTGTACTCCACCACCAAAGGCGCTGCTGCGATCTGTGTGGCCCGCCTGGTCGAGGCAGGCCACGTGTCCTACGACGAGCCGGTGTGCACGTACTGGCCCGAGTTCGGCGCCAACGGCAAGGAAGCGGTCACGGTCGGCCAGATGATGAGCCACCAGGCCGGACTGCCCTACGCCACCGCGCCCCTCAGCTTCGACGATCTGATGGCGGTGACCCCCGTGGTGGAAGCGCTCGGGGCGCAGACTCCGGTGTGGGAGCCCGGCACCAGGCACGGGTACCACGCCGTCACCTATGGCTGGCTCGCCGGGGAGTTGGTACGCCGCGTCGACGGTCGCCGCATCGGGCAGTACTTCGCGGAAGAGGTCGCGGGCCCGTTGGGTCTCGACTTCTGGATCGGCCTCCCCGAGAGCGAGGAGCCACGGGTGAGCCGACTCGAAGCCGCACCGCCTCCCACCGATCCTGAGGCGCTGGCCATGATGATGCAGATCGCCGGTCCCGGCACCATGGGCTTCAACGCGCTGTTCATGAGCGGCGTGATGCTGGCCGGTCCGGCCGACGCCTTCAACAGTCGGGCCGTGCACGCCACCGAGATGCCTGCCGCCAACGGCATCACCACCGCCCGGAGCCTGGCGCGCATGTACGCGGCCACCGTCGGCGCGGTCGATGGCACCCGTTTGATCGACGACGCCACCGTTGGCGTCGTGCGCGCGGAAGCGGTGAACGGTCCCGATGCGTGCCTCGTGGTGCCGAGCCGATTCGGGATGGGGTTCATGCTCGACGGCGAACTCACCCCGATGCTGTCATCGTCCTCGTTCGGTCATGCTGGTGCCGGCGGCTCGCTCGGCTACGCCGACCCGGACGCACACGTGGGCTACGGCTATGTCATGAATCAGATGGCCGGTGGCATTGCTGGCGACCCCCGCACCGTGAGCCTGAACGACGCGGTACGCGCCTGCCTCTGACGCCTGTCGGCAGCTGAACCACGAACGCCCGGAGTTTTCCCGAACCGACCTGAGCGGTGCTGCAGCAGGCGTTGCTGGCGTGGCCAACCCCTCGCAACGCGGGTCCAAGGTTGTCGTGACGGCATGAGTGGGTATGGTCGTTGCAACGCATCAACGAGGTCGCAGGCAGACGCCCGCGCCCGTCTCCGCGAACCGAGGCCTCCCGAGACGGCCGCGAGAGGAACACATCGATCACACGACATCGCACCCAACATGGATCACGCTGGCCACCGGAAACGAGGGGGCAGCCGCACCATGAGCGATGTTCTGGATCGGACCCCGGCGCCTCCCGAGGCCCCTGCGAAGGTGACGCCGTCTCCTCGTCGCATCCCCATCCGCGGGATCATCGGCGGGCTCTTTCTCGCTGCGGTTCTGTGGTGGCTGTTCGTCGCCGACACCGCTGCGAACAACGACGTGTTCGAGGGCGTTCGCGTGATGTACGACGGGATCGTCGCACTTCCGGCACTCGTCATCAATCCCGACGCCTACCAGTCGTGGTGGAACTGGATGTCTCAGGCAGAGGGTTGGTCCCCGATCTTCGAGCGTGCGGTGGAGACGACGCAGCTCGTCGTCATGGCAATGGTGTTCGCGATCGCCATCTCGGTGGTGCTCGGTGTCATCGTTCACCGGGTCGCGTCACTGCGGGGTCCGGTGATCGGGGTTGCCTCGATCATGCTGACCATCCCGTCGTTGGCCCTGTTTGCGATCTTCATCTCGATCCCCGCGATCGGCGTCGGTGACCGTGGCCCGATCATCGCGTTGACGATGTACTCGATTCTGCCGATTCTCCGCAACACCGTGACCGGTCTCGAGGAAGTCGACCGAGCGGTGATCGAATCGGCGAAGGGCATGGGCCTCAACTCGACCCAGCGTCTGCTCAAGGTCGAGCTGCCGCTCGCGTGGCCGATCATCCTCACCGGAATTCGCGTCGCAACGCTGTTGGTCATCGGCATCTCCGCGATTGCGCCGCTCGTCGGCGGCACCGGCCTCGGCCGCTACATCAACGACGGGTTGCAGCGCTTCCCCGATGTCACCTCGGTCGAGCGCATGTGGACCGGAGTTGCCTTCACCATTCTTCTGGCGCTCGTCGCCGACCTCTTCTTCACGCTCGTACGTCGACTCACGACGTCGAAAGGACTTCGCTCATGACCGATCTCGCCTCCCCGACAAACCCCGACGGTTCGATCACCGAACCCAAGGCGATGATCCAGCTGCAGGGCGTGGGCAAGATCTACCCGGGATCGACCGTCCCCGCGGTTGCCGACCTCGACCTCCACATTCCTGAGGGGGAGATCCTCGTCCTGGTCGGTCCATCGGGCTGCGGCAAGAGCACGACGCTGCGGCTCATCAACCGGATGATCGAGCCCACGTCTGGTCGCATCATCTTCGATGGTGAGGACGTCACGACGGTCAATCCCGACGAGCTGCGGCGGCGTATCGGCTACGTCATCCAACAGATCGGCCTCTTCCCGCACCAGACGATCGCTCAGAACATCGCAACCGTGCCCAAGCTGCTCGGCTGGGACAAGAAGCGCATTGCCCCCAGGGTCGATGAGTTGCTGGAGATGACCGGTCTCGATCCCAACCAGTTCCGCGATCGCTACCCGAAGGAGCTGTCCGGCGGTCAGGCGCAGCGCGTCGGCGTGGCCCGAGCCCTCGGTGGTGACCCTGAGGTGCTGCTCATGGACGAGCCGTTCGGAGCGATCGACCCGATCACCCGTGACCGGTTGCAGAACGAGTTCCTTCGTCTCCAGGAAGAACTCAAGAAGACGATCGTGTTCGTGACCCACGACATCGACGAGGCGATCAAGATGGGCGACCGCATCGCGATTCTGGGCGAGCAGTCGGTGATCCGCCAGTTCGACACGCCCGAGCGGATTCTCGCCTATCCGGTCGACGATTTCGTCTCCGACTTCATCGGCGCTGGTTCCACTCTCAAGGGCCTGAACTTCGAGCGCGTCAGAGATCTGAAACTGGCCGAAGACTGGCCGATCATCAGCGTCGACACCGATCGAGGCGACGCACAGCGCCTCTACGACGCATCGCCCGAGAAGTGGATGCTCGTCCTCGATGCCGATCAGCGACCGATCCGGTGGGTCAACAACCACCACCTCGCCGATGCATCCGTGCCGCTCGACCGCGCTGGTGCGGTGGTGAACGCCACGGTGATGCCGAACGCCACGCTGCATGACGCACTCGAAGAGATGTTGCTCTCGAACGCAGGACAGGCGGTCGTCGTCGACGAGCGCGGCCGATGCCAGGGCATTCTCGACATCGAGCTCCTCGCCGACGTGCTCAAGCGGCTCCGGGGCCAGGCGAAGAAGCACTACGAGGAACTTGCGATCCAAGAGGCCGCCGACATCGCGAACGGTTCGACGAACGGCTCGGGGGCGAGCGCCTGATGTCGGCGCCCGTGCAGGAGGCCGACTCGGGACCGGCGAACCTCGACGATGTTCGCGCCGTCGATGACGCCTACCCCGACCATGAACTCGCCGACGCCGTCTCGACGTATCGGTTGCCGCCAGGTTTCCGGCTGATCAAGACCAACGTCGGCCTGATCATCACCCCGTTCATCGTGCTGCTCGGCGGCGTCTCGCTGTACGCCTACGTACAGAGCGCCGACAAGATCTTCCAGGACGAGCGAGCGCTCGACTGGGACGCCAACCTCAAGCCGCAGCTCGAACAGCACGTGTCGATCGCGCTGTGGGCGACACTGTTCACCCTGACAATGGCAGTCCCGCTCGGCATCCTGCTGACCCGACCGCGCTACAAGCGCGTTGGATCGCCGATCCTGGCCGTTGCCACCTCGGCCCAGGCCATCCCAGCCTTCGGGTTGCTGGTGCTGGCGTTCGCATGGCTCGGACGCGGGCCGTGGACCACGATCTGGGCGCTCTCGCTCTTCACGCTGCTTCCCGTGCTCAGGAACACGATGGTCGGCCTCGAGCAGGTCGATCGCAGCGTGATCGAAGCTGGTCGAGGCATGGGCCTCACCAAGCGCCAAGCGCTCGCACAGATCGAACTCCCTTTGGCCGTTCCCGTGATCCTCGCCGGTGTGCGCACCGCGCTCGGTGATCACCGTGGGGATGGCAGCTCTCGCTTACCTGATCGGTGGGGGAGGGCTGGGAGTGACGATCAGCGCCGGGCTGAAGCTCAGCCGAGATCTGGTGCTGATCACGGGCGCGGTCATGACCGCGCTCCTCGCGTTGACGGTCGACTGGATCGCTGCGCTGATCGAGAAGACGCTCCGGCCGAGCGGCCTCTGACTCGTTTCCACGCGAGCGCTGCTTCGGCGCGTCTCTGATCGAACACCGAACACCTCGTGAACAACAACAAGGAGAATCCCTGATGAGAATCACCAGCAAACCAATGCGGCTCGTGGCCGCAGTCGCGGCCCTTTCGTTCGTCGCCGCAGCGTGCGGCAGTGACGATGACAGCAGCGATGCCGGCTCAGCGACCACCGAAGCCCCGGACAGCACCGACGACATGGAGAGTGGTGACGACGGTGAGACGACCGCTGTCGTCTGCGAAACGGCCACCGACGACGACAACTCGGTTGCCTCGTTGACCGAGCTCGACTTCAGCGGCATCGACGTCAACGTCGGGTCGAAGGACTTCGTCGAGCAGTTCGTGCTCGGTGAACTCGCGATCGCCGGGCTCGAAGCCGGCGGCGCCAACGTCACCGACTCGACCAACCTCGGGGGCACCGTCGTCAACCGCGATGCGCTGCTCGCCAACGAGATCGACACGTACTTCGAGTACAACGGCACCGGCTGGACCGTGCACCTCGCGCAGGAAGACCCCAGCTTCGACCCGACCGAACTCACCGCCGGTGTCTGCGCCATGGACCTCGCGGAGAACGACATCCGTTGGGTGGGCGTTTCGCCGTTCAACAACACCTACGGCTTCGCCACCGCCGGCGACTCGCCGGCTGCCGGCGGCGATCTGCAAGCCATGATGGAGTACGTCAACGACAACGCTGACGCCACCGTGTGCATGGAGACCGAGTTCCCGAACCGTCCGGACGGCCTCGTGCTCCTGGAAGAAGCGACCGGCCTCACGATCCCGGCTGACCAGCAGCAGATTCTGGACACCGGCGTGATCTACGACTCGACCGCCAGCGGCGACTGCACCTTCGGTGAAATCTTCACCACCGACGGCCGCATCCCGGCGCTCGGTCTCGACGTCGTCGACGACCCGGGTGTCTTCATCCTCTACAACGTGTCGATGACGATGCCGGACAGCGTGTATCAGCAGGCCCCCGAAGCCTTCGAAGCGCTCGCCGACACGATCCTGTCGGGTCTCGACAACGACACGATTGCCGAGCTGCAGCGTCAGGTCTCCGCCGATGGCGAAGACCCCGCAGACGTGGCTGTGGCCTACCTCACCGAGCAGGGCCTCCTCTGAGACAACCCGGCGTGACGTGTCCACGGACGTGATCACGCCAGGTGTCTGACACCGCAGGTGTCCGACACCAACGAAAACGTGAACGACGGGACGGCTGACATCGATCAGTCGTCCCGTCGCCGCGTCTGGGATTCGATGTCGCATACGGTGGTCGCATGGCCCTCGAGATCATCTGCCCGAGCTGCGGCACCGATGACGACCTGAGCGGCACTCCTCTCGACGATGGTCAGATCCGACTGACGTGCGCAGCCTGCAAGGTCGAGTGGACCCGCGACCCGCGACCCCGGTGTCCGACGTGCGGCGGCGATGACATGTACCACCGCCCGCAGGTGATCCTGGAGAAGTCGCGTGGGAGCCAGATGTCGATCCAGGGCATCCACGTCGAGTACGGCTGCCACGCCTGCGACCCCGTCGAGGTCAAGGTGCGTGGAGGCCGCACGACGCACCTTCCCGAACGTCTTGGTGGGAGTGAACAGTAGGGCTGTTCAGCCGCCGACGACACCGTCGATCGACTGGCGGATGAGCGAGCCGATGCTCGATGTCGACGATGCAGTGGTGGCGGTCGGTTGCTCCCGTCTCGGGACGGGGCATCCTGGTCGACGCGGGATGCGGCACTAGCCTGCTCCGAATGAGCGAAACCACATCGCTGTCGACCATCGAACGGCTGGAAGTTGCTGCCGATTCGGGTACCGGCGTCACCTTCGTTGGCTCGTCGATGACCGCCGACACCGGCCCTGTCACCGTCACGTGGCGCGAGATGCACGACGACGCACGGTCGGTCGCGGCGGCGCTGCAGGCCCGCGGCCTGGTTCCGGGCGATCACGTTGCAATCCTCGGGCCGACCAGCCGCGAGCTGATGACGATCATCCGCGGATGCTGGCTGGCCGGCATTGCCTCGATGGTGCTGCCGCTGCCGATGCGGATGGGCTCGTTGGAGGTGTTCATCGAGAGCACGCGAGGTCGTATCCGCCACGGCGACGCCAAGCTCGTGCTGATCGACGACCTGCTCGCGGACTTCTACGTCGCTGCCGAGGGCGACCCGCCGATCGTGGCGATGAAGGCGGTGATGCCCGGTGCGCCGAACGTGCCATCAGGCGATGCATTGGAAACCCCGCCGCACGATCCCGAACGCCTCGTGATCCTGCAGTACACGAGCGGTTCGACGAGTGAGCCCAAAGGCGTGATGATTCCCGATCGTGTGCTCAGCGCCAACATCGACGCCTGTGCCGTCGCCGCGCAGCTCACCGATGCCGATGTGATGGTGTCGTGGCTGCCGCTCTATCACGACATGGGTCTCGTGGGATTCATGGCGTTGCCGATGACCAAGGGCGTCGACCTCGTGCAAGCAGCGCCCCAGGACTTCCTGGCGCACCCCGGCAATTGGATGCAATGGCTCTCCGACTACGGCGCCACGGCGACTGCCGGCCCCAACTTCTCGTGGGTGCTGGCCACCCGCGCACTCAAGCGGATGAACGGACTCGACTTGTCGCCGCTGACCGTGGCGCTCTCCGGGGCCGAGCCCGTCGACCCCAGCGCCGTCGAGGCGTTCGTGGCCGAAGCATCTCGATTCGGCTTCACCGCCGGCGGCATGTTCCCAGCGTTCGGGATGGCCGAAGTGGCGATCGGCGGCACGTTCCCACCGCGAGGGCGGGGGTTGCGCACCGACACCGTCGACCGCATCGTGTTGGAGACCCAGCGCGTGGCCAAACCCGTCGAGATCGACGACCCGACCGAGTTGAGCTTCACCGCCCGTCGGCTTCCGTTGCTCGGCGCACCGGTACCGGGGCTGGAGATGCGGGTCGTCAACCCCGAGACCTTCGAAGAGCTCCCCGAACGTCACGTGGGCGAACTCCTTCTCCGTGGCACGTCGGTCACCCCCGGCTACTACAAGCGTCCCGATGCGACCGCCGCGTTGTTCCACGACGGCTGGTTGTGCACCGGCGACCTGGCGTACGTCCTCGACGGTGAGCTGGTGCTGTGCGGTCGGATCAAGGATGTGATCATCGTCGGTGGGCGCAACGTGTTCCCCGAGGACATCGAGCGATCGGTCGGCCCGCTCGACGGCGTGCGGGCCGGCAACGTCATTGCCTTCGGCATGGAGGGCTACAAGGGCAAGGAGAGCGTCGTGGTGGTGGCGGAAGTACGCGTGAGCGATACCTCCGGCGGCCTCGACGACATTCGCGAACGAATCCACCACCGCACGCTCGAGGTGTGCGGTCTCCCACCCCGCGACGTCATGCTCGTCACGCCTGGCACGCTGCCCAAGACCTCGAGCGGCAAACTGCAGCGAGCCAAGTGCCGCGACGAGTACCTCAACGAAGAACTCGCCCTCCTGCCGTCCACGTGACGTTTGGTGTCAGACACCGAGCGTTACGTCAGCTGATGAGCGGGGCCAGGGTCTGGCCCAGGAGTTCGACACGGCCCTCGACATGGCCGTTGGCCGGCATGTTGATGGTGAAGCCGTCGACACCGGGCTGCAACTGGGCGGCGAATTGTTCGCCGACGCTGGACGGGTCACCCCAGATGAAGTTGGCGAGGACCGCGTCGCGGTCGTCGTCGCCCATCGAGGCCAGGTCGAGGCCACGGCGCTCGAAGTAGGCGGCGAGATCGGCCATTGCCTCATGACGAGTGGGAGCGATACACGCGGTCTTCTGCCACGACACCGTGATCTCCGAGCGGTCGCGTCCGAGGCGTTCGCAGTGTTCCCCCAGCGCATCGAGCTTGCGCTGCAGATCGGTGGGGGCGCAGATGAGGTTCGACTCGTCGGCGTACTGGGCCACCATCCGCAGGGTCTTCTTCTCACCACCGCCACCGATCATGACGGGGATACGGGCCACGGCGGGCGGCTCGTTGATGGCCTCCTTGGCGGTGTAGCGCTGGCCATCGAGTGACGGACGTTCGCCCCGCAGCATCGGGATGATGATCTGCAGCGCCTCTTCGAGCTTCTCGAACCGGTCGGTGAACGTGCCGAATTCGATGCCGAACGCATCGTGTTCGAGCTCGAACCAGCCGGCCCCGATGCCCAATTGGGCGCGGCCCTCCGACACGACGTCGAGGGTGGTCACGGTCTTCGCAAGCACCGCGGGGTTGCGGTAGGTGTTGCCGGTGACGAGCGCGCTCAGGCGGACGCTCTTGGTTTCTCGCGCCAGCGCCGACAGCAGCGTGTAGCACTCGAGCATGAACTGGTCGGGATCGCCCAACATCGGAAGTTGGTAGAAGTGGTCCATCACCAAGACGGTGTCGAATCCCGAGATGTCGGCCTCCTTGGCCTGGTACGCCACGGCATCGAAGAGATCGGCGGGGCCGACGCCGGGGTAGGTGAAGTTGGGGATCTGGTAGCCGAGTCGGGTCATGGGTCGATCAGACCACGTCGCTCTGTCCGCGTCAAACCACGACAGGGAGGTGCAGCGTCGTAGTATTGGCTGACCATGAGCCAGGGATGGGAGTCGAGGCAGCAGCGCACTCGTTCGGAGATCCTGCACGCCGTTGGCGAGATCATCGCCGAGGACGGCCTCGACGGGCTCACGATGCGCAAGCTCGCCGAGCGTGCAGGTGTCGCCGTCGCCACCCTCTACAACCAGTTCACCGACCGTGACGGCGTGCTCGTGGCGTTCGTCAGCAACGGCCTCGACGAGTTGGAGTTCGAACTCGACGAGCAGCCGGCGACCGACCCGGTCGACTCCACCAGAGTGCTCTTCACCGCCCTGCACGCAACCATCGACGCTCGACGCCACGTCTGGCGCCCGGTGCTCGCCACGCTGCGCTCGGTGCCCGACTCGCCCCGCATGGGTGCGGTCGGCGAACGGATCGTGGCCGCCATCGAGGCCGACTTGGCCAAGGCCCAAGCCGCCGAGTTGTTCGTGGCTCCGTGCGACACCGAGCGTCTGGCGTGGCACATCTTCGTGAGTTGGATGCGCGGGCTCGAGCGCTGGGCACAGGGCACCATCGACTGGGAACTGCATCAGTCCAACGCCGAGATCGCTCTCGAACTGGCACTGGCGGCCGTGCTCGTCGAGCCGCTTCGCAGCGATGCGCTCGCGCGTTCGGGCGTCTGCTGACGATGCGGGTGGTTGCATCGCACCGGCACCGTGGGCACGCGCCCATCGCCGAGATCGAATCGTCGGGCCTGCAACCGCCCTTCGAGCATCCGGGTCGGGCCGATGCGATCAGTGACACGCTCGGCGCCGACGCCCGCTTCGAACTCGAGCGAACCCGACCGCTTCGGCACCGACATGATCGCGGCGGTGCACGACGTGGGTCTGGTCGACTTCCTCGAGCGGGCCTGGGGCGACTACCAGGTTCGCCACCCCGGAACGCACGACGTGGTGCCCGACGTGTTCGCGATGCCCGGTCTCCTCGACGGCGTGGGTTCGTTTCCCGACCGTGCGATCGTCGACCACGAGCTGGGCCGGTGGTGCTTCGAGACCACGACGCCGATCACCGAGGGAACCTTCGACGCTGCTCGATCTGCCGTCGACATCGCGCTGACCGCGACGACGGCGGTGCTCGACGGCGAACATGCCGTCTACGGCCTCTGTCGTCCGCCTGGGCATCACGCACCGTCATCGCTGTACGGCGGCTACTGCTTCTTCAACAACGCCGCCGTTGCCGCGCATCACGCGGCGTCGTCCACCGGGTCGAAGGTGACCGTGCTCGACGTCGACTACCACCACGGCAACGGCACCCAGCAGATCTTCTACCGGCGCGACGACGTCCAGTACGTGTCGCTCCACGGTGATCCCGCCCGGGCATACCCCTACATCTCTGGGTTCGCCGACGAGACCGGCGCTGGGCCGGGGGCGGGCGCCAATCTCAACGTGCCGCTCGTTGCTGGAACCGACGACGCCGGGTACCGGGCGGCTCTCTCGACGGCATGCGAAGCAATCGCTGCGTTCGGGCCGAGCTTGGTGATCGTGTCGCTCGGCGTCGATACCTTCCACAACGATCCCATCTCGGATCTTGCGGTCACGACCGACGGATTCCGCGAACAGGGCGAGCTGGTCGCCCAGCTCGCCCTGCCAACGGTTGTCCTGCAGGAGGGCGGCTACGACGTTGCGGCCATCGGCGACAACGTCGAGCCTTCCTCCTGGGTGGGACCACACGGTCTGACCCGTGTGGTCACGAGTATTCGGATCACGCCTGGGGTCTGACCCCTGGCGTGATCAGATGAGGCCCTTGGCCTGCAGCCATTCGGTGGCGACCTCGTCGGACTCGCGGAACTCGATGTCGGTCTCGGTGTTCCATGCCAGCAGATCGTCGGTGGTGATCACTGCGCTGAGCTCGTTGATCGTCGGTGGCGAACTGCGTCGCCGTAGGCCTCGAGTACCTCGGTGGAGATGATCGGAGCGATGTTCTGCGCCGGGAAGAGGCCCTGGTCGTCTTCGAGCACCTTGAAGCCCTGCTCGGTGATCTGCGGAGCGGTGGAGTTCCAGATGACGCCGTCGACCTCGTTGTTGGCCAGCGCCTCGCCGAGGAGCGGACCGAACTCGAGGGTGATGAAGTCGGCAAAGGTGATCCCGTAGATCTCCGGGTCCTCGAGACCGATCAGGCACTGCGGGCGCTCCGGGCACTGCGACGATCCGCCGAGCACGTAGTCGAGCCCGGCCACGTCGGAGATCGTCGTGGCTTCGGAATCGCCGCGGACCACGAACGCATCGCCGTCGACGGCGGGGGAGTAGTCGAGCAGTGTCGCCCCGAGTGCGCTGAGCGGCTCGGTGATGTTGGTGACGATCACGTCGGCGTCGGCGGACGCCTCGGCGTCGGGAGCAACCGCTGCCTGTGTGCCGCCGATGTAGTCGACGATCAGGTTGAAGTCGCCGTTCTGGAGCCCATCGAGGGCCTCGGTTCGGAATCCGGCAGGTGTGAGGATCTCGACGGGAAACCCGTTCGCCTCGAGATACTGGCCGTAGACCTCGGCGATGGTGATCGCCTCGCTGAAGTCCTGGCCGCGGATCTGGATCGTCGGGGCCGTCCTCCATGTCACTCGTGTCGTCGGCCGCGGTGGTGGCAGGCGACGCAGCGTCGGTGGATTCCGTCTCCGCCTCGGTGGTCGCTGGTTCGCGTCGGATGAGTCGTCGTCGCTACCGCACGCGGCGGCGACGAGACCGAGTGCCGCGAGCGGGGCCAGGAGGCGCACGACGCGGCGTCGAGTGTTCGAGGGTGGTCATGGTGATGTTTCTCCTTGTTGTCGAGTGAGTCGGCGGATGCCGTTCGGCAGCACGAGTCGTTCCAGCGCCACGAAAGCCAGACCGGTCAGAGCGGCCAGGCCACCGATGAGAACGATCCCACCGAGGACCAGGGTGTTGTTGTTCTGTCCGAATCCATCTCGAACATAGCGTCCCAAACCGTCTCCGCCGAGGAATGCTCGGATTGGCTCGGTTGCGACCACCTGGATGGCGGCCACCCGGATGCCACTGAAGATCAGCGACGAGGCCAAGGCCAACTCGACCTTGGTCAGGATCGAACGTTCGCTGTAGCCCGAGGGCTCGTGCTGCGTCGACGGGGCCGTCAGGCAGCTGGCGTATCGCGGTGTACGTGATCAGATAGATCGGGACGAGAGCCAGCAACAGCAGCGAGATGAAGATCGGCCACGGCTCGAAGCCCCAGCCGCGTTCGAGCGACCACGGCACGAGCAGCGCAGCGATCGCGAAGGTGGGAACGGCCCGGCTGATGCTGACCAGCCAGGTGCTCGACACCTCGGCACGTCGGAGATGGGCGAGCACCGAGGCGAGCGGGATCGACACAGCAGCAGCGGCGACTGTGACGATCGAGCAGAACATGACGGTGTCCATCAACGACGCGATGATCCCCGTGTCGCCGGTCCAGGTGTCGGCGTCGAAGAACCAGTCGAAGAATCCGATGTCGCGGGGCACCGCGGCTCTGCGAGGGACGCATCGAGGACGGTGAGATGCTCACGACGATGCCGCCTTGCGTCGACGTTGCCACGGTGCCAGCCACAACCCAATGACGAGGATCACCGCGTCGAGCACCAGCGCCAGAATGATCGACAGCGACGCACCGACGGTCATCGGGGTCCAGAAGGCCCGGCGGAGCCCGCTGAAGATCAACCGCCCGAGCCCACCCTGCCCGATGATCGCCGCCACCGTCACGAGACCCACGGTGGACACCGTTGCGATCCGAATCCCGGTGACGATGTAGGGGACGGCGAGCGGCAGGTCGACGGTTCGGACCCTGCGGGCCCGGCTCATCCCCATGCCGTCGGCAGCGTCACGCACCGATGGCGGAACCGCCTGGAAGCCGGCCACGATGTTGGTGACCAGAATCAGCAGGGTGTAGCCGGCCAAGGGGATGACAGCGGTCCAACGCGACAGGTTGCCCCACACCGGGGCGAGGAGGGCGAACAACGCCACACTCGGCAGCGTGTAGATCAGGCTCGTCGTGGCTGTGATCGGTGTCATCGCCCAGCGGTGGCGAAGCGCGATCGCTGCGAGTATCGACGACACGACCAGCCCGAGCGCCATGGCCATCATCGTCAAGGTGACGTGTTCGACGATCGACTGCCAGATCTGATCCGACTCCTCGACGACCCATTCCCACCTGATGATGGGATTGGTTGCTTCGGCGAGCAGCGAACTGGACGTCATGCCGTCCCATCAGCGGATTCGATGTCGTCGCTGGCGAGTGCCCGCCGGATGTCCTCGAGCGTGACCACACCACCGAACCGACCGTCGTCGTTGATCACCGCAACCGAGGAGTTCGACGACATGATCAGCTCCATTGCGGCGCGCAATGTGCTCGACGGCTCGACCTGGGCGATTGGGTCGAAGCGTTGGACATCGGCGAGCGCCGTCCCGTTGGCGCCGGCCGCGCGCACGTCGGCCGCCTTGGACCAGCCGACGAACCGGTCGTCGATGGTGAGCCCAAGCCACTCGGTGCCCTCGGAGCGGATGGCTTGCTCGGCCTCGTCGTAGGTGGCGGTGGTGTCGACGACAGGCCCCTGATGGAAGCGGAGGGCCGACACGGTGTTCAACGCCAGCCGTCGCAGGCCGCGGTCTTCACCCACGAAGCTCCTCACGAAGTCGTTCGCGGGTGCTCGCATCAACTCGTCAGGCGTTGCCAACTGCTCGATGATGCCACCGACGTTCATCAGAGCGATCCGATCGGCGACCCGCAGCGCCTCGTCGACGTCGTGGGTGACGAGCACGATGGTCTTGCTGACCTTGGTCTGGAGATCGAGCAACTCGTCCTGCAGGCGTCCACGCACGATTGGATCGACGGCGCCGAACGGTTCGTCCATCAGCAGCACCGGTGGATCGGCCGCCAACGCCCGGGCCACTCCGACGCGTTGCTGCTGTCCACCGGACAACTCGTCCGGGTACCTGTTGAGCATGTCGTGATCGAGGCCGACGAGCGTGGTCAGCTCCTCGACGCGAGCGGCGATGCGAGCCTTGTCCCAACCGAGCATCGTCGGCACCGTGGCGATGTTGCTGGCGATCGTGCGGTGCGGGAACAGGCCGACCTGTTGGATGACGTACCCGATGCCTCGTCGCAACTCCTGCGGCGACTGGCCCATCACGTCGATGCCGTCGATCTCGATCGTGCCGTCACTGGGTTCGATCAAACGGTTGATCATCCGCAGCGTGGTGGTCTTGCCGCAGCCCGACGGGCCCGAACAGCGCCATGATCGTGCCACGTTCGATGTCGAGTGACAGGTCGTCGACGGCCGCGCCCGACGTGCCGTCGAATCGCTTGGTGACGCCGCTGCAGACGAATCGCGGCGTCGGCCGGTGTGGGTGGTTCGGCGGACGGGGTCAGTGATGGGTCGGTCATTGGCACAATCGTCGAGTCGGCAGTGGCTTCAGCGGTCGCTCACCAACCACTCTGCCCCATCGGGGGTGTCTCGAACCTCGATACCTGCCGCAATCAGTCCGTCGCGAATGGCGTCCGACACGGCAAATGCCTTCTCGGTTCGGGCCACGACCCGGGCCGCGAGCGCGGCTTCGACGACCGGCCCGAGCACCTCGCGTTCGTCGCGGAGTCCACCGGTGGCGGCCTCGCCGAGACGGACCACCATCGACCGCAGCGCGGCGCGGGCCCGATCGACGTCGTCGGACTGCAAGGTGTCGCGGGACCAGTCGACGATGGCGGTTTCGAGCTCGAGGATCGCCGCGACGGCGCGATCGGCGTCGCGTTCAGCGAGCGCGTCGGTGAACGTCGCCCTCGTGGGTCTTCGAGGCGGCGGCGAGCGAATCGGGGGTTGCGGTGTTTGAACGCCCACTTGCTCCGGTGCTCGAGCCAGTTGATGCTCCTTGTTCCTTGCCGCTTGCGCTTCGGTCAGGGGTCAGACCGAGGTCGGACCCCGGTGTGCCGGCATCGGTGGAGTGACCAGCTCCGCCGGTTTGTGGGCCGGCGCGGAGGGTGTCGATCGGGATCGTCTGGCCAGCTTCGATGCGTACCGACTCGCCGGCTCGGCGCAATGTGACGGCACCTTTGCCGACGATCTCGGCGGTGTCGGCATCGAGGTCCATCACCACGCCGGTGTGTTCGTCGATGCCGAGCACGAACGCCCCGTCGGGCAACAATGGCTCGAGCATCGACAGCCGGCGCTCACCCAGGTAACAGAAGTGTGTGTCGTGGTTGCCGCCCTCGGCGTTGTCGTAGTGCGGGATCACGGCGACGTTCAGCCCGATCTCCGACAACACGTCGAGCCCGTCGAGCCAGTGCGGTGGACGCCCGACCTTGTAGATCTCGTAGACCGGCACGGTCGCCACGCCGAGCGTCAACGCTGCTGCCGACGAGAACACCACGGCGCCACCGGAGCGAAGCTTCTCGGTGATCGCGTCGGGTACGGCGGTGCCCGTCCACTGATCGAGTGCGTAGGTCGGGCTGCCTGGCCCGGCGAACAGCCAGTCGGCGCGGCGCACCCTGGCGATGCCACGTTCGACGGCCACCGTGTCGTCACCGTCGAGTTGCGGGTGAGTCCGGCGGCCTCGACCTTGCGTCCGATGGCGTCGCCGAAGTACTCGATGGCCTTGGCGGCGAGAATCGGCGCGTTCTCCTGGAAGCCGAATGGGGTGTCGAGCAGCACGGCGTCGACGTCGGCTCCGAGTCGGTCGAAGATGCGCGGTGCGGGCCCTTCATGGTCGGCGCGGTCTCGCCCGATCCCATGATGGCGAGGATGCGGGGTGTGGTCATCGTGGTTCCTCCGTCGATGGTGCGGCGAAGATGCCGGTGCGCGTGGTGGCGCCGTGCAACAGGTCGCCGACCGCATCGGGTTGTTGGGCGTGGACGTCGTGATGGGCCGGGCTGAACCAGACCGCTCGGCCGACCGGCAAGGCCTCGAGTGCAGCGTCGACCGCGTCGTGCTTGGAATGGCTCCAGGCCACGTCGCCCGTGTCGGCGCCGATCGAGCAGCGTTGGCACCTGCATGTCGGGTAGCGGCTCGACGGTTGGTGTTCCCACAACCCACGCAGCACGGTGAGATGGCGTTCGAACGTGAGCCACGGCGCAATCGTGGCGTCGTCTCGCACCTCGAAGTTGGCGAGGGTTCCCGCTCGGCCGCTCTCCGGCCAGTCGGCCGCGCTGGCCTCGATCCATCGTTGGATGTCGGCGAGTGGCGTGCCGGCCAATCGGGGAGGCGCAAGCGCTGCCGCCGCATCGTCCCAGTCGGGGAAGCGGCTCGCGAGGTCGATGAAGCCACCGTCGACGCAGGCAATCATCGAGACCGCCTCCGGATGTGCCCACGCCAACTCCAACACCACATTGCCACCCCACGACTGGCCGGCCACTGCAGGTCGCTCCCAGCCGAGGTGGTCGATCAGCAGTCGAAGGTCGTCGGCCACGGTCGCCATGTCGTAGCCGTCATCGACCTTCGCGACAGGCCATGACCCCGTTGGTCGATCGCAACCACCGGTGACCACGCTCGCCAGATGGCGAGCAACGCCGTCCCACAGCCGGGCGTTCGAGGCGAGTCCGTGCACCAGCAGAAACGGCGTATGCTCGACTCCACCGCTGCCGATGGGTCCCAGTGCACGGCGTGCAGGTCGATGCGTCGCCGTCAGGGCCCGGATCGCTACCGTCGCGCACCGTGTGCCATTCGTGGCGCGGTTCGACCGCCGGTGCGTCGGCCGTCACTCGCAGGCCTCCGCGATCCGTTCGATCAGACCGAGGAGTTCGAGTGTGGTCGACATCGTGCGAGGAAAGGGAGCGTCACCGCGGACTGCCCGGGCGAACGTGTCGACCATACCCAAATACGGGTCGGAGGGGGTCACCCGCTCGACCGGCGACCGCCGTTCGCCTCGACCGACGAGGAACGACGCCGCCGCGGTGCCGCCGGTGTGTGCATCGGCGTCGACGACGATGGCCGCTGCGTCACCGACGATCTCGATACGTTGCTCCTCGGGGTCGACGAATGAGCACCGGATCCGTGCCTCTCGGCCGTCGTTCCACGACAACGTTGCCTCGGTTCGAGCATCGACGCCGGTGGTGTGCCACAACGCCGTGGCCTCGACCACGTCGGGTGCTGCGCCCCAGAGTTCCACGATCGGCCCGAGGCAGTAGATGCCGACGTCGAGCAGCGCACCGCCACCGTGTGCTCGCGGACCATCGGTAGTTGTCGGCGGCGTCGGCCCCGATCGTGAACGTGAACGACGCGTCGACGTCGACCGGTGTGCCGACGCCGCCTCCGGCGACGTGGTCGATCGCGGCTCGCCAACGTGTGTCGAATGGCGTCATCCACGCCTCGACGAGCAGCACCCCAGCGGCGTCGCATGCCACCGCCATGGCAACCGCGTCAGCAGCGGTGGATGCGACCGGCTTCTCACACAGCACGTGTTTACCGCATGCGGCAGCCCGCTCGACCCACTCCCGATGCATGCCGTTGGGGAGCGGGACGTAGACAGCGTCGACATCGGGGTGTTCGAGGACGTCGTCGTAGGTCTCGACCGACAGCGTGTCCCAGGGTTCGGCGACGGCACCGCCGAGCGATGACACTGCGATCAGCTCGGCATGTTCCGAGCGGTCGATCGCCGGCATCACCGCACGTGTGGCCACCATCGAACGGGCGCCGATCACCCCGATGCCGATTCGATGAGTGCTCACCCGAGTTCGATCAGTTCGCCGCCGTTGTGACCGGAACGATGGCCGGCTTCGAGCACCGCCACCACGTCGCGCGACTGTTCGGGCAGCACGGCGAGCGGCTCGTCGAGCAGCAGGTGATCGGCGAGGTTTCGATGAAATCCCCACTCGGGCCGGCACGCTGGGCCCGACCGTGGACGTCCGAAGCCCGACGATCGGGTCGTAGGTGGCCACGGTGAGATCGACGGGTGCCTCGGCGTGGTGGGAGACCTCCCCGACATGCCCGCGACCGGGCACCACGCGGTCGGTGTGCAACGGCCGGTAGTGCCCCTCGATCGTTCCGCGGGTGCCCTCGACGTGGAACTTGGGTCGTCGGATCGCGCACACGTCGCTCTGGCGGAATGTGGCCTCTCGTCCGTCGGACCACTGCATCCACAGGCTCAACTGGTCGGCGTTGGTGCTGTCGTGCCACACACGGGTGTGCGTCGAGCACAGCACGCGTGCTGGCGACGACCCGTACAGCTGGAGAATCCAGTCGATGTGGTGCGAGCCCCAGTCGTAGATCGCCCCGCCGGAGATCGACTCCTCCGAGTGCCACGCTCGACACGGGTGTTCGAAGCCGCCGACGAACGTCTCGATGTTGAAGACGTCGCCGATGTCGCCGCCGGCGACGACGTGGCGCAGCGCCAGCCAGTCGGTGTCCCATCGTCGGCTCTGGTGCACGGTGACCGTTCGGTCGTGTTCGGCTGCGGTGGCGATGATGCGATCGGCGTCGTCGCGGCAGCAGACACATCGGCTTCTCGATGACCACGTGTTTGCCGGCGCGGAGCAACTCGATCGCCAACTCGGCGTGGAAGACCGGCGGCGTCGCGATGATCGCGATGTCGACAGCCGGGTTGTCGCCGAGTGCCTGGGCCGAGTCGTGTCCGACGAGTTCGGGGAAGTCGGCTCGGGCGGCCACGAGTCGCTCGCTGGCGGAGTCGGCAGCAGCGACGAAGCGCAGACCGTCGGTCTCGGTGGCAGCCAGACCGTGCAGATATCCCATTCCGCCGAATGGGCCGTAACCGACCACGCCAACGCCGAGGTCGCCGGTCTCGGTTGGGATGTGCGATGGCTCCAGGAGCCTGCTGACGAACGCTCGACAACGTCGGGTGGTGCGCGCAGCGCCTCGAGGTCGGCGATCCCGGTGGCGACGATGCGTCCTGGGCCGAACTGTCGCACCGTGATGGTGGGGTGGTGGACGAAACGGATGCTCGTCGTCGCAGCAACCGTCACGTCGGCGTCGATCGGCTGCAACGCTCGCAGCGCGGTCGGTGATCGCCACCTCGGTGTCGAGGCGAGTCGCGGCGGCGCCAGCGGTGTCGGCCAAGGTGACGAACCACTCGGTGTGCGCGAGGTCGTCGACGACGGTCACGCCGGCAATCGCCGCAGCGAGCTCATCGTCGGGCTCGACGATCATCAACACGGACCCGCCGTCGGTCGACGACACGTTCGATGCGCTGTGCTCCATCGACGTCGAGACGGCCCACGAAGACGTCAGCCAGGTTCCACCGGTCGTCGACGCATCCGAGCGACCATAGCCACGCCATCTCAAAGGTGCGTAGTGGTTCGCGAAGTTCCTGGTTGTGGACTTTTTCGCGCTCGACACTCGTTGCGTCCAGGTCGCAACTAGAGTTTCGCCCATGTTGTCCAACACTCACTCTCGACGCGCTGTCGCCGGTCTCGCCACCGCTGCCCTGGTCCTCGCCGCCTGCGGAAGCGACGACGCCGACACCTCCTCAGCCGACACCCCCTCCGCCGACACCTCCTCGAGCGACACAGCTTCCAGCTCCGGCGCAGGCGACCAGTTCCAGGTCGTCACCACGGTGGCGCCGATCACCTCGATTGCGGCCAACGTGATCGGCGACTGCGCCACGATCACCGGCATCGTGCCCGAAGGAACCAACTCGCACACGTTCGAGCCGCCGCCGTCGGCTGCCGAGGTGATGACGATCGCCGACGTGGTGTTCATCAACGGACTCCAACTCGAGGAGCCCACCAAGGAACTCGCGCTCGCCAACGTGGCCGACGGGGTCGAGGTGATCGAGCTCGGCGATCGCACCATCGAGCCCGATCAGTACAAGTACGACTTCTCGTTCCCGGAAGACGGAGGCAAACCAAACCCGCATCTGTGGACCGACCCCACGCTGGTGAAGGTCTACGCCGACATCATCCGTGAGGAGATGGCCGCAGCGCTGCCCGAGTGCGCCGACGAGATCAACGACAACTTCGACGAATTCGTCGTGATCGTCGACGAGTTCGACGCCGCGATCCGTGAGGCCTTCGACTCGATCCCCGAGGACGCCCGCAAGCTGGTCACGTACCACGACGCCTACGCCTACTTTGCCGACACCTACGGATGGAACGTGATCGGGGCGGTGCAACCCGCTGACTTCGGCGACCCGACCCCGGCCGACGTGGTGAACCTCATCGAACAGATCGAGGCAGAGAACGTGCCGGCCATCTTCGGTTCCGAGGTGTTCCCGTCGCCAATCCTCGAGCAGATCGCGAAGGAGACGGGCGCTGAATACGTCGATGACCTCCGTGACGACGACCTGCCGGGAGCGCCTGGCGAGGAAGACCACTCGTGGCTCGGGTTGATGAAGTTCAACTTCATCACGATGACCGAGGCGTTGGGTGGCGACGCGAGCGCATTGCGAGACTTCGTCGTGCGCAACGTGGTCGCTGACGATGCCGAGTACCCGCAGTGAGCTCCGCTCCCGACGTGAGACGTTGTTGGTGACGTGGTGGTGAAGGCGGCCGATCCGCCGGCGAGCGCCGGAGGACTGATCGTCGTCGACGACCTCACGGTCAACTACGGAGGTGGGCCGCCGGTGCTCATCGACGTCAACCTCACGATCGAGCCCGGCGACCTCGTCGGCATCGTCGGGCCCTCCGGTTCGGGAAAGTCGACGCTGCTGCACACGATGCTCGGCACGGTGACGCCGGTGTCGGGATCGGTACGTCGTTCGCCGGGCCTGGCGGTGGGCCTTGTTCCTCAGGTGGAGTCGATCGATTGGAACTTTCCTGTCACTGTTGCCGAATGCGTCGGCATGGCTCGCGCCCGAGGGCTGCGAACCCCGTGGATCACCCGACGCGAACGAGTCGAGATCGCAGAGGTGCTCGACCGGCTGGGGATGCACGACCTTGGTGGGCGCCACATCCGTGAGCTGTCCGGCGGGCAGCAGCAGCGGGTGTTTCTCGCCCGGGCGTTGTTCACGAACGCCGAGGTGATCTTCCTCGATGAACCGACATCGGGGCTCGATGTGCGTACGCGCCACGACGTGTTGCATCTGCTCGACGATCTCAACGAGCAGGGCCTCACGATCGTGCTGACCACCCATGACCTCAACGGCATCGCGGCGCACCTGCCGACCGTGGTGTGTCTCAACCGATCGGTGATCGGCGCTGGGCGCCCCGAAGACGTGCTCGTCCCCGACGTACTCGAACGCACCTATGGGTCGCCGATGGAAATCCTCGAACACGGCGGGATGCGCGTCGTGGTGGACGCGCCGGTCGACAACACCGTCACGCAGCTGCGTCGGCGTCGAACGGCCGGCGAGGGGGGAGCGGCCTCATGATTCTCGACGAGATCCTCCGACCGTTCGAGTTCGAGTTCTTTCGCAACGGGATCTACGTGGCCACGATCGCCGGTGCCCTGTGCGGCGTCGTGGGGTGCTACGTGGTGCTGCGCAACATGAGCTACATCGGCCACGGCCTGTCGCACTCGATCTTCGGCGGCTACGCCGTTGCCGGACTGATCGGCGTGAACCTCTTCCTCGGCGCGGGGATCTGGGGGGTGGTGACGGCCCTCGCCATCGGCGGCATCGTGCGCCGTCGTCCGATCGGCTCTGATGCGGCGATCGGGGTGGTCACCACTGCGTCGTTCGCGCTCGGTCTGGCGTTGGTGCAGCTCTACGGATCGCCGGGGAGGAACGCCGATGCACTGTTGTTCGGCAATGTCCTCGGTGTCACCAACGCCGACGTCCTGCTGATCGTGGGCGTCTCGGTTGCCACCGCGGCGATCATCTTCGTCTTCTACCGTCAACTGTTGTTCACGACGTTCGACTCACAGGTGGCCGCGGCCACGGGTGTTCGGACCGCGTGGATCGATGCGCTGCTCATGGTGGTGCTGTCGGCAACGGTGCTGGCGACGATGAACGTGATGGGAGTCACCCTGATCGCTGCCACGCTGGTGGTGCCGGCGGTCGTGGCGCGGATGCTCACCGACAGCTTCGGCAAGATGCTCGCTCTGGCGGGCATCATCGGGGCCTTCAGCGGCTTCATCGGGATGAACGCGAGTTACCACCTCGATGTGGCCTCGGGCCCTACGATCGTGCTCACGTCCGCGCTGTTCTTCATCGTGGCGTTCGGTGGCGGCGGGCGGCTCCGTCGGCGAGCCAGCGCCGTGGGCCACGCACACTGAGGCCCGGTCCCGTCACATCAGGGGTCAGACCCGTGGCGTGATCAGGCGGCGCGCAGGGCGGCCATCACCGCAGACCAGCGGTCGGGATCGCTCGCATACGGCGCGTAGAAGTTGATGCGTGAGATCACGTCGCCGTAGCGGCGCGACAGCTCGGGGGCGATGTCCTCGGGCGAGCCCACCACGGCGAACGTGTTGAGCATCTCGTCGTCGATCAGGGTGCCCATGCGCTCCCATTCGCCCTGCTTCGACAGCGCGTTGAGCTCGTCCTGCAGCCCGCCCCAACCGTGGATGTCGAGCACGTTGCGGTACGCAGGCGTGGAACCGTAGAACGCGATCTGTTGACGCGTTCCGGCGGCGGCGGCGTCGAGTTCGGCGTCGTCCACGCCCGTGACCACGAAGGACGGCCCGACGATCTCGAAGCCCTCCATGGTCTTGCCCGCCTTGGCTCGGCCACGCTCGAGCGCCGGAATGGTGACCTCACGCAGATACTTCTCCGTGGTGAATCCGTGGCAGAGGAAGCCATCGCACACTTCGCCGGCAACCTCGGTCATCAGTTCGCCAACGCCGGCGAGGAACACCTTCGGTGGGCCGAAGCCGTCGAGCTCCTTGGCGTTCGGTGTGAAGAACGGCGTCATCAACGTGTGCGTGTAGAACTCGCCGCGGAAGTCGAGTTTGTCGCCGGTGAGCCAGGTGTTCCAGATGGCGCGCATCGCGAGCACCATCTCGCGCATGCGTGCCGCGGGATGGCTCCACTCCATCGAGAAGCGCTTGGTGATGTGCGGTTTGATCTGGCTGCCGAGCCCGAGGATGAAGCGGCCTCGTGAGTAGGCCTGCAGATCCCAGGCCGTGTTGGCCAGCGTCATGGGGTTGCGAGCGAACGCGACGGCGATCGATGTGCCGATCTCGAGGGTGTCGGTGTGCTCGGCGGCGAGGAGGAGTGGCAGGAACGGATCGTGCGCCGTCTCGGCGGTCCAGGCACCGGCATAGCCTGCGGCCTCCACCTCCTTGGCGTTCTGCGGAATGTTCCGCAGGTCGGTTCCGATGTTGCCGTCGACCTTCATGGCCCGAACGTAGTCAGCCTGGACGGGCACCGTCGACCCGCAGCGGGTTCCGTCGGACTGCACAGTTCAGCGCCGGTTGCGGGTGTTCTCCTCGATGCGGAACAGCACCACGATCACTTCGAGGATCACACGCAGGTACAACACGCCGATGAACCAGTAGATGGGGGCGATCAACAGCAAGAAGCCGGCGCCGTCGCCCTGGAGTGCGGCGACCACGAAGAACAGGGTGCCCAGGGAGATGACGACGATCCCGAGCACGAACAGCACCTTGATGATGCTGGGCGTGATGAAGGTCTTCATCGACACGTCGAAGAGGCGTCCGAAGAAACCGGGCTGGCTGGATCCGTCAACGGTCGGGCCCGGCCCCGCCGGCATGGTCGGCGACGCCACCGGAGCTGCCGGCGCTGGGGGAATTGGGGGCTGCGATGCCGAGACCTGCTCGGGTGCGTACCACTTCCCATCGCTCGCCTGCCACCAACCCGGCCCCTGTGGTGTGTCTGCTCCGCTCACTGCAACCCCCTGCGCTCGATCGACGAAGCCCTAGAGATAGTCGATGGCAACCGGGTGGTGGTGGATGTCAGTCCTGATCGCGCAGGAATGCCTGGATCTCATCGGCGAGTTCGTCACCGGAACGCATCTCGATTGCTGGCCCATCCGTCGCGTCGCCGTCGATGGCAGCGTCGTGGAGCTCCTCCAGTTGGCGGAGCATGGAGAGGTGTTCGGTGTTGTCGTCGATACTCGCGTCGATGCGGGCGCGCTGGGCGCCGACGGCATCGCGCAGTTCGGGTGCCGACACCTCGATGCCGGTCACCTCGGTGATGCCATCGAGGAGGGCCACCGATGCCGCGGGGTAGGGCATCGCAACGACGTAGTGGGGAACCTGCGCCCAGATACCGAGCGTGGGGATCTTGCGGGCGTGCAGCGCGTGCTCGAGGACGGCAGCGACACCGGCGGGAACGTCGACGGAGCTTCGCGCGAACGTGACGTTGGAGAGCACCTCCGTCGACGGCGACGAGCACGACAAGCGAGGGGTACGCGTGTGAGGAGCGGCAAAGGGGTAGGCGCCCAGTGCAACCATCTTGGTGACGCCGAGCTCCACCGCGATGTCGCTCACCAGTTGAGCGAACCGTCGCCACCGCATGTCCGGCTCGGGGCCGATCAGTACCAGGACGTCGCGTCCCGATGTGGAACGTCCGGCGCGCAGTTCGATCGTCGACCACGACAGATCGGTGTTGATGCCGTCGCGCAGCGCCATCACCGGGCGCCGAGCTCGGAAGTCGATGAACGTGTCGTCGTCGAAACGCAGGATGGGGCTGGTCTCGCACTCCTTCGAGAATGCGTCAGCCGCGGCGGCTGCTGCCCCTGCGGCGTCGATCCAACCGGTGAGCATCACGACCAGCACGGGCTCGTGCAGCATCGGCTCGTCGACCAGCCATTCGTGATCGCCGGTCACGGCAGCGAACTCAGGTACTTCTCGGCCGAGGCGGCAGCCTGCTCGACCTGCAACTTGAACGGGGCGAGTTCCTCGGGCGGTCGGTCGCCGAGCGCTCCGCCCAGATAGCGCGAGTAGACGCCCTCGATGATGCACGCCAACTTCCAGAATGCGAATGCCACGTAGAAGTCGAGTTGTGAGATGTCGCGCCCCGACACCTCGGCGTACCGCTCAGCCAGTTGACGACGATCCCAGAAACCCGGTGCCGACGTCGAGGTGCCGCTCCATGCGCTCTCGGCGTCGTTGGGTCCGTTCCAGTACACCTGGAGCAGCCCGACGTCGGCGAGCGGATCGCCGAGCGTGCAGATCTCCCAGTCGAGCACCGCAATGACATTGCCGTCGGCGTCGACCATCGAGTTGTCGAGGCGGTAGTCGCCATGGACGATGGTTGCGGGGCCTTGCTCGGGGATCCGCTCGAGCAGGCCGTGGTACACCCGATCGACCGCAGTCAATTCGCGGGTCTTGCCCTGGTTCCACTGGCCGTACCATCGCTTGAGCTGCCGCTCGATGTAGCCCTCGTGGCGGCCGAGTTCGCTCAGTCCGACGGCATCGATGTCGACGGCATGTATGGCCGCCATCGTGTCGACCAACGACCGACTCGCGTTGGAGCGAGCCGACTCCGACAGCAGCCGTTCGGCGCTCTCCCGGTCGCGCAGCACATGGCCGTCGACGTAGCCCATCACGTAGAACGGGGCGCCGTTGACGTCCAGGTCGTCGCAGAAGCCTTTCACGGGTGGCACGGGCACCGCCGTGTCCTGTAGAGCAGCCAGGATGCGATGCTCGCGGCCCATGTCGTGGGCGCTGGCGAGCACGTGGCCGAGGGGCGGCCGGCGAAGCACGAGGCGAGGTCCGGACGAGCCGGAGACGCCGTAGGTGAGGTTCGAGTGGCCGCCCGCGATCACGTCGAACTCGAACGGACCGGCAGCATGCTCGACGTTCGCTTCGAGCCAGGCGGTGACACGCTCGATGTCGATGCCGGGTACTGCGTCCAGGTGAACTCCATCGCCAGTCATGTGTCCTCCGAGGGTAGTCACCGGCGCAGCGGCCGGTGCCATCGTCGTGGCACGTGCCCCGGAGCCCGATCGGTCGGCCGGTAACGTTGGGTGCATGGCAGCAATCGACGTCACCGACGCCACCTTCCAGTCCGAGGTCATCGAGAAGTCGCAGCACGCCGCTGTGGTGGTCGACCTGTGGGCGCCGTGGTGCGGACCGTGCAAGACGCTCGGTCCGATCATCGAGAAGGTGATCGACGCCACCGAGGGCAAGGTCGTGCTCGCCAAGGTGAATGTCGACGAGAACCCGGCGATCGCCCAGGCGTTCAAGGCGCAGTCGATTCCTGCGGTCTACGCACTCAAGGACGGTGCTGTGGTCGACGGCTTCGTGGGTGCCTACCCCGAGCACGAGGTGCAGCGGTTCGTCGACTCGCTGTTGCCCAGCGAGGCCGAGGTCGCAGTCGGCGAACTCATCGAAGCAGCCGACGAAGCAAGTCTGCGTGCGGCGCTCGATCTGGAACCGGCCAACGAGGACGCAATCGTTGCGCTCGCCGAACTGCTGATCGCCGATGGCAACACCGACGAAGCGCTGGCGCTGCTCGCACGCATTCCCGAGTCCGACCGCACCCGCCATGTGGCTGCGTTGGCTCGCGTGGGCACGGCGCCGTCCGACGACTACGACGCCCAGCTGACAGCGCTGCTCGATCAGGTGAAGACCGATGACGACGCACGCCAGCAGTACGTCGACCTGCTCGAGCTGATGGGCCCCGACGATCCCCGTACGGCCGACTACCGACGCCAGCTCACCGCCCGGCTGTACTGAGCGTCGTCACTGCGGCGCGCTCCCGGCGAAGAACGCCGCCAACCGATCCTGGAACTGCTCGACGACCTCGCCGTAGGCGGCGCGCACGGCGGAACTGGCGGGTGGCGGCGCGAGCTCGGCAGGAAGTTGCGGTTCGACGCGCAGGAACCGCTGGGCTGCGGCCAGCGAGGTGAACACCTCGGCCAATGAACCGTCGCCTCCTCGTTCGAGCTGCCGGACGGACTGCTCGAGTGCTTCGAGATGCCCATGTGCGGCGCTCGTCAGGTCCTCGAAGTCCCAGAGCCGGCGCGCCAGCTCGTGGTCGTCACCCAGGACCAGGGCGCCGCGGGTGACGACGACGTCGTCGTGTTCGAAGGCGCCAGACGGGATCTCGATGTTCGCGGGTCGGAACCACACGTCCGGTCGTAGCTCTCCGAGACGGGCCCCGGCAGCCCTGATGCGAAACGCACGGCGCTGAGTCATCGGACGCCGGTCGGCGAGGACCGTCACGGTCCACCACGATCGGTCCCATGTGGTCGGGGGAGTGTCGCGTCCGCTGTCCTGCTCGGCCTGGCGTTCGAGGAGGCGGCCGGTCAGCCGGTACGAGCCGTCGTCGTTGTCGAGATCGCCGGCTGCGACGAGGCGCGACAGCGCCGTGCGCACCGCCCCCTCGCTGAGGCCGAACAGCGAAGTGAATTCGAGAATGCGGCCGACGTGCATCGTCGGCGGGTGCGAGCCGAGCAGCAGCGACAGCACGATCGAGCGAGGCGTCAGCGGCCGGGACTGCGTGATGGGCCCGACGCTCTCGGCCATACGAATGTTGTTCGTCACGGTCGTCGAGTGTAACATCACCTCATGACCTCCATCGTGGAGCCGACCGACCGATTGCGGGCGGTGCCGACCGTGCCGGGCTCGATGGTCCCCGTGCCGTCGCTGTTGCCCGACGTGCTGCCCACCGATCGTCTCAACGATCGAGCCAAACCCACCCAACCGTTGCGCAACGAACTCCGGCGGGTGTCCAACGGGCGCAACGTCATCACGGTGGCAGGCGCCCTGGCACAGTCGTTCGGTGTCGTGATCGCGGCGGCGTGGATCAACACCTGGTGGGCCTATCTCGTGGCGTTCGTGCTCATGGCCCGCGGGCACGTCTGCCTGAACATCCTCGCCCACGAGGCTGCCCACCGACTGCTGTTCACCAACCGACGCGCCAACGACACCGTCGGTCGGTGGTTGCTCGCCTACCCGACCTACCAGGCGATGTTGGCCTACCGTCGGGTGCACTTCGCACACCATCGCGACGAGATGGGCCCCGACGAACCCGACCTCGGGCTCTACGCCGGCTACCCGGTCACGCCGGCGTCGTGGCGCCGCAAGCTCAAGCGTGACGCGCTCGGCAACAGTGCCTCGAAGAACTTCCGTGGTCTCTGGTTCTCGCTCCGGCGGGGCAGCGTCGAGGCCCGGCAGATCCTGGCCGTTCAGACCGTGATGCTGGGCGCCTCGGTCATCTTCATGCGACCGCTCGCGTACGTGGTGTGGATCCTGTCATGGTCGACGCTGTGGAAGGTGTCGAACCGGCTGCGTTCGATCGCCGAGCACGGTGGCATGGAACGCTCGCGTGACCGTCGCCGGACGACCCATGTGATCCATCAGAGCCTGTTGGCGCGCTACTGGATCGTGCCATATCACACCGGTTGGCACCTTGCGCACCATGTCGACATGGGTGTGCCCTGGCGCAACCTGCCTCGGTTGCACCACGAACTCGTTCGCTCGGGGTGGATCACCGAGGCCGTCGAGTACCCGAGCTACCGGGCGTTCTGGCGGGCTGCGTCGTCGGGACGGTGACCACCGCCGATAAGGTCTGAACACCGACTCCCTCCTGGTGATGTTGCGCGCTGCGCACCTGCTGGTCGAGGAGGTCGATCGTGGAATCGTTGTCGAGGCCCTTGCCGCCTCGGTCGGTGACCGAACGTGTCAGGGCATGGTTGGAGTGGTTCGGTGTCGGGCGACTGATCGGTGCGTCGGTGGCAACGCTGATCGTGTGCCTCGGGGCGTACTGGCTCGTGCGCATGCCCCCACCGTCCACCGAAGCATCACTCCCACGCGCTGCCACGACCGTGGAATCGGCGGTCTCGATTGCGCCGAGCAGCGACGCGGTTCCCACCACCTTGGCCACCACCGCCGTCGTGGTCCACGTTGCCGGCGCCGTGGCCGTGCCGGGCGTGTACGAGCTTCCACCCGGCGCACGCGTGCGCGACGCCGTGGCTGCTGCCGGTGGTCCCACGCCCGACGCGAACTGGGATGCGCTGAACCTCGCTGCGGTCGTGGTGGATGCCAGCCGCGTCTACGTCCCGCTGGTCGGGGAGGAAGTGGCCCCGGGGTCGGCACTCGGTGATGGGCAATCCTCGCCGGTCGCTCCGGTGGGTCCGATCGATGTCAACCTGGCCGACGTCGCACTGCTGGAGACGTTGCCCGGCGTCGGGCCGGCCACCGCGGCGGCGATCGTCACCGAGCGCGAGCGCAACGGCCCGTTCCTCGGGGTCGATGACCTCGACCGCGTACCGGGAATCGGTCCGGCCAAGCTTGCAGCGTTACGCGACCTGGTGACCACATGAGCGGTACTGCGACCGCTTCGGCCCGGCTCGGCGATGTCAGAAGAGCGAGTCGGACACCGAGAGTGCTGCCAAGCCGAGCGCGATCGCCGCACCAGCCCACACTCCCGCACACAGCCAGGCGAAGTGGCGCCAGTAGTCGCGCCATGTCGCCACCGGATTTCGCGTGGCCCGCCGGGAGGCGACGACACCGACCGCCAGCCACAGCACCGCAGACGCCGCAACGGCCAGCGGGTAGAGCGATCGGTCACCAAATGGTGCGCCGACCGCCAGCAACGCAGGCGCGGCGAACACCCCGCCGATCAAGCCGATGGCTCCACTCAGCACTCCGTCGAACAGCCGTAACGAGATCAGGGCGATCAGCCCGACCACGCCAGGCACCATCAACGCAGCGACGGGACCCCAGACGCGGATGCGTGCGCGGAACCAGCGCGGCCCTTCGAGGACCGGGGGCCAGACGACCGGTTGCTGGCTGCGGCGCGAGGCACGAGGAGGCGAGGGGGTGAGCGAAGCCACGAGTTGCCCAGGCTATGGCATGACGGGGTGGGCTCGGTGGCGCTCCGACGATCGCGCCGGTGAAGCGGTGACCGATGTTGCGGTGGTTGCCGTTGCTGGTGCCGTCACCGCCGCGGTTCGATCCGGCTCGCTGGCGGTGGCCCTCGTGGTGGGTGTCGCCTGCGGCGTTGCCGTGCGGTCGCCCCGGATCGTGATCGTTGCGTTGCTCTTCTCGGTCGGTGGGGCTGTGCGTTCGCAAGCATCGTGGGACTCGTTGGCGCCGGATCGCTTGGGGCCGTTCGTCGGATGGGTTCGCCTGGTCGACGACCCGCAGCCATATCCGTCGAGCACGCGTGTGATCGTCGAGATCGAGGGGGAGCGATTCGAGTCGTGGTCTCGGGGTCGAGCACAGCAGCAGCGAGTCGGGTCGTGGCGTGGAGGCGAGTGGATCTCGGTGAGTGGCGATCGGCAGCTGCTCGATGCCGAACGAGCCCGACGGGTTGCGTGGCAGCACGTGGTCGGCGAATTCGATCTCGAGTGGGCCAGCGACGTTGATGCAGGTGGTCCGGTCGCTCGTGCCTCGAATCGCGTCCGCTCCATGATCGAGCGGGCCGCTGACTCGTTGCCGGCGCCGTACGGATCGCTCTATCGGGGGCTCGTGATCGGCGACGACCGTGATCAACCTCGCGACATGATCGACAGGTTCCGTGCCAGCGGCCTGTCGCATCTCACGGCCGTGTCCGGACAGAACGTGGCCTTCATGCTGGCCGTCTGCGCTCCGCTGCTGGTGCGACTCAGACCGATGGCGCGGTGGGCGCTCACCGTGGCGCTCATTGCCTGGTTCGTGGCGCTGACACGGTTCGAGCCGTCGATTCTTCGTGCTGGCGTGATGGCGGGGTTGTCGGCAACTGCCTACGTCACGGGTCGTGACCGAGCACCGGTGCGCATCCTGGCGCTTGCGGTGATCGGTCTCTTGCTCGTCGACCCGTTGCTCGCCTGGTCGATCGGGTTCTGGCTCTCGGTCGGGGCCACGGCGGGAGTCTGCACGCTCGGGCCGTGGTTCGCCGAACGTCTCGCCGTGCTCGGTCCGGTCGCCGTTCCGCTGGGCATCACGCTTGGAGCGCAGATCGGCGTGGTGTTGCCGAGCGTCATCGTGTTCGGACGGTTGCCGCTCGTGAGCGTGGTGGCGAACCTGCTTGCTGTGCCGGTCGCTGGATTCGTGATGCTGTACGGCTTGCCCGCTGGGCTGATCGCCGGCTCGATTCCAGCAGTTGCCCCCGTCGTCATGATGCCGGCACAGTTCGGTACCAGGTGGGTCGACACCGTGGCGAGGCTGGGCGCCCGGCTCGAACCCGACCCGCCCTGGGTCTGGGTTGGTTGGGCGGCGATCGCCGTTGGTGTGCTGGCGATCACTGCCATGGCAGCGAGGTCCGGACCCGAACGTGAGGCACCGGTTGTCGCGTCCGCGCCGGGACCCGGTAAGAATCGACCTCGCGATGGCAACCCACCTCTTGAGCGGCAATGACGAATCGGTGCTGCGCACCGCGGTCCACGAACTGGTCGACCAACTCGTCGGTGACGGCGATCGAGCGATGATGGTCGACGAATTCGACGGCGACGACTATGAACTGCGGTCGGTGGTCGATGCAGCGCAGACGCCCGCGTTCATCACCGACAAGCGGGTGGTCGTGGCGCGAGGGGTCGAACGGTTCACTGCCGGTGACCTCCCGTCACTGCTCGGCTATCTCAGCGATCCACTCGAGACATCCGACCTCGTGCTGGTGATCAACAGCGGCAGCGTTCCGAAGAAGCTGGGCGACGCGGTCAAGGCGGTCGGGGTCGTCACCAACACCTCGCCACCGTCGCGTCCCAAGGATCGACAGGGCTGGATCTCCGAGCACATCGCAGCGACGGGTCTGCGCATCAAGCCGGCAGCTGCGGCCCAACTGGCGGCATGGCTCGGTGAGGACGCCGGACGCCTGGACGGCATTCTCGCAACACTCGCCAGCACCTACGGGGCCGAGCAGACGTTGACGTTTGCCGAGATCGAGCCGTTCCTCGGTGAGGCCGGGGGAGTGCCGCCGTGGGACTTCACCGATGCGGTCGACGCCGGCGACACCACCAAGGCGCTCACGTTGCTCGGGCGGATGATGCACGCCGGCGGCCGCCACCCGCTGCAGATCATGGCGATGATGCACAGTCACTACGCAAACATCGCCAAACTCGACGGCGTCGACGCTCGAACCGAGGCCGACGCCATGGCTGCGACTGGGATCAAATCGGCGTTCCCGGCGAAGAAGGCGCTCGCCAACGCTCGCCGTCTCGGCCCGGCCTCCACGCGTCGGGCGATCGAACTCTTGGCGCAGGCCGACCTCGATCTACGTGGGGCCAAGGACCTCGAGCCGGAGCTGGTGATGGAAGTGCTCGTGGCCCGCCTGTCGAAGCTGCGTCGCTGACGCTCGCTCCGTCGGCTGATCCTGTCAACGATGAGCGAGCCCCGCAGATGTGGTGTGTCCGCTCATCGCAGAGGGGGCGGGGAGCGCAGCGCAGACTGCAGTGACCCAGACGCGGAAAATGCCCAGCGTCGCGCGCTCGGCGCACGATGCTGGGCAGATTCGACGTCGGTGACGGGTCAGGCCGAGGCGTTGACCTTCTTCATCAGGCGGCTCTTCTTGCGGGCCGCTGCGTTCTTGTGGATGACGCCCTTGGACGCAGCGGAGTCGATGCGCTTCACGGCGGCACGAACTGCTTCGTCGTTCTCGTCGGTGCCAACCGTGGTCTCGGCGCGCTTGGTGCGGGTCTTCATCTCGGCGCGCACCGACTTGTTGCGCTCGTGGCGCTTGGCGTTGGTGAGGTTGCGCTTCTTCTGGCTCTTGATGTTGGCCATGGCCGTGGACACCTTGCTTTCGTCGAATGATGTGCGCAGCAGGGCCCGATGCCCGCGCTGAACAGCCGTGTGACTCTATCGGGCCCCCTCTCGGACCGGCAACGTGCGCAGATAGCGTGGGGCTGGACATGGAACTGTCCCGGATCCGCAACTTCTCGATCATTGCTCACATCGATCACGGCAAGTCGACGCTGTCCGACCGGATCCTGGAGATCACCGGCGCTGTCGATGCCCGCGACATGCGATCGCAGTACCTCGACTCGATGGACCTCGAACGCGAGCGAGGGATCACCATCAAGGCCCAGAACGTACGCGTCGACTGGAAGGACCATGTCTTCCACCTGATCGACACCCCCGGTCACGTGGACTTCGGGTACGAGGTCAGCCGGAGTCTCGCCGCCTGTGAGGGCGTGGTGCTCGTGGTCGATGCCGCTCAAGGCATCGAGGCGCAGACGCTGGCGAACTGCTACCTCGCACTCGAGAACGACCTCGAAATCGTTGCGGCACTGAACAAGATCGACCTTCCAGCGGCCGATCCCGAACGGTATGCCGGCGAGATCGAGAAGATTCTCGGCATCCCAGCCGACGAGATCATCCGCATGTCGGCCAAGACCGGCGAAGGGGTCCCCGACCTCCTCGACGCAGTCATCGAGCGCATCCCGGCGCCAACCGGCGACCCCGACGCCCCGTTGCAAGGGCTCATCTTCGATTCGCAATTCGACCAGTACCGCGGGGTGGTGTCGAGCGTGCGGATCATGCACGGCAAGATGCGCTCGGGCTCCAAGCTCACCTTCATGCAAGCGGGGGCCAACCACGAAGCGATCGAGATCGGAACCCGCAAGCCGGTTCCCACGCCGGTTCCCGAACTCGGCCCGGGCGAGGTCGGCTACTTGATCGCCGGCATCAAGGACGTGGGCGATGCCCGCTCTGGCGAGACCGTCACGAGCGCATCGGGCGGCTCCACCGAGGTGCTGCCCGGCTATCGCGATCCGAAGCCGATGGTGTTCTCCGGCCTGTTCCCGATCGACGGCGACGACTTCGAGCATTTGCGCGAGTCGCTCGAGAAGCTCAAGCTCAACGATGCGTCGATCACCTACACGCCCGAGTCGTCCGGTGCGCTCGGATTCGGATTCCGCTGTGGCTTCCTGGGTCTGCTCCACATGGAGATCGTCAAGGAGCGTCTCGAACGAGAATTCGGGCTGGCGCTGATCGCCACCGCCCCGAGCGTCGAGTACCGGCTCACCCGCACCGACGGCACGATCGAACTGGTCGACAACCCTGCCGACATGCCCGAGGCGCAGCGGATCGCTGCCATCGAAGAGCCGTTCTTCAAGATCTCGATCATCACGCCGACCGAGTACACCGGTGCCCTGATGGACCTCTGTCAGACGCGGCGCGGCGAGATGAAGAAGATGGACTACCTGTCGCCAGAGCGGGTCGAGCTCGTGTACGAGGTACCGCTGGCCGAGGTCGTCATCGACTTCTTCGACCAGATGAAGTCGCGTACGAAGGGCTACGCCAGCCTCGACTACGAGCTGTCCGGGTACCGCCCGTCCACCTTGGTCAAGGTCGACCTTCTGCTCAACGGTCTGCCCGCGGACGCGTTCTCCACCATCGTCCACCGTGACTCGGCGTACCAGTACGGCAATCGGATGTGCGAGAAGCTCAAGGAGTTGATCCCGCGGCAGATGTTCGACGTGCCGATCCAGGCGGCGATCGGTGGCAAGATCATCGCCCGCGAAACAGTGAAAGCCAGGCGCAAGGACGTCACCGCCAAGTGCTACGGCGGTGACATCACCCGCAAGCGCAAGCTGCTCGAGAAGCAGAAAGAGGGCAAGAAGAAGATGAAGTCGATCGGGCGGGTCGAAGTGCCCGGCGACGTCTTCATCAACGCCCTGAAGCTCGACGACTGAGCGAAACCGGGGTCCGAGCCCCGGTTTCGTCTCCATCGGGTCTAGTCGAAGAAGTCGTCGGGGAGGTTCGGACAGTTCTCCGTGGCGAAGGCTTCGATGTCGGCCGACGTCTCGTCGAAGTTCTCGGCGCGCTCGGTGAACTCGGTGATCTGCTCCTCCGTGGCATTCTCCTGATCGAACGACAACAGCTCCTCGAACAGGTCGACGAACTCTTCCATCTGCTGCGAGATCTCGCTCGGTGCGTCATCGGCGGCAGTTCGCAGCAGGGCCAGTCCGTCGTCGTCGCTGATGTCGTCGCTCGCCTCGTTGATCGCGAGCAGGCTGTCGCAGAACGCTTCCGAGCTGCCACCGCTGTCACCGTCGCTGCCGCAGGCGCCGAGCGTGAGTGCCCCAACGGTGGCGAGCACCGTCGTGAAACGGATCGATCGTGTGGTTCGTTGAGTCATGTACCGGTTCTCCTTTGATGGGTTCCGGACACTGTGGCACATCGGGCCGTCCCGGGGTGCCGAACGGTGGGAGCCGGCCGACACCCCGGTGTCCCGGTCAGCCGCCGGTGAAGACGTTCTCGGGGAGGTCCGGGCAGTTCTCGTTCGACCACGTGTTCAGGCGGCCGGAGAGCTCGTCGTATTGCGCGAGCTGGTCTGCGGACACCGCTCCGGCGTCGCCGGACTCGTCGACTTCGAGTGCGACCAATTCGGCGAAGAGGTCGGCGAAGTCGCTCATGTCATGGGCGACCTCGCTTGGGGGTGGTCGCGGCCAGGTCCTGGAGTCCGGCGACGGCACTGTCGTCCTCGACCTGCACGATCTCACCGAGCCCGGTGCAGAACTCCTCGGTGGTGGCGGTGTCGCCACCGGAGGTCTCTTCGTCGCTTCCGCAGGCGGTCAGCGTCAACAGTCCAACGGTGAGCGCTCCGAGCACACTGCGAACAACAGGGGTGAATGAACGGGACATGAGACAACTTCTTCATGATCGAGTTGAGAGGGGGTTCTCGACTCGAGTGTCCTCTTCGGGATGCTGCGACATCAGAGTCGAATGTCAATATCCGGCGACGGGCTCGATCGTGGGAACGGCGGCGTGAGCGGTAACGATGGACGGCTGATGTCATCGACGTTCCGCTCGCTGCGGTACTACAACGCACGGCTGTTCTTCAGCGGGCTGGCCGTCTCGAACGTGGGCACCTGGTTGCAGATGACCGCGATGTCACTGCTCGTGTATCGCATCACCGGCGAGGCGACCACGGTGGGCATCACCCTGGCGCTGCAGATGCTGCCCACGCTGCTGCTCGGGGCGTGGGCGGGTGTGATCGCCGACGGACGCGACCGCCGCACGATGGCGATCGTCACCCAGAGCGCCCTGGCGGCGCAGGCGCTGATGCTGGGAGCGCTCGATCTCGCTGGGTGGGTGAATCTGCCCGTGGTGTACGTGCTGTCGGTGCTGCTCGGCGTGGTCAATGCCTTCGACAACCCGGCTCGTCGCGGCCTGGTGACCGAACTCGTTCCGACGGTCGACATCCCGAACGCGACATCGTTGAACACCGCGGTGATGACCGGTTCGCGTATCTTCGGCCCGGCCCTGGCCGGCCTGCTCGTGGCCACCATCGGCACGGCATGGTGCTTCATCCTCAACGGCGTGACGTTCTTTGCGATCATCTTCTCGCTCGTCGCGATCCGTCGCGACGAGATGTTCCCGACCACGCGACGTGCCAAAGGCGGCAAGCCGATCCGCGAAGCTGTGGCCTTCGTGGTGGGCCACCGCGACATGTTGATCATCTATTCGCTGCTCGTGATCATTTCGATGGCGGCCTTCAATCAGGCAACGGTGTTCCCGAAGCTCGCCGACGTTCGCTGGGGCGGCGAGGAGTCGTACGGGTTCATCCTCGCGGTGATGTCGGTGGGCTCGCTGACCGGATCGCTCCTCACCGCTCGACAGCGCGTGGTCACGATGGGGTGGTTCTTCGGATCGATCGTGATGATGTCGCTGGCCGGGTTCGGACTCGCATGGGCGCCGAATCTGTGGCTCGCTTACGCCTGGTGCATCCCGTTCGGGATCGGCGGCGCGGCGTTCATCACGAGCGCGAATGCCATCACCCAACAGCTGTGCCCGCCAGACATGCGCAGTCGACTGCTTGCACTGCAAGCGGTGGCGTTCCTCGGCTCGACGCCGATCGGTGCGCCGATCACCGGGCTGATCGCCGACAACATCTCGGCGGAGTGGGCACTGGCGTACAGCAGCGTGATCGGTCTGATCTGCGTGGTGATCGCCCGGGCGTACTGGGGCGCGGGCACACGATCTGGCGCCCTCGAGTTGGCGGGGAACCGGGAGGAAACCGGGCAATCGACGTCTGTGTGAGCGACAACGCTCGGATCGGACGTTGTTGCTCACGTACACCGCCAGAGTGGCCAGAGTGGCCGTTGTTGCTCGAGCAGCAGGGTGTCGGCGAAGCGGTTCAGGCGTCATGCTGGAGTGGTGGGTCGTCGAGCACGAATCCTGGTCACCGCCGGCGTGGTCGGCGCGCTCGTGGCGCCCGTGGTGCTCGATCGCGACAGCTTCCCGCTGTCGACGTATCCGATGTACTCGCGGGCGCGTGGCGATGCGGTGACGTTCGCCACCGCCCAGGCCATCGATGAGAACGGCAGGGCGACCACGCTGACGTTGGAGGTGGTCGGCAACAGCGACGATCCGCTGATCGTTGCCGGTGAGCTCCGTCGAGCAATCTCCGATGGGAGAGCTGCGCAACGGTGCGAACAGATCGCCGATCGGGCCGCCCGCTGGAGCGACCGGCCCGCCGGCGACCTCATGATCGAAGTGGTCTCCGAACGCCACGACGTCGTTGCCCAGGTCGAGGGGGCTGCGAGTCTGCTGGATCGCACAGTCCACGCCTCGTGCGAGGTGCCGCAGTGACTGGCGTGGCCGGGAGCGCGGTGTCGGCACGGTCGTTGCCGATCGTCGATGCGGTTGCGCCACCGGAACGGTTGGCGATGCTGCGGATTCTGACGGGAGCGTTCGCACTGGCCTATCTGCTCATCCGCCTTCCGGTCTTTCTGCAACTGGGCGATCGTCGCACCGGGTTCGAGGGCGTTGGTCTGGCGAGCGTTCTCGACGCACCCGTGTCGAGCGTGGTGATCGATGTGGTGGTTGCGGCCACGGTGCTTGCAGGGATCGGCTTCACCGCCGGCTGGCGGTTCGGCATCGTTGGGCCGCTGTTCGCATTGGGGATGCTCTCGCTCGGGTCGTACCGAGCGTCGTGGGGGCAACTGCTCCACTTCGAGAACCTGATGGTGATGTACCTGCTCATCGTCGCCGTGGCACGTTCCGCTGACGCCTGGTCGCTCGATGCCGCGTCGCCGAACCAACGCTCTGGGCCGGGCTGGTTCGGTGGAGTCGACGACCTACGGCTGGCCGATCGCGCTGGCAGCGCTCGTCCTGGTGGTCACGTACGTGGTCGCAGGCGTCGCCAAACTCCGGTACGGAGGTGTCGACTGGGTGTTCGGCGACACGCTCCGCAACCACGTCGCCTACGCTGCGGCGCGACTCGATCTGCTCGGGTCGTCGCCGTCACCGTTGGCGGGGCTCGGAGTCCGCCTCGACGGGGTGTGGCCGTTGGCTGCAGCTGCCACGATCGTGATCGAACTGGCAGCACCGGTCGCACTGCTCGGTGGGCGCCTTCGGACGGGGTGGGTGATCGCAGCGTGGCTGATGCACCTCGCGATCCTGGCGTTCATGCTGATCGGGTTCCCGATGCCGCTGTTCCTCGTGGCGTTCGCACCGCTGTACCGAATCGAGCGGTTGTGGACCGATCGCCCGTCGTGGCTGGCGCGTCCGGCGCCGATCGTCGCCCGCTGAGGCCCCAGGCTCAGTCCTCGACGGAAGCTCCCGGCAACGCTGCGAGCCAGGCCGCTTCGGTGACGTGTTCGAGCCCCTCGGCCATCGCTCGGATCTCGTCGGCGTCGGCGTCGGCGCTGATCGCAACGACCCGGTTGGGTGTCGCTCGCCACACGATGGCGGTGTCGGCGCGTTCGGACAGTCCGTCGCCAAAGGTCAAGATCCATGCAGCGGTGCCGTTCACCGTTGTCGGTGCTGCGTCGGCAGCGGCGTATGCGCCGAGGACCAGCGCCGATGGGGAGGTGGCGGTCTCGACGACGAAGGTGGTGCCGCTGGCTGCGTCGATCACGTCGTAGTAGGTGCGGTAGTCGGTTGCTGAGGGGTCGGGACGGAACGACTCGATGACCGTTCGCTGGGGGTCCTGGACCGTGATGGCGCCGGACGGATCCACCGTCACCCGCTCCAGGATCTCGGTGAGATCCTCTCGTTCGTTGCTGCCGGTGAGCAGGAGCCAGATGTCGCTGCGCTGTTGCGCGATGCGCTGCGTCGGCGGGGGTCCCTCAACGATGAGCGCGGGGCCGGTCGAGGTGTCGATCTCGATCGGGTCGGCGCCCACGAACAACCCGGGCGGGGCGTCGGTCGCCGCCACGAGCACCATGTCCGAGTAGCTGCCACCATCGTCGATTCCGATCAGGACGTACTCGGAGGTCGTCGACGCTGTGGCGTCGGTCTCGGGTCTGGCCGTGGACACGTCACCGCTCGTCAGTTGCAGGTCCGCTGGATCGGTGGGCAGCACGAACAGCTGCGCCGGCGGGTCGATCGGGCTCTCGACGGTCGATGCCGGGGGAGCGGTGGGTCGTTGTGCAACGACGAGGCCGCCGATGCCCACCGCCACGAGCACCGCCGCAGCTGACTGCAGCCACCGGTTCCGGAGTGCCGATCTCGACGATGTCGGTGGTTCGGCAACGCGGCTGTCGATGCGATCGCCGTCGCCCCGCGGCGCAGTGCTTGACGGTGCGGTCAGATCGGCGCCGGAGCGTTGCTGCAGCCACGATCCGTAGGCGGCGAGCTGGTCATCGAGATCAACCGACATGCTGCTTCTCCTCCAGTGCTCCGTGGAGCTTCTTCATGCCACGACGAATGTGGGTACGAACGGACGACTCGTCGATGTCGAGCAGTTCGGCGGCTTCCACCCGGGTCCAACCGAAGGCGTGCACGAGGAGCACGCAGGTGCGCTGCAACTCGCTGAGATCGTTCAGGGCGGGTACCAATCCCGGATCGAAGTCCGGCGTTGCCGTCGGCTCGGGTGCCGGGAGCGCTGGTGGCGGCCGCCGCTCGCGACGCGCTGCCGTCTGGCCCACCCGGTACAGGTACCCAGAGGGATTCTCCATCTCCGAGAGGCGGTGCCAGTGCTCGAAGCCGTACGCCAGTGCTTCCGCCGCCGCCTCCAGACCAGCGTCGGGCCCGTAGGCCGACACGAGACCGGCACGCAGTCGAGGGCCGTGCTCGGCGGCGAACGATTCGAAGCTCACAACAACCAAGAGCATCTCACCGCCAGGAACCGTGACAGCGGAACTGGCGATTCCCCGCAGCCGCCGACCGGCGATACTCGACGGGATGGCCGCCACCAAGGAACAGCTCGACGCACAACTCGACCACATCGTCGCCGCGCCGACCGATCAGGGCCGCATCGAACTCGTCGTGGCACGGCCGACGATCGGTGAGCGCGTCGTGCTCGAGTCTGGCGAACTGCGGCCAGGGGTTGGACTCGTCGGCGACAACCACCTCGAACGCGGCAGTTCCCAGCCAGGCGGCGGCCCGGCAGACCCGCTCGGAGAGTTGAACATCATGTCGGCGCGGGCGCTCGAAGCGGTGGCCGGGCGCACCCGGGAGCGGTGGCCGCTCGCCGGCGACCAGTTGATCGTCGATTTCGATCTGTCGGAGGCGAACTGTCCGGCCGGGACCCGACTCGCCGTGGGGACAGCAATCATCGAGGTCACCGCCAAGGCGCACAACGGGTGTGCCAAGTTCGCCGACCGTTTCGGCATCGACGCTGCCCGCTGGATCAATTCCCGAAAGGACCTCAGGCTGCGCGGCATCTGTGCGGTCGTCATCGACCCCGGCACGGTCGCGCCCGGCGATTCGATCAGCATCTGCTGACCACGATCGTCGGTCGCCGTCGAGCGCAGCCGGCAGGGGCCATCGTGCGCTTGATCGAGTGCCCGGGACGATCTCGGGGTACAACCGTGGGGTGTCAACTGCTCGACGATCGATCATGTGGTTCCGGCGTGACCTGCGCCTGACCGACAATCCCGCCCTCGTTGCTGCCGGGGCCGACGGGGCGGATGTGGTGCCGGTGTTCGTGGTCGATCCGGCCTTTGCCTCCTCGGGTGGGCCTCGACTCGGGTACCTGCACGAGGCGCTGGTGGCGCTCGACGCGTCGCTGCGTGAGCGTCACGGCGTCGGCCTGGTGCTTCGCCACGGCGACCCGGCCCAGGTGATCTCGCAACTCGCTGTCGAGGTGGATGCTCAGACGGTGTTCGTCGCTCGCGACTACGCACCGTATGGGCGCCGCCGTGATGCCGCCACGAAGGCCGCGCTCGAAGATGTCGGGCGTCGTCTCGTCGGGGTCGGTTCGCCGTACGCGGTGCCGCCGGGAGGTGTCACCAAGGACGATGGGTCTCCGTACGCGGTCTTCACGCCATTCTCGAAGGTGTGGCGACGCGTCGGTTGGGACGCGCCCGCCGACGCCCCAGGCAACGACATCGGCTTCGTCGGCGCGAGTGAGCAGGCACTGGCCTCCGATCCGATCGGCGCGCGTCCCGATGCAGGGATCGAGCTCCCGCCGGTCGGGGAAGCAGCCGCGCGCGATCGCTGGATGTCATTCCGCTCGGCCGACGACTCCGATCCAGGTCCTGCCGCCGTGGAGGCCTATGGCGATCGCCGAGACCTTCCAGCGATCGACGGCACGAGCCGGCTGTCGGCGGCGCTCAAGTGGGGAACGATCCACCCCCGGCAACTGCTGGCCGACCTCGATGCATCGGGTGCGGGCTCGAAGGGGCACACGGTGTTCTCCAGCGAGCTGGCGTGGCGCGAGTTCTACGCCGACGTGCTGTTCCGCGAGCCGCGCACCGCGTGGGAGAACCTCAACCCCAAGATGGATGCCATGCCGGTGGACACCGATGCCGCTGCCCGCAAGCGTTTCGATCGGTGGACGGCGGGCGAGACCGGGTTCGGCATCGTCGATGCCGGGATGCGCCAGCTCGCCGCGACGGGATGGATGCACAACCGGGTGCGGATGATCGTGGCGAGCTTCCTGGTGAAGGACCTCCACCTCCCGTGGCAATGGGGTGCGCGCTGGTTCATGCAGCACTTGATCGACGGCGATCTGGCTTCGAACAACCACGGCTGGCAGTGGGCCGCTGGCACCGGGACCGACGCCGCGCCGTACTTTCGCGTGTTCAACCCACATCTCCAGCAGGAGCGTTACGACCCCGACGGCAGCTATGTCGCTCGCTGGGTGCCCAACCCGGTGCGCCCGATGCTCGATCACAAGGCCGAGCGCGACGAAGCCCTCCGCCGCCTCAAGTCGCTGAGCTGACCCGGACCATCGCGCGAGTTGGAGGGTCGGTGGCGACGGGGGTGACCGGGTGGTTGGCAGTCGGTAGGCTGGAGTGCCAAATGTTGGACGACCGCAAGACCGCCATCTTGAGTGCTGTGGTGCAGGAGTACATCGCCACGGCTCAACCCGTCGGGTCCAGTCACATCGCCGAAGCGCCGACGATCAAGGTGTCGTCGGCGACGGTGCGCAACGAGATGGCCCACCTCGAACACGAGGGATATCTGGTGCAGCCCCACACGTCCGCTGGTCGCATCCCGACCGACAAGGGGTACCGCTACTTCGTCGACCACCTCACCCCGCCCGGGCACCTCGACCGTGCGACCACTCAGCAGGTCGGCGAGTTCTTCTCGGCGGCTCATGGTCGCCTCGAGGAGATGCTGCACCAGACCTCGAACCTGTTGGCCACACTCACCAGAAGCGCCGGGGTGGTCGTCGGTCCTCGGGCCGAGGCGATTCCGGTTCGTCGTGTGCAATTGGTGTCGCTGTCGGCAACAGCAGGCACGGTCGTGGTCGTGTTCGCCAATGGCACGGTGGAGAATGCGGCGATCGACTTGGTCGAGGGCGACGACGAGTTGAAACTGAGTGCGGCCGGAGCCCATCTGTCGTCGTCCCTCGATGGCCGTGTACTGGGTTCGGTGGCCGAGGCCGCCGAAACCGGCGACGCCGTGGTCGATCGGTTGTGCGCGACTGCGCTCGCTGCCTTGCGCTCAACGTCGAGCCCCGAGCACGTGTTCACCGGTGGTGCTGCAGCGGTGGCCAATGCGTTCGATGCGGTCGAGGTGGTGCGCTCGGTGTTGGCGACGCTCGAGCAGCAGTTCGTCGTGGTCACACTGGTGAGCGACATCGTCAACCGGGGCATGTCGGTGGCAATCGGGATCGAGCACGGCGTCGAGCCGCTGTCGGCCTGTTCGGTGGTGGTGGCCCCGGTGGTCGTCGACGGTGAGCATCTGGGGTCGGTCGGTGTGCTCGGGCCCACCCGGATGAACTATCCGCAAGCACTCGCCACGGTCGAGGTCGTCAGCGAGCAGCTGGGCCACCGCATCGAAGAAGGCTGAGTCCTCGTGTCGATCTCACGGCATGATGGAGCCCGCCATGGCTGACTACTACGAACTCCTGGGTGTCGCGCGCACTGCGTCGGCCGACGAGATCAAGAAGGCGTATCGCCAGCGCGCTCGCGAGTTCCACCCCGACGCCAACCCGAACGACGCAGCGGCCGCTGATCAGTTCAAGCTGGTGGCTCAGGCCTACCAGGTGCTCTCCGACGACCAGCAGCGCGCTCGCTACGACCGCTACGGAGAGGCCGGGGTCGGCGGTGCCGGTGGCTCCGGTGGTGGGCCGAGTGCCGAGGACCTGTTCGGCGGAGGACTCGGCGACATCTTCGAGACCTTCTTCGGCGGAGCGGGAGGGGGAAGCCCGTTCGGTGGCCGCCAACGGGGCCCGAGTGGCCCGCCGCGTGGGCAGGACATGGAGGTCATTGCCGACATCTCGTTCGAACAAGCCGTGTTCGGCGACGAGATCGACGTCACGCTCAAGCTGCCGACGTCATGCGACGACTGCAACGGCAGCGGCGCCGGCGCCGGCACACAACCCGTCACGTGCAGCGACTGCGGCGGCAGCGGGCAGGTGCAGCGGGTCCGCCAGAGCCTCCTCGGTCAGATGGTGACCGCCAGTCCGTGCAGCCGCTGCGGGGGATTGGGCCAGATCATCACCACGCCGTGCGCCTCGTGTCGAGGCGAGGGCCGGGTCACCACCGACAAGCACTATCAGGTCGACGTGCCCGCCGGCGTCGACTCGGGATCCACGCTTCGGCTCACCGGCCGTGGAGCCGTCGGTCCTCGGGGTGGGCGCGCCGGTGACCTGTACGTGCACCTCAGGGTTGCGCCGCACGAGCTGTTCGAACGCGACGATCACGACCTGGTCACCGAGGTTCCGGTGTCGATCGCCCAAGCGGCGCTCGGCACGCAGATCGAGCTGGAGACGCTCGACGGCACCGAGCACCTGATCGTGCCGCCCGGCACTCAGCCGGGTCGAGAGTTCGTGCTGCGACAACGTGGTGTGCCGCATCTACGAGGCCGAGGCCGCGGCGATCTCCGGGCTCGGGTGCGTGTCGACATCCCGACCAAGTTGTCCGACGCCGAGGTCGAGTTGCTCACGCAGTACGCGCAAGGCCGAGGAGAAACCGTGGGCAACGGCAAGGAAGGCATCTTCTCGCGTATCAAGTCGGCGTTCTCCTGACGGGGACCATGGACCGCTCGGCATTGCGCCACGCCAGCGCCCACGTGCTGCTGCAGCCTGGCTCCATCGACGCCGAGGGCGCCATCACCGTCGACGACGCCACGGAGCATCACCTGCGACGAGTGCTGAGATTGCGCGACGGCGACGTCGTCAGTGTCACCGACGGTGCGGGCCGATGGCGACTCACCAACGCAGTGGTCGGTCCCACATTGCTGCTCGACCCCGCCTCGGCGGTCCAGTTCGATCCGCCTCGCTCGCATCAGCGCACGATCGCCACGGCGATTCCCAAGGGTGACCGATTCGATTGGCTCGTGCAGAAGGTGACCGAACTCGGTATCGACCGGCTGGTGCTCCTCCACGCTGAGCGCTCGGTCGTTCGCTGGAAGTCCGACCGAATCGAACGTCACCTGGAGCGATCTCAGCGGATCGCCGACGAAGCGTTGCGGCAGAGTCGGCGTGTGAGAAGACTGCGGATCGACGGTCCCGTCGTTGCCGCGACCGTGCTTGCCGAGTACGTGGTCGCTGAGCCCGACGGTCGGGCGATCGGGCCCCACGATGTTTCGGTGGCGATCGGGCCGGAGGGTGGATGGAGCGCTGCCGAACTCGCTGTGGCGGGTGATCGTGTCGGCCTCGGGCCGACGATCCTGCGCACCGAGACCGCTGCGGTGGCAGTCGCCGCGCAGTCGTTCACCCGTCGATGATGGAGGCAATTCGGCGTCACGAGATTGGTAGTGCTGTCAACGCGTCGTGCCATCATCTGATACCCCTACCCGAGTGGGTTTGATCGATCAAGTGGAAGGACGCCACGGCTTGATGATGAACGAGAACACCGCAACGACGCCATACAGCCGCCAAGTCGGCGATCGACTCCGGGTCATTCGCAGACAGAAGCAACTGTCGCTCCACGAGGTCGAGTGCCGGTCGGAACAGGAGTTCAAGGCGTCGGTCCTCGGTGCGTACGAGCGCGGCGAGCGCGTCATGTCGCTCCCTCGTCTCGATCGCCTGGCACAGTTCTACGGCGTGCCGATCGAGCAACTCCTGCCGCACGGCTCGAACGCGCACGAGCACGAGCGCACCAACGGTGCCGGAGGCGATGCCAGGCTGGCCATCGATGTCGCTTCACTCGCGACGTTGGACGGCGAATCCTGTGCCATGCTCACGAGGTTCCTCCGATCGATCCAGGTGCAACGCCAGGACTTCAGTGCCGACGTGATCACGATTCGCAGCGAGGACGCCGCCTCGGTTGCCGCGATGCTCGACGTGCCGATCAACCAGGTCGTCGCTCGGCTCGCTGCGCTGGGCGTGTTGTCCGCTCCGGCGACGTGACACCCGCGATTGCGGTCGCCGCCACGGTTGACTGATGCCATGGCTGCATTCGGGGTGTACGTCCACATTCCGTTCTGCGCATCGAAGTGCGAGTACTGCGCATTTGCCACATGGACCGACCGGGGACATCTGGTCGAGAACTACCTCGACGCTGTTCGAGTGGAGATCTCGCGGGAAGTCCGTGCCGGGATGCCACCTGCCGACACGGTGTTCGTCGGCGGTGGAACTCCGACGATGGTGCCGGGTGACGCCCTCGGTGGCCTGGTGGCTTCGATACCGGTCGCGGCCGGCGCGGAGGTCACGGTCGAGTGCAACCCCGATGACGTGACGGTCGAGTTGTTGGAGAGCTATCGCGCTGCCGGTGTCAACCGGGTGAGCCTCGGGGTGCAATCGATGTCGGCCCATGTGCTGGCCGCGCTGGGTCGAACCCACGACCAACGCAACGTCGAGCGAGCAGTGGCGGCCATCAAGGCATCCGGCATGGAGTCGTTCAACCTCGACCTCATCTACGGCGCCGCTGGTGAGTCACTCGACGACTGGCGGGCCACCGTCGAGTTGGCCCTGGGGTTCGAGCCACCCCACATCTCCGCCTACGGACTCACCGTCGAGGCCGGAACCCCACTCGCCACGCAGCCCGATCGTCACCCCGACGACGACGACCAGGCAGACAAGTACGAGCTGGTCGACGACCTGCTCTCCGACGCAGGATTGGTCAACTACGAGGTGTCGAACTGGGCAATCCCCGGCCACGAGTCACGACACAACCACTTGTACTGGGACCAGGACGACTACTTGGGGTTCGGCTGCGCCGCCCACTCGCACCGAGCGGGTCGACGGTGGTGGAACCTGCGTACGCCGGAGCGCTACATCGATGCGGTCCGCCACGAGCGGTCGGTCGAGGCGTCATCGGAAACCCTCGATGCGGACACACGTCGGTTCGAACGGCTGGAGCTTGCGTTGCGCACCCGTGACGGCGTCGAGCGAGCAGCGTTCACGGAGGACACGATCGCGTTGCTCGACGGAATGCTCGTCACCCATCCGAGCGATCCGACTCGTGTGGTGCTCACACGGTCCGGCCGCCTGATGGCCAACGACATCTCGCTCCGGTTCCGCTGAAGCGGATCACGTTGGCTCGTTGGACCGCTCGAACAGCGCCGGGAACACCTTGGCCACCTTTGCCGACAGGTAGTCGCCGTACGGGCCGTCCCAGGTCGTGACGTCGGCATCGTCCCACCGATCTCGATCGGGCATCGGGGTCAGATCGACTGCTTTCGGGTCGAGCGGCAGCGTCGGCACGGTGGCGTCCCACGATGGGTCGAAGAAGTAGGGAAACGACAGCCGACTCATGCCAGAGGTGTTGCGCACGCGGTGCGGCGTGGAGCGGTAACGGCCGCCGGTGAGCCGTTCGAGCATGTCGCCGATGTTGCAGATCAACACGCCGGGAGCGGGGTCGACGGTGATCCACCGGCCATCGATGTCGCGAACCTGCAGCCCACCCAGGTGGTCTTGTGCCAGCAACGTGAGCAAGCCGTAGTCCGTGTGTTCGCCGACTCCCCACTGTCCGGTGTCGGCGACATCGGTGGATGGATAGTGGAAAATCCGGAACAGGATCGTTGGATCGGCGGTGAGGTGCTGTTCGAACCAGGAGGCCGGCAACCCGAGGCCGCCGGCGATGCCGCGCATGACCGCGTCGGCCACGGGGCGCAGGATGTCGAGCCACGCCAGTACCGCGTCGCGCAGCGCTCCCGAGCCCTGCGGGAACTGATTGGCGCCGTGCAGCGGGGTGGACGAACGAACTCGTGGATGGTCCGGGCGGTGTTCGGTGCCGAAGTAGATCCCTTCTTTGCTGTCGGGGCGACCGGAGGTGAGTTCGCCGCCCAGCGGAAACCAACCGCGCCATGCCGATCCCGCGTGTTCCATGGCGATCTCGGCCTTCGCGTCGTCGGTCTGCTCGAAGAAGTCGTGCGCAGCGCGCTCGAGGCGTTGCTGCAGGTCAGCGGACACGCCGTGCCCCACGATCCCGAAGAAGCCCACCCGCCTGCACGCGTCGTCGACGAGGGAGCCAACCGCAGCGAGATCGTGCTCACTGGCATCCACGTCGAGGAGCGGTGACACGTCGATCACCGGTAACCCGAGGGGGGAGTGTGGGGTAGGGCTCACGAGTTGGTAACGTACCGCTCTGCTACGGGCGCGTAGCTCAGTTGGTTAGAGCGCTACCATGACACGGTAGAGGTCCCGGGTTCGAGTCCCGTCGTGCCCACCCCGCAAGCCCTGGTGAGGAGCAATCCGACCGGGGCTTCGTCGCGTTCCGGGCTGAGGTTGTCGGGCGCACGAGTAGGGCCGGGCCAGGGTACGTCGCTCGCGTTGTCACGACTCGGTATCGGTCAGCATTGCTGCAGTTCGGCGATCCGTACGTGTCGAAAGAACCCTGACGAGCGCACAGCAACCGGCCGAGGCGAGCGCACTGTTCGAGCGTTGCTTCGCGGAAGGTGACCTCGAGGGTCTGATGGCTCTGTATGAGGACGACGCTGTCACCCGGTGTCGTTTCGACTGAGTCCCACCGACTGAGTCCCACCGACTCTTGGTGTGGGCCTGCCCGCACGGACACGACGCTCCCGCGTCGCATCCGTCATCTCAGGCTGCGCTCCATGAACCGCCAGTTGTGATGCAGCTCGCTGGGAACTTCTGCGCCGTCGTAGATGGGCCGGTCTCGGAATCCCTCGGCTTCGTAGAGCCGGTGTGCTGACGTCATGAACGGGCCGGAGTCGAGCCGCATGCTCGTGTAGCCGTAGGACTCGGCGTCCGCGATGAGACGTCTCACGATGGTGATTCCCAGCCCGCCGCCGCGCTGGTCCGGCCGCACGAACACCCGCTTCATCTCCGATGCTCCATCGATGGTGCGACGGACGCCGCCCATGCCGACGACGTGCCCATCGCGGTGAACGGTGTAGAACACGCCCTCGGGTGGCTCGGCGTCGCACAGCTTGTCGAGTGTGTCGGCCACGTAGTCAGCGATCGGCTGTCCGAGGAGCGCTGGCATGCTGATCCCGAAGTCGTGTTGAACGTTCTCGTCCAGCCAGTCGAGGTACTCGATGTTGAGTTCCGTCAGCATCGCATGATCGCGGCGGGCGTCAGCGGGCTCGAATCTGATCTCCACGCCACGATCGTAATCGGCCCCGATGTGTCGTCTTGTGGGCGGCAGACACGGAGGGTCCATGAAGGTGTTGCGAGTTTCATTCGTCGGGGTCCGGGCGGGGAGCTTTGCTCCCACCGTCGACATGTTCCGTGATGTGCTCGGCATGGACGTCGCATTCGAGCATCCCGGATGGGCCGGTTTCCATCTGCCACTCCCTCGACCCCGGGGTCGGCCACGAACGGGTCGTGAACGAGCACCTCCATGCCGACGGCGGCGAGGAGCGCTGCCAGATGGGAGCCGATCGCTCCGAAGCCGATGATGCCGGCCGTCCGGCCCTGCAGCTGCCGACCGGGACGCTGTGGCGGTGTTCGGCCGGCGACGAATTCCGCCGACGAATTCCGCCGACGAAACGGTGATGTTGCGTGCCACATCAAGCAGCAGGCCCAGCGCCAACTCCGCTGTCGAGGCGACGAACGTCTTGTCGGTCCTTGCGACCAGGACACCGTTCACCGATGCCGCGGCGACGTCGATCGTGAATGTGTCGACAGCACATCGCAGGAAGGCGACCAGGCTCGGTACTTGATCGAACAGGGCCGCTTCGCCCGGTGTCGATCGGTGCCCGACGATGACGGCGCAACCCTGCGCGGCGTCGATCAGCGCCGCCGTCGACAGGTCGTGACCGAACGGATTCTGGACGACATCCGCGATCTGGTCGAGTAGCGGGAGCGCACGTCCGTAGTGCGCGTCGCGGTCCTCTGCATTGTGGGTGAGGAACGCTCGCGCGCAATCGACGCTCCTGCGTGGTCGGCGATGGTCCCGTCGATTCGAGGCCCCCTGTGGGCCTCCTTCAAACCCGGTCGTCGGGAGTACTTGGCTGGCTCGTTCGATCCGACTCGATGCCCGGGAACATCACGCCGCCGTGTCGTTGACCCGCTCAGCCGGTGCTGTCGGGGCCTGTGACCTGGTCTGTGGGTCCGATCCAACCCGTCATTCCTGCGTCCACCGCGGCGAACTCCCCACCCGGCTCCTCGAACACGTTGAACTAGGTGTAGCGAAGGCCCGCGTAGTCGCCCGTACCCGTGAGGGGCCCGTAGGTGGTGTGGGTGCCGTCGCTGTGAATCGATCCGACCCACTCGCCCTCCCAGGTTCCGCCGTCGTTGGTGAGCACCATCGTTCCCCACATGTCTGCGATCCCAGTCGGATACATGTCGTAGTTCCACGTGACCGTCGAGGTACCGCTGACCCGTTCGTCCGACATCACCGTGTCGTAGACCCACACCCCGTCGCGTGCCTCCAGGACGTCGCCGGCTTGGGTTTGTGTGGAATCGGCGTCCTCTCGGACGAATGTCTGATCGGGCTCAGTTCGTGTGTCCACTTCCAGTGTTCGCCTGGTGTCGGTCATGGAGGAGAGTCCAACGTCCCGTTTCGTCGTCACCCAGCGAGCACGATCGATCGAATCCGGGGCCGAGGATTCACCCACGCCGGGTGATGTCGAACCGGCGACCTCCGAGCGACCATGATGGGGAGAAAGCGTCGCTTGGCGCTGGCCACAACGAAGGGATCCAAATGAACACCGAGATCGCAGAGGAAGACGGCGTCGCTGACAGTGGCACGGACATGGCCGCCGAATCGGACAAGCCGCATTCGGTGGTAGTCCATCTCCTGATCGCGCTGGCGGCGCTGATCATGTTGGTCACGGCCGCGAACGTGTGGGTCGACCGCGCCGCACTCAACACCGACAACTGGGTCGATGCGTCCGACCAACTGCTGGCCGACCCCACCATCCGAGAGGCGATCTCGGTCTACGTGGTCGACCAGCTGTACACCAACGTCGACGTGTCCGCCCAGCTCGGCGGCTTGCTGCCGGGAGACCTCAGCGGACTCTCGGGCGCGCTCGCCTCGGCGTTGCGCAATCCGGCGACCGATGCCGTCGATCGACTCCTCGCCACCGACCAGGCTCGCCACCATCTGGACGGACGCCAACCGCATCACCCACCAGACGATCGTCAACATCCTCGAGGACGACACGAGGGTCGAAGCGCTCTCGACCTCCAACGGGAACGTCACACTCGACGTCCGTGAAGTGGTCGTGCAGTTGGCCGCCGACCTCGGGCTGCCCGGCGCCGTCGTTGACCGGATTCCGGCCGATGCCGGCCAGATCACCATCATCCAGTCGTCGAAACTCGACAATCTCCAGACCGCGGTCGACCTTCGTCCAGTGGGCGTCGTGGCTGCTGTTCTTCGTCGTGATCGGCCTCTACGCCGGGGCCATCTTCCTCGCCGACGGTTGGCGCCGGGTCGCCACACGAGCGGCGGGGCTGTCGATCCTGATCGTCGGGCTGCTCATCCTCGCCGGGCTCCGATTCGGCGGCAGCCGCCTGCTCGACGCAACGGTGCAGAAGCAGAGCAATCGCCCCGCCGCGGAGGCGGTCTGGAAGATCGGCTCGCAGCTCCTGCGCGACATCGGCTGGAACATCACGTGGATTGGCGTGGTCATCGTCCTGGGCGCCGTGCTCGCCGGCCCGACAGCGATCGCGAGGTCGATCCGCCGATTCATCGCTCCGGCGTTCGTCGGCGGCCCTGGCGTACGTTGGGGAGTCGGTGCGGTGATCTTCCTGATCCTGGTGGTCTGGGCACCGCTGCCGGCTTTGACGAACTGGTTCGGCATCCTCGTGACCGCGGCAGTGGTCGCGGCATGCATCGAGGGGCTCAGGGGCCTGTGCCTCGCCGATCAGTCCCGTCTCGAGGAGCCCGCACCGGCCGCCGTCGAAGCGGTGGACGCGTCGACCTGAGCGATCGGTGAGGCGACGGTCGCGCGTGCGTTGCGTGATGTGCTGCTCGGCACCGGACGGCCTCGGGGAGGAGTTGGCGTGGGCCCGTTCGCGCTCGATGCCGTACTTGGCGCTGAACGTGGACCAGTCCTCGGTCAAGGACTCGAAACGCAGGAGTTGATCAGGTTGGTGCTTGAGGGCCGGGGAGGGAGTCGAACCCTCCGTCGTCGACCAACCCGGTCAGCCCTCAACCGCCAACCGATCCGCTTCTCCCTACATCGTGCGCCGGCCTGACGACGGCGACCACGGCCGAAGGTCACCACGAGTGCCCCGGAGACCGACCGACCCTGGCTGTTCAGGCGGGCGGGACCAGACGTCAGGGGCCTGTGGTTTCGAGCCGATCGGTGACGAGCTCGCCGGCGTCGTCGAAGTCGGCAATCGCGATCTGCGAGATCGACCAGCTCTTCGGATCGGGTGACAAGTTGTCGCGGTCTGGGGTCATCAGGATCTCGGTGGTGAGGGTGATGTCAGGGCCGCCACAGCTGCCCGTCGAGATTGGACCCCCGCACAGCACCTTCTGGAGCCGCCACTCGACCGTCGGCCCATCGCAGCCGGCCGAGGTTCCGGACGGGGACCGGAACACACACGTGTTGAGCAAGACGTCGAGCGGCACCTGGGCGAGGCCGTAGAGGGTGTCGTCGCCGAATGCGCTCAACCTGGCCTCGATCTCGATCGTGTCGGGCAGCCGCCAACCTCCGCTGTTGCAGAGGTTCGGATCGGGCAGCCACCAGGTCTCCCAGCCGGAGGAATGCTTCAGCGTGACCTCTGGAAATGGGCGATTCCCGTAGTAGCTCAGGCCGGGGTTGGCGACCCAGCAGCCGTTGATCCCGGGAACCCGCAGCAACAGACTGCCCTCGGGAACCGTGCGGTTGTAGCCCAGTTGGTCGCCGTAGATCTGAATGGTCCAGGACGCCGGCGTCTGCATCACCCAGTGCTCGCGCGCCCCGTCGAGGTCCCAGGAGACGCACAGGACGTAGTCCTCACCCGACTGCAGGTACAGATCCCAGACCTTGTAGTGGGAGTAGTCGCGATCGAAGGGATAGCCGGGGCTCGCGAGTTGAGCCGCTGGGAACGCGGTGGGGCCGGTCGCCGGGTTGCGCGGTGTCAGGAAGCCGTACGAGTTCTGACTGGGGTTGGTCGGGCACTCGCCCCTCCCGGGCAGGCCATGATCCTGTGACATGGTGAAGAGGGTCACCGCGACGGTGTCGTCCTTGCGCTGGGGGACGATCAGTGTCGCTCGGTAGCCGTCCTGGGGAACGATTCTCACCGGCGGCTTGCCGGCCCGATGGTTGCCGAAGAACCCACGCACGAGCGCGTCGTGGCTCGACTCGCCCCACGCGGAGATCTCGGCCTCGAAGTATCCGTTGCGATCGACATCAGGCGGAGCGACCGGCCCTTCGAGATCGAACTCGAGGCACGTGTGCACGCCATCGCCCACGGCGGTTCCCACCGGCTGACCGGACTGGACCCGTTGGTCGTACCAGTCGGTCTCTGATGGCACCGATCGTTGGTTGACCACGTTGTCGACGGGTTGTCCGGTGCCGAGCAAGAGTTTGGTGTGCAACGTGCTCAACGGCTGGTTGCTGGTGACGAGCACCGGGATCACGGTGCTCGACGGCCAAGCGAGATCGCACCGGACCTGATCGCGGATGGCCTGCGTCGGCTCGGTGAAGATGTCGACGTCGAGGGGCGGCGTGGGAGCGGATCCGCCGCCGAACAGCACCGTACCGCCGACGCCGACCGGGCAGTCCGCCACCGGTTCGTCGGCACAGAGGTCGAAGAACCGGTAGATCGTGCCGAAATCGGGGGAGGCGACCGCTGGGTCCGCGATGGCGGTGGGGCTGTCGTTCGTATCCAGCGTGGTCGCCGTGCTGGTGTCCGGCGCGGGCTGCGGCGTGACCGGGGTTGTCGGGGTGGCGACGGTCGAGGCTGGAGGATCTGCGACGTCGAGCGAGCTGAGGGCAACCGGTGACGGTTCGCCGGGCAGGAGCGGCGGCGGCAGTGGAACCAACGCCGGAGCAACCACCGCGTGGGAACCGACGTCGGAATTCTCGCTGGCGGTCGTCGCCGGGCCGAGTGCGGCGACCGGTACCACTGGACCGGCCTCGTCGAGCACGACGTGATCTTCGGTTCGGGCGCTGTCGCTGAGTGCCGCGACGATGAACGCGACGCCGATGAACACGCCGACCAGGCCGACGGCGGTGAGCGTTGCGGTCTTCCTCACGACATCATCCGATCGCGCAGTTGTGGAGGATCAGCGAGTTCGAACTGCTGGAGACCGCAGAGTTCGAGCGCGTGTCGAGCGCCGTGACGACGAGGCTGACCGGGCGATCGGCAGTGACCTCGTCGTCGGTGTAGGGGCCGAGCGTGGCCGAGTAGCTGTTCGAGCCCGAGGAGGACATCGGGATCGTTCGTTCGCCGCTCCCCGTGTCGGAGCGCAGCGAGACCGACGCGACTCCGGAGGGGTCCACGACCGTGACCGAGATCGTGGTGACATGTGGTTGTGTCGGGCATCCGCCGTAGTTGGCGTCTTCCCAGATGTCGGTGGGCTCGGCATGCAGCAGGTCGATGCTCGGCCCCGTGGTGTCGGGCGTCGTCGTGGTGGGTGGCGCTGGGGTCCCGTTGGGTGGTGGCACGTTGGTGGGCGAGGTGGCGGGCGTGGTGGTCGGCGCAGCGGTCCCCGCGGTCGAGGTCGACGGCGACGTCGTGGTGGCATCGGAGGATGGAACGCTGGGGGTCGGCGATTCGGAGGTGGGGGAGGGTGTTGCGTCCTCGATCGGTTCGACGGCGTTGTCGTTCAAGCCGGTGCACTCGGCCGACGGGAGCTGGTCGATCGAGTGGTCGGTGGTGATCCACTGGGCCTCGAGCCAGACCCGGCTCGATGTGTCGAACGGCGCACGCACCTCCACCCACGACCCGTCGCTGGATCGTCCCGTCAGATACACCCGGTCGCCGCGATGGAAGTCACCGAGGCGCGCCTCGGTGGGGCAGATCGAGTACGGGACGGCGTCGAACGTGGCGTCGATCTCGTGTTCGGCCATGACGTCGACGGCGCCGGTTCGCTCCAGAACGATTCCGGTTGCGATGGCGGCAGCGACGATCGCAGCGACCAGCAGGAACAGCTTCCCGGTACCGAGACCAGTTGACGTTGCGGCGTGGTTCGAGGCGTCCAAGGTGTTGCCCCCTTGTCTGATCCCAGCATGGATGCTGCCCGCGGATCGATGAAGGGCCCTTCGGCACCTTTCGATCCGATCGACGCCGGCGGGCAGCGCCGCTCACCGTGACAGCCGACTGTCGGTCTGCGACCCGCTCAGTACGTGGGCGGTGGAGATCGCTGATCGACGCCATCCGAACGTCGCTCGTCAGCGGCGGCTTCGGTCGTTCGGCCGCCACGGTAGACCGGAATCAAGAAGATGATGTCGGCGATCAGGAAGACTCCGGCCCCGGCTGCTGCGATCCAGCTTCCGGCGCGGATCGACGACCAGAGAAACAGCAGTGCAGACACGACGAACAGCCACCATCCGACCTTGACGTAGTGCGCATTCGACATCGGCGACGCAACGTAGCGGGTGATGTCACCAGACGGCATGTTGACGTGCCGGTCGAGTCGCGTACCCGAGCCGATGGAGTGCGGACCTCAGGCGGGTGATCCGCTGAGGCGTTCGATGCCTGGCCAGAGCAACTGCGTGAGGTCGGCGGCGAGGGTGTCGAGTTCGCAGTAGTCGTCGTCGAGCCACATCACGGTGACGATCTGGAACGAGCCGAGGATGGAGTATGCCCACGTTCTGGTGGCGACCGGATCGGCTGCCAGCGCCGGTGACGCTTCGAACAGCGCAATCATCAGTTGCGCCGATCGGTCGACGAGTCGGCGCAATTGATCGGTTGGTTGTCCGCCTGCGTTCACGAACAGGAACAGCGGACGGTTGGTGTCGACAGCAGCGAGGTAGCCGCGAACGGCGGCTTCGAACAGGGTTCGTGGTTCGGTGTGGCCCTCGAGCGCGACGGTGATCTCCGCGGTGATCTGGTCGATCATCCACTCCGAAAGCGCCACGACCAGCGCAGCACGATCGCCGATCGTCCGGTACAGAATCGGCTTGCTGACGGTTGCCTCGGCGGCGATGTCCTCCATCGTGACATCGGGTCCGAGTTCGCCGATCGCCCGGATCGCAGCAGCGAGGAGTTCGTCGCGATCGGCGAGGAGCTGTCCTCCTCGGGGGCGCCCAGGGCGCCGCCGTGGGCGGGGCTCGGCAGCGTCGACCATGGGCGTATGTTACTACGAGTAAATTTGTGTTACGTTGCCGAGATGTCGACCGAGCAGATGACCGCACCGAACCAGACGGGCTTGCCCTGGCACCTTCGTGACAACTGGGCGCCGGTCCTCGACGAGATCACCGACACCCAACTGCGCGTCGACGGCACGATCCCTCCCGAACTGCTCGGTACCTACGTGCGCACCGGACCGAACCCGTCCTCGGGGACGTCCAAGCACTGGTTCTTCGGTGATGGCATGCTCCACGGGATCCGGCTCGCCAACGGCCGCGCCGAGTGGTATCGCAACCGTTTCGTCCAGACCCCCAACATCACCGACCCGCTCGACGATCCGATGTCGGGCATGGGCGACCGCACCCGCGGCACCGGCAACACCCACGTCATGGCCCACAACGGCGAGCTGCTCTGTCTGGAAGAGGGCCACTGGCCGTGGCGAGCCGACACCGAGCTCAACACGCTCGGCGTGCAGAACTACGGCGGTGCCCTCACCACCACGATGACGGCGCACCCCAAGGTGTGTCCGGTCACCGGTGAGCTGATCGCGTTCAGCTACCTCAACTACGACCAGCCACACCTGCAGTACATCCGCGTCAGCCCGCAGGGCGAACTGGTGCAACTCGAAGGCATCGAGATCCCCAACGTGGTGATGATGCACGACTTCAACGTCACCCGGAACCACGTCGTGTTCATGGACCTGCCCGTGGTCTTCGACCTCGGCGAGTTGGACACCGGGCTGCCCTTCAAGTTCCACCGAGATGCGGGAGCCCGTCTCGGCGTGATGCCGCGCAACGGCACGAACGCCGATGTTCGCTGGTTCGACATCGACCCGTGCTTCGTCTTCCATCCGGTCAACGCCCACGAAGAAGGCAACACCATCGTCCTGCACGTGTCGCGCCAGCCCGAGGCATTCGGATCCAGCAACGACGACTATGCCGAGGTCGGCCGTCTCTGGCGCTGGGTGATCGACCTCGACGCCGGCACGGTCACCGAGACCCAGATCGACGATCGCCCCGGCGACTTCGGGCGTATCGACGACCGGATGATCGGCCTCGACGCGCAGTACGGCTACTTGATGGCGATGGCCGGCGAGGGCAATGCCGAGGAGCCCGTGTACGGCTCGGCGCTGTGGAAGTACGACCTTCGCACGGGCGCCTGCATCGAGCACCACCTCGGCGACGGCGTACGCGGGGCCGAGCCGGTGTTCGCTCCGGCATCGCCCGATGCCGGCGAAGACGAGGGCTGGATCATCAGCCTCTCGCACGACACGAACTCCGATGAGTCACGCCTGCTGATCATCGACGCACAGAACTTCTCGGCACCGCCGGTCGCCACGGTGCACCTGCCACGCCGCGTACCGTACGGAGCGCACGGCAGCTGGGTGCCCGACGCCGCCATGGCGTAGCGCTCGCGAGCGCACACGATCGCCAACGAGTCGAACACCGATCCTGGGGGAAACATGAAGCATCAACGACACACCGGTGTGCTGGCCGGGCTGGCCGCGGTCACGCTCGTCTTGGCATCCTGCGGGAGCAGCGATTCGTCGAGCGGCGGCGCCGACGAATCGAACGTGCCCGCCACGACCGATGTACCATCCGCGACTGATGCCCCGGAAGCGTCGACCACCGAACCTGACTCATCGGGCACCAACTCGACGGTGAGCGGCGAGGCTGCGGAGACCGATGAGGTGGCCTTTGCATCGCTCGGTACGCCCACCGGCGATCCCATCGTGATCGGGATGGTCAACACCGAGGGCACGCCGGGGCTCGACTTCCCCGAGATGCGCACCGACACCGATCTCGCTGTCGACTACCTCAACGAACACGGCGGCATGGGTGGGCGGCCGATCGAGATCGAGCACTGTGCGTCCGGTGGGTCGCCCGAGACCTCGCAGGCCTGCGCTCAGGAACTCAGCGGCAAGGGCGTGGAGTTCGTGATGCTCGGCCTCGACGTCTTCCCCGGCTACGACACGTTCGCCGCCACCAGCGTCCCGGTGTTCGGTGCACTGCCCATCCTCGCTGGGGACTACAGCGCCGATGCCCTGTTCCTCACGGGTGGCAACTCCACCACCATGGCGGCCATCACGGCGCTCGCGGTCGAGAAGTATCGAGGCCGACACGGTGGGGATCGTCAGCGCCGACAGCGTCGCCGGGAACAGCTCCGAAGCGGCGCTCACCGCTTCGCTCGACAAGGCCGGCGTGTCCTACCGCTCGATCAAGGGGGGCGACGACGAGACCGACGCCGGCTTCCAAGGACTGTTGCGTGAAGCGAACAGCGACAACCCCGACGTGCTCGTGTCGCTCTATTCCGACGCTGGTTGCATCGGGGCGATGCGCGCCCGAGTGTCGCTGGGCGTCGAGACGCCCACGATCTCCACGGCGATCTGCGGGAGCGCCGAGGTGATCGACGTGGTCGGCGACGATGCGGTGGGCTGGAGCTTCGTCGGCGTCGGTGGGTCGACCGACCGGCCCGACGACGCCGTGCTCGCCGAGATCATCGAGCCTGTCTACGGCACGGCGGAGTCGACGTCGCTCGGCCTTGGTGCGCTCGGTATCAACCAGGTGATGACGCTGGCTCGCGTGGCCAACAACGTCGCGGCCGATGGAGAAGCGGTCACCGGGGCGGCGATCTTCGATCGCCTTGCGACTGCCACCGACGAAATCGACTTCCTCAACGGCAACCCGCTGGCTTGCGGATCCGCGGCGGCCTATCCGAGTGTGTGCAGCTTCTACTTCCCGATCGGCGAGTACCTGGCCGGGGGCGAGATCGCGACCATCCCCGGCTTCGAAGCGGTGTCGGTTGTCGACTACCTCCCGTGATCGACGGCAACGACCCGAGCCGATACTGATCGGTTTCGAGCGCCCGTGAGCGACTACCTCTTCTACCTGCTGCTCGGCTCGACCGCCGGCGCGATCATCGCGATGTTCGCCCTGGGGCTGCTGATCACCCAGCAGGGCGCCGGCGTGGTCAACTTCGCGTACGGCGCGATGGCCACCTGGTCGGGCTATGTGTACGCCGACCTGCGTCGAGGCGCCTACCCGTTCCCAATTCCCGGCCTCCCTGAGCGCTACCACTTCGGCGACGACGTGGGCATCTGGGTGGCGATGCCCCTGGCACTGCTCACCGCTGCAGTCCTGGGATTGGCGGTCTACGTGCTCGTCTTCCGGCCGCTCGCCCATGCTCCGGCGCTTGCCAACGTGGTGGCGAGCATCGGGCTGCTCGTGGTGTTCATTGCGCTGATCGACCAGCGCTTTCCCGACAACGCCGGTCTGCGGGTGGAGGCAATTCTGCCGCGCGAACCCGTCACGATCATGGCCGACGTCACCGTGCCCCGCGATGGGCTGTGGCTGGCAACGATTGCGATGGCGATCGCCGGCCTCGCCTGGGCCGTCTCGCGGTTCACGAGGTTCGGGCTGATCACCCGGGCGGCGGCGGAGAACGAAAAGGGTGCAGTGCTGCTCGGCTACTCCCCGACGTTCCTCGCCGGGATGAGCTTCGTCGGGGCCTCGATGCTCGGCGGGGTGATGGTGATCCTCGCGTCGCCGATGATCCAGTTGTCGTCGACCGTCTTCACGTTCTCGTTCCTGATCCCTGCGCTGGGGGCAGCGATGATCGGACGGTTCCGGTCGGTGTGGCCCACGGTGTTCGCCGGCCTGGTGATCGGTGGGGTGCAGTCGACCTTCACACTGCTCCAGAGCGACATCTCCTGGTTCCCCCAATATGGGGCTCGCGAAGGGCTGCCGTTCGTGGTGATCATCGTGGCGCTGGTGGTGCTCGGCGAGCGCCTGCCCGACCGGGCCTCGGTGGCCACCTGGCGGCTTCCGGCCGTGCCCGACGCCAAGGTCGCGTGGGTCACGGTCGTGCCCCCGATCGTCGTCGCCGTCGTTGCACTGCTCGTGCTCGGGCCGCTCTGGCGCGGCGCGATCATGACGTCGGTCATCGCCATGGTGCTGGCGCTCTCGCTCGTGGTGCTCACCGGGTTTGCTGGGCAGACCTCGTTGGCCCAGATGGCGTTCGCCGGTGTTGCTGCGTTCTCGCTGTCGAAGCTCGCGATGAACTGGAACATCCCGTTTCCGATCGCTCCGATCCTGGCCGCCTCGATCGCCACGGTGTTCGGAGTGATCGTGGGCCTTCCTGCGCTGCGTGTGCGTGGCACCAACATGGCCATCGTGACCTTCGCCGGTGGGGTGGCGATCACCGAGTTCGTCTTCAAGAACCCCAAGTACGTCGGTGATCCGTCGACGGGTGGCGCGCCGGTTCCGAATCCCGACCTGGCGGGCTGGGATCTCGGCCTGATCCTCGGCGACCAGGCGTCGCGACCGATCTTCGGGATCCTCCTCGTCGCGATCGCCGCGCTCCTCGCGGTCGGTGTGGCCAACCTGCGTCGGAGCGCGTCGGGCCGGCGGATGCTGGCGACGCGATCGAACGAGCGGGCCGCAAGCGCAGCGGGCATCGACGTGGCACGGGTGAAACTGCAGGCATTCGCCGTGTCGTCGTTCATCGCTGGCATCGGAGGCTGCCTCATTGCCTACCGATTCGGCAACGTGTCCGATGCCTCGTTCAGCACGATTGCGTCGCTCACTGCACTGGCGGTTGCCTACCTCGGTGGCATCACGTGTGTCAGCGGCGCGGTGACCGCTGGTGCGCTCACCGCCTCGGGCGCCGTGTTCTACGCGGTGTCGCAGGTCACCGGCACGCTCGGACAGTGGGAGGTGCTCATTGGTGGTGTGCTGTTGATCCTGATGGCCGTGGCCAATCCGGAGGGGATTGCCGGCGGCCTGCGAAGTCGCCACGCAGCCCGAGCGGCATCGCGTGGTTCCACGGGTGTCGCTTCCGGGTCGCTCGTCTCGGCCGGGGCGGTGAGTGAGTGATGCCGCTGCTCGACGCGCATGGTCTCACCGTCAGCTACGGCGGCGTACACGCCAACGACGGCATCGATCTCGAGTGCGAGGCCGGCAAGATCGTCGGCCTCATCGGCCCCAACGGTGCCGGCAAGACCACGTTCATCGATGCGATCACCGGGTTCGCCCCCGTCACGAGCGGGAGGGTGACGTTCGACGGCCACGACCTGCATCGCTTGTCACCGAGCGCGCGGGCACGACTCGGACTCACGCGAACGTTCCAATCGATGGAGTTGTTCGATGATCTGAGCGTCCGCGACAACCTGCTGGTGTCGGCCGAGCGGCTGCACTGGTGGTCGTTCTTCAGTGACGTGGTGCATCCGGGACGACGGCGGGCAGACGCGATCGCACGGATCGACTGGGCGCTCGACGTGATGGATCTGCGTGGCGTGGTGGACACGATGCCCGACCAGCTCAGCCACGGGCAGCGCAAGTTGGTGGCGATGGCGAGAGCGTTCGCCGCTCGACCGAAGCTGGTGCTGCTCGACGAGCCGGCGGCAGGCCTCGACAGCGCCGAGAGTCAAGCATTGGGCGCACTCTTGGCGTCGGTGATCGACGAAGGAATCTCGTTGTTCGTCATCGACCACGACATGGCTTTGATGCTCACGGTCTGCGACGACATGTACGTGCTCGACTTCGGTCGGATCATCGCTCATGGCACCCCGGAAGCGATCCGAGACGACCCAGCGGTGATCGCGGCGTATCTCGGCTCGTCGAAGGCCCCCGAACCACAGCTGTTCCCCCCGCCGGAGCACGACCGGTGAACGGCGCCGTGTCGACCGGAACTCCGGTCATCGATGTCCATGGGCTCGACGCCGGATACGGCGGGATCGCCGTGGTGCACGATCTCTCGCTCCGAGTCGACGCGGGGGAGGTGGTCGTGCTGCTCGGGCCCAACGGCGCTGGCAAGACCACCACGTTGCTCACGCTGTCTGGGTTGCTGCAACCGATCGGTGGATCGATCGAGGTGCTCGGCGAATCAGTGGGCGGCGTCACGCCGCATCGGATCGCCCGCCGCGGGTTGGCGCACGTGCCCGAGGATCGCTCGTTGTTCTTCGACCTCACGGTCGACGAGAACCTGCGTCTCGGCCTCACCGGTCAGCGCTCGTTCGCGACACGCGGCGCACGACCGTGCGATGGATCTCCTCCCCGCACTGCGACCGCTGGGATCGCGCAAGGCCGGCCTGCTCTCGGGTGGCGAGCAGCAGATGCTCGCGCTCGGCCGAGCGCTGGTGTCGGAGCCGAAGTGTCTGCTGGTGGATGAGATGAGTCTTGGCCTCGCGCCGATCATCGTCGAACGTCTCCTGCCGATCGTTCGCGACATCGCGGACCAGACCGGCTGCGGGGTGCTGGTGGTCGAGCAGCACGTCCAGATGGCGCTCGCAGTTGCCGATCGCGGGTACGTCCTCAGCAATGGCCACGTCCGTCTGGACGGCACTGCGTTGGAACTCGCGTCGAACCACGACCTCGTGGTGGAGAGCTACCTCGGCACACGAGCAGGGTCCGACGAGAGCTGACGTCGCCACGTACGGTCGAGGCATGCGAATCTGGCGTCTGCAAGAACTCGGCGAACCATCTGAGCAGCTCCGGCTGGTCGACGAGGAAGCTCCGACCGCCGGCCCTGGCCAGGTGCTGATCGACGTCGAAGCCGTCGGACTCGCGTTTCCCGACGTGTTGCAGTGCCGCGGCAAGTACCAGGCGAAGACCGGCCCGGGTCACACGCCGGGTGGTGAGTCATCGGGCCGGATCGCCGCGCTGGGCGAGGGTGTCGATGATCTCGAGGTCGGACAACGGGTGGTGTTCCTCGGCGGTGGTGGCCTCGCTGAACAGGTGGTCCATCCGGCAGCGGCGGTGTTCCTCGTGCCCGACGGTGTCTCGGCTGAGAAGGCTGCGGCCATTCCGATCAACTACTGCACCACGCTGTACGCGTTGCACGATCGCGGGCACCTTCAGGCAGGGGAGACACTGCTGGTCACCGGCGCCGCCGGTGGTACCGGCACGGCGGCGATCCAGTTGGGCAAAGCGGCGGGCGCAACCGTGATCGCCGTCGCAGGAGGCTCCGAGAAGACCGAACTGGCCCGTGGCGTCGGAGCCGACGTGGTGATCGACCACCAGGAGACACCCGACTGGGTCGATGCCGTTCGCGAGGCATCAGGTGGCGGCGTCGACGTCGCGTACGATCCGGTCGGTGGTGACACCTTCCATCAGGTGCGCCGATGCATGGGGTGGGACGGTCGCCTGCTCGTGATCGGTTTCGTCGCCGGCATTCCGGAAGTGGCGACCAATCACGCCCTGCTGAAGAGCTACTCCATCGTCGGCGTCCACTGGGGAGCATCGCTGGCCCGTTTCCCCGACTCCTTGCGCACGCAGATGTCGACGCTGCTCGACATGGCCGCTGCCGGCACTGTCGATCCACCGCTGTATCCGCCGTACGCATTCGAGGACGCCGCCACGGCACTGCAGGACCTTGCCGATCGCAAGACCTACGGCAAGGTCGTCGTCACCCGCTGACGGGCGCCCGCCAGCCGCTGCCGTAAGATCATCGTCCCGTGATCGTTGCGACCAACCTGTCATCTCCGCTGTCGCCCACCACCGGGGCGTGCGTGCTCGCATGAACACCTCGGGTTCGTATGTGGTCGGTCTCGACAACGGTGGCACGGCCAACAAGTTCACGGTCATGGATCGCGATGGTCATTTCCTCATCGAACGTCTGGTCGAGCTGCCGAGTCGTGTCACCGAAGGGCCGGCCGCCGCGATCGATGCGCTGTGCGAGGCCTTCGAGGCGGCGATGGCGTTGGCCGGGATCGACCGGTCGCAGGTGTTCGGGGTCGGCTTCGACACACCGGGTCCGGCGACCGCCGACGGAGTGATCTCGTCGCGCGGTGGGACCAACTTCGCGCACGACGGCTGGAAGGGGTACGACTTCCGGACCGCGCTCGAGGCCGAGCTCGGTCTGCCGGTCGTCTACAGCAACGATGCCAATGCCGCGGCACTGTATGCGCACCACGAACACTTCGGGGCGGTCGGCGGGGAACGATCGTCGGTCTCGGTGATCGTCGGGACCGGACTCGGCGGCGGCGTGATCGAGAGCGGACGGATCGTGAAGGGTGCCGCCGGGATGGCGGGCGAGCTCGGACACATCCACATCCCGATGGATGGCCTGCTCGACGATGGGCAACCGACACCGAGATGCAACTGCGGTTTCGTCGGTGATGCCGAGAGCGTTGCGTCGCTCACGGGTATCCGGAACAACCTCCTGCCCTACTGGTTGACGCGCTACCCCGATCATGAACTCGCGGACGTCGAGCCGCTCGAGGCTGCCAAGCAGGTGCGGGGCTTCGGTGTGCGCGGTGACGAGATGGCGCTCCACATCTTCGAACAACAGGCGATGGCGCTCGGCCGTCTGTTCACGATTGCCGCCAACTTCACCGACCCCGACGTGTATCTGCTGGGCGGGGGCGTGGTCGAGGCCGAACCATCCTTCCGAGATTGGTTCCTCGGACGGGTCGAAGCACACACCCTGTTGCGTGACGAGCAACGCGAGGTCGCGTCGTTCGCTCTGGTGACCGATCTCGACATGGCCGGCGCCCGCGGATCGGCAATCGCCGCCCTGGCCGTGCTCGGACACCGCTGACCACTCATCCAGCCCTCATCCATCAGTCGACACACAAGGAGTGACCATGACCGTTGCCGAGACAGCACACCGCACAGGAACAGCCGGCTACGCCAGCTTCGAGGTGACGTCGTTGACGCCTCATCTGGGGGCGGAGGTCGACGGACTCGATCTTTCCCAGCCACTCGACAAGCAGCAGCTCAGCGACCTGCACCAGGCGTTTGCCGACTGGAGCGTGCTCGTGTTCCGAGATCAACACCTCGACCGGGAAGCACACAAGGCGTTCGGTCGGTACTTCGGCGACCTGCACGTGCACCCGATGAACCACGCCCGTGAGACCGATCCGGAACTGCTGATCGTCAAGACCACCAAGGACTCGCCGTACACGGCGGGCGACGCCTGGCACACCGACGTCACCTGCGATGCCATCCCACCGCTCGCGTCGGCGCTGTACATCACCGAGACCCCCGACGTCGGCGGCGGCGACACGTTGTACGCCGACATGTACCTCGCCTACGAACTGCTGTCACCAGCGATGCAGGCGTTCCTCGAGGGGCTCACGGCAGTTCACGACGGTGGCATGCCGTACGTCGGCAGCTACGGATCGACTCCACCCGAGGGTGGCTACCCGCGAAGTGAACATCCCGTCGTTGCGGTGCATCCAGTCACCGGTCGCAAGGTGCTGTACGTGAACAGTGGCTTCACGTCGCACATCTTGGGTCTGCGGCGATGGGAGAGCCGGGCGCTGCTCGACATGCTCTTCGCACACATCGCCACGACGCCGCGCCTGCACAGCCGGGTGAGGTGGGAGCCGAACACGTTGACGCTCTGGGACAACCGCTGTACCCAGCACCATGCCGTGTGGGACTACCACCCCCACAGCCGCTACGGCGAGCGTGTGTCCGTCATCGGCGAGGACCGACCGACGGGGGTACCGCACGGTTGACCTCGGCGGACCGCGGACGCGTCGACGGGATTCAGAAGCGGCCGCCATCGACGAGGAAGTTCTGGGCTGTGCACGCCGCCCCGTCGTCAGCAGCGAGGAAGAGCACCATCTGGACGAACTCGACCGGGGTGATGCGTCGCTTGATCGCCTGGTCTCGCATCGTCGCCTCCTCTCCCTCGGGCGTCCACCACTTCGTGAGTTGCCGCTCGGTCGGAACCCAGCCAGGCATGACGGTGTTGACCCGGACGCCGTCGACGCCGAAGGTGCGAGCCATCGTTCGGGTGATGCCCTCCACCGCCGACTTGGCGATTGCGTACCCGGGAAACATGTCCTCCTGCATCAGGTAGCTGCTCGACCCGATGTTGATGATCGAGCCCTGGCCGGCCTCGATCATCTGCGGTGCGAGGGCCTGAATGGCGAAGAAGTAGTGGCGCAGGTTCGTGTTCATCCGGTTGTCGAAGTACTCGGGAGTCACCTCGCGCCAGTCGTGTCGATCGTCGTTGGCTGCGTTGTTGACGAGCACCTCGATGCCGCCCAGCGTGTCGACCGCCGATGCGCAGGCCCGCTGGAGTGATGGGATGTCCACGAGGTCGACGTCGCGGAACTCCGGCGGGTGGGTGACGCCCTGCTCGACACAGCGACGCACCGTGGCGGCCGCTTCATCGACGTTCTTGTCGACGAAGAAGACCTTGGAGCCCTGCATGGCGAACGCCTCGACCATCGCACTGCCGATGCCAGCGGCTCCGCCCGTGATGAACACACCTCGATCGGCGAGCGATGGGTAGCTGGCGTACTGGGTTCCGGCGTGCTTGGTCCCGGCGTGTTTGGTCCCGGCGTGCTTGGTCATGGGGTCTCCTCGGACTCGTTGCCGGCTTCCCACCAGGAACGCAGGCGGCTGGCGTGCTCCGCGTTGACGGTACGCGGTGGCAGGGTGCCGTGGAGAATGGCGGCCACCTGCTCGACGGAACTGTACGCCTGGGCATCGGCGTTCTCCGGCGTGAGTCCACCGAGGTGGGGCGTTGCGATCACGCCGGGACGCCGTGCCAGCTTCGGCGATGGACGCTCGTCGAGGTCTCGTCCGACGTCCATTGCCAGGCCGCCCAACCGGCCGGCGTCGAGCGCTGCGGCGACGGCGGATTCGTCGAGGAGTTCGCCCCGTGAGACGTTGACGAGCATCGCGCCACGACGCATGATGCGCAGTGCGTCGGCGTCGATCATGTTTGCCGTCGACGAGGTCGCTGGGGCGAGCGGCAGGACGAAGTCCGATCGCGCGAGCAACTCGTTCAGCTCGCACTGTTCGAAACCATCGGTGGTGGCATCGACGATTGGGTCGGAGACGATCACACCCATACCCAGGCTTCGCAACAGGTCTGCGAGGTACGAGCCGATCGCGCCGTAGCCGATGATTCCTGCGGTGCGACCTCGCAGCTGGATTCCGAGGCGTTGCGCGGGGCGCAGACCGAGCGCGGTAGTCGATCGTCGACTCGGTCACATTCCGGGCCAGGTCGAGCATCAGCGCGACCGCCAACTCCGCGGTCGAGTGGACGAAGCTCTTGTCGGCGCGGCCGACGAGCACGCCCGCCGCGCTCGCCGCCGACACGTCGATCGTACTGATGTCGACGGCGCACCGCAGGAACGCAAGAAGATCCGGAAGACCCGAGAACAAGGCGGCGTCACCAGGCGTCGAACGGTGGGCGATGATCACGTCACATCCCGAGGCTGCTGCGATCAGCTCGGATGTGTCGAGATCGCGATCGAGCGGGTTCAGGACGACCTCCGCAATCGCCTGCAACTCAGGCAGCGCCCGGCCGTAGTAGGCGTCGAGGTCTTCGACTTGATGAGTCAGGAACGCCGTCAGCATCGCGCCGACGCTAGACGCAACGTCGTGGCGCGTCAGCCCAGGATGGCGAAGGTACCCGCGGCGGTGGCGATGAGACGGTCGTCGCCATCGACCACCCGTGCGTCGAGATGGACCACGTTGCGACCCCGCTTGACCACGGTTGCGGTCGCCGTCAGTGCGCCAGCCACCGCCGGTCGGATGAACCGCAGCGACACCTCGATGCTGGCGCAGTACCGACCGGGCTCGTCGATCACGCTCATCGTCGACTTGCCCATCGCCGTGTCGACCAGTGCGAACAGCACCGCTCCGTGAACAACGCCGTTGGGGTTGAGATGTGCGGCGCCGATGCCGACGGTGGCGATCCCGACACCAGGCTCGTCGCCCGTCAGCTCCATCCCGAGGTACTGCCGGAGCGGGAAGTCCCCGTAGCCCGAGGCCGGCTCACCCTGTGATCGGTCACGCTCGCGCGGGCCGCCGTCGTCCACCATGTCGCCGAGGCTACGGCAGCGGCGGTGATGGCCGCACGCATGGCGACGGCACGACCGTGCTCAGCTCGTCTTGATCTCCACACTCGCGTCTTGGATCTCCGTGACCGCCCAGTTGAAACCCGTCCCGATCCCACCTGGGTTGAGGAAGTGCCACTCGATTCTGCTCATGTAGCTGGGTGACGGCCAGGAGGCCATGAAACTGTTGTCGGTCGGGGGATCGATGCTGTTGAACTGGCCGTTGTCGAGCCACAACCGCAGGCTGAACTTTCCGATGTCACCGAACGGAAGACCTGGCAGGGCACGCGGCTCGATGTCGAGAAAGAGCCCGTCGCCCTGCCAGAAGCCAGTCGGGTGATTCAGCACGGTCACACTCGCGAAGTTGCCACCGTTGGCGAACTGCGACCCGAGGGCCTCCTCCTCGACACCTTCGATCTCGAGCGAGACCTTGTCGGGGACATAGACACCGCCGTAGCTGAACCAGCCGACGTTGATCGGATTGCGCATCTTCAGTCGCACCAGGATCGTGCTCTGGTCCTTGAGCGGCGTGTTCGCCCACACGTTCGGAGCGACGGTGCTCATGTCGACCGCAACCTTCACCGAATACTCGTACTTCATGATTCCCCTTTCGATCGAACTGCCCCGCTGGCGACCCGATGCTCCGACGATAGTTCACCGAGCGAGGGCGCTGATCCAGCGGCAACGGATCGGGTCGGGGCTGGTCACCGGACGGGTCGTTCCTCACCGCGTCGGCGACGATCGACCTCAGGCTGTCGTGATGTCGACCACCACGGCCGCATGGTCGCTCGGCCAGACCGGCCGTCCATCGACGGCGACCGGTTCGGTTCCCACCACCGACGCGGTGATCGGATTGCCGACCGGTTTGGGGCGAGGCCACGACACGAGTACGTAGTCGATCCGCCGGTTCGGCCAGGCGCTGTCGGCTGCGTGGGGGTTCGCCCGGCACCAGGTGGGGCCGGGCCCATCTCCCGTTTGTTCCCAGGCATCGGAGAAGACGATCCCCGCGGTGCCTGGCTCCCGGCCGGTCAGCATGCGCACTTCGGTGCTGTCGGGAACGGCGTTGAGGTCCGCCCCGACGATCACCGGGAGGTCGGTCGTCGGATCGCCTCGCCACGTCGAGGCGAGTTCCAGCACTCGGCTGCACTGCACCTGGCGGGCAGCGGAGTCGTCGAACCGGTGGTCGAGGTGCGTCGATGCGATCGGCCACGCGCCCCATGGCGTTGCCACGGAAGCGGCAACGATTCTGCGGTGACCCGGCGACCCGTCCGCACGCGGGAGTGCGTCGTCGGCGATCCGACTGCTCGGCCACCGCGACAGCACCGCGTTCGTGAAGCCGACGTCGTGGCGTCCGATCGGCGTGGTGCTGGTCGAGTGGTAGCCCAGATCGTCGCTCAGCGTGGTTGCCATGCCGTCCCCACCCGCCGTTGCCCACACCTCCTGCAGGCACAGCACGTCGGGGTTCACCGCGCGAATCGTGTCCACGATGGCGTGGCGTCGCTGCTCCCAGTCACCGAACCGCCACCACAGGTTCCACGTCATCACGCGCAGCGTCATGTCGACATCTTGGTGGTCCGAGGACCCCGGTGCGTCAGCCGCCCAGCAACTCCGGATCGATGTCGCACTCGCTGACAGCATCGAAAATCGCCTGCTGAGCGGGTGCATCGAACTCGGTGGGCAGTGTGTCGAGGTCGACCAACGCTCCGCTCACCAGGAGCACGTCGACACCGATCGCGTCCACGAGCAGTTCGGCGGTGCACGCTGCCTGCTCGTCGTCGAGCGGCAGATTCGAAGCGACTTCCGCCGTCATCAGCTCGATCGCGAGGCCGCGGTCACCGCTCGACGTCGCTTGGTCGCGCTGGTCGCTGCCCGATGTGCCCTCGTCGCCGACCATGGCCACGACGGCCGCCTCCATGTCGCCGGGCGACCCGGTGAGGATCAGATGGCTGCGGGTACCGGGACCACCGTCGACCGAGAACGGTCCGCCGACGGGCTCGTCGGCGCACTCGCGGTCGGTGTTCTCGTGCAGGACGAGGGCGACACTGTCGCCGTCGTAGTTGAACGCCGGGGTCTGGTTTCCACCGACGAGGATGTTCTCGAGATTGAAGGGCTCGAGGCAGCCCGGTACCCCATCGACCGCCAACCGAAGCCCGAAGTCGGCATCGCTCAGAGCGATTGCGGTCACCACGACCACGCCGCTCGTCGGATCTGACGGTGCCATTGCGTTCGCGCTCTCGATGCTTCCCGCCCCGGGCTGTTCCCAGAGATCGAATGCCGACGGCTCGCCGGCCTCGTTCGTGTAGAGCACCACGGTGTGGGCAGATCCGTCTTCCTCGAATGCCGGCAGCTCGGCGATGAAGTGGTCGCATCCCGACACGCAGGTGGCGTCGCCGGCGCCGGCTTCGGTGACCAGGAACACCCCGTTGGTCGGTGGCGCCACGAAGTCGGTCACCGTCCCGGGTTCGACACCTTCGGCGACGGCGAATGCTTCGACGAGTCCGGTCGTGCGGACGTAGAGGTCGACCGGCTCGTCCAGGACGTTGACCACGCGGAACTCGATGTCGCCAGGTTCGAAGTCGCCGGCCGATCCTGCGGCGTCGCCGAGGTCGGCGGTGCCGGATGCGGCGGTCGTGTTGTTGGCGCCAGCGTTTTCAACCGAGCCGTCGGCGGATGCCTCGGCCGGTTCCGTGGTGCCTTGGATCTCGGAGTCGGCTGATGAGTCGTCCGAGCCACCGCATGCAGCAACGAAGAGCATCGCGGCAGCGAGAGCAGTTGAGACGCCTGCCAATCGGGTCGTGTTCACGGGGTACTCCGTCCGTTGTCGATTTCGATGCACTGTAATGCAATGCGTCGCCGAGCGGGAACGACGGGCACACTGGGCGTGATGGCACGCCCACGCGACCCTGAAGTCGATGTCAGGATCCTGCAGGTCGTCCGAGAACTGATCGAATCGGCGGGCGCCGCCGAGGTCACGATCGAGGCCGTGGCCGAGCGCGCCGGCGTCAGTCGCCCCACCGTGTACCGGCGGTGGGCGACGCGCGCCGAGTTGCTGTTCGCGGCCGAGACGAATGCGACCGTGGCGGTCGAGTTCCCCGACACCGGATCGCTGCGCGGTGACCTGGTCGTTGCGGTGGACCACCTGGCGGGAACGATGGCTGGGTCGAATCGTTCGGTGGCCGCCGAACACCTCGGTCGCATGATCGCCGACGCATCATTTGCTCAGCAGGTCTGGGCGCAGCGATGGATTCCGGACCGCGATGCGGTGTACCAGCTGTGGGAGCGTGCGCTCCAGCGCGGCGAGGTCGCGCCGCACACGGATGGTGTGGCAGTGATCGACGACCTCGTGGGTGTGTGCCTGTTCCGCGTGTACCTCGGGCACCAAGCGCTGCAGCCCGCCGACGTTGCCTCGATCGTTGACCGCGTGCTCGACGGGGTCCTCATCGACACGCCTCAGCCGTAGAGCTCCGGGAGGCGGTGGGCCCAGGGTGCCGCCATCTCCAACTGGGCCGCCAGCCTGATCAGCAGTGCTTCCTCGTCGATCGGTCCCACGAACTGCACGCCGATGGGGAGTCCACCCTCGCTCCAGTGCAGGGGGAGCGACATCGCCGGCTGCCCGCTCATGTTGAACTGGGCGGTGAACTGCAGGATGCTCGTCAGTCGCTCGGTCCCGAGTTCGGGGTCGCTGAGCCAGCCGATCGGTGGCGGCGGCACCGCGATGACCGGGCTGACCAACACGTCGAAGTCGTCCCACCATGCATGCAGACGACGCGACCAGGCATGCATCCAGTCGACCGACGCGAGGTAGTCGGCAGCCGAGACCGCGCGGCCGATCGACCCCATGATCCAGTTGCTGGCTTCGACGTCGTCCTCGGTGATCGGGCGTCCGATCACCTCGCCCATGTTGACGAAGTCCACGGCGGTGGCGGCAGCGACGATCGTGACGAAGTGCCGGGAGAACCCGCCGTCGAAGAATGCGTTGGGCTGCGCGATCTCGACCTCGTGGCCGAGCGTCTCCAACAACGAGCCGGCCGCCTCGACGGCGCCGACGCACTCGGCGTCGGTCTGTACGCCGGCGTGCGTGGGAGCCAGGCCGACGCGCAAGCGGCCGGGCTGAATGGCGACTTCGTCGACGAACGGACGGGTGGGCGGCGCTGCCGTGTAGGGATCGCCGGTGCGGCGCCCGGACATCACGTCGAGCATGGCTGCGGTGTCGCGGACCGACCGGGAGACCACTCCGTCGGTGGTGGCGCCCGCCCAGCCTTCGCCGACCTTCGGGCCCTGGGAGATGCGTCCGCGACTCGGCTTGAGGCCGACGAGCCCGCATTCGCTGGCCGGCACCCGGATCGAACCGCCACCGTCACTCGCGTGCGCCATCGGCACCATGCCAGCAGCGACGGCTGCTGCCGATCCGCCCGACGAACCACCGGTGGAATGGTCGGTGTTCCACGGATTGCGGCTGGGGCCGAAGGCCTCGGGTTCGGTCGTGATCGTGCCACCCAACTCGGGTGTGTTGGTGCGCCCGAGGGTGACGAACCCGGCTCCCCGGATCGACTCGTACAGGAAGGAATCCCGTGCCGCCCGGACGCCGGCGTCCCTGAGTGCCCGGTTCCCCTGGGTGTGCGGCTCGCCGGCGATTTCGCAGCCGAGGTCCTTCGTCAGAAACGGCACACCGCGAAACGGTCCATCGGGAAGCTCGCCGCTCGCCTCGGCGCGGGCGGCGTCGAAGCGTTGGTGAATCACGGCATTGATCGCGGGATCGAGCCGTTCGATTCGGCTGATCGCCTCGTCGACCAACTCGGCCGGCGACGCCTGGCCGGAGCGGACGAGAGCGGCGAGCGCCGTCGCATCTGGAAGCGGTGTGTCCATCGGGTGGTCCTCAGTCGGTGTGGACGATGAGGACTGATCGGTCCGCGTGATGGGCGCAGCGATTCGACACGCTCCCCAGCAGAAATCGTCGAGCGCCGTGCATGCCTCGGTTGCCGACCACGAGCAGGTCGGCGCCGAGTTCGTCGCACAGCAAGAGCAGAGCGTCGGCTGGATCGCCGTGGAGTTGGTGCGTGATGACCTTGGCGCCCGATGCGGCGGCGACCTCGGCTGCCCGCTCGAGCGCAGCGCGGGTGGCCTGGCCATTGGCCTCGCTCAACTCATTGGTTGCCACCATCATGTCGGGCGAGACGAGCACCGGGATCGACGGCGTCACCATCGCCACGTGGAGTTCAGCGTCGGTGACCACTGCGAGCGATGCCGCATGCTCGACCGCCTTGGTTGCGGTGGGGGAACCGTCGGTTCCCACCACGATCGTGTCGTACATCTCGCCCCCGGTTGCTGCGCTCGAATCGCTTGGCGAACCGTAGCAAGTGCCCGAGCCACGGTGCGACGCCGCGGTGCGGGAGCCACACTCCGGCGGACCGCAGCTCAGCGAGGTTCGCGGGGCAGGCCGAGCGTGCGTTCGCCCAAGATGTTGCGCATGATGTTCGAGGTGCCGCCCATGATCGTGTAGCCGGGGGCGTACACCAGCCCCTGGGTGACATCGTTCCAGAGCATCGCGTCGGCGCCGAGGGTGGATGCCACGAACTCCGCCACGCGGACCTCGTGCTCGGTGCAGAAGCACTTGGTTGCGGCAGAGAATCCCGATGGGGCCTGGCGGAGGACCTCGCGCGTCACCAGGATGCGTCCGATGCGGTACCCGGTCTCGAGGGCGGCGATCTCCTGGCGGACACGAGGGTCGGTTCGATCGGCGCGCTCCCGTGCGATCTCGTACAACGCCTGGTTCGAGACGAGACGATCGATGCCGCCGCGCTCGTGCTCGAGTTGCGCCATGGTCTGCTTGAACGCGTTGCCTTCGACGCCGACCAGGTTGGCAACCGGTACGCGCACGTCGGAGAACCACACCTCGCAGAAGTGACGGTTGGTGGTCATGTCGGTGATGGGGCGCACCTCGATGCCGGGCGTGTCCATCGGCACGATCACCTCGCTGATGCCTCGGTGCGGCGGTCCGTCGGCATCGGTGCGGCAGATCAGATAGCAGTAGTCGGCGAGCTCGCCGAAGCTCGTCCAGATCTTCTGGCCGTTGATCACGAAGTCGTCGCCGTCGCGGATGGCGCTGGTGGTCAGCGACGCGAGGTCGGAACCCGAGTCGGGCTCGGACATCCCGATGCACCAGGTGCTCTCCCCGGACAAGATGCCCGGCAGGAACTCGGCCTGCTGGTCGGCGGTGCCGTAGTGGATCAGCGTCGGACCCATCTGGCGATCGGCGAACCACATCGCGGCGATCGGGGCACCGGCGGCAATCAGTTCTTCTCCGACGATCAATCGGTTGATTGCCGGTTGCCCACCACCGCCGAACTCGGTGGGCCAGGTCATCCCGATCCACCCGTGCGCTGCCATCTCCTTGGCGAAGTCCTTCGAGAACCCGTTGATCCACGAATCGTTGTGGCGCCCGAATCGTTCGACCGCTTCGGTTGCCACCTTGCGTGCATGTTCGCGTAGCTCAGTCTGTTCGGGGGTCCAGTCGAAGTCCATCGCCGCCGAGGTTAGAGGCTGGCGGCGTTGCACTCCTTGTGGAGCGCCCTGAGGGGGTTGCTACCCTCAAGACAAGTTGGAGACAAGTTCAACCGACTGATCACGACCCCACGAGCGAGCAGGAACCCATGAACGAGCAGGACGCATCCACGATCATCTACACCTTCACCGACGAAGCCCCGGCGCTCGCCACGTACTCGTTCCTGCCGATCGTGCGGGCGTTCGCTGGTGCGGCTGGTGTGCATGTCGAGACACGCGACATCTCGCTGGCCGGCCGCATCATCTCGTCGTTCCCCGACCGGTTGACGGCTGATCAGCGCACGGGCGACGCACTCGGCGAGCTCGGCGAACTCGCCCTCACCCCTGCGGCCAACATCATCAAGCTCCCGAACATCTCGGCGTCGGTGCCGCAGATGAAGGCGGCGATCGCCGAGCTCCAGGCCAAGGGCTACGACGTGCCCGACTATCCCGACGAGCCGTCGACGCCCGAGGACGTCGAGGTGCGCACCCGATACGGCGCCGTGATGGGTTCCGCCGTCAACCCGGTGTTGCGTCAGGGGAACTCCGATCGTCGTGCGCCCAAGGCAGTCAAGGACTACGCCAAGTCACATCCACACTCGATGGGTGCATGGTCGGCCGACTCGAAGACCCATGTGGCCACGATGGGTGCCGACGACTTCTTCTCCAACGAGCAGTCGCTCACCGTTGCGACCGATGGCGCCGTCCGCATCGAACACGTCGGTGCCGATGGCGTCACGACCGTGCTCAAGGAGTCGGTTCCGGTGATCGCCGGCGAGGTGATCGACTCGACCGCGATGAATGTCGCTGCACTGCGTTCGTTCCTTGCCGACCAGATCGCCGACGCCAAGCAACAAGGCGTGCTGTTCTCGATCCATCTCAAGGCGACGATGATGAAGGTCTCCGATCCGATCATCTTCGGACATGCCGTCGAGGTCTTCTTTGCGGACGTGTTCGCGCAGCACGGCGATGCCATCGCTGCTGCGGGGGGCGATCCACGCAACGGCTGGGCAAGCGTGCTCGCCGCTGTCGAATCGCTCCCGGCCGACCAGCGCGCTGCCATCGAGGCCGACATCGCTGCTGCCTACGAGACCGGACCCGACCTGGCGATGGTCGACTCCGACAAGGGCATCACGAACCTGCACGTGCCCAGCGACATCATCGTCGACGCGTCGATGCCGGCGATGATCCGCACCTCGGGACAGATGTGGAATGCCGCTGGCGAGCAGCAGGACGCCAAGGCCGTCATCCCAGACAGCAGCTACGCAGGCGTCTACCAGACTGTCATCGAGGACTGCATCGCGAACGGCGCATTCGATCCGGCCACGATGGGCAGCGTGCCGAACGTCGGCTTGATGGCCCAGAAGGCCGAGGAGTACGGCAGCCACGACAAGACCTTCGAGGCGCCGTCGGCGGGCACGATCCGCGTGGTCGACGTCGCGTCCGGTGACGCCCTGATGGAGCAGTCGGTGCAGCCGCACGACATCTTCCGCATGTGTCAGGTGAAGGATGAGCCGATCCGCGACTGGGTGCGTCTCGCCGTCGACCGGGCCCGAGCCACGGGTGCGCCTGCGGTCTTCTGGCTCGACTCGAACCGAGCCCACGATGCGCAGCTGATCGCCAAGGTCAACGAGTATCTCGGCGATCATGATCTCGCGGGGACCGAGATCGAGATCCTCGCTCCGGCAGCGGCCACGCAGTTCTCCATCGATCGCGCCCGCAAGGGTCTCGACACCATCTCGGTCACGGGCAACGTGCTGCGTGACTACCTGACCGACCTGTTCCCGATCCTCGAGCTGGGCACGAGCGCCAAGATGCTCTCGGTCGTGCCGCTGCTCAACGGTGGTGGCCTGTTCGAGACCGGCGCCGGTGGATCTGCTCCCAAGCATGTGCAGCAGTTGGTCAAGGAGAACTACCTCCGGTGGGACTCACTCGGTGAGTTCCTCGCGCTGGCGGTGTCGTTCGAACACCTCGCCAACGTGACCGGCAACGCACGGGCACAGATCCTGGCCGACACGCTCGACGCCGCGACGGGCCAACTGCTCGAGAACGGCAAGTCTCCCGCTCGTCGCCTCGGCCAGATCGACAACCGCGGCAGTCACTTCTACCTGGCGCTCTACTGGGCGCAGCAGCTGGCAGCACAGAGCGGCGACGCCGATTTGGCTGCGCGGTTCGCTCCGATCGCGGCGGAGTTGTCGGCCAACGAGGACACGATCGTCGAGGAACTCCTCGCCGTGCAGGGCCAGCCCGCAGACATCGGTGGCTACTACTCGCCCGACCCTGTCAAAGCAGCTGCCGTGATGCGCCCGAGCCAGACCTTCAACGCCGCCATCGACGCAATCTGATCAACGATCACGCCTGGGGTCTGACCCCAGGCGTGATCGTCGGCAATCAGCGGTTGGCGATGGGGGTGTAGTCGCGCTCGTCGGGGCCCGAGTACCACTGACGCGGCCGCGAGATCTTCTGGGCGGGATCGTTGAGCAGTTCCTGCCAGTGCGCCAGCCAACCCGACATGCGCGGGATGGCGAACAGCACGGTGAACATCTCGACCGGGAAGCCCATGGCCTGGTAGATGAGGCCCGAGTAGAAGTCGACGTTCGGGTACAGCTTGCGGTCGATGAAGTACGAGTCCGACAATGCCCGCTCCTCGAGCGCCAGAGCGATGTCGAGCAGTGGATTCTTGCCGGTCACCTCGAACACGTCGTCGGCGGTCTTCTTGATGATGGTGGCACGCGGGTCGTAGTTCTTGTAGACGCGATGGCCGAAGCCCATCAGGCGGCCCTCGCCGGCCTTGACCGACTCGACGAAGGCATCGACATTCTCGATGGAGCCGATTTCGGTGAGCATCTTCACGACGGCCTCGTTGGCGCCGCCGTGAAGCGGGCCGTAGAGAGCCGAAGCGGCGCCCGAGGCAGACGAGTAGGGATCGGCGTGGCTCGAGCCGATGACGCGCATGGCCGTGGTGCCGCAGTTCTGCTCGTGATCGGCGTGCAGGATGAACAGCACCTCCATCGCGCGCTCGAGGACGGGGTCGACTTCGTAGTCGCCGATCTTCCACATCATGTTGAGGAAGTTGGCCGGATACGACAAGTCGTTGCTCGGCTGGTTGAACGGCAGCCCCACCGAGAAGCGGTAGCACATCGCAGCGATGGTGGGTGCCTTGGCGATCAGGCGAAGGATTTGACGGTCGCGCTGGGCGGGGTCGTCGATCTCCTTGGCGCCTTCGTAGAAGGTGCCGAGTGCGGCGAGCGCCGAGGTGAACATCCCCATCGGGTGCGCGTTGTAGTGAAATCCGTCGACGAACCGCTTTCGCATGTTCTCGTGGATGAACGTGTGGTGGGTGACGTCGTGGACCCACGTGTCGTGCTGCGCTTTGTCCGGCAATTCACCGTTCAGCAACAGGTAGGCGACCTCGAGATACGACGAGTGCTCGGCGAGCTGCTCGATCGGGTAGCCGCCGTAGCGAAGGATGCCGGCGTCGCCGTCGAGGTAGGTGATGGCGGACTTGCACGACGCCGTCGACAAATATGCCGGGTCGTAGCAGTAGAGCGTTGGATCGAGTTCTCGCAGCGCAGATGACGGGAACACGCCGCCCTCGATGGGGACGGTGACGGTCTTGCCGGTGCGATCGTCGGTGATGGTGATGGTTTCGGGCACGTGGCTTCCTCTCGTGGCGCGAACTCGGGGGCGATGCGGTCGAGGGTCTTCCCCGGCCCGCAGCGACACGCTAGTGCCCAACCGGCCGCACGTTCCCAACTGGCGCAAGCATCGCGCTCGGTCAGGTCGGTTCAGAGCGGGCTGTTGCCATGCTTTCGCCCGACGAGCGACTCGCGCTTGTCGGCCAGCACGCCCAGCGCAGCGACGATTTCGATTCGGGTCTCGGCCGGGTCGATGACGGCGTCGACCAACCCGCGCTCAGCAGCGATGTACGGGTTCAGCAACCGTTCGGTGTAGTCGACTTCGAATTCGGCGCGCTCCTCGGGTGTAGCCCGACGCTGGAGGATCGCTGCAGCCTGACCGGCCCCCATCACTGCCAGTTCTGCCCACGGCCACGCCAAGCAGAGATCGTTGCCCATCGTCTTGGAGTCCATCACGATGTAGGCCCCGCCGTAGCTCTTGCGCAGGATCACGCACACCCGCGGCACGGTGGCACGGGCGTACGCGAAGACGAGTTGCGCTCCGTGACGGATCATCCCACGCCACTCCAGGTCCTTTCCCGGGTAGAAGCCGGGGGTGTCGACCAGCGTGATGATCGCCAGATTGAACGCGTCGCACATCGCCACGAAACGAGCAGCCTTCTGCGAGGCGGGGATGTCGAGGGTGCCGGCCAGCACCATCGGCTGGTTGGCCACGATGCCGACCGGACGCCCGTCGATGGTGGCGAAGGCCGTGACGACATTCGCAGCCCATCGTTCGTTGAGCTCGAGCAGTGAGCCGTCATCGACGATTGCTGCAGCCACCTTGCGCACGTCATAGCTCCCCGTGGACGTGGGTGGGATCAATTCGCCGGCTTCGGGGCAGCGCCGGTCGACTGGGTCGTCGGTGCCGAGGTCGGCAGGTACGACGTCGGCGTGGTCGGGGAGATACGAAAGCAGGGCACTGACCAGCTCGACCGCTGCGGCACGGTCTGCGACCACGGCGGTGGCCACGCCGGTGTAGCGGGCGTGGTGAGCTGCTCCGCCGAGTTCCGCGATCGGTATCTGCACGCCGGTGAACTCCTCGACCATCGTGGGACCGTTCACGAACGCATAGCTCGACTCGGTCATCACCGTCAGATCGGCAATGCCGAGCAGGAGGGCCGGCCCCGAGACCGCGGGGCCCGACACGATCACGGCGGTGGGTACGATGCCCGAACAGGCGGTGAGCGCCGCTGCCACCCGCCCCCAGGCGTGGAGTGCCGGGACGCCTTCGTTGATGTCGGCGCCGGACGTCGACAGCACGAACACCAGTGGCAGGTGGCGCGCCAATGCGGCACGGGCCGCTGTCACCAGCTGTTCCGAGCTCGTGCTCGTGAGGCTCGTCGGCCGATCGTCCTGGTCGAATTCTGCCCACACGACGGATCGTCCGTCGAGATCGCGTAGCTCCACCCGTACGTCGCTGGGTGTGAGGGCGCTGAGGGAGAACCCCTTCGATTCGGTGTGGTCCATCGTTGCGGACAGTACCGCGCAGCCGGTTGCTTCAGCTGCGGCCGAGGGAAATCGCCGCAGCATCAGGATCGATGCCGTGCTGGGCGGGGCCCTGGGTGCGGATCACCTCGCGCAGGGTCTCGAGCGCCGCCATGGTCGGTGCGCTGGCGCTCGGTCGTCGCCGTCGAGCGAAGGCAACCACCCGGCGGGGGAGTTGCGGCACGGTGATGCGGTGGAAGGAACCCTCGAGCCAATCGGGCACGGCGGTGGCCGGAACGATCGCCGCGCCGAAGCCGGTGAACGCCAACGATGCGAGCAGGCGCACACCATCGACTTCGGCCTGGGCCCGCAGTGTGATGCCGGCGTTCGAAGCGGCGCGTTCGAGGACCCGGCGCAGTGCCGCTCCGGGTGGTGGGAGGAGCAGGGGCACCTCATCGAGATCCGACAGGGGAATCTCCGTACGGTCTGCCAAAGGGTGACCGTCGGCGGCGAGCAGGAGCAGGTCCTCAGCGAACAGCGGCTCGATCACCAACTCGGGCTCGTCGACGGGAAGATGCACGATTGCGCCATTGAGTTGGCCAGTGATCACGTTCGGCACCAGCGACGACGTGGCACCCTCCTGCACGATGACGCGCACGTCGGGGTGCTGCTCGTGGAGCTCGCCGAGGAAGCCGGGAATGAGCCATCGCGCGGTGGTGCCGATCACGCCGATGCGGGTCTGACCCGACACCGCCTCGTTGCGGCTCGACATGTCAGCGGAGATGTCGTCGATCTCGTTCAGGATCCGTCGCGCGCGCTCGACCACACGGGCGCCCTCGTCGGTGAGCCCGCCCTGGGAGCGATCGACGAGCGTCACGCCGAGTTCCTTCTCGAGTCGTGCGATGTGGCTCGAGACGTTCGACTGCACGGTGTAGAGCGCACGAGCTGCAGCGGAGAAGGTGCCGTGGTCTGCGATTGCCACCAGGGTGGACAGCTGGCGGACGTCCATCTCTCGAAACGATATCAAGTATCTGTTTGTTCTACTTGCACGATCGTTTGTTCACGTGCATACTTTCACAAGCAAGTCGAAGTGAGAACACCCCCCATGTTCCACTCGGAGGGAAGTCCATCAAACCGGTTCCCCCAACCGGAGGACTTCCCAGGTTGAGAGACCCGGATCCCCCATCCGGGTCTTTCCCTTTTTCGGGTTCCGTTCGGCCGGGTGAAGCCTGCGGGAGATGCCCCAGCCGGAGACGCCCCAGCCGGAGGCGCCGCGGTACAGCGTCACGTAGTCTCCACTCGTGACTTCCTCGGGCGCTGCCTTCTTCGACCTCGACCGCACCCTGCTCTCCGGCGCCTCGGGCGAGGTGTTCGCCGGCGCCATGCGGCGTGCTGGGCTCACTGGCCCGAAGTCGGTGCCGGGGGAGCGGCTGCTGTTCCGTTTGTTCAACACGATCGGCGAGACGTTGCCGTCGATGGTGCTGGCTCGCCAAGCTGTGTCGCTCGCTGCCGGGCGGCCACGGGCAGACATGGTCGCGGCGGCCGAGTCGGTGGCCGACGACTTGTGCGCGATGGTGCAGCCGTTTGCTCAGGCTGCCTTCGAGTCACATCGTGAGGCGGGTCGGCCGATCGTGCTGGCGACCACCACGCCCTACGATCTGGTGAAGCCGTTTGCTGATCGTCTCGGGCTCGACGACGTGGTGGCCACCCGGTACGGCGTCACCGACGATGGGCGCTACGACGGCACGCTCGACGGTCCGTTCGTGTGGTCGGCCGGAAAGCTCGCAGCGATCAGCGAGTGGGCTGATCGACACGATGTGGACCTCGCCGAGAGCTACGCCTACTCCGACAGCGTGTACGACACGCCGATGCTCGCTGCGGTCGGTCATCCGATCGTGGTGAACCCCGACCCGCGGATGGTGCTGGTGGCAGCGGCGCGGCGTTGGCCCACGCTCAACCTCGACGTGTCGCCAGGCGTGTTGAAGATCCCCGTGATCGGCCTCGAACTTCAACAGGTGGCGCTGCGTCTGGCCCGCCCGTCGTCGTACCCCTATGCCCGATTCGACATCGAGGGTGTCGACAACATCCCGACGTCGGGCGGTGCGATCCTGGTGGGCAACCATCGCAGCTACTTCGATGTGGCCGCGATGTCGCTCACGATCGCCGAGGCGGGGCGCCCGGCTCGATTCCTCGGCAAGAAGGAGGTGTTCGACGCCCCGATCGTTGGTTCGCTCGCAGCAGCCATGGGAGGCATTCGCGTCGATCGAGGCACCGGCTCCGACGAGCCGCTCGCCGCCGCCATCGCTGCGCTGGATGGTGGCGAGATGGTGACGATGATGCCGGAGGGCACGATTCCGCGCGGTCCGGCATTCTTCCGCAAGCCGAAGGGTCGCTGGGGAGCTGCCAAGTTGGCAGCGGCGACGGGGGCTCCCGTCATCCCGGTCGGGCTGTGGGGAACCGAGCGGGTGTGGCCACGCTCGGCGCGTTGGCCGAACGTGCTCAACGTGACCGACCCGCCGACGGTGCGGGTGCGCGTGGGGGAGCCAGTGGAGCTGAAGGGGCGCTCGCCCGAAGCCGACACGAAGCGGATCATGGCGGCGATTGTCGACCTGCTCCCCTCGGATGCCTACCGTCGGCGAACGCCGAGCACAGAAGAGCTCGCTGCCACCTATCCGCCGGGCTACGTCGGCGACCCCGAGCGAGAGGGCGAGCGCCGCCCCGGTACCGACTGACCAGCAACAACCTGAGCGTCGAAAATTTCTTTGGGCAATCCTCATCCGGAATCGATCCGGTGTCGAACATCTGGTACCCCGCTTCGTTGCGGCGTGAACAACACACTCCACATCAGATCCAGAGAAAGAACTCACCATCATGCGCAAGTCCCCCATCCGCATCGCCGCCGTCGCCGCTGTCGCCGGCCTGGTCTTCGCCGCCTGTGGCAGCGACTCGAACGACTCCACGCCGGCAACCACCGAAGCCGCCCCTGTCGAGACCGCAGCCGACGACATGGCCGACGAGCCGGGCACGATCGTCGATGTCGCCGTCGCCAACGGTTCCTTCGGCACCCTCGTCGCTGCCGTGACGGCCGCCGACCTCGTCGACGCGCTGTCGGCCGATGGCCCGCTCACCGTGTTCGCCCCGACCGACGATGCCTTCGCCGCACTGCCCGCTGGCCTCGTCGATTGCCTGCTGCTCGAGGAGAACGTCGATGCGCTCACCTCGATCCTGACCTACCACGTCGTCGATGGAGCGGTGTTGTCGACCGACCTCGCCGACGGCGCGGTGGCGACGCTGCAGGGCGAAGACGTCACGGTTGCGGTGACCGACGGTGTCGTCCTCAACGACAGCGTCAACGTCGTGATCGCTGACGTGCCGGCCAGCAACGGTGTCATCCACGCCATCGACGGTGTCATCGTGCCGCCGAGCATCGACGTCGCAGCGTTCCTCGAGACCTGCCCCGCCTGATCCTCAGGTGACAACGACCGGCTGACGTCGGTCGAACACTCTCCCCTTCGGACGAGGGGCCGGTCCACTGGACCGGCCCCTCGTTCGCGTACGGTGCCATCTGTGGATGGTGTCGAGTCGTGTGAGTTGTGCGAGGCGGTCCCGTTCACCGAGTGGTTCCACAGCGACGAACTCTGTTGGATAGCCGAGTGCGACTCGTGTTTCGTCCCGATGGTGGTGTGGCGACGCCACGATCCGGCGCCTCCGCCGGACGTACGTGACGAACTCCACGAACGACTGCGGGCGGTCATGGAATCTCGTGGACCCGAACGGTTCTGGATCGATGACGCACTCCGCTCGATTCCCGACCACTACCACGCCCACGCCCGACGCCGACCCGATTGGACCTGAGATGTCACCCACCGACCCGACCACACCCTCGCTGCCCCGCCCTGAGGAGTTGCTGCCGCACCGGCCGCCGTTTCTACTGGTCGACGAACTCACCTCGATCGTGCCGGGCGTGTCGGCATCCGGGATCTGGCGCCTCACCGGCGACGAGTACTTCTTCGCTGGCCACTTCCCCGGTCGCCCGACGTTGCCCGGCGTGCTCATGTGCGAGGCGATTGCTCAGGTCGGCGCGGCAGCCGTGCTTGCCGACCCCGCCTTCGCCGGCAAGCTGCCGCTGTTCGGCGGACTCGACAAGGCGCGGTTCCGCCGCCAAGTCGTGCCCGGCGACGAACTCGTGATCGAGGTCGAGCTGGGACGCATGTCGGCACGCGCCGGTAGAGGGTCGGGCCGGGCCCTCGTGGCAGGCGAACTCGCCTGCCAGTGCGACCTGCTCTTCGTCCTCGCCGACGTGTAGTCGATCACGCCAGGGGTCAGACCCCAGGCGTGATCGTCAGCTGGGCGGGGCGATGATCACGCTGCCGTTGTGGCCGCCGAAGCCGAAGTTGTTCGAGATCACGGGACCCGGCGTCCACGGCCTGGCGGAGCCGACGACCAGATCGATCGTCATGGCCGGATCGGCGGCGGTGGTGTTGGCGGTCGGCGGGATCAACCCGTGGCGGATCGAGAGCAACGATGCAGCCGCTTCGAGTGCTCCAGCGGCACCCAGCGCGTGACCCGGTGACGCCCTTGGTGGACACCACCGGCACGGCGTTGGCGCCGAACACCTCGCTGATCGCTGCAGCCTCGGCCGCGTCGTTCAGGGGGGTCGACGTGCCGTGCGCGTTGACCTGTTTGATGTCGGAGGGATCGAGACCCGCATGGTCGAGCGCGAGACGCATGCACGAGATCGCCCCCACGCCGCCCGGTGATGGGGCCGTGATGTGGTGCGCATCTGCGTTGCTGGCCATGCCGACGATCTCGCCGAGGATGGTGGCGCCACGTGTTTCGGCGTGCGTCCACTCCTCGAGGATCAGCACCGCCGACCCTTCGCCCATCACGAATCCATCGCGTGCGGCGTCGAATGGCCGGCTCACGCCGGTGCTGGAGAGTGCCGTCATGTTGCCGAAACCGGCCAACGCCGTCGCCGTCGAGGCCGACTCGCTGCCACCGGTGGCGACAGCGTCGGCGATGCCCCACTCGATGAGACGCGCGGCGTAGCCGATGGCATGGGTGCTGGCCGCACACGCCGTACAGATCGTCTCGAGTGGACCCTGGAGCCCGTAGCGCATCGAAATCGCGGCGCCCGACGCGTTGACCATCATCATCGGAACGAGGAATGGCGACACCCGCCGTTCACCCTTTTCGGCGCGCACGATCACCTGGTCCTCCAGGGTGTGCAGACCGCCGACGCCGGTGGCGAAGATCGTGCCGAACCGTGCAGGGTCCACGCCGATGGCATCGGTGCCACCGGCCATGTCGAATGCCTCGGCGGCCGCGGCGAGCGCGAACTGCTCGACGCGATCAGCCCGGCGCGCATGCTTGGGCGACTCGAAGTAGTCGCTGGGATCCCAATCGTCGATCTCGGTGGCCACGCCGCCCGAGACTCCCGGGCCGAGCAGACCCGACCAGTAGTCGTCGACGCCGATACCGGCAGGTGCGACGACTCCGAGGCCGGTGACGGCGACCCGACGGCCGCCAGCGCTCACAGCTTCGCGGTGACGATGTCGAACGCCTGCTTGACGGTCTCGACGCCCTCGAGCTCTTCCTCGGGCACCGAGACATCGAACTCCTCTTCGAGGGCCATCACGAGCTCGACGAGGTCGAGGCTGTCGGCATCGAGGTCGTCGCCGAAGTTGGCCTCGGGAACGACGGCGCTCTCCTCGACGGACAGCACCTCGACGGCGCACTTGCGGAAACGGGCGAACAGTTCTTGATCCACGGTTTTCTCCTTGTCAGTGGGTGTTGAAGTGTGGCACACCAGAAGCGGCGCACCGATGATTGCACCAGTCAGTGCCCCATACCGAGACCGCCGTCGACGGGGATGACGGCGCCGGTGATGTATGCGGCATCGTCGGACGCGAGGAATGCAACGACGCCGGCGATTTCCGAGGGCTCGGCGACACGCTGCAGCGGCACCATGTCGGTGAGCGCTGCCATGCGGTCGTCGCTGAGCGCTGCGGTCATGTCGGTGGCGACCGGGCCGGGTGCCACGACGTTGACCGTGATCGAACGCGAACCGAGCTCGCGTGCCACCGATCGCGCAAACCCGACGAGGCCGGCTTTGGAGGCGGCGTAGTTCGCCTGGCCGGCCGAGCCCAGCAGGCCGACCACCGACGACACCAGCACGATGCGACCTCGTCGAGCCTTCAACATGGCCCGCGGCGGCACGTTTCACGACCCGGTACGAGGCGGTGAGGTTGGCGTCGACCACCGACGAGAAGTCGTCCTCCGACATTCGCAACAGCAGCCCGTCGCGGGTGATGCCGGCGTTCGACACCAGCACTTCGACCGGGCCGCCAAAGTGTGCTTCGACCGCGCTGGAACGCGGCGTCGACGTCGTCGCCCGAGGTGACATCGCACCTCACGGCGAAGTAGCCCGCTGGTGGTGCCGAGGAGTGGTAGGTGATGGCGACCCGGTCGCCGAGTGCGGCGAAACGCTCGGCACACGCAAGGCCGATACCTCGTGCGCCTCCGGTGATCAGCACGATGCGGCCGGTGGCCGGTGATTCGGTGGCCGGTGATTCGGTGGCCGGTGATGTGGTCGAGTCGCTCATGTTGTTGTCTCCAGTGGAGCGTCGCCACCCCATCGCACCACTGCGCTCGCAGCGGTCATCCCTGCACCGAATCCCACGAACAACACCAGATCACCTTGGCACACACGGCCCGCGTCGAGTGCGTCTGCCAGTGCGAGCGGAATCGAGGCCGCCGACGTGTTGCCGGTGCGGTCGAGCACGATCGCTGCGCGGTCGAGCCCGATGCCGAGGCGTTCCAACGAGGCCGAGATGATGCGAATGTTCGCCTGGTGGGGCACGACGAGCGCGATCTCGTCGGCGGTGACGCCGGCGGCGCTCATCGACTCGGTTGCGGAGTCGACCATGATGCGCACGGCGCGACGGAAGACCTCGCGGCCCTCCATCTGCAACGTGCCGCCGATTTCGGCGTAGAGCGCGTTCTCGGCGCTGCCGTCGGCACTCAGGTCCCAGCCGAGAAGTTGGCCGGGGCCGTCGACTGCTTGCAGCACCGCAGCACCTGAGCCGTCGGCGAACAAGATGGCGGTGTTGCGGTCGCCCCAGTCGGTGATGCGGGCCAAGGTGTCGGTGCCGATCACCAGCACGTTCTCGGCGCCGAGGGTGATGAGGCCGTGCGCTGTGACGAGGCCGTAGACCCAGCCCGAGCAGGCGGCGTTCACATCGAAGGCGCCGCACGACAGCCCGAGCAGTTCCTGCACGGTCGACGACGTGGCGGGGACAGCACGGTCGGGCGTGGTGGTTGCCAACACGAGCGCGTCGATGTCGCCAGGTTGCAGGCCAGAGCGCTCGATCGCCTGTCGGCCGGCCTCGGCCGAGAGACCCGCTGTGGTGCCGCCGACTCGCCGCTCGATGATGCCCGTGCGTTCCCTGATCCAGGCGTCGCTGGTGTCGAGCGTGCGTTCGAGTTCGTGGTTGGTGACCACGCGCTCGGGCAGCGCGCTGCCCCAACCGGTGATCACGGCGCCACGTACACCGCCGGGGACAGCTGGCACGTCAGTTCACGCCCCGTGTGGAGTCCGCAGTGTGCATCGTCATCAGACTGTCACTCCGTTCGCAGCCATGCGATGGGCTGTCGGTTGGTCACACGTTCGGTCGCATGCGCGATGAAGCTCTGGAGCACACCGGCAAACGGTGATCGGACCTCGATGTCTCCGACATGGCCGACCACGGTTCCCACCTGGATGGTTGCTCCGTCGTGGAGGTCGGGGAGCGGTGCGAAGATGCCGGCCGCCGGACTCACCACGAGCCGCTCGACCGCGAAGAGGTGCTCGCCTTCGAGTACCCGACTCGACGGGGCGCCCGCACCGACCCATTCGAGCAGCTTGTCGAGATCTTCGGGTGTGGCGATCGAGATCGTGCGACTGCCGGCCACGGTGCGCTTGGCCATGCCGGTGAGTACGGCGCCGGGGCCGAGCTCGGCGAAGTCGGTGACGCCAGCGTCGGCGAGGGTCAACAGGCTGTGCTTCCAGCGCACCGGGTTCGACAACTGCGCTGACAACAGGCTGGCCCATTCCGCGCCGTCCTGGTGGGCGAGGGCGTCGACATTCGACACCACGGGAACGTCGCTGTCGCGAGGGTCGGCTGCCGCAAGCGCCGCTCGCAACCGGTCTCGCGCCGGTGTCATGAACGGCGTGTGGAAGGCGCCGGCAACCTGGAGTGGCATCACCCGCTTCGCGCCGAGGTCCTTGGCATTCGCGGCCGCAGCCTCGACGGCGCCAGGTGCGCCGGCGATCACCACCTGACCGGGTGCATTGAAGTTGGCCACCCACACATCGGCGTCGGCGCGACGGCAGGCAACGTCGACCTGATCGTCGTCGAGGCCGAGGACGGCGGCCATCGTGCCGGGTCGAGTCAGTCCGGCATCGTGCATGGCAGCGCTTCGCTCGGCGACGAGTCGGATGCCGTCGTCGAAACCGAGCGCACCGGTGGCGGTCAAGGCGGTGTACTCACCGAGGCTGTGGCCAGCGCAGAAACTCGGCTCGATGCCGAGGCGGACCACGGCGTCGAGAACCATCAAGCTCGACACGAACGTGGTGATCTGGGCATTGCGCGTGTCCTTGAGTTCGTCGGCGTCGGCGCTGCACAGGAGCGCTCCGATGTCACGGCCGGCGATCTCGTTGGCTTCGTCGATGAGTTCCCAACTCTCGTGATCACGCCAGGGGAGGCCCATGCCGGGGCGTTGCGACCCCTGACCCGGGAAGGTGAATGCGAGCATTCGACGCAGGCTAGACCTGAATGTGGCGGGCCCCAGGGCTACCGTTCGGTAACGACGAAGGTGGCGTGTCGGGCGGTCCGGTCCGGTAACCTCGCCGTCGCGTCAGGCCCCGGTAGCCCAATTGGCAGAGGCAACGGTCTCAAACACCGTCAAGTGTCGGTTCGAGTCCGACCCGGGGCACGTCAGCTTGCAAGCGGCGGGTATCGTCGCTTCACCATGGGCAACTGGCTCGTCGAACGTCGCCTGTCGCAGGTGGCGCGGCGTCTGAAGACACTCCGAGCGGAACTCGCGGTCATCGACGAACAGATGATCTACCTCGGCGACGATGCCGACGACCAGGAGATCCGAGCACTCGTGGCCGAGACGGCGGGCGCCTCGTTCGAGGCGCGTGACGCTCGCCGCCACGTCGACGCGCACGCCAAGCACCGCGCGAAGGTGATCGAGGAGATCGCCTCACTCGAAGTTCGACAGGACGAACTCCTCGACCGGCTCTGAGGCCTGGCTTGGAGCGACGGCCTGCCATGCTCTCGCCATGGACCCGGTGATCGCACGCAAGACCTGGCGGACGCTGGAGCCGATCCACGGCGCGATCTACTTCGCGTCCGAGGCTCGCGACGAGTATCGCGCCATCGGTCTCGACGACCGCATGACCGGGTACTTCGCGTCGCGTGCGGCCCCGATGGGAGCGGTCTCCGCCGAGGTCGTGATCGCGACGTTCTACAACTTCGACCACGACCTGGTCCGTCGCAGCATCGACGGGGTGTGGGATCGGGTGGCGCCCGCCGAGGTGCTGGCGGCCCGATTGCGTGGCGCCGATCGGATCATTCGTCGACACGCTGGTCAGCTCGTCGACACCGCCGAGGTGGTCGAGGCCGCCGACCTCGCACGCCTGGCGGCGCTCGCAGCGTGTGGGCGTCCAGAGGGCCGGCCGTTGTTTGCCGGACATGCGTCGTTGGCGTGGCCCGAGGAGCCGCACCTCGTGCTTTGGCACGCACAGTCGTTGTTGCGCGAATTCCGCGGCGACGGGCACATCATCGCCCTGGCCGTCGAGGGGCTCGATGGGTGTGAAGCGCTCGTCACGCATGCCGCTGCCGGCGACGTCACCGCGGAGATCCTTCGTGCCACCCGCCAACGCACCGGTGACGACTGGTTGGCTGCTGAAGAGCGTCTTCGCGAGCGAGGCTGGCTCGACGCAGACCTCGCCCTCACCGACATCGGGCGCGAACGACGTGACTGGATCGAGCAGCGCACGGACGAACTCGCTGCGGCACCGTACGACGCGATCGGGCCCGATGGATGCGCCCGACTTCGTGAGCTCTGCCGACCCGTCAGCCAGGCGATGATGGCAGCGTTCGCATGACCGATCCCGTCACCTTCGAGGTTCGCCCGATCGGGTGGGTTCACACCGATCGAGAAGCACGAGAGGACGATCATTGGGGCGAGGTGCGCAGCATGATCCGCCTCGATGCGCGATTCGGGGCCGACGCGCTCGCCGGACTTCAGGAGTTCTCGCACATCGACGTGATCTTCGTGTTCGATCGATTCGACGAGACCAAGGTCAACGTCTCGGCACGTCACCCGCGTGGCAATCAGATGTGGCCCGAAGTGGGCATTTTTGCCCAGCGGGCCAGTTCTCGACCCAACCGCCTCGGTGTCACCACCTGCGCACTCCTCGGCACCGATGGTCTGGATGTGCTCGTGCAAGGACTCGACGCAATCGACGGCACCCCGGTGCTCGACATCAAGCCGTTCGTCGAGGAGTTCCAACCTCGTACCAGCACCCGCCAACCGACATGGATGAGCGAGCTGATGACGCAGTACTGGTGACCTCGCGCCGATGCTGCGGGCACGCATGGCGCCGGTCAGCTGCTAGATAAGGGGCATGCCATTGCGTGTCGTGATTGCCGAGGACGAGGCCATCATTCGCATGGACCTTCGCGAAACCCTGGAAGAGGAGGGCTACGACGTCATCGGAGAGACGGGGCGAGGCGATCAGGCGGTGGAGTTGGTGCGTGGGCTCCAACCCGATCTCGCAATCCTCGACATCAAGATGCCGGGCATGGACGGTCTCGAAGCAGCTCGGATCATCAACGGCGAGAAGATCTGCGGTGTGCTGATGCTCACCGCCTTCAGCCAGCGCGAAGTGGTCGAGCAGGCGCGCGACGCCGGAGCGCTTGCGTTCCTCGTCAAGCCATTCCAGAAGAGCGACCTCATCCCTGCGATCGAAGTGGCGATGGGTCGTTTCCGGGAGCTCCGTGCGCTCACCGGCGAAATCGACGCGCTCGGCGAGCAGCTCGAATCCCGCAAGGTGATCGACCGCGCCAAGGGCACCCTCATCGACGAGGTGGGCATGAGCGAAACCGATGCGTTCGGCTTCATCCAACGCACGGCAATGAGCGAGCGGACCCGGATGCGTGACGTCGCCGATCGCATCCTCGACGGCTCCCTGCGTCCCGGCGCGGACTGAGACGATCCGGTGGGCACCTATCTCGTCATCGACGGCAACTCACTCACGTATCGAGCGTTCTTCGCGCTCCCCACCGACATGGCCACCGCCAGCGGGCAGGTGACCAACGCGGTGTTCGGGTTCACCTCGATGCTGATCAACGTGCTCAAGGACCACACGCCCGCCGGTGTCCTGGTGGCGTTCGATCGCCCCGAGCCCACCTTCCGCCACGAGGCCGAGCCGCTCTACAAGGCACAGCGCGACGCCGCGCCCGACATCCTGCGCCAGCAGATGGGGCTGGTGCGCGAAGTGCTCGACGCCGTCGGTGTCACGGCGATCGACCTGTCCGGCTGGGAGGCCGACGACCTCATCGCCACCGTCGCCGATCGCATCGTCGATGCCGGCCATCACGTGATCATCGTCACCGGCGATCGCGACAGCTACCAACTCGTTCGCGACCCCGACGTCAAGGTGTTGTACAACAAGCGCGGCGTCAGCGACTACGCCCTCTACGACGAGGCCGGCATCGAGGAACGCACCGGCGTCAGTCCTGCGCTGTACCCGCAGTACGCCGCGTTGCGTGGTGACAACAGCGACAACCTGCCCGGCGTCCCCGGGGTGGGGGAGAAGACCGCTGCCAAGCTGATCAACACCTACGGTGGCCTCGACGGCATCTTCGAACACGTTGATGAACAGACGCCGAAGCTTCGTTCGAACCTCGCCGAACACGAGGAGCGGGCGCGCAAGAACCTGGAGTTGATGCTGCTGCGCCACGACGCGCCGATCGACGAGTTCCACATCGACGACCTCGACGTGCGTCCCGACGCCGATGAGCTCAAGCGACTGTTCGAGTTTCTCGAGTTCCGCACGCTCGCCGCCCGTCTCGACGAAGCGCTGTCGGCGATGGGTGCCTCGGTCGACCTCGGCCCCGCCGACGACCGAGCGGAGATCGTCGCCGAGGTCACCATCGCCGAATCGCCGGACGAGGCCGCCGCGGTGATCGCCGGCGCGGCCGCACTCGACGTTGCTGCCACGTGGGCTGGGGAGCCCGGACGGAGTCCGCTGGCCGGCATCGCCGTCGTGACCGACCCGGCGATGGCCGAGGTGTTGTGGATCCCCGCCGACGTGCTCGCCGACGACGCGGTCCGGTCGGCGCTCGGGTCGCACACCAACCTGCGCGGCCACAACGTGAAGCCGCTGATGCGGTCGCTGCTCGAATTCGACGTGGAGGTGCGTGGACTCACACTCGACACGGCGATCGCGGCCTATCTCATCGATCCGGCAGAGGCGCGCTACACGCTGGCCGACTTGATCGAGAAGTACACGCAGTTCGCCCGGCCGTCTGACGATGCAGCTGGGAGCGGTCAACTCGACCTCGACGGCACGTCGCTCGGGGACGCAGAACTCGCCGCTCGCGATGCGCTCGCCGTGAACGCGCTCGCCGAGCCGATCGTGGCCAGCATGCAAGCGCAGGGCATGGCCGAGCTCTACCGAACCATCGAGAACCCGCTCGTGCTCGTGCTCGCCAAGATGGAACACGTCGGGATCGGGGTCGACGTCGACGAACTGCGTTCCCTCGGCAAGCGCCTCGCCGATGAAGTCCTCACGTTGCAGGCGCAACTGCGAGCGGAGGCTGGCCGCGACGACCTGAACCTCAACTCGCCCAAGCAGCTGCGCGAGATCCTGTACGACGAGCGTGGGTTGTCGCCGGGCAAGAAGACCAAGACCGGCTACTCCACCGACGCCGCCACCCTCGAGAAGATCAAGGATCAGTGGCCGGAGTTCCTCGAGCCACTGATGCGATACCGCGAGGTCGAGAAGCTGCGCAGCACCTACGGCGAGGGCCTCCTCGCGGAGGTGGCTGCCGACGGGCGCATCCACGCCACGTTCAACCAGACGGTGGCGAGGACCGGGCGGCTGTCGTCGGACCGGCCCAATCTGCACAACATCCCGGTGCGCACCGAAGAGGGTCGCCAGTTCCGACGGGCATTCGTGCCCGCCCCGGGCACCACGCTCCTGGTCGCCGACTACAACCAGATCGAGCTGCGCTGTATCGCGCACCTCGCGCAGGACCCGGGCCTGATCGGGGCGTTCACCGGCGGCGAGGACATTCACAACGCCACCGCCGCGCGCGTGTTCGGCGTCGACCCCGCCACCGTCACCGTCGAGCAACGATCGAAAGCCAAGATGGTGTCATACGGGCTCGCCTACGGCATGGAGGCCTACGGCCTCGGCCAACGGTTGAACATCGCCACCGACGAAGCAGCGGTCATCCTCGACGCCTACTTCGTGGCGTTCCCGAACGTGAAGGCGTACATGGACAGCACCGTCATCGAAGCTCGTGAGCGCGGCTACACCGAGACGCTGTTCGGTCGCCGTCGGCCGATACCTGAACTGATGAACTCGAACTTCCGTGTACGCCAGGCAGGAGAGCGTCAAGCAATGAACGCTGGGATTCAAGGCCTCGCTGCCGACATCTTCAAGGTGGCGCTGGTGCACATCGACGACGCGTTGGTGACGGGGGAGTACGCCAGCCGCGTCGTCCTGCAGGTCCACGACGAAGTGATCGTCGAGGTGCCCGAGCACGAGCACGATGTCGTCGGGGATCTGGTCGTGGGCCTCATGCGCGACGCCGCAGCGCTTGATGTGCCACTCGAAGTCAACGTGTCGTGGGGTGAGACATGGGCCTCGGCGAAGGGATGAATCACGCCTGGGGTCAGACCCCCGGCGTGATCGTGTCGTCTGAGCACGTCGTCACCTCGCAGGACCAGCTTGGCGGGGTTGTATCGAGCGCCGAGCGGGCTCGTGGCGGCCAAGAAGACGGCGGTGCTCGACGAGGCGAGCGCCGGGTTGATCGCTCGGTGTCCGTTCGTGCTGATCGGTACGAGTGGCGCGAACGGCGACCTCGACGTGTCGCCGCGTGGTGGCCCGCCCGGATTCGTGCGAATGCTCGACGAACGTCACCTCGCGATTCCCGACTTGAACGGCAACAACCTGATCGACAGTCTGCGCTCCGTGGTGGCCACCGGTCGAGCGGGCCTGCTGCTGGTTGTTCCGGGCAAGGACGAGACCCTGCGAGTCAACGGAGCCGCATGGGTCACCACCGACCCCGTCGTGCTCGACTTGTGGGCCGACGAACTCCGCACGCCGACCACGGCGATCGTGGTGCGTACCGACGAGGTGTTCATGCACTGCGCCAAGGCGTTCCGCCGCGGCAAGGTGTGGGATGCGACCAGTTGGGAGGCGCTGGCTGATGCGCCCGACGGGCTCGACGTGCTCAACGCGCAGGGCGTGGTCGCGACCAACGACGACGCGACGCGCAGCTTCCTCGAGCAGGTCTACGCCGATGATCTCGCCCGCGACGCTCCTGAGTGACCGAGCGGCGTGCACCGAGCGGCAATGACGGGGCGATGGTGACGTGAGCGGGCGCGATCACTGGTTCGAGGACGTCGCCGACCACCTCGGCGCGGCCTACGACCGATATGCCCACACCAAGGGCACGGTGCAGGAGATCGACCATGTGGTGGCAGCGCTCGGGCTGCAACCCGGCGATCGGGTGCTCGACGTGGGCTGCGGCACCGGTCGCCACGCCATCGAACTCGCCCGGCGAGGCATTGCAACGCACGGCATCGACATCAGCCAACGTTTCATCGATCTGGCACGGTCCGCAGCGCCCAGCGATGAGCGAACCCCGCAGATACGGGGTGTTCGCTCATCGCTGGCCACGTTCGAGCGAGGCGATGCCCGGTCGATGGCGTTCGACGCCGAGTTCGACGCGGTGATCTGCCTGTGCCAGGGAGCGTTCGGCATGATGACCGCTGGAGGCGACGACGCTGCGGTGATCGCCGGGATCCGCCGGGCGCTGCGACCTGGCGGTCGAGTCGCCCTGAGTGCCTTCAACGCCTACTTCGCGGTGAAGTACCACCTCGAGGCCGAGTTCGACGCCGATGTCGGAGTGTCGCACGAACTCACCGAAGTGCGGTCGGAGACCGGCGAGGCGCGTACGGTGGATCTCTGGACGGGGTGCTACACGCCGCGGGAACTCCGACTGCTCCTCGGTTCGCAGGGTGTGGTGGTCGACTCGGTGTGCAGCGTCGAGCCCGGCGCCTACGGGTCGGCATCTGCCACCACCGAGTCGCCCGAATTCCTCGTCGTCGCCCATCGTCCCCAGAATTGCCCTGATTCGTGACGCTGAGCGTCACGAATCAGGGCAATTTCGGGAGTGGCGACGGGAAATCTGGGGAAGTCGATGGGGATTGGCGCTGATAGCGTGATTCGCTGCGTCGGATTCTCGGCGCGCCTGTCCATCTATTCACGTCCGTTTCGAAAGCAGTTCGTCCTTTGTCCGACACCGCAACCACCTCCGAGTCACCCACCAACCAGATGGGAACCTTCGACGACGAGGGCGTCTACACCCCCCGCCAGATCGTCGCCGACGATCTCGGCATGTCGTTCGCCGACGCGATCGACGGCACCATGGTCACCGTCGAAGACGGTCAGATGGTCCACGGCACCGTGGTCAAGATCGACAAGGACGAAGTCCTGCTCGACATCGGCTACAAGTCCGAAGGCGTCATCCTCTCGCGTGAGCTCAGCATCCGCAACGACGTCGATCCGTCCGAAGTCGTCTCCCTCGGCGAGCGAGTCGAAGCACTCGTGCTCACCATGGAGGACAAAGAAGGCCGACTGCTGCTGTCGAAGAAGCGCGCGCAGTACGAGCGTGCCTGGGGCGACATCGAGGCAAAGAAGGAAGCCGACGAAGTCGTTTCCGGCCCGGTCATCGAAGTCGTCAAGGGCGGCTTGATCGTCGACATCGGCCTGCGCGGCTTCCTGCCCGCATCGCTCGTCGAGCTGCGTCGTGTCCGTGACCTCGCCCCGTACATCGGCGAGACCGTGCACTGCAAGATCATCGAACTCGACAAGAACCGCAACAACGTGGTCCTGTCGCGTCGCGCCTACCTGGAAGAGAACCAGAAGGAGACCCGCGACCAGTTCCTCAACAACCTCAAGGTCGGCGAAGTACGCGAAGGCACGATCTCCTCGGTCGTCAGCTTCGGTGCATTCGTCGACCTCGGCGGCATGGACGGGCTCATTCACGTCAGCGAGCTGTCGTGGAAGCATGTCGACCATCCGGGCTCGGTGGTCACCGTTGGCGACCCGGTCAAGGTGCAGGTGCTCGACGTCGATTTCAGTCGCGAGCGCATCAGCCTGTCGCTGAAGGCCACCCAGCAGGATCCGTGGCAGGAGTTCGCCGAAGGCCACCAGGTCGAGCAACTCGTCTACGGCCGAGTCACCAAGCTGGTGCAGTTCGGTGCGTTCGTGCAGGTCGGCGAAGGCATCGAGGGTCTCGTGCACATCTCGGAGATGTCGGCGCACCACGTCGACAGCCCCGAGCAGGTCGTGACCCCTGGCGAAGAGCTGTGGGTGAAGATCATCGACCTCGATCTGGCACGTCGTCGCATCTCGCTGTCGATCAAGCAGGCCGCTGAAGGTGGCGAACTCGCCGCCGAGTACCGCGAGCACTTCGAGGTCGACGAGGCCGGCAACTACGTCCAGGGCGAGGCGTCGGCCGAGGCCGAAGCAGCATGGTCGGAGTACTACGGCGAAGGTGGCGAAGGCGCCGCTGCGGCCGACGCTCCGGTCGTCGAGACCCCTGCCGATGTCGAGACCCCTGACGACGAGACGCCGGTCGCTGACGCAGCACCAGCCGAAGCAGCAGCACCGGTTGCTGACGCAGCCCCTGCAGCGGAGGAAGTCACCGAAGGGTGATCCTGGTTGGATTGACCGGCGGCATCGGCGCCGGCAAATCAACCGTGTCCACGCTCCTCGCCGAACGAGGGGCCGTCATCGTCGACGCCGATCAGATTGCCCGCGACCTCCAGTCGCCGGGCAGTCCGGTGTTGGCGGCGATGGCGGCCCGATTCGGCGACCACATCCTGGCTGCCGACGGCGCGCTCGACCGTGGCGCTGTTGCCAACGATCGTCTTCAACGACGAGACGGCGCTGAAGGATCTCAACGGCATCGTCCATCCGGCGATGCAGGACGAGATCGAGCGCCAGATCGACGCCCAGCGCGACACCGAGTCGGTGGTGGTGCTCGATTTCCCGCTGCTGGCGGAGAACCCGCGGGAGGGACTTGCCGCAACCATCGTGGTCGACATCCCGGTGGACGTCGCGGTGCGAGCGCCTGGTCGAGCAACGAGTCGATGAGCGTTGACGATGCCCGAGCGAGAATTGCCAGCCAGATCAGTCGCGAAGCAGCGCCTGGCCGCGGCAACGCACGTGATCGACAACAGCGGGGATCGATCCTCGCTGTTGGCCCAAGTGGACACGCTGTGGCCGCAGCTGACCTCGCTTCCGCCGACCGATACCGCATCGGCCTGAGCGCGACCGGAGATCGGCTGCAACCCCGAACCGATTCGGGGTCGATCCCGAAGTGTGGCTACTCGCTCAGGTCGGCGAGGAGTTCGTCGACGTCCCGCAACTCGTCGAGTTCGTCGGCGTCGGTCCCCGTCATCGGCGCCCGGCGCGGCATAGCCGAGGGCGAACGCCACGATGGTCGGCACGATCACGAGGGGGAGCCAGGCCGAGCCCGGGAAGCGGAAAGACCCGCAGCACTGAGAACGCAACCGCCAGCACGAGGCCGATCCCGAAGCCGGAGAACGCGAACTGCAGGCCGCGGCGAAATCGATTCGTCGGCAGCGTTCGACGGCGCGAGCCCGATCAGGTTCACGGCCACGGAAAGCGCTGTGACGACGGTGAGGAGCACCGCGAACAACGCCATCGTCGAAGTGGTGCTCCCGCGGACATCCACTGCGAACTCCTGGGTACCCAGCACCTGACGGGCATCATCGGCGTTGTAGAGCGCGAGTTGCGCTCGGAGGTAGCCGTGCGCCTGCGACTCGACATCGAAGAAGTCGAGCGGCACGACGACGGTTCGCGACTCCTCCGGGGCGAGTTCGAACTGGACCCGGGTGGTGTATGTGAGAAACGTGAGTCCGAGCACCTCACCTTCGAGACGGAGGTATCGAACGTCTTGGGGCTCGTCGCCAAGGTTGGTCACGGTCATCTCGAGCACTGATTCGTCGTCGCTCACCGGCACCGGATTCGATGGCCCAGCCGTCCGCGAGCGCAACCTCGTCGATGGTGCCGATCACCTCGAGTTGAGGGTCCGCACCGGTGCTGCACGCCGCCCGCCAGCAGCGCCGAGCGCAGCGATCGCGAGCAGCCGTTTCGACTGTCGCTGCAGTCGGTGAGGAGCCGGCGCGTCCCGGTTGCTTCGTCATCGTCTCATGCTCCCTCCACTGACACGGTGTCGTCGACAGCGTACGCTTCGTGGTCGTGATGTCGAAGACGCCGCCGCCGATCGTGGTCATTGCTCCTCCTGACGGAGTGGCGCTGTACGTGTCGTTGCGTGGACCGATCGAGGTCGGGCGTGAATGCAACGGCATCATGCTCGCCGACCCACAGGTGTCACGTCGGCATCTCCTGCTCGAGCCCGACGACGCAGGCGCTGTGATCGTGACCGATCTCGGCAGCACGAACGGCTCCACCATCGATGGTGTCGCGATCCACGGGGCGACGTCGTTCTGAACCCGTCCAGTGTCGTGTCGCTGTGGTGGCACGACGATCCGCGTCGAGGCCATCGCAAGCAGTCGTCACGTCCGACGGAGGCAGCCGTCAGGTGACCACGGGTGGAACCATGATCGCCGAGCGGTGCAAGGGCGCCTCGCGTGCCGGACTCCACGATGGTGCGACCTCGTGATGCTCCGCCCGACGCTCGCCGCACGTCGATCGAGGCGGTGGCCGATGCTGCCGCCCAGACACCGGTGGACGTCGCTGCGCTGCGAGGCGATCAGAGCACCGTGACCATCGTGTTCTCCGACATCGAGTCGTCGACGGAACGAAATGTTGCGCTCGGGGATCAGGTGTGGTTCGACGTGCTCGCTGCCCACAACGCAGTGGTCGCACGCCGCGTGGCCGAGCACGGGGGCGCCATCATCAAGAACCAGGGCGACGGCTTCATGCTGTCGTTTCCCAGCGCCCGACGTGCGCTCGACTGCATGGTCGAGGTCCAGCGCGATCTCACGATGCAAGCCGGCACGAATCCCGATCGGGCAGTGCGGGTCCGTGTCGGTGTGCACACCGGTGAGGTGCTCGTCGACGATGACGGTGATCTCTTCGGACAGCACGTGGTGGTGGCGGCTCGCGTCGCGAACCTCGCCCGGGGCGGCGAGATCCTCGTGTCGTCGCTCACCCGTGAGATCGTGGCCTCTCGGGGTGACGTGGTGTTCGGTGAACCACGGGACGTGGTGCTCAAAGGCATCGGCGAAGCCACCGTGCACCCGATCGATTGGGCTCGCAGCTGACCCGTCAGTGAATTCAGCGCGAACGCAACTCGGCGATCGCAACGTTGCGTTGGTTTCGCCGACCGATTCGACGGCGTTGTCTGGCCGACCGAGCAGCCACCCCGAGCAACACGGCGCCGATGGCGACCAATGCCGCAGGCCCAGCGACGCTGGCGAGATCGTGCGGCCGCCCGAGCACGACGGTGGAGCCGACGGCCAGCGATGCCCCGAGCAATGCGCCACCGACGATCAGTCCGATGGTGGCACTCACCGGGCTGCGCCCGCGCCTGATCGCCCGAAGATTCGACTCGATCATCGCGATGGCGAGGAGCGTCGAGATGACGACCGCGACCCCTACCGCGGTGAGGTACCACGGGTTGGTGGCCGTGAGTTCGAACTCGCTGGCGAACGATCCCGTCTGCCGTCTCGACGGTGGCGGTCATCGATCCGGACGAGACATTGCCGATGATGCCGGGGTCGACGATCGCTGCGCCCTGGGCGTCGACGTCGACGGTCTCGGTCGATCCGAGACCGATCCCGAGCTGGCTGAAGCTGACCGTGAGCGCAGATCCCGGTGGAGCGTTCTGGATCACCAACGGTGCCGACAGGTCGACCTCGACCGTGTCGGTGGTCGGCTGTGCATCGACGAGCAGCGTGTCGGTGGACGGTCCGGCAGTGGCGCCCGCGCCGAGCACCGCCCAGATCGCACCAGCGGCGAGGACGACGAGTGCCACGAGGAGCAGTCGCGACGGGCCGTCGCGGCACCTCGGTGAGTCGGGCGATGTCGACGAAGTCGCGCCCATGGCATCGTCGAGTCGACCGAGATCACGGTCGCTGGCGCCCGGCGTCACCGAGACGGTCGCCGAGGACGGTCCGGTCCGCGGTGTCGGCACCGGCTCGCTGGGTGCTGTCGCGCCGGGTGCCGTCCGCGGGTCGGCCGGTGGTGCCGGCTCGCTGGTGCTTCGTCGGTGGTGCATCGGGGTGTCGAGACACCGGGGACCACGGTGGCATCGGCGCCAGGGAGGCCGCGAGCTCGTCGTCGCCGCTGACGATCGTCGAGTGTCCGGTCGTCGGCCTCGGTCGGGCCGGGGTGACCGTCGATTGGTGGTACGTGCGGCGCGGTCGATCGGCGTCGAGCCCCGAACGGTGAGTCCCGTGGACTCGATCCAATCAGGTCCCCACTCCGACGGCGGCCGCGGCCGCGAGCTCGGTGCCGAACTGTTCGGGTGATGCAGTGCGCTGATCGATCTGGCGTGCCAGACCTCGCATCGTGACCGCAGCGATCGCAGGTGGTACGCGATCGGCCACCTCGGTGAGCTCGACCGGGTCGGTGCCGATTCGAGCCGCCAGCATCTCCACGACGGAGTCGGTGGGAGCGAACGGCAGGACACCCGAGGTGAGCTCGTAGAACATGGTGGCGGTCGCGTACACGTCGGCAGCCGGACCGATGGGTCTTCCGGCGGCCTGTTCAGGCGCCATGTAGGCCGGCGTACCGAGCACCGAGCCATCCATCGTGGCCTTCGTCGACGGACCGTTCACCATGCGGGCGATACCGAAATCGGTGACCTTGAGCGCTCCGTCCGTTGCGAACATCAGGTTCTCCGGCTTGATGTCTCGATGCAGGATGCCCTGGGCGTGAGCGTGAGCCAGCGCGGAGCACGTTGCCAACGTGATCGCTGTTGCCTGCGACAGCGTGACGCCGTGCTCGGTGAAGCGATCCCAGACCGTGCCGCCAGGCAGCTGCTCCATGATCAACACACAGTGCCCATCTCGCTCCACGTAGTCGAACACCGGCACCACGTGTGGGTGGTCGAGAAGCGCAAGTGCCCGAGCCTCCACGGCGAATCGTTCGCGGGTGGCCGGATCGGCCGCGAGCACCCCTTGGAGTTCCTTGACGGCGACGAGGCGGTCGAGTCGATGATGACGGGCGAGGTGGACGACACCCATGGCACCACGTCCGAGCTCACGCTCGATGAGATACTCCGGCAGCAGGATCTGCAGCTGCGCTGTTGATCCCTCGCCCGCCACCCTCGCAACGATAGTGCGGAGTCCTGCGCCGGGGTGTACCCCGTGTCACCCTCGGTTGTGCTGGCATGATCGGTCAGCCATGCGCCATCATGTTCGGGTGCGCAGGGGGAGAGTGAGGAGGCGGGTTCGGGCCACCGGGGGCCGCTCGCTCGGTCGGATCGCCACGGTGTTCGCGATCGTGGCGCTCGCGGTGGCGAGTCCTGCGCTGGTCGCAGCCAATGGCCCGGAAGCCGACGACCGACCACGACCTCGACCACACGGAGCCGACCGACGACCACGACCGACCGCAACGCATCGCCGACGACCTCGCCGACGTCCACGACGGTCGACCACCACGCCGTCGGCGACAACGACCACCTCGCCGCCGTCCGCGACGGCCCGGCCGGCGATGCCCCGGCGACCACCGCGCCGACCACCTCGTCTGGACACCGATCCGACCACGACGTCGGCCATCGCCGCCTCGACCACGGTCGCGTCGCGGGCCCGACCCCGAGTCCTGCGGGCGCCACGACCACCACCGAGCCACGACGACCACCACGACCACGCCGCCGGCGCTTCCGGGACTGTTGTCGTTGAGCGCTCTCGGTGCACCGCTGGCCGTGCCGACACAGACCGACTGGACGATCGAGTTCGCCGTGCTCGGCGGGACCAATCTCGAGCGAGACTTCCGCTTCGTGCTGGCCCGCCCCCTCGGCGTGCCGACGTCGGTGGAGTTGGCCGATGGCGAATCGTCCGCTCCGATCACGAGAACCCTCGGCGCCGAGGTCGTCATCCGGTTCGACCAGCGATCCGGGCGACATCTTCGACTTCGAGTGGCGATGTCGTGGGAGCGGACCGTCCTCGGTGGACCAGACATCGAACTCGGCGAGCTTCACCCCCGTGGTCAACGACGACGACGGGGAGATGAACTGCCGCTTCGAGATCGACAATCGGAACCCGCCTCAGGTGACGATCGTGACCGAGGTGCTCGGTGACGACAGCGGCTCGATCGCCTACGACTACTCCGTCGACTACGCGGTGTGGGGCGCCAACAACATCACGTTCTACGTCGCCAGGAATGCCACCACGCGGACGATCTCGGCATTCCCTGGTTCATCGATCGACGTCACGGCGACGGCAGCAACCGGGGGTTCCGGCCGGCGTGACGACGACGAGTAGGTGCGTGCGGGCCAGCGGCACCGTGGTGGCGGTCGGCTTCAGCGAGTCGTTGCGCATCCCGGGCAGCGCCCTTGGCGCTGGAGTCGACATCTCCTGTGTGGTCACGCACCGGGTGCCGGCCACCCTGACGATCATCGAGCAGGTCACTCCCGACCCCGTCGATCCGGCCGCGGAGGTCGCGACGTACTCCAAGAACGCCCGCACCACGACAGAGACATTCAACGAGTGGACACTTGCCGACGGGGAACGCCAGACGTTCGAGTTGTCCGACAGCTTCTTCTTCGCACGGTTCACCAGAGCGGAGGTGAAGGGTTGGGACGTCGACTCGGTGACGTGTGTCGAACGACTCGCCGGAGGGGGAACCGCTCCATTCGGAGACGCCACCGTCGACCTCGGCGCCACCCGTGCCGAACTCCAGTTCTTCACCCCGCCGGCGGCCAGGTGTCGACCTCGAGTGCACGTTCAACGTGGTCCCGGCGCCGCCGCCCCGGCTGGCCGTGGGATTGCTCGCCAATGTCTTCGAGAGCACCGTCGTCGACCCGGTCGCCGTCGAACTCATCAGGGACACCGGGTCGGGCGACGAGGTCATCGCCACACTGCCACCGATCCCGGAAGACGAATCAGCGACCATCGAGTTGCCCGAGGCGGGCGACTACCGCCTCCGATTGCTCGATGCGTTCGGCCTCGAGATCGCCTGGTCGTGCGATGGCGTGTCCTCGACGACACCGGTGATCGGGTTCACCGCCGTGCTGGGTGAGATCGTCGGGTGCTCGCTGCTCCTCTCCGATGCGTTGCCCTCCGGTTCGACCACGCTCAGCCTCACCAAGGACGAGGACCCGGACAGCTTCTGGGAGTACGAGGTCACCGTGGAGCTCGATGGTTTCGTCGTGGCCTCGGAGACACTGTTCGATGGAGCGGACTTGGTGGTGAACGACTTGCCCGAGGGTGAGTACACCGTCACCGAGGCGGGAATGTCGGAGTACGAACTGGCATCGGTCGAGTGCAGTGCGGGCGTGTCGGTGTCGCCGATCCTCCGCGAGGTGTTCGACACCGGAGATGGCGCGCTCAGGGTGGGGACGTTCAGGCTGACGGTTCCCGCCGACGCGACGGTCGACTGCACCCTCGTCAACGAACCGGCGACTGCACAACCGATCGTGCGAGTCAGGACCGAGACCGTTCCGGCCGGCCTGGATCAGGAGTTCGCCTACGAGATCACCCCGAGCACATCGGTGGTGTCAGGTGTCGCCAACTTCACGCAGCGCGACGCCGATGAGCGCAGCGTCGGTCTCGAAGCGTTCGGCTGGGAGGACGTGGTGGTCACCCAATCCGCAGTGGCCGGCTTCGACACCACCGTCGAGTGTTTCCCCTCGGCTGCCGGTCCCAGCGGCGACAGCAGTGTGACGCTCCAGGCGTTCCCGCCCACGTTCGCACTGGGACTCGACACGACCTGTCTCTTCGTGAACACGGCCACCGCGGCGCCGACGTCGGAGCTCACGATCCGTGCCGTCGTCGATGTCGGCCCGATCACCGAGCGGACCGAGTTCGCCGACCTCGCCGACCGTTTCGACTTCGATGTCACCGTCACCGGCGATGGGGTCGTCGACCCGGACACCGCGACGACGCGCATCGTGTCGGACCTCGCCGACGATGCGACGGAGGCGGTGGACGTTGCGTTCGGAACCACGGTGACCATCGACGTCGATGATGCGCTCGCCGGCCCGGACGGGTTCGAGTACGTGATCGACTGCGGCCCACCCGGCGGCACCAACACTGCGGTCGACATCACCGTGACCGTGGACGCCACCTGTGTGATCACGTTCCGTGCGCGCACGGTGACGGTCAACAAGTTCGCCGACCCGCCACCGCCGTCGGGCAGGTCGTTCGATTTCGAGGTCGACGCTGCCGTCGGTGGATCGATTGCCTCGTTCTCGTTGGGCGATGGCGACTCCGAAACCTTGGTGCTCCCCCTGGGGCAGGCAACCACGGTGTCGGAGGACAGCGTTCCGCCGGTCTCGGCGGCGAGTGACCCCTGGGCGGACACCGTCTTCGACTGCACCGCACTCGACGCGACGTCTGGCCTCCCGATCGGGAATCCCGGTCCTCCATTCCGAACCGGGCCGGTCGGCGGTGACTCGATCACCCTGCCCGCCGGGACCACGTCGTACGACTGCGACGTGTACAACAGCAACGACGAGGCGATCGAGATCACCATGGTCACCGACTTCGGAGCCGTCGCCGTCCCGAGCGGCTTCGGTACGTTCGACATCTCGGTCGACGGAGAACTCCGCTACGACGGCGACGTCGTGACCTTCGGCCAGTCGCTCGATCTCGAAGCGGCCGAGAGCCAGTTCGTCTTTGCGTATCAAGACGCGCAGGTGACGATCGACCCGGGCGTGCGGAGTGAGTCGTTCGAGACGTCGATCAGCTGCGAGGGCTTCAACGTGGTCGTCGACGGACCCATCACGATCGACGCGGTGCCCGACGGTGGTCTCACCTGCGTCATCACCAATCGCGCCGCCAACGTCACCGTGGAGAAGACCACGGTCGGTCCGATCGATGCGGGAGACACCTGGCTGTTCGACGTCGACGGACAGCTCGCCGTGGCGGGTTCGCTCCGGCTCGGTGCTGCAGCGTCGTTCACGGTTGCGGTTCCGGTGGACACCGACATCGTGATCACCGAGCTCGACCCGGGCGTCGGCGTCACGGTGCGTCACGCGTGCGGGACTCCCGTGCCGCTGGGCGATGTTCCGTCAGCGCCGACGCTGGATGGACCGGACGCCACCATCGGAGCGCTGCTCACCGTGTCGCCGACGGGAGCGACCGCCCGATCCTGTGTGTTCGAGAACGCCGCTTCCGTACCGCCCACGACGGCACCGCCGACGACGGCACCGCCGACGACGGCACCGCCCACGACAGCACCGCCCGCGACAGCACCCCCGACGACGGCACCGCCCACGACGGCACCGCCCACGACCGTGGCCCCAGCTCTGGTCGTGCCGATCACACCGACTGCGGCCGCCCCGATCGCGCCTGTCTCCGCGACCACGGCGCCGTCCGTCGCGCCCGTCGTGGCAGTGCCCTCGGCCAGCGCGCCGGCGACCAGCACCACCTCGACGAGCACCCCGTCGACCAGCACCACGTCGACCAGCGTCGTTGCAACGACCGTGCCGGCCGCTGAGCCGGAGTCCGACGAACCGCGGCCCGAGGCGCCCGAGCCCGTCACGGTCGTTCCAGAGTCCGGCGACGATGTCTTCGTCGAACTCAACCAGCCGTTCGTGATCGACTCGGAATGCACTGGTGAACTTGCTGTCACCATCAACGGAATCTCGCGAAGCGCTGATGCTCCGATCGATCCGACCGCTCTCGGGATCGGAGACCACGTGGTGGATGTCACCTGCGATGGGGTGCAGGAGGCGACGTTCCGCGCCGTGGTGTTCGACCAGGAGGAGTCCGATCCGAGCGGTACGAACATGGTCGTCATCGTGCTCTTCGTGATCATGGCGGCGGGTGCGGTCTTCTTCATGCCCGCCGGCACTCGCGCTCGACGCGGCGTGCTGTGACCAACCCGGTCGTCCTCAGGCGGTGGGCCCAGCGTCGCGGAGCCTCGACAGTGTCATGTCGACCACAGGTACGTCGGGTGCTGGCGTAGCGGCGTAGCGGTCGTGGTGGTCGCCGCCGAGGCCCGCGAACGCTGAGCTCACCAGTTCCCAGTACGACTGGCGAATCCCGGCGCGGCGGCGATCTCGGGCATCGAGATACCGCTCCACCGCGCTGGGCCGGGGCACGTAGGTCCACGTCGTGGTGGCAGCGATGCCATCGTCGCGATGGATGCGGTCGGTCACATCGGTGCGCTCGTAGTCGCGTTCTCGCCAGTCGAGCAAGGCGAGTTCATCGGCGCTCACACGCACCATCACGCCGTTGCACGACTCCGAGTCGGATGCCACGAGACCGAGTGACACCACCAGGCCCTGGCGTACGTGGGTGCCGTCGTGGTGCCAATCACCGCGGAGGTGCATCGAGCCGTAGTTCCATCGCCGCCCGTACCCGTCGAGGTGAGCCACCGCGACATCGGTGCTGTCCACCGGTCGGCCGATCGTAGAGGCCATCGACACGGGCGAAACGAGCGATCCGTAGCCGAAGACCCAGGTGTCGCTCATCGAGCGTCGAAATGTTCAGCAACCGTGCCGGCGAGCAGGCGCACCCCGATGGCGATGGCGCTCTCGTCGACATCGAAGAGACCTGCGTGGAGGTCGAGTGTGGGTCCACTCGGCGCTCGCACGCCGAGGCGCACGTAGGTCCCTGGCACCTCGCGTGTGAACCAAGCGAAGTCATCGCCGCCCCAGCTCTGCTGGACCGGAGCGACTGAGGCGCCCCCAAATGCGTTGGTGGCTGCCTCGGCGACGACGTCGGTGACGTGGTGGTCGTTCACCACTGGTGGGACGCCGTGGGTGTAGTCGAGGTGCATCGTTGCGCCGGTGTCGGCGACCAGCCCCTGCAGTTCGTGTTCGACCACGGCGGGGAGTTGGTCCCACACCGGCAGCGACGGCGTGCGGATCGACGCCTTCAGGACGCATCGAGTGGGGATCACGTTGGCAGCGTCGCCGGCGTGGATCGAGCCGAACACGAGCTTGGTGAGTGCCGTGTCGTCGGTGTCGAGGTGACCAACGCGGGCTGCCACGCGGGCGGGCAGTTCGTTGACGATGCGAGCGCCCAGTGCCACGAGGTCGACGGTCAACTCGGGGCGGGCAGTGTGGCCGCCGGGCCCGATCAGGGTGATCACTGCCATGTCGGCCGCCGACGAGATCGCACCATGACGCAACCCGATGGTGCCGACGTCGAGCTTGGGTTCGCAGTGCAGCCCGACAATGGCCGCCACGCCGTCGAGCCCGCCGTCGGTGATCACGTCGAGTGCACCACCTGGGACCCGCTCTTCCGCCGGCTGGAAGATGAAGCGAACAGGACCGGGAAGAAGTTCGCGGTGGTGGGCAAAATACAGCGCGGTGCCCAACACGATGACGGTGTGCACATCGTGACCACAGGCATGCGAGACCCCGGGAACCTGACTGCGGTAGGTGACGTCCTTCTCATCGGCCATGGCGAGTGCATCGAGGTCGGCGCGCAGTGCCAGCAACTCGGTGTCGTCGGTTGCGTCGCCGTTGGGTCGGATGTCGCACACGAGCCCGACGCCCACGGCGAGTCGCCGGGGTGACAGCCCGGCGAGTTCGAGCCGCTCCTGGACCAGATCGGTGGTGGCGCGTTCCTGACCGCTCAGTTCGGGGTGTGCGTGCAGATTGCGCCGCAAGGCGACCAAGCCTTCACCGTGCTCGTCGAGCCAACGGTCGATCGGGGCCGCGCCGGCGGCACGTGCATTGACGAACGCCGTCATTGCGACGTCGGCGCACCGGTGATCGCATCGGCGGCGAGTTCGGCGGCGAGGTGATGGACCACGTCTCCGAGGGTACCGCCACCTTCGACGACCTTCCGTTGACGTTGAGCGCCCGATCCGAGGGCGAGCAACAGTTCAAGGTCCGCGAAGTGCTCGAGATTGCCGAGGTCGTCCGCCACGGGACGAAGCTCGTCGAGCAGGTCACGCACCAGTTCGCGAACCGGCCGGCGGTCAGGGTGGCCGCTCTCGGGGTGCTCCACGATCAGTTCGGCGTCGACCCCATAGCGCGACGCAAGCCATCGGTTCTCCCGAATGGTCCACTCGCGCGGCGGTGGTGCCAAGGTGCCAGCGTCGATCTGCCGATCGGTCCATTCCACGAGGGTCTGAGCGAGCGCGGCCAGCGCGACCGTTTCGCGGATCGTCGGCGTCGCGTCGCACATCCGGAACTCGACGGTGCCGAAATCGGGATGGGGACGGATGTCCCACCACACTTCACGGATCGACGAGATGCACTTGGATTCGAGCAGCGTCGACATGAACATCTCGAAGTCGGCCCAGTCGGTGAGCAGGGGAGGGAGCCCAGCGGTGGGCAGGCCCTCGAACACCTTGGTCCGCGCCGAGGCCATGCCCGAGTCCTCGTTCTCGAAGTAGGGGCTCGAGGACGACAATGCCAGGAACAACGGGTGGTGGCGGAGCAGTTCGCCGATGATGCGAATGGCACGTCCGCCGTCTTTGACCCCGACATGCACGTGCATGCCGCAGATCAGCATGCGTCGCGCCGGCCACTGGAGGTCGTCGATGAGCTTGATGTATCGATCGTGTGGGCTGACGACCTGCTCGCGGGCCAGACCGAACGGATGTGTTCCGGCGCTCATGATGGTGAGACCGCGCCGCTCCGCGCACGTACGAAGCTCCGCGAGGGTGATGCGAAGGTCCTCCGCTGCTTCCGCCGGCGTGTTGCACACACCGGTGATGATCTCGACGGTGCTCTGAAAGAGCTCGTGCTTCGCTTTGGGATGCTCGCCACCGGGATGAGGGGCGCCCATCTCGGCGAGGATCTCGCTCGACGCGGAAGCCAACTGGCCCGTGACCGCATCGATGAGATGCAACTCCATTTCGACGCCGATCGTCGGTCGAGCGTTCGATGTGAATGCGATCGTCACGTCGTCACGTCCTCGCCGCCGACCGCTCGCTGGTCAGCGGTACTTCTCGATGGCCTCGGCAACCTGCTCCGGTGTGGTCGGGGGAGCGAACCGCTCCACGACGTTGCCCTGGCCGTCGACGAGGAACTTCTCGAAGTTCCAGGTGATGTCTGCGCTGTCGCCGGTTCCGGGCTGCTCGGACTTGAGCCACTTGTACAGGTCTGCAGCGCCGTCGCCGTTGACCTCGATCTTGTGGAACATCGGGAAGGTGACGTCGAACTTCGACGTGACGAACTCGAGGATCTCCTCGTCGGTGCCCGGCTCCTGCCCGGCGAACTGGTTGCAGGGGAAACCCAGCACGACGACGTCGTCATGGTCTTCATGGAGCGCACGCAGACCTGCGTACTGAGGCGTGAGGCCTCAAGCGCTCGCGACGTTGACGACCAGACAGAACTGGTCCTGGAATTGATCGAACGACACCGGCTCGCCGGTGATCGAGATCATCTCGAAGTCGTGGAACGTTGACATCTGCGTCACCTTAGTGGTCCGGCCGATGCGGGCCGCGGTGCAACGTGGTGGGGCCTGCCACCTGCTCGGGCGACCTCAGCCAGGGTCGGGTGTGCCGACGTGTTCGTGCACCACGCCCTGAGCCAGACGGTGACTCGTGGCGGTACGACCGATGGCATCGAGGAACTCCAAGCGCCCGACGACCAGCACCACGGACGCTTCGGTGGCGGTGACGCTGGCAGTGCGGTGGCCGTCTCGGAGCAGAGCGACCTCGCCGAATGATGCCGGTGCCGACAGGTGACGAGCCGGGGCGTCGCCGACGGTGATGGCAACCGACCCCGTCACGAGGACGAAGAACTCGTCGCCAGGTTCGCCCTCGACGGTCACTGGTTCGCCCGCCGCGACGGTGCGGCGTGGCGACCGCAGTGCGAGACGGTCCAGTGTGGGTTGGGGCAGCGGGTCGAGGAAGGACACCGCGCGGAGGCAGGCGATCGTTTCCGGGTCAGCGGTTTGCAGGCCCTGCTCGATCGGACGAAGGCGCAGCGCTGCGCCGACGAGCACGGTGGCGCCACCGAGTCCGAGCACCAACACGGTCGTGTCGAGATCGCCGCTGTCGATCAGCCGCCCTGCCACAGCGGCACCCAGTGCTGCTGCCACCATCGCCGTCGAGTCGAGGACGCCGTACACCCGGCTGGTCATGGACTCGGTACACGACCGTTGCAGCAGCGTGTGCGCGGCGATTTCGATGAGGCCGTTGCCAGCACCCAGGGTCGCTGCAAGAGCCAGGACGACCGCGAGCGACGTGACGTCACCGACGATCGCGAGGAGCGGCAGGGTCAGCATCATCGACCCCACCCACAGCGCTCTGCTCAGTCGCTGACTCGGATGCCTGCTCGCCACCGCACCGGCCAGCAGGGTTCCCGCCGCGAAGGCCACTGCGATGAGCGCCACGGCGCTGCCGTCGCGACCCAACCGATCGAATGCCACTGCCACGAAGACCAGGTCGAGCGCCCCGAGCAGCAGTTCGATGAAGCCGATGAACACCACGATGCGTCGTGACGCAGTGTGCGTGGCCACGTAGACCACTCCGTTGGTCGCGTCGCCGAACACGCCCCCGATCGTGAGCGCGGACGGCAATCGATCGTCGGGCGGGAGCCACACACCGGTCATCAGTGCGCTGGCCGCGAGCATGATCGACAGGACAGCGAAGACGACCGCGGGCGTCGAGATGGCGAGTACGAGCGCGGCCATGAGCGGCCCCGTGAGACTCCCTGCGGCTCGAACGAGCGACTTGGTGATGTTCCACTGCACGAGCTGGTTCGGCGTGGATGCGTGATGTACCAGCAGGCTGGCGACGGCGGCCGGCGCCGCTACGGACGCAATGGTGAACACCGACGCAAGCGCGTAGATCGCAGCGAGCGGGGCGTCGGCGAGGAGACCGGCAGCGAGACCGGCAGCGGCACACGCCTGCACGGTGAACGCGACGATGAGCACGTGGTGCCGGGCGAACCGGTCGCCCGCTGAGGTGATGAGCGGAGCGAGCAGGGCCGCGGGCACGAGTTGCACCACGACGGCGAGCCCAGCAGCCGATGAGCCTCCACGGTCGAAGGCGACGACCAGCACGGTGATCCAGGCTGCGAACTCGGCAACGGCATGGACGTACACGCTTCCGAACAGCACGCGGTTTCCCCGCAACGTGCTGTCACCCACCGTCATGATCCGACAGTGTCGCGCCATCGTGGCGCTTGACGAGGGACGGGGGTCGATAACATCTGTCCACCCATGTCTGCCGACCGAAAACGAAGTTGACGACGTGCTGACCGCTTTTGGGCTGTTCGGGGTCGTTGCATTGATCGCTGCGAACGGCTACTTCGTCGCTGTGGAGTTCTCGTTCGTTGCGTCACGCCGGAGCCGGTTCCTCGAGCGGGCCGACCAGGGAGACCGCCGATCGAAGCGTGCGATCCTCGTCCACAAGCGTCTCAGCTTCATGTTGTCGGGGGCGCAGCTCGGCATCACGGTGACCACACTCGTGCTCGGTTTCATCGCGGAGCCGGCCCTCGCATCGATCCTGAAGCCGGCACTCGAAGCGGTCGGCGTTCCCGATTCGGTCTCGTTCGGACTGTCGCTGACGTTTGCGCTGGTGTTGGCCACCATGGCGCAGATGGTCTTCGGCGAGCTCGCACCGAAGAACCTCGCGATCGCCAAGCCAGAGCAGGTCGCCCGCTCGCTTGCGCCGTCCACACTGCTCTTTCTCCGTGCGGCGAAGCCGGTCATCCGGCTCTTCGACGGGGCCGCGAACGGGCTGTTGCGACTCATCGGTGTGGAGCCGGTCGAGGAACTGCGAGCGGCGGTGTCGACCGAGGAACTCGACCTCATCGTGGATTCGTCGGCCGAGAGCGGTCATCTCACCGCCGGCCAAGCCGCGCTGCTGGAACGGGCGATCGACTTCGGTGAACTCGAAGCGTCCGACGCCATGGTCCCTTGGAACCGGGTGGTCACGATCGAAGTCGCGGCGACGGCAGCCGATCTCCGCGATCTGATGGCATCGACACATTCTCGGTTCCCGGTCGTCGACGCCGACGGCCAGGTGCAGGGCATCGTGCACGCCAAGGACCTGCTCGGCGTGGATCGAGCGGAGTACGACTCGACATTGGTGTCCGACCTCTTCCACGACGTGTTGGCCGTGCCCGAAGCGGCTGGACTCAACGTGGTGTTGGCCGAACTCCGTTCACGCGCGACCGAGATGGCGATCGTGATCGACGAATATGGTGGCCCGGCCGGGGTGGTCACCCTCGAAGACATCGTCGAGGAACTCGTCGGTGACATCGAGGACGAGTACGACCCGAGTGCGTTGGGCGATCATGTCGAGATCGAGCCCGGCGTGTGGTCGGTGGCGGCGTCGTCGCGCCCTGACGAGATCGAGCGCATCACCGGATTCGACCTGCCCGACGGGGAGTACGACACCGTGGCGGGATTGGTGCTCGATCGGCTCGAGCGAATTCCGGTCGCGGGCGACACCTTCATCGTCGACGGGATGCGTATCGAAGTACTCGAAGTCGACGGCTACGCGATCGGTCGCATCGAGCTGCGCGTCGACCCTGATGCCCTGCGCGAGGCCGAGGACGACGATGGCGCTGATGCCGCCGACGAAGTCGTTGGCGGCGCCGCCGAGCGCGGAGAACGATCGTGACGCTGCTCGCGGCATCGGAAGGGATCCAGGTCAACTGGGCGGGTATCGGCGTCGCCGTGCTGCTGCTGGCACTCAACGGGTTCTTCGTCGCCTCGGAATTCGCATTGCTCGCAGCCCGACGCTCTCGTGTCGAGCAGATGGCGGCCGAGGGTGACAAGCGCGCCAGGCATGCGCTGGCCGGGATCCGTGAAATGACGCTGATGCTCGCTGGAGCTCAACTGGGCATCACGATGTGTTCCCTCGGCCTCGGCGCGGTCGCTGAACCGGCCGTTGCCGGGATCATCGAGGGGCTGCTCGGTGATGTGTTCGCGCTGTCGCAGACCACCCGCCACATCATCGCCTTCACGATTGCGCTGTCGGTGGTGGTGTTCTTGCACATGGTGGTCGGGGAGATGGCGCCGAAGTCCTGGGCGATCTCGCATCCCGAGGACTCGTCGCTGTTGCTCGCGCGGCCGTTCCGCTTGTTCGTCACCATGTTCCGGCCGATCATCCGGCTCCTCAACGGAGCCGCGAACCTGGTGGTTCGTGCGGTCGGCGTGACACCCCAGGACGAGCGGGCAATGGCGCACACGCCCACCGACCTGCTGTTGCTGATCGAGGAGTCCGCCGGCCACGGCGGCATCGCAGCGCAAGAGCACGAGCTGCTGGCCCGCTCACTGGAGCTGTCGGGGCTCACGGCTGCCGACGCGATGACGGTGCGCCGCGACATCATCGCCGTGGGGGTCGACGCCACCGCCGATGTGATTGCCGCCGAGGCCCACCGCACGGGCCGCACACGCGTCGTCGTCCACGAGGGTGACCTCGACCATGTCAGGGGCTTCGTCCACGCCAAGGACCTGCTGCGACTCCCGAACGGCTCGTGGCCGACGACAGCAGCGGGTTCGGTCGTACGCCCGATCATGGTGACCCCCGAGCATCATCGCCTCGAAGATCTGCTGCTCGAGATGCGCACCGAGCGTCAGCACATCTCGCTGGTGGTCGACGAACACGGGATGGTGCTGGGGCTGGTCACGCTCGAAGACGTCATCGAGGAACTGATCGGCGACTTCGACGACGAATCCGATCGGCGCCTCGGCGAGTTCGCCGAACTCCCCGACGGTCGATTCCGCATCACCGGCACGATGCGGGTGGACCTCTTCGAGGAATGCACGAACGTGGCGTTGCCCGAAGGTGACTGGCAGACCGTGGCCGGTTACGTGATCGATGCGCTCGATGAGATCCCGAGCCAGGGGGAGTGTGTGCGTACGGAGCTGGGCGAGTTCGAGGTGGTCGAGATGGACGGCTACGCGATCGAGACGCTGCATGTGCGCTTGCACGCCACCGGTGGCGCTCACGCCGACTCCGGCGCCTCCGCCGAGCAGGCGCTCGACTGAACGTCGGCGCATCGTGACGTATCCGGTTCGCCTGCTCGCCGACGACGAGTCGGTCACCGTCGATCTCCATCCTCACTGGTGGTACCTCGCTCGTCCGGCGCTTGCGCTCGTCATCTCGATCGCCGGGAGCATCGTGACGCTGGTTGCCATCGATGCCGGCACCGACACCCGCACCGTCGCGACCTGGGCGGCGCTGATCTGCCTGGCGGCGAGTTCGGTGTGGCTCATCAGCAGATACGCCCGCTGGTCGACCACGCACTTCGTGGTGACGAGTCGTCGCGTCATCTTTCGCACCGGGCTGTTCGCGAAGCATGGCATCGAGGTTCCCCTCGATCGGGTCAACACCGTGCACTTCCGCCAGGGGCTGCTCGAACGGTTGGTGGGCGCTGGTGATCTGATGATCGAGTCCGGCGGTGAATCGGGTCAGCAACGCTTCACCGACATCCGTCAACCCGACCGAGTCCAACGGGTGATCCATGCCGAGATGGAATCGCGCGAGATGCGGCGAGCTCACGGGACCGTGGTCGACGTCGCCGGCCAACTGGAGAAGCTCGAGGCGATGCTGCAACGCGGCACGCTCACCGCAGCGGAGTTCGATCGCCAGAAGCGCCGAATTCTCGGCTCCTGAGGTCACTCCGGTGGGCGTCGCCCAGCGCCGTTGCTGGCCTCGACCACCCAGCCGTCGCTGAGTGCCCCGGGAGCACAGAGCGCCACGACGCAACCACCGAAACCGCCACCCGTCATCCGTGCGCCGAACACGTCGGGCCGAGACGAGAGCTCGTGGACCGCAGCGTCCATTGCATCGGTGGAGGTCTCGAAATCGACCGCGAGGCTGTGGTGGCTCGCCGACATGAGCGCTCCCGCGGCGTGATAGTCGCCACGGCGCAGCGCGTCGGCGAACTCGTCGACTCGTTGGTTCTCGCTGATCACATGCCGGCTGCGGCGTCGAGCAACGTCGTCCAGTGCTGAACCGTCGAGGTGATCGAGATCATCGAGCGTGGCGAGCCGCAGGGGTCCCACCGCCGCCTCGGCGCGAGCGCACTCGGCCACTCGATCTGCATAGGCCGAGCCCACCAAGGTGCGGTGCGCCACGAACACGACGACCACGTCGACGTCGGTGGGTACGGGTACCTGGGCGACATCGAGCGTGAAGCAGTCGATCAGTGTCGCGTGGCCGGCGGTGGCGGCGGCGATGCAGAGCTGATCCATGATGCCGGTGGGGACGCCGGTGGCTGCGTGCTCGGAGCGCTGCGCCATCAGCGCCAGCTCGGTCGGAGAGCCGTCGAAACCGAGCGCAAGGCCGACGGCGCATTCGAGCGCAGCGCTCGACGACAACCCGGCCCCGGCTGGGATCGTGGACGACACCGAACCCACGATGCCCCGCTCCGCACGCACTTCGCGCGCCACCGCAGCCACGTACGTGCCCCAGGCGGGCGAGACGTGTGTCGGGTCGCCGCTGAACGGGACATCGACGTGGACCCCTGCGTCCATGGCGTCGGATGCCAGCGTGATCGCAGGGCCGCCGGCGGTGAAGTCGATGGTGATGCCCCGGTCGATCGCCATGGGCAGCACCCGGCCGCCCGTGTAGTCGGTGTGATCGCCGATCAGGTTGACGCGGCCTGGTGCATGCACGCGCTGTGTTGTCGCCATGGGCCAAACCGTACCGGCCCACCGTGGTGGCGCCCGGTGGCAGACGGGTGCTCCGTTTGTCGACGGGCCGAGGTGCTCTGCCACACTCCTGGGATGCCACGAGCAGCGCTGTCGACCGGGATCGAGTTGGAGTACGTCACCGCTGGAGACCCGTCGCATCCACCGCTGCTGGTGGTCAACGGGTACACCTCGCAGCTCATCTCGTGGCCGCAGGGCTACGTCGACCGCCTGGTCGAGCAGGGTCTTTTCGTGATTCGCTTCGACAACCGTGATGTCGGGCTGTCGACGAAGCTCGACGGCCAGGCCGTGTCGCCGGGTGCCGTGCTGTCGGCGATGCTGCAGGGCGAGGCGGCACCGAGCGTGCCGTACACGTTGTCGGACATGGCCGCTGACGGGATCGGCCTGCTCGATCACCTCGGAATCGAACGTGCCCACATCGTGGGCAACTCGATGGGTGGGATGATCGTGCAGACGATGGCGATCGAGCATCCCGCCCGAATCGCCAGCGTGACGTCGGTGATGAGCAGCACCGGCGACCCGCGGGTCGGTTCGCCAACGGCCGAAGCACGTACAGCGCTCCTCGCTGCACCGCCGACCGAGCGGGCCGACTACATCGAGGCATCACTGAACTCGTTGGTGTGGGCCTCCAAGCGGTACCCCGATCCGACGTGGCTCCGAGACGTTGCTGCGGCCCAGTACGACCGCTGCTTCTACCCGGAGGGCTCCACCCGGCAGCTCGCTGCCATCTACGCAAGTGGCGACCGCAGCACCGGCCTGGCCACGCTGGACGTGCCGATGCTCGTGGTGCATGGTCGCGATGACACCTTGATCACGCCGCAGGGAGGCGAACGAACCGCGGAACTCGTGGCCGGCTCTCGCTACCTGCTGCTCGCCGACATGGGCCATGACCATCCCGAACCGTTGTGGCCGGTGCTGGCCGAAGCCATCGGCGGCCACGTGCGCGCGACGCTGGCGGCGGCCCGCGCGTCCTGATCCGACGACCTCCGCCACGCCCATCACCTCACCGCCCATCACCTCACCGCCCATCACCGAACAGGGAGCACCGCTCATGGCTGGACCACTCACCGGATACAAGATCATCGAAATCGCAGGGATCGGCCCCGGACCCTTTGCCGCGATGCTGCTCGCCGACATGGGGGCCGAGGTCATCAGGGTCGACCGAGCCGGCGCCGTCCGCGGGCCCGTGCCCGACGAACCCCACTTCGATGTGTTGCTGCGCGGTCGCAAGAACGTGGCGATCGATCTCAAGCATCCCGACGGCGTTGCGGCGCTGCTCACGCTCGTCGAGTCGGCGGACGCCCTCATCGAGGGGTTCCGCCCCGGCGTCATGGAACGACTTGGTATCGGCCCCGACGAGTGCCTGGCTCGCAACCCGAGACTCGTCTTCGGACGGATGACCGGATGGGGGCAAGAAGGTCCCTATGCCCAATCCGCAGGCCACGACATCAACTACATCGCGCTCGCCGGAGCGCTCGCTCACTTCGGTCGCGCCGGAGAACCTCCCGTGCCGCCGCTCAACATGGTCGGCGATTTCGGTGGTGGCGGCATGTTCCTCGCCTACGGCGTCGTGTGCGCCTTGCTCGAAGCACAGCGAAGCGGACAGGGCCAAGTCGTCGACACCGCAATGGTCGACGGCGCTGCGGTGCTGATGTCGATGTTCTGGGCGTTCTCCTCGATCGGCATGCACGATGAGAACGCACGTGGCACCAACCTGCTCGACACCGGCGCCCACTTCTACGACGTCTACCGCTGCAGCGACGGCCAGTACGTGTCGATCGGATCGATCGAACCGCAGTTCTACGCCGAACTGCTCCGCCTCACCGGTCTCGACGGCGACGACGAGTTCGCCAAGCAGATGGACAAGGCGCACTGGTCTGCGCTCAAGACGCGCCTCACCGAGGTCTTCGCCCAGAAGACCCGCGCCGAATGGTGCGAACTGATGGAAGGCACCGACGTGTGCTTCGCCCCCGTGCTGACCATGAGCGAGGCTGCCGCACACCCGCACAACGTCGAACGCCAGACATTCATCGACATTGCGGGTACCACGCAGCCGGCCCCGGCGCCGCGGTTCAGTCGCACCACTGCAGAAGTGGTGAGTCCGCCGGCCCATGCCGGAGCACACACCCGCGAGGTCTTCGAGGCCTGGGGTGTCGATCCGGTGCAACTCGACGCATGGGCCGAGTCCGGCGCGATCAGGCAAGCCGGCTGAGACTCCATCGCTGTGGCCACCCTGGTCTGTTTCCATGCGCACCCGGACGACGAGGTGATCAGCACCGGCGGAACGATCGCACGTGCGGCCAGCCTCGGGCATCGCGTCGTGCTGGTGGTTGCCACCAACGGTGACCACGGTGAGGTACCCGACGACCTCGCCCCCGGCGAGACGCTGGTGGACCGGCGCCGTGCCGAGACCGACGCCTCCGCACGGGCGCTCGGGGTGTCCCGGGTTGTCTGGCTGGGGTATGCGGACTCGGGCATGACCGGCTGGGAACAGAACAGCAATCCGGACAGCTTCCACCTGGCCGACCCCGACGAAGCCGGTGCCCGACTTGCCGATGTGCTCCGTGAGGAGTCGGCCGACGCACTCACCATCTACGACTGGCACGGCAACTATGGCCATCCGGATCACATCGCAGTCCACCGAGTCGGTCTCGTCGCTGAGCGCCTCGTTCCCAGCGTGCGGGTGTTCGAGGCCACGATGAACCGCGATGCGTTCGTGCGCATGATCGACGCAGCTCGTGAGTCCGGCACGCCGATGGGTGCCCCCGACTCGGAAGCCCCCGACTTGGAAGAGGGCGAGTTCGATCCCACGGGACCGGCCGATGATGGCAATCCGATGGGGATGCCCGAGGCTGAGCTGACATTGGCGGTCGATGTGAGTGCTCACCTCGACGCCAAGCGTGCTGCGATGCGCTGCCACGCCAGTCAGATCGACGACACCTCGTTCTTCCTGCAGATGCCCGACGAGGCATTCGCGTCGGCGTTCGGGACCGAGTGGTTCATCGAGCACGGTGCGCAGCCGCCGGTGCGCGTGGGCTGGATCTTCGCCGACTGACGGTGAGATCCGCCGATTGCGGGCCAGACTCGGACATGATGTCGCCCATGATTCGACGTACCTGTGCGCTGGTGGCGGTTGCCGGTCTGTTGGTGGGTGCATGCGGAGGCTCCGATGACTCCAGCGCTTCCACCACCGAATTCACCCTGTCGGTGCCCACCACGACGCTGGCGCCGACGACCACCACGACCACCACCACCTCCACGACGACCACGACCACCACCACACTGCCGCCGACCACGACCGCAGCTCCCAGTACGACCGTTGCCGATCCGGCGATCCAGGAGCTGCTGTTGAGCGGGGAGGGCATCGGCACGGCCGGATTCGGAGCCGAGCCCGAGGGCACGATCGAGTACGTCAACTCCTACCTCGGCGCACCGAGCGACGACACCGGGTGGATCGACCCGCTCTCGATCGGGCTCTGCCCGGGCACCGAGCTGCGAAGGGTCGACTGGGGTGTGCTCACGCTGCTCTTCGGCGACGTTTCCGAACTGGTGCAGGAGCGCCGGCACTTCTTCGGCTACACCTATGGTGAACAGGGCGAGATCGGTGCGGCGCCTGCGGGCCTGCAGACCACGCGCGGCGTCGGTATCGGCTCGCGAGTGATCGATGTCCGTGCCGGGTACCCGGCAGTCACCATCAGTCCCGAGGACGACTTCACCCCGCCGTTCTTCTTCGTCAACGACAACCTGCGGGGGTTCCTCACCGGTGTCGAGGACGACGCCACCGTCACCGCCATCGTGGGCGGCGGCGACTGCGGCGTCATCTGAATCCGAGCCATCGATGGCGCTCTACGACTTCCATCGGTACCTGGCGTGGTTCCTCGTGTTCTCGAACGCGGCGGTCGGCGTGTGGGCGCTGCTTGCACACTCGGTCCCGGCGTTGCGTGTGCGTCTGTTGTGGTGGGCGGTGATCGTTGCCCAACTCTCGGCGTTCGCCATTGCGGTGGTCGGCGTGCTGATCGTCAATCGCTACGGTCTCGAACTGGACCAGTTCCATGCGCTCTACGGCTTCAGTTGCATCGTGGCGGTCGGGATCCTCTACAGCTATCGAGGCAGTCCGTTCGTGAAGGACAAGGTGTATCTGCTGTACGGCTTCGGCAGCCTGTTCATCATGGGACTGGGTCTTCGCGCGATGTACATCGGGACGCATTCGCCGTTCGCGCTGTGAGTTGACACCTCGGGTCGATGTCGGCCATCGAAGTCGTTCAGAGACCCGACACGCCGATGCCGCGCGGCAGTTTCGCCGGGTCCCACGACAACTGGGACAGGCCCTGCTGGCAGGCGAATCGGTCGGTCATTCCCCCGACGTAGGCAACGGCCGCTCGCAGTGCCTCGGACCCGCCGGCATCGATCAGGTCCGCTCGTTCGCCCACCGCTGCCACGACCGTCTGGTGGGGAATGGCATGGGGCCGGTCGGCGTAGTGTTCGACGAGGGCCCGCAGCAGCGAGATCACTGCGCTGGCCTGTTGCTGACTCGCCGGGCGAAGATAGACGTGCTCATAGTTGAAGCGCCGGAACTCGGCGAGTGCTTCGGCAATGTCCGGAGTCATGCCGATGCGCCCGGTGGTCGTGGTGGCTGACACCATTGCTCGAACGAACGTGCCGAGCTGGGTCGACCGATCGCGCCCGCACCGTTCGGCCACGATGCTCGGCAGCATGTCGGGGGTGACGATGCCCGCAGCAGCAGCATCCTCGAAGTCGTGGCAGACGTACGCGATCCGATCGGCCCACGACACCACCTCGCCCTCCGGGGTCTGCGGAGCGGGGAGACTCCACGAGTGATTGCGGATGCCGTCGAGGGTCTCGGCGCACAGGTTCAACGGCGCGAGGGTCACGTCGGCGCCCCACGGTGCGTGGTCGAAGCCGCCATCGAGGAACGGCGAGAGCGCGTCCTCGCTGGCATGGCCACCCGGGCCGTGCCCGCAGTCGTGGCCGAGCGCCATTGCCTCGACGAGCGGCACATTGAGGCTGACGGCATCGGCGATCGAACGAGCAACCTGCGCCACTTCGAGCGCATGGGTCATCCGAGTTCGCTGGTGGTCGTCGGGAAACACGAACACCTGGGTCTTGCCGGCCAGGCGCCGGAACGACGAGTCGTGCAGGATCCGGTCACGGTCGCGTTCGAAGCAGGTCCGAAAGGGGTCGGGTTGCTCCTCGATCGCCCGATTGCCCGCCCCGAGTGAGCGGGTGGCGTTGGTGGCGAGCAGTTGGGCCTCGCTTGCCTCGCGGGATGCTCGGGTGCGCACCTGGGCATCGCCGACCGTGGCCGACGAGTCGGCGTGAGCAACCACGATGTCGTCGGTGCCGTGTCCGGTCATCGTTGCGGCCCATCGTTGCGCCCGTTCGGCGGCCGAGTCGGCGAACGGTGGATCGGCCATGGAGAAAACGATAGGAGATGGTGCTGCGTCGGCGGCGTTAGCCTCGAAGAAATGTCGCAGTTCGTCGACGAGTGCCAACTGAACGTTCGCGGTGGTGACGGCGGCGCGGGCTGCATCAGCTTCCGTCGAGAGGGTCCCGAGTCGATGGGCGGACCAAATGGTGGTGATGGTGGCGATGGCGGTGGCGTGTGGCTCGTGGCCGATCACAACGTGTCGTCGCTGCTGGCATTTCGTGACCACCCGCACCGCCGAGCCGACAGCGGCGTGCACGGCAAGGGCAAGGACATGCACGGTCGGCGCGGCGAGTCGCTCGAGATCACCGTGCCGATGGGCACCGTGGTGCACGACATGTACTCCGGCGACGTTCTGGCCGAACTGATCAACCACGGCGACCGGTGGCTGGCAGCGGCGGGAGGCCGCGGCGGACGAGGCAACGCGAAGTTCCTGTCGAACAAGCGCCGGGCGCCGAGCTTCGCCGAACAGGGCGAGCACGGCGAGGAACGCTGGCTGCGCCTCGAACTGCGTCTGATGGCCGACGTCGCACTCGTGGGATTCCCGAATGCCGGCAAGTCCACGTTCATCAGCGTGATCTCGGCGGCCAAGCCCAAGATCGCCGATTACCCGTTCACCACGCTGGAGCCGAACCTCGGCGTCGTGCGCGTCGACGACACCACCGAGTTCGTGGTTGCCGACATCCCTGGGCTGATCGAAGGCGCGAGCGAGGGCAAAGGACTCGGCCACCGGTTCCTGCGTCACGTCGAGCGGGCACGAGTGCTGTGTCTGCTCCTGGATCTCGCCTCGATGGACGGTATGAGCCCGCAGGAACAGGAGCGGATCCTGCTGCACGAACTGGGCACGTATCGTCCCGACCTGCTGGAGCGCCCTCGTGTGGTCGTTGGCACCAAGGCCGACGTCGTTCAGCACGCCGAGCTCGAAGCCCTCGACTGGGACGGCCTGGTCATGTCATCGGTCACCCGTCAGGGCGTGTCCGAGGTGGTCGGCCAGCTCGCGATGAAGGTGCACGACGTGCGTCAGGCAATCGAGTGGGAGGAGGGCGTGGTCGTGCTGCGGCCCGATGCCAGCGGTGCAGCGGTCGAGCGCGTCGCCGACGGCGAGTTCCGGTTGCTCGGCCGTGATGTCGAACGCATCGTGGCGTTGAACGACGTCACCACGCCCGAAGCGTTGTCGTACATCGACCACCGGCTCGACCGCTTGGGCGTGCCCAAGATGCTCTCGAAGGCGGGCGCCAAAGAGGGCGACGTCATCTGGATCGGCGAGTTCAGCTTCGAATACTCACCGGATCTCTGAGGCGTCGCATGCGTGTTGTCGCCAAGATCGGCACCGCCTCGATCACCGACGACAGAGGGGCGATCGACGCACGGCGCCCTCGCCAAGCTGGTCGACGAAGTGGCGGCGCTACGGGGGAGTGGTCACGAGGTGATCGTGGTGTCGTCCGGGGCGGTGGCCGCTGGTGTGGCAGCGCTCGGCATGGCGAGTCGTCCGACCGACATCCAGACACTTCAGGCGATCTCCGCTGCCGGCCAGAGCCGGCTGGTCGAGGCGTACAACCAGGAGCTGGCGCGGCACGGCTTGGTCGGCGCTCAGGTGCTGCTCGACCCGCACGACTTCGTCGATCGGCGCCAGTACTCTGCATGCTCGTAGCACCATCGACCGGCTGCTGGAGCTCGGCTGTGTCCCCGTGGTCAACGAGAACGACGCCGTGGCGAGCGACGAGTTGCGCTACGGCGACAACGACCGCCTCGCCGCACTGTTGGCCAACAGCGTGCACGCCGATGTCCTGGTGCTGCTCACCGACATGGACGGCGTGTACACCGCCGACCCGAGGCGCGACCCGGCAGCGACGCTGATCCCACTCGTCGAGGTCGGCGATCCGCTGTTGGCGGTGAGCGTCGACGCCGGCGGGAGCGGACGTGGCAGCGGTGGCATGGCGTCGAAGCTCACGGCTGCTCGTATGGCGTCGTGGTCGGGGCTTCGCAGCGTGATCGCTCGGGCATCGCGTCCCGACGTGCTCGCCGGCGCCGTGTCGGCCGAACTGGTCGGCACCACCTTCGAAGCGCACGAGCGCACGCTGTCGGCGCGCAAGCTGTGGATCGCGTTCGCGTCCGAGGTGTCGGGATCGATCGACGTCGACGACGGTGCAGCTCGTGCGCTCATCGAGCGGTCGACGAGCCTGCTGCCTGCCGGTGTCACCGCAGCGCAGGGGTCCTTCGTCGAAGGCGACACCGTCGACATCGTCGATCCCAGCGGTCGGGTGCTCGCCCGCGGTCTCGCAGCGCTCGATGCCGCCGTCGTGCGAGATGTGGTCGGATCTGCGCACGGGCGATCTTCCCGTCGGCGTGAATCACGAGGTGGTCCACCGTGACGACCTCGTCGTGCTCCCCACCTGAGCCCGAAACCCTCAAGCACTTCCGTTTGCGTTGCATTTTCGGTGACCCGGGTCACCGAAAATGCAACGCAAACGCAGTGGCGTGGATCAGTGGTGGCTGGATCTGGTGGCTGGATCAGCGGGTGAGGCGGGCGCGGGCGGCGTCGAGTTCGGGGGCTCGCAGCGCGACGAGCGCGGCGACGTACACCGCCGCGCCGACCACGGTGCCGACCACGATGCGCAGCACGGCGTCGGCACCGGTGTTCGCCCCGATCGGCTGCGTGACGAGCCACACCGCCTCGGCCATCAGCACCGAGGCCAGGATGATCCGCGCCGATGCTCGACAGCACGGGTCGCACGGCGAACCCCGGCACCTTGTAGCTGAGCACCTGCATCGCCCACACCGACGAGATCACGTACGCCAGCGCAAAGGCCAGGCCGAGTCCGAGGACGCCGTACCGGCCGACCAGCACCACCGCCAACACGATGTTGATCAGGTTCTCGACCACGTTGATCTTGAAGGGTGTCTTGGTGTCCTTGTGGGCGTAGAAGCCCCGCAGCAGGAACATGTAGATCGAGAACGCGCCGAGGCCGAGGGCCAGACCGGCAAGTGCGCGTTGCGCAGCGTCGGCGTCGTCGGCGCTGAACTCGCCCCGCTGGAGCAGGGCGCCGATGATCGGCTGGCGCAGCACGAAGATGCCGACGCCGGCCGGGATGGTGAACAGCGCGGTCATCCGCAACCCCAGTGAGGCCTGGTCGATGAAGCCGGCTCGGTCGGCTCGCGCCACCGACCGCGACATCTCGGGTTGGAACGTGGTGGCGATCGACACCGCGAGCAATCCGTGGGGGAGTACGAAGAAGGTGAACGCGACGATGTAGGCCGAGGCCTCGCTCGAGCCGGGTTCGGCCAGGTTGCGAATCACGATCAGGGCGACCTGGTTGGCCAGCACGAAGCCGATCGTCCAGAAGGAGAGCGACAGCAGCTTCCGGACGGCCGGATGGCGGAAATCGACCTTGGGTCGGAAGGAGAATCCGGTGCGGGCCATCGCGGGCAACAGCACCAGTGCCATCGACGCAATGCCGACCGTGGCGCCGAGTCCGAGCGTCCACCGCAACCGATCGTCGGTGAGCACGTCGCCCAGTTCCCAGTCGGCCGAACCGGGATTGGGCAGCGACAGCAGCGTGGCGATGATGATCACGTTGGGCAGGATCGGGCTCCACGCCGCGGCGAAGAACCGGCGGCGGCTGTTCAAGAACGCGTTGGCGAGGCCGGTGAGGCCGTAGAACAGGATCTGGATCAGGAAGATCCGAGCGAGCGTGACACCGACCGAGCGGTAGAGGTCGGCATCGACGTCGTCGGCAACGTTGAACGAGTACAACCCGAAGATGAGCGGAGCCGCGACCACCGCCACCACCGTGAGTGCGCTCATCAGCACCACCGACACCGACAACACGACGTTGGTGGCCTCGTCGTCGTCCTGCTCGACGAAGGTGGAGAACAGCGGCACCAACGTTGCCGACAGCAGCCCGCCGAGCAGCAGGTCGTACACGATGTTCGGGGTCTCGTTCGCGAGCAGGTAGGCGTCGCTCAGGGCGCTCTGGCCGAGCACATAGGTGAGCACGCCGATGCGAACGAACCCGGTGACCCGCGAGATCGCTGTGCCGCCGGCAACGACGACGTTGCTCCGCAGCAGCCCACTCATCGGGCCGAACGCTAGTCCTCAGCACCCCGATCGCCCGTCCACCGCATCATCACGCCTGGGGTCAGACCCCAGGCGTGATGATGATCACCCGACGGCGCGCCAGACGACGAGGGGGTGTTGGTTGCGCCGTCGACGAGGGCGGTCTGGGTCGGGCAGCGAGCGCAGTGCGTCGATCACCGGTTGCACGACAGTGGCCCAGACGAGTGCCGAGACGGGCGACGGCGTGACGCATCATCGGCGCGCTGAGATCGGCGCCGATCGCCTCGATGCCGTGACGTCGCAATCCGGCTGCGATGACGCCGGTGCCGATTCCGAACTCGGCGACTCGTGGGCCGGAAACCCACGGGGCGAGCGCGTCGGCGAAGTGGTCGCCGCGGCGTTGGCCTCCCCGTGTGGCCTCGTAGATGTCGGCCACACGATCGAACGACGTTCCTGGCATGGTGGAGCACCGTACGGCATTCCAATTGACCCACGGGTCAAGGCGCCGGGTAGCGTCGGCGTCATGACCACCACGGATGCCGGTACGCCCGGGAGCACGACCCCCCGTTTCGAAAGTGTGCAGTCGGTGCGCGATGCGCTGCGCGGGGTGAACTATCTCGCCGACGAGGGCATTGCCGGGGTCGCCTATCTGGCCGACCGCCTGGCCAAGCCGATCCTCGTCGAGGGTCCTGCTGGCACCGGCAAGACGCAGTTGGCCAAGTCGATCGCCGAGATCACCGACGCCCGCCTCATCCGTCTGCAGTGCTACGAAGGCCTCGACGAGAGCAAAGCCCTCTACGAGTGGAACTACAAGAAGCAGCTCCTGCGCATCCAGACAGAGCGCGGCGAACAGGGCGAGGACTGGACCGAGATCAAGGACGACATCTTCTCCGACGAGTTCCTGCTGACCCGTCCGCTGCTCGAAGCGATCACCGCCACCGACCCGGTGGTGCTCCTCATCGATGAGGTCGACCGCGTCGAGGTCGAGACCGAGGCGTTGCTGTTGGAGATCCTGTCCGATTACCAGGTCTCGATCCCCGAATTGGGCACCATCACTGCCACGCAGATCCCCCTGGTGTTCCTCACGTCGAACAACACCCGTGAGCTGTCCGAGGCGCTCAAGCGCCGCTGCCTCTACCTCCACGTCGACTACCCGGACCTCGACCGCGAGAAGCAGATCGTGCTCGCCAAGGTGCCCGACATCACCGAGCATCTGGCCGACCAGGTCGCCCGAATCGTCCGCTCGATCCGCCAACTCGACCTGAAGAAGGCCCCGAGTGTGTCGGAAACGCTCGACTGGGCGCGCACGTTGATGCTGCTCAACATCGACAACATCGACGAGCAGACTGCCAAGGACACGCTCAACGTGCTGCTCAAGTACCAGACCGACATCGCCAAGGCCGCCAAAGAACTCTCCGTCGACGAGTGACCGCCTGATCATCTGATGCTCGACCTTCTCAACGGCTTCGTCGTCGAACTTCGCAACGCTGGGCTGCCCGTCAGCCTCACGGAGAATCTCGACGCCATGGAGGCCGTGCAGCACATCCCGATCGAGGACCGAGAGGCGTTCAAGTACGCGCTCGGCGCCACGCTGATCAAGAATCATGCGCACTGGCGCAGCTTCGAGACCGTGTTCGAGGTGTACTTCAGCCTGCGAGGCCCCGAGTACAAGCTCGTCCAGGGCGACGACGACACCGACATCGACGAACTCTGGCGAGAGCTGCAGGAACAACAGAAGCAAGAAGGCCAGGGCGGTGCCGGCGGCCTCGACAACCTGACGCCCGAAGAGATCGCCCAGATGCTGATGTCGGCGTTGATGAACGGCGACCAGGGCGTCATGCGGGCCATGGCCAAGCAGTCGGTCCAGCGTTTCGCCGGGATGGAGCCAGGGCGTCCCGTCGGCGGCACGTACTACCTGTACCGCACGCTGCGCAATCTCGACCTCGACGGCATGCTCGAGAAGATGATGGAGCAGGCCCGTCAGGAGGCCGACGGCGACCTGACCCCACTCGAGGAACGCCTCGAGAAGGAAGAGTTCGAGCATCGGATCGAGAAGTTCAAGGGCGAGATCGAAGCCGAGATCCGCCGTCGCCTGGTGGCGGACCGCGGCGCCGAGGCCATGGCCAAGACACTGCGCAAGCCGCTGCCCGAAGACGTGGAGTTCATGCATGCGTCGCGTGACGAGATGCAGGCGCTCAAGAAGTCGCTCTACCCGCTGACCCGAAAGCTTGCCGCCCGTTTGGCGCGCAAACGTCGCCACGGTCGCAAGGGCCCGCTCGACTTCCGCAACACGGTGCGACACTCGCTCAGCTACGGCGGTGTTCCTGCCGAGCCGAAGTTCAAGTACCCCCGACCAGCGAAGCCCGAACTGATCGTGGTCGCCGACATCTCCGGATCGGTGGCGGCGTTCGCACGCTTCACGCTGATGCTCGTGTATGCCATCCAGAACCAGTTCTCGAAGGTTCGCTCGTTCGTGTTCATCGACGGCATCGACGAGGTCACCGACTACTTCAAGGCCACCGAAGACATCACCGAGGCGATCCATCGGGTCAACACCGAAGCCGATGTGGTGTGGGTCGACGGTCACTCCGACTACGGCCACGCCTTCGAGGTGTTCTGGGAGCGATACGGCAAGGACATCGGCCCGAAGTCGACCGTGTTGCTGCTCGGCGATGCCCGCAACAACTACCACGCGAGCCAGGCGTGGGTGGTCAAGGAAATCGCCCAGAAGGCGCGTCACGTCTACTGGCTGAACCCGGAGCCGCGCAGCTACTGGAACACCGGCGACTCGATCGTCGGCGAATACGGCACCCACACCGATGGCGTGTACGAGTGCCGCAACCTGCGCCAGCTCGAAGCGTTCGTCGAAAAGCTCGCCTGACCGTCGCCGCCGCGTGAGCCACGCTGGTGTTGGCCCGAATGGTGCGGCGAATCGAGACGGCAGAGAGCTCCGGATGCTGGCGCATGGCTCACGTAGTGTCGGCGACGGACCGCGACGGGTGGACGTGGACCAGTGGCTGGCGATTCCTCGGCGGCCGAATCGTCGATCCCACCGGTGCTGTTCGAGCTGTCTGGCCTTTCGTGTGCGGTGTTGATGTCGGGGTTCTTCGGTCGGCTCCGCATCTCGTCGGGCGAGGTGGTGTTCGTGCCGGAGGGATGGGGGAAACTCGCTGAACCTGGAGCCGGCCATGCTGCTGGTGCATCAGGACCGTGCGTTGACGGTGGTGTTCGGCCGATTCTTGCCGCCGTGGATGAACAGCAGGCTCGTGCTCGTCTGAGCTCGAGCGCTTCCGAAGAGCGCACGACTGAGCGCCGCTCGCTCGACGAACCGCCGCCGGTGAGGCGGCGATGAGCGAGTTCCCCAGATCTGGTGTGCTCGCTCATCGCACGTAGGCTCGGGCGGGTGTCACCCCTCGACGCACTGCTCGCCGAACTCTCGCATCACGATGCCGTGCTGGTGCTCGGCGCAGGACGCTCGGTCGTCAGCGAAGGGCTGCGTTCGCAGGGAACGCCCGTTGACGTGGTCCGGGGCGATTGGCCGAGCGTCCAGTTGCCACGCCGGTACTCGCTCGTGATCGTCGAACCGAGCGAGAGTCGTGACGACGATGTCGCGGTGGCGCACTGTGCTGCTCAGCATGTTCATCCGGGCGGTGAGATCGTGCTGGCCGCCAGCGCGGACGACGTCCTTGCCGAGCGGTTCGACTTGCGTGAAGTCGGCCGCTACGCCGTCGAAGGAACCGACATCGCCAGGTATCGCCGCACCGACAGGTACACGATTCACGACCGGGTGTTCGAGGCCCGTTGTCGCATCGGCCGCGTCAGCCCGCACGAGCTTGCAGCCAGGCTGGGAAGCTCCGATCCGCCAACGGTGGTCGACACCCGCACAGGAACCGACCGGGGGCGGTTCGGCGTGATTGCCGGCTCTCTCCATGTACCGCGAACGCTCGTCGAATGGCATCTCGATCCCGCGAACGGGTACCGCCACGCTCAGGTGACCTCGCTCGACCAGCCGCTCGTGCTCGTGTGCAACGGCGGCTACAGCTCATCGCTTGCTGCGGCGAGCCTGCTGGACGTGGGTTTCAGTGAGGTCGGTGACCTGATCGGCGGAATCAGGGCGTGGATCGACGCTGGGTTCGAGGTGGTCGAACCCGATCATTCTCATCTCGACATCTGATCATCGGCCACGTCGAACGGCGCGACCAAGCCGGCCACGGGCCATGGCCAGCCATTCCCGATGCAGGTTCGTGAACGTCGCTCGGGTGAAGTCGTCAGCGGCTTGGCGGATGATCTCCGCGTGCGAGGGGTACGGGTGCACCATGCTGAACAGCTTGCGCAGGCTGATGCCATGGTCGATCGCCATCGTGAACATGCCGATCAGGTCAGCAGCGCCCGGCCCGACAATCGCCGCACGGAGGATGCGTCCCGTGAATCGCTCCACGTCGACCACGAGGCGACCATCGGTGATGTCGTCGGTGTAGCCCCGGTCGATGTTTGCGTGGTCGACCACGATGCGTTGACGCGACCGTTCGGAGATCGCTGCGAGTTCGTCGAGGGTCAGGCCCACGGATGCCACCTCGGGATCGCCGTAGGTGGCGTTCGGGATCGCCCCGACCGAGCCGAACTTCGGCAGCTTGGGCAGGGCGATCGCCCGCACCGCCCGTCGACCGATCGCCCCGGCGCCGTGGGTGGTGAGCGTGGTCCCGGTCACGTCGCCGACCGCCCAGATGCCGTCGACGGACGTGCGACCCCAGTCGTCGACCGTGATGCCGGATCGAGTTGCCATCACCCCTGCAGCATCGAGGTCGAGACCTTCGACTCGAGGCCGCCGTCCGACTGCCAGCAGCACCCGATCGATGCCCTCGACGGTCGTGCCATCGGCGAGGAGTGCGGTGTCTCCCTGGAATGCCTCGACCGTGGTCGCGAGGTGGAGGACGACGCCTCGAGAACGTAGCGATCGCTCGACCACGTCGGTGATCAGCAAGTCCTCGGTTGCGAGGAGACGCGGTTCCCGTTCGACGACTTCGACGCGAGAGCCCAGCGCCCGGAATGCCGTGGCCATTTCGATGGCGATCGGTCCGCCGCCGACGATCAGCAGCGTGTCGGGTGGCGCATCGAGGTCGAAGAGTCCGTGATTGGTGACGACCAGTTCGGGATCGAGTCCGTCGATGTCGATGGTGACCGGCGACGATCCCGCCGAGATCACCACGTTCGCGGCACGGACCTCCGTACGTCGCCCACCGTCGTCGACGCACACCACGTGCGGCTCCGCTGACGCAGTCAGCGATGCCCAGCCACGCACGAGGTGGATGTGTTCGTGCTCCTCCATCTCGAGCGTCTCGCGTCGATGCAAGTCGTCGCGCTTCGCCCGAGTCCAGGCAAGCGGATCGGCGGCGCCAGACCGCGCCGCATGCAGGAGCGCTTTCGATGGGATGCATCCGACGTTGGTGCAGTCGCCGCCGACGAGACCGCCCTCGATGAGCACCACGTCGTGGCCGAATCCGGCCAGTCCAATGGCCAGGGTGAGGCCTCCCGATCCGGAGCCGATCACGGCGACGCGGTAGGTGTGTGTCGGGTCGTGTCCAATCATGATGGGCTCGCTTCGTGAGATGAGGTGGTCGGAGTGCCGAGATTGCGGGACGTTTCGGTGCTGGCGCGAGTCGGAGTCGGGGGTTGGCGCTGGCGCAAGATACGTGCGCCGACCAAGCTGACGATGAAGATGAGGACGCTTGCCCCGAGCACGATGGGGTCGATGCCGTCGATGCCGTCGTCGACACGGTCGAGCGATGCTCCGAGCAACACGAACGACACCGTGCCGGGCAGCGACCCGAGAGCGGTCGCCGACAGAAAGGCCAACCAGTGCAGTCGCAAGACGCCGGAGAGGTAGTTGACGAGGTCGTAGGGCAGGAACAGCAACCGCATGATCAGCACGGTCTCGAAACTGTTCTCGCGCATTCGGGCGGACCATCGCCGGGCCAGTGAAGCCTGGCCATCGGGGGCGCCGTCGCCCTCGTGCGCCGCTGCCGGCGGGCGTCCGAGGAGGCGACCGATGCCGTAGGCGATCATCGCCGACGCGTTCGCAGCGATCACGACCACGAGTACCCCGAGGACCGGGCCGAAGAGCACGCCACCGACGATGGTGAGCACGGAAGCCGGAAACAGCACGATCGGGCGGACGAGGTAGACCAGGACGAATGCAAAGGCTCCCCACCAGGAACCACCGACGTTGTCGATGAACTGTTGGGCAGCCTGAGTGGTCGACAGCCCGCTCGACGACCGATAGCCCTGCCACGCAGTGATGGCGGCGAGCCAGATTCCAACAATGACCGCTCGCTGTACCCAGATGACGAGCGATGACCGCTCGGCGCGTGCTTGCAGGGTGCTGGTGGTGTCACCTCGCCGTGAGGAGGTCATCGCAGCACCGTTCGCGCCCACCACAGGCGTTCGGCTGTGGTGGCCATGACAGCACCCGCCATCACCGCCAGCACAACGACGGCGCCATCGGGCCATGCGAGTGCAACCGTGAAGAAGATGATTGTCTCGACACCCTCGACGAGCCCGCGAGGCATGATCGCGCTCGTGACGGCTCCCGAGGCCTCGGTGCCCAAGGCACGCTTCTCGAGGAGTGCGGAGAGATATGTCCAGGACACGGCGTTCACGTAGAACGTGGCGAGCAGTGCTGCGACGACGATCCAGGCCTGGCGGGTGTCGACCCCTGCCGCAATTCCGATCGGGATGACGGCGTAGCCGATGGTGTCGGCCACGATGTCGCCGAGGCCGCCTCGATCAGACGCGCTGCCCTGGCGACGGGCCACAGCGCCGTCGAGACCATCAGCGAGCCTGCTCGTCCACCAGCACGCAACGGCGAGCACGGTGAGCTGCATCCACGCAGCCCCCGCAGCGGCGAGTGCGATCGCGAGCGCAGCCAAGGTGATCCAGCGCGGGTGGACACGGGCGAGGGGGCCGTCCGTGAGCGGCGCGAGGACCCGGTCCTTGACGGGTCGGAGCCGGCCATCGAGCATGTCCTCATGAAACCGCCGGGTGAGGCCCCGATGTTCCTGAGCGTCGAGGAGTTTCCTGTTTGGTCACCACGTCAAGTTCTCACCTCGCTGGGTCACGGTGGAGCGATGACCTCGAGACGGACCGTCCTGCTCGCTGCGCTCGGCATGGTTGCCGGTGCGAGGACGTTGTCGGCATGCAGCCCGGGGCCCGATGAATCGGTGGCGCCGCCCGTGTCCGCACCGGGCACCTCCACGCCGGCCACTTCCACGACGGCGCCGTCCACGACGCCGAAACCAACGCTGGGATCCTCCGCCGCAGGAGCGTGGCACAACGCTGACTTCCGGGTGCTCGACACCTTCCTCGCCGATACCAACGGCGAGGCGTTCGCGATCTGGGAGGACGGCGCGATGGTGCACGAGTGGTACCGCACGGACGCCGATTTCACCCGAGACATCGCTTCAGCGCAGAAGAGCATCCTGTCGTTGCTGGTCGGCCGGGCGATCGGCGATGGACTGATCGACATGGAAACGCTGATCGACGCCATTCTCGGCTCGCAGTGGACGCCCGGCGGCGCCAGCGCGGGAATCACGGTGTCACACCTCCTTGCGATGACCAGCGGACTCGACGACTCATTCGCCGTCGTCGCGGCGCCTGGCCGACAGTGGCTCTACAGCGGGGCGTTCTCCGCCTTGTTCGACGTGCTTGCCGTGGTGACCGGGAGAGAACTCGGCGACATCGCCGACGAGTGGTTGTTCACGCCGGCCGGCGCAACGAGTTCGGTCTTCTACGAACGCCCGCTGGGTCGGTTTGCGCCAATCGGCCTGCGGTCGACAGCACGTGATCTCGTCGGTGTGGGACGCCTCGTGCTCGAAGGCGGGCTGTCCGGCCTCGACGATGGCTGGCTGACTCGATCATTCGAGCCGAGCAACTCGTTCAATCGCTCCTACGGCCTGCTGTGGTGGCTGCCCGACCAGGACTCGTTCATGCTGCCGGGAGCCCGGGCCGAGGTGCGCCAAGGTCCCATGGTGCCGTCAGCTCCGGTGGGCACCGTCGCCGCTTGGGGCAAGGACGATCAGAAGCTGTACATCTCCCCCGATCAGCGCCTGGTCGTCGCCCGTCTCGGCGGGCGAGCGGTACCCACCTCGCAGGCTGCGTGGTCGTCGTTCGACCGTGAACTGTGGGACCGGCTCGTGGTGCTGCGCAACTGATCGATGGGTACTCCCCACCGATCGGTGCTGGCACCGACGGGTCATGACCGCTGGTAGTTCGGGGCTTCCTTGGTGATGGTGACGTCGTGTGGATGGCTCTCCTCGCGACCGGCGGTGGTGACCCGCATGAGCCGAGCACCGCGGAGCGCCTCGAGCGTGGCGGCACCTGCGTATCCCATTCCGGAGCGGAGGCCACCGACCAGCTGGTACGTGACCTCCCCGAGCGCACCGGCGAACGGCACGCGACCCTCGATGCCTTCGGGGACCAGCTTGTTCGAGCCCTTCCCAACGGCCGAGCCGGTTGAACCATCGCCTGGAACCGACTGGCCGGTGGCGTAGCGATCTTGGCTGTCGCCGGTCATTGCGCCCATCGATCCCATGCCGCGGTAGCTCTTGTAACGGCGACCCTCGAACAGCTCCATCTCGCCCGGGCTCTCCTCGGTGCCGGCAAGGAGCGATCCGAGCATCACCGTCGACGCTCCGGCAACGATGGCCTTGACGATGTCGCCCGAGAAGGTGATGCCGCCGTCGCCGATCACGGGGATGCCGAGCTGACGGGCTCGTTGCGCGGTGAACCAGATCGCCGAGAGCTGAGGCATCCCGGCACCGGACACCACGCGGGTGGTGCAGATCGACCCGGCGCCCACACCGACCTTGACCGCATCGGCTCCCGCTCGTGCCAGTGTTTCCACGCCCTCTTCGGTGACCACGTTTCCGGCGGTCACGGGCAGATCGGGCCACGATCCCTTGATGCGCTCGATGGCCTTCACGACGTTGGCAGAGTGTCCGTGTGCGGTGTCGATCGAAACAGCGTCGACGCCCATCGCCACCAACGCCTCGACCCGTGCCTCCACATCGTCACCCACGCCAACCGCAGCTGCGCATCGGAGGCGCCCACCGCCGTCGCGCGAGGCATTGGGGAAGTCGAGTCGTTTCTGAATGTCCTTCACCGTGATCAGCCCGGCCAACCGTCCATCGGCGTCGACCAACGGCAGCTTCTCGATGCGGTGCTGTTGCAGGATTGCCTTGGCCTGGTCGAGTGAGGTGCCGACCTCGGCCGTGACCAGCCCGTCGGAGGTCATGAACTCGGTGATCGGGCGAGCGAAGTCAGCGCCTTCGCAGAATCTGATGTCGCGGTTGGTGAGAATACCGACCAGGCGGCCGTCGGGATCGGTGATCGGCACACCGGAGAACTTGAACTGGGCCATGAGGTCTTCGGCATCCTGGAGCAGTGCCGACGGGGGCAGGGTCACCGGATCGGTGATCATGCCCGACTGCGACCGCTTCACCTTCTGCACCTCGGCTGCCTGGTCGGCAATCGACATGTTGCGGTGGATCACCCCGATGCCACCGTGGCGAGCCATGGCAACGGCCATTCGCCCCTCGGTGACCTTGTCCATCGCCGCGGAAACGAGCGGCACGGCCAACTCGATGTCAGCAGCGAACGTCGCGCTGGTGTCCACTGCGTCAGGCAGCGTCTCGGAGTAGCCGGGCACCACCACGACATCGTCGAACGTGAGGGCCTCGAAGCGGTCGAAGAAGTCGTCGTTGGGGCTGGTGCGCGTGGTGTCGCTCATGCGGGGACCTCGGTGATCGGGCGGGTTGGGGTGATCGGGCGGACGTCTGAGCACGCGTCGCCCAGGGCGGCGACCAGCAGACGGTGTTCGGTGGCGTGCATTCGTTCGGCAAAGGTGGCGAATCCGGCGGTCACGTCGATGTCGACGGTGGCGGTTGCGAGTACCGGGCCGTCGTCGACGCCTTCGTCGGGTACGAGGTGGATCATCACGCCGGTGGTGGTCCGGGATCCGTCCACGGCTTGTTCCCATGCTCGTTCGATCGCATTGGTGCCGGGCAGATCGCCGGGGAGGGCGGGGTGCAGGTTGACGACTCGGTTCGGGAACCAGCCGAGAAAGCTCATGGTGAGGATCCGCATCCAACCGGCCAGGACCACGAGGTCGGGGTCGAAACCTGCGACCACGTCGGCGAGTCGTGCGTCGTAGTCACTGCGCGCTTCGCCCGGATGACGGCCGACGTGCACCGCTGGGACACCGGCCGCATCGGCACGCTGCAGGGCGAAGACATCGGGTTGGTTCGACACGACGGCGACCACCTGTGCAGCGAGCGCTCCCGTGGCGCAGGCGTCGAGCACCGCTTGCAGATTGGAACCGGATCCGGAAACGAGGACAACCAACCGCTTGGGTCGGGCGGCCACGGTTTCCATGTCCCGAACCTAGCGATGGTCGTCGGGGCCTTCCGACCGCTTGAACGAAAAATCCGTCACGGCTCGCACGGTGGCCTCCGGTTGTTCGAGGTGCACGCTGTGGCCGGCGTCCGGCACCACCACCAGTGATGCCGACGGGAGTCGATCGACGAGACGCCGGCCGAGCAACGCGAACTTGGCGTCGCGTTCGCCCACCAACACCAACACCGGAAGCGTGAGTTCGTCGAGGCGGTCCCAGAGCGGCTGTTGCGTGCCGGTGCCGGTCGAGCGAAGGCTCGCAGCAAGGGCTTCCGGCGTGTTGCGAAGCCGATCGCTGCGCTGCGCGGTGGCATCGGTGAGTCCGGCGAACAGATCGTTCGTCAACCACTCGTCGATGAAGCGGGCGGTGCCGACGGACTCGATGCGCTCCGCGAGGCGTTCGTCGGCTCGACGCCGAGCATCCCGCTCGATCGCGTCGTCGATGCCAGCGGTGGCACCGATGAGCACCAACTGCTCGACCCGATCGGGTTGTGCGAGCGCCGCGTGGAGCGCGACGCGCCCGCCCATCGAGTAACCGACGTAGGTGCCGGTTCCGCCGGCAGCGACGAGCCGATCGGCGCTCGACCAGAGATCGAGGTCGTGCGGTGGCTCGGCGTCGCCGTGGCCGGGCAGGTCGACGGCGACGATGTCGGCGTCGGGGACTGCAGTTCGCAACAACGTGCTGAACGGCACCCAGGAACGCGACGTCTGGGTGAAGCCGTGGGCCAGGACGAAACGGTGGGTCACCGGTGACTCACCAGCGCATCAGGCGTGGTCCGCGGCGGCCTGGGTGGCCATCTTCGACAAGACCTGGGCGAAGGTCTCGGGTTCCTGGGCGCCCGGGATCGCCCACCGGCCGTTGACCACGTAGGTCGGCACTGCGGTGATGCCGTTGTCGTGGGCACTGCGCAGCTCGGACTCGACCTCGGCAACGCCTGCGTCGGATGCCAGGAACGCAACGATGTCCGTTCGGTCACCACCGATTTCGGCGGCGCAGTCGGCCAACACCTCGGGGTCGCCGATGTCGAGACCGTCGACGAAGTACGCCTTGAGGAGACGTTCCTTCATGTCGGCCTGGGCGACCGGCGAGTCGGCCTCACCGGCCCACCAGATCAGCCGATGGGCGAGCAGGGTGTTGGCCCGAAGGGCTCGGGCCATGTCGAACTCCAATCCGACCTCGAGGGCGGTCGCGCTGACCGTGGCGATGATGGCGTCCGCGCGCTCGATGCCACCGAACTTCTTGGCGTACGCGTCGACCACCGGCTCAGCGGCTCCGGGCGCGGCGGTCGGGTCGAGTTGATACGGGTGGTAGGTGACGTCGAAATCGACCTCGACGCCGGCCATGGCCAGTTGCTCGCGGGCCTGGTCGAGGCCGGTGGCGAATCGTCGCTTGCCGATGTAACACCAGGGGCACACCACGTCGGACCACACCTCGACGCTCACGACGGGTCGTTCGGTGCCGGGCGTCGGGGATGAGATTTCGTCGACGGACATGACCGCCACGGTACGCGCCTATCGTCTCTTCTCCATGACTCGGACGCCTCAGGACATCCAAGCCACGTACTGCGCGACGCTGGTCGACGAGTGGGTGCAGTGCGGCGTGACGCACGCCGTGATCGCCCCCGGCTCACGTTCCACGCCGATGGCGCTCGCGATCGCCGAGCGAACCGACATCAATACCCAGGTGGTCCACGACGAGCGTTCTGCGGCATTCGTGGCGCTTGGACTCGGCATCGACGGCGTACCGGCGCTGTTGCTGTGCACGAGCGGCACCGCCGCGGCGAACTTCTTTCCCGCTGTCGTCGAAGCCGGACTGTCGGAAGTTCCGATGATCGTGCTCACCGCTGACCGCCCCGAGGAGCTGCGCGGCGTGGGCGCGCCGCAGACGATCGATCAGTTGCAGCTCTTCGGCAACCACGTCCGCTGGTTCAGCGACCCCGGCGTGCCCGACGTCGGTAGCTCGGCGACCTGGCGCGCGCTCGCTGCGACGGCTTGGAGACACTCGGCGCGGGGACCGGTGCAGCTGAACCTCGCCTTCCGTGAGCCGTTGCTGGGCGAGGCCGCGGCGTTGCCGGACGCACGACCCGCAGAATCCGCCCGCGCGAATGGCGACGGTCCGAGACCGCGTAGCGAAGTGGCCGCCCTGGGAGGCCTCGACACAGAGCGAGGCATCATCCTCGTCGGTGGTCGCAGCGGCGTGAGCGTCGACGAGGTGCTGGCGTTGCGCAAGTGCACCGGCTGGCCGATCGTCGCCGACCCGATCTCGCAGATGCGTCATCTCGATGGGGTGGTCTCCACCGCCGATGCGCTGCTGCGCCACGGTGGTTTCGCCGACCGCCAGCTCCCGGACGTGATCGTTCGCGTGGGGCGACCTGCTGCCTCGAAGGTGCTCGCCCAGTGGACGCATCGGGCCACGTTGGCAGGTGCCGTCCTGGTGCAGGTCGGCGGGCCGGGCGTGATCGATCCGGACCACGACGTCTCAGCGACGTGCAGCGTGGCTGACCTGATCGACGCCGTTGTCGGGGGCGCCCGCGCCGACCGCCTCGCGGTTGGTTCGGACGCCGAGCAGAGTTGGCGGACGCGCTGGGAGCAGTGTGACGCCGTGGCTGACGCTGCCATCGTCGCGTCGCTGGCGGGGTTCGACGAGATCAGTGAACCGATGGTTGCCCGCGCCGTCGCGGATCACCTCCCCGATGGCGCCCGCCTCACGGTTGCATCGTCGATGCCGGTGCGGGACCTCGAGTGGTTCGGCGGTGCCAACGCTCGGGCTCATGCGAATCGGGGGGCCAACGGCATCGACGGTGTCACGTCGACCGCCCTGGGCCGTGCGCTCGGCGGGCAGACGTCGATGGTGCTCATCGGCGACCTGGCATTCGTGCACGACAGCAGCGCCCTGGTGGGTCTGAGCGAACGAGGTGCCGACCTTCGCATCGTGGTGGTCGACAACGACGGTGGCGGAATCTTCTCGTTTCTCCCGCAGGCAGCTGCACTCTCGCCGGAACGATTCGAGCAGCTGTTCGGCACGCCATTGGGTGTCGACATCGTTGCATTGGCTGCTGCACACGGCCTGGAGTCGCGCTCGGTGGAGACCATCGACGAGCTGATCGCGCAGTTGGCGCTCCCCGGGCCATGGGTTGCCTGTGTTCCTTCGAATCGCGAGCGCAACGTCATGGTGCACGAGGCGATCCATGCTGCGGTGGTCGACGCCATCGAGCGCCACTGGCCCACCTGAACCTGAGCGCCGACGCGCTCGGCCTCAGGGCCTGATGATCGCGCTGAGCATCGCCTGGAACTTCGCCTGGGTCTCGGCCAATTCGGCGAGCGGGTCGCTGTCGGCCACGATGCCGCCACCAGCCACGAGTCGGGCGGAACAACGATCGTCGGAGAATTCGGCGCAACGGATCGCCACCGCCCACGTGCCGTTGCCCGCAGCGTCGACCCAGCCGACAGCGCCTCCGTAGCGGCCCCGTGAGAAGCCTTCGACGCGCTCGATCAGCTCGATCGCAACATCGCGCGGGTGGCCGCCGAGTGCCGGCGTGGGCAGCAGCGCGCGAACGAGTTCGAGCACGTTGGGTCCGGGCTGCGACAGCATTCCCTCCATGCGCGTGCCGAGGTGCTGCACGTTGGCGACGGTCACGATCGACGGCTCGGGCTCCCAGTCGAGGTAGCTCGCCCAGGGCAGCAGGGTGTCGTGGACGACGTCGATCACCACACGGTGTTCGATCTGGTTCTTCGTGCTGGCGATCAGGTCGGCGGCGATGCGGGCATCGTTGTCGGCGTCGCCCGTTCGCGGAGCGGTGCCGGCCAGCGGATGCGAGCGGACGGTGGCGCCGTCGACCTCCACCAGCAGTTCGGGTGATGCGCCGACGAACCCGTCGATCGAGTAGCGGTAGCTCGATCCAAAACTCGCTCGGAGGCGACGGAGGACGGCATGCACGTCGATGGGGGCGCTGGCATGCACGGTGATCGGGCGGGCGATCACCGCCTTGGTGAGATCGCCGCGTCGCACACCGTCACGCGCCGCTTCGACCGCGGCCAGGTAGTGACCGACCTCGACGCCGGGCTCGATCGTGTACGCCGACGCCGATGGGGGAGCGGGCTCGCGCTCGGCCAACAGGATCCGAACTGTCTCGCGGTCGAAATGTTCGTCGGAGTCACCCACCACCGTGACGGTGGCCGTACCGTCGGGATGCTTGCGAACGGTCACCCGCGGAACGATCATGGCGCCCACGGACCCTGGCGTGAACGGCACCGACCCAATGGCGAGCGGGCTGCACGGGGAGCCGTCGACCTCGCTGCGATGGTCGATCGATGCCAGTACCGATGGCGCCTCGTCGACGCTGCAGCGAAGGGCCTCGCCTCGCCCCGCCAGACCCACGGCATTGCGAACGAACAGTACGCCGTCGGCGCCGGCGACATCGTTGAGATCCACCGGCGTGTCGATGTAGGTCGACAGCGCGCTGGTGACCGCTCGCATCGCCGTCACCGCCGCGTGGCCACCATGAGCTGGGTGAGCCCACCCGAGAGCTGGGCATGGCTGGCGTCGTCGAAGCCCGCATCGGCCAGGGCCGCGAGCATCTCGTCAGGGCTTGGCAGGTAGGCGACGCTCTTGGGGAGGTAGCGGTACGCAGCACCGTCGGAGAGGAGGGCGCCGATGCGTGGCACGACCTTGCCGAAGTAGATGTTGTTGCCCCATCGGACCACAGAATTGCTCGGCACACTCACGTCGAGCAGGGCGATACGTCCGCCAGGGCGCACCACGCGCCCCAACTCGGTGAAGAACGTCGGGAGATCGAGCAGGTTGCGCAATGCGAACCCACAGGTGACGCCGTCGACCGATGCGTCCGGAACCGGGAGGTGCAGGATGTCGGTCTGCACGAGCGGCGCCCCCGACCGATCGGCGCTCAACATACCGAAGCTGAGATCCATCGACATCGGGCGGATGCCGACCTTGGCGAGGTCGATGCACAGATCTCCCGTGCCGCTCGCCAGGTCGAGCACCACGCTGCCCGCGGGCAGCGCGAGGTCGCGCACCGCTCGTTTGCGCCAGCGCACATCGAGCCGGAACGAGATGATGCGGTTGAGTCGGTCGTACTTGGGAGCGATGGCGTCGAACATGCCCTGCACGGCGGTGACCTTCGCGTCGCCTTGGGGGAGTTCGTCGGTGTCCCACGAGGCACGGCCAGCGGGGGCGGTGCCCCTGGTGTCGCTGAGGTCTGTTGACCGATCGGGCGATGCGTCGTTCACCGGGCTGCTCACCCAGTCGAGGCTACGGGGCGGTGTTCTCCGCCGCGACACGCTTGGCCCACCGGTAGTCGGCCTTCCCGCTGGGGGAGCGCACGATCTCGTCGACGTATCGGATTTCCTTGGGCAGCTTGTACCGGGCAATGTGTTCCGCCGCCGCGGACAGCAGCGATGCATCGTCGACCTCGTGACCGGCGCGAATTCGTACGATCGCCACCACTTCGTTGCCCCAACGCTCGCTCGGTCGTCCCGCAACGATGCAGTCGTACACGCCGGGATGCGACTTGAGGGCGGCCTCGACCTCCTCGGCGAAGATCTTCTCGCCACCGGAGTTGATCGTGACCGAATCGCGACCGTGCAACTCGACGATGTTGTCCTCGAGCAGGCGTGCGCGATCTCCGGGAATGGCATAGCGGACGCCGTCGACGATCGGGTAGGTGCGAGCGGTCTTCACCGGGTCGCCGAGGTAGCCGAGCGCCAGGCGTCCGGTCTTCGCGAGCCAACCGATCTCCGGGTCGCCGGGCTCCAGCACACGGTCGAGGTCTGCGGAGAGCACGACGTTGCCGGGGGTGATCTCGAACGTGCCGGTGGTGGCGCCCCCGCCGGTGGACACTTGCGACACCTGGCCGCCGGCCTCCGAGGAGCCGAGTCCGTCGACGATCATCAACGTGGGCAGGTGCGACAGGAACTCGTCTTTCAGGTTGGCCGACAGCGGAGCCCCGCCGGACAGCACGACCGTGAGCGAACTCAGGTCGTAGGCGTTGGCCTCGGTTGGCTGATCGAGTTCATCGAGCAACGGTCGGGCGAACGCGTCGCCGACGATCAGGAGAAAGTTGATCTGTTCGCGCTCGATCAGCGACCAGATGTCGACCGGGTCGAGTCGTTCGGGTACCGATTGGACGAACACGGTGCCGCCGCCGAGCCACGTTCGAAAACTCATCCAGTGACCCGCACCGTGCATGAACGGCGGGGCCAGCAGCGCCTGGAGTCCGGTGTTCGCCTCGGCGACGAAGTCGTCGATCGATGCAGCGGTCTTGGAACCGCCGAAGCACTCGACCATCGCATCGCCGTTGCGCCACATCACACCCTTGGGCATGCCGGTGGTGCCACCGGTGTACAGCATGTAGAGGTCGTCCGGGCTCCACTCGACGTCGGGACGCTCGGGTGATGCAGCGGCGAGTGCGTCCTCGTACCAGACCGCGCCGGGCAGCAACGGATGGCCGGACTCGTCGGGGACCTGCATGATCACGCGGAGGTGGGGGAGTTGTGGCAACACCTCGGCCAGTGTCGGGGTGAACACCGAGTGCACCACGACGGCACTCGCCTGCGAGTCGTTCAGCAGGTACAGCAACTCCTCGGCGACGTAGCGGTAGTTGACGTTGAGCGAGGCCACACGTGCCTTGAGCGAGCCGAGCATGGCTTCGAGGTACTCGTTGCCGTTGTGGAGGTAGATCGCGAGGTGGTCCTGACCGCTCTCGTGGCCAGCGAGGTCGGAGCGCTCGGTGTGCACGCCGAGACCTTGGGAGATCAGGTGGTTCGCAAGGCGGCGAGTGCGTTCGGTGACCTCACTCCAGCTGAAGCGCCGGTCGCGGAACACCAAGCAGTCGGCGTCGGGCCTCGAGGCAGCGATGGCCTCGTGCACCTCGGCCAGGTTGAACTCCACGGGCGATTGACCATTCCGATCCACCACGGCACGGTACGGGCCTCGGTCGAGCGGTCTCAAATCGGGCCAGCAATCCACCCACCCGATCTGCGCCGGATACGTCCCAGCACCCGATCTGCGCCGGATACGTCCCGGAAAGCGGAACACAGCGGGCGCAGATCGGGTCAGCGCATGGTGTCGATCAGTCGGCTTCGGCGAGGACGGCCGCGATCGTGGCCACCACTTCGTCGGAGGTGGCCCCCGGCGTGATGATCGCGGCGATGCCGGCAGCTCGCAGTTCGTCGAGGTCGTGATCGGGCACGATGCCGCCGACCACGATGGGGATGTCGACCCCGCGAGCGCGTACTTCTTGGACCACGAGTGGCGCCAATGTCATGTGCGCGCCCGACAGCATCGAGAGCCCGATGGCGTCGACGTCCTCGTCGACGGCCGCTGCCGCCACCGTGGCCGGGGTTTGGAACAGGCCGGTGTAGATCACCTCGTAGCCGGCGTCGCGGCAGGATGCGGGCCACCACCTTCACGCCGCGGTCGTGGCCGTCGAGGCCCACCTTGGCCACCAGGATTCGCTGACTCATGTGTGGTGCCTCATGTGTGGTTCCTCACCGTTGCTCGGACCGTTCAGATCGTGGGGGTTTCGACATGGCGGCCGAACACGTCACCCATGGCGCGCATCATCTCGCCAAGTGTTGCGTACACGGTCGCAGCGTCGATGAGCGCGGGCATCAGGTTGACGTCGGGGTCGGCAGCCTCGGCGCGCAGGCGTGTCAGCGCTGCGTCGACGGCGTGCTGGTCGCGCTGCTCACGCACGACGTCGAGCCGTTTGCGCTGGCGGGCCTCGTCCTCGTTGGTGATCCGGAGCAGGTCGATGCCTTCACCGTTGCCGTCGGTGAACGCGTTGACGCCGACGATCACCCGTTCGCCGGCATTGAACTTGCGTTCGAGTTCGTAGGCCGAGTCCGCGATGCGGCCTTGGAACCAATTGTCGTCGATGCCGGCGATCACACCGTCGAGCATCGAACCGCCGCCGAGATCGTCGAGGTGGGCAAAGATCTCCTCGGCCTGACGAACGAGTTCGTCGGTGAGTTCCTCGACGAACCACGAGCCCCCGAGCGGGTCGGCGACGTGGGCCACGTTGGTCTCGTGGGCGATCACCTGCTGGGTGCGCAGCGCGATGCGGGCCGCCTTCTCGGTGGGCAGCGCCATGGCCTCGTCCATCGAGTTGGTGTGCAGGCTCTGGGAGCCACCGAGCACGCCTGCGAGGGCTTCGATCGCGGTGCGCACGATGTTGACCTCGGGCTGCTGCGCAGTGAGCGACACACCCGCGGTTTGGGTGTGGAAGCGCAGCTGCAGCGACTTCTCGAGCTGCGCGCCGTAGCGCTCGTTCATCCAGCGTGCCCAGATCCGACGTGCGGCCCGGTACTTGGCGATCTCCTCGAAGAAGTCGATGTGCGCATTGAAGAAGAACGACAGGCGAGGGGCGAAGGCATCGATCGGCAATCCGGCCTGCATGGCGAGCTCGACGTAGGCAAAGCCGTTGGCGAGGGTGAAGGCGAGTTCCTCCGCCGCGGTCGATCCGGCCTCGCGGATGTGATACCCGGAGATCGAGATCGAGTGCCATCGAGGCATCTCGGCGGCAGTGAACTGCATCGTGTCGCGGACGAGCCGCATCGACTGGCGCGGCGGGAACACGAACTCCTTCTGTGCCTGGTACTCCTTCAAGATGTCGTTCTGGAGCGTGCCGCCGAGACGGCTGCGATGCACCCCTGCCTTCTCGGCCTGAGCAACGAACATCGCGAAGATCGGGGCCGCCGGGCTGTTGATGGTCATCGACGTGGTGATCTCGCCGAGGTCGATGCCGGCGTAGAGATCCTCCATGTCGGCGAGGCTGTCGATGGCCACACCGCAGCGCCCCACCTCGCCGAGCGACATCGCGTCGTCGGAGTCGAGGCCGAGCAGCGTCGGCATGTCGAACGCCGTCGACAGACCGTCGCCTCCCGATCGGATGATCTCCTTGAACCGCCAATTGGTGTCGTCGGCCGTACCGAACCCGGCGAACATCCGCATGGTCCACAGCTTCGAGCGATACATCGACGCGTACGGCCCACGTGTGTAGGGATACTGGCCGGGGAACTCGCCGTCGTCAGGGCCGTAGACGCCACGAAGCGGAATGCCGGACATCGTCGAGAACTCGGCATCGCGAATCTTCGACGAACCAACGGCGTCGTCCCAGATCTCTCGCGGGTTGGTCATGGCGCCGACACTACGCGGCGCGTTGCCCGTGATCCGGGTCGACCGGACCGCACGGCTCAGACGTAGTAGCGAAAGATCACTTCGGCAACGCACGAGGGCTTGCTGGCGCCCTCCACCTCGAAGACGAACTCCTGGGTGACCTGGGCACCACCAGCGATGTCCTCCACCGAGGTGAGGGTGACACCCAGGCGGAGCTTCGCGCCCACCGGTACCGGTGATGGGAAACGGATCTTGCCGGCGCCGTAGTTGACGCCCATGGCCACACCGGACACTCCGAAGATCTGCGGCGAGAGCATCGGGCCGAGCGACAACGTCAGGTAGCCATGAGCGATCGGGCCGCCGAAGGGCCCGGCCTTCGCCCGTTCGGGGTCGGTGTGGATCCACTGGTGATCGCCCGTTGCCTCGGCAAACGTGTTCACCTGCTCCTGGGTGATCTCGACCCAGGGGGAGTAGCCGAGGTGCTCTCCGACGAGGGTCTTGAGTTCATCGATGCCGTTGATCATGCGGGTCATGGGCCCGAGCTTGGCAAACTGGGACGATGAGCGACGAAACCGACGTACCGGAGCAGGTGGATGCTTCGGCACCAGGCGGGGCCGACGCGCCCTCGGACAGATCGGCGCCGCCCGACGCCGGGCCCGACGACGAGGCCTCCCTTCGCTCAGGATTCGTCACGTTCGTCGGACGACCCAACGTGGGCAAGTCCTCGCTCGTCAACGCGATCTGCGGTCGCAAGATCAGCATCGTCTCCGACAAACCCCAGACCACACGGCACCGGATCATGGGGGTGCTCACGCGGCCCGGCTCACAACTCGTGTTCGTCGACACCCCTGGCCTGCACAAGCCGGTGACGGCGCTCGGTGAGCGGGTCAACTCGACGGCGCTCGACGCCGTCGGCGATGTCGATGTGACGTGTCTGGTGCTCGATGCGACGCACGCGTTCGGCAAGGGCGACCGCTGGGTGGCCGACCGTCTGCGGCTTGGCGAACTCGGTGGTGATCGTCAACAAGATCGACATCGCCCGACCCCAGCAGGTGCTCAAGATGCTCGCTGCCGCCAGTGAACTCGGCGCTGCGGAGTACTTCCCGGTGTCGGCAGTGACCGGTGACGGCCTCGCCGCGCTCGTGGCCGAACTCACCTCGCGGATGCCGCCAGGGCCTGCGTACTTCCCCGACGACGAGGTCTCCGACCTGCCCGAGGAACGCTGGGTGGCGGAGCTGGTCCGCGAGCAGTTGTTGGCGGTCACCCGTGACGAGCTGCCCTACTCCATCGCCACGCAGGTGACGGAGTGGGAGTGGCCCCGCATCCGCGTCGACATCGTGGTCGAGCGCGACAGCCAGAAGGGCATGGTGATCGGCAAGGGTGGGTTGATCCTCAAGCAGGTCGGCGAACTCGCCCGTGCTCAGCTTCCCGAGGGTGTGTACCTCGAGCTTCGCGTCAAGGTCGACAAGGACTGGCAACGTCGTCCCGACCGCGTCGAGCGGCTCGGCTACTGACCCGCTCGGCCCACGACCTGCCGCCTTGCTCGCCAGGCGCTGTCGGGGTCACTCCTCGCCCGTGTCGGGCGAGCTGGTGATGCCGGCGACAGGCTCGCCCGGCGCCGTCGTGTCGGGTGTCTCGGTGAGCGACGGCGGGTTGGCGAGCAGGATCACGTAATCCTCGTACGACAATGGCTCGCCCACCTCCGAGAGCAAGCTGTCGCCCGTCTTGACCTCGATCGGTTCGCCGTCGATGGTGAAGTTCACCAGCCCGACCCGCCGCAGGCTGCTGACCATGGTGAGCACGATCTGGGCGATCGCCTCGGTCTGTTGCGTGCTCGGGATCTCCGCGAACGTCTCCGCGTCGAGCTCCACCGTCAGGACGCCTCGCGACTCGGACGAACTGACGATCAGCCCATCTTCCACGAGCGTGTCGAGCGCGAGGTCGGGCGGCGGTCCCTCCTCGAGGATGTCGGCCACCTGATCGGCGGAGAACCCGGTGGGGAGCTCGCGGACAACCGGTTGGAGACGCCCGCGAGTGAGGAAGTAGATCTCGACCGGGTCGAGGCGGATCGGTGTGGTCGTGCTCGGTGCGGTGGTGGTCTCGGGCGCTTGCGGAAGCGTCGTGGTGGTGGTGGTCGTGGTCGTGGATGTCTCGGCCAGGCCCGAGCGGCACTTCCGCCGCGGGGATCGCGGTGAACGTGTCATCGCCGGTGGGTACCCCGCAGGCGGTTGCGGCTGCTCCCAGGACGGCGATCAACGCCAGGCCGATCGCCGACCGCCAGCGCGGGCGCCGGCCGGCCCCGGCCTGTTGCCGCGTCATCGTGGGGCCCCGCGTGACTGTGCAGACTTCACCGGCACGACACGGGTCGGCAGCTCGACGACGAACCGGGAACCGCCGCCGACGCGGTCCTGCACCCATGCCGAGCCACCCATCGCGTTGCTGTGCTCGGCAACCAGGGCAAGGCCGAGGCCGGTACCGATCCGGTGACGGGCAGCGCTGCCGCGTGCGAAGCGCTCGAAGATGCGTTCGCGTTCGCCGTGCGCAACACCGGGTCCGCCGTCCTCCACGGCGATGCGGTAGCGGCCAGGTGCAGCAGCGGTGAGTTCGATTCGCAAGGCTCCACCTCCGTGATGGCGGGCGTTCTCGAGCAGGTTGCCGAGAATACGCTCGAATCTCACCTTGTCGACCGCGACGTCGGTGGGGACGCCGCGTACGGCAACGATGGGCACGTCGGGTTCGCCGAAGCGGGCAGCCACTCGCTGCGTGAGGTCGACCAGCGTCACCTGCTCGACGTTGAGATCGGTCGCGCCGGCATCGAGACGGGCGAGCTCCAGCAGGTCGATCACCATGCTGTCGAAGCGGCGCACCTGATCCACCACCACGTCGAGCGCCTGCTGGGTGCGATCGGGGATCTCTGCGCGGCGCCCGTCGAGCACTTCGACCGCCGCCGTGAGCGCGGTGATCGGCGAACGCAGCTCGTGGCTGACGTCGGAGGCGAACCTCGCCTCGCGTTCGAGCCGCGCCTGGACGGCGTCAGCCATGTCGTTGAACGAGCCGGCGAGGCGATCGAGATCGGGGTCCGACTCTGCCTCGAGGCGGGTGTCGAGCCCGCCCGAGGCGATGTCGGCGGCGGCGTCGGCGACCTGGCTGAGCGGTCGCAGCAGTCGCCGGCTGGTGGCGAGGCCGAACAGTGTTGCCAACACCACGGTGCCCAGTGCGCCGAGTGTGAGTGCGGTCAGGATCGCGGTGAGCGTCGATTCGGTGTCGCTGAGCGGAAATGCCTCGAAGTAGCCGGTGTCGTATTCGGCGATGTACACGCCGACAACGACGTACGACGACCCGTCGATGGCTGCGTTCTGCTGTCCCGAGACGCCAGCTCGGACGGCGTCGACCAGTGGCTCGGGGAAATCGGTGATCGGATGCAACAAGCTGGTGCTCGCGCGCGGTGCGCTCGGGTCGCGAGAACTCAGCACGGCGAAGCCGTCGGGGTCGGTGCGGAGTTCGTCGTCGAAGAACACGCCGATGCCATCGGCGTCGAACGTCAGTTGTTCGCGCACGAGATCGGCGTTGGAGAACGACTGTTGCCGGGCGGCGCTCTCGTCGTCGGACAGCAGGTTGCTGCGTGTGAGCCCATAGGTGACACCGATCAGCACCACCCCGGCGAGCAGCGCGATGAACGCGAAGAACAGCGTGACGCGAGTTCGCAAACGAAGAGTTCGACGCCGGGCCACCGCTGCAGTGTTGCAGGTTCGCTACGGCTCGTTCACCCGCTGCCGGTGGAATGCCAGGGGGAGGAAGGCATCCCACCGGGGCAGCGTGAACAACAACGATGATGGACTCGTTGTGTGACGGCCCGTTGCGGGATGTGTGCGATTTCGGTAACAAAACCGGGGATTGGTCGCCTGCTTGCGTCACACTGGACGCCCTCATGGAATCGCTGCTGTTCATCGAAGACGACGACGGAATTCGGGTCGCCCTGTCGATGGCCCTGGAAGACGAAGGGTACGAAGTCCGCCAAGCGCCCAGCGGTACCGAGGGGCTCGCGGCGTTTCGTCGTCGCACGCCCGATCTGGTGCTTGCTCGACTTGCGGCTCCCCGACATGTCCGGGTTCGATGTGTGTCGGGCGCTGCGCTCCGAGAGCATCGTGCCGATCATCATGATCACCGCCCAGACCGACACCCACGACATGGTTGCGGGTTTGGAGGCCGGTGCCGACGACTACGTCACCAAGCCCGTGGTGCCCAAGGAACTCGCCGCCCGGATCCGTGCGGCGCTTCGGAGGGTGCATCTCCACGACAAGGACACCGCACCGGTCGCATCGAGCTTCGGCGACATCGAACTGCGGCGCGAACAGGGCATCGTGCTCAAGGGCGGCAACGAACTGAATCTCACCAAGACCGAATTTCGATTGATCTGCGAGTTCGCCGATCACGCCGATGCGGTGCTGTCGCGCGACCAACTCCTCGAGCGAGTGTGGGGGTACGAATACCTCGGCGACTCGCGCCTCGTCGACGCGCACGTACGTCGGCTCCGGCTCAAAGTCGAGGATCATCCCGACGACCCGAAGCTGATCGTCACCGTCGCGTGGGATCGGCTACCGGCTGATGTCGTCGTGACGCATCGACCGTCTGGTCTGGATTCGGCTTGCGGCTACTCGTCGGTGAACACGCTCAACGAGCCGGCGTAGTTGGCCACCCACACCTGACGTGTGTCGGCGTCGTAGGTGATGCCGACCGGGTGATACCCGGAGTAGATCGTCTGCAGGATCTCCATGTCGCTGGTGCGGACCTTGCTGACGGTCCCGTCTTCGTAGTTGACGACGTAGAGGCTCTCGCCGTCGTCGGAGATCGCCATCGTGCGAGTCTGCGTTCCCGTCGACGCCGTACCGACGACCGCACCCGAGCTCAGGTCGATCTTGCGCACCGAGTTCTGCGAGATTGTTCGAGACGTACAGGTAGCGATCGTCCCCGGACAACAGGATGTGGCGCGGGGTGTTGCCCGCCACCTCGGGGCCGTAGGAGCGGAGCACCTGGCGCGACTGGAGCCCGATCACGTCGATTCGTTGTTCGCCCATCACCGTGACGTAGGCCACCTCGTTGTCGCTGTCGATCGCCACCCCCCGAGGGTGTCGACCGACATCGACGCGTCCCAGCTCGGTGTCGGTCGTCGGTGTCGATGAACGAGACGTCGAACCCGCACCAGTTCGAGACGACCAGCGTCGAGCCGTCCGGTGAGACCTGCGAGGAACTTGGGGACGGCCCCGGTCGGTACCACGGCGACGATCTCGAGGGTGTCGACGTCGATCTTGTAGACGAAGCTGTCGTCCCAGTCACCTCGGTCGCAGCTGTCGTCGGCGACCGGGTTGTAGCCGTCGCCGTACATCTTGTAGTTCGACACGTAGACGTAGCGGCCGTCGGGCGTGAACGCTGCTTCGACCGGTGAGCCCTGCACGGTGACGGGGTCGAACCCGAAGTCTCCCAGGTCGACTCGGTCGTCGACCAGACCGACCTTGGTGCCGGAGCGGTCGTAGACCGAGACGTTGTGGCGGTACATCATGTTCTGCGCGAAGAAGAGCCCGTCGCCCGAGGCGACGACGCTCTTCGGCTGGAGATCGTCATCGGACACCGTGAAGGCTTCGATCAGCCGGCGCTCGCTGGATGTCTTGCCGTCGTCGACGGCGAGCGCGACGGTGCTCGTCGTGGTGGTCGGCTGCGTGGTGGCCGGTGCAGCCACGGGCGCGGAGGCGTCCGGTCACCACGGTGCCTGGCGTGATCGTGATCGACTCGGCCGAGTCGTCGTCGCGGACGCTCCGGATTCCGAGCACGACGACGACGACGGCCAAGCGCGGCGTAGACCGCGAGGACGGCTGTGACGACGATCGATCGTCAGAACCGTAGCAGCCGGCCCGAACCCGCCGGACCCGCACATCACTTGGCGTAGAGGGCTTCGATCTCGTCGGCGAACGTGGCGAGGATGCCGCGTCGCTTCAGCTTCGAGGTGGGGGTGAGCAGTTCGGAGTCGGGCAGCCACTCGTCGCCGAGCACCTTGACCTTCTTCACCGCCTCGGCGTTGTTGAAGTTCGACATCACCTCGACGAGTCCGGCGTCGATCTCGGCGATCACGTCGGGGTTGTTCGCCAGTGCAGCCAAGGTGGCGTCGTCGCCGGTGAGTCCGTGGGCCGCGGCCCACGACGCCGCAGGCATCGGGATCGAGGACGACGAATGCCGACATGAACGGGCGTTGTTCGCCGATCGCGCAGGCCTGGCCGACCAGCGGGATCATCTTCAATTCGGCTTCGAGGTTCGCCGGGCTCACGTTCTTGCCGCCAGCGGTGATGATCAGTTCCTTCTTGCGATCGACGATCTTGAGGTAGCCGTCGTCGTCGAGCACGCCGATGTCGCCGGTGTGCAACCAGCCGTCGGCTGTCGATCGTCTCGGCGGTCTGCTCCGGTTTGCCGAGATAGCCGACGAAGACGTTGCCGCCGCGAGCACAGCACCTCGCCGTCGTCGGCGATCATGATCTCGACGCCGGTGGCCGCACGCCCGACGCATCCGGCTTGGGGTCGTTGGCCCACGTGAGCACCGCGCGGTTCTCCGACATGCCGTAGCCCTCGGTGAGCGGCACGCCGATCGCGCGGAACCACGTGAGGATCTCCGCCGGGCAGGGGCGCGGCGCCCGTGATGCAGATCTCGGTCTCGTCGAGACCGATCAGTCCGCGCACGGTCTGGAAGGCCACCTGGTCGAGGAAGTTCCAGGTGTCGATCTCGTCCTGCGTGGCGGTACCCAGGGTCATCTTCTCGACGATCGGCAGCGCAGCGTCGACGGCATCGTTGAACGCCTTGGACTTCTCGGGGTCGGCGGCGAGCGCGCCGTTGACACCTGCGTAGAGCTTCTCCCACACGCGGGGCACCCCGATGAAGACGTTCGGGTGCACCTCATTGGTGTACGCGGTGAGCTGAGAGGTGTCCGGGCAACACGTGACCTGTGCGGCGAAGTCGAGCAGATAGTAGTGCCCGAGCAGGCGTTCGAAGATGTGTGCCATCGGCAGGTACGACAGGTGCTTCTTGCCGGCGAAGTCATCGATGTCGGTCTGTTCGACCATCGACTGGCCGACGGACTCGAGCGTCCACGCAATCGTAGCCGTGCGACAGCAGGACGCCCTTCGGCGGGCCGGTGGTGCCCGAGGTGTAGATGATGGTGGCGATGTCGTCGAGTGTGGCGATCTCGGCGAGTTGTTGCGAGATCGGCGGGTCGGACGCAACGACGTCGGCGTAGGACACGACGGTGTCACCGGCGGTCGTCCGACGGCTCGAGCAGCACGATCGTGCTCGAGAGTGACCAGCGGCTCACGCACCTTGGTCCATCGTTCGAGGAACGAGTCGTCCTCGACGATGGCGACCTTGGCCTCGCAGTCGTTGACGAGGTAGTCGATCTGGTCGGGAGCGGACGAGTTGTAGATCGACACCGGCGTGGCGCCGAGGAACAGTGCGGCGAGATCGAGCGCGTGGAACTCGGGTCGATTGCGCATCATGATCACCACGGTGTCGCCCTTGCCGACGCCGAGACCGGCGAGCCCAGTCAGCCAGACGTGCCGTCGTGTCGGCGAGTTCCGACATCGTCCAGCCATGCCATCTGCCGTCAGCGTCCTTCCAGCGGACCACCTCCACGTTGGCGTTGGTGTCGAGGTTGGTGAGAAATCGCTTGGCGAGGTTCTGTCCGACGATGCGGTCGTGCAGGTCTTGGCTGGTGGTCATGCCCGGCATTCTCCCATAGGTGTCAGTGCGTCACGTCAAGACGCGATGGGGCAACGTGACCTTCGGCCTGTCAGCTCCGGCGTGAGGAAGGTGCTCACCGCGTCGGTGAACACGTCGTTCTTGTCGCCGGCGATCATGTGGGCAGCATCGGCCACGTCGACGTAGTCGGCGTGGGGCACCATGGTCTTGAACTCGTCGACCTCGGCGTCGGTGACGAGGTCGGACAACTTGCCGCGGACCAGCAGTACGGGGAGTTCCAAGCGGCGGGCGATCCGTTCGAGTTCGCCATGGTGCGTGTCCCGGGCGTGCTCGCTCGTGCCGCCGGTGCGCACGTTGATGAACTCCGGGTCCCAGTGCCAGCGCCATCGACCGTCGTCGCCGAGGCGCAGGTTCTTCGACAGGCCCGAGAGGTCCGTCGGGCGCGGTCGATGCGGTTGATACTCACCGATCGCGTCGGCCGCGTCGTCGAGCGTGGCGAATCCGTCGATCGCGTCCTTGGCCATGAACTCGAGGATGCGGCTCACGCCGGCGGCTGCAGGCCGCGGGGTGATGTCCACCAGCACGAGCGACGAGAAGCGGTCCGGTGCGGCGTCGACGGCATGCAGCCCGGTCATGCCTCCGAGCGAGGCGCCCACCCAGGCCACGGGACCATCGATCCACTCGACGACGGCGAGTGCATCGTCGCAGTAGGCGTCCATCGAGTAGTCGCCATGCAGATCCCAGGCAGAATCACCGTGTCCACGCAGGTCGATCGAGACCACGCGATGCCCGGTCAGCGGCCAACACCGCCGCCGTCCCTCCCCACGAGTGACGGGTCTGGCCGCCACCGTGAGCAAGCACGACGGCGGGGCCGGGTCCAGGCCACTCGTCGGCCGCGATGGTCATGTCGTTCGGTGCGGCGATGTCGATGCGTCGCTCGGTGGTGTTCACGAGCGCCCCGCGGCGGTTGGCCGCGTCCAGTCGGGAAGCCGCTTCTCGGCGAAGGCAGCCATTCCCTCAGCGGCGTCGGCGCCGTTGAACATCTCGTTCGACAGCGTGGCCATCGCAGCGAACGCCTCGGTGCGGTCCATGGCGCCAACACGGTGCAGCACGCGCTTGGTGGCCGCGACTGCTGCCGGTGCACCTCTCAGGATCGCCGTCGCACAGCTCGCCAGAGGTGGCGTTGACTTCGCTGCTCACGTGGGTGACGAGACCGATCTGGCGAGCGTGTTCGGCGTCGAACGACTCGCCGGTGAGCATCGCAGCTGCGATCCGACTCGGTGCCACCCGACGCAGGATCGGCACGGCGATGATCGCCGGTGCAACGCCGATGCGCACTTCCGTGAGCGCGAACGTGGTGGCTTCGTGGACCACGACGAGATCGCACGCGGCCATCAGACCGATACCGCCGGCGCGAACCGCCCCGTCGACCACGGCGATCGTGGGACACTGCGCGTCCATCAATCGTTCGAGCGCGCGGACGAACGGTGCCGAATCGGCAGGAGCGCTCCCTGCCGTTGCTCGCTCCTTGAGATCGGCACCTGCGCAGAACGCCGGACCTCGATGGGTGAGCACGATGGCGCGAGCACCTGCCGTTTCGGCCTCGTCGAGCGCCCGATGCAGTTCAGCGAGCAGTTGGCGCGACAGCGCATTTCGATTGCGCTGCGAGTCGAGGGTGATCGTTGCGATGTCGTCCGAGATCACACAGTGCACCACTCGCTCGGCGGTCGTTCGACTGCGGTGCGGTCATGGGCGTCGACCGTAGCGATCGGTGGGCCATTGGTCCCGAGTCCGGCGGATCCGCTGACTCGAGCTTCGTCCGGTGACTACAGTCGTGGGAGTGAATGACGACATGCTCCAGAAGGTCCGCACCGGTCAGGGCTTCATCGCCGCACTCGACCAGAGTGGCGGCAGTACCCCCAAGGCACTCGGGCTCTACGGCATCGGCGACGATGCGTGGTCCAACGACGACGAGATGTTCGACTTGATGCACGCGATGCGCAGCCGCATCGTCACCTCGCCGGCCTTCACCGGTGACCGGGTGCTCGGAGCCATCCTGTTCGAGCAGACCATGGACCGCCAGATCGAGGGCAAGGGTTCCGCCGAGTACCTGTGGGCCGACAAGCACGTCGTGCCGTTCCTCAAGGTCGACAAGGGCCTTGCTGACGTCGTCGACGGTGCGCAGATCATGAACCCGATTCCGGGTCTGCGTGAACTGTGCGAACGTGCGGTCGGCCTCGGTGTGTTCGGTACGAAGATGCGCTCGGTCGTGCAACTGGCCAACGAAGCCGGCGTCACTGCTGTGGTGGACCAGCAGTTCGAGGTGGCCAAGGAGATCCTGGCTGCGGGTCTGATGCCGATCATCGAACCCGAAGTCGACATCACGAGCCCGGAGAAGCAGGCAGCCGAGGCATTGCTGCGAGATCGGATCACGACGCAACTCGATGCGCTCGGCGCCGACGAGACGGTGATGTTGAAGCTGTCGATTCCCACGGTCGACGACTTCTACGCCGACCTGATCGCGCACCCGAAGGTGCTGCGAGTCGTTGCACTGTCGGGGGGCTACCCGCGCGACGAAGCCAACGAGCGGTTGTCGCGCCAGCACGGCATGATCGCCAGCTTCTCGCGTGCGCTCACCGAGAGCCTGAACGCCAACCAGAGCGACGCCGAGTTCGACGCTGCACTGGCGGCCACCATCGACGGCATCTTCGCCGCCTCGATCACCTGACGATCACGCCTGGGGTCTGACCCCTGGCGTGATGGTGCTCACTCGGCGGCGATGTCGGCCAGGAACGCTTCGACGTCGGCGCGCACTTTGGTGCGCTTCATCGGTGGGAGCGCCCTGATGATGTCCCATCGGTAGCGGGCGGTGCCCAGGCGCGGGTCCATCACGGCGACCACGCCTCGGTCGGTGGCCGAGCGGATCAGCCGGCCGCACGCCTGTGCCAGCATCATCGACGCGCGGGGGATGTCGATCTCCGAGAACGCCGTCGGTCCGAGTTCTTCGCGCCGGGCGCTCAGGAGTGGGTCGTCGGGGCGAGGGAACGGGATGCGGTCGATCACCACGAGCGACAACGTCTGGCCGGGGACGTCGACGCCTTGGAACAGCCCGGCGGTCGCGAACAGACATGTCTCATCGCTGTCGGCAAAGGCTTTGATCAGTGCTGGTTTCGGAAGATCGCGTTGGGTGAGGATCGGCATGTCGATGCGTTCCCGCAATGCTTCAGCGGCCTCGTCCATCGACCGCCAGCTCGTGAACAGCGCCAGCGTGCGCCCACCGGCTGCGTTGATGAGCGCTTCGAGTTCGTCATGGACGGCGGCACGGAACCCGTCGGAATTGGGGTTCGGGAGATGCATCGCGCAGTAGAGCATCGAGTGGTGCTCGTAGTCGAACGGACTGCCGACATCGGCAACGTCGACACTGTCGGGTGCGATGCCGACTCGACTGGCCAACGATGTGGGGATGGTGGCGCTCGTGAGTACCGCGGTGCGCTGCGACCACACACCATCGGTCATGGCAGGGCCTACGTCGAGCGGTGCGACCTCGAGGCGCGGCGCATCCCGTGAGCCCGACACGAACGCCACGTAGCCGGAGCGTCCTTCGATGGCGATGTCGAGTTGCTCGATCGCTCGGCCCGTCATCGTCTGGGCGCGGAGTCGCCGCTGTTTGGCGTCTTCGTTCTTGGTGTCGATCGCAACCAACGTCTCGTTGGCGCGCCCCAGCCGCAGCCGCGCATCGGTGAGCACCTCCTGGACGGAGTCGGGGAGCGGTGTCGTGAGGCGCTTGCCGACGTGCGGTGTGAGCGCGTCGCGAAGGCTCTCGGCGATTTCGGCAATCGAGCCGATCAGCTTGGGGTCGTCGATGATGCGACGCACGATCGCGGAGAGCGCAACGAACCGGCCAGGCGCGATTTCGACGCCGACGGTGTCGCTCATGATGTCCTCGAGCACGTGTGCCTCGTCGAACACCACGACGTCGTGATCGGGCAGGATCGCACCACCGCTGGCGACATTGAGCCCGTACAGGTGCGTGTTGACCACGATCACGTCCGCAGCCGCAGCACGCCGGCGGGCCTGTTCAGCGAAGCACGGGTCGCCGAGGGGGCACCGGTCGGCGCCGGGGCATTCGTCGCTGCCGACGCTGACAGCGCGCCAGGCGTTGTCGGAGGGCGTCCAGTCGAGCTCGGCCATGTCGCCGGTGGCGGTGGTGCCCGACCACTCGGCCAAACGCTTGATCTCGACCTTGGTGGTGAGTGCCATCGTCTCGAGTTCGAGTTGGCCTTCGGTGCTGGCACTCATTTCGCGCAAACGCTGGAGGCAGACGTAGTTCGAGCGGCCCTTGAGGATGGCGAAGTCGAAGTCGCGGTCGAGGTGTTCGGCCAGGAACGGCAGGTCCTTGGTGGCCAACTGATCCTGGAGTGCCTTGGTTGCGGTCGCGACGACCACACGCGCGATCGGCCTCGATGGCGGGAACCAGGTAGGCAAGGGTCTTGCCGGTTCCGGTACCGGCCTGCACCACCAGGTGGCGTTTGGACGCGATGGCACCGGCGACCATGTCGGCCATCTGCTGCTGGCCGACGCGGTCTTCGGCATTGGCGAGGGCCGCGGTGACCCGTGCGAGCGATTCGCTCATCGAGCGAGCGCCAACGCTGCGTCGAGTTCGTGTTCGTCGAAGTCGGGCCAGGCGGCCTCGGTGAAGTAGATCGCCGCGCCCGCAGCCTGCCAGAGCAAGAAGTTCGACACGCGCTGTTCGCCGCTCGTGCGAACGAGGATGTCGACCGGCGGCAGTTCGGGGAGATACAGGTGATCCGCGATGTTGTCGACGGTGAGTCCGTCGGGTGCCGTGCGAGCAGCTTCGACCGCTGCAACGAGTTCGGACCGTCCGCCGTAGTCGAAGGCAACGGTGAGGACCATGCCGGTGTTGTCGGCGGTGTCGTTGATCGCCTTGCGGATCGCCCGTTGGACGTAGCGAGGGGTGCGCGCCATCGGCGAGTCGAACGGTCGCCCGATCCACTGGATGCGCACATTCAGTTCGTTGAGCTCCGCGACCCGACCGAACAGCTTCTCGTGGAGCCCGAGGATGTGGCGCACCTCGGGGCGAGGGCGCTGCCAATTCTCGGTGGAGAACCCGAACACTGTGAGCCAACCGATGTTGCGACGCACAGCAATGCGTACGAGGCGAGCAAGGTTCTCCTCACCTTCGGTGTGACCTTCTGTTCGCGGGAGGCCTCGCCGGCCGGCCCAGCGGCCGTTGCCGTCCATGATGCACGCTACGTGCAGCGGGTGCTGGGTTGGCACGGAGGGCTCGGCAGAGTCGGCGGGCACGAATTGCACGTTAGCCAGACTGCGTCGAGGGTGCGCGGCGTGGAACAATGGAAGGGTGTCTCGCTCCGTGACCAGTGAACGTCCAGGTTCGGCGGGCCACCGCGAGGCTGCGGTGGCCCTCCCCACGGCGCGTGCCGGCGATCCGACCCGGCAGTTGCTGCGCCACATCATGGTGGTGGGTGGCACGCTGCGCGACTGGGACGAACTCGGCGACGATCGTTGGGATGATCGCGTCGATCGGCTCGGTGCCGTCGCCGATCAGGCCGGCGCCACGTTCCTCACACTGCGAGCCTTCGAGCCGGGCGTCGAACCCGTCGACGCGCAGTGGTGGGAGCGCCAAGTGGGTTCGTGCCACGTGATGGTCGACCCGTGCGGTGACGGCCGCCAACGCTTTGCGGAGGCAATGCAGCGGCTCCACCCCGACGAACCCGTCAACGAGGCCACCGTTGCCGAGGCGTTGTACGCGCCAGCTGACTGCGAGCCGGACTTGATCGTGGTGCTGGGTGAGTCGACTCGGCTGCCACCGTCGCTCGTGTGGGAGCTCGCCTACGGTGAGCTCGTGTTTCATCCGATGGCCTGGCACGAGTTGTCGCCCGATCACCTCATCGATGCCATTGCGGACTTCGCGCATCGTCAGCGCCGGTTCGGTGGCCTCGACGACGATGACAGCTGAATCCCCGGTCACATGAGCATCACGTGAGCGAGCTCTATCGCGACACCGGGGTGGTGCTGCGCACGTACAAGCTGCGCGAGTCCGACCGCATCGTGGTGATCCACACCGCAGAGAACGGCAAGGTCCGAGCCGTCGCGAAGGGCGTTCGCAAGACGAAATCCAAGTTCGGTGCGCGGCTCGAGCCGATGAGTCATGTTCGGCTCCTGCTGTACCGGGGTCGCGAGCTCGACATCGTGAGCCAGGCTGAGGCGGTCGAACCCTTGTCGCCGATGCTGTCGTCGCTCGATCGCGCCTCGCAGGGGCTGGCGGTGATCGAGGCGGTCGATCAGCTCTCGCTGGAGCGCGAACCGAATCCGCAGCTGTATCGGATGTTGGTCGGTGTGCTGCGAAGCATCGCCACCGCGCCGTCGCCGCTCAACGTGGCCGGGTTCTACTTGAAGCTCCTCGCGAACGAGGGGATGCGCCCAGAGCTCGATCGGTGTCTGCGCTGCGGAGAGTCCGGGCCGGGCACGCAGTTCGTTGCCTTCGACCTCAACGAGGGCGGCGTGCTGTGCAGGTCGTGTCGTTCCGGGCAGTCGATCAGCCCGGGAGCACTGGACATCGTGCGGGAAATCCTCGGCGGGCAATTGGTCCGGGCGCTCGCGCGCGAGGAGTCGCCGGTCACGCACGAGGTGTCGTCGCTTGCCACCCGTGCCCTCGAGTTCCACATCGAACGCCGCCTCAAGGCGGTGGCCATGTTCGAAACGCACTGACCGCACCCCGTTTGCGTTGCAGTTTCGGTGGGCCGGCCCACCGAAACTGCAACGCAAACGGAATTGGGGGGTGGGTAGCCTCGACGACCTATGCCTGCCACCGACCTCGAACAGATCGTCAGCCTCTGCAAGCGCAGAGGCTTCGTGTACCAGTCGGCGGAGATCTACGGTGGCTTCCGCTCGACCTACGACTACGGCCCGCTGGGGTCGTTGCTGTTGCGCAACGTCAAGGAGGCCTGGGTGCGCTCGATGGTGCAGCAGCGCGACGACGTGGTGCTGATCGACGCCGCGATCCTGAGCCCTCCACAGGTCTGGCAGGCATCGGGCCACTTCGCCAACTTCAGCGACCCGTTGGTCGATTGCACCGAGTGCAAGCAGCGGTTCCGTCTCGACAAGCTCGACGATCCCGATGTCTGTCCCAACTGTGATTCCACAGGCAGCTTCACCGAGGCTCGTGAGTTCAATCTGATGTTCAAGACGCAGGCCGGCCCGGTCGAGGGCACCGGAGCCGACGCCTACCTTCGCCCCGAGACCGCGCAGGGCATGTTCACCAACTTCGCGAACGTGCTGCAGACCTCGCGCAAGAAGCCGCCGTTCGGCATTGCTCAGGTCGGCAAGAGCTTCCGCAACGAGATCACCCCGCAGAACTGGATCTTCCGCACCCGCGAGTTCGAGCAGATGGAACTCGAGTTCTTCGTGCCACCGGAGGAGTCGGCGAAGTGGTACGAGTACTGGTGCAACGCCCGCATGCAGTGGTACGTCGAGCACGGCATCCCCGCATCGATGTTGCGCTTGCGGGCCCACGACGACGACGAGTTGTCGCATTATTCGAGCGGCACGTCCGACGTCGAGTTCACCTTCCCCTGGGGCTTCGACGAACTCGAAGGCATCGCACAGCGGTCCGACTTCGATCTGAAGCAACACGCCGAGCACTCGGGCGAGCGCCTCGACTATTTCGACCCGCAGACCAACGAGCGGTACGTGCCGTACGTGATCGAGCCGGCAGCCGGGGCAACGCGGACCATGGCGGCGTTCCTGCTCGCCGCCTACGACGAGGACGAGGTCAACGGCGAGGCACGCACCGTGCTCCGGTTGCATCCCCGTCTCGCGCCCTACAAGGTGGCGGTGCTGCCGCTGTCGAAGAAGGACACGCTGACCCCGCTCGCGCATGAGGTCCGCAAGCTGCTCGCCGAGCGCTACATGGTCGACTACGACGAGACCCAGAACATCGGCAAGCGCTACCGCCGCCAGGACGAGATCGGCACACCGCTTGCCGTCACGGTCGACTTCGACTCGCTCGATGACCACGCGGTCACGATTCGCGACCGCGACACCACCGAGCAGGTCCGAGTGCCGATCAGCGAGTTGCTCGCCACGGTCGGCGATCGGCTGGGGTTCTGAGCCGTTCGAGCCGCTACGGTCGGCGCTCATGAGCCAAGTAGCAATGATCGCCAAGTTCACCTGCATCGACGGAAAGCGCGACGACCTGTACGCCGGGTTGGCGCCCATGATGGACCACGTCGACTCCGAAGCCGGCACGCAGCTCTACCAGTTGCTCGAGGACCCCAACGACGCCAATGTCGCCTACATGTACGAGCTGTATGCCGACAGCGACGCACTCACGGCGCACAGCACCAGCGACGTCATGAAGCAGATCATGAACGCCTTCGGTGGGATCCTCGCCGGCCGGCCCGAGCTGACCATGCTCACACCGGTGCGTGGCAAGGGTCTCTGACCCGCCTCGTTCGACATGGCGGCGACGTACCTCGACAAGATCCTCGATCACCATCGAGCGGTCGCCGCTGCCGATCGGCGATCGCTCGAGCGACTGCTCGACGAAGCTCGATCGATGCCACCAGCGCGTGGCTTCCGTGCTGCCTTGGCGGGGCGGTCAGAGCTGGGCGTGATCGCGGAGATCAAGCGTCGATCGCCGTCGAAAGGTGACCTGCACATCGGCCTCGACCCCGCAGAGATGGCGGCGACCTATGAACGTGGGGGGGCGGCATGCATGTCGGTACTCACCGATGTCGAACACTTCGGCGGCTCGGTCGCCGATCTGCGAACCGCTCGTGCGGCGTGCTCTCTGCCGGTGATCCGCAAGGACTTCACCGTCGGCGAACGCGACGTGCTCGACGCTCGCATCATGGGTGCCGACTGCGTGCTGTTGATCGCTGCGGCGCTCTCGCCGGTTGAACTCGCTGCGCTGCACGCGCTCGCTGTCGATGTCGGTCTCGATGTGCTGGTGGAGATCCACGACGAACGTGAGCTCGAACACGCATTGGCAGCGGAGGCAACGCTGATCGGAGTCAACCAGCGTGACCTGGTGACCTTCCAGGTCGACCACGAGCGTGCGGTTCGCATGGCCGGCGTGATTCCCGATCACGCCGTCAAGGTCGCCGAGTCTGGCGTTCGCGGGCCAGCCGACGCCCGTTCGTTGCGAGCTGCCGGCTACGACGCCGTGCTCGTTGGCGAGACCCTGGTCACGAGCGGCGATCCCGCCGCCGCGATCGCCGACCTCATCGGCGCGTTGTAGCGACTCGCGGCGCAGCGCGTCCTGGTGGTGCGCAATGAGGTCGGTCGGCCGATGTTGGCCTGACGCTGAGTCAACACGCCATATCTGTGGGGTTCGCTCATCGCATCAGGCGTAGGGGAGCGGTTCGATCACGTCGTGGCGGAATTCTGCTGATCAGCCGACGGGCATGTTGAGTGCTTCCCAGCGAGCAATACCGTCTTCGATGCGTGTGTTGAGCGTTTCGAGCACGGTGACACGGGCCCACTTCTTGTTCTCGCCGGACACGATGTCCCACGGTGCGAGTTGATGATCGGTGCGTTCGAACATGTCCTCGGCAGCTTCGATGTACTGGTCCCACTTGTCGCGGTTGCGCCAGTCCTCGTCGCTGAGTTTCCACTTGCGCAGCGGATCGTCCTTGCGTCCCTCGAACCGCCGCAGCTGCTCATCGGCGCTGACGTGCAGGTAGAACTTCACGAGGATCACACCTTCGAGCACGAGGCTGCGTTCGAACTCGACGATCTCGTTGTAGGCGCGAGTCCACTGCTCGATCGTGGCGAACTTCTCGACCCGCTCGACGAGGAGCCGTCCGTACCAACTCCGGTCGAACACGCACATGCCACCGAGACCGGGCACCTTGGTCCAGAACCGCCACAGGAAGTGATGGCGCTTTTCTCGATCGTCGGGCTTGGCGTAGGCGTACACGCTGAAATGCCGTGGGTCGAGACGCTCGACGATGCGCCGCGTCGCGCCGCCCTTGCCGCCGGCATCGGCGCCCTCCATCACGACGAGAAGTCCGGGGCCCATCTCGCCATCGCCGATCTGGCCGCCGAGCTTCAAGCGGAGCTCGAGAAAGTGCTCCTGCGCCGCAGCGAGGCGCTTGTCGTACTCGTCGCTTCCGAGTCGTGCTGACAGGTCGATGTCGTCCAGGCGTCCCATGCAACTCCGACGTTACGCGTTGGTGCGGCGCCGCAGTGCAATCGCCGCACTTCGGCGCGGAAGCCTGCGGTATCCGACCAGGCGTCGTCGCAGCTCCTCGACGAGGACCGCACACTGTCGAGCAGCAGGTCGTAGGATCGGTCTCCGATGTTCGTCAAGATCTGCGGGATCACCAACGAGGACGATGCGCTGCTGTCGGTGGCAATGGGTGCCGATGCGGTCGGCTTCATCTTTGCGCCGTCAACTCGACAGGTCGCGGCGCAAGTCGTCTACGACATCACGCGTCGGCTCCCGGCCGAAGTGCTCACGGTGGGTGTCTTTCGCAACGAGCACCCCAAGCTCGTGGTCGACACAGCCCGCCGAGCAGGCGTCAAGGCCGTGCAGCTCAGCGGGCGCGAGTCGCGAGCGCAGACCATCGAGATCGCCCAGCACTTCCGCTGGGTCATCAAGGCCTTCAGTGCCGGCGACGAGAACCTCCCGCATGCCGATCAGTACGGCACCGACATGGTGATGATCGATGCGCCCGAGCCCGGTTCGGGCAAGGTGTTCGACTGGTCGCTCGCTGGCGATGCGCCAGATTCGGTGAAGCTGATCCTGGCTGGCGGTCTTCGGCCCGACAACGTCGCTGCGGCGGTGCGCGAGGTGCGCCCGTGGGGCGTCGACGTGGCCACAGGCGTCGAGAAGTCGCCTGGCAAGAAGGATGCCCTCGCGGTCAAGCGCTTCATCGAGAACGCTCGTTCCAACGCCGCCGAGCAGTACATCGGCGACGATGACCTCCCCTACGACTGGGATTTCGAATGACCTCCACAGAACAACACACCCACCAGCATCCGACAGGCGCCTCCACGCTGGCGGCGCCGCCTGACAGCACCGGGCGCTTCGGTGAGTTCGGCGGTCGCTTCGTGCCCGAAACCCTGGTGCCCGCATGCCAGGAACTCGAAGCGGCGTTCGACGACGCCTGGAACGACCCGGCGTTCCGAGCAGAGCTCACGCGTGTGCACAACGAGTACTCCGGTCGCCCGTCGATCATGACCGAGTGCCACAACCTCGGTGGTCAACTCGGGATCCGACTGATCCTCAAACGTGAAGACCTCAACCACACCGGGTCGCACAAGATCAACAACGTGATCGGCCAAACGCTGCTGGCCAAGCGGATGGGCAAGCAGCGCATCGTCGCCGATACCGGTGCCGGCCAGCATGGCGTGGCGAGCGCAACTGCTGCTGCGCTGATGGGTCTCGAGTGCAAGGTGTACATGGGCGCCGTCGACGTCGAACGTCAGGCGCTGAACGTGTTCCGAATGAAGCTGCTGGGCGCCGAGGTCGAGTCGGTCCACAGCGGAAGCCGGACCCTGAAAGATGCGGTCAACGAAGCGATGCGCCACTGGGTGGCCAACGTGACCGACACCCACTTCTGCCTCGGGTCCGTCGTTGGACCGCATCCGTACCCCTACATGGTGCGCCAGTTCCAGTCGATCATCGGTGACGAAGCACGCGACCAGATCGTTGCGATGACCGGGTCGATGCCCGATGTCGTCGTTGCCTGCGTCGGCGGTGGATCGAACGCGATGGGGATTTTCAGCGGCTTCGTCGACGAGGCCGAAACCCGCCTGGTCGGAGTCGAACCTGCTGGTGGCGCCGCCATCGGTCGTGGCGTGCCGGGGGTGGTGCACGGGATGCGCAGCAACCTGATGCAGGACGAGGTCGGCCAGGTCGAAGAAGCACTGTCGATCTCGGCCGGGCTCGACTATCCCGGCGTCGGTCCCGAGCACTCGTATCTCGCCTCGATTGGGCGGGCCGAGTATCCGTCGGTGACCGATCACGAGGTCATCGACGGGTTCCAGCTGCTGTCGCAGACCGAGGGCATCATCCCAGCGCTCGAGTGCGCGCATGCGGTGGCGTGGATCAAGCGCGAAGCGCCGAACATGCAGGGTCAGACCGTCTTGATGAACCTGTCAGGACGCGGTGACAAGGACGTCGCCCAGATGATGGACATCCTCGACGGGCGAGTCTGATGGGGCTCGTGCGATGACATTGGAGAGTGAGTTCAGAACCAAGCGCGCAGCCGGACGAAAGCTGCTCGTGCCGTACATCACGGGCGGCTATCCAGGCTGGCAGGATGCCATCCGGGCATGCGCAGCGAACGGCGCCGACGCCGTCGAGATCGGTATCCCGTTCTCGGACCCGGTGATGGACGGACCGGTCATCCAAGAGGCGTCACAATACGCGTTGGAGCAGGGCGTCACGCCGACGTCGATCCTCGACGAGGTGCCGTCGCTCGACGTCGAGATTCCGCTCGCGGTGATGACCTACTACAACCTGGTGCATCACCCGGGCCCGACCCGTTTCGCCGCGCAGCTCGCCAGGGCCGGAATCAGCGCCGCCATCTTGCCGGACCTTCCCTTGGAAGAGTCGGGGCCGTGGTGTGAAGCAGCCGACGCGGCGGGGATCGAGACGATCCTGCTGGCCGCGCCGACGGCGCCAGACGACCGTCTGCCGCGAATCGCTGAGCGAGCCCGTGGATTCGTGTATTCGGTGGGGCTGCTCGGTGTGACCGGTGAGCGTGACTCGCTCGCTGCAACGGCGACTGCCCTCGCTGCACGGCTGAAGGCGATCACCGACATGCCGGTGCTCGTCGGTGTGGGGGTGTCGAACGCGGCGCAGGCCTACGAGGCCACTCGTGTCGCCGACGGCGTGATCCAGGGTGCCAGCATGGTGCGGCGCCTGATGGACGGCGGGCCCGATGCAGTTGGCGAGTACGTCGCCGAAGTGCGTGCCGCCATCGACGCACCCTGACCGCCGCCACCTTGCCAAGCGATGAGACTTCGCGCGAACAGGTCGCGGCGCAATCTCATCGCTTGCGGGGTTCGTGACCGCGGCGATCAGGCGAACGTCGGGCCGTCGAAGCGATCGAGGGTGGTGAAGCTCTCGACCGGTTGGCGCTTGAGCTTGGTCGGCTGGTGCACGGGATGCCCGAGGAAGATGGTGGTCACGAGCGCATGGTGATCGGGCAGGCCGAGCGCAGGTGCAGCGGCCGGCTCCACCCGGCTGAGAAAGGTGGTCATGACGCCGCCCAGGCCGTGAGCCCGAGCGGACAGCATGAGGTTCCAGCAGAACGGATACACCGATGCACCGCCGGTCATCGGTGGTCGCTCGAGATCGCTGTCCATCATCGCAACCTTCGAGAGGTCGGCGGCCACGGCGAGCACCACCGGGATCGTCTCGATGTTCGCCAGCAGATCGTTCGGCTTGTTCGGTGCGACCTCGTCGGGCTTCACGTAGTCGACGACGTTGAACGGGTTGCCACCCGTTGCCGCTGTCTCCATGTATTCGTCCCACACGGGCTGCATGAGCATTGCCAATTCACGACGGATCAGGGCATCGGTGACAACGGCAACACGCCACGGCTGTCGGTTGCCGCCCGAGGGAGCGAACCGGGCATCGTCGAGCACGCTCGAGATCGTGGCGTTGTCGACCGGCTCGTCGGTGAACGCCCGAACCGTGCCGTTGGTGCGGATGGCTTCGCGAATCTCCATGGCGCCGCACGGTATCGGTCACGCAAACGGTCCGGTCACGCCTGGGGTCGCCCCCAGGCGTGACCGTGACGTTTGGTGTCGACGTTTGGTGTCAGACACCAAACGTCACGTCAGCCGGCCGCGACCTTCTGGCGCACGATGTTGAGAGCGGAGCCGGCCTTGAACCACTCGACCTGCTCGGGGCTGAACGTGTGCACTGCCTCGAAGTCGATGGTGGTGCCGTCGGGCTTGACGATCTGGCATCGCACGTTCTGGCCCGGCACAGGCGGCAGTCCGCTGACGTTGATGCGGTCGTCCTCCTCGATCAGGTCGTAGGTGTCGGGGTCGGCAAACGTGAGCGGCAGGAGACCCTGCTTCTTCGCGTTCGTCTCGTGGATGCGAGCGAACGAGCGGACCAGGATGACCAGCCCGCCACGGAAGCGAGGCTCCATGGCAGCGTGTTCGCGCGACGAGCCCTCGCCGTAGTTGCGGTCGCCGACCGCGACCCAGTTGATGCCGGCCTCGTGGTACCGCATCGCGATCTCGGGGTACGGGCGGGTCTCGCCGTCGGTGATGTCCTTGCCGGTGCCGGCATTGCCTGTGAAGGCGTTGACGGCACCCGCGAACAGGTTGCCGCAGATGTTCTCCAGGTGGCCGCGGAACTTCAGCCACGGGCCGGCCGCGGAGATGTGGTCGGTGGTGCACTTGCCCTGCGCCTTCATCAACACGGGCAGACCCTGATAGTCGTTGCCGTCCCACGCAAGGAACGGAGCGAGCAACTGCAGGCGGTCCGACGTCGGTGACACGGCGACCTCGATGCCCGACCGGTCGGCCGGGGGAGCGGTGTAGGTGTCGACACCTGGGTCGTAGCCGGCATCGGGGAGCACTTCACCGGCGGGTTCGGCGAGTGTGATCTCGGTGCCATCAGGGGCCGTGATCGTGTCGACCGTCGGATCGAAGTCGAGACGCCCTGCGAGTGCGATGGCGAGCACCGTGTCGGGTGAGGTGACGAAGCTCAGCGTCTTCGGTGAGCCGTCGTTGCGCTTCGGGAAGTTGCGGTTGAACGAGTTGACGATGGTGTTCGGCTGGCCGGTGACCGACTCGGGCCGCGACCACTGGCCGATGCATGGGCCGCAGGCGTTGGCGAGCACGGTGGCGCCGATCGCTTCGAGGTCGGCGAGCAGGCCATCGCGCTCGATCGTGGCGCGCACCTGCTCGGAGCCTGGCGTGATCAGCAGTTCGCACTTGGCGGTGAGGCCAGCAGCCGCGGCCTGCCTGGCGATCGAAGCAACGCGGGTGATGTCCTCGTACGAGGAGTTGGTGCACGAGCCGATCAGGCATGCCGACGGCTCGAGCGGCCAGTCGTTCTCGCGGGCCGCAGCACCAACGCCGGCGGCGCCGACCTTGTGGGCGCGGTCGGGGGAATGCGGGCCGTTGATCAGCGGCTTGAGCTCGTCGAGGTCGATCTTGATCACCTGGTCGTAGAGGGCGCCATCGTCGGCGCGCAGGTCGGCAGCGACCTTGTCGGCGGCATCGGCGATCGCCTCGCGACCGGTGGCCTTGAGGTACATCGCCATGTTGTGGTCGTACGGGAAGTGCGACGTGGTGGCACCGATCTCGGCGCCCATGTTGCAGATGGTGGCCTTGCCAGTGGCCGAGATCGAGTCGGCGCCGGGGCCGAAGTACTCGACGATGGCGCCGGTGCCCCCCTCCACGGTGAGCACTCGGGCAACTTCGAGGATGACGTCCTTGGGGCTCGACCAGCCGCTGAGCGAGCCGGTGAGCTCGACGCCGATCACCTTCGGCCAGCGGACGTTGAACGGGAAGCCGGTCATCACGTCGACGGCGTCGGCGCCGCCCACACCGATGGCGATCATGCCGAGCCCGCCGGCGTTGGGGGTGTGGCTGTCGGTGCCGATCATCATGCCGCCCGGGAAGGCGTAGTTCTCGAGCACGACCTGGTGGATGATGCCGGAGCCGGGGCCCCAGAAGCCGATGCCGTACTTGGCCGAGACCGAGCGCAGGAAGTCGTAGACCTCCTTGTTGGTGTCGACGGCAACGCCGAGGTCGATCGCGGCGCCCACCTTGGCCTGGATCAGATGGTCACAGTGCACCGTGGACGGCACCGCTGCCTCGTTCAGGCCGGCGGTCATGAACTGCAACAGAGCCATCTGCGCGGTGGCGTCCTGCATGGCGACGCGGTCGGGATGGAAGTCGTTGTACGTGCCGCCCCGCTCGAAGTGGGCCGACGGATCGGCGAGGTGGTTGATCAGGATCTTCTCGGTCAGCGTCAGCGGGCGACCGAGGCGCTCGCGGCCGGCGGCGACGCGGTCGGGGAGGCTGGCATACACGCCCTGGACGAGTTCGATGGGGGTGGTGGCGCCGTTCTGGCTGGGATCCTGGGTCGCATCAGTCATGTAGACAACTATAATACAAGTTGCCACGATTTCAAGTTGCTGCACACCCCGGTCCACCGGGTCCGGCAACGACAGGAGCACCATGAGACAGATCCGGTACCAAGAGATCGCCGACGAACTCCGCGAACGTGTCCTTGCTGCGCCGGCAGGGTCGGTGCTGCCGTCGGAGGCCGAGATGTCCGATGAATTCGGAGCGTCGCGTGTCACGATCAGGCGCTCGCTCGAACTGCTCCGCGAAGAGGGCCTCCTGGCAGCGCGGCAGGGGTTCGGATGGTTCGTGGCCACCGATCCGGTGCCACAGTCGCTGCAGTCGCTCGCCACCATCGAGTCGCATGTCGAGGGGGTCGGCAAGCTCTCCGAGCGCAAGATCGAGGAGTTCGCCTATGTGGCATCACCCGAGCGGGTGCAACGGATTCTCGGGTGTGATCAGGTGCTGCGGGTCAAACGGGTCAACCTCGCCGACGGTGAGCCGTTCGCAGTGGTCACGGTGTGGTGCCCAGCGGAACTCGGCGCACATCTGTCTCGCAAGGATGTCGAGCGCCGCCCCTTCTACGAGCTCCTCGATGTGGATCTGCACGGGGCCACGCAGAGCATCGCAGCGGACCTCGTCGACGCCGCTGATGCGAAGTTGCTGGGCGTGCCGGCCGGCTCGCCGGTGCTGCGCTGCCAGCGTGTCACCACCGACCGTTCAGGGTCGCCGGTCCTCGTCAGCGAGCACGTGTTTCCTGCCCACCGCACCGAGTTCGTGGTCGACCTCCCCCAGGCCGAACCATCGATGACTCCGAGCGGCCTACGCATCGTCGAGTGAGCAACACGTACGCTCGGGTGGATGGGGATGATCAACACGTTCCGCTCGGTGGTGCAGTTCGACCGCCTCACGCTCGACCCCGTCGAGCGTCGGCTGAAGGCAGCTGCCTCGGTGGAGGACTTCCGCCGCATCGCCAAGCGGCGCCTGCCGCACGGTGTGTTCGACTACATCGACGGCGGCGCCGAGGACGAGCGATCTCTCGCCCGCAACGTGGAGGCGTTCGCCAACTATGAGTTCCAGCCGCGGATCCTGCGCGATGTCAGCCAACTCGACACCTCGACCACGATCCTCGGGCGGCGCGCCGAACTGCCGCTGATCCTCGCTCCCACCGGATTCACCCGCATCGCCCACTCGCAGGGCGAGCTGGCCGTTGCCCGGGCCGCGGCACGCGCCGGCATCCCGTGGTCGCTGTCGACGATGGGCACACGCTCGATCGAAGAGGTTGCCGCCGTGAGCAGTGGTGACAAGTGGTTCCAGGTGTACACGTGGCGCGATCGCGGGCTCGTGAAGGAACTGCTCGATCGGTCGAAGGCTGCGGGCTACACGGCGGTGTGGCTCACCGTCGACACGGCGGTGCTCGGGCGGCGGGAGCGCGATGTGCGTCGCGGGATGACGTTGCCACCGAAGGTCGGCCCCTCGACGATCGTCGACGGGGCGATCCACCCGGCGTGGACCTGGGATTTCTTGCGCAACGATCCAATCACGTTTGCGAACGTCGTCGGACTCAGCGACGAAGACGGCAGGACCGCTGTCACGCTGTCCGAGCACATGGCGCGCCAATTCGACCCGGCATTGTCGTGGGGCGACGTCGACTGGTTGCGCACCGTGTGGGACGGTCCGATCGTGCTCAAGGGCGTGCAGACCGTCGCCGACGCCAAGCAGGCCGTCGCCGCTGGCGTCGAGGGCATCGGGCTGTCGAACCACGGCGGCCGCCAACTCGACGATGCGCCAGCACCGATCGAACTCGTCGAGCCCGTACGCGATGAGATCGGCGAGGGCGCTGCCATCATCTGCGACGGTGGGGTGCGGCGGGGGAGCGACATCGTGAAGGCGCTCGCGCTCGGTGCCGACGCCGTGTCGATGGGTCGGCCGTACCTGTACGCGCTCGGCGCCGCCGGAGAACGCGGTGTCGACCAACTCCTGGACTTCATGCGCGACGGAATGCAGCGCACGATGGCGCTCAGTGGCGTCAGCTCCGTTGCAGAGATCGATCGATCCCTGGTCCGCCGACGGGTTCACTAGCCTGCGAGGCTCGTTGGATGCAGCTCGAACTGTCCGCCGACCAAGTGCTCACCACAACGAGGTCGGTGCGCAAGCGCCTCGACTTCGATCGACCCGTGGAGCGATCGGTGGTGGAGGAGTGTCTCGAGATCGCGTTGCAGGCTCCGACCGGCTCCAACAGCCAGGGTTGGCAGTTCATGATCGTCGAAGATCCCGCAAAGAAGCAGGCGCTCGCGGACATCTACGCCCGGAACTTCGCGAAGTACGCAGCGATGGCCCGGTCGAATCAGTACGAGCCGGGCGACTTGCGCCACGAGCAGAAGGATCGCGTGACCGACTCGGCGACCTATCTCGCCGAGAACTTTCACCGCGCGCCGATGCTGCTGATTCCCTGCATCGAAGGTCGCCTCGATGGGGTACCCGCGTTCGTCGGTGCGTCGCAATGGGGCTCGATCCTGCCGGCGGTGTGGAGCTTCATGCTGGCGCTGCGCGAGCGGTCGATGGGCTCGGCGTGGACCACCATCCACCTGATGGACGGTGGTGAGGCCGAGGCGGCGGAGCTGCTCGGGATCCCGCACGATCGCTACACCCAGGCCGGTCTGTTCCCGATCGCCTACACCGTCGGCACCGACTTCAAGCTCGCCAAGCGTCTGCCACTCGAAACCGTCCTGCACTGGGACGCTTGGTAGCAACTCAGACGATCCGTTCGTCGGCGCCGCCGGCCGAATGCGAGACTCGTCGGCATGTCTGATCGCGTCCTCATCTCCATCTCCGACGGCGTTGCCGATGTCGTGTTCAACCGTGCCGACAAGCGCAATGCGCTCGACAACGCCATGTTCACCGCCATTGCCGAAGCCGGCGAGCAGCTCAAGTCCGAGTCCGCGGTGCGAGCCGTCGTGCTGTCCGGCGATGGGGCGTCGTTCTGTGCGGGCCTCGACTTCTCGTCGTTCCAGGCCATGGCGGGCGGCGATGATGCATCGAGTGCGGCCACTCGAAGCGATGGCAACCCGGGCCAGATGCAGGATGGTCGCATCACCCACCTCGGCCAGCAGGTCTGCTGGGTGTGGCAGGAATTGAACGTGCCGGTGATCGCCGCAGTTCACGGCCACGCACTCGGAGGCGGGCTCCAGATCGCGCTCGGCGCCGACATCCGCATCGTGCACCCCGACACCAAGATGTCGGTACGCGAGGTGTACTGGGGCCTGGTCCCCGACATGACCGGCACCTTCGTGCTCTCGAAGCTGGTGCGCCCGGACATCGCCAAGGAACTCACGTTCACCGCTCGGGTCTTCTCCGGTACCGAGGGCGCTGCCATGGGCCTGGTCACCAAGCTGAGCGACAACCCCAAGGACGATGCGATGGCGATGGCGCATGAGATCGCTGGAATGAGCCCAGGTGCGGTGCAGGGCGCCAAAGAGCTGTTCAACCGTCTGGCCAGTGATGGTGCCGCCGAGCAATTCGCCGAAGAGCGTCGATTGATCAGCGCGCAGATCGGTACGCCGAACCAGGTCGAAGCCGTCATGGCCGGCTTCGAGAAGCGCCCAGCGGTGTACGCCGACGTCTGATCAGTCAGCGGCTCGGTCGCTACGGGTGCCATCTGCGCTCGATGCGTCCCGCTTTCCGGGACGTATCGAGCGCAGATCGGGCAGCTCGGCGTGCTGGGACGTATGGAGCGCAGATCGGGATCAGGCGGCCCAGAACTCGCGGAGGCGGGTCACGAAGCGGTCCGGATCGACGAGGTGCGGGTAGTGACCGAACCCCTCCCAGTACTCGACGTCGGCGTCGGTGATCCGCTTGCCCAACCACTCGGCGTACTGGTCGCCAGGATCGAGCCCGAAGATCGCGAGGTAGCTCACGTTGCGTCCGTCGTAGCCCGCCAGTGCCGCCTCGACGGTGGCGGCGATCGCCTCCACTGGCTCGGTGAGCAGCAGTTCCCACACACCGAGCACCACCTCGTGATCGGCGCGCCGGAGTGCATTCACCCGCTGGCGTTCCGAGGCGGACAGGCGCTCGCCCATCATCATCTCGAACATGGCGTCGATGACGAGTTGGTACTGCTCGGCGTCGCGCAACATCGGCTCGGCCGGAGCGAGTTGCGCTTTGAAGGCGTCGAGCTGCAGCGACTGGTCGATGTCGACCACGCTCGCCACATCGAGCATCGAACCTGCAGCGGTGACCACGGCGCCGCCGAGCGAGTGACCGACCAGATGCGGGCGCTGCAATTCGGCGGCGTCGGTCACGGCGGCGATGTCGCTCGCCATGGCTGCGAGGCCGTAGTCAGCTGCTCGTCCCGATTCGCCATGACCTCGGAGATCGAAGGTGACCACCTGGTGGGTGGTGGCGAGTCGTTCGGTGATCGGGTCGAACGACGCCGCTGATTCGGTGATGCCGTGCACCAGGATCACGGGTTCGCCAGTACCGAACCGGCTCCAGGCGATCGTGGTGCCGTCGGGTGCGTTGAGGGAGTGCTGGTGACGCATCGACCCAGTGTCGCGCGCCGGTGACTGCACCGGCTGGGTGGATCCAGGTGGCGGGGCCACCCGGATCACGAGCGAACGATCTTTCAGAGCGGCGGCACACACCGTATGCTGTTGCTCCCCGCCCCGGGCCAGCGTTGTCTCGTGGCACCCCGTGTGAGCAGGTCACCGTCGATCGCTCCCTTTGGTCATCGTCGACCGAATCCGACACGGGGCCGTGCAACTACGAGACACACGGATGTGATGATGCTGCAGCCCCCCGGCCAGATCGGTCTGTACGACCCCAGGAACGAGCACGATTCGTGTGGTGTTTCGTTCGTCGCGAACCTCAAAGGGGTGCGCTCCAACGAATTGGTGCTCACCGGCCTCAAGGCCTTGACCAACATGGAGCATCGCGGCGCCACCGGCGCCGAGCCCGACACCGGCGACGGCGCCGGAATTCTGCATCCAGGTGCCCGACGCGTTCCTGCGCGCCGTGGTCGACTTCGAGCTGCCTGCCGCTGGTGCATACGCCGTTGGCATTGCGTTCCTCCCCGCTGACGCCGGTGCCTGCGAGAAGGCGCTCGCGGCGATCGAAGCCACCGTCGACGAAGTCGGCCTCCACGTGCTGGGCTGGCGTGACCTGCCGATTGCACCCGACTGCCTCGGCCAGACCGCTCGTGCGGCGATGCCAACCTTCAAGCAGCTCTTCGTCTCCGACCCGAATGGAGCGACGGGCATCGACCTCGATCGCAAGGCCTTCGTCGCCCGCAAACGCAGCCGCCGCGAACTCGAAGGGGAACTCGACACCTACTTCTCGTCGCTGTCGTCGCGGACGATCGTGTACAAGGGCATGCTCACCACCCCACAGTTGAGCGAGTTCTTTCCCGACCTGCTCGACCCACGGGTCGAGTCCGCGCTGCTCCTGGTGCACTCGCGGTTCTCCACCAACACGTTCCCGTCATGGCCGCTCGCGCACCCGTACCGGTTCGTGGCCCACAACGGTGAGATCAACACGGTCCAAGGCAACCAGAACTGGATGCGCGCCCGCGAAGCAATGCTGGCGAGTGATCTGCTCCCAGGGATCGACCGCGCCTTCCCGATCTGCACGCCGGGTTCGTCGGACACCGCGCGGTTCGACGAAGTCCTGGAGCTGCTCCACCTCGGGGGCTATCCGATCCACCACGCGATGCTGATGATGATCCCCGAAGCCTGGGAGAACCACGAGACGATGTCGCAGGAGCAGCGCGACTTCTACCGTTTCCACGCGGCGATGATGGAGCCGTGGGACGGCCCCGCGAGCGTGGCCTTCACCGACGGCGAGATGATCGGCGCAGTGCTCGACCGCAACGGTCTGCGTCCGAGTCGCTACTGGGTCACCGACGACGATCTCGTGGTGATGGCCTCGGAGGTCGGCGTGATCGATGTCGACCCGGCCAAGGTGGTGGCCAAGGGCCGTTTGCAGCCCGGCAAGATGTTCCTGATCGACACCACGGCGGGTCGCATCGTGAGCGACGAGGAGATCAAGTCCGAGCTGACCGCCCTGCATCCGTACGGCGAGTGGCTCGCAGCGGGCATGGTCGACCTGGCAAGCCTGCCCGCACGCGAGCACGTCGTGTTCAGCCACGACAGTGTGCTGCGCCGACAGCAGATGTTCGGCTACACCCACGAAGAACTCAAGATCCTGATCACGCCGATGGCTGCCAGCGGTGGAGAGGCACTCGGGTCGATGGGCACCGACACGCCCCTTGCCGTGCTGAGTGAGCGACCGCGCTTGTTGTTCGATTATTTCAAGCAGCTGTTCGCGCAGGTGACCAACCCCCCGCTGGATGCGATCCGCGAAGAGGTCGTCACCGCGGTGTCGTCGTCGGTGGGTCCCGAGGCGAACCTGCTCGATCCGGGTCCCGAGAGCTGCCGCCAGTTGGCGCTGCCGTTCCCGATCATCGACAACGACGAACTCGCGAAGATCATCCACATCAACGACGACGGCGGCCAGCCCGGCCTCCAGGCCGCAGTGCTGTCAGGCTTGTACCGCGTTGCCGATGGTGGCCACGGGCTGCGTACGGCGCTCGACCGGATCTGCCAGCAGGCCTCCGACGCGATCGACAGCGGCGCTCGCATCATCGTGCTGTCGGATCGAAACGGCGACAGCGTCGAAGCACCGATCCCGTCGCTGCTCCTGACTGCGGCGGTGCACCATCACCTGGTGCGCACCAAGCAGCGCACGATGGCCGGCCTGATCGTCGAAGCCGGTGACGCACGTGAAGTGCATCACATGGCCCTTCTGATCGGGTACGGAGCCGGGGCGATCAACCCCTACCTCGCCTTCGAGTCGATCGAGGATCTGATCGCCGAGGACATGCACGGCTTGGGTGGGATGGACCCGAACACGGCGGTCAGGAACTACATCAAGGCGTGCGGCAAGGGTGTGCTCAAGGTGATGTCGAAGATGGGAGTGTCGACGGTTGCGTCGTACACGGGCGCCCAGATCTTCGAGGCGATCGGTCTCGGCCAGGACATGGTCGACGCCTATTTCACTGGCACGACGTCGCAGCTCGGTGGTATCGGCCTCCAGCAGATCGCCGCCGAAGTGGCGGCCCGCCATGCCATGGCGAATCCGACCCGGCCCGAGGAGCGTGCGCACCGCAAGCTGGAGCTCGGCGGCGAGTACCAGTGGCGGCGTGAGGGCGAGCTCCATCTGTTCAACCCCGAGACGGTGTTCAAGCTGCAGCACGCCACGCGCGCCAAGCGCTACGACATCTTCAAGGAGTACACCGCAAAGGTCGACGATCAGTCCGAACAACTGATGACACTGCGCGGCCTGTTCGAGTTCCGCGATCGGCAATCGGTGCCGATCGACGAGGTCGAACCGATCGAAACGATTCTCCAACGATTCTCGACCGGGGCGATGAGCTACGGCTCGATCTCGGCGGAAGCTCACGAGACGCTCGCGATCGCGATGAACCATCTCGGCGCCAAGTCCAACACGGGCGAAGGAGGCGAGGACGTCGATCGTTTGTACGACCCCGAACGGCGTTCGTCGATCAAGCAGGTGGCGTCCGGACGCTTCGGTGTCACCTCGGAGTACCTCACGAACTCCGACGACATCCAGATCAAGATGGCCCAGGGAGCAAAGCCTGGCGAGGGCGGCCAACTCCCGGGTCACAAGGTGTACCCGTGGATCGCCGGGACACGTCACTCCACGCCGGGCGTGGGCCTGATCAGCCCGCCGCCGCACCACGACATCTACTCGATCGAGGATCTCAAACAGTTGATCCACGACCTCAAGAACGCCAACCCGGCTGCGCGTGTCCACGTGAAGCTGGTGGCCGAGACCGGCGTCGGGACCGTTGCTGCGGGCGTGTCGAAGGCCAAGGCTGACGTGGTGCTGATCTCCGGCCACGACGGCGGTACCGGGGCGAGCCCACTGACGTCGCTCAAACATGCCGGTGGCCCGTGGGAGCTGGGCCTTGCCGAGACGCAGCAGACGCTGCTGCTCAACGGGCTGCGCGACCGCATCGTCGTCCAAGCCGACGGTCAGATGAAGACCGGTCGCGACGTGGTGATCGCGGCGCTCCTCGGCGCCGAGGAGTACGGGTTCGCCACGGCCCCGTTGGTCGTGTCGGGCTGCATCATGATGCGCGTCTGTCACCTCGACACGTGCCCGGTCGGGATCGCCACCCAGAACCCAGAATTGCGCGCTCGCTTCAGCGGCGAGCCGGAGTTCGTCGAGACGTTCTTCGAGTACGTCGCCACCGAGGTTCGCGAGTTGATGGCCGAACTCGGGTTCCGCACCATGGACGAGATGATCGGCCACGTCGAAGCCCTCGATGCTCGCCGTGCGGTCGAGCACTGGAAGGCGTCGGGCCTCGACATCAGTCCGATCCTGGCCGTCCCGCAGAACCCGTACGGCCAGACGCTGATCCAGAGCGTCGGCCAGGATCATGGCCTCGACGAAGCGCTGGATCAGCAGTTGATCGAGTTGGCGCAGCCGGCGATCCTCGACGCGCATCGCGTGTCGATCGATCTCCCGGTGCGCAACGTCAACCGCACGGTCGGCACGCTGCTCGGCCACGAGGTCACCAAGAAGTGGCGTGGCGAGGGGCTTCCCGACGCCACCATCGACATCACGCTCACCGGTTCGGCCGGCCAGAGCCTCGGCGCCTTCATGCCCGCCGGCATCCAGATTCGCCTCGTCGGTGACGCCAACGACTACGTGGGCAAGGGCCTCTCAGGCGGTCGACTGATCGTGCACCCCGACCCCTCGGCCACGTTCGTCGCCGAGGATCAGATCATCGCAGGCAACGTGATCGGATACGGAGCGACCAGCGGCGAGATCTTTCTCCGCGGCATCGTGGGCGAGCGCTTCTGTGTGCGCAACTCGGGTGCCGTTGCCGTGAGCGAGGGCGTGGGCGATCACGGCTGCGAGTACATGACCGGTGGTCGTGTCGTGGTGCTCGGCCCCACCGGCCGCAACTTCGGTGCCGGTATGTCGGGTGGCATTGCCTACGTCTACGACCCGTCCGAGGTGTTCGCCAGCAAGGTGAACTACGACATGGTGGCGCTGGAAAGCCTCGACGACACCGACCGCGAGTTCCTCGCCGACACCGTTCGGCGTCATCACGAGTTCACCGGCTCGCCGGTCGCGGAGCACATCATGGCGAACTTCGACGCCGAGCTCGCTTCGTTCCGCAAGGTGATGCCGAGGGACTACAAGCGAGTACTGACGGTGATCGCCGACTCGAAGGCAGCCGGCCTCGACGAGGCAGCCACCGTCGACAAGATCATGGAAGCGGCCCGAGCATGACCACCAATGCAACGGCCCAACGAGGAGGGCGCTGGTAATGGGCGAACCAACAGGATTCCTGCAGTGGGAGCGTGCGCTGCCCGAACGGCGGCCGGTCCCGGTGCGACTGCGCGACTGGAACGAGGTGTACGAGGACTTCGACGGTGAGGAGTTGAAGCATCAGGCGGGACGCTGCATGGATTGCGGCATTCCGTTCTGCAACAACGGTTGCCCGCTCGGCAACCTGATCCCCGACTGGAACGATCTGGTCTACCGAGACCATTGGCAGGACGCCATCGAGCGGTTGCACGCCACCAACAACTTCCCCGAGTTCACCGGCCGACTGTGCCCGGCGCCGTGCGAATCCGCATGTGTCCTCGGGATCAACCAGAATCCCGTGGCGATCAAACAGGTCGAAGTGGAGATCATCGACCGTGCGTGGGACGAGGGCTGGGTGACCCCGCACACGCCGGCGGTACGTACCGGCAAGCGCGTCGCCGTGATCGGTTCGGGACCTGCTGGGCTCGCAGTCGCACAGCAGCTCACGCGGGCGGGCCACGACGTGGTGGTGCTGGAACGCGCCGACCGAATCGGCGGACTGCTGCGCTATGGCATCCCCGAGTTCAAGATGGAGAAGCGGCACATCGATCGCCGCATCGCCCAGATGGAGGCCGAGGGCACGGAGTTCCGCACCAACGCCATCGTCGGCGAGAACGTCGACATCGAGGTGCTGCGGGCCTCGCACGACGCGGTGATCCTCGCGTGCGGGGCCACTGCATGGCGCGACCTGCCGATTCCAGGCCGAGAACTCGGTGGCGTGCATCAGGCAATGGAGTACCTGCCAGAGGCCAACCGGGTGCAACTCGGCGACCAGGAGCAGTCGCCGATCGACGTCAACGGCAAGCACGTGGTGATCATCGGCGGTGGCGACACCGGTGCCGATTGCCTCGGCACCGCACATCGCCAGGGGGCTGCGTCGGTGACGCAGCTCGAGATCTTGCCCAAACCGCCGGAACACCGCGGTGCCAACAATCCGTGGCCACAGTTCGCCATGACCTACAAGGTCACCTCGGCGCACGAGGAGGGTGGGGATCGCCTCTACAGCGTCAATACCGAGCAGTTCGTCGACGACGGAAACGGCCGAGTGAAGGCGTTGCGCCTGCATGAGGTGGAGCTGATCGACGGTTCGTTCGTCAAGGTGGAGGGCAGCGATCACGAGATCGCCGCCGACTTCGTGTTCCTTGCCCTTGGATTCGTCGGTCCCGAGAAGGGGTCGTGGCTCGAATCACTCGAGGTCGAATTCGATGCTCGGGGCAACGTGGCGCGCGATGTCAACTACATGACCAACCAACACGGCTTGTTCGTGGCTGGTGACATGGGACGTGGGCAGAGCCTGATCGTGTGGGCCATCGCCGAAGGGCGAGCCTGCGCGGCGGGTGTCGACGCACACCTCATGGGCGAGACTCGGCTGCCGTTCCCGGTGAAGCCGAGCGACCGTCCACTCATGTGACGGCCACTCATGTGAGAGCCACTCGTGTGACGGAGGTTCGTGTGACGGACGTCGCTGACCACAACTGCGGGCGCGAATCTTCTACGCTGAGCGCCATGCTTTCTCGTCAATCGACCACGGTGCGCCGGCTCGGCGCCATCGTTGGCCCGGCAGTCGTCGGTGCGTTCGTGCTCGCCTCCTGTGGTGGCGCCGACTCGGCGGCCACTCAGTCGACACTCAATCTCGACGCGACGTCGACCGCTTTCGTGGTGCGGCCACCTGCCACCACGGAGCCGCCAGCGGGTGAAGCGGCTGCGCCCGGCGAAGATGGCCTGGTCGACGGCATCCAGGACTACACGGTGCAGTCAGGCGACTACCCGTTCCTGCTCGTCGAGAAGTTCGGCGTCACGCTCGACGATCTGCTGGCCGTCAACGAGTGGACCGACCCGGAGCAGTTCCCCGGGCCAGGTACCGTGATCAAGATCCCGCCGGGCGCCAAGCCGGCGGTCGCCGAGGCCGACACCGCCGAGGGCCGACACCGCTGCGAACTCCGGCACCAGCGACACGATCCCCGACGCGGGTGACAACTGCTCGCCTGGCACGTACCCGATCGAGGCGGGCGATTATCCGATTGCCGTGGCGGAGAAGTTCGACGTGACCGTCGAGGCACTCAACGCTGCGAACGCCGACACCAGCGGGTACAGCTCGTTCCCGGTCGGCCTCGAAATCGTCATTCCTGCCAAAGCCGACTGCTGAGGTCGCACGCCGGGCGGTGGTCGAGCCGAACGGTGGGGTCACTGGAAGACGAAGTTGGTCTCCTTGACGACGTCCATCGTGGCGCTGCTGGCGAATGAATAGCGATGGCCCGGGAACAGGATCGTGCTGTCGGGCACCTCGGCCAGGCGCCGCAGACTCTCGGCCATCTTGGCCGGGTCGGAGCCCGGGAGATCGGTACGCCCGCAGCCCTCGAGGAAGAGCGTGTCGCCGGCGATCAGGCGATCGTCGACGAAGAAGCACTGGCTTCCGGGCGTATGTCCCGGAGTGTGCACCAGCGACACGTCGATGCCTCCCACGCTGACGGTGTCGCCCGAGTCGTGCCCGACGAGATGATTGGCGTCGACCGCTGTGGTCTTGGTGACCCACTCGATCTCATCACGCTGCACGTGGACCGGGCAGTCGACGATGGCGAGCAGTTCGCTGATCCCCTCGATCGAGTGGCCCATCATCGAACCGCCCACATGATCGGGGTGGTAGTGGGTTGCGAGCACACCGGTGACGGTCATCTCGTCGGCGCCGACGAGGTCGACGAGGTCCTGCACGGCGTAGGCGGGGTCGACGAGGAGGCAGTCGCCAGTACGGCGGTCGCCGATTGCATAGACGAAGTTGACCATCTGCGAGGCAAGGGGATCGCCGACGGCGAAGTCGCGTCCGGACAACAACTGACGGAAGTAGAGCGGGGATGCGGGCACACGCCTACGCTACTGGGGTGTCGTCGGCCCCCCAGCGAGCAGCGCTCACCCATCTGACCGAGGGGCAACCGATCCCGTTCGGCGGCAACCAGGTGACGTACGTCGGCGCGGAGCTGGCCGACCGCTTTCGTGCGGGAGACCGTCTGGTCGTCGTGCAGTCGAGCGGAGCGCTCCTTCATGTTCCTGGCGACGTGCATGCGCTGGTCGACGCGGCGGTGACCGACGCCGTCGACGGGTTCGCCGCGCTCGCGGCGTGCACCGACGAGCAGATCTCGGACTTCTTCGATCGCTTCGCTGCTGCCTTGGCCGATGATGTGGCATTCGGGCCGATCGCTGAAGCGAACGCCACCGATGTGGCCAGTGCCGCTGAACGTGGTCGATCCACCACCCGGCTCGTCCTCGACGCGACGATGCGCGCCGGCATGATCGCCGGGCTGCTCGGCTGGCGGGATTCGCCGAGCCGTCGAGACGTGGCGCTCGGTCGCATCGAGCACGACCAGTGGTCGGTCGAGTCGTCGTCGAGCTCCGCTCGGTGTGGTCGGCTTCGTGTTCGAGGGGCGCCCGAATGTCTTCGCCGATGCCTGTGGTGTGGTTCGCACCGGGCAACTGCGGTGGTGTTTCGCATCGGATCCGACGCGCTGGGCACGGCCAGGGCGATCGTGCGCCATGCGCTCGAGCCGGCGCTGCGCGGTGCCGGGCTCCCGGTCGGTGTCGTGCGCCTCGTCGATTCTCCGACCCATGCAGCCGGGTCACGCCTTGTTTGCTGATCAGCGATTGGCCCTTGCAGTCGCCAGAGGCTCCGGTTCTGCAGTCGGCGAATTGGGGGCGGTGGCATCGCAGTCGGGCACACCGGTGAGCCTGCATGGCACGGGTGGCGCGTGGATCGTGGTGGCCGCCGATGCCGACGCAGTGACGGTCCGAGATGCCGTGCGGCACTCGCTCGACCGCAAGGTCTGCAACACCCTCAACGTGTGTGCCGTGGTGCGTGAGTCGGCCGACGAACTGGTGCCCGAGGTCGTTGGCTCGAAGCGCTCGACGCGGCTGCCGGCCGCACGAGGCGTTTCCGGACGGTTGCACGTGGTGGCAGGAAGTGAGGACTTCGTGCCGGGAGCGTTTCGAGGCGATCGTGGACATCGAGCGAGCCGATGGCGTGCATCGAGAAGCAGCTGCGTCGACGCTCGACGAGTCGGGACTGGCCACCGAGTGGGAGTGGGAGCGCTCGCCGGAGTTGACGCTCGTGGTGGTCGACTCGATCGACGACGGCGTGGCGCTGTGCAACCGGTACAGCCCGCGGTTCGTGGCATCGCTGATCAGCGACGACCGCGCCGAGCACGAACGTTTCTACGGCCGTGTCGACGCCCCGTTCGTCGGCAGACGGATTCACCCGCTGGGTCGACGGCCAGTACGCACTCGACGCGCCCGAGCTCGGCCTCGCGAATTGGCAGTTCGGCAGGCATGTTGGGCCGCGGGCGATCCTGTCGGGCGACAGCGTCCACACGGTGCGCCACCGTGCGTCGGTCACCGACCACACGGTCCGTCGATGACGTCGACACGTCCGCTGCCGCCACCGATCCCCGGCACTGCGGTGGGGTATGCCGACCAGCAAGTGGCGCCGCCGTCCGTTCGCCGACTCCAGGCACCGACGCTGCCGATCGTGGCGGCGTGGAGCGCGCATCGCAGTGCTCACCGCATCGTTGATCGGTTCGAAGTATCTGCTCGACGCGATCGTCGGGTTCGGTTGGCCCGTTGCGGTGTACGTGGCGCTGCTCGCCACCGTCGGGTACGGCCCGTCGCTGTGGTGGTGCCGCTACGTCAGCCGTCGTTGGGGTACGGGCAGCCTCGGCCGCGACATCGGACTCACCCCCGAGGTTCGCGGACCTCGGATGGGGCCCGGTGATCTGGCTCGGAGCGATCCGCACCCAGATCGGCGTCGGCATCGTGGTGGTGGCGTTCGACATCCCCGTTGCCAGCAACACCGAGGGCATCAGCGAGACCAGCGCTGATCGCACCTACGTCTGGGCGCTGGTGATCTCCGCGCGTGATCGCTGCGCCGCTGGTCGAGGAGATGGTGTTCCGCGGCGTGGTGCTGCGTGGTCTGCGCAGCCGGATGCCGGTGGTGATCGCCGTGCTCCTGCAGGGTGTGCTCTTCGGGGCGGCACACGCCGATCCCGTCCGCGGCGTCGGCAACGTCGGCCTGGTGACTGGTGCTGTCGGCTGTCGGCGTGGCATTCGGCGTGGGTGCGGCGCTGCTTCGTCGGATCGGCCCGTCGATCGTTGCGCACGCCATCTTCAACGGCGTGGTGCTGGCGTTGTTGCTGAGCGGCATCACCGAACGGCTGCAGGACGCGAGTCAGGTCCCGACGAGCGCCGCTGTCGTCGAAGAGGTCGGCATTGTCGATCAGGCGCACATCGCCGATCGACACGGCGAGACCGATCCTCGTACGCCCGGCGCGCCGACGATCGTCGTCGAGTGAGTCGAGTTGCTGCAGCGTCACGCTGTCGAACACGTTGACGTAGTCGACCCGTGCGAGCGGTTCGTCGCTGATGATGCGGGCTGCGGCAGCAACGATGCCGGCAGGAGTGGCGTCGGCAGCGTCGGCTCGGGTTGCAGCGGCCTCGATCGCCCGAGGGATGCAGGATGCAGCAGCCCGCTCGGAGACGCTGAGGCGGCGGTTGCGACTCGACATGGCAACCCCGTCTGGCTCTCGCATCGTGGGGTGACCAACGATGTCGACGCCCAGATCGAGGTCGGCAACCATCTGGCGCACCACGGCGAGTTGCTGGAAATCCTTCTCGCCGAAGACAGCGAGGTGTGCGCCGCTGGCTGCCAGCAACTTGGCGACCACGGTGGTCACCCCATCGAAGTGGCCAGGGCGTGACGCTCCCTCCATCACCTCGGTGATGCCCTCGATGTGAACGGTGGTCGCGAAGCTCGGTGGGTACATCGCGGCCGCAGTCGGTGCGTAGACGACGTCGACGCCACGCACGGCGCAGGCAGCGATGTCGTCGTCGATCGGTCGCGGGTAGTGCTCGAAGTCGCTCGACTCGCCGAATTGCAGCGGGTTGACGAAGATCGACACCACGACATGATCCGCTCGGTTGCGCGCTTCGTCGACCAGTGCGAGGTGGCCAGCGTGCAGGGCTCCCATCGTGGGCACCAGGGCGACCGTGCGGCCCGATCGGCGCTGAGCGCCGGACCAGTGCTGCATGTCGACGGGTCGGTCGATGACGGTCACCACAGGGGCGAGGCTACTGGTCCCCGGGTTCACCGATCGGTGGGTCGTGTGAACGCCGAAGGGCACAGGTCGCGGTATGCCGGCGCATCACCGATGGCGGTGGCGGCGATGACCGTGTGAGTGCATGCCGCCGCGAAGGTGTCGGCAGCTGCGCGGAAGATCAGGTTCAGGGCACGGTGACGCGACGCTGTCGAACGCATGGAGGCAGCGTGATCGCCGATGTCGTCGGCCCCGGTCGCCAGCCCGAACACGGTGTCGCCGTCGAACATCGAGTGCGCTGGTCGGATCGCCCTTGCCAGGCCGTCGTGGGCAACACCTGCCATCTTGGTGACCTCGGATTTCGTGAGCGCAGCCGAGGTGGCGACCACACCGATCGTGGTGTTCAGACTGCCGGCTTGGCCGGTGAGCGCTCCGGAAACTCGGCGACGATCACGTTGGTTCGGAGGTCGGAGCACCGATGTGTCGGCCATCCACGGCAGTCCGGTGGAGGTGTCGATGGCGCTTCCGTTGGAATTCACCACCGCGATCGCCCCGACCGTGACATGGATGGACGGTCCACCGGGGGTGGCGTCGGGCGCATCGGCGTTGTCGGCGTGGGTCGGGATCGCCACCCGGGTGCTCGCCGTTCCGACACCACCCTGGAGACCGCCGGCATGGGCCCCGGTAGCGGCGCCGATGGATCCCCATGCATGCTGCGTCGTACGGGCCGATGAAATCGCTCGTCGCCCGAAGAGCGCGTCGGGGCGGTGGTCGAAGCGGCCGCCGCGTCCCAGGTCGAAGATCACGGCCGCAGGAACGACCGGCACAACCCCCTGGAGTTCCGGTCCGCTCCCGACGGGAAAGCCCAGTCCGCGTTCCTCGAGCCAGGCGACCACGCCGTCGGCGGCAGCCAACCCGAAGGCGCTGCCTCCCGTGAGGCAGATGGCATGGATGGTCTGCACGAGGTTCTCGGGGTGCAGCGCGTCGGTCTCGCGCGGTACCGGGGCCACCGCCACGAACCGAGACCCCCGGCGTTGCGCCGGCGGGAGCGAACACCACCGAGGTCCCGGTCTGCCAACCGCGGCCGCGGCGTTGGTGGTGCCCCACCTGCACACCGTGGACATCGGTGATCGATCCGAACGGTGTCGAGGGGTGCGCTGGAAGCTCGCTCATTGTTCCACTGTAGGAAGGGGCTACGTGGGTGCGGCTCGATCCTCGCCGAGCAAGTGGAGCGCCGCGTCAGGCGGTGAGGCCGACGATGCCCTTGCCGATCAGCACGGCGGCGAAGATTGTGAACAGCACCGCCATCACCACCGCGTTGTTCTGCGAGAGCCACACCTTCCACTCGTCGAGCACGGCGGTCGACTTGCTTCCCATGGCGATCGACACCGCGAGCGGTGCGGTGACGCCGAGTGCGGCGATCACGGCGTAGGTCACCACGGTGGCGACCTGGTTGCCGGTGCTCGAGCGCGCCAGCCGAGATCGTGGCCGCAGCGGCGATCGACATCGCGATGTTCTTGGGGTTGACGGCTCCGATCACAAGGCCGGTGCCGAAGGACTTCCCTGTGGTGAACGAGGAGATCCCGGCCATCCACTTCGGTTGGGCCGGCTCCTCGCCCTGCTGCGGCCGTTTGGCGAGCTGGCGGTGGGCGCCGACCGCCAGGAGCACACCGAGCAGGATCTTGATCCAGAACGATGCGGTCGATGCGGTGGAGTCGGAATTGGACAGATCCTGCGACGAGGCAACGGCAACCAGGACGCCGAGGATCGCCGTGACCCCGATGAAGAATCCGATCACGAACGCCCCTGCGTTCGGCTTGGGTCGGTCGGTGAACAGCAGCAGGATCACTGCGATGATCGGAACCGGCGAGATCGTGATGGCGATCGCCAAGGGCAGAATCTCCCCGATGACATTTCCCACGTGACTGCTCCTCTTTCTCGCACCGGCTCTGGAATTGCAGCGACCAGATCCGTGGGGAGCCTATGAACCCGATGCAGTGGCGTCCACATCCGAGTGCTGCAGGTGGGGCGGCACGCCGACATGTCGACATCGCGTCGGTGTCGGAACTGCGGGGTGGGCCAGTCGGCGAACTAGCGTCGGCGATCGTGTTCGACCGGCCCGCCGTCTCCGACCGCCGTCTGCAGCGCCTGCGCACCGGCATCAAGCGAGCCGCTGGAGAACTGGTGATCCGGGCCCATGAGGCAGCAGTCGAGTTGGGTGCGATCGGCCCGGACACCCGACGCGGCAAGCGATTCGGTGCGTTCGGCGCTGGCAGTGTGATCTGCTTCCCGGTGAATGCGCTGTTCAACGAGCAGTACATCCGCATCGGGGCCGGCACGATGTTCGGCCCGAACACCACGCTGTCGGTGGGCATGGTGCCGGGTCAGGACATGCTGAGCGAGGCGGTGATCAGCGTGGGCGACCGCTGTCTGATCGGCAAGGGGAGCGGCATCGTTGGCCACCTCGACATCGTCATCGGCGACGACGTGTGGACCGGCCACCATGTGTACATCACCGACCAGAACCATGGGTACGCCGACCACGACCTCCCCATCTCACAGCAGGTGATGCCGGAACGGCCGGTGTCGATCGGCGACGGCTCGTGGCTCGGCCACGGCACGGTGGTGCTGCCGGGAGCCAAGATCGGTCGTCACGTGGTGATCGGCGCGAACAGCGTGGTCACCGGCGAAATCCCCGACTACAGCGTTGCGGCGGGGGTTCCGGCTCGGGTCATCAAGACGATTCGCTGACCAGGCGAACAGCCACCCGGCAGGGCGTCAGACGACCGAACCGCGCGGGGGAGCGCAGGTGGGCATCCGGTTGTCGAGCGCGAACTTCTCGATGCGCTCGGTGATCGGCACACCCTCGACGGCGGTTTCCGTGAACGCAATGTTCTCACCCGAGCGGAGCTGATCGGCGTAGCGGTGGCGGTCGGCGAGCAGGATCCGGTAATCGGCTTCCCAATCGGGCACGATTGCCTTGCCCTTGTCATCGGTGGGCATCACGGCCACAACCTCGTCGAGCATCTGCCCGATGAGGTCGGTCGATTCGTCGACGAGACCGGCACGTACCTCGAGGTCGCCGGAAGCTCGGGCTTCGAAAGCCCTGATCTGTGGGTCGTACACGACGCAGATCGCTTCGGCGCGTTCGGCCCAGGCGCGGTCGTTGACCATGTTGATCGATTCCTTCGATGCGAAGAACAGCGCCCACACCCAGAACACGAGCATTCCGATGACCGCACCCCACAGCAGGACCCTGCGGACCGGCGACTTGCGCCAGCGACCCGGTTGAGCGCCGGGGACGTAGCTCGGCGGCTGCACATCGACACGAGTGGGGGTGCTCACAATGTCTCACGATATGACCGGGGTTGGCTGGTAGAAACGTCGGGTGACCACCGTCGACTCGAAGACCCCGGACCTCGCCGCGTCCCACGACGACGAGGCAAGCGCCGATGGCATCGGTCGCGCCCGTCGCAACGCTCGGTTCATCGCCGCGATGGTTCGGGTGCACCCGAAGCTGTTCGCGGTAGCGGTCACCGGCGCGGCCGTCTTTGCGCTGTTGACCGTGGCATCGAGCTACGCAATCGGCCAGGTGATCGACGACTCGATCGTCCCCGCCTTCGACGATGGTGGCGTGTCGGCCAGCACCGTCGCTGCAGGACTGGGTCTGGTGATCGTGATCGGCGTCCTGCGGGCCGTGGCGATCGTGATCCGCCGGAGCTACGCCTCGATCACGATGTGGCGCGTGGCGCAGACCTTCACCAACCAGGTGGTGCATCGGTACGTCGAGCAACCGGTGAGCTGGCACAATCGTCGACCGGACGGCGACCTCGTGCAGCGTGCCGGCGTGGACTCCGAAGCCACCGTCAGCGTGCTGGCACCGATCCCGTTCGCGACGGGCACCATCGTGCTGCTCGTCGCCTCGACGGTGTGGATGCTGATGATCGACGTGCCGCTCGGGGCGGTCGCCGTGGTGGTGTTCCCGCTGCTGCTCGCCACCAACGTCGTCTACGAAAGGGCGGTGTCGGTGCACTTCACGCGGGCTCAGGACCAACTCGGTGAGTTCTCTGCCGGTGTGCACGAGAGCTTCGAAGGCGTGCAGTTGGTGAAGTCGTACGGAGCGGAGAGCCGGGAGACCGAGCGGCTGGCAGGCTTGGCCGACCGAGTCCGTGCGTCGCGGGTGCGGGCGATCAGGTTGCGGAGCTGGTTCGAGGCGGCGCTCGACGTGATGCCGTCGCTGACCAACATCCTGCTCGTGGTCATCGGGGCCCTCCGGGTGCAGTCGGGGGATGTGACCATCGGCGAGTTCACCAGCGTGATCTTCCTGTTCACCCTGCTCGTGTTCCCGCTGCGACTGATCGGCTACACCCTGTCGGAACTCCCGCGGTCGATGGCCGCGTGGCAGCGGATCCGCGCGGTGCTCGACGAACCGATCGAGCCGGACCCGGTCGACCGCATCGGTGTGGCCGCCGACGATCACGGGGTCGAGTTCCACATGGTGTCGTTCGCGCACGAGGCTGACAGTCCACCGACGGTGCGAGCGGTCGACCTCACCGTTCGTCGAGGCAGTGTGACGGCACTGGTGGGCCCGACCGGATCGGGGAAGTCGACCCTCGCGCAACTCGCCGGCGGCCTCATCGGGCCGAGCGAGGGCGAGGTGAGGCTCCAGCCAGGCGTGCGATCGATTGTGTTCCAGGAAGCGTTCCTGCTGAGCGGCACGGTGCGCGACAACGTCGAGATCGGGGCCAGCTTCAGCGACGATCAGATCTGGGACGCGCTCGATCAAGCCGCCGCGACCGAGTTCGTCAGTCGGCTCCCGCAGCAACTCGACACCGTCGTCGGCGAGCGAGGCGTGAGCCTGAGCGGCGGCCAGCGCCAGCGCCTCGCACTCGCGCGTGCCCTCGTTCGTCAGCCGAGTCTGCTGGTGCTCGACGACACCACGTCCGCGCTCGATCCGGCGACCGAAGCGTTGATCCTCGAACGACTTCGAGCCCGCCTTTCCGACGCAACCGTCTTGATGGTGGCGTCGCGACCGTCGACGATCGCGTTGGCCGACGATGTGGTGTTCGTGGTCGAGGGGCGGATCGAGGCGCACGGTACCCACGACGACCTGCTCGCATCGGTTGGCGCCTACCGAGAGCTGGTGGAGGCGTTCGAATCCGATCGCAACACCACGAATCGACCGACGGTTTCTGGGGTGCCGGTCGTGCCTGAGGTGCCGGTCGTGCCTGAGGTAATGGGCTCATGAGCATCGATCCTTCCCTCGCGGCACGTGCCGGTACGTTGACGCCGCCGAGCCAGGACTCGGCCGTGCGGACCATCGGTCGAGGCCTCGAGACGGCGCCGATCCTGCGCCAGGGGCTGGGTGTCACCTGGCTCTTTGCTGCAGTCGGCGCCGCCGGCCGAGTGGTGGTGCCGATCCTCATCCAGCAAGCGATCGACCGCGGTATCACCGACGACGGCGTCCGCATGGACGTGATCGTGCAGATGGCGCTGCTCGGAGCGCTCGCGGTGATCATCTCCGGCTTCGCGTTCCGACAGGCCGCCTTGCGCCTCGGCGAACGCAGCGAACGCGCGCTGCACGACCTGCGGGTGCGCCTCATCGGCCACATCCACCAACTGAGCCTCGCCGACCACAACGACGAACGGCGCGGTGGCCTGGTCGCTCGTGTCACCAGCGACATCGAGACGCTCGCCCGCTTCTTCCAGTGGGGCGGCCTCGCGTGGCTGGTGGACGGCACCCTGATGGTGATCGTCGCCGGGGTGATGCTGGCCTACAGCTGGGTGCTCGCGCTGGTGGCGTTCGCCGTGGCGATCCCTCTGGTCTTCGTGCTGCGAGCGGTGCAATCTCGCCTGCTGGTGGCCTATGACCGGGCCCGCCACAACAACGGCCAGTCGCTTGGCGCGATTGCCGAACTGGTGTCAGGCGGCCCCACGGTGCGCGCCTATGGCGCTGGCGACACGATTGCCCAGCAGGTCGAGGAGTCGGTGGAGGTCACCACCGCGTCGCAGATCCGGGCGGCACTGATCGGCGCCTTCCTGTTCCCGTCGGGCGAGGTGTTCTCGGCGTTCACGGTGTCGGCGGTGGTGGCCGTGGGCATCTGGCGTGGTCCCGAGAGCGGCTTGACCGAAGGTGCGCTGGTTGGCTTCGTGTTCCTCACCTACCGCTTCCTCGAACCGATCGCCGAGTTCACCGAAGTGCTCGACACCACGCAGATGGCTGTGGCCGGACTGCGGCGAGTGCTGTCGGTGCTCGACATGCCGGTCGGGCCGCCTGAACCCGACAACCCGATCCCGCTGCCCGCCGGCAAGCTGCAGATCGACATCCGCGAGGTCACGTTCGCCTATCGCAGCCGTAGCGACGAAGGCGCCGACGCTGCGGTCCTGAAGAACATCGACATCACGATCCCGGCCGGACAACAGGTGGCGATGGTCGGCGCAACCGGTTCGGGCAAGACGACACTCGGGCGATTGATCGCACGATTCGCCGACCCGACGATCGGCGAGATCGATCTGGGCGGAGTGCCGCTGCGCCAAGTCGATCGGTCCGAACTGCGACGCCGCCTCGTGGTGGTGTCGCAGGAGCCGTTCCTGTTCGACGACACCGTCGCGGCCAACATCGCGTTCGCCGACGAACGGTCGCTTCAGCGCGATGTCGAACGGGTGGTCGACGACCTGGGCGTACGCGACTGGGTCGACGCGCTCCCCGATGGCCTCGCCACCCCCGTTGGCGAGCGCGGCGATCAGCTGTCGGCCGGCGAGCGCCAACTCGTCGCGTTGCTCCGTGCCGGATTGGCCGATCCCGACATCTTGATCCTCGACGAGGCCACCTCGTCGGTCGATGCACTCACCGAAGTACGCATCGCCCGGGCGCTGGAACGTCTGGCCGCGTCACGTACCACGATCGCCATCGCCCACCGCCTGTCGACCGCTGCCCGAGCTGATCGGGTGCTGGTGCTCGATCACGGGGTGCTCGTTCAGGACGGTCACCACGACGAATTGCTCGGCCAGGACGGCGCGTACCGCAGGCTCTATGACGCCTGGGTCTCGGCCACGTCGCTCTGACCGGGAATCGGTCGCCCAGGGGCACCCTCAGTCGAGCGCGACGCCGAACGGCAGCGGGCCGTTGACCTCGATCACGATGCAGTCGACGGCATCGAGGTCGACCCGGCCTTGTGCCTCGAACTGACCGAGTTCGCCTGGGGCGACGTCATCGACAGCGATTCGCACCGTCTGTTCGGCGATGTCGGAGCCGGGTTCGGCGAATCCGATGAGTACCGAGTATCCGGCCTGCTCCGAACCGAGGTTCTCGACCGTGCCGATGGCATTGACCCGGGAACCCACCTGTTCACACGAGGTGATCGTGACCTCGTTCGGCGCCGGTTCGAGATAGCTGTTCACGGCGTCGAGCACGATGACGCTGAACACGATGCCGATGGCTGCCACCAGCAGCGCGCTCGCTCCCGTTGCGATGCCCACCACGGCCCGGCCCCGTCCCACGCCTCCCGGCACGGTGCGCCGCAGCGCCGTTGCGCCGAGCGCGATCGCGACGATCGCTGCCACCACGCCGATCACGACCAGGAACGGCATCCACGACACGGCGACCGCAACGATGCCGCACGTCATGGCGGCCGTGGCCCGACCGTTCGAGGACGACGACGGGTCGGTGGCTCCGGGGAGCGCACCCGGCGACACCGATGGGCGAGCGGAGATGTCGGGCAGGATGCCGAGCGGATCCACGAAGCGTTCGTCGCTGCTGGCGACGTCGGCGGTCCAGGAGGAGCCGTTGAACCAGCGCAGCTCGAATCGGCGGAGCGGGTCGGCATACCAGCCGGGTTGCACACCGTCGTCGTTGGCCATGGTGCGCAAGCTACCGCCACGCCTTCACGACCCGGAGGCACGACCGTCGACGCAGTCGGGGGTCGGGGGCCGTAGGGTCGACCGACATGGAGATCGTGCTGATCCGTCACGGAGAACCCGAATGGGTGAGAGATGGGCGTGCGGTCCACAACCCGCCCCTGACCGATCGAGGTCGGAGCCAAGCTGAGCAACTCGCCGCATCGTTGCGTGATCAACACTTCGACGAGATCCTGGTGTCACCGCTGGTGCGGGCCCGTCAGACCGCTGCACCGCTCCTCGAAGCCCTTGGGGTCAGCGAGGTGATCGACCCGTGGTTGGAGGAGATCCGGGATCCGATGTGGCACGGCAGTCCTGCCGAGAAGGCCGCCGAGGCGTACGCCGAGCTGAAGGGCCGAGTGTCGCACGAGCGTTGGGACGGCCTCGAGGGTGGCGAATCGATCCGCGACTTCGTCACGCGAATCCGAGCCGGCGTGGTGTCGTTTCTCGCCGATCGTGGGGTGCGACGCGCCGACAACGAACTGCCGGTGTGGCAGATCGAATCGCCGGGCGCACGGATCGCGCTCGTGGCACATGCCGGCACCAATTCCGTCACGATCGGGCATCTGCTCGGTCTGGAGCCCACCCCGTGGGAGTGGGATCGGTTCGTGCTCGGACACTCGTCGGTGAGCCGAGTCGAGGCATTGCCCTTGGAAGACGGTTTCACGTTCTCGCTGACCAAACTCAGCGACCTCGAGCACCTGCCGCACGCCGAGCGCACCCGCTGAACCAGGAGGCCGGGCCGCAGCATCAGGCGGCCCCGTTGCGCCGGTGACGGCTCGCTGGCGATCTGCCGCTCGCTGCGATCTACCGTCGGTGAGATGGCAGACGCACCCGATCCGGACCGCTTGAAGTTCTACTCGTTCTCGGTCTTCACCCAACTGAGCGGCGCGGTCACCGCTGGCATGATCCATCTGGGTGACAAACTCGGCCTCTACGCAGCGTTGGCTGCTGCCGACGTTCCGATCACCACCACGGAGCTTGCCGATCGTGCGGGTCTCGACGAGCGGTGGGTACGCGAGTGGGCGTACAACCAAGCTGCGGCGAAGTTGATCGCTGTCGAACTGGCCACCGATGCACCCGATGACGCAGCCGGTGGATCGGAGCGCTTCTCGCTGAGCCCGGAGGCGGTGGCGGTGCTGGCATCGCCGGACCATCCCGCGTTCGGCATGGGGATGTTTCACCGTTTCCCGCAGACGATGGCGGCACTCGATTCGATGCCTGACAGCTTCCGGACCGGGCTCGGCCACGACTACGACAGCCACGGCCCCGAGGGTGCGGTCGGCATCGAGCGCAGCTTCGAGCCGTGGAACCGGCACCACTTGATTCCGACGGTGCTGCCCGCGCTCGATGGCATTGTCGAGCGACTCGAGGCAGGCATCACGGTTGCCGACATCGGGTGTGGCGCCGGGGGAGCGGTGCTGCTGATGGCCGACGCGTTTCCCAACAGCCGATTCGTCGGCTACGACATTTCCAAGTACGCGCTCGAACGGGCCGAGCATCGTCGACTCGAAGAGGGCGCCGACAATGTTCGATTCGTCGACCCCCGTGACGAACCGCTGCCGGATGATCGGTCGATCGACTTCGTCACCACGTTCGACTGCATCCACGACATGACGCACCCGCAGGAGATGATCGACGCGATCGGCCGATCGCTCCACGTCGACGGCACCTGGCTGCTCGTCGACATCAAGGGCCGCGAGACCTTCGCCGAGAACGTCGAGAAGAACCCGATGGCGTCGCTGATGTACGGCATCAGCGTGCTGTCGTGCATGTCGTCGGCGTTGTCGTCCCCCGATGGTGCCGGCCTCGGCACGCTCGGTCTGCCCGAGTCACGGGCCAGAGACATGGCGGCGGCGGCGGGTTTCCATCGGTTCCGCACCCTCGGCATCGAGCATTCGGTCAATTCGTTCTACGAAGTACGGCCGTGATTGCGGTGCAGCGATGACCGACCACTCCGCGCCTGGTGGAACCGATGACTCGCCCGACACCGGGCTGCTGGCGATCACCCCCGAGCGGGCACTGATACTGCACGCCGACGGCATGGGTGGAGCGCAGCGGTGTTCGGTGGGATGACGCCCCCCACACGCCTCACCGCGTTGTCGCGATCGATCGAAGGTCGCGTGGCGATCATCACGGGCGCAGCGAGCGGCATGGGCCGTGCCACCGCCCACCTGTTCGCCGATGAAGGCGCTCGCGTGGTCGTTGCCGACCTCGATCTGCAACGCGTGCAGGCGGTGGTCGACGAGATCGCCGCGCGGTACGGCGAGTCGGCTGCTCTCGGCGTGCCGTGCGACGTGGCCGACGGGGCACAACTGCAGTCGCTGGTGGACGCCGCAGTTGCCTGGGGTGGGGGTCTCGACATCGTCGTGAACAACGCAGGTGTGTCGCTGGTCAGCTCGACGTTCGGTGATGAAGCGGACTTCGAACGCAACTGGGCGCGCACCCTCGACATCAACCTCACCGCTCACGCCCGCCTGGTTCGAGCTGCGCTGGCGCACCTCATTGCATCCGACGCCGGTCGGGTGGTCAACATTGCGTCCACCGAAGCCATCGTCGCCACCGGTGGGCTCGCTGCATACGCAGCGTCGAAAGCGGGTGTGACGGGCCTCACCCGGAGCCTGGCGGTCGAGCTCGGCCGACACGGAGTGACGGTGAACTGCGTCTGCCCTGGCCCGATCGACACCGCGATGACGGCGCCGATTCCTGATGACGCCAAGGCCACCTACGCCCGGCGACGAGTTCCACTGCGGCGTTACGGTCAGCCGGAGGAGGTGGCGCACATGACGCTCAACCTGTGTCTGCCGTCGTCGAGTTTCGTCAACGGTGCCACCATCGCCGTCGACGGCGGCATGACCGTGCGACACACCTGAGCAGGCGCCGACCCGCCTGCGTCAGCGCGCGAAACCGTCGAAGATGCCGGTGAGTCCCGTGGGATCGTGGCGGCCGATGACGAGCTGTTCGAGGATCCCGATGCCCTCGTGGACACCCATGCCGCCCGAGGTGGTTGCTCGCACGATCGACTGAACGTGGAGGCGATCGATTGCGGTCGGATTCGGAGCGGGGAGTTCCCAGCGTTCGCCGCCGACTTCCAACTCGCCCTTCCACACGCCGTGGCCCCAGTCGGGGTGCAGGTAGCCGAGCCCGGCCATCTGGAACTCGAACAGCGGTTCGAGACGGATCATCGTCGGCTCGCCGACCCAGGGGTGCATCGTCATCTCGAACCCGGCGGCGGTGCGCGTGCCCGGGCGCCAGTCGACGGCGTACTCGACCGACCGCATCGCGTCGGCGGGCGGGGCGTCATCGGCTTCGGCCACTCCGGCGACGAAGGCGCTCTCGTGCCACCGTTTGCCGTCGAACAGCTCGTTGACGTCGAAGTGGGTCGAGAAGGTTCCGAAGTTGATCGGTGCCCAGAGCCAGAAGAACTGAGGATCGGCCACGGGTGCGCCGGTGGCCGACCGCTCACCCACCTGACGCACGCCCCACGACCGGTCGCGACAGCCGAGGGTGTCTCCTGGTGCGAGGTCGTGGCGTTCGCCGTCGACCTCCAACCAGCCCTCCCACGACCCGAACTGGGTCAGGCGCGTGTAGTCGAACGTCACCCGAAGGCCGACCTGCTGGAAGAAGTGGGGTTCCTCGATCGGTGCGCTGCGACGTACGAAGGTGAGATCGGCACGTAGCCCGTGATCCGGAGCGTCGACCGTGAGGCGCAGCGCATGCAGCGGCTCGAGCACTTCGACCTCGATGGGGCCGACCTTGTTCGCGTCGGCCCGATCGGCGGGAGCGCGTCCGGAGGCGTGCACATTGATCTGGCGAGCGTTCGGCGTGCCGCCATCGACCACGACGCTGAAGGAGGCGTCGACCACGTGGCGGTTCGGGTAGAGCCCGACGGCAGCGGCGAAGAACAACGAGGTGTCGCTCGTGCAGCCGTTGAAGAAGTAGCGGTCGTAGTGGTTGATGTCGCTGGTGGCGGTTCGAGCGATCGGGTGTGACGTCTGATGTATCGGAAAGTCGTCGAACGAACTCAGCACGACGCCGAACCTAGCCATATCCTGGCACTGCTATGGAACGCAAGGGCTCGTCCCGCCCGAGATTCACGATGTCGCTGCGGCGCTATCGCCAGATTGCCATCCTCACCGTGGCCGGCGTCTGTTTCCTGACCGTGGCCGGCGCGGTCGTACGCCTCACGGGAAGCGGGCTGGGCTGTGACGACTGGCCCAATTGCAACAACGAGCGTTTCATCGACGTGTCCAGCACTCATGCAGCGATCGAACAGGTGAACCGCCTGGTCAGTGGCCTGGTCGGCATCCCGACGTTGCTGCTGGCGGTGGGGGCGTTCCGCGTGTGGCCCCGGCGGGCCGGATTGAAGGTGCCATCGGTGGCAGTGCTGCTCTCGGTGTTCGGCAACGGCGTGGTCGGCGGATTCGCCGTGATGGGTGATCTGCATCCGTTCCTCGTGCAGTCGCACTTCCTGCTGGCGATGATCTCGATCATGTTCGGACTGGTTGCCATCCGGCGGTCGCGCCCCGAGCAGGTGATGGCGAGGCAGACGATCGGGGTCACCCCACGACTCACCGCGCTGCTCGCCGGTCTGGGCGTCTTGATGGCAGCAGCACTCACGACCGGCACCGTCGTGACGGGCGCCGGCCCCCACGCCGGAGACGAGACCGCCCGGCGATACGGCTTCGACATCTCGACGGTGGCGGAGATCCACAGCATCACCGTGTGGGTCGCAGTGGCGGTCTTCCTCGCCACCGTGGTCACGCTGCGTCGTGACGCAGCGCTGTGGCGGAGGATGTCGAGCCTGGTCACGACATGGATGTTCATGGCGGTCGTTCAGGGCGGAATCGGCTACGTGCAGTACTTCAACAACATCCCCGCCGTGCTCGTCGCGGCGCACGTCGCAGGGGCCACGGCACTCTGGGTGATCACGGTGCAGTTGATCCAGGCCCTGATCGAACCACTCGATCCGAGCAGTGTTCACACAATGGAAACGGGCGAGATCGAGAGTATTGCGTTGCTACGAGCCACCACCGCCTAAGATCCTGCGCTTATGCAAGAACCCCAGGTAGACCGGCGCCGGAGATTCGCGCTGTTGGGCATTCTGCTCGCGGTGGTCGGGATCTTCGCCTTGGTGCCGTCGCCGTTCGCGTCGGCGCAGTCCGGCGAATCGGTCGAGACCACGTTGCTGGCCAAGCCCGAGGACCCAGCAGCCGAGCGGATTCCGATCGAAGGGACCGAGATCCGTGTGTTCGACGCCGTGATCGTCGACCGTGAGATCCAGTCGATCGGCGACGAGGTCGGTCGCTCGACCTCGGACGCCACCGGGTTCGTGTCGGTCTCGCTGCCTGGCCCCGGTTCGTACGCCGTCGAGATCGAGATCGACACGTTGCCGGAGGGCATCGAACTCGTACGTGCCGACAAGCAACAACTCCCGATCGAGGCCCGCGCCGGTCAGCCCACGAGGGTCTTGTTCAACCTGGCCGAAGGTGACGCTGCCGGCGCAGCGCGCGACAAGCAGAGCGATGGGTTCTTCACCCGGGCTGCACGGTTGTTGTTCGAAGGCGTCATCTTCGGGCTGATCATCGGTCTCTGTGCGATCGGGCTGTCGTTGATCTACGGCACGACCGGCCTGGTCAACTTCGCGCTCTCCGAACAGATCGTGTTCGGTGCGCTCGTTGCGTACTTCTTCAACGCGATCTTGGGAATCAGCCTGATACCCGCGGCGATGATTGCGTTCATCGTTGGCGGACTCGGCTCCGCAGGACTGGACATCGGACTGTGGCGTCCCCTGCGAAAACGTGGAACCGGTCTCACCGCGATGATGATCATCTCGATCGGGTTGGCGCTGTTCCTGCGCTTCTTCTTTCTGTTCCTCTTCGGTGAACGCTCTCGGCCCTACGAGCAGTACGCCGTGCAGACCGACATCCTGTTCACGCTTGGACCCATCGATGTGCTGCCCAAGGAGTTGTTGATCATCGTCATCGCCACGCTGCTCCTCGTCGGGACGGCGTTGGGGCTGCGGATGACCAAGATGGGCAAGGCGATGCGCGCCGTCGCCGACAGCAACGACCTGGCGGCCTCGACCGGCATCGACGTCGACCGAGTGGTCACCACGGTCTGGTTCGTCGGCGGTTCGCTCGTCTCGGCGGGTGCGATCTTCTTCGGCCTCAACAGCCAGATCAACTGGCTGATGGGCCAGCAACTGCTGCTGCTGGTCTTCGCTGCGGTCACCCTGGGCGGACTCGGCACCGATTTCGGGGCAATGGTCGGCGGTCTGGTGATCGGCGTGTTCACCTTCATGGCCACCCTGTGGGTGGCTCCCGAGTTGAAGAACGTGGGAGCGCTGCTGGTGATGATCCTGATCTTGATGGCGCGACCGCAAGGCATCTTCGGACGCAAGGAACGGATCGGATAGCCGTGGACTGGAATTCGATCATCTCCAACGGGTTGCGCTCGGGCATCTCGCAGCAGGCGATCATCTTCGCCCTCGCTGCGATCGGGTTGAACCTGCACTTCGGCTACACCGGCTTGTTGAACTTCGGGCAGGTCGCGTTCATGGCGGTGGGCGCCTATGGCGTGGGCATCACCACCTCCACCTATGGTGCGCCGCTCTGGGTCGGCATCCTCGTTGGCATGCTCGCCGGCGTGGTGCTCGGTATTCTGCTCGGTTTTCCGACCCTGCGGCTCAGAGCCGACTATCTGGCGATCGTCACCATTGCCGTCGGTGAGATCATTCGTCTGATCGTCAGGGCCGCCACGCTCAGCGACATCACGGGTGGATCGAACGGCATCAACGGCTTCGCCAACAGTTTTCAGGACTGGAATCCCCTGAACAACACCGCCACGTACGGCTTTCGTCTGTTCGGGCGGATCAACCTCGAGTTCAGCGGCGCGGACGTCTGGGAACTCGCCGTTGGTTGGGGCCTGGTACTGCTGTCGGTGCTGCTGGTGTGGAAGCTCGTCAACAGCCCGTGGGGTCGGGTGCTTCGCTCGATCCGAGAGGACGAAGACGCAGCGACCGCGCTCGGCAAGAACGTGTTCCGATTCAAGATGCAATCGCTGATCCTCGGTGGTTCGTTCGGCACCCTGGCCGGCATCTTCTATGCGGTCCAGCAGAACTCGGTGCAACCCGACAACTACGCGACGCAGCAGACCTTCTTCGCACTCACTGCGGCCATCCTCGGCGGTCTCGCCAGGGTGTGGGGCCCGGTGGTGGGAGCGATGCTGTTCTGGGTGATCCTGTCGTTCACCGAGAACGTCCTGATCGAACTGATCGACAATGGCATCATGCCCGACTGGTTGATGACGCGTGCTCAGGTGGGTCCCGTCCGATTCATGCTCGTCGGCCTCACCCTGGTGTTGTTGATGGTGTTCCGACCACAAGGCATCTTCGGCGACAAGAGAGAGATTGCGATCGATGAACGCAAGTGACCAGACCGACGGTCCCGACGGCGAGATCGAGTTCGGCCGCACGTCGGGAGGCGGCGGAGCCTCGACGCTGCAGCGCGACTGGGACAATCCGGCGATCAACATGTTCGACTCCGTCGAGCGAGTCCCCGGTGCGCCCAAGCCCGATCCCATCCTGGTGGCGACAGATGTCAGCCGGTCGTTCGGCGGCCTCCGTGCCGTCGACGTCGACCATGTCGAGATCCAGCGTGGCGCAATCACCGCGCTGATCGGCCCGAACGGCGCCGGCAAGACGACGTTCTTCAACCTGTTGACCAACTTCGACACGCCCGACACCGGCAAGGTCTTCTTCGATGGTGAGGACACCACCGGTGTGCGGTCGCACGAGCTCGCAGCTCGCGGGATGGTGCGTACCTTCCAGCTCACCAAGGTGCTGGCGAAGATGTCGGTCATCGACAACATGAAGCTGGCCGCGCAGCATCAGGCGGGCGAGTCGATGTGGCGAGCGTTGGCCAATGGATGGCGGGGGCAGGAGCGAGGTGTCGAGCAGCGGGCGCTCGAAGTCCTCGACGAGTTCAACATGTCGCACATGAAGGACGAGTTCGCCGGTGCGCTGTCCGGTGGACAGCGCAAGCTGCTCGAGATGGCCAGGGCCATGATGGCTCAACCACGTCTGATCATGCTCGACGAGCCGATGGCCGGGGTCAACCCGGCGCTGACCCAGTCCCTGCTCGGCCACGTCAAACGGCTGCGTTCCGAGGGCATCTCGGTGGTGTTCGTCGAACACGACATGGACGTTGTGCAAGACATCTCCGACTGGGTGGTGGTGATGGCCGAGGGAACGGTCATCGCCGAGGGCCCGCCGCAGTCGATCGGTGAGAACGCAGCGGTCGTCGACGCGTATCTGGGTTCGTCGCACGCGGCGCTCACCGAGGAGATTCGTGCGGCCGACCACACGAACGACACCGAGTCTGCCGATCCGAGCGAGCCAGGAGACACCGATGAGTGAACTGCTGATCCACGTCGACGAGGTGATCGCCGGCTACGTGCCAGGTGTCAACATCTTGAACGGTACCAATCTCGAACTCACCGAGGGCGAACTGATCGGCATCATCGGTCCGAACGGGGCCGGAAAATCCACGATGCTCAAGGCGTTGTTCGGCCTGATCAAGGTCACCGAGGGAAAGGTCTGGTACCGCGGCGACGACGTCACGGGCAAGAAGGCCAACTTCCTGGTGGCGCGTGGCATCGGCTACGTCCCACAGATCAACAACGTCTTCCCGTCGCTCACGATCCGTGAGAACCTCGAGATGGGCGGCTACCTGCGCAAGTCGGGTGTCGACGAGATGATCGACACCGTGGTCGACATCTTTCCCCGACTGGGCGAGCGCATCGACCAACGAGCAGGCTCGCTGTCAGGCGGCGAGCGGCAGATGCTGGCCATGGGTCGAGCATTGATGATGGAGCCATCGGTGCTGCTGCTCGACGAGCCGAGCGCCGGTCTGTCGCCGGTGTTGCAGGATCAGGTCTTCGAGCGGGTCAAGCAGGTCAACTCCACCGGGGTGTCGATCATCATGGTCGAGCAGAACGCGGCGCGCTGCCTGTCGATCTGTACCCGTGGTTACGTGCTCGATCAGGGCCGCAACGCCTACACCGGCACCGGTGCGGAGCTGTTGAAGGACCCGAAGGTGATCGAGCTGTATCTCGGCACCCTCGCCAAGGCGCGCTGACGCACTCGACGCGGTTGACCGCAGCCCCTCGAAGCGGGCGGCCGGGAGTCGGTCGGCCACGTCAACCGCGGGCGATGAGCCACACCCCAGCATCTGGTGGATTCGCTCATCGCTGTGGTGGGGTCGCTGGGACGCGAAACGGGGCCACCGTGAGGTGGCCCCGCATCGTGTTCGGTTCAGGCTCGGATGGACCGAGCCGGATGTTCAGGTTCCGTCAGATCAGATCTGAGCGAAACGGAATTCGGTCGGGACGCCAGCCTCGACCATGTTGTCGGCGTCGTAGGTCAGGATCTTGAAGCTCGCCTCGGTCGGCTCGCCTTCCGGGCCGAACGTCTGCGGGCCCGAAGGTCCGTCGTAGTCGATGTCGGTTCCGGCCGCGATGAGTTCCTTGCACTCTGCGAACGTCGTGCAGACCTCGCCGTCACGGGTGACGCCATTGATCTGAGCAGCGACTTCCGCAGGGTTGTCGCTGCCGGCGATCAGGGAGGCGAGCGCCGTGATGATGACGGCGTCGTAGGTCTCCGGGCCGTAGCTGAAGTCGATCAGTGCCGGATCGACGGCCAGGAGACGATCCTGGAAGTCACCGGTGATCTCAGCGGCCGGGAGTGTGCCTCGGATGCCTTCCATCGACCCGGCGGGCAGCTGCTCGCCGAGTGCGTTACCGACGTTGCCGTCGACCAGGAAGATCTTCTTGCCCGACTCCGGCGTGAAGCCGGCTTCGAAGAGCGAGGTGAGGATCTTCGAGGTCTCCTCGAAGCCGATGATCACGAGCGCTTCGGGGTCACCCGAAACAACGAGGTCGACCTCAGCGGAGAACTCAGCGGCCTGCGGGTCGTAGGTGAACTGCTCGATGATCTCGCCGCCGCTGTCGGCGAACGGCTCGGTCGAGTACTGCAGCAGACCTTCACCGTAGGGGTCCTGCAACGCCATGAACGAGGCGGTGGTGACGCCCTCTTCGACCATGAGATCGGCGAGAACGCGGCCCTGGAGCACGTCGGACGGCGCGGTACGGAAGTACAGGCCGTCGTCGGCGTAGGTGGTGAAGTCCGGCGAGGTGTTGGCCGGGCTGAAGTGGATCTTGCAGTTCTCGACGAGCTTGTCGATGAACGTGAACGACACGCCCGACGACGCTGCACCGATGAACGCATCGGCACCAGCGGCGAGCTGACGGTCGACGGTCTGGTTGGCGATGTCGGTCGAGGTGTCGCCGGAGTCGCCCTGGTCGAGGGAGACGTCAGCATCGAGCACGCCGCCGGCTTCGTTGATCTCGTCGATGGCGAGCTGAGCGCCAGCGAACTCGGGCGGGCCGAGGAAGGCAAGGTTGCCGGTCTCGGGCAGCACGGTGGCGATGTTGAGCACGCCGTCGCCTTCGCCTTCGCAGCTCGGAGCGGCCTGGACGGTTTCGCCCGAGCCCTCTTCCATGTCGCCGTCGGTGGTTTCCGGAGCAGTTGTCTCCTCGGTCATGTCGCCTTCGGTGGTCTCGGGCGCATCAGTGGACTCGCTGGCTTCGGTCGTTGCGGGTGTGTCGCTGCCACCGTCATCGCTGCCACAAGCAGCGGTGACGAGGGACAGTCCGACCAACAACGCACCGACGCGCTTCACGCGGGTTGCTTTCATGTTGTGGGTTCTCCCCCTTGTCAGGATGCGGGCGGGATGCCTGCATTCATAAGGTTCGAGAATCCTACGTGTCGTGGGTCACGATTGAAAGCAACTACCGTTTCGGGCTTGTGAACGATTCGACGGCTGCTGCGGGAACTTCCACCGAGACGGCGGGCGGTGGAGACTTGGCCAGCGAGGTTCGCTACGAGGTCGCCGACCACGTGGCCACGCTCACACTGGATGCGCCAGAGCGCATGAACACCATCTCGGGGCCGATGCTGACCCAGATCAGCGAACTGCTGCTGCGGGCCGATCACGACCCCGACGTGCGCTGCATCGTGCTCACCGGCTCGGGGCGTGCCTTCTGCGCCGGACTCGATCTCAACGCACAGATGGCCGGTCCGAAGGGTGGTCTCGGCAATCTGGGTGGTGGTGGCGAGAGTTTCAGCGGCGAGTTCGATCTGCGTTCCGCTCCACCGGTGGTGCTGCACAACCTCGACACCCCCACGATCTGTGCGCTGAACGGTGGGTCCGCCGGGTACGGTCTCGATCTGGCCCTGGGCTGCGACATCCGCATCGCGGTCGAGGGCGCCAAGCTCAACCCCGGCTTCGCCAAGCGTGGCATCCTGCCCGAGAGCGGGGGCACCTGGCTGCTCCCGCGCATGGTCGGCTACGCAAAGGCGGCCGAGATCGCCTTCACGGGCCGCACGCTCTCCGCTCACGAGGCGCTCGAGCTCGGCTTGGTCAATCATGTGGTCGCAGCCGACGACTTTCGCGAGCGGGTCGCGGCGATGGCCGCGGAGATCGCCGCGAACGCTCCGCTCGCAGTACGAGCGATCAAGCGCATGATGCGTGCAGCTGAGACCGAGACGTTCGAACAGAACGTGCACCACGTGTTCCTGCAACTCCTGCCACTGCTGCGCACCGCCGACTTCTCCGAAGGCGTTTCGGCCTTCATGGAGAAGCGCGATCCCGAGTTCCACGGCCGGTGACCGCTGCAGCCGGCGAGCCGGCGATCGGGTTGCTCGAGGCGTTGGCAACCACCCGTGCGATCCGTCGCTACACCGACGAACCGATCCCGGACGCAGACCTGGCGACGATCCTGTGGCACGCAGGTCGGGCCCCGTCTGGTTCGAACCGGCAGCCATTCCGCTTTCTCGTGCTCAAGGACGGACCCAACGCCACCGCCGCAAAGGCGCTGTTGGGCAACGCGTTCCGGACGGGATGGGCCGCCAAGCGCGAGTCCGACGGCTACCGCCCGTCTCGCTTCGCCGACTCGATGCAGCGCTATGTCGACCGTTTCGAGTCCACACCCGTGGTGGTGCTCGTGTGCCTCGATCGGTACCGGCCGCCGTCGCCGTACGAAGGGGCGTCGGTGTACCCGGCGTGTCAGAACCTGCTGCTCGCGGCACGAGCGCTCGGCTACGGAGGCGCCCTCACGATGTGGCACCTCGGCGTGGAGGCCGAGCTGCGCGACCTGCTCGATGTGCCCGACTACGTCGCCCTGTCGGCCTGCATCACGCTCGGTGTCCCCGAGGGTCGCCACGGGCCGCTGAAGCGCAAGCCGTTGGACGAGATCGTGTTCGACGACCGATGGGGCGTCGGCGCACCGTGGACGACCGATGGGCCTGACGACGTCGAGGGTGCCGACGTGGCGAGCGGGGCCGGGTCGGCCGAGTCGTCCGCTGGTCGCTCACAGTAGGGTTCGCGCCGGTGCCCTTCGTCGCCGGTGTCGATGCGTCCACACAGTCCACCAAGGTCGAGATCCGCGACCTCGACAGCGGTGAGGTCGTTGCAGGCGCTGCTGCGCCCCACCCGTCGGTGACCCCTCCGGTCAGCGAACAGGATCCCGCCTCGTGGTGGACGGCATTCGAAGCAGCGTGGTCGCAACTCGGCCGTGCAGCGCCCGCCCACACCGCCGATGTGCGAGCGATCAGCGTGGCCGCTCAGCAACACGGCATGGTGGCCCTCGACGTCGATGGCCGCCCGGTGCACCCCGCCAAGCTGTGGAACGACACCGAGTCGACGCCCCGACGCACGCTGGTTGCTCGACCAGTTGGCCCGTGACGACGACGCTCGCGGTGGCGGCGACGGTGGTGCGAGCGCTTGGGCGGACGCGGTGGGCAGCGTGCCCGGTGCCGCGTTCACCGTGACGAAGCTGTCCTGGCTGCATCGGACCCGTCCGGATGCCTGGGAGCGCATGGCGCAGGTGATGTTGCCGCACGACTATCTCACCTTCCGATTGACCGGCAAGGTGGTGACCGATCGCGGCGATGCATCGGGCACGGGCTACTGGGCGCCGGCCACCGGCGACTACCGCTGGGATCTCCTCGGTCTGATCGACGCCGAACGCGACTGGAGCGCAGTGGTGCCCGCCGTGCACGGCCCGCTCGATGTCGTCGGGGCGTGGAACGGTGCCGCCGTGGCGGTGGGCACCGGCGACAACATGGCCGCATCGCTCGGCCTCGGCCTCGCACCGGGCGATGCGGTGATCTCGATCGGTACCTCGGGCACGGCGTTCGCAGTTGCTGATGCACCGAGCGCCGATCCATCCGGTGCGGTGGCGGGCTTCGCCGACGCCACGGGACGGTTCCTCCCGCTGGTGTGCACGTCCAACGCGGCCAAGGTGCTCGACACCGTGGCGCGTCTGCTCGGTGTCGACCACGATGAGTTCGACCGGCTGGCGCAGGCTGCGCTCCCCAGCAGCGACGTCCCGGTGCTGTTGCCCTATCTCGACGGTGAGCGAACCCCGAGTCGGCCAGACGCACGCGGGGTGATCGCTGGGATTCGCAGCGACGTGACTCGCGAGCAGTTGGCGCTCGCTGCGGTGAACGGTGTTGCATGCAGCCTGCTCGACGCACTCGACGCGTTGCGTCGATTCGCTCCCGTCACGGGACGAGTGATGCTCACGGGCGGCGGAGCGCGCTCGCGTGCGCTGCGCAGGGTTCTCGCCGGGCTGATCGACGTGCCGGTGGTGGTCGCGGACGTCGGTGAGGCAGTCGCCGCGGGAGCCGCTGTGCAGGCCGCAGCGGTGGCGCTCGGCGTCGATCACGCTGCGGTGCAGCAGAGGTGGGGCCTCGGTACCGACATGGTCGCCGTGCAGGCGTTCGACGAGGTGGAGCCGGATGCGCTCCGTGAGCGTTACGCCACGTTGCGAGACACCGGCACCTGACGGTCATGGCGGCGTCGGATCCGTTCGAACTGCTCGGGTTGGACCGCGATGCGACCACTGCCGAGGTGCGCACAGCGCGTCGATTGCTCGCCAAGACGCATCATCCCGATCATGGTGGCGACGAGCACGCGATGCAGGCGGTGAACGAGGCGGCCGCCGTTGCGCTCCAGGCCATCGAGCGACGCCGTCGGGACCAGGCGGAGCCAACACCATCGGCCGAGTCCGACCGCGACGACTCGAACGGGTCCGAGCCGGAACCCATCCACCGTGACCGTGGCGAGCGCGCCCCCGGCGGGCGAGTGGTGCACGACATGCCGTCGTTCACCGTTGAAGCGCTTCCGGTCGACACCTTCGAGGCGTTGCTGGTGGTGACGTCGTGGCTCGGTGAGGTACTCGACGAAGAGCCGCCCTATCGGCTCGACACCTATTTGTACGAGCCGTTCGACTGTTGGTGCGGCCTCGACGTCGTTCCCGACGCAGGTGGCTCCACCGTGAGTTTGGCGGTTGCTGGGATCGATGGCGCGCCCACCCCTGACGTGCTCGCCGTGCGAGACGCCTGGATCGCCAACCTCAACACCGTCGACTGGCCGTGATCTCGCTCACCGACCGACCGTTCGGTCAGCGTGGGACAACGGAGTAGATCCCTTCGAACCCGATGAGGTAGAGCTCGTCATCGGGACCCTCGGCCCATCCGGTGACGGTTCGGATCGTCTCCGAATCGATTCGCGTGACGCCATCGGTTCCGAGCGCCCACACCGGACCGCCGAGGTCGGCGAACAGCAAGGCACCCTGCAATTCAGGGATCCGCACGCCCCGGTAGACGTGTCCTGCCATCGCGGCCACGCCGACCGACCGGTCGTACGCGTAGGCCGGGGCGATGACACCCTCGGGTGCTTCGCTGGTGTTGCGAGCGTTGGTTCCTTCCCAGTAGGGCCAGCCGAAGTTTCCTCCCCACTGGTCGGGCCGCATCACCGAAATCTCCTCCATGATGTCGTTGCCGACGTCGCCGACCCAGATGTCGCCGGTGTCGTCATCGACGGTGACGGTCCACGGGTTGCGGAAACCCCGAGCGATCACCTCGGGGCGGTCGTCGACGCCGTCGGCGAACGGGTTGTCGGCCGGGATGAGGTACCCCTCGCCGTCGAGGCGGGGTTCGATGCGCAGCAATGCTCCCAACAGTTTCGTGGTGTCTTGTGCGTCGCGGCCGTTGCTGCCGCCACCGTCGCCCGAACTGATGATCAGGTTGCCCGACGGCTCGAAGTAGAGGTCGCCGCCGTTGTGGCCGACCCCGGGCTGCTCGATGAACAACACCTCGCGGCGCGACTCGGGGACTGCCACGTTGTCGACGAGTTCGTACGACACCACGCGGGTGTCGTCGTTGGCATCGGTGTAGTTGATGAACATGCGACCGTCACGGGGGTCGAATGCAATGCCGAGAATGCCTCGCTCGGAGCCGGGTGCGTCGGGAAATGTGTCGCTGGTGAGGTCGAGCACGAGCGATTGCTGGCCGTCGGCGATGCGGTAGATCGGGCCGGGCTGGGTGGTCACGTACATCGCATCGTCGCCGGGGCGCCAGGCGACGTTGGTGGGTTTCGCGACGTCGGCGACCTGGTCGAAGCCGATCGAGATGCCCTCGAGCTCAGCCGTCGACGGCATCGGTGCCGGTGGGGCGGTGCTTGCCGGCGGGGCGGCCGAGGTTCCGGGAGGGTCATCGGTCGGTACCGCTGGCGCGGTCACGGACGTGCCGGTCGAGTCGGTCGGCTCTCCGTCGGTTGGTGCCGGTGCACCGGCACCGGTCTGCTCCGGTGTTCCGGTTTCGGCGGTGTCGTCGGACCCGCCGCCACAGGCGGCGCCCACGAGGGCGGCGGCCGCTGCGATGAGGACGAGCTTGCGGACATGCTTCGACGAGTGCCGACGTTTGGACATCGACAATGCTCCGTGCGGTACTCGGACTGCCTTGCTGGTCATGCCCAACGGTACCCAACGAGGGCGGAGCCCCGTGACACCTCAGAGGGTGCGAGGTGCTGCGGCTTTCTTCAAGCGGTCGCGGATCGCGTGGCCGATCCCCGCAGCAGCGGGGAGCACGGCGATCAGGGTGCCCACACCTCGATCGTCGGCGTCACGCAGGCGTGCGTAGAGTTCGCGTGCGTACGCAACGGTGTCGTCGGTGAGGTCGAGCACCTCGGCGTTCGGTGTGTTGTGACGGAGTGCCTCGGCGTCGCCGCGGGACTCCGCGAGGCGGACAACGCAGCGCGGTGCATAGTGCGAGGCGAGCATGCCGCTGGCCCGACTCGGGCCGGACGCAGGCGCAATCGAGTCGGTGAGGAGCCGGTTCACGTCCTCGGCCGACACCCCACCGGCACGCAGCATCTGTGGTGGAGCCGTCGTGCAATCGACGATCGTGCTCTCGACGCCGATCGGGCAGGGGCCACCGTCGAGGATCAGGTCGCGGGCGGGGTCGAGATACCTGCCGAGGTCGCGGACGACGTGGGCAGCGGTGGTCGGGCTGACCGAGCCGAACCGGTTGGCCGACGGAGCGGCGAGCGCAACCCCGCAGGATTCGAGCAGTTCGAGGGCCATGGGGTGGGCGGGGACGCGAACCCAACGGTGTCGCGTCCGCCGGTGACCGCGTCGAGCACCCCGGGTGCGCGGGGACGATGACGGTGAGCGGGCCCGGCCAGGCCGCGTCGGTGAGCAGCCGGGTCGTCTCCGACACCACTGCCGCCCACCGCTCGAGTTCACCGGCGTCGGGCAGGTGCACGATCAGCGGGTGATCGGCCGGGCGACCCTTGACATCGAAGATCCTCGCCACTGCACGTTCGGAGGTGGCGTCTGCAGCCAGCCCGTACACCGTCTCGGTGGGAATGGCGACGAGGCCACCCGCACGAATGGCCGCGGCGGCGCGTTCGACGTCGGTGGTCACCAGGTCGTGGGCGACGCGCTCAGCGTCGAGGTCGCTGGTCGTCATTGGTTCATTCAGATCGCGTCGAGGAATTCGAGCGCGGCGTCGAAGAAGCCGAACGATTCGGTGGTGGCGAAATGGTCGACGTTGCGCAGGGTCACGCATTGGCCATCGGGAAATGCAGCCGCCAGGTCGTCGCCCGGATGCACGAAGTCCTGATCGCCCACCACCACCAACACCGGACACGGGATGGCGGCGCAGTCGGTTGGGCTGATCGGTGCCGCAGGGGGGCGCTTCATCACGGCGGTGAGTGCGTCGATGTCGTTGCCGGGTTGGCTGGCGTACTGGGTGAACAGGCGCACCGTGTTGTCGAGCGTCGACGGGTCACCACCGGCTGTGACGGATTCGAGCCCGGCGACGATCGCCTTCGTGCCGGTGTCGTCGCGTTCGAAGATGTTCCGGCCGACGCCGGCCAGCACGATTCGGTTGAATCGCTGCGGTGCCATCGTCGCCAACCGCAGCAGCGTCATGGCGCCGAGCGAGAAGCCGATCGCATCCACTGGTCCGCCGGGCAATGCAGCAACCACTCGCTCGGTGAGGTCGGTGTACGCCTCCGGGTCGTGAGGCTTCGGTGCGGAACCGTGTCCCAGGAGGTCGACGCCGATGACCTCGATGCCCGCGTCCTCGAGGAGCGCGGTGAACCCACTGCGTTGCCATGTCGACTCGAACGACCCGCCCCACCCGTGGACGAGGACAACGGGAGGTGCGCCAACGGAGGTCATGGTTGCGACAGGCTAGGGCCTAGCCTGTGGTCGCTCACGAAGCGAGTGCTGCCGGCTGATCCAGAGTGGATCGCCGCACGAGGAGGCCCCATGCGAATGCTTCACCCCGAACCCGGGTACGACCTGACCTACAGCGATGTGTTCATGGTGCCGAGCCTGTCGGATGTGCCGTCGCGCATGAGCGTCGATCTGCGTACCCCCGACGGCATCGGGACCACGATCCCGCTGGTGGTGTCGAACATGACCGCCGTGGCCGGTCGGCGCATGGCCGAAACGGTGGCCCGTCGCGGCGGCATTGCGATTCTGCCCCAAGACATCCCGGTCGATGTCGTTGCCAGGGTGATCGACTACGTCAAGCGTTGTCACACCATGTTCGAGACGCCGATCACACTCGGCCCCGAGGCGACGATCGCCGATGCGCTGTCGTTGATCCACAAGCGGGCGCACGGCGCCGTCGTGGTGGTCGAGGACGGCGCCCCCATCGGGGTGTTCACGGAGGGCGACAGCGAGGGGTTCGATCGTTTCACCCAGTTGGTCAACGTGATGAGCTCGAGCCTGCACATTCTGAGTCCGGACATCGACCCGGGCGAAGCGTTCGATCACCTCGGTCGAAACCGGTTGCGCGTGGCCCCGGTGGTCGACGACGGCCGGCTGCTGGGTGTGATCACCCGCGAGGGCGCGTTGCGCTCCACGATCTACGAGCCAGCGGTGGATGCCCAGGGACGGCTGATGGTCGGTGTCGCCGTGGGGATCAACGGCGACCCGGCCGGTCGTGCGAAAGCACTCGTGGGACACGGCGTCGACGTGCTCGTGATCGACACCGCACATGGGCATCAGACCCGCACATTGCACGCCATCGAAGCGGTCAGAGCGGTGCTCCCCGACGCAAAGATCGTCGCCGGCAACGTGGTGACTGCCGACGGCACCCGGCAGTTGATCGAAGCGGGTGCCGATGTGGTCAAGGTCGGCGTGGGGCCAGGGGCGATGTGCACCACTCGCATGATGACCGGCGTCGGTCGGCCGCAGTTCTCCGCTGTGCTGGAATGTGCCGATGAAGCGCAACGGCTCGGACGCCACATCTGGGCCGACGGCGGGGTGCGATTCCCGCGCGACGTCGCACTGGCCCTGGCAGGCGGAGCGGCCAGCGTGATGTTCGGGTCGTGGTTGGCGGGCACCTACGAGTCGGCGGCGGACACGCTGCGCGACCCCGATGGGCGGCTCTACAAGGAGAGCTTCGGCATGGCGTCGAACCGTGCAGTGAAGCACCGCAACGCCGGCGACCACGGCTTCGAGCGGGCCCGCAAGGAACTGTTCGAGGAGGGGATCAGCACGTCGCGGATGTACCTCGATCCCGAACGGCCGAGCGTGGAGGACATCATCGATCAGATCGTCGCCGGGCTCCGGTCGGCGTGCACCTATGCGGGCGCCGACACGATCTCGGAGTTCCAGCAGCGGGCCGTCGTCGGGGTGCAGAGCACCGCCGGCTACGACGAGGGTCGACCGCTCGGGGGGTCGTGGTGAGCAGTGGCGACCTGGTGGTCGTTGCCATCGATGGGCCAGCGGGTGCAGGCAAGAGCACGGTGGGCCGTGCTGTGGCAGCGCGACTCGGGTTGGGGTACCTCGACACCGGAGCGATGTACCGGGCGGTCACGTTCGCGGCGCTCCGCCGCGGCATCGACCCGGCTGACCCTGCTGCAACGACGAGGTGGCCACGCTGGCACTGGGCGTCGACATGGTGCTCGACGGCTCGTCGGTGCGGGTCGATGGCGTCGACGCCACCGTCGAGATCCGAGGGCGCGAGGTGACCGCCGCGGTGAGTGGCGTTGCTGCCAACAGTGCCGTGCGTGCCGAACTCGTGCGGCGTCAACGCGGTGTGGGTGGCAGAGCACGACGGCGGCGTGGTCGAGGGTCGTGACATCGGTTCGGTGGTGTTTCCGGACGCCACGTTGAAGCTCTTCGTGACCGCCTCGCCGCGGGTGCGAGCCGAGCGTCGCGTCGCCGAAATCGGCGGCGATGTCGATGAGGTCGAAGCGTCGATCATCCAGCGCGATCGCAACGACTCGACTCGGGCCGACAGCCCCCTCACCGAAACGTCCGATTCCGTCGTCGTCGACACCACGGGACTGTCGATCGACGAGGTGGTCAGCCAGGTGGTGGGGATGATGTCCAGGTGACCAGCCCGAAGACGCAGCTCGCCTCCGATTCGCGAGCGAGCCTCATTGCCTATCGGGTGATCCGATCACTCGTGTGTTGGTTCACCCGTGCGGTCACCCGGCTGCACATCGACGGGCGCGAGCGGCTCCCTGCGACGGGTGCGTACGTGGTTGCGCCTGTGCATCGCAGCTACGTCGACACCCCGATCGTCGCGTGTGTCACGCCGCGTCGCATCTTCTTCATGGGCAAGAAGGAAGTGTGGAAGTACCCCCGTGTCGGGTGGTTGTTCTCGGCGCTCGGAGCGTTCCCCGTCGATCGGGGCACCGCTGACCGTGAGGCCCTGTCGCGATGCATCACCGTGCTCGGCCGAGGCGAGCCGCTGGTGCTCTTCCCGGAGGGTGAACGCAAAGAAGGCGGCAGGATCCACCCGCTGTTCGACGGCGCGGCATTCGTGGCGGCGAGGGCGGGCGTACCGATCGTTCCGATCGGTATCGGCGGATCATCACGCGTGATGCCGCGCCACGCCCGGATGTTTCGTCCGTCGAAGGTGCACGTGATCATCGGCGAGCCGTTCACCGTCGAGACCGGGCCGTCGGGGCGCGCCCCTCGTCGGGCGATCACCGAGGCGAGTGCCCGCCTGTCGGCGGAACTCCAGCGTCTCTACGATCTCGCAGAATCCCGCGTCGGCTGACGCTCAGCTGCTGAAGAAGGCGCCAAGCGCAGCTGCCAGGTGGCCAGGATCATCGGCTCCACAGAGCTCTCGGGCCGAGTGCATCGACAGCTGCGGCACGCCGACATCCACGGTGGCGATGCCGAGCCGTGTCGAGGTGACCGGTCCGATCGTCGATCCGCAGGGCATGTTGTTGCGCGAGACGAACACCTGCCACGGCACGCCCGCATCCTCGCACGCCCGCTGGAACGCGGCAGCGGTCTGGCCCGAGGTGGCGTACCGCTGGTTCGAGTTCACCTTGATCGCAGGTCCGCCGTTGGGAATCGGCCGATGACCGGGCTCGTGGCGTTCGGCATAGTTCGGATGCACGGCGTGGGCGTTGTCTGCCGACACGCACGACGACGCGGCAAACGACCGCGCCAGGTCATCGGCCGTGCCGCCTCGGGCAGCGACGATCCGGCCGAGTACCTGTTCGAGGAACGGCCCGGCAGCCCCGGTGTTGCTCGACGAGCCGACTTCCTCGTGGTCGTTCAGTACGGCGACGGCGATGTGGTCGGTGGGATCGGAGGCGGCGAGCGCGGTGATCGCAGCCCAGCACGACAGCTGGTTGTCGAGACGTCCCGACGCCAGCATCGACTGATCGGCGCCGATGATTGCTGCACCTTGTACGTCGTAGAGGCACAGTTCCCACCATGGCGGCGCCTCGTCGAGATCACCGACCTCGCACAGCCACGATGCGAAGTCGCCGGGGGCCGACTGCCCAATGCCCCAGACCGGAGTGAGGTGCTGTTGGGTGTCGAGGGTGAGCCCACCGTTGTTGACGTCACGGTCGAGGTGCACCGCAAGCTGCGGCACGCGGGCAACCGGCTCGGCCACGTTGAGCAGCGACGTCGACCCGTCGGCGCTCACGAGCCGGCCGGCGATGCCGAGGTCTCGGTCGAGCCAACTGTTGTTCAAGATGCCCCCGTAGACCTCGACGGCGAGCTGGCGCCAGCCATGGCCGCCGGTGTCAGGGCGAGGCTTGACGCGCAGGCACGGCGAGTCGGTGTGAGCACCCACGAGGCGAAAGGGGGCGTGGGCGGGCGTCGCGGCCGCCGGGAGCCGCCATGCGATGATCGCCCCCGATCGCACGACGTAGCCGGCCGATGGCACGGCGATCCAGGGATCGCGTTCGTCGAGGCGTGTGAACCCCTCGAGACGGTCGATTGCAGAGTCGACGACATGCCACGGGGAGGGCGAGGCGTCGAGGAAGTCGATCAGGTCGTCGGTCATGTCATCCTTGCTGGAAGAGGCCCATCGGGAGGCCGGTGCCTCGGAGGTGGCTCGTTTCGTTCACCGTGACCACCGAGCGCTCGCCGCTCGATGCAGCGGCCACACGGTTGATCGAGGTGTAGTTCGGGTAGAAGAAGCCTCGTGCGGAATCGCCGAGTCCGAGCACGTGAGCGAGGTAGCCGTTGATCGTGCCACCATGGCACACCACGGCGACACGTTGGCCCTGATGGCTGGCCACGATGGATTCGATGGCGTCGAGGACGCGGGCGCGGAAGTCGGCCTCGGTCTCGTCGGAGTCCCAGTCGCCCCGGAGCAGCGCGTGCCAGCGTGGATCGTTGGCAGCTTTGAGTTCCTCGACGGGGATGTACTCCGGGCTGTGCTGGTCCCACTCGGCAACGCCCGCCGAGATGCGCACCTCGAGTCCGAGAAGCTCGGCGAGTGGTGCCGCCGTTTCGCGTGCACGTGCGAGCGGGCTGGCATAGATGGCGTCGATGCGCTCGGTGGCGAGGTACTCGGCGAGGTGAGCGGCCTGGCGACGGCCGTCCGGAGCGAGCTCGGGATCGGCAGCCCCTTCGGTGAGTTCTCGTCGCACCGGAAGACCATGACGGATGATCAGCAGTTCCATTGCCTGTTAGACAAGCAGATATGACCGGACGAACGAAGATCGTGGCCACCATCGGCCCGGCAAGCGACGACCACCGACGGCTCGTCGAGCTGATCGACGCTGGCGTCGACGTGGTCCGCCTGAACCTCAGCCACGGCACCCTCGAGGAGCACCTCGAGCGCCTCGAACGGGTACGTCGAGCCAGTGAGCGGTGCGGTCGAGAGGTGGCGGTGTTGGCCGACCTTCCCGGTCCGAAGATCCGCGCTGGCGCCTTTCCCGATGGTGGCGTGCGTCTCGTCGCTGGTGAAACGATCGCGCTGCGCGCCGGCGACGGCCACAGCACTGCCGACGAGATCAGCGTGGCCTACCCGACACTGTTGGTCGACCTCGTGGTGGGGAGCCGGGTGCAGCTCGGCGACGGAGCGATTGCGATGCAGGTGCTCGACATCGGCGACGAGGTCGCGACTGCCCGACTCGAAACCGGTGGCGAGGCCAATGGCCGCCCCGGGGTCCACCTGTCGTCCGACACGCTTCGTTTGCCATCGCCGACCGATGAGGACCTCGTACTCGCCGAAGCGGTGGCGGCCGCTGGAGTGGAGTACGTCGCGGTGTCGTTCGTGCGGTCGCCTGACGACGTCGACAAGGTTCGTGCCGTGGTGGGCGACCGCGCGCAGATCGTGGCGAAGATGGAAACGCGGGCTTCGGTGGACCACCTGCACGAGATCGTGGCCGCCGCCGACGTGGTGATGGTGGCCCGCGGCGACCTCGGCATCGACTGCCCCATCGAGGACGTGCCACATCTCCAGAAGCGCATCGTTCGCCACTGCGTGGAGGCGGGAGTTCCGGTGATCACCGCCACGCAGATGCTCGAATCGATGATCACCGCACCGTCGCCGACGCGAGCAGAGGTGAGCGACGTCGCCAACGCGGTCTTCGACGGCACCGACGCCGTGATGCTGTCGGGCGAGACCGCGATCGGTCACGACCCCGCTGCCGTGGTGCGCACCATGGCCAAGGTCGCCCTGCGCGCCGAGTCGGAGGCCTCGTATCGGCAGTGGGCCGACCGGCTCGGACGGGTGCAACGCCTCGCCCACCACGATGCCATGTCCAACATCGACCAGATCACCGCCGCGCTCACCCACGCGGCATCGCAGGCAGCGCTCGATGCCGACGTCGCGGCCATCTTGTGCTGTACCCGCAGTGGCCGCACCGCACGGGCAATGGCCCGATTCCGCCCGGCAGCCAAGATGATCGGGCTCTCTCCGAATCCGAGGGTGGTGCGAGCAATGGCGCTCAGCTGGGGGGTCACCCCCCTGCGAGTCGATCTGTACGGCAGCACCGACGAGATGGTGTGGTTCGCCGTGCAGACCGCGGTGCAGGCCGGCCTCATCACGTCGGGAGACCGGGTGTTGGTGCTCGCCGGAGCTCCCGACCCCGATCGGCCGCGGCCCGTCGATGCGGCCACCGACGTCCTGCGCATCGTCAGCGTCGATTGATGCCGCGAGCTCTCGAGCCGAACGTCGGCGACGAGCTGTGGTGGGAGGCAGCGGGTGAGCCGGGTGATCCGCCGCTCGTTCTGGTGCACGGGTCGATGGATCGCTCCGCTGGCCTCCTCCGTCTCAGTCGGCGACTCGACGCCGACCACCGGGTGCTCCGGTACGACCGGCGCGGCTACGGACGCTCCGGGCAGTGTGGGCCCCCATGGAATGTCGAGGCGAACATCGATGACCTCGTCGATCTGCTCGAGGCGCAACTCGATCGCGATGGGGCGCGCAGCAGCGCGGTGATCTTCGGACACAGCTTCGGTGGCAACGTGGCCCTCGGCTTGGCCGCACGACGGCCCGACCTCGCCGACGCCGTGATCGTGTACGAGACCCCGCTGTCGTGGTTCGACTGGTGGCCAGGCGACTCTGCCGGGGCGGCGGCGATGGCTGCCGACGACTCAGGCGATGCCGCCGAGGCATTCATGCGCCGACTGGTCGGCGATGCGACCTGGGAACGTCTCCCGCCTGCGAAACAACTCGAGCGGCGAGCCGAAGGCGCAGCGATGGTCGGCGAACTGGCCGATCTGCGCCGCGCTGCACCCTGGCACGGCAGCGAGATCCGCGTGCCGGTGCTCGCCCTCAGGGGCGAGCGCGCCCGTGAGCACCACCGCGTCGCGATGTCAGCGCTGACGGAGTTGATCGTGGGCTGTTCCTGCGACGTGGTGCCAGATGCAGGTCACGCCGGCCCCCACACGCACCCCGACGACGTTGCCGACTCGGTGCGACGCTTTCTCGCAACGCTCAGCTGAGCGCCATCGCCGGTCTCGCGGCAGATCAGCCGGACTGCGGGGACATCGGGGATCGACGGCTCACGAGCAGACACGTCACGGCGGTCACCGCCGCTCCGGCCGACAGCACTGCCGTGCCGGCGACCCCGTGGACTCCGTAGAGCCAGCCGCTCGCGACTGCCCCGCTCGCCCGAGCCACGGTGCCAACGGCGTTGCTCGCTGCCAAGGTGGTCCCACGCGCGTCGGGCATCGATTCGCTCACCAACGACAACGAGGTCACGAAGGCCAGTTCGAAGCCGAAGAGGAACACGAGCAAGCCCACGATTCCCACCCAGAGCTCACCGCCGGCACTCACGATGATGCCGAGTCCGACGACCAATCCAGCGATCCCGCCGAGTGTGGTGCGGAGCTTGCCGAGCCGGTCGGCGAAGGCGGCGCTGCCGAGACTCGACACGAGCTCGGTGGCGCCGAATGCCATCGCCACCACACCCACGCCGCCGGTGGACACGCCGAAGGCGTCGTCGAGCCACGACCCCGAGATCACGAAGACGGCGAGCCCTGCCATGGCGATCGTGGCCGATGCGACCATCACCAACCACGCCCGTGGCGTGATCGGCGCCGTTCGCGTCCGTCTCGTCGCTCGGGTGCTGGACGCAGCCGTGGCCTGGTCGAGGTCGAGGCCCCGCACGGGCACATGGGCGGGCAGCGTGGCCGCGACCACGCCAGCGGCCACCACCGATGCCACCGCGATGGCGACGAACGGGCCGCGCCAACCGAACTGGTTGATCAGCAGCGCCACCAGCGGAGCGCCACCGAGGAGTGCAATCGCCCACGAGGTCTCGTACAGCCCGATCGCTCTCGCTCGCTCGCCGTAGTCGACACGGTGACTGATCCAGGCCTGACCGGCCACGGTCAGGTTCGACACGCCGAGCACGAGCACGAAGAACGAGATTGCGAATGCTGCAAACGTGCCGATGAGGGCGATCACCGCCGACGCTGCGACCAAACTCGAGCGCGCCGATCATCACCGCACGCTCGCGGCCTCGGTCGAGGTGCCGTCCGACGAGCACGGTCGACAAGCCGGCGAGTTCGCCAACTCCCAGCACGGTGGTGAGCTGTGTGGTCGTCGCGCCGAAGGCCCGCGCCAGCGTGGGAAGAAATGGGGGGATCCATCGCAACGCGATGTTGGCAACGGTCTTGGCGCCGGTCAGCCGGGCCAGCGTTGCGCTCTTGATCCGCTCCCGCTCGCCGACGTGCTGTGGCAGAACGGGTGGGGAGCCGATCTCGGGGGTGTCAGCGCTCGACACTCGCCGCGTCGTCCGCACGAGGATCGGAGATCGTGATCGTGACGCCGAAGAACGAGCACTCGGTGTCGGCCACCGTGGCGTCGATGCCGGAGCGCTCGAAGTTCGCGGTGACCTTGTCGGCGCAGTCCTGCAGCGACACTCGCTGCGTCCACACGGCGAATGCCAGCATCCCCAGCAGCGCGGCAACGAGCAGCTTCTGCATGATCGTCTTCATGACCCAGAACGACACCACGGCGCCGACCGCGAGGGCAGTGGCCGCCACGATGGCGATCGTCTTGGCGTCGTCGAGCGTCAGCGCAAACACGCGAGCACTGTAGGACGACACGAGCCACATGACGTGTGTTCTCCCGTACGATCCGGTGACGTGAGCGACCAGCCGATCCATTTCTCGTCGGGTCTCCCGACCACCGTCCTGCCTCCTGTCGAACAGGCCCTCGCCGCACGGTTGGCAGCAGCACTGGCCTGCGACGCATCCGAGCGTCGAGCCGCGGTGGCAGATGTCGTGGCATCATCGCCGCGCTGTCTCGACGCCTGGGCCGAGTTGGGCGATCTCGGTCGCGACCACATCGAGCGGTATGCCGCCTACCGGGTGGGATACCACCGGGGCCTCGATGCGCTGCGAGCCAATGGATGGCGGGGGAGTGGCTACGTGCGGTGGAGCGAGCCCACCAACCGAGGGTTCCTGCGGGCACTGCGCGGGCTCGGCGACATGGCTGCGGTGATCGGAGAAGACGACGAGGCCGACAGGTGCCGGACGTTCCTGCTGCAACTCGATCCGTCGGGAATCCCCGCTGTCTGAGCCGCCAGGGACCGGGCTGGCGGACTCGGACCGGGCCGCAAGCGTGCCGGCGCTGCTCGGTGCAGTACTCACCGGGGGTACCAGCCGTCGGATGGGCACGAACAAGGCGCTGATCCCGATCGACGGCCTGGCGATGGCGCGACGTGTCGCCGACACGCTCGTCGCGGTCGGGTGTGTCCCGGTGATCGCGTACGGCGGCGATCCCGACGAACTCGCCGCGTTGGCCCTTGCCGTGATCCGCGACGAGCACCCGGGGGCTGGCCCGGTCGGGGGTGTCGTGGGGCTGCTCGAGCTGGCCGGTCTCCGGTCGGCGCCGGTTCCGCATGTGTTCGCCGTCGCTTGTGACCTGCCTGGTCTCACGCCGCTCGCAATGGCTCCGATGGTGAGCGCACTTCGCGAACAGCCCGATGCCGATGTGGTGGTTGCTCGGACCTCACGGATCGAGCCGACCTGCGCGATCTGGAACCCTGCGGCGAGTGATCGGATCCGCCAGATGTTCGACGCTGGCGAACGAGCCCTGCATGTGGTGATCGAAGAACTCAGCTCCGTGGAGGTGGCGGTCGACGCCGCCGCGCTCCGCAACATCAACACCCCCGAGGATCTTCGTCGGTACTCTTGACGCCGTGACAATTGTGGACATCTCGGTGCAGGATCTCGCCGCGCTCGGAACGGCGGCCAGAATCGTCGACGTGCGCGAGCCCAACGAGTGGAGACAGGACCACATTGCTCACGCAACGCTGGTTCCTCTCGCCACGGTGCCGGGCCGCATCGAGCACTTCGATGGCGCTCCCACGTACGTGATCTGTCGTTCGGGCGGTCGCTCTGCTCAGGCGTGCGAGTTCCTCACCGCCCAGGGCATCGATGCGGTGAACGTGGCTGGGGGCATGCTGGCGTGGGTCGCCGCTGGATTCGACGTGGCCACGGGAGCCGATGTCGGTGATGTCGGTGGGTGACCGCCGGCTCGACTACCGCTGGGTCACCGAACAGGCCGACCTCGAAGAACTCGTCGACGTGTTGGCGCTGCTGCCGCGCTATGCGCTCGACACCGAGTTCCATCGTGAGCGGACGTACTTTCCGAAACTTGCACTCATGCAGATCGCCTGGCGTGACGCCAGCGGTCAGCAGTTGGCACTGATCGACCCGCTGTCGCTCGACGTCACGGCGTTCAGCCGTCTGTTCGCGTCCGAATCGTTGTGCGTGATCCACGCCGCCCAGCAGGATCTCGACGTGCTCACCCACGCCGTCGGCGCGGTCCCTGAGCGGATGTTCGACACGCAGCTGGCGGCAGGCTTCGTCGGGTACGGGACACCGTCGCTGGTGTCGTTGCTGCAGGGCGAGATCGGTGTGTCGCCGCCCAAGGGTGATCGCCTCACCGACTGGTTGCGGCGCCCGTTGACCGACAGTCAGTGTCAGTACGCCGCCGTCGACGTCGAGTACCTGCTCGAAGTGCACGAGCGCCTCGTCGCGCAGTTGGCGCAGGTCGATCGTCTCGGTTGGGCCGAGGATGCCTGCGAGGAGTTGCGCACGAGGCCGACGAGCGGCTCGGCTCCGCTCGATGCGTGGATGCGCCTCAAGGATGCCCGCTCGTTGCGCCCGAGCGCACGAGCGGTTGCTCAGAGTCTCGCTGCCTGGCGCGAGCAACGAGCCATGCGCGTCGACATCCCGGTTCGCCAGGTCCTGCCGGATCTCGCCATCCTCGGGATCTCCCAGCGGGCCCCATCGACGGTCAAGGAACTCTCGCAGGCTCGCGGCGTCGACGACCGCCACACCCGCGGTGGCATCGCCGACGAGATCCTCGAAGCTGTCCGTGCTGCCAAAGGGGCGCCGGCGCCGACACCGCCGGTGTCGGTCGACGACCTCGATCGCAACATGCGCCCCGCCGTCACGTTGGTGTCGGCATGGGTGGCGCAGTTGGCGCGCGATGAACGCCTCGACCCCGCACTGCTCGCCACACGCTCCGACATCGTTGCATTCCTGCGCGGCGCCGACGACGCCCGGTTGAGCTCGGGCTGGCGCAACGAGATGGTCGGTGACGGGATCCGCCGCCTCGTCGGGGGGGAGGCCGGGCTCACGTTCGATCCCCAGGGTCGCCTCCGCTTGCACGCCGTTGCCGACTGATCACGACACGCTGGTCGCCACGCCAGTTCCCCAGCGATGAGCGAACCCTCCAGATCTGGGGGTTTGGCTCATCGGTCACGGCAGATCGGGGCGGTGGGCTCGCCGAGTTCGGGATCTGGGACCGCCCTGACCCCAGGCGTTGGCGACACTTCTCGCCAGGCCGCTCAATCATCGATCGCGCCGGTAACCTTTGCCCGAATGTCAGCTTTCTAGCGTCTAGGAGCCCTGTCGTGAAGAAGGGTCGTCATCGCCGATTCGAAGAGGCGAGAAAACTGAAGCAGTCCGGTCCCGGAGCCTTTGATTTGGGCTTTGGTGATCGTTCGGCGCCGTCGGAGTCACCGGAGCGTGACGACGACGACGAGTACGCAGCGCTCGCCGAGAAGTACGGCGTGACGTTCGACGACGACGACACCGACGACTGACCCGGCGCGGCCGGGTGTCAGCGCCGCACCGCAGGGTGGGGAAGCGGCACCCAGTTCGGCCGTTCGAGTTGTACGACCATGAGGTCGTAGATCGCGGGTCCGACGAGTTCGACGATGTCGTCGCGCGCCGACACGTACAACGGCGTCGCCCCGACGAATGCGTCTGGTTCCTCGGTGCACCACCAGCCGAATTCGTCGCCACCTTCGCCCCAGTCGCGCCGCTTCCATTCACGCAGCCGTGATGTGACGTGGCCGGATTCATCGCTCGAGTGTTCGAGTCGGATGGGCACCTGCCAGCACACCGACGGCTTCCAGTCCATCGGTCGCTCGCCGGCCTCCAGGGCAGCGATGTGCAGCGAACACCCCACGCCACCCTCGAAGCCCACTCGGTTCAGGAAGATGCAGGCGTCGTCGACGAGACGCGTGGTCGTGACCGGAGCGCCGTCTTCGTCGGGCTCGCCGAGCTGCGTGTAGCCCTTCTTGCCATGTCCCTTTCGGTGGAACTGCCACTGCTGCGGCGTGAGGCGCTGCGCATGCTGGTCGAGGTTGGCCAGGTCGTCGGCGTCGGCGAAGTGGGCGCCATAGCTGCAGCATCCGAGCTGCAGCTCCGGTGCGGGCTGGTCGAGGATCCCCTTGCAGCCGCATCCGTAGATGCACGTGTAGTTCGAGCGGAGATACGTGGCATCGAACACCCAGGTGCGGTGCTCGCCGGGGTCTTCGAAACTGATCCACTCATGCAGGTCGTCGGGCGTCGGCGGATCGTCAGGACGGGTACTCACGCCGGTGCAAGCTAGCGGCGTCGATAGGCTCGCTCGCGATATGAGCCCGTCGATGACCGCCGACCAACTGCGCGACTCCTTCCGCGACTTCTTCGCTGCGAAGGACCACACCGTCGTGCCATCGGCAAGCCTGATTCCGCACGACCCAACCGTGCTGTTCAACGTGGCGGGCATGCTGCCCTTCAAGCCGTACTTCGTCGGCGACGAACAGCCACCGTTCCTTCGTGCCGTGAGCTCGCAGAAGTGTGCCCGTGCCGGAGGCAAGCACAACGATCTCGACGACGTCGGGCGCACCAAGCGTCACCTCGTCTTCTTCGAGATGATGGGCAACTTCAGCTTCGGTGACTACTTCAAGGAATCGGCGATTCCTTGGAGCTGGGATCTCGTCACCGGTGACCCGGCCAACGGTGGTTGGGGCTTCGACGGCGACCGCCTGTGGATCACCGTGCACGAATCTGATGACGAGGCCGAGGCGATCTGGCACGAGATGGTCGGCGTGCCGATGGACCGCATTCAGCGCCTCGGTGACAAGGACAACTTCTGGCAGGCCGGCGACACGGGTCCGTGCGGGCCGTGCAGCGAGATCCACATCGACCGCGGGCCCTCGTTCGGGCCCGATGGTGGACCGCTCGGCGACCCGGCAGGCGACCGGTTCATGGAGTTCTGGAACCTCGTGTTCATGCAGTACGACCAGGCTCCCGACGGCAGCCGCTCGTTGCTCCCCAAGCCGTCGATCGACACCGGCGCGGGCTTGGAGCGCATTCTCGCGTTGCTGCAGGGCGTCGACTCGGTCTGGGAGACCGACCTGATGCAGCCGCTGATCGACGAGGCGTGTTCGATCACGGGCAAGTCGTACCGAGTCGGCGACTACGACGACCGTGACAGCTTCGCCATGCGCGTGCTTGCCGAGCATGCTCGCTCGGGCGCCATGCTCATCAACGACGGCGTGTTTCCCTCGAACGAGGCACGCGGCTATGTGCTGCGCCGCATCATCCGACGCGCGGTGCGCTACGCCTACCTGCTCGGCACCGAGTCGTTGGTGATGCCCCGGCTCACCGAGACAGCGATCGACGTGATGGGCACGGCGTATCCGGACATCATGAAGCACCGCGACTTCGTCGTGAGCGTGATGACCAAGGAGGAGGAGCGGTTCCGTCAGACCTTGAAGAACGGTCTGCAGATCCTCGACGGCGAACTCGAATCGAACCCGACCGAGCTGTCCGGTTCGACGGCGTTCCTGCTGCACGACACCTATGGCTTTCCGCTGGAGCTCACCCAGGAGATTTCGGGTGAGCGCAACGTGGCGGTCGATCTCGCCGGCTTCAGCACCGAGATGACCGCACAGCGCGATCGCGCCAAGGCCGCGCAGAAGGGCGCCGGCGACGGCGTCGATCTCGATGCCTACCGCGACGTGGTCGAGCAGTTCGGCCTCACCGACTTCGTCGGCTATGTCGACGGCGAGTCCGAGAGCCGAGTGCTGGCCGTGGTTGCTGTCGACAGCGACGAAGCGGGACTGGTCGACATCTTCCTCGATCGCACGCCGTTCTACGCCGAGTCCGGAGGCCAGATCGGCGACACCGGCTCCATCGTCACCCCTACGGGCACCGCCCAGGTGATCGACACCACGTTCGCGCTCCCGAACCTGCGCCGTCATCGGGCCCGCATCGACGGCGTGATCACCCCCGGGCAGACTGCCACCGCATCGATCGACGCCGAGCGGCGGGCCGCCATCAGGCGCAACCACACCGCCACCCACCTGTTGCACCACGCGCTGCGACAGGTGCTGGGCGATCATGTGAAGCAGGCGGGCTCGATGGTCGGCCCCGACCGGCTCCGGTTCGACTTCAGCCACTACGACGCCGTGACGCCGGAGCAGATCAGCGAGATCGAAACAGCTCGCGAACGCCGAAACCCTGGACAACACGCCGACGCGCATCTTCGAAACCACCAAGGACGAGGCCGAGGCCCTCGGAGCGATCGCGTTCTTCGGCGACAAGTACGGCGACATCGTCCGCGTGCTCGAAGCCGGTTCGTCGATCGAGCTGTGCGGAGGTACCCATGTCCGCGCCACCGGCGACATCGGCACGATCAAGGTGGTCAGCGAATCGTCGATCGGGTCCAATCTCCGCCGCATCGAAGCAGTCACCGGCAACGCGAGCGTGGCGTTGCTGCAGCGAGACGAGGTGCTGCTTGCTGACGCAGCACGTCTGGTCGGGTCACCCGTCGATGACGTGCTCGGAGGTGTCCAGCGCAAGCTCGACGAGATCAAGGCGCTCAACGACGAGATCAAGTTGCTGCGGGGCCAATTGGCAATGGGGCGCGCCACCGAGTTGGCGGCCGTGGCCCACGATGGCGTCCTGGTCACCCGGGTCGACGGGCTGGCGCCTGGCGACCTCCGCGAACTGGCCATTGCCGTTCGCCAGCATCCGGGCATGCGCCTGGTGGTGCTCATCGGCGAGACAGCGACCGGCGGCGTCGGTCTCGTCGCAGCGGTCGAGGCGGGGAGCGGCTGGACTGCGTCGCAACTGCTCTCCGACGCGGCCAAGGCTGTCGGTGGCGGCGGGGGCGGCAGAGGCGACATCGCCACCGCCGGGGGCAAGAACCCCGACGGCATTCCTGCGGCACTGGAGTTGGCCGCACAGGCGGCTGCGGCCATGGTGGCATCATCGTCGTGAGCCGTCCGCCCGGTGTCCGTGCATTGGGCATCGACCTCGGCGCGAAACGCGTGGGGATCGCCGTGAGCGATCTCTCGGGCACGATCGCGTCAGCGCTCACCACGGTGCATCGTTCGTCGTCTCGTCGCCACGATCACGCAGCGATCGCCAAGCTGGTCCGCGACGAGGAAGCCGAACTGGTCGTCGTCGGCCATCCGCTGTCGTTGGACGGCACATCCGGTCCTGCAGCTCGGTCTGCCGAGACCGAGGCCAAACAGTTGGCTAGCGTCGTGGGGGTGCCGGTGCAGATGTACGACGAGCGATTCACGACGGTGACTGCCGATCGCAACATGCGCGACGCAGGCCTCGACGGGCGACAGCGCCGCAAGGTGGTCGACAAGGTCGCCGCTGCGGTGATGCTGCAAGCCTGGCTCGACCATCGGGCTGCCGACTGGGCGGCGAACGAGGGTGCGTCGTGACGCAGCTCGACCCCTTGTTGCCAGAGGCACAGATCGATCCGGATTCGCGTCCGGCAGTCGATTGGCTCAGCGACCCCTGGGACGCCACGGATGAGACCGGCTCGGTCGAGCGACTTCGCACCGAGCGCCGGACCCTCAAGTGGCTGGTGTGGACGTCGATGGTGCTTGCGGTGCTCGCCATCCTCGTCGCAGGGGCTGTTGGTTGGTGGTACCTCGGCAAGATCAACCCCGAAGGTGCTGCTGGCGACGTGCAGAGTTTCACCGTCAACGACACCGACACCATCGAATCGGTGTCCCAGCGCCTTGCCGACGATGGTCTCATCTCCGACCCAGGCGTCTTCGAGTGGTACGTCGAACGCGAAGGCGGCCTGGAGCTCACGCCCGGCTACTACGAGATCCGTCCCGACGATCACATGGGCAACGTGCTCGGGCGCCTGCGTACGCCTCCGGGGCAGACCTACACCGATGTGACCTTCCCTGAAGGCTTCACGCTGACCAGGATGTCGCAGCGGCTCGCTGCCTCGGTGCCGAGGTTGACCGCCGACGGGTTCATGACGTCGGCGACCGACGGCACGATTCGTGCGGCCTGGCAGCCGCCCGAGATCAATTCACTGGAAGGCCTGCTGTTTCCCGACACGTACAACGTGTCGAACGCCGAAAGCGAAGCGCAGGTCATCGAGCGGATGATCTCCTTGATGGAGCGCGTCGGGCAACAAGAAGACATCGTGAACCGCTCGGCGGCGCTTGGTATCACTCCGTACCAGGCCCTCATCATCGCCTCGCTGATCGAGCGAGAAGCCAAGGTGCCAGAAGACCGGGCGAAGATCTCCAAGGTGATCCACAACCGCTTGGCAGACACTGCCTTCGGCATCCCGTTCCGCGTTGCAGATCGACGCGTCGGTGCTCTACGGCGCCGAGCAGGCGGGCCTCGACCCGGCACTTTCGTTCGACGAACTGCGTCAGACCGACGGGCCCTGGAACACCTACACCCGCCTCGGTCTGCCCGCCACGCCGATCGCCAAGCCCGGACGAGCGTCGATCGAAGCAGCCCTCAACCCAGCGCCCGACCCACCGGCCGGCGACCCCATCTGCGCCGAGCTGCCCAATCCCACCGACTGCCGGTATCTCTTCTACGTGATCGCCGACGACGAAGGCCGCCACGTGTTCGCCGACGAACTGTGGCAACACGAGCGCAACATCGAACTCGCTCGCGCCGCCGGCATCCTGTGAGCCGGCGACGGCTTGCGGCGCTGATCGGATCGCCGGTCGAGCACAGTCTGTCGCCGGTGATCCACCAGGCGGCGTTCGATGCCGCGGGGGTCGACTGGACCTACGTTGCGTTCGACGTCGCTGAGGATCGGGCGTCCGACGCCATTGCAGCGATGCGTGTGCTCGGGCTGAGTGGGTTGTCGGTGACGATGCCCCACAAGCACGACGTGGCCTCCGCGGTCGATCGGCTCGATCCTGCGGCGGCTGCGCTTGCGTCGGTCAACACCGTCAGCTGGGACGGTGACGAACTGGTGGGTTCGAGTACGGATGGCGCCGGGTTCGTGAACTCGCTCGCAGACGACGGCATCGACGTCGCGGGCGCACAGGTGGCGATCATCGGCGCCGGTGGCGCCGCCCGATCGGTCATCGATGCGCTCGGACGAGCGGGCGCCGCCTCGATTCGGGTGGTCAATCGCACGGTGGAGCGCGCCGAGTCGGCATGCCGTCTGGCGTTGGTTGCCGCGGTCGGCGATTCGTCCGACATCGAGCGAGCCGACATCGTGGTGAACGCATCGAGTGTCGGCATGGGCATCGATCCAACGCGTGCGACGCTGGCCGACCTGCCGTGCGACCCAGCGCTGCTCGGCCCCCAGCAGGTGGTCGTCGACCTCGTGTACCACCCGCTGACCACCGCGTGGCTCGCCCGCGCCGCCGACAACGGGGTGCGGACCATCGACGGGCTCGGCATGCTCATCCATCAGGCGGCGCTGCAGCAGACGGCGTGGCTGGGAATCACCCCCGATCTCACGGCGATGCGTCGAGCTGCCGAGGAGGCGCTGGCGGCCCGAGCGGCTGACGCCGAACATGCCGCCGGCCTCAGCAACCAGGCCGCAGCGACTGACCGGTAGCCTCCACCCGATGTTGCGGTATCTCACGGCGGGCGAATCCCACGGTCAGGCGCTCGTCGTCGTGATGGAAGGGCTGCCAGCGGGACTGCCCATCACCGTCGAACAGATCCAGGCCGAGATGGGGCGGCGTCGACTCGGCTACGGCCGTGGACCTCGGCAGCGTTTCGAAGCAGATGAACTCACGTTGATCGGCGGGGTTCGCCACGGCCGCACCCTGGGCTCGCCCGTGGCGATCGAGATCAAGAACAGCGAGTGGTTCCGCAGCGACAAGTGGCACGAGGAGATGGACCCTGCGCCAGGCGCCACCAAGAAGCCGCTCACCCAGGTTCGTCCCGGTCACGCCGACCTGGCAGGGATGCAGAAGTACGGCTTCACCGATGCCCGCGACGTCCTGGAACGAGCGAGTGCACGCGAAACCGCTGCCCGTGTGGCTGCTGGTGCCGTTGCGAAGGCACTGCTCTCCACGATCGGCGTCGACATCATCTCGCACGTGATCCAGATGGGTTCGGCGCGGGTTCCCGCCGCTGCCACCCGGCCAACCCCGCAACAGCTCGATCGGGTCGACGACAACCAGGTGCGGTGCTTCGACATCGACGCCAGCGAAGCAATGATCACCGAGATCAAAGCTGCCGCCAAGGATGGCGACTCGCTCGGTGGCGTGGTCGAGGTGCTCGGGTTCGGCGTTCCGGTCGGTCTCGGCAGCCACGTGCACTGGGATCGCAAACTCGACTCGCTGCTGGCGCAGGCGATCATGAGCATCCAGGCGGTCAAGGGGGTCGAGATCGGTGACGGCTTCGAGGTCGCCGGCCGGCGCGGCAGCGTTGCACACGATCCGATCTCGTGGGACGCCGACGCCGGCGAGTACCGGCGCGGCAGCACCCTCGCCGGCGGCACCGAGGGCGGCATCTCCACGGGGGAACTGCTCGTGGTGCGTGCAGCGATGAAACCACTCGCCACGCTCAACGTGCCAACGCTCGAAACCGTCGACACCGTCACCAAGGAATCGACGGTGTCGTTCAAGGAGCGCACCGACGTCACCGCAGTTCCGGCGATGGGCGTCGTCGCTGAAACCATGGTCGCGCTGGTGCTGGCGGCGGAAGCGCAGCGCAAGTTCGGCGGCGACTCCGTCGACGAATTCGTTCGCAACGCCGAGGCGTTCTCGGCCACGCTTGTCGTGACACATCTCGTGCTCGTCGGCATGATGGGTGTCGGCAAGTCCACCGTGGGTCGCCTGGTCGCCGCGGATCTCGATCGGCCGCTGTTCGATTCCGACGAGATGATCGAGGAGCGCACCGGGCGCACCGTTCGCGAGATCTGGGCAACCGACGGCGAGCCTGCGTTCCGAGCGCTCGAAACCGACACCCTGGTCGAAGCGCTCGACGGTGGCGAACCATCGGTCATCGCCGCCGCTGGTGGTGTGGTGTTGAGCGATGCCAATCGGGCTGCACTGCATGCAGCGGATGCGCAGGTGGTGTGGTTGCTCGCCGACGTCGAAGTGCTGCTCGAACGTGTGCGCAACGGAATGCACCGGCCACTGCTCGACGACGACCCCGAGACGGTGCTGCGGCAGCTCTACGAGGTGCGGGGCCCGCTCTACCAAGAGGTCGCCGATGCCATCGTGTCGGTCGACCATCGGACCCCCACCGAGGTCGCCAGGGCGGTGCTGCGATGCTGCGCGTGACGGTCCCGTTGGCCGATCGGGCCTACGACGTGCTGGTCGGCGCAGGGGGCGATTGCCTCGCTCGACTCGCTGTTGCCGCCCCAGGCGACCCGGGTGGCGGTCGTGACGCAAGCGGGCATCCCCGTCGATGTGTCGCTCCCTGGCCGTTCGGTCGAGACCCATGTGATCGGCATTGGTGAAGCGGCCAAGTCGCTCGCCACCATCGAGGAACTCACCCGCAGCTTCGCCCGTCAAGGTCTCACCAGGCGTGACGTCGTCGTGGGCGTCGGTGGTGGCATGGTGACCGATGTCGCCGGGTTCGCTGCGGCATCGTGGCATCGCGGTACCCCGGTGGTCCATGTCGCCACCACGCTGCTCGGCATGATCGACGCCGCCGTCGGGCGGCAAGACCGGCGTGAACCTCCCCGAGGGCAAGAACCTGGTGGGTGCATACTGGCAACCGTCAGGCGTGATCTGCGATCTCGATGCGCTCGACACGCTTGCCCGACCGGGAACGTCGCTGCGGGCTCGGCGAGATGTCGAAGTACCACTTCCTCACCGGTGACGATCTGCTGGCGATGCCGATGGACGAGCGCATCGCACGATGTATCGAGATCAAGGCCGAGGTGGTGGCATCCGACGAGCGTGAAGGTGGCCGGCGGGCGCTGCTCAACTACGGCCACACGCTCGCTCATGCCATCGAGATCGCCACCGACCACGAGATTGCTCACGGCGAAGCGGTGGCGATCGGACTGATCTTCGCAGCCGAGCTCGCGCTCGAACTCGGGTCGTGTCGACGAAGCACCGTCGACGAGCACCGACGCATCGTGGCGGGGGAGTACGGGCTGCGAATCACCCCGCCCGAGGGTCTCGACGTCGACCATCTCCTGTCGCTGATGGCCCGCGACAAGAAGGCCCTCGACGGGTTGACGTTCGTTCTCGACGGTCTCGATGGGGTCGAGGTGGTCAACGACGTGCCCGAGCCGGCGGTTCGCTCCACCCTCGAACGGTTCGTCACACATGGTGTCTGACACCAATCGTCACACGCCGATCGATCACGCGGCGCGGGTGGCGATGCTGCAGACGCTCGTTGCCGGCTCGGCAATGGATGTGATGCGCTGTTGTTCACCGACCTCGTCGATGTGCGATGGCTCACCGGGTTCACCGGGTCGAACGGCTGGGCGGTGCTCACCGCCGACGACCTGATCCTCGGCACCGACGGGCGCTACGGCGAGCGTGCTCGCGCCGAAACCGCGTCGAGCGGCGCCACCGTGATCGCCGAGACGAGCCGAGCGAAACTGCACGACCGCCTGGTCGAGTCGTTGGCGCCTGTCCGGTCCGTCGCACTCGATCCCGCATCGCTGAACCACGCCGAGTGGACGCGACTCGCCGCGGACATCACGCTCGAGCCGATGATGTCGCTCGTCGGTCTCCAGCGTCAGATCAAGGACGACGCCGAGATCGAGCGGATCACCGCCGCCGCGGCATTCGCCGATGCGGCGCTCGCCGAGGTGGAGCCGATCCTGTTCGCCACGGTCGACAGCCCGGTCACCGAGGCCGACATCCGCAACGAACTCGAATACCGGATGCGGCTCCACGGCGCCGACGACCGCAGCTACGACACCATCGTTGCCAGTGGACCCGACCATGCAGCCCGGCCGCACCACGAAGCCACCCGGCGCACCATCGTCGGCCGGCGACACCGTGATCATCGACGTCGGCGCGTTGGTCGACGGCTACCACTCCGACATGACGCGGTCGTACGTGATCGGCGATCCGACCCAGCAGCAACGCGACATCTATGGCCTCGTCGAGCAAGCGCACCGCCGCCGGCATCGCCGCTCTGGCTGTTGGAGCAACGGCCCGAGAGGTCGACTCGGTGTGCCGTGACCTGTTCGACGATGCTGGTTACGGCGACTGGTACCTGCACGGCACAGGGCACGGCGTTGGCCTGGTCATCCACGAAACACCGTTCCACTCGCAGGTGTCCGAGGAGGTCTTGGCGGCAGGAAACGTGGTGACCGTCGAGCCGGGCCTCTATCGTGTCGGCTTCGGTGGATTCCGGATCGAGGATCTCCTCGTCGTCACCGAAACCGGCTCGCGGCCACTCACGCACACGGTGACGCGACCATTTCCGGGTTGACCCCCGGCACCAGCACGACAAAGGAACCGACCCATGCCGCAGATCTCCGTGAACGACCTGAAGAACGGAATCACCCTCGAACTCGACAACGGACTGTTCCAGGTGGTCGAGTTCCAGCACGTCAAGCCGGGCAAGGGCGGTGCGTTCGTGCGCACCAAGATCCGCAACGCCCGAACCGGCGCGGTGATCGACAAGACCTTCAACGCCGGCATCAAGGTCGAGCAGGCGATCGTCGACCGCCAGGACATGCAGTTCCTGTACAAGGACGGCGACGACTACGTCTTCATGAACACCTCCACCTACGACCAGCTGAACGTGCAACAGGCGGCGCTCGGCGAGGCAGCCGACTACCTGATCGAGCAGATGATCGCCCAGATCGCGATGTACCAGGGCGAGATCATCGACGTCGAGATCGCGGCATCGGTCGAGTTGACCATCGCGGAGACCGAGCCTGGGGTGCAGGGCGATCGCGTGTCGGGCGCTCGCAAGCCCGCGACGTTGGAGACCGGCAAGGTGCTCCAGGTGCCGCTGTTCGTCGAGCCGGGCGACAAGGTCAAGGTCGACACCCGCACCGGCGACTACATCACCCGCGTCTGACGTCGAGCAGTCTGACTGAGATGGCTGCCATGCCGCGCCCCGACGACCGCTCCGATGCGCGTGAACGCGCCCTGTACCTGCTGTACGAGGCCTACTCGAAGGGCATTGCGCCCACCGATGCGCTCGCGCTCCAAGTGCTCGAGCCCGACGAACTGACCACACTGCTGGTGACCGGAGTGGGCGACCACGTCGACGCGCTCGACGCAGCGATTGCCGCGCGCGCCAAGGGCTGGACGCTGGCGCGCATGCCGGTGCTCGACCTCAACGTGCTGCGCATGGGTGCGTTCGAGATCGCGTCATCGCCAGGACGTTCCGGTGGCGGTGGCGATCGACGAGGCGGTGGAACTCGCCAAGCGTTTCTCCACCGACGACAGCGGACGCTTCGTGAACGGCGTGCTGTCGGCGCTCGTGGCCGACCTGCGTCCCTGAGGTGTGATTGGCCGGGAGGACACCGCGGGTCTGAGCCGTGTCGTCCCGCTGGGACTCAGCGGGGGCAGCGCGCGGGCCCCGCAGGAGCTTGCCGGGCAGTTCGCCGGTGAATTCGTCGTGGTCGACGATCTGCACGCCTGCCACGAACGTTGCCTCGTACCCCTTGGCCTTCTGGACGAGGCGTCGGGCGCCTGCCGGGAGGTCGTGGGCCATCCGCGGCGCGTCCGAACTGAGACCGCTCGTAGTCGATCACGTTGATGTCGGCGCGCAGGCCGGGCTCGAGGGCGCCCCGGTCACCGAGCCCGTACAGCTCAGCGGTGTCCTTGGTCTGGCGGCGCACCACGTGCTCGAGCGCCAGCTTGGGACCGCGGGTGCGGTCGCGCGTCCAGTGCGTGAGCATGAACGTGGGGGTGCCGCCGTCGCACACGACGCCGCAGTGGGCGCCCGCGTCGGCCAGACCCATCCGGGTACCGGGGTGCTGGTGCACCTCATAGGTGAACGAGAGGTCACCGTAGGCGTAGTTGAAGAACGGGGTCAGCACGATGCCATTGCCCCCGTTCGTCGCCAGATGGTCGATCATGAGGTCGGTGGCCCGGCGACCGGTGCGTTCCGCCACCGCGGCGAGCGAGGCGTCTGCGGGCGGTTCGTAGTCGATGTCGCCGTCCTCCACGGCCCAGAAGCTGCCGAGTCGATCGAGCACCAGCCGCTGGTACAGATCGCCGCCCTCGGCCGGGGCCATCGCGAACGCGTCACGTAGTTCGGGGTCGGCCAGCCGAGCCGAGCGCTCTGCCAGTGACAGCGAAGCGATCTCCTGATATGCCGGGTGGAACGCCAGCGGGTTGAAGCTGCCTTCGAGACACATCAGGAGCCCAACGACGCGGCCGGCCACCTGTGCCACGATCGACAGGCCCTCGTCGCTGGCTTCGTCGAGGAGCCCAAGTACGTCGCGCCACAGGTCGGGGGCGTCATCGGGCTGGTTGAGGTTGACGCTCACCGTTCGGCCGGTGCGCCGGGCGAGTTCCTTCATCCACGGCCATTCCTGGACGGGGAGCTCGGCGTGGTCCGGCGCGAACTGGAACACGCCGTGGCCCGCCCGACGCGAGGGCGTCAGCGATCCCGAAGAGTTCGTCGGGCGCCGCGTTGGTGCCCGGCACGAGCTCGCCCGACTTCGAGCGGTGGATCGGCGTACGCGACGTGGAGAAGCCGAGGGCGCCGGCGCGCAGACCCCGTTCGACGATGTCGGCCATTGCGGAGATGTCGTCGGCAGTGGGTTCCTCGTTGGCTGCACCGCGTTCGCCCATGACGTAGGCGCGAACTGGTCCGTGTGCCACCTGGGCGCCGATGTCGATCACGAACTCGCGCTCGTCGAGTGCATCGAGGTACTCCTCGAAGCTCTCCCAGTCCCAGCTCAGGCCCTCGGTGAGTGCGCTCCCTGGGATGTCCTCGACGCCTTCCATCAGCTCGATCAACCAGTCGTGTCGATCCGGCGCAGCGGGAGCGAACCCGACGCCGCAGTTGCCCATCACCACCGTGGTCACGCCGTGCCACGACGACGGGGTCAGGAACGGATCCCAGCTCGCCTGACCGTCGTAATGGGTGTGGATGTCGACCCACCCCGGGGTCACGAGACGGCCCGTGGCATCCACCACTCGACGAGCTTCGCCGATCGAGTCGCCCGAGTCGGCCCCGACATCGACGACCGCCGTGATCACGCCGTCCGACACCGCCACATCGGCCACACGGCCGGGTCGCCCGGTGCCATCGACCACGAATCCCCCACGTATCACCAGATCATGCATGGAGCGCACAGTAGTTGGTGCTACCTTCGCACTCACCGTGAAGCGAGTTCCGTGAGGCTCGCACGGAGGAGAGAACATGGCTGATCACAACCCAGCCGCGGGCACCAAACAGGTGCTCGGGCCCGACGACGTTCGGCGTGCCGTCACCCGTATGGCGCATGAGATCATCGAGCGCAACCGTGGCGTTGCCGGCGTCGTGTTGGTGGGGATCGCCCACGGCGGCGTGTGGCTGGCCGAAGCGCTCGGCGCAGAGATCGAACGGATCATCGCCTCCGGCCCCGAACCCGCAGCAGCGGTCCGGGTCGGCTCGGTCGACGCAAGCCTCTACCGTGATGACATCGGACTTCGCCCGGTTGCGCCCGGCTCGGTCAGCGACCTGCCGTTCGACGTCGACGGCGCCACCGTCGTGCTCGTCGACGACGTGCTCTACACCGGGCGAACGGTCCGAGCGGCGCTCGACGCGGTCTCCGACTACGGGCGCCCGCAGGCCGTGCAGCTCGCCGTGCTGGTCGATCGCGGGCATCGCGAACTGCCGATCCGCCCCGACTTCATCGGCAAGAACCTGCCGACGAGCGCCGACGAACAGGTCGCGGCCACCAGCGCTGGCGTGGTGATCTCGTGATGAGCGGCCGTTCGCTGCTCACCGTCGATGACCTCGGTGTCGACGGCATCGTGCGCATTCTCGACCTCGCCGACCACATGGCCGAGGTCAATCGCCGCCCGAATCCCAAGGTGCCGGCGCTGCGCGGCAAAACCGTGTGCAGTGTGTTCTTCGAGGATTCGACCCGCACTCGCCTCAGCTTCGAGACTGCCGCCAAGCGCCTGTCGGCCGACACGATGACGTTCGCGGTGTCGCAGTCGAGCCTCAACAAGGGCGAGAGTTTCCGCGACACGATCGAGACGATCGCGGCCATGGGGGTGGACGCCTTCGTGGTGCGTCACCGCTCCAGTGGTGCGCCGCAGATGATCGACGGGTGGACACAGGCCAGTGTGATCAACGCCGGCGACGGGTGGCATGCACATCCCACGCAGGCGCTCCTCGACGCCTACACCGTGCGCAGTGCACTCGGTCGCACCGGTGGTCTCGACGGTCTCCGCATGGCGATCGTCGGCGACGTCAAGCACAGTCGGGTGGCGCGCAGCACGATCGCGGCGATGCGCATGCTCGGGGTGCACGTCACCGTCGTGGCGCCTCGCACGTTGCTGCCGCCGGAACAGCCGGGCGACGAGTTCGCTGACGTGATCACCGATCGGCTCGACGAGGTGCTCGACGATCTCGACGTGCTGTACCTCCTGAGGATGCAGAGCGAGCGGATGAGCGAGGCGTTGGTGCCGTCGTTGCGCGAGTACACGACCCGGTTCGGGCTCACCGCCGAACGTGCTGCTCGACTGGGACCGCAGACGCTGATCATGCATCCCGGACCGATGAACCGGGGTGTGGAGATCGCTGTCGATCCGTCGGAGCTGCCGGGGGCCGTGATCACCCAGCAGGTCACCAACGGCATCGCCGTGCGCATGGCCGTGCTGTTCGATCTCCTCGGGTCGGGCGCCACCACCGAGCACGCACCGAACATCGACCGAACCAACCTCAACGAAGGGACCCCATCGTGAGTCTGTTGATCACCGGAGCACGCGTCATCGACCCGAACGGAGAACGTCGCGTCGACGTGCGAGTCGCCGACGGCGTCGTGGCCGATGTCGCCGAACGATTGAAGTCCGTCGAAACCGACGAGGTGATCGATGCCTCGGGCCTCGTGCTGAGCCCAGGACTCGTGGATCTGCACGTCCATCTCCGCGAGCCGGGACGCGAGGAAGCCGAAACGATCGAGACCGGCAGCCGAGCCGCAGCGCTCGGCGGGTTCACCGCCGTGGTCGCGATGCCGAACACCGACCCCACCCAGGACTGCGTCGAGGTGGTGGACTTCGTGCGCCGTCAGGGCGAGCGTGCGGCGTTGTGCGACGTGCGACCTGCGGGTTCGATCACCGTTGGGCGAGCGGGGGAGCAGCTCACCCCATACGGCTGAGCTCGCCGCGGCTGGCGTCAAGCTCTTCACCGACGACGGCAACGGTGTGCAGGATCCTCTGCTGATGCGTCGAGCGCTCGAATACGCCGACGGCCTCGACATCACGCTGGCGCAGCACTGTGAGGTCGAGGCACTCACCGTCGGTGCAGTGATGCACGAAGGCGCCTGCTGCAGCCGTCTCGGGCTGCCGGGTTGGCCGTCGATCGCCGAGGAGTTGATGCTGCACCGCGACATCGAACTGGTGCGGCTCACCGGCGTCGCGCATGCACTTCCTGCACCTGTCGACCGCCAAGAGCGTCGAACTCGTGCGCGCCGCCAAGGCTGATGGCTTGCCGATCACCGCAGAGGCCACCCCGCATCACTTCAGCCTCACCGACGAGCTGCTCTCCTCGTACGACGCGCTCTACAAGGTCGCCCCGCCGCTGCGCACGGCTGACGATCTCGCTGCCGTTCGCGCCGGGCTGGCCGATGGAACGATCGACGCGATCGCCACCGATCATGCACCCCATGCCCCCGAGACCAAGGAGCAGCCGCTGGACGCGGCGCCACCGGGGCATGCTGGGGTTGGAGACGTCGCTCGGCGTGTCGCTTGCGATCGCTCGACATGCCGATCGCCGACGTGCTGGCCGCGTTGTCGTGGAAGCCCGCTGCCATCGCCGGAGTCGACGACCGCCACGGTCGGCCGATCGAACCGGGCGAGCCGGCCAACCTCACCGTGTTCGACCCCGACGAGGTGTGGGAAGTGGTTCCGGCGCAGCTGGCGAGCAAGAGTCGCAACACGCCGTACGTGGGTATGGAGTTGCGGGGTCATGTGCGTCACACGATCTTCGAAGGAACTCCGGTCGTTCGGGATGGACGGGCACTACGCTGATGCATGTTCATACAGAAGTAAGAATGATCATGCAGCAAATCGGCTCCGCCGGCGTTCTGCGTGAGCCCCGAGATCGAATCCGTGCGTTGTGGCTCACGCAGACGCTGAGCCGGCACGACGAAACAAACGAGAGGTGTCGATCATGACGGTGCGCGACGGGGCCCTGGTACTGGCCGATGGGAGCGTGTTCGAAGGAGAGCTGTTCGGAGCCGACGCTGCGGTCGCCACCGGCGAAGTGGTGTTCAACACCGTGCTGAGTGGCTATCAGGAGGTGATCACCGACCCGAGCTACGCCGGCCAGATCATCACCTTCACCACGCCGCACATCGGCAACTACGGCGTCAACGCCGCCGACTTCGAGTCTCGTGGCACGTTCTGCCGCGGCATCGTGGTGCGTGAGCTGTCGCGACGCCACAGCAACCAGCGCGCCGAGAGCAGTCTCGAGGAGATGTTGGTGCAGCACGGTGTGCCTGGCATTGCCGGCATCGACACACGGCGGCTCACGCGCCTGCTGCGCGACGCCGGTGCCATGCCCGGAGCATTCGGTTCGACGCTCCGAAGCAGATCTGCGAGCGGCGGCCTTGCCGAACCCGGCACGGACGGGATCGACCTCGTCGGCCAGGTCACCGTCGCTGAGGGGTACACCGTCGACGCGCTCGATCCCGACAATCGCACGCGGATCGTCGCCGTCGACTACGGGATGAAGCGCAACATCGCCGTGAACCTGTCGCGGTACGGCACCGTCGAGGTGGTGCCCGCCGGCATCAGCGCCGCCGACATCCTCGCCCGCAACCCGAGCGGGGTGTTCCTCAGCAACGGCCCCGGCGATCCGGCGACCGTGCCGTACGCGGTCGACACGCATCGAAGGGCTGATCGGCAACGTACCGATCTTCGGCATCTGCCTCGGCCACCAACTGCTCGGCCGCGCGATCGGCGCCGGTACGGTCAAGCTGCCGTTCGGCCACCACGGCGGCAACCACCCCGTGCGCAACATCAGCACCGGCAAGGTCGAGATCACCAGCCAGAACCACAACTTCGCGGTCGATCCCGACTCGCTGGCGGGCAAGGCCACGATGACGCACGTCAACCTCAACGACGGCGTCTGCGAGGGTCTGAGCGTCGACGGTGCAGCTCGCCTTCAGCGTGCAGCACCACCCTGAGGCCAACCCCGGCCCGCACGACTCGCACTACCTCTTCGAGGAGTTCGCCGCCATGATGAAGCAAGCGTCCGCCACCGCCAACACGAAGGGTGCTCGCTGATGCCCAAGCGCACCGACATCCACTCGATCCTGATCATCGGATCCGGCCCGATCGTCATTGGTCAGGCGTGCGAGTTCGACTACTCGGGTACCCAGGCGTGTCGTGTGCCTGCGCGACGAGGGCTACCGCGTGATCCTCGCGAACTCGAACCCGGCGACGATCATGACCGACCCCGATTTCGCCGATGCCACCTACGTCGAGCCGCTCACCTGGGAAGTCGTGTCAGCGATCATCGACCGCGAACAGCCCGATGCGGTGCTGCCGACGCTCGGCGGCCAGACCGGCTTGAACATCGCGATGGAGTTGTTCGAACGCGGCCTGATCGGCGTCCCCGGCAAGCCCGAGATGATCGGCGCCAACGCCGAGGCGATCGCCACCGCCGAGGACCGTGAGATCTTCAAGCAGGCGATGCTCGGCATCGGCCTCGACTGCCTGCGATCGGGCACGGCGCACACGATGGACGAAGCGCGTGCGGTGATCGCCGACATCGGCCTGCCCGCCGTGATCAGGCCGGCGTACATCCTCGGCGGTCGGGGCACCGGGATCGCGTTCACCGCAGAGGAGTTCGAGAAGATCGCCTCCAACGGCATCTCGGCCAGCCCGATCAGTGAAATCCTGATCGAGGAGTCGGTGTACGGGTGGAAGGAGTTCGAACTCGAGGTGATGCGAGATCACGCCGACAACTGCGTGATCATCTGCGGTATCGAGAACGTCGATCCGATGGGTGTCCACACCGGCGACTCGATCACGGTTGCCCCGATCCAGACGCTCACCGACGTCGAGTACCAGGAGATGCGCAACTCGGCGTTGGCATGCATCCGCCGCGTCGGCGTGGAGACCGGCGGCTCGAACGTCCAGTTCGCCGTGGAGCCCGCGACTGGCCGTCAGGTGGTCATCGAGATGAACCCGCGGGTCTCGCGGTCGTCGGCGCTTGCGTCGAAGGCCACGGGATTCCCGATCGCCAAGATCGCCGCCCGGCTCGCCGTTGGCTACACCCTCGACGAGATCCCCAACGACATCACCCAGACAGCGACGTCGTCGACGCCTGCGAGCTTCGAACCGACGATCGACTATGTGGTCACCAAGATCCCTCGCTGGGCCTTCGAAAAGCTGCCCGGCGCCTCCGGGATCCTCGGCACGCAGATGCAATCGGTCGGCGAAGTGATGGCGATCGGGCGCACGTTCCCCGAGAGCCTCCAAAAGGCGTTGCGGTCGCTGGAGCAAGGGCGGCTCGGCCTCGGCTTCGATCCGGCCGGTGAACAGCTCGACGCCATGTCGGACGAGGAACTGCTCGCCCAGGCGGCCATCCCCACCGCAGACCGCATCCAACAGGTCGGTGCACTCCTGCATCGCGGTGTGCCGGTCGACGACGTCCACGAGGCGACGAAGATCGACCCGTGGTTCCTCGACCAGATGTCGATCATCTCCGACGAGCGCGAGGCGATCGAGGTCACATCTCCGACCGAGATGACGAGGCGGGCATGGCGTCGCGCGAAGCGGTTGGGGTTCTCCGACGGCCAGTTGGCGTATCTCTGGTCGGTGCCGGAAGGCGACGTTCGCGCCGCCCGCGAGGCTGCCGGCGTGCTGCCCACGTACAAGACCGTCGACACCTGTTCGGCCGAGTTCGCCGCCGAGACGCCGTATCACTACTCGACCTGGGAGGACGAGAACGAGGTGCGGGTGTCCGACGGACGCAAGGTGATCATTCTCGGGTCGGGTCCGAACCGGATCGGACAGGGCATCGAGTTCGACTACTGCTGCGTCCATGCCTCGTTTGCCCTGCGCGACGCAGGTTTCGAGACGATCATGGTCAACTGCAACCCTGAGACCGTCTCCACCGACTACGACACGTCGAGCCGCCTCTACTTCGAGCCGCTGACGCAGGAAGACGTCCTCAACGTGATCGCGGTCGAGCAGCCCGAAGCGGTCATCGTGTCGCTCGGCGGTCAGACCCCGCTGAAGCTCTCGGGGCTGATTCCGGCCGAACTGGTGGCGGGAACGTCACCGGATTCGATCGACGCTGCCGAGGACCGCGAACGTTGGAACGTGATCTGTGACGATCTGCGGATCCCGCAGCCTCCGGGCGGCACGGCGGTCGACCTCGAACAAGCGCTCTCGATCACCGACGAGATCGGGTTCCCGGTCCTCGTGAGGCCCAGCTACGTGCTCGGCGGTCGGGCGATGCAGATCGTGCACGACCGCAACCACCTCGCCAGGGCAATGGAAGAACTCGCAGGGTTCGGCAGCTTGGGCAAGGAGGGCGGCCTGTCGGCCGAGCGCCCGGTGTTGATCGACCGGTTCCTGGCCGATGCCACCGAAGTCGACGTCGATGCCATCCGTGATCACACCGGCGACGTGCTGATCGGCGGGGTGATGGAACATGTCGAGGAGGCGGGGGTCCACTCAGGCGACTCCGCGTGTGCGCTGCCACCGCCGACGCTGCCGGCATGGGTCGTCGAGGTGATCGAGGCCTACACCACCGCCATCGCCAAGCGGCTCGACGTGCGCGGGCTGATCAACGTCCAGTACGCGGTCACCGGCACCACCGTCTACGTGATCGAGGCGAACCCGCGGGCGAGCCGTACGGTGCCGTTCGTGGCGAAGGCCACCGGTGTGCCGCTGGCCAAGGTGGCCACCCGGGTGATGCTCGGCGCGACGCTCGCCGAGCTTCGCGCGGAGGGGCTTCTGCGCGAACCGGTCGGTGGCCACGTCGCGGTGAAGGAAGCCGTGATGCCCTTCAACCGGTTCCCCGACGTCGACCCGGCCCTCGGGCCCGAGATGCGCTCGACCGGTGAAGTGATGGGTATCGCCGACACGTTCGGCCGGGCGTTCTACAAGGCCGAGTTGGCAGCGGGCAACCCGCTGCCCGACGACGGCACCGTGTTCTTGTCGTTGGCCGACCCCGACAAGCCGGCCGGTCTCGTCGTCGCGCAACGGTTTCGTGCGCTCGGGCTTGGTATCGCGGCCACCGAAGGCACAGCGGAGTACCTCGCCGCGTTCGGTCTCAGCGTCGACCAGGTGGTCGCCAAGGTGCAAGAGGCCGAAGCAAGTGCCACGGTGGGCGCCGACGGTGGCTCCCACCGGCCCGTCACCGCGGTGGACCTGATCGCTGACGGCAAGATCAGCTTCGTGGTCAACACGCCGCGAGGAGCGCTCGGGCGCAGCGACGGTGAACAGATCCGCAAAGCAGCCAGCGTGCACGGGGTGAGCTGTGTCACCACGGTCGATGCGGCGCTCGCTGCGGTGCAGGGCGTGTCCGAGCGTCACGGCGAAGCGCTCACGGTCAAGACGCTGCAGGAATACCACCAGGGCGTCTCGTGATCGACACCGGCGTCGCCATCGGCTCGGTGACGCTGCGCGCCCCGATCATGACGGCGTCGGGTACGGCAGGATACGGCACTGAACTCGGTGGATATCTCGACCTCGCCGCGCTGGGTGCCGTGGTCACCAAGTCGCTCGCGGCGTACGAGTGGCCCGGCAATCCCGCGCCGCGGCTGCATCCCACGCCGCAGGGGATGATGAATGCTGTCGGCCTGCAGGGCCCCGGGGTGCAGTACTGGCTCGACCATGTCGTCGACGACCTGATCGCGACCGGAGCCACCGTCGTGGCAAGCATCTGGGGGCGCAGCGTCGAGGACTACGAGCAGGCCGCCGAACTGCTTGCTGCCGCCCCAGCCGAGGTGGTGGCGGTCGAAGTCAACCTGTCGTGCCCGAACCTCGAAGGCAGGGGCTCGATCTTCGCTCACGATGCCGCGCTGTCCGCCGAGGTCGTTGCAGCCACCGCGGTCTGCGGTCGACCCCGATGGGCCAAGTTGAGCGCCAACACCGACCGGATCGTGGAGGTCGCCGACGCGGTCCGCGTTGCGGGCGCCGAGGCGGTGACGTGCATCAACACCCTGCTCGGGCTCGGCTACGACCCCCGCACGCTGCGTCCGACACTCGGTGCCGGTGGTGGCGGCCTGTCGGGTCGGGCAATCCACCCGGTGGCGGTGCGTGCCGTGCACGACGTGCATACCGCCCACCCGGACCTGCCGATCGTCGGCGTGGGTGGCGTTGCGTCGGCGTGGGACGCCGTCGAGTTGTTCCTCGCCGGGGCCAGCGCCGTGCAGGTCGGCACCGCCTCGTTCGCCGATCCGTCAGCGGTCGCGTCGATCCAACGCGATCTCGTCGCGTGGGCCACCGAGCGAGGGGTCGATCGATTCGGTGACATCAGCGCAATCGGCTGAGCGTGCCGCGCCGCATCGCGTCCTGCGCGCTAGCGTGACGCCATGGCAACACCCCCACAGCTGACCCCCGAGCAGCGGACGGCGGCGCTGGCCAAGGCGGCCGAAGCCCGCGCCGCTCGCGCCGAGATCAAAGCCCGCCTCAAGATGGGCTCGATGTCGCTCAGCGAGGCGTTGGCGTCCGACGACCCCAATGTCGGCAAGCTCAAGGTCGTGTCGATGCTCGAATCGCTGCCCGGCCTCGGCAAGGTCAAGGCTCGGCGCATCATGGAAGACATCGCCATCGCCGACAATCGTCGTGTGCAGGGCCTTGGAGCGCAGCAGAAGACCAAGCTCCTCGAGCTGCTCGGCTGACCGGGCGTCCACGTTGATCATCGTCGTGTCGGGCCCCGGCGGGGTCGGCAAGGGAACGATCGTCGACGCGCTCGTGCAGCGAGATGAGCGCCTGCATCTGAGCCGATCGTGGACCACTCGCGAACGTCGCCCCGCAGAGGCCGACGACGCCTACGTGTTCACCGACACCGCGTCGTTCGAGCAGAGGATCGCGTCGGGCGGCTTTCTGGAATGGACCGAGTTCCTGGGCAACTACTACGGCAGTCCGACGCCGGAGCCGCACGACAGCAAGGACCTCGTGCTCGAGATCGAGGTCGACGGCGCGCAGCAGGTCAAGCGGCTGCACCCTGATGCCATGCTGCTGTTCGTGATGCCACCGTCACGAGCGGAGCAGGAGCGTCGGTTGCGAGGCCGAGGCGACCCCGGCGACAAGGTGTTGGCCCGGCTGAAGAAGGCCGAGGACGAAGAACCGATCGGGCGTGCGCTCGCTGACCACATCGTGGTCAATGACGACCTCGCGGCGACGATCGACGAGATGCTGCGGATCATCGAAAGCGCTCGCTCCCGCCCCGGTGCACGGTAGGCTCGGATCACTATGGCGCTCGACCACAACACGATGATCAACCCGCCCATCGAGCAGTTGCTCGACACGGTTGATTCCAAGTTCACCCTGGTCACGCTCGCAGCACGGCGCGCCCGCAACATCAATTCCTACTTCAATCAGCTCGGTGACGGCCTCGGCCACATGATCCCTCCGCAGGTGTCGTCGGTGGCTCGCAAGCCCCTGTCGATTGCGTTCGAGGAGATCGCCGACGACAAGATCGTCTGGGCCCCGGCGCCGGTCATCGCCGAACCCGAGGTCGACGCCGACGCCGAAGCGCAGGCACAAGCCGACGCCGAAGCATCCGACGACGCCTGAGACCGACCGGTCCGCACGTCGAGCACGAGTGACCGTCGATGCTCGCAGGTAAACGCATCGTCCTGGGAGTGACCGGCGGCATCGCTGCGTACAAAGCGATCGAATTGTGTCGCCGTCTCGTCGATGCCGGCGCCCACGTGGTGCCGATCATGACCGACGGCGCCCAGCATTTCGTCGGACGGACCACGCTGAGTGCGCTGGCGTCGGAACCGGTGCAGACCGAGCTCTGGGACAACCCCACCACGCCGATCCCGCACACCCGTATCGGCCAGGGTGCCGACCTGGTGCTCGTGGCCCCGGCAACAGCCCGACTGCTGGCGGCGTACCGGATGGGGCTCTCGACCGACCTGCTCACCAACACCCTCATCGCCACCCGAGCGCCCGTGGTGGTCTGCCCGGCGATGCACACCGAGATGTGGGAGCACCCGAGCGTGGTCGACAATGTCGACGTACTCCGCTCGCGCGGCGTGCACGTGGTCGAACCGGCCTCGGGCCGCCTCGCCGGAGGCGACATCGGTGCCGGCCGCCTCGCTGACACCGAGGTCATTCTCGCTGCCGTGGAGCGAGTGCTCGGTCCGCACGACCTTCAGGGCGTCTCGGTGGTTGTTTCTGCCGGAGGTACCCGCGAGCCGATCGACGCGGTTCGTGTCATCGCCAACCGGAGCTCCGGAAAGCAGGGGTATGCCGTTGCTGCCGAGGCAGTCGCCCGAGGGGCCGCAGTCACGCTGGTCTCCACCGTGTCGTTGCCGACGCCGTCGGGCTGTCGTCTCGTGCAGGTCGAGACTGCCGAGCAGATGCAGCAGGCGATGAACATCGCCGCAACCGACCACGATGTGGTCGTGATGAGCGCTGCTGTGGCCGACTTCCGTCCGGTCGTGGCTGCTCCGGGCAAGCTCAAGAAGCGCGACGGGGCACCCCAGATCGTGCTCGAAGCAACCCCCGACATCCTCGCCGGCCTCGGGGCGCAGAAGCGTCCCGGCCAGCTGATCGTGGGGTTCGCCGCCGAAACCGACGACCTGCTGGACAACGCAACTGCGAAGCTGCGTGCCAAACACCTCGACCTGATCGTGGCCAACGATGTTGGTGCTGCGCAGGTTGGCTTCGCTCACGACACGAACGCGGTTACGCTGTTGCGGCCCGACGCGGAGCCTGTCGAGATCGACCTCGCATCGAAGCGAGATGTCGCTCGGGCCGTCATCGACACCATTGTCTCCATTCGCTCAACTCATCGACAGGACTTTGCATGAGCACGTACACATTCACTTCCGAAAGCGTCACCGAAGGCCATCCCGACAAGATGGCCGACCAGGTCTCCGACGCCGTTCTCGATGCCATCCTCACCGAGGACCCCGACGGCCGCGTTGCGTGCGAAACACTGCTCACCACCGGGTTGTGTGTGATCGCTGGTGAGATCACCACCTCGGCCTACGTCGACATCCCCAAGATCGCCCGCGAGACCATCAACGGCATCGGCTACGACAATGCCGCCTACGGCTTCGACGGCAACACCTGCGGTGTGATCGTCTCGATCGACGAGCAGAGCCCCGACATCGCGCAAGGCGTCGACACCTCAGAAGAGGTGCGCGGCGGCAAGTCCGGTGAGGACATCCTCAACCTGCAGGGTGCAGGCGACCAGGGCATGATGTTCGGCTACGCCTGCAACGAGACCGACGATCTGATGCCGCTGCCGATCTGGACAGCGCATCGCCTGGCCGAGCGTCTGGCCGAAGTGCGCAAGTCGGGCCAGGTGCCCTACCTGCGTCCGGATGGCAAGACCCAGGTGACCTACGAGTACCACAACGGCTGGCCGGTTGCGCTCAAGGCGGTGCTGATCAGCACGCAGCACCAGGACGGCGTCGATCGCGACACGGTGATCCGGCCCGACCTGATCGATCAGGTCATCCGCCCGATGGTCCCCGAACGCTTCGCCGACGACGACTTCGAGATCTACGTCAACCCGACCGGTCAGTTCGTGCGCGGCGGCCCGTTCGCCGACGCCGGCCTCACTGGCCGCAAGATCATCGTCGACACCTACGGCGGCATGGGCCGCCACGGCGGCGGTGCCTTCTCGGGCAAGGATCCGAGCAAGGTCGACCGTTCTGCGGCATACGCGGGCCGCTGGGTGGCCAAGCACGTGGTCGCATCCGGCGCCGCCGATCGTTGTGAAGTGCAGTTGGCGTACGCCATCGGCATGGCGCAACCGATGAGCATCCTGGTGGAGACCTTCGGCACCTCGCATGTCGACCCGGCCGAGATCGAGTCAGCCGTGCGGTCGGTGTTCGATCTGCGCCCTGGTGCGATCGTGCGCGACCTCGATCTCAAGCGTCCGATCTACAAGCGTTCGGCTGCCTACGGTCACTTCGGCCGCGAGGGCTTCCCGTGGGAAGAGCTCAGCCGGATCGACGACTTCAAGAGCGCCGTCGGCGTCTGACGATGTAACGAATGGTGTCAGACACCAATCGTTACATCGCGCGCATCGTTCCTGACGTCACCGGTCTCGACAAGCAGTTCGACTACCTCGTTCCCGACGATCTGTCGACGCACATCAGCGTCGGCACGATCGTGCGGGTCGAGTTGCATGGCCGTCGTATCGGCGGCTGGGTGGTCTCGTTGTCTGACACCGCGAGTGATGGACGCCCGTCAGCGTCGCTGAAACCGATCGCCAAGGTGACCGGACACGGCCCGGCGGCGGAACTGTTCGGCCTCGCCGACTGGGCTTCGGTTCGATGGGCTGCACGACGGATCAGGCCCTTTCTCGTCACCGCATCACCCGGACGCGCCGTGGTGCGTTTGCCGGCCGATCGGCGAACGGGCACGTCGCCGGCGCCGGTCTCGCCTGCCACCAACGAGCTGTTGGCCTCAGGTGGGGGAGTACTTCGCCTCGCGCCCCGGGTCGACGTGATGCCGGTGGTCCTGGCAGCGGTCGGCCGTGGACCGACGCTGGTGGTGGCTCCCCACCACGACATGGTGGCGCTGGTGGCGACTCGATTGCGGCGCGCCGGGCTGTCGGTCGGCGTGGTTCCCGGTGACTGGGCCGATGCGGCGGGCGGCGTCGATGTCGTCATCGGCACTCGCACCGCGGCGTGGGCACCCTGCCCGGGCCTCGCCGCGGCGGTGGTGCTCGACGAACACGACGAAGCGCTCCAGGATGAGCGCTCGCCGACCTGGCATGCCCGCGACGTCATCGTCGAGCGGTGCCGGCGCGCTGGCGTGCCGTACGTGCTGGTGTCGCCGATCCCGACGCTGGTGGCAGTGGAGGAGTACGCGGGTGCGGCGGGCGTGGTGCACCCCCCTGCGGCGCGTGAGCGTGCGGGTTGGCCGAGGGTGACAGTGGTCGATCGCACCGACGACGATCCGTGGAAGCGCTCGCTCGTCACGTCGGCGCTGATCGAGCGGCTGCGCGACCCGGCGCAGACGGTGGTGTGCGTGAGCAACATCACCGGCCGGGCGCGGGTGTTGGCCTGCCGTTCGTGCCGGGCACTCGTGCGGTGCGAACAGTGCGATGCAGCGGTGGGCCTCGACGACGACGGCCGCCTGGCCTGTCGACGGTGCGCCACGATGCGCCCACCTGTCTGCCAGGCCTGCGGCGCGAGTCGTTTCGCCAACCTTCGCCCGGGCGTCACACGTCTGCGCGAGGAGCTCGAAGCGGCTGCCGCGCGCCCGGTGGTGTCGGTCACGGGTGCCGACCTGGACCCGCCGCCACGCGCTGGTGTCTACGTCGGGACCGAGGCGGTCCTTCACCGCGTTCGTGCGGCCGACGTGGTGGCATTCCTCGAGTTCGACTCGGAGATGCTGGCTCCGAGATTCCGAGCATCGGAGCAGGCACTTGCGCTCATCGTTCGAGCGGGCCGCATTGCGCCCGAGGTCCTGGTGCAGACCTTCTCGCCCGATCACGAGGTGGTGACCGCAGCGGCAGCGGGCGACCCCGCACGCATCCTCGCCGGCGAGCGTCGACAACGCGAGATGCTGGGGTTGCCACCATTCGGGGCCTCGGCCGTGGTGTCGGGCACCGGCGCCGACCAGGTGATCGCACAACTCCCCGATGGCATCACGATCGGTGGAGACGGAGCGGATCGGTTTCTCCTGCGGGCGCCCGATTGGACGACGCTCGGTCTCGCCCTCAATGCAGCCGACCGCCCGAGCGGCTCTCGCCTGCGCGTCGAGGTCGACCCCGCCCGCATCTGACGGTCGACTCGCCGGCTGCCTCCGCTCGGGCCGCGATCGCTCAGACGCCCATCTTGGCCTTGAGATGGTCGAGCACCGGCGTGTGCTCGGCCTGGGGGCTGAAGAGGATGAGGTTCGCATCCTCCTCGACTCGCACGCTGTGCCCGGCAGGCCAGTGGAAGAGATCGCCCTCGACGCAGGTCTCGGTCGTGTCGTCGCTGTAGGTCACCGTGACGTTTCCGTCGATGACGTAGCCCCAGTGCGCTGCCTGGCACATGTCGCCGTGCAGGCCCTGGAGCAGCGGTGCGAGATCGGCGCCCTTGGCCATGGTGAAGAACTCGGCGCCCATGACGCCGAACGCAGCGCCGAAGTCGGTCTGTTGTCGGGCGACCGCGCCGGGCGCCTCGATCTTCACGGGGATGTCGTTCTTGGTGATGTGCATGATGGTCCTCCTGAGGGTTGTCGGTCCGGTCCCCATTGGACCGGATGTACATGAGGCGTGACAGTCGGTGTCACAATGCGACATGCCAACCGATCCACTCGCAGTGCGCGTGCGAGCGGCGCGACAGGCAATGGAGCTCGCGGAGTGGACGCAGGCGCTGGATCTGCTCGACGTCGACGGCGCCTGCGACTCGGTGGAATGCCTCGAGGCCCGAGCCGAAGCCGAGTACGGCGCCGGCGATTTCGAACGGTGCGTGGGGTCGTGGGAAGACCTCCACTCGCTCCTGGTGCGTCAGGGTGAGCAGATCGAGGCCGGCCGGGTGGCAGCGATGGTGGCGATGTACCTGATGATGGACACGGGGCTGATGGCGCCGGTGCGAGGCTGGCTGCGCTGTGCCGAGCGTCACCTCGAGGGAGTCGACGACCACCCAGTCCGAGCGATCATCGCGATGGTCAGGGCCTACGAACGCTTCATGTGCGGCTCGATGGATGCCGCACGTGCCCAGGCCTCAGCAGCGATCGAGTTGGGTGAGCGGCACGGCATCGTCCCGGCGGTCGTGATCGGGCGGACGTGCATGGCTCGCCTGACGATCTTCGACGGGGAGGTCGATGCGGGGCTCGACCTGCTCGAAGAGGTCGGGGCGTTGCTGATGTCGGGGGCGGCCGACCCGCTGACCACGGGCATGATGTACTGCGAGATCATCTGTGCGGTGCAAGGACTGATGCGGCCTGATCTCGCAGCCCAGTGGACCGATGTGATGGAGCATTGGCGTCACGGCGCTGCGTTCGGCGGGATCAACGGCCGCTGCCGCGTCCACCGTGCTGAAGTGCTGCGGCTCAGCGGCACCTGCGAACTCGCCGAGGCCGAAGCGCTTGCTGCGTCCGCGGAACTGCGCCCATGGATGCGCCGTGAGTTCGGATGGCCACTGGTCGAACTCGGCAACATTCGCCTCCGCTCGGGTGATCTCGACGGGGCGGAACAGGCGTACACCGAGGCGAGCGCCCACGCCTGGTCGCCGCAACCCGGCCTCGCGCTCGTGCATCTCGCTCGAGGTCATGCCGACGAGGCCGCAGCGATGATCGCCCACGCGATCGAGCACCCGATGGATGTCCCATCCAAGGAACGCCCTCCGTTCGGGCCACTGCGTCTGTTGCCACTCCACGATGCTCAGGCGGAGATCGCGTACGCCCGCGGTGATCGCGTGACCCTCGCGAGGGCTGCGGCCGCGATCGGCGAGACTGCCGCCGCCTATCCCTCACCGATGCTGAGCGCTCGAGCGCTCCTGGCGCGCGGTCGTGCCTCGGTCCTCGACGGTGCGTCCGAGCGCGCCGTCGGCGAGGCCAGCCGCTGCGTCGCAGCGCTGAACGGTGTCGGAGCGCCGTTCGATGCAGCACTCGCCCGGTTGGTGGTGGCCGACGCGTACGACGTGGCTGGCGCATCCACCGAAGCGGCGTTCGAACGCCGCAGCGCCCGAGACGCGCTGGCGTCGTTCGGGGCCGAATGGTGGGCCGAGCGAGTGGACCAACTGATCGTGGGAGGGCCGACGGTTGCGGTCGGAGCACCGGCGACGACACCACATGCCGAGTTCACCGCCGAGGGGGAGATGCGGACGGTGGGGTGGGGCTCGTCGTCAGTGGTCCTGCGCGATCTCAAGGGCTTCCGCTACGTCGCACGGTTGCTCGCCGAGCCCAACCGGGAATTCCACGCCGCCGATCTGGTCAAGCTGGAGGCCGGCTCAGACCAGCGCGTCCCCCTCGACCGGGGGCTCCCCGTGCTCGACGAGCACGCCAAGGCGGCATACCGTCGGCGGCTCGACGACATCGACGAAGACATCGCTGATGCTCAGGCCCACAACGACATCGCGCGGGCCGAACTCGCCGAGCATGACCGGGAGTACCTCATCGAGGAGCTGAAGCGGGCGACCGGGCTGGGAGGCCGTGACCGGGTGGTGCTCGACGACGCAGAACGGGCCCGTGTCAGCGTGACCCGATCGATCCGGTACTCGCTCGCACGGCTCGCAGAGGCGAGCCCAGCCGTCGCGGAGCACCTCCGCCAACACGTGCAGACCGGAACGTTCTGCCGCTACGAACGCGACTCGATGCATCCGGTCGACTGGGCCGTCTGAGCCCGCTACGCGATGGTGAGCCCGTCGAAGGTGGCGTTGTCGATGTTGCCGCCGGACAGGACGAGGCCGATGCGGCGTCCGCGGTAGCGCCGGGGATCGTGGAGCAGTGCGGCGAGCCCGGCGACGCCGCTCGGCTCCAGGCGTCGGCCGAACAGGCGCTGCCCGACGATCATGGCGTCGACGAGTTGGTCGTCGGTCACCGTGACGACGTCGCTCACGAGGTGGCGGTTGATGGCGAACGTTGCAGCACCGGGAGATGTGACGGCGAGGCCGTCGGCGATCGTGTGCGGCGTCTCGATCGTCACCCGGTGCCCGGCGGCGAACGAGCGCCGGGTGTCGTCCGCTGCGGCGGGCTCCACGGCAATCAGCTCACATCCGGGGTCGAGTCGGAACATGGCGGAGGCACAACCGGCCATCAGTCCGCCACCCGACGTCGGCACCAAGAGCACATCGAGACCACCGACCTGCTCGTGCAGCTCGAGCGCGACGGTTCCTTGGCCGGCCATCACCAGCGGATCTTCGAACGGGTGCACGAACGTGGCGCCTGTCGCTGCCACCTGCTCGCGTGCACCCGCCTCACGATCGAGTGTCGCCCGGGCGAAGGTGACGATCCGTGCGCCGAAGTGCTCGATCAGCGCCCGCTTGGCCGGGGCGACATCGTCAGGGATGTGCACCGTGGCGTCGATGCCGAGCAGCTGTGCCGCGCAGGCCACTGCGGCCCCGTGGTTGCCCGACGACACCGCCACCACACCTCGGGCCCGGTCGTCGATCGGGATCTGGCGGAGACGGTGGTACGCGCCGCGGAACTTGAACGCACCGGCGCGTTGCTGGGATTCGTCCTTGGCGAACACGATGGCGTTGGTCAGGCGGTCGAGCTCGTCGGAGTGGAGGACGGGAGTGGCCACCGCCTCGTCGGCGATGCTCATCGCAGCGGCACGGATCTGCGACAGTTCGATCATGGCGCCGCCGAACCATGTGGAGGTCTGTCTGAAGCCACGGTGAACAGTCGGAACCCGGCTTTGGATGCCACCCGTTCCGTCGGGAAACCTTGCGAGTGCAGCCAGCGCTGGAGTGAGTCGGCACCGAGGTGCTTCTGCACGACGAGCGCTGCGTGGCCGCCGGGGGCCAATCGTCCGAGCCACTCGAGCAGCAGGTCGTGGAGCGCAGCCTTGCCGATGCGGATCGGTGGGTTCGACCAGATCGTGTCGAAGCGGACGTCGGGCGGAACCTCGTTCGGGTGGGCCACGACGACGTTGGTGATCTCGTTGCGTTCGGAGTTGCGCTTCGTGAGTGAGCGCGCGCGGGAGTTGACGTCGACGGCCCACACGGTGGCCGCCGGCGAACGGCGCGCCATGGTGAGCGCGATCGGGCCGGCGCCGCACCCGAGGTCGAGCAGGTCGCCGGACGTGGCCAGCGGGAGGTCGGCGCGCAACAGCATCGAGGTGGCCGTGTCGAGGTGGCCGTGGGAGAACACGCCGCGGTCGGTCTCCATGGTGAACGCCGTGTCGGGCAGCGTGACGTCGACCACCTGCGGGGCAGATGTCACGGTCGGGTCGTCGTCGAAGTACTGCTCGTTGGACACTCCCTCTAGCCTGACATGGATGTCGTACACGATCCGCACCTATGGCGACCCGGTCCTGAAGACACAGGCCTCGCTGGTCGATGATGTCGATGGCAAGGTCATCCGTCTCGTCGACGACATGTTCACCACGCTCATCGATTCCGGCAACGGCATCGCGCTGGCCGCGCCACAGATCGGCGTCCAGAAGCAGGTGGTGGTGTGGGACATCGACGACGAACCGCTCGCCATCATCAACCCCGAAGTGGTCGAATCCGACGGCGAATGGGTCTACGACGAAGGCTGCCTGTCGATTCCCGGGTTGTACGTCGAGATGTTGCGCCCCAAGACCGTGCTCGTGCGCGGCATCGACCTCAACGGTGAGATCATCGAGATCGAGGCCGATGAGCTCGAGGCCCGGATGTTCCAGCACGAGATCGATCACCTCAATGGTGTGCTGATGTTCGACCGTCTCGAAGGCGACCAACGCAAGGACGCCATGAAGGAGTACCGCCGGATCGAGGAGGAAGTGGCCCGCCAAGCGAGCCGCCAACCGATCCGTCGACGTCTCGGGCTGGGCTGAGCGCCACGTGAAGCTGGTCTACCTCGGCACGCCCCAGATGGCGGTGCCACCGCTGCGGGCGCTGGCCGAGGCCGGACACGACATCGCGCTGGTGGTCACACGCCCCGACAAGCGCCGCGGCCGGGGAGGTGGCGTCTCACCGAGCCCAGTGAAGGCCGCGGCCATCGAACTCGGGCTCCCCGTCACCCACGAGGTCAACGACGTGATCAGTGCGGCGGCCGACGGTGCAGAACTCGGCGTGGTCGTCGCCTTCGGGCAGATCATCAAGCCTCCGGTCCTCGATGTGCTGGCGATGGTGAACCTCCATTTCTCGCTGCTGCCACGCTGGCGCGGTGCAGCACCGGTCGAGCGGGCACTGCTCGCCGGCGACGACGTCACCGGGGTGTGTGTGATGGCGTTGGAGGAAGGCCTCGACACCGGCGGCGTGTACGCCCGGCGCGAGGTGCCGATCGGACCCGAAACCACCGCAGAAGATCTCCGCGAGCAGTTGGTCGCCGTCGGAACCGCACTCCTCGTCGACACCCTCGCTGGCCCGCTTGGTGAGCCGGAACCACAGGTCGGCGAGGTCCTCCACGCTGCCAAGTTCACCAGTGCCGACTTCGAGATCGACTGGGCCGCTCCGATCGACGACGTGCATCGCTTGATTCGAATCGGCGGCGCATGGACCACGTTCCGTGGCAAGCGGCTCAAGATCAACGCTGCACAGCTCGTCGACGGCGCGCTTCGGCCGCTGATCGTCCAACCGGAAGGAAAGGCTCCCATGAGCTTCGATGCTTGGCGCAACGGCGCACGTCCCACTGCCGACGAACTGTTCGGCTCGCTGTGACGGGACGTCGTCGAGCCAGCGAACCGCTGCACACCGACCGGACGGGTCCCAGCGGCGAGCGATCGGCTCGACGGGTTGCGCTCGACGCATTGCGGCGGATCGAGTCCGATGGTGCCTACGCCAATCTGGTGCTCGGCCCGATGCTGGCCACGTCCGGTCTGACCGACATGGATCGTCGGTTCGTGACCGAACTCGTCTACGGCACCACCCGCATGCGGCGGGCGTGCGACTCGGTGATCGACCGCTTCATCACGTCGCCGCCCGACGATGCCACCCGCTCGGTGCTCCGCCTCGGCGCGTATCAGCTCGTGTTCGCTGGTGTGCCTCCGCACGCAGCTGTCAGCGAGACGGTCGGCCTGGCGCCGAAGCGCACGCGCGGATTCGTCAACGCGGTGTTGCGCAAGGTGTCGCGGTTGTCGGCCGCCGAAATGACGTGGGCATCCGACGGCGCCCGACTCAGCTACCCCGACTGGATGGTCGACCTCTTCCGGGTGGAGCTCGGCGGCGACGCCATCGCCGCACTGGAGCGGATGAACCAACCGCCGCCGGTGACCGCCCGCGCCGACGGCTACGTGCAGGACGAGTCGTCGCAGTGGGTTGCTGCGGCGGTCGCAGGGACGGCGGGGGAGCGCATCCTCGATGTGTGTGCGGCGCCTGGCGGCAAAGCCACCGCAATCGCCGGAGCCGGCCCGCAGGTGATCGCCGCTGATCAGCGGCTCGGCCGGGCGCGTCTGGTGCAGGAGAACGCGGCAACGCTCGAACTCGACCTGCCGGTGGTGGCAGCTGACGGGGTGGCGTCGCCGTTCCGCCCGGGATCCTTCGATGCGGTGTTGCTCGATGCGCCGTGCTCTGGGCTCGGCGCACTCCGACGTCGAGCGGACGCCCGGTGGCGCATCACCCCCGACGACATCACCGAGCTCGCCGAGCTCCAGGCCCGGCTGCTGGAGTCGGCCGCAGAACTCGTCGCTCCTGGGGGACGGCTGGTGTACAGCGTGTGCACGATCACCGAGGCGGAATCGGTCGACCATCCCACTCCCGCCGGCTTCGAGGTCGACACCACGCCACCGCCGGTGGGGCAGTGGCGAGCGTTCGATCAGGGATGGCGGGTCCTCCCGCAGGATGCCGACACCGACGCCATGGTGCTGATTCGGTACCGTCGGGTCTCGTGACCGAGTCGTCAGAGCGTCCCCAGGCCAAGGTCCTCACCGTCAGTGATGGGGTCGCACACGGCAAGCGTGACGACCTCAGTGGCCGGACGCTGGTGGAACATCTCGGCGCGAACGGGTTCGAGGTGGTCGACCATCAGGTGACCGCCGACGGTGCCGATCAGGTTGCGGCCGCGCTCGCGCGAACTGTGTGACGGGTTTTCCGGCGTGGTGGTGTCGACCGGTGGGACCGGGTTTGCGCCGCGCGACCAGACGCCCGAGGGCACCCGGTCGATGATCGAGCGTGAAGCCCCCGGCCTTGCCGAGGCGATGCGTCTGTGCAACCCGCTGGGACGGCTGTCGCGCGGTGTGGCCGGGATCTGCGGCCGAGCGATCGTGGTCAACACCCCGGGCAGCACCAAGGGGTGCGTCGAGCAGCTCGACGCCATCATCGACGTGCTCCCGCATGCGCTGCGGCTGCTCGCCGACACCGACACCTCCCACTGACACCCCGACCCACCACCGTTTGCGTTGCATCTTCGGTGACCCGGGCCACCCAGACTGCAACGCAAACGTCTGCGTACCCCGTTTGTGTTGCATCTTCGGTGACCCGGACCACCCAGACCGCAACGCAAACGTCTGGGGCCGGGGGAGGAGCGCGCCGGTAGCCTCGGCGATCATGCTCCGACTCGTACTCCCGAAAGGCTCGCTCGAGAAGGCCACCCTCGATCTGTTCGAGCAAGCCGACCTCACCGTGAAGCGCTCGTCCACGGTCGACTACCAGGCGAGCATCGACGATCCCCGGATCGAGTCGGTCCGCATCCTGCGCCCGCAGGAAATCCCGATGTACGTCGCCGAAGGACTCTTCGACATCGGCATCACCGGGCGTGACTGGGTGGAGGAAACCGGAAGCACCGTCGAGAGTCTCGGCGAGCTGAAGTACTCCAAGGCCACCAGCAACCCGATCAAGCTCGTGGTGGCCGTGGCCGGAGACAACCCGGCAACGAGCGTCCGCGACCTCCCACACGGTGTTCGGGTGCAGTCGGAGTATCCCGAACTCACCCGACGGTTCTTCGCCGAGAGCGGAGTCGAGGCCGAAGTTCGTCTCTCCTACGGTGCCACCGAAGCCAAGATCCCCGACATCGCCGACTGTGTCGTGGAGATCACCGAGACCGGCCGGGCGCTGCGCGCCGCTGGCCTGAAGGTGATCGACACGATTCTGCAGAGCTACACCGAGGTGGTGGCGAACCCCCAGGCGGCGGCCGACCCCGACAAGCGCAAGGCGATGCAGCAGGTGATGACCCTGCTCAATGGTGTGCTCGACGCCCGCGGGCGGGTGCTGCTGAAGCTGAACGTCAGCGAGGCGGCCAAGGACGCCGTGCTTGCGGTGTTGCCGTCGATGAAGTCACCAACGATGTCGCCGCTCGCCGGTGGTGGCTACGCCGTCGAGTCGGTGGTGGAGAAGCGCCGCATCAACCTCGTGATCCCCGAGTTGATCGATGCCGGCGCCACCGACCTCGTCGAGATGGCCATCGCCAAGATCGTTCCATGACCGAGCTCGAGCGCCCAATCGGTCGTCGAGGCACGGTCGCAGCGTTCGACGAACCGGTCGGCCTCGGCACGATCGTCGCCGCCGACGGCACCGAGTACGGATTCCACTGCATCGAGATCGCCGATGGCTCACGCACGGTTGGGGTCGGTGCGCAGGTGCAGTTCGACCTGCTGGCCAAGTTCGGCCGCTGGGAAGCAGCCAACGTCCGCCCGTGACCGCATCGGAGGCGGCCGAGCGACGAGAGCGCGAGATCATCGAGGTGTTGCTCGCTCTCGGCGACGGGGAAGTGACCACCTACGGCGACGTGGCCGACGTCGCCGGCCACCCGAGGCAGTCGCGACTGGTCGGCCGCATCCTGGCGACCACGTCGGTCGAGGTGCCTTGGTGGCGCGTCGTCAACGCCGCCGGGCGGATCGTGAGCGGGTCCGCCGACGAGCAGCAGGCGCTGCTGCGCTCCGAAGGCGTGACGGTCGACGCCGACCGGGTGCTCGACGCCCCCATCGGACGTTTCCGCCGGCCTGACCGGACGGGCTGAACGGCCTGACCGCTCAGTCGGGTGCTGAGCTCGGAGCGGCAGCGGACGCTTCGACCTGACCCTTGATCTGCACGAAGGCGAGCCGGATGTTGTTCAAGCGCGTCCTGCATCGTGGGGTAGTCCTCGCCGAGTCGTTCGCCGAGCCCGTCGACCAGACACGCAACCGCATCGATCGCCAGCACCGATTGGCGGAGGTCGGGCGGGTTCGCAGAGAGGTGGATGGCGGCCAGTTCGTACAGACCCATGACGTGATTGGTGACCACGATCTCGGCGGGCACGTCGGCGAGGCGCTCGCGTGCCTCCTGCATGGCCCGTTCGGCCTCGGCCATTGCCTCAGCGGTCTCGGGGTCGATGGCGTTGTCGGGATCGTCGGGATCGAAGCCGCTGAGGTCGATCTCGTCGAAGTTGGGCGCAGAGGTTTCGTCACTCACGTGCGCTACCCTACCGAGCACAATTGAAGCGAAGTGGGGGCAACTCCCACCTGGCCACACCGCCCGGAGCAATCCGAGTACATCGTGCGTCCAGGTCACAAGGCTGAGACCAGCCTCCGGTCGCCGGCACCCTCAGGGTTCCGCCGCCCAGTGTCAGGTCGCTCCGCGTGCAGTTCGCGTCGAGCACCACATATTCAGACACTGGGGAGGCCCATTGCACAGGAGTGATCAGCCATAGCACCGCGACCAGAACAACGTGGCGACCAGCACCGCGTGAACGACCGCATCCGATCCCGTGAAGTCCGACTCATCGGACCCAGCGGCGACCAACTCGGAATCAAGGCCGTTCCCGACGCGCTGAGAATGGCCCGAGGCCTCGAACTCGACCTCGTCGAGGTGGCCCCGGGCGCCAACCCTCCCGTTTGCCGAATCATGGATTACGGCAAGTTCAAGTACGAAGAGGGCCAGAAGGCCAAGGAAGCACGCAAGAAGTCGACCAACGTGTCGGTGAAGGAAGTGAAGTACCGGCCGAAGATCGGCAAGGGCGACTTCGACACCAAGACACGCAACGTGATCCGATTCATCGACGAGGGTCACAAGGTCAAGATCACCTTGCAGTTCCGCGGTCGCGAGATGGCACACCCAGAGCTCGGGTCGAAGATTCTCGACGACGTGCTCGAAGCGGTGGGTCCAGCAGCCAAGGTCGACACGCAGGCCCGCCTCGAGGGGCGCAGCATGTCGATGACCTTGTCGCCGGACAAACAGGCCCAAGAGGCGATCAAGAAGGCAGCAGTCGAAGCCGAGCGTCAGGCGCAAGCCGATGCCGAGGCCGAATCGGCAGCTGCCAGTGAACCATCAGAAGGAGTATCCGATGCCGAAGATGAAAACGTCGAAGACGGCAGCTAAGCGATTCAAGAAGACCGGCACCGGTCGCTCTGCGTCACGAGCAGCAGAACAACCAGCACAAGTTCGAGTACAAGACGTCCTCGCGCAAGCACCGCCTCGACCGCGATGCCGACGTGCACCCGAGCGACGAGAAGAAGATCAAGCGCCTCCTCGCCGAGCGCTGAGACAATCCTGGGGCCTCCGACCCCGACTGAACGTTCCGAGGAGGAATTGACATGGCACGTGTGAAGCGTGGTGTGGCGTCGAAGAAGCGCCACAAGAAGGTACTGAAACAGGCCAAGGGCTACTACGGCAACAAGAGCCGTTCGTTCCGGGCCGCCAACGAGCAGGTCATGCGGTCGGGCAACTACGCCTTCCGTGACCGTCGCGCCCGCAAGGGTGAGATGCGTCGTCTGTGGATTCAGCGAATCAACGCAGGGTCTCGTCAGCACGACATGAGCTACAGCCGGTTCATCGCCGGTCTGAATGCTGCGGGCATCGAGGTCGACCGCAAGATCCTCGCCGATCTCGCCGTCACCGATCCGGCTGCGTTCGGCAAGCTCGTCGACACCGCCAAGGGCGCACTCGCCTGAGGACTCGTGGCCGGAGGCATTCCACCGGCCATGCTGGTGCACGATGAGTGCGTTGGCGTTCAACCATCAACGAGTACAAGAACTGCGGCGCCTCCTGGGGCGCCGCAGTTCGCGTCACGACGCCGGACGGTTCGTGGTCGAGGGTCCCGTGCTCGTCGCCGAAGCGGTTGGCGCAGCTTGGAGATGTGAGGCGCAGTTCGTCCCGAGGGGCTCCGATGCTGCAGTGGTCGGCGCCGGCGAGGTGTTCGAGTTGGCAGATGGGGTGCTCGAACGAGTTGCCAGTACCGAGTCGCCGCAAGCCCCGCTGGCGATCGTGGCGATGGCCGACCAAGCCGCGGCGTTCGCCGTCTTGCGTGGTGCGTCCTTCGTGGTGGTCCTCGACCAGGTCACCGATCCGGGAAACCTCGGCACCATCCTGCGGTCGGCCGAGGCGGCGGGCGCCGACCTCGTGGTGCTCACACCGGGCAGCGTCGACCCCTACAACCCCAAGGTCGTGCGTGCGTCGGCCGGGGCGCTCTTCCACGTGCCCATCGCGCAGGCGACGATCGACGAGGTCGCCGACGCAGGCCTCGAATTGTTCGGCACCAGTAGTCACGCACATCCTGGCCGCACCGTGGTGCCCCACACCGACGCCGACCTCACCGGGCGGATCGCCATCGTGATGGGCAACGAAGCCGCCGGGCTCCCCGAGGAGTGGTCCGACACCGCTGGCCCGGTGCGTCGCTGGCTCACCATTGAGCACCGTGGTCGCAGCGAGTCGCTCAACGTCGCAATGGCCGCCACCGTGCTGGCGTTCGAGGCGGCCCGTCAGCGAGCCGGGACATGAATCGGGCGAGGCACCGCTCGTGGGTGCTGGCGATTGCCCCGTTGGTGGTGCTCGCAGCCTGCAGCGACTCCAGTTCGAGGAGTTGCGTGTCGTCAGGCGATGCCGAGGTGTGTGCGGTGTCGTCGGACGGGAGCATCCAGTTCTCGGTGTCGGGACTCGAACCAGGCTCTGACCTCACGATCGACTCCGATGTCGGCGACCCGGCCACCTACCCCGTCGGCCCGGATGGAGGTGTCGGTGGCGGCGACGGTGCGATTGGTTTCCTGTCGTTGTTCTCGGGAACCGAGGTCGTGTTCACGGTCGTCAGCGGTTGCCGCAGACGGCCAGGAATTCGGCGGCGAGATCACTGGCTCGACCTGACGTCGTGCGGGGTGAGCGCCCGGCAACAACGGGGCTCTGACATCGGGTGCTCAGGAACTGGTGAGCACGACCAGGTACTGGCCGCCGCCCGGCTCGACCGTTGCGGTGACGGCGAGGTCGGGTTCGAGCCGGGAGATGCGGTCGACGATCCACTCGGCGGTGTTGTCGGCGTCGCGTTCGATCGACACAACGCCCGACCGCTTCACGGCCACCTTTGCGTTGCAACCGCTCGACGGTGGTCAGGATCACGGCGGGGTCGGCCACGAAGAGGTCTTCGGGCCACTCGATGACGGGCTTGGTGCTGCCCTTGCCGGTGTTGCAGGCACGGTGAGCCAGGCGCTCCTGGCCGGTACCGGATCCCGACCCTGCGTTCTTCGCCTTCGACGCTCCCTTGCTCTTGGCCTTCGCCTTTCGGTCGGTGGTGCGGCTGTCGATGCTCGGCCCGCGTGGGTCGTTGACCGACATGTCGGGATCGACCGGCTCGTCGCACAGCCAGCAACGCCAATCGTCCTGCTCGCCGACTTCGTCGAGGCGCATCAGGACGTTCCAGCTCCAGCAGAGATCACGCCCGGACCCTACTGGGCCCCGTGATCGGGAGCATCAGGTGAGGATTGCCTCGATCGATGCAACCGTGGCATCCACATCGCCGACGATCACCGGCACCTTGTGGGCGTTCGTGCGGCCGGCGATGAAGGCGACGTAGCGGTCGTACATGTCGGCAACGGCGTCGGGTTGATCGAGTTGGTCCACGAGCGCCGCAGCGTCGAGGTGGGTCTGTTCCTCGGGAGCTGCTCGACGGCGCTGGAACGCTTCGATGGCCACGTCGCGATCGATGACGAGTGCGATCTCCACGAATCGTGATCCCACGTCGTCGGCGAGGTGTTGCAGTTGCTCGACGAACTCGACACGGCCGAGGAACTGGGGGATGAACACGTCGAAACCCGATTGGAGGTGGGTCCGCGCCATCTCCAGGCTGAGTGATCGTGCGGCCAGCCCGGCTCCGATCGGATCGTCGAGCCAGGCGCCGAGGAGCCCGCGCACGACATCGATGTCGAGGCCGAGCGCCAGCGGACGGGTGGCAGCGAGTCGCTGCGCCAACGTGGACTTGCCCGAGGCCGGTGGTCCGTTGAGCAGCACGAGCATCGCCATTCGAGGATCGTACGGCCGGAGCGCTCTCTGCAGTCGGCTGGTGGAGTGGGCCGAGTTGCGGGAGACTGCGCCGATGACCACCGACGTCGTCCCGATCCTGCATGTGGCCGACGCAGCGCTCGCGGGGCAGTGGTACTCACGGCTTGGATTCACCGTTGCGTTCGAGCACCGATTCGAACCGCACCTGCCTGCCTACGTCGGGCTGCAACGTGACGGCGCACAGATCCATCTGTCCGAGCACGCCGGCGACGCCCGCCCCGGCACGCTGGTGTACATCTGGGTGGAGTCCGTCGACCCGTTGGCGGCCGAGTTCGGCGTGGCGGTCGAAGCGGCGCCGTGGGCCCGCGAGATCGAGCTCACCGACCCCGACCGCAACCGCCTCCGCGTTGCTGAGCCGACCGAGACGGGCGACGACGAGTTGCTCGCGCTGGAAGCTGCGATGTGGGACGACACCACTCGAGGCGACCGTGCCTGGATGGACGAGCACCTGACGACCGACTTCACCGAGCATGGGTCATCGGGCCGCCGCTACGACCGTGCCGAGATCCTCGACACCGAGGTGGGCCCCATCGAGGCGACCCTCAGCGACCTCGCCGTTCGTCGGCTCGGTCGAGATGCAGCGCTCGTGACCTACCAGTCGGAACAGCCGAGGGGGCTGGCGAATCGGTCGTCGATCTGGCGGCGCGTCGACGGTCGCTGGCTGCTCGCGTTCCATCAGGGGACCCCGAACGCGTGACCCCCGAGTGAGAACGCGGGGTCAGCACAGCCCGGCGCGGCATGACACCTCGTGAGAATGGGGCGCGCTGGTGAGGACGGTCACGGCTAGCCTGTCATCCGTGCAGACCGAGTTGCAGCGATTTCTCCGCCCCGGGTGATCCGGGGACACGACCAGTCGCTCCTGTGCCGTCTCCTGCCTTCGCCCGGGGTCTCCATCTGATACCCGACGCCCACGAAAGGTCACTGTGCTCACCGACATCACCGCCGCCCGCAACGCGGCGCTCACCGAGATCGACGACGCCGACACGCTCGACGACGTTGCCGCCCTCACCACCCGTCTCACCGGCAAGAAGAGCCAACTGGTCCAGCTGAAGTCGAGGCTCGGCTCGTTGGAGTCGATCGACGACAAGAAAGCCGCCGGCGCTGCGATCAACGAGGCGCTGGCCGCCGTTGCTGCGGGGCTCGACGTGCGGCGCGTCGCCTTGGCCGCTGAGGCGCTCGCTGCGCAGGTCGAGTCCGAGCGGCTCGACCTCACCGAATTCGTCGGCAAACCGACCCGTGGTCACGCCCATCTCGTCACGCAGGCCTGGGAACGACTGGAAGACGTCTTCATCGGGCTCGGCTTCCAAGTGGCCGAAGGCCCTGAGGTGGAGACCGACTGGCACAACTTCGAGGCGCTCAACATGCCGATCGGGCATCCTGCCCGTGGCGAATGGGACACGCTGTTCGTCGACCACGTCCCGCCCGGCGGCGAACCGGGAACCACGGTGTTGCGCACCCACACCTCGCCGGTGCAGATCCGCACGATGCTCGAGAGCGAACCGCCGATCTACATCGTGGCGCCCGGCCGGGTGTTCCGTCGTGACACGCCCGACGCCACCCACATGCCGGTGTTCCACCAGATCGAGGGGCTGGTGATCGACCGCAACATCACGATGGCCGATCTCGCCGGCACGATCGAGGCGTTCACCAAGGCGTTCTTCGGACATGGCTGGACCTCACGCCTGCGCCCGAGCTACTTCCCGTTCACCGAACCGTCGGCCGAGTTCGACATCCAGCGCCCGGACGGCAGCTGGATCGAGCTGGGCGGCTGCGGCATGGTGCACCCCAATGTCCTGCGCGCCGGTGGCCTCGACCCAGAGGAATGGAGCGGTTTCGCGTTCGGCTTCGGCATCGACCGGATGGCCATCATGCGTCACGGTGTTGCCGACATCCGCGAAATGTTCTCCGACGACATCCGATTCATGGAGCAGTTCTGATGAAGATCCTTCTGTCATGGCTCAACGAGTACGGCGACTTCGGTGACCCGACCGACACCGCTGCGGTCCAGCGCGTCGCCGACGCGCTCGACCTCGCTCGGCCTGGAAGTCGACTCGGTCGACGTCGTCGGCGAAACGGTGGCCGGCGTGGTCACTGCACGAGTGCTGCGACTCGAACAGCACCCCGACGCTGCCAAAGTGCAGCGCGTCTACGTCGACGCCGGTGACGGCATCGAGCGTCACGTCTGGTGCGGTGCGTTCAACATGGCCGAGGGCGACATCGTGCCGCTGGCGACGCTCGGTACCACGATGCCGAACGGCATGACGATCGAACGTCGGGGGATCCTCGGCATCGACTCCGAAGGGATGCTCTGTTCGGCAAGCGAGCTGGGCCTGGGCGACGACCACTCCGGCATCAAGGTGCTGCCATCGGACGTGGCGCTCGGGCGTCCCTATGGCGAGGCGCTCGGGCTCACGCTCGATGTGCTGATCGACGCCGACGTCACCCGCAACCGACCTGACTGCTGGGGCTATGTCGGCATCGCTCGCGATCTCGCCGCCAAGCTCGGCGTCGAGTTCCGGCCTCCAGCGCCCACGCTCACGGTCGCTGGCGACGAGCGGACCGCCAGCGTCGAGATCGTCGACGGCGACCGTTGTGGCCGTTTCACCTCCACGGTGATCTCAGGCGTCGAGGTGAAGCCGTCAGCCGAGTGGATGGCTCGACGCCTCACCGCGGCGGGGATGCGCCCGATCAGCAACGTGGTCGACGTCAGCAACTACGTGATGTTGGAACTGAACCAGCCCAACCACGCCTACGACCTCGACACGCTCGGCGGTGGAGGCTTCCGCATCCGGCGGGCCAACGACGGCGAACACCTGACCACACTCGACGGCGAGGACCGGGTCTTCACCGCCGACGACCTGTTCATCTGTGATGCCGCGTGACCTGCCGATCGGCCTTGGCGGCATCATGGGTGGCCTCGACACCGAGATCAGCGACTCGACCACCACGATCGCGCTCGAGATGGCGTGGTTCTCGTTGGTCGGCATCGGCCAGAGCGCCACCCGCACCAACCTTCGCTCGGAGGCGTCGGCTCGATTCGAGCGCGGCGTCGATCCCTACGGGATGCCGCTGGCTGTCGCCCGATTCGTCGAGCTGCTTTCGGAGACGTGCCCCGATCTCGTGGTGCACGCCGGTGCGGTTGATGCGCGCGCCGAGTGCCTCCCCACCGCGCAACGCAGCGCCCAGGTACGCATCAGTGCAGTGAACCGCGTGCTCGGGACCGAGTTGGCCGGCAACGATCTGCCGAGGCTCCTCGACCCGATCGGCTACACGGTCTCCGGCGACGGCGACACCCGTGAGGTCGTGCTGCCCAGTTGGCGGCTCGACTCCACCGAAGAGGTCGACGTGATCGAGGAGGTGGCGCGCCACTACGGCTACGACCGCCTCGGCAAGACGGTGCCGAAGTCGGTTGTTCACGGTGAACTCAGTCCTCGTCAACAACGTCGTCGTTTGGCGCGCCAGGTGCTGCTCGGGCTCGGGATCTCCGAAGCGATGCCGAATCCGTTCCTGGCCCCCGACACGCTGGCAAAGGCGGGCCTCGCGCCCGAGGCCGTGCGCATCACCAACCCGCTCGTGGTCGAGGAGAGTGTCTGCGGACGTCGCTGCGTCCAGGGCTGTTGCGTGCGATTGCCTACAACGAGTCGCATCGACGCAGCGGCGTTGCTCTGTTCGAGATCGGGCACGTCTACCCACCCGCCGAGGGTGAGCTGCCGGGTGAGTACGAGGCCCTCACGGTGGTGTTGGCCGGCGATGACGCACCTGCGGCGATGGCAGTGTGGCGTGAGCTGGCGGCTGCGTTGGGAACCGGAGCACGTATCGACCAGTCGAAGGTTCCCGCCGGGCTGCATGCGACTCGCTCGGCCACGCTGCAAGCGGGCAAGGATCCACTCGGAGCGGTCGGCGAAGTCGCCCCCGATGTGCTTGCTGCCTTCGAGGTCGCCGAGCGCGTTGCGATCCTGGAACTCGACCTCGACCAGATCCTGGACCGTGCGCCCAAGCCGACGCAGTGGAAGCCGACCAGCCGATATCCGTCGAGCGACCTCGACCTGTCGTTCGTGGTTCCTGACGCGATTCCCGCCGAACGTGTGGAGAAGGCGGTTCGCCAAGGCGCTGGCAAGCTGCTCGTCGATCTCGATCTGTTCGACGTGTATCGAGGCGAACGCGCAGCCGAAGGCACCCGGTCCTTGGCGTACCGCATTCGGCTCCAGGCGCCCGACCGCAACCTGACCGACGCCGACGTCGCCGAAGTCAGGCGCGGTGTCGAGGCGGCCACGACGAAGCTCGGCGCACAGCTGCGCAGCTGAGGTCGAGCTACTGACCTGGTCGGCTCATCCGAGCGAGTCGACGAACCCCTTGATGTCGCGAACTGTCGCAGCCCACACGTCGGGCATCGCATCGAGGAAGAGGCAGTCGCCGGCGTGGCAGGTGCCGTTCACCGTGCGGCTGACGGCACTCACCCCAGCATCGAGCAACGCCCGGAAATAGACGAGACCTTCGTCGCGCAACGGATCGAGCTGGTTGACGGAGATCACGTGTGGCGGGAGTCCCGTGAGGTCGTCGATGCTGGCGTGCATCGGCCACGCAAGCGGATTGGTGGCGTTGGCGCCGTCGGGGTCGTAGGTCTTGGCGAGGGCGCCCATGTTCTCCACGTTCAAGAAGTAGTTGTCGTTCTCGAACAGCGAGGTCAGGTGGCCTGGCGGGTCTGCGTAGGCCCCCGAGATGTAGGGGCACTGCGCGTAGACGCCGGCGATCTCGTCGATCCAACCGTCCTGCTTCGCCTTGAGCGCAGTGGCGATCGAGAGGTTCCCGCCACCGGACTCTCCGGAGATGATGATGGTCGACACGCCGAGCGTTTCCCTGTTGGTCGCGACCCATTGGGCTGCGCTGGCGCAGTCGTTCAGCCCGGCGGGGAACGGGTGCGGGCCCAGTCGGCCGCCGGCATTGCGGAACTCGACGCCCACCACGATCATGCCGGTGGCGGCCAGGTCGTCGCGCCACTTCTGGTAGCTCTCACCGGTGGCACTCAGGATTGCCATGCCACCGCCGTGGGTGTGCACCACGCAGGGGAGTGGGCCGTCGACATCGACGGGTCGGTGGATGAACAACGTGATGTCGTTGCCGTCCACGCCGGTGATCGTCTCTTCGGACGATGAGACTCCCTCGGTGGGTGCAGTGTTCGCGGTGAGCACGCCGCCGACCGCGTCGAATCCGGCCTCGGCGAGCAACGTGTACTCGATCAGATCGGCGAGGGGCGTCGCAGCGGTGACGGGCGACGGCGGCGGTGCCACATCGAGCCCGATCGCTCCCATCGCGGCCACCATCCGGGGATCAGCGCGAGGGTCGTCGCGAATGTCGAGGTCGGGTGTGCCCAGTCGGCCTGGCAGGAGTGGTGGAGTTGACATGTGCGTTGGTCCTTCCGTCGGGTGCGTCGATCTTTGCGGAGTCGGCCGACCGTCAGCGACACGGGCGCGCCACATCGGTTTGACACGGCTGGGACACTGGTCGCATGTCTGCCCCCGGAGAAACCGACCTTGCTGCCATGCTCGCCACGCTCGGCGTGCAGCGCCGGCCGGGCGTCTTCGCGTACATCGCCGTCGAAGTGCCGACCCCTGGCCTGATCGCTGCCGCGCACGCCATGGTGAAGGAGGGTCGCCTCACCACGATCGTGTTGCCGGTCGACGCCGCAGCCCGTGCCGGCCAGTCGACGGCGGCGCAATTCGCCTGGTTGACGCTCACCGTGCAGTCGAGCCTCGATGCCGTTGGCCTCACCGCAGTGGTGAGCGCTCGCCTTGCGGCGGTCGACATCCCCTGCAACGTCCTCGCCGGCTATCACCACGATCACCTCCTGGTGCCTGTCGATCGAGTCGACGACGCAATCCGCGCCCTCACGCTGTAACGATTGGTGTCAGACACCAATCGTCACGTCGGGCGCTGGGGTCAGGGCGCCGATGGCGGTACCGAGTTCGCGGTCGACGAAGCTCCAGAATTCGCATGCTCGCGGCGCGGTCGACGGACCAGTGGGCGTGCTGCTCGGTTCGTACAGCAGCCGTACCGAGCTGTGCCCGATCGTCACCGAACCGCCTGAACCTGCAGCATCGTCGGTCGTCCACGACCACGCACCGCCGGCGCGGCGGTCGACCTCGCGCCGAATGAGGCGGACTCCTGGTTCCGTGCTGGGCGGCAGGCCGCTCATCCACGTTCCGCCGCCCCGTTGCGCGTCGGCCCGCTCGACCAACTCGGCCTCGATCGCTGCTGCCGACCGGCCGAGATCGTGTCCGCCGGCGACGAGGTCGTTCACGAGGAGGATCGGCAGGCCGCTCGCCCGAGCGATCGTGTTGATGCCGGCACCGAAGCGTGGATTCAACTCGGTGGGCCAGAATCCGTCGGAGGCCACCACGCCGTCGACGGTGAACGTGCCACGGAAGGCGACCTCCTCGGCCAGTCGCGCCCCGACGCGCCGTGCGATCGATCGCATCTGCTCGCGCACGTCGTCGTCGGGATCCCAGAACGTGGCACACCCGGCGTACACGAAGTCTCGGCCTTGCCGTAACGTGACCATCTCGACGGGACGCAGCACGGCGACCCCATCGGGCAGCACGATGCCGTGGATCGAACACGGGATGCCGTCGACGAACGGCATCACCCGTACGCGGTCGCACACCGGGCCGAGGCCCGCCTGTGCGACCTCCACCGAGGCGTCGTCGGCGACCCAGTAGGTCTGCGAGGCGCCCCCGTGGAAGCCGTCGCGCGCATCCGCCGCCCACACGGTGCCCGCACCTCGATCGATCACCCGACTCGCACCAGCGGCCCCGCTCAGCGGCACCACCACGGACTGCTGTCGCTCGACGCCCGCTCGATCCCAGAACTCGTCGATCACCACCTTGTCCTCCAAGGCCACCCACGTCGGGCTGCGCGCCGACACGTACGGGCGGCCCGCCAGCCGTGGATTGGTGTTCAGGAAGGTTCCCAGCACTCGGGCGCGCCCGTCGGGATCGAACCGGTCGAGTGCCGTGACGACCTCGGGTGGCGGGTCGGCGAGAAAACGATCGTCGAAGCGGATCTGCTCCATGATCGACATGCCCGGCGGCGCTTCGACGACGACGGTGGCGGTGTCCGGTGGGTCATGCATTCCCCACGCGTTGGCCACCACCAGGATGTCGGCGGCCCCCGCAGCGCGCAGCACGGCCAGATGTTCGGTCCAGGCGGACGCGGTCGCGCCGGCGAGCACGACGCGCTGTCCTGCGAACACTTCCCGAAGCGGTGCGATCCACCAATGGTCCATCGGCGAACCGTAGGGGTCTGGCGAATGGGATGCCAGCGGGTTCCGTCCTGCAGCTACCGTCGTGAAGCGATGATCGAGATATTGACGTTCGCCCTTCGGGTCGGAGTTGCCGCCGAGCGCTTTCTCGATGTCGACCGTCTGCTGCAGACCGAGTTCGCCTACCAGCAGCCCGGGCTCCTGCGCCGAACAACGGGACGCAACGACGACGGCCGTTGGTGCGTCCTGCAGGTGTGGACGTCGGAGGCTGCGGCCGATGCGGGTCGAGCGGCGCTCGCAGCGTCGGCACTCGGAACGCAACTCGACGCGATGATCGATGCCGCCAGCGTGCGCGCCGAGCGATTCGAAGGACTCAGCTGACGGCGAGATGACCGCAATGCGCCGACGCGACCGGGTCGAGCGCCGTCACTGCTGTACGAGGACGAGCTGATTCCCCTCGGGATCCTCGATGGCGGCGATGGTGGGGCCGCCCGGGACGTCGAAGGGCTGCGACACGACCGTGCCCCCCAGTTCGGGCACCCGGCCGAGCGACTCGGTGAGCTCACGCACTTGGATGTAGAGCGAGAAGCCGGAGCGATCGCTCTGACGCATGTGGCCCGCGGGCCCTGGCTCCGGACCGCCCAGGCCACTCGGGATGTTCATGATCGGTCCCTCTCCGATCGGCCAGTTGAACAGTTCGCCGTAGAACCGGCGCTGGATTTCCGGATCTCGTGCCTTGATCTCCCAGTGCACGATCGGTCGGACCCAGTCGGGTGTGTGGTCGGCCATCGGCGCCACGCTATGGCGCGTGGTCGGCGCCCGGTTCACCGGGGCGGTCGATCCGCAGGATCTCGTGCATCGGTTCGTGCCGAGGACTGTCGGGTTCGAGTTCGCCCCGAGCGACCAGTCGGAACCCGGCGCGACGTAGCGCTCGCCACGAGGCCACATTTGCCGAGTTGACGGGCACCACGATGTGGGTCGCAACGGGATCGGTTCGCCAGACCCACTCGACGAACGCCTCGATCATGGCGGTGCCGGTGCCGCGTCCCACCTGATCGGGTTCACCGATCAGGTAGTCCATCGACACCGCTCCTTCACCGACCGGGTACACGAAGGCCATCTCCTCGAGGTAGTCGGGGTACTCGACGAATCGGCTGTACTGCACCAGCCCAATGGGGATGTCGGCGAGGAGCGCCAGGTAGTCCTCACCGGGCTCGGTGCCGTCGATCGCTTGTCCGAAGTCGCGCTCGATCGCTTCTGGGGTGTACTCGTGATCCCACCACTCGTGGACGTGTGGTGCGGCCAACCATCGCGCGAGCAGGTCGAAGTCGTCGCGCCTGAGTCGTTTGAACGTCCAGCTCGGCGACGTCACGACGGTCGTGGCCGGCAATCGTCAGTTCGAGCTGAGGTCGTCGGGAGCGTCCGCCAGCCAGGCGAGCCGGCCAGGCTGGCGCCGCAGCACGGTTCGCCACAGTTCGTCGGGGTCGTCGGAGAACACGTCGCCCGGTTCCGAGTCGAGCACGAGCCAGGCGCCGGCGTCGATCTCGCCCTCGAGCTGACCTGGCCCCCAGCCGGCGTACCCGCGAAAGACTCGAACGCTGGTGACTTCGGGGGCCACGAGTGCCGGATCGGCGGTGAGGTCGGCCGACGCAATCGTGCCGACGATCGGGGTGAGGTAGTCGCCCTGATCGACGAGCACGAGTTTGGTCTCCGCCAACGCGATCAGCGCCGACTCCTCGACCGGGCCACCGGTGAAGACCGACGATGGCGCCGCCTGGAGATCGATCCACCGATCGAGTGGCTCGTCGAGTGCCTCGTAGCTCGGCCGGTTGATCACCACGCCGATCGCGCCGTCATCGTGGTGTTCGAGCATGAAGATCACCGTGCGATCGAAGTTGGCGTCCTCGAGCGGCGGCGTGGCGACGAGCAGGCGCCCTTTCGTCGGAGGTGTGCCGGGAATCATCTCCCCAGTCTGCCAGCAGCCGCCAGCGATGAGTTTCCGCGCGACCTGTCCGCGCGAAGACTCATCGCATCGGAGTGGTGGTGTTGGATGGTCATGCGGGTGCGTGTATGGTCATGCAGATGGTCGCTGTGGGAATCATCGGAGCCTCGGGCTACACCGGGGCGGAACTGTTGCGGATCGCAGCACAACATCCGGACTTCGAGGTGGTGGTTGCCACGGGCGACTCGATGTCGGGGCGCCGAGCAGCGGATCTGTACCCCTCGCTCACCGTGGCGTACCCGGATCTCGTGTTCTCCGAGTTCGACCCGGCCGCAGTCGCCGGGCTCGACCTCGTGTTCCTCGGGCTCCCGCATGGAGCCTCGATGGAGCTGGCGCCGTCGCTGGTCGGTGACGTGGGATGTGTGGTCGACCTCTCGGCGGCGTTCCGATTGAAGGACCCCGCCGCCTACCCAGAGTTCTACGGCTTCGAGCACACGCAGCTCGACCTGCTCGACCGAGCGGTGTTCGGACTGCCGGAGCTACACCGGGCCGAGCTGCGCGGTGCCGCGCTGGTTGCAACCCCTGGGTGCCACGTGACCGCGGCAACCTTGGCGCTGCGGCCGCTGGTTGCCGCTGGCCTGGTGGCCGCCGCCGGCATCGTCGTCAACACGGTCACGGGCATCACCGGGGCTGGCCGAGCGCCGACCGAGACCAACGTGTTCACCAACATCGACTCCAACGCCATTCCGTACGGGTTGTTGTCGCATCGCCACACACCCGAGATGGAACAGGAGATCGGCGCCCAGCTGATCTTCACACCCCACCTCGTTCCGATGAGCCGGGGTTTGCTGGCCACGTGTGCCGCCCCCGCCACGCCGGGTTGCAGCGACGAGGCGGTCGCTCAGGCCCTGCAGTCGTTCTACGCAGATGAGCCCTTCGTGGCGGTGCTCGACGCACCACCGGCGACCAAGTCGGTGCTGGGCTCGAACGCGGCCCACGTGTCGGCCCGCTTCGACGCCAGGACCAACACGGTGATCAGCATGTGCGCCATCGACAATCTCACCAAAGGAGCGTCGGGCGGCGCGGTACAGGCCGCCAACGTGGCGCTGGGACTCGACGAGGCTGCCGGCCTCGCCTCGATCGGACTCGCGCCATGAGTGGCCTGTCCGACAACGCTCCCACGTCGACCGCCGCCACCACGGCCCCCGAACTGAAGGCCTCGGTCCTCGTCGAGGCGCTGCCCTACATCCGGCGATTTGCCGGCAAGACGGTGGTGGTCAAGTACGGCGGCAACGCACTCGCCGGAACCTCCGACCACGACGCGCTCTCGCTGTTCGCCGAAGACATCGTATTGATGCGCCTCGTCGGGATGCGCCCGATCGTCGTGCACGGTGGTGGCCCGCAGATCTCCGAACTGATGGCTCGCCTCGGCAAGGAGCCCGAGTTCGTCGACGGCCTGCGCGTCACCGACGCCGAAACGGTCGACATCGCCCGCATGGTCCTGAAGGGCCAGGTCAACCCCCAACTGGTGGCGGCGATCAACGTGCACGGTCGCTACGCCGTGGGCATCAGCGGCGTCGATGCCGGGCTCATCCGAGCCACCGCTCGCAACGAGCGCCTCGGCTTCGTCGGCGACGTCACCGAGATCAACCCGGAGGTGATCCACGGGCTGATCGACGACGAGTTCATCCCGGTGATCGCCACGATCGGCAGCGACGAGACGGGCCAGGCCTACAACATCAATGCGGACACCGTCGCCGGTGCGATCGCCGAAGCCATCGGCGCCGAGAAGTTGGTCTACCTCACCGACATCGAAGGGCTCCGGCGCGACGTCGCCGACGCGGCGAGTCTCATCCGCCAGGTGACCGCTGACGAACTCGACCAGTTGGTGGCCGATGGCGTGATCGCCGGGGGCATGATCCCCAAGGTGGAGAGCTGCACCCATGCGGTGCGCAACGGCGTCCACCGAGCCCACATCCTCGACGGCCGAATCGCCCATGTGCTGCTGCTCGAGATCTTCACCGACGCCGGCATCGGCACCATGGTGATGCACCACCGCGACGAACAGGACGACTCATGACCTCGACCAATTCCGGCACCGGCTCGCACACGTTCGACCACGCGCCCATGGCGGACTGCCCGTTCATGCCGGTGTTCGGACCGCCGGCGATCATGTTCGAGCGCGGGCTCGGCACCGAATTGTGGGATTCGGGCGGCAATCGCTACCTCGACTTCCTCGCCGGAATCGCCGTGGTGTCGCTCGGGCATTCGAATCCCGTGGTGGCCGAAGCCGTCGGCGATCAGCTCGAACGTCTGCTGCACGTGTCGAACTTCTTCGCGAACCCGGTCGCCACCGAGGCAGCGGTGAAGGTCAACGAGATGCTGCGCGAGGCCACTGGGCACCGTGGTCAGATCTTCTTCACCAACTCTGGGGCTGAGTCGAACGAATGTGCCATCAAGCTGGCCCGCAAGCACGGAGGTCGCGGTCGTCACACCATCATCAGCGCGTTCGGCAGCTTCCACGGACGCACCCTCGCCACGCTGGCCGCCACGGGTCAGCCGGCCAAGCACGAACCCTTCGCGCCGATGCCCGACGGCTTTCGTCACGTTGCATGGGGCGACCTCGACGCGATGCGTCACGCCGTCGACCCGAGCGTGGCGGCGATCCTGATCGAGCCGATTCAAGGCGAAGGCGGGGTGCATCCCGCAACCACCGAGTACCTCCAGGGCATCCGCGAGCTCTGCGACGAGACGGGGATGCTGATGATCGTCGACGAGATCCAGACCGGATTTGCCCGCACCGGCCGGTGGTTCGGCTTCGAGCACTGCGACGTGAGCCCCGACGTGGTCACGCTCGCCAAAGCCATGGGCAACGGGATGCCGGTCGGTGCGTGCTGGGCCCGTACCGATGTGGCCGCAGTCTTCGAGCCCGGTGATCACGGCAGCACCTACTCCGGCACGGCGATCGCCACAGCGGCCGTCAACGCTGTCATCGACGAGATGCAACGCATCGACGCTCCGGCGGTTGCCGAACGCCAGGGCCAACGCATCGTCGATGCGCTTCGAGCGGTGCCCGGTGTCGTCGATGTTCGCGGTCGCGGCCTGATGCTCGGTGTGGAGTTGGCCGACGGCATCGACGCGAAGGCGGTGTATGCCGACCTCCTCGATCACGGCCTGATCGTCAATGCCGTCACGCCGACCACCTTGCGGCTGGTGCCACCGATCACGGTCACCGACGCCGAGATCGACGAGGCGGTGTCGCTGATCGCGGCGTCGTTGGCTGGCCAAATGGTGGCGTCGTGAGTTCCGACGTGCGTCACCTCCTGGATGTCACCGATCTCAGCGCCGAGGAGGTCTCCGACATCCTCGCGTTGGCCGAAGCACCGATCGATGCGCTCGGCCGCCCGCTCGCAGGGCAGGGCGCTGCGCTGGTCTTCGAAAAGCCGTCGAACCGCACCCGGCACTCGATGGAGATGGCCGTCAGCCAGCTCGGCGGTCACCCGATCTACACCCGCGGCGAGGAAGTCGGTTTCGACACTCGTGAGCCGGTCGAGGACGTGGCACGCGTGATGGAGGGCTACCACGGTCTGATCGCCGCCCGAGTGTTCGACCACGCCACGGTTGTCCGTATGGCCGCAGTCGTCGACGTGCCGGTGGTGAACATGCTGTCGGACCACTCCCACCCGTTGCAGGCGCTGGCCGATGCGCTCACGATGCAGCAGTGCCTGGGGGATCTCGTCGGCAAGACCGTGGCGTATGTGGGCGACTTCAACAACGTGGCTCGTTCGCTGGCGGAGATCTCCGCCATGCTCGGCATGCACGTCCGTTTTGCATGCCCGCACGGCTTCGACGCCCCGTTGGCCGAACTCGAACGCTTCGGTTTGCTCGGGGCCCCGTCGGTGGTGCAATACCACCGGCCCGCCGAAGCTGTCGAAGGAGCGCACGCCGTGCACACCGACACGTGGGTGTCGATGGGGCAAGAGGCCGAGAAACAGCATCGCCTGCAGCAGTTCGAGGGCTACATGGTCGACGACACGATGATGGCGTTGGCCGACCCATCAGCGGTGTTCATGCATTGCCTGCCCGCATACCGCGGCATCGAGGTGTCGGCCGACGTGATCGACGGCCCCCAGTCGGTGGTGTTCCAGCAGGCACACAATCGCCTCCACGCCGCCCGTGGCGCCCTGGCCTTCCTCCTCGGATCACGGTTCCCCGAGCCCGGGGCTCCGGGAACCGAATCGGGCGCTGCTGCGATGGAGGCATCATGAGCAAGGTGCAGCGCCAGACCACGATCAGCCGCATCATCGGCGATCACGAGGTGACCAGCCAGCCGCAGCTCATCGAACTGTTGGCCCAACACGGCATCGAGGCCACCCAGGCAACGGTGTCACGCGACCTCGATGACATCGGCGCCATCAAGGTCCGGGTGCCCAGCGGCAACACCGTGTACGCCATCCCAGAATTCGCCCCGGACCGACTCGCCCCGGTCGACCACCTTCGCAGGGTGATGGGGGAGTGGGTGGCCGAGGTGGCCTGCTCGGCCAACATCGTGATCCTTCGCACACCTCCCGGCTGCGCCCACGTGGTCGCGTCGGCGCTCGATCGCAGCCGCGTCGACGGTCTGCTCGGCACGGTGGCGGGCGACGACACCCTGATGTGCGTGTCGTCGGTTGCCGACGGCACCGCACTGGCCACACACCTCCGTGACCTCGCAGGATTGGACTGACATGAGCAACACACACGACCCCAGCGACGCGAAGACCCTCTGGCACGGCAGGTTCGCCGGGGGCCCGTCCGAGGCGCTGATGGCCTACACGGTGAGCCTGCCCTTCGATCAGCGCATGTGGCGAGACGACGTCGACGGCTCCAGGGCGCACGTTCGTGGCCTTGCGCGGGTCGGGCTGCTCACGAACGACGAACGAGACGCCATCCTCGGGGCGCTCGACCAGGTCGGCGGCGAGATCGAGTCGGGCGAGTTCGTGTTCGTCGAGAGCGATGAGGACATCCACACCGCCGTCGAGCGGCGCGTCACCGAGCTGGCGGGCCCGGCCGGCGGCAAGCTGCACACCGCCCGCAGCCGCAACGACCAGGTCGCCACCGACCTTCGGTTGTGGTGCAAACGCGAGTTGCTCGACGTTGCACGCGGCATCCACGAATTCCAGCAGGTGCTGCTGCAGCGGGCGCTCGACGCCGGCCACACCTACCTTCCGGGCTACACACACCTGCAGCGCGCCCAGCCAGTGTTGTTGGCCCATCACCTGCTCGCCCACGGCTGGGCCCTGGCACGCGACGTCGATCGGCTGCTGGCCACTCGGGCACGGCTCGACGTGTCCCCCCTCGGTGCGGGTGCGTTGGCGGGTTCGTCGTTGCCCATCGATCCGGTCGGCAACGCGGCAGACCTCGGGTTCGCGGCCACATTCGACAACAGCCTGGATGCCGTCAGCGATCGTGATTTCGTGGCCGAAGCAGTGTTCGACCTGGCGCTGGTCGGTATTCATCTCTCGCGCATCGGTGAGGAGTGGGTGCTGTGGACCTCGGGCGAGTTCGGCTTCGCCAAGCTCGACGACGGCTACGCAACCGGCTCGTCGATGCTGCCGCAGAAGAAGAACCCCGACATCGCCGAGCTGGCGCGCGGCAAGAGCGGCCGCCTCATCGGCAACCTCACCGGGCTGCTCGCAACGTTGAAGGGCTTGCCGTTGGCCTACAACCGTGACCTCCAGGAGGACAAGGAGCCGTTGTTCGATTCGGTCGAGCAGGTCTCGCTCGCTGTTGCTGCGCTCACCGGCATGGTCGCCACCGCCACGTTCGTCCCCGAGGCCATGCAGGCCGCTGCCGACGAGGAGACAACGGCCGCCACCGATCTGGCCGAGTACCTGGTGCGTGCCGGCACCCCGTTCCGGGACGCGCACGCAATCGTGGGAGCCCACGTTCGGGCGACGCTTGCGGGTGACGGGTCACTGCGCGATCTCGTCGCCGCCGACCCCCAGCTCGGCCCCGACGCGGCGGCGCTGGTCGGCCCCGGGGTCGGTGTCCGCATGCGCACCTCCCGAGGTGCTGCTGGACCCGAAGCCCTGCCGCTGCAGGTCGAGTCGTACCGTGCGATGCTCGCCGTCGATCAGGAGCGACTGTCGATCTGATCACCATCCCGGCCCCCTGGTTCGCTCGCGACGCACCGGTCGTGGCCCCCGAACTGCTCGGCAAGGTGCTGAGTCGTCGAGATCGACGGCGTGGTCACTGTCGGGACGGATCATCGAGACCGAGGCGTACACCGACGACGATCCGGCCAGCCACTCGTTCCGCGGTCGAACGGCAGCGCAACGCCGTGATGTTCGGCCCGGCCGGTCGGCTCTACGTGTACCTGAGCTACGGCATCCACTGCTGCGCCAACGTGGTCACCGGGGCCGAAGGCGATGGCGCTGCCGTGCTGATCCGTGCCGTCGAGCCCATCGAGGGTGTCGCCGCGATGCGGGCTCGTCGTGGCGAGGGTCGACCGCTGGCCGACGGACCCGGCAAGCTGTGTCGAGGCGCTCGGGATCCGTCTCGTCCGACGACGGCATCGACCTTGCGGCCTCCGACTCCCCGATCCGGATCGTCGACGACGGCACCCCGCCCCCGGACGACCCGCTGATCGGTCCGCGGGTCGGGATCAGCAAGGCGCGTCGACACGCCGTGGCGCTGGCGAGCAGCGACGCACCGACATGACCAACGGCCCTGATGGTCCGGCCGGAGCGCACGTAGCCGTGAGATCAGAGAAGCGTGCGACTCGATGAGGTGACGCAACCGTGACGACGGACTACGAGCACTTCCTGGCCAGCCTTCTGGTCGACCTCGTCGCCATCTCGGTGCTGACGTATGCGCTCTACTTCCGGCGTCACCAGCGACGTGACCTGACCCTCGGATTCATGGGGGTCAACGTCGGGCTGTTCGCCGTCTCCTCGTTCACCTCGACCGCCACGATCAGTGTCGGATTCGGCATCGGCCTCTTCGCCCTGCTCTCCGTGATCCGTCTGCGCTCGACGACCGCCAGCCAGGAGGAGATCGGGTACTACTTCGTCGCGCTCGTCATCGGCCTCGTGAACGGACTGTCCTCGGCGGACCAGTGGCGCGTCGCGATCACGTTGAACGTCGTGTTGCTGGCCGTGATGTACGTCGCCGACCACCCGCGGATGCTGGGCCACGCCGAGCGGCACCTGGTCGTGCTCAAGGGTGTCCCTCGGCCCCTGAGCTCGCTGCACGGGGAACTCGAGGAACGCCTCGGATACGAAGTGACGAGGCTGCGGGTGCTCGAGATCGACTACGCGAGCAAGCGCACGAGCGTCGACGTCCGGATCAACACCGATCGCCCGGTGAAGCGACGCGTCGAGCCCGAGGTCGAGTCTGAGGTCGAGTTCGACGACGGGCAGCCGATGGCGAACCCGGAGGAGGTGGCCCCGTGACTCGGAACATGCGTGGGGCGGCACTCGGTCTCTGTGTCGGCCTGCTCGCCCTCTCCTGCGGCGACGAGAGCGCGTCCCCGGCACCATCGGTCGGCGCGCCGGTGACGGACGCCCCGCTCGACCCGTCGGCGACCGAACCGCCGCCGGAGACCGCTTCGGCGAGCACTGCGCCGGCGAGCACCGCGCCGGAAACCACCGCGGCAACGACGCCGTTGCCGTCGTTCTCGGAGCGCTCGGAGCAGCTGTTCGACCAGGCGGTGCTGCACGAGATCGACATCGAGATCAGCGCCGAGAACCTCGCACTCCTCGATCCCCCCACCGACGACACGGGTCCCGGTGCGCATGACGGTCGACGGCAGCACGGTCGACGACGTGGGACTCCGGCTCAAGCGAGGATGGGGACAGTTCCAGCCCCTGGACGAGCAAGCCCGGGTTCAGCATCGAGACCGACGAGTTCGTCGATGACCTGATGTTGTTCGACGTCGACCGGTTCACGCTCGGCAACGCGACGTGGGACCACTCCTTCGTGAACGAGCCGCTCGTCTACGGGCTCTACCGGGCGGCCGGCATCCCTGCACCTCGTACCGCGTTGGCGCGGGTGACCGTGAACGGTGAGACCTTCGGGCTCTACGTCATGCGCGAGACCTACGACGAACGGATGCTGGCGCAGCACTTCGCCGACCCCACCGGCAACCTCTACGAATCGACAGGTGTGCCCGACGCTCCGGACATGGGTCTGGAGCTGCGCACCAACAAGAGCCGAGGACGACACGAGCGATCTGGCCGCCATCATCGAGGTGGTCGAGACGGCGTCGGACGAGGACTACCGAGCCGCCATCGAGGAACTCGTCGACGTGGACCAGCTGATGACCTACTGGGCCATCGAGGCACTGATCGGGCACCACGACGGGTACGCCTACGACCTCGGCGACCCGGCTCTGTTCCCCGGACGCCCTCCATCCGCCCAACATTCCGCTCTCGATCCCGAACAACTTCTACGTCTACCACGACCCCACGAGCGACCGGTTCGTGTTCCTGCCGCACGGTGCCGACATCGCGCTCGGGATGGGGGCGTGGAGCACCTACGAGGTCGGGCCGTCGGCGCCGGTCCTCCTCCCGCCCAAGGTCGACGCCACGATCGCCTCGAGGCTCTGGCAGGACCCGACGTTCCGCGACGACTTCGTCGAGCGCGTCCGGTGGGTGCTCGACGAGATCTGGGACGTACCGGCGCTGATCGCACAGGCTGACAGCCTCGCCGATCTCGTCCGCGCCGACGGACTGACCGGCTCACGAGAGTTCGTCACGATGGCCGAGTTCGAGAACTCCTTGGCCGACCGCAAGGACTTCCTGACCCGTCGACCCGAGGCGGTGCGGGCCGAGCTCGCAACGTGGGAGTCCGAGGCCGAACTGGGAGAGGAGCCCTGAACCATGGATCGACGACGCTTCCTGCGATCGACCGCATCGCTCGGCATCGTCGTCGCCGTCGACGGCCTCGTCGTCGCGTGCGGCGACGACGGCCCGAACGCTGGACGCGCCAGCGAGCACGACCACCGCAACCGCGACGATCTCCGCCCACCGACCGGCACCACACCACCATCGGACGTCACGACCACCCCGGTCGCCACCAGCACCACCACCACCACCGACAGGCGTCAGGAGACGACCCGCTATGGCCCGCTGGCCTCGACGCCGGACGCGAACGGCTTGCTCCTGCCGGCAGGGTTCACTTCTGAACTCCTGGCCATGGGTGGACAACCGGTCGTCGGGACGAACGGCCGCTGGCACATCTTCCCCGATGGCGGCGCCTGTTTCGCCCTCGACGACGGTGGTTGGATCTACGCGAACAACAGCGAGGCGCCGGTCGACGGTGGTGGAGGCGCAGGAGCACTCCGCTTCGACGCCGATGGCCGCGTCGTCGACGCCTACTCGATCCTGGAGGGAACCACCTGGAACTGCGCCGGTGGCGCGACGCCGTGGGGCACGTGGCTGTCCTGCGAGGAGATCCCGGCCGGCCAAGTCTGGGAGTGCGACCCGCTCGGCCGGGAGCCGGCGCAGCCACGTCCGGCGATGGGCTCGTTCCGCCACGAAGCGGCTGCCGCCGACTCCACTCGCCGGGTGCTGTACCTGACCGAGGACGAGCCCGACGGCCTCCTCTACCGTTTCCGGCCCCGGACCTGGGGTGACCTGTCTGAGGGTGATCTGGAGGCAGCCGTCGTTTCGCCGCCGGACGGAGCGATGAGCTGGGTTCCCGTGCGGGGGCTCGGGGAGCCAGGCCAGACCCCGACGCGCTACGACGCCCCCGGCGCAACGGCTTTTCCTGGCGGCGAGGGGATCGTGCTCGACGGTGACGTCCTCTACCTCGCCACCAAGGGTGACAATCGCATCTCCCGTCTGGACCTGAACCGATCACGACTGACGGTGTACTGGGATGGTCCGCCCGTCGAGGGTCCGGACAACCTCGCCGTGCATGCCGAGACCGGCAACCTCTTCGTCTGCGAGGACGGGGGCAACATGGAGGTCGTACTGATCACGCCCGACGGCCATGCCGACCCGTTCCTCCGGTTCGTCGGCCAGAACGGATCGGAGGTGACAGGCGCGGCCTTCGATCCCACGGGGACGCGGCTCATCGTGAACTCACAACGCGCGCCCACCCCGCCGACGTTCGACGGCTGTACGTACATGATTTCCGGGCCGTTCTGAGCGGCCTGTCGACCTGTTTCTCAGCGCCAGTGGATCCAGAAGCCGTGGGGGTGACAGGTCGCCAGGTGGGTGACCGTGCGATTGCCGTCGCGCCAGCGGGCGATCGACAGCACGGTGCGATGTGCGTCGATCGGGTCGGGCTCGCTCGGCAGCTCCGGGATCAGCGCTGGCGCTTCGGCGTAGATCCAGGTCAGATCACGTTCGGCTCCGATCGCGTCCAGTTCGGCCAGGTAGTCGATCCGGCCGGCAGGCGTGAGGTAGTTCAGCACCCACGAATTGGTGACGACCGGGTGAGCGGATGCGCCGACACGTTCGACCGCGGGGCGCAATGACGACACGGCGTCGCCCGTGAGCATCTCGGGCGGATGCTCGCGAGCGAGCTCGATCGCAGCAACCAGGCGATGGAAGCGATCGGTTTGATCCGGCCACACGCAGGCTTCGAGCCAGTGCGCCTCGTCGTCGTCGGTCACGTCGATCGGGCGCTGATCGACGCCACATCGCGCTGCGATCACCGGCATTTCCCGGGGAACGGGCACCGGCCCCGTCGTGGCGGCATCGATGACGACCGGCGACGGTCCGCCCATCGTCGACACGACACCGTCCTGCGTCTCGTAGCGGTACGCGTAGCGGTCGAGCAGCAGGTTCAACCCACCGCTGGCTCCGACGTCGAGCAGGCCGAGGGACCCGACCTCATCAGCGAGGAGACCCAAGGCCGGCAGGAAGATCGCACACCGCCCGACTTCGTTCGTCTGCGTCGTGCGGGTGCTCAGGAGCATCCGCAGTCGATCGGCGTGTGAGTCGACGAAACGCTTGAAGGTCGGCATCAGCGAACGGTCGCTGGGCGGCCGGGGCGACGAAGTGAGGTTTGGATACCAATGCGCCAGTTCTTGATGGGGGTCCTCCAGCAGCAGGTCGTGCACGCACGCGAACAACAACACGGGGAGGCGCTGCGTGCGGCGGCGCGTGCAGCAGGAGCCGGTAGAGACCAGGGTCGCGGCGAGATCCCGGACGACAACGCGGCGTACAGCGGGGCCCGGGGGAGCGACGTGGCGGCCGAGGAGGCGAAGTGTCGCGCGCAGTTCGGCATCGAAGCTCGAATCATCGACCTGGTGGGGCACGGGCCGACAGTACCCTTGCCTGCCGTATGGCTGGCACCGATCTCATCGCCGAACTCGAGGCACGAAACCTCATTCACGACTCCACCGACCGCGATGCGCTGCGCGACGCCGTCGCCGGCGGCCAGGTCGCGATCTACTACGGCTGCGACCCCACCGCCGACAGCCTGCACGTCGGCAACCTGATCGGCCTGATCATGCTGCGCCGCTTCCAGGACGCCGGTCACCGGCCGATCGCCCTCGCCGGCGGCGCCACCGGGATGGTCGGTGATCCGAGCGGACGCTCCGACGAGCGCAACCTCCTCGACGACGAGACCCTGAACGCCAACGTGGCCGCGATCAAGGAGCAGCTGGCGCGCATCGTCGACCTCGGCGACGGTCGCGGCGAGTTGGTCGACAACCGGGACTGGACCCAGCCGATCACCGTGCTCGAGTTCCTACGCGACGTCGGCAAGCACGTCACGGTCAACCAGATGCTGGCCCGCGAGAGCATCAAGCTGCGGGTCAACTCCGAGCACGGCATCTCCTTCACCGAGTTCAGCTACATGCTCCTGCAGGCCAACGACTACCTGTGGTTGCACGACAACCTGGACTGCACGATCCAGATCGGCGGCTCGGACCAGTGGGGCAACATCATCGCCGGCGTCGACCTGATCCGCCGCAAGCGGTCCGAGCACGTCCACGCCTTCTCCTGGCCGCTGCTCACTGCGTCCGACGGCACCAAGCTGGGCAAGACCACCGGTGCTCGAGTGTGGCTCGACGCCGCCAAGACCAGTCCGTACCAGTTCCGCCAGCACTGGATGCAGACGCCCGACGATCAGGTCGAGGCGCAGCTGCTGACCTTCTCGCTGCAGCCGATCGAGGCGGTCCGGGCGATCGTGTCCGAGCACAGCGATGCACCGCACCTGCGGTTCGGCCAGCGTGCCCTCGCCGACGAGATGACCGCCCTCGTACACGGCGCTCCGGCCGCCGTCGCTGCGGCCGAGGCGGCCGATCTGCTGTTCAACGGCGATCCGACGACGGCATCGGAGGCAGGCATTCACCACACTCGCTGCCGAGATCCCGACATCGTCGATCTCCGCGAGCGATCTCGGCGATTCGGTCGCCGTGTTCGTGGGGGCCGGACTGGCGACGTCGAACGGAGATGCGCGGCACGATCTCTGGCGCAACGTTCGTTCTACGTGAACGGCATCCAGTTGGACGAAAACACCCTGGCTCAGCGACCTGCAACTGCGTGCACGGGCGCTACCTCCTGCTGCGCAAGGGCAAGAAGTCGCACCACCTCCTGGAAATATTTTCATGAGGCGTGTTGCAATCCGTACCAAAACTGTTATCTTCTAACTCCGCCTCACGGAGCGGTTCAACCCTCCGGAAAGGCCACTCGGCACCAACGCCGAACGACGAAGACCCGCAAGGATCTCCATCGTTCATGGTGCGTGCCTGAGCTACGGCTCCTTGAAAACGGAAGAGAAGACAGAACGCCAGTGCGGGCAGTACGCGCTCACCCCTCGGGGTGGACACGGAACTGTCTGTCAATTTCGCTGTCGTCTACCCTGACGGCAGCAACACGGTTAACTGGTCGGTTCGAGCTTTGTACCTCGAGTCGATCGAACAGCAAGGACGCATCGTCCACATGAGTCCTTCCCGACTCGGATGATGCGCTCGCTGACTATCGTTGCTGGCTCGAACTGCTCACCTCGGTGGGTTGGAGAGCTGGCCACGTTTTTGTTGGAGAGTTTGATCCTGGCTCAGGATGAACGCTGGCGGCGTGCTTAACACATGCAAGTCGAACGAGGTCCATGGAGCTTGCTCCGGAAGACCTAGTGGCGAACGGGTGCGTAACACGTGAGAAACCTGCCCCGATCTCTGGGATAACAGTTGGAAACGACTGCTAATACCGGATGCCATCACACCGCTTCATGGTGGAGTGATGAAAGATTTATCGGATCGGGAGGGTCTCGCGGCCTATCAGCTAGTTGGAGAGGTAACGGCTCACCAAGGCATCGACGGGTAGCTGGTCTGAGAGGATGATCAGCCACACTGGGACTGAGACACGGCCCAGACTCCTACGGGAGGCAGCAGTGGGGAATCTTGCACAATGGGCGAAAGCCTGATGCAGCAACGCCGCGTGCGGGATGAAGGCCCTAGGGTTGTAAACCGCTTTCAGTAGGGAAGAAAATGACGGTACCTACAGAAGAAGGTGCGGCCAACTACGTGCCAGCAGCCGCGGTGACACGTAGGCACCAAGCGTTATCCGGATTTATTGGGCGTAAAGAGCTCGTAGGCGGTTTGGTAAGTCGGGTGTGAAAACTCTGGGCTCAACCCAGAGAGGCCACCCGATACTGCTATGACTAGAGTACGGTAGGGGAGCGGGGAATTCATGGTGTAGCGGTGAAATGCGCAGATATCATGAGGAACACCAGCGGCGAAGGCGCCGCTCTGGGCCGTAACTGACGCTGAGGAGCGAAAGCATGGGTAGCAAACAGGATTAGATACCCTGGTAGTCCATGCCGTAAACGTTGGGCACTAGGTGTGGGTCTCAACCAACGAGATCCGCGCCGTCGCTAACGCATTAAGTGCCCCGCCTGGGGAGTACGGTCGCAAGACTAAAACTCAAAGGAATTGACGGGGGCCCGCACAAGCAGCGGAGCGTGTTGCTTAATTCGATGCAACGCGAAGAACCTTACCTGGGTTTGACATGTACCGAAAAGCTCTAGAGATAGGGTGTCCTTCGGGGCGGTACACAGGTGGTGCATGGCTGTCGTCAGCTCGTGTCGTGAGATGTTGGGTTAAGTCCCGCAACGAGCGCAACCCTTATCCTATGTTGCCAGCACGTAATGGTGGGGACTCGTAGGAGACTGCCGGGGTCAACTCGGAGGAAGGTGGGGATGACGTCAAGTCATCATGCCCCTTATGCCCAGGGCTGCAAACACGCTACAATGGCCGGTACAGAGGGCTGCGATCCCGCGAGGGTGAGCGAATCCCACAAAGCCGGTCTCAGTTCGGATTGGAGTCTGCAACTCGACTCCATGAAGCCGGAGTTGCTAGTAATCCTGGATCAGCACGCCAGGGTGAATACGTTCCCGGGCCTTGTACACACCGCCCGTCACACCACGAAAGTCGGCAACACCCGAAGCCGGTGGCCCAACTCGCAAGAGAGGGAGCCGTCGAAGGTGGGGTCGGTGATTGGGGTGAAGTCGTAACAAGGTAGCCGTACCGGAAGGTGCGGCTGGATCACCTCCTTTCTAAGGAGTGCTTCTCCACTCGATGATCGACACATCGTTCGATCCGGGTGCGAGACACACCTGTTGGTGCACTGGTGGGCTGTCGACGTAACGATCGGAGATCGAGGGACTTGTCCCTCTCGCCGACACGTGCAACGGCGGTTACCGTCTTCTCTTCCGTTTTGAGGGAGTTGTTCCCTCACACCCCAGCGTCGAGCTGTCTCGTGCCCGTGATGGCCGCAGCCGGCACCGCTGTTCGGTGGCTCCTTGAGAACTGCAGAGCAAGCACGAGCATCTTTTCGAAGCGACCTTCGGGTCGCTTCACATGAACGAGATAACTTGTTCTTTCCAAGCTAATAAGAGCCAACGGTGGATGCCTTGGCGCCAAGAACCGATGAAGGACGTGAGTGACTGCGAAAAGCTGCGGGGAGCCGTCTACTAGGCCTCGATCCGCAGATGTCCGAATGGGGAAACCCAGCACTCGTCATGGAGTGTTACCGCTGCCTGAACACATAGGGCAGTAGGAGGGAACCGGGGGAATTGAAACATCTCAGTACCCCGAGGAAAGGAAAGCAACCGCGACACCCTGAGTAGCGGCGAGCGAAAAGGGTAGAGACCAAACCGTGCCAGTGTCAAGCCTGATGGCGTTGCTGGTGCGGGGTAGTGGGACCAGGAGACACAGCATCAGATGTGTCACGACTTACAAGTGCTGCATAGGAGAACGACTCAGGAAAGGGTCGGCCAGAGTGGGTAACAGCCCCGTATCCGAAATGTACGCACTAGTCGCCTGTCATCCCAAGTAACGCCGGAACCGTGAAAGCCGGCGTGAATCTGTGGGGACCACCCCATAAGTCTAAGTATTCCTTGGCGACCGATAGTGAACCAGTACCGTGAGGGAAAGGTGAAAAGTACCCCGGGAGGGGAGTGAAATAGTACCTGAAACCGTTGGTTTACAAACAGTCAAAGCGTCGTCATGCCTTCGGGTATGGCCGCAATGGCGTGCCTTTTGAAGAATGAGCCTGCGAGTTACGGTGTGTGGCAAGGTTAACCAGTGATGGGGAGCCGGAGCGAAAGCGAGTCTGAATAGGGCGTAGAGTCGCATGCTGTAGACCCGAAGCCGAGTGATCTATCCATGGCCAGGTTGAAGCGGAGGTAAGACTCCGTGGAGGACCGAACCCACGTCAGTTAAAAATGGCGGGGATGAGCTGTGGATAGGGGTGAAAGGCCAATCAAACTCGGCGATAGCTGGTTCTCCTCGAAATGCATTTAGGTGCAGCGTCGTGTGTTCAGTACCGGAGGTAGAGCACTGAATGGGTAAGGGGACCTACAAGTTTACCAACCCCAATCAAACTCCGAATGCCGGTACTCCAGAGCACGGCAGTGAGACCACGAGGGATGAGCTTCGTTGGTCGAAAGGGAAACAGCCCAGATCATCAGCTAAGGCCCCTAATTCAGGACTAAGTGGAAAACGATGTGGGATTGCACAGACAGCCAGGAGGTTGGCTTAGAAGCAGCCACCCTTGAAAGAGTGCGTAATAGCTCACTGGTCGAGTGATCCTGCGCGGACAATGTAACGGGGCTCAAGTCCTGAGCCGAAGCTATGGGTTTCGATGAGACTTCGGTCGATTCGGAGCGGTAGAGGAGCGTCGATGGTGCAGCGAAGCGGCGGTGGAAACCAGTCGTGGAGCGCCATCGAGTGAGAATGCAGGCATGAGTAACGAGAGAGGGGTGAGAAACCCCTCCGCCGAAAGCCCAAGGGTTCCTGGGGAAGGCTAATCCCCCCAGGGTGAGTCGGGAGCTAAGGCGAGGCCGAAAGGCGTAGTCGATGCACAACTGGTTGATATTCCAGTACCACCGTGTTCGCGCCAAGTCCAAGAGCCGCAACGTTGGGGCTGTTACCTTCGGGTAGCGAGCCGACCGAGCAGCTGGCGGATAGTTGACGGGGGACGCAGGAGGATAGGTGAGCCCAGGCGATGGTAGTCCTGGGGTAAGCGTGTAGGCGGGTTCCGATGAGAGTTGGAGCCATCAACGCTGAGACGCGATGCCGAGCGATATACCGCGAAGTCACTGATTCCATGCTGCCAAGAAAAGCCCAGCAACGAGTTGACACGGTGCCCGTACCCCATACCGACACAGGTGGGCGGGTAGAGAATACCAAGGCGAGCGGGAGAACTATGGTTAAGGAACTCGGCAAATTACCTCCGTAACTTCGGAAGAAGGAGGACCCTTTTTGGTGACGGCCTTTACGGCTCGAGCTGAGGAGGGTGGCACAGACCAGGGGGTAGCGACTGTTTACCAAAAACACAGCAGCGTGCGAAGCCGCAAGGCGCTGTATACGCTGTGACGCCTGCCCAATGCTTGAAGGTCACGGGGAACGGTTAGTTCTTACGAGCGAAGCTGTGAACCTAAGCCCAAGTGAATGGCGGCCGTAACTATAACGGTCCTAAGGTAGCGAAATTCCTTGTCGGGTAAGTTCCGACCTGCACGAATGGCGTAACGACTTCCCCACTGTCTCAACCATAGACCCGGTGAAATTGAAGTACGAGTAAAGATGCTCGTTAGCTGCGGAAGGACGGAAAGACCCCGTGGACCTTTACTATAACTTGGTGTTGAGTTTTGAATTGCGTTGTGTAGGATAGGTGGGAGACTTGGAAGCATTGGCGCCAGCCAGTGTGGAGTCGTCGTTGAAATACCACCCTGCGTACTTTGGAGCTCTAACCTCGGTCCGTGATCCGGATCAGGGACAGCGCCAGGCGGGTAGTTTGACTGGGGCGGTCGCCTCCTAAAGAGTAACGGAGGCGCCCAAAGGTTCCCTCAGGCTGGTTGGCAATCAGCCGTCGAGTGCAATGACACAAGGGAGCTTGACTGCGAGACCTACAAGTCGAGCAGGTACGAAAGTAGGGCATAGTGACCCGGCCATCACGTGTGGAAGTGTGGTCGCTCAACGGATAAAAGGTACCCCGGGGATAACAGGCTAATCTTCCCCAAGAGTCCATATCGACGGGAAGGTTTGGCACCTCGATGTCGGCTCATCGCATCCTGGGGCTGAAGCAGGTCCCAAGGGTTGGGCTGTTCGCCCATTAAAGCGGTACGCGAGCTGGGTTCAGAACGTCGTGAGACAGTTCGGTCCCTATCCTCCGCAGCCGAAGGAATACTGACAACTGCTGTCCTTAGTACGAGAGGACCGGGACGGACGTAGCTCTGGTGTGTCTGTTGTTTCGCCAGAAGCATCGCAGATTTGCTACCTACGGAAGGGATAACCGCTGAAAGCATCTAAGTGGGAAACCCGGTTGAAGATGAGTATTCCCATGCGGTCAACGCAGTAAGGCCCGTGACGAGACCATCACGTTGATAGGCCGGAGGTGTAAGCGTGGTAACACGTTCAGCCGACCGGTACTAATCGGCCGAGGGCTTGGTTTTGAACAGCTCGTGCTTGCTCTGGAGTCCTTGAGGAGAACCCTCATTGACAACTGATTTCGGTGACCATAGCGACAGGGTCACACCCGTTCCCATCCCGAACACGGAAGTTAAGCCTGTCAGCGCCGATGGTACTTGGGGAGAGATCCCCTGGGAGAGTAGGACGTCGCCGGATTTCGATCGAGGAACGCACTGCCCGGGTTTGCCGGCAGTGCGTTCTTCGCGTTTTCGGCCCGAGGCCGCGTTGCGCCCCGTAGCATGGTCAGCCATGTCCAACGGCTCGTCTTCTTCATCCCCGCGCCGCAACGACTCGCGGCCTTCGGGTTCCCGGTCGGGCGGCAAGTCGGGTTCGTCGGGGGGGTCCCGCAGTGGAGGGCGTCCAGGCAGCAAGCCTGGCGATCGCTCCAGCCGCGGTGGCGGCCGACCCGACAGCAGGGGTTCATCGAATCGTCCTGGTCGTACCGGAGGCTCGCGTTCCTCTGATCACTATCAGCGTCGGACCAAGCCGCTCACCGAGGCCGAGCGACGTGCCGCTGAGGTGAAGGCCAGGCGGGCCCCGCGTACGCCGCGTGATCCAGAACTCGAACGCCAGCGCATCGAGGAGCGCACCACCGAGCAGTGGGTCGATGAAGGATCGGTTCGTCAGGAGGCAGACAATGCAGCCCGGCGCGCGCGCAGCAACGACAGTGCCTCGAGCGCCCCGCGTCGTGAGAACGCGCCGCTCGACCCCGAGGTTGCAGCCGAACTCTCCGAAGCGCTCGGAGCCCAGCGGGGTGCCCGGTTGTCCGAACGGCTTGCTCAGGCTTCAGAGGCGCTCGATCGAGAGCGGTACCAGGAAGCTCGCCGGATCTCGAGTTCGATCGCCAAGGAAGCACCGTCGGTGGCAGCAGCGCATGAGCTGCTGGGACTGGCGAACTACCGCCTCGGCAAGTTCAAGCAAGCCGCTTCGGCCCTGGAGGTCGCCCAGGACCTGCACGAGAATCCTGCGTTGCTGCCGGTGATCGCAGACTGTCATCGTGCCCAGGCCCGCTGGCAAGCCGTTGATCGGGTCTGGGCAGAGATCAAGGCGTCGTCGCCCAGCCACGACGTGATGGCCGAAGGCCGTATCGTCGCCGCAGGGGCACTGGCCGATCAGGGCGAACTCCGAGCGGCGCTGGACCTGATGGAGCCGGCGACCAAGCGCCCGAAAGCGGTGCGGGATTTCCATCTCCGCCAGTGGTACGTACTCGGCGACTTGTACGACCGCGTCGGCGATCCGATCAGCGCCCGGCGTTGGTTCTCGGCGATCACCGAGTTCGACGACGAGTTTGCCGACGTCGACGCTCGTCTGCGCGGCCTCGGTCGCTGACCACCCGCAGTACCCTCGCTCCCATGGCGAGTTCGAACTTCCGGGCCGGTGTGGTCATCGTGGTGAGGAACCGTCATGGTGATGTGCTCGCATTCGAGCGCAGCGATGTTGCCGGAGCCTGGCAACTGCCGCAGGGTGGGATCGACGTGGGGGAGGCCCCACTCGAAGCGGCGTGGCGTGAGCTCGGCGAAGAGACGGGCCTCGGTGCCGCCGACGTCGAACTCACTGGCGAGCACCCGGTCTGGATGGTGTACGAGTTCCCAGAGCACGTTCGCACCGAGGGCAAACGACTCGGGCAAGCGCAGCGCTGGTACTTCTTCGCGATCCGCTCCGATGATGTGACGCCAACTCCTGACGATGTCGAGTTCGTCGACTGGAAATGGGTGGAGCCCGCCTGGCTCATCGAGCACGTCGTCGAGTTCCGCCGTGAGGTGTACCGAAGCGTGCTGACCTCGTGAACGCCGACCTGTTCGCCGTGGCAGCCGAGGAGCAGCGACGAGCCCGAGCGCCACTCGCGGCGCGGTTGCGCCCGCGTACGATCGATGACGTCGTTGGTCAGGACCATCTCGTCGGCCAGGGCAAGCCATTGCGCCGCCTCGTGGAGACCGACCGGTTGACGTCAGCGCTCCTGTGGGGACCGCCCGGTACCGGCAAGACGACGCTGGCGCTCGCTGTTGCCGGCAGCACCGATCGTGCCTTCGAGCAGCTCTCCGCCGTGAACGCCGGCGTCAAGGACGTCCGTGAGACCATCGAGCGAGCCCGGCAACGTCTCGGCGAGCGCGGGCAGGGCACCATCTTGTTCCTCGACGAGATCCACCGGTTCTCGAAATCGCAGCAGGATGCGCTGCTGCCTGCGGTGGAAGACGGCACCCTGACGCTGATCGGTGCCACCACCGAGAATCCGTTCTTCGAAGTGAACGCCCCGTTGAGGAGCAGGTCCACGCTCTTTCGGCTCGAGCCACTCGATCGCCCGGCGATCGAGGCGCTCGTGAAACGGGGTCTGGAAGCTGAGGGCGCAACTGCCGATGAAGATGCGACGCAGCTGTTGGTCGACCGTGCCGGCGGCGATGGCCGACAGGTGCTCACCGCGTTGGAGGTGTCGTGCGCACTCGCCGGCTTCGGCCACGTCGCCCTCGAACATGTCGAGGCGGCCCTCGGCACCACTGCGTTGCGATATGGGCGCGACGACCACTACGACGTGGTCAGCGCATTCATCAAGTCGATGCGCGGCTCGGACCCTGACGCCTCGGTGTACTGGTTGGCGCGAATGCTCGAAGCGGGCGAGGACGCTCGATTCATCGCCCGGCGCATGGTGATCTTTGCCTCGGAGGACATCGGCCTTGCCGACAGCAACGCACTCCAGGTCGCTGTGGCCGCAGCGCACGCGCTGGAACACGTGGGGCTGCCCGAGGCGCAGCTCAACTTGTCGCAGGCGGTGATCTATCTGGCCACAGCACCCAAGAGCAATCGGGCTGCGCTGGCGATCTGGAACGCCCGAGCAGATGTGCGCGACGGTGCCGTGGGCGAGGTCCCGGCGCATCTGCGAGACGCTCACTATCAGGGTGCGGCGTCTCTCGGTCATGGCGAGGGCTACGAGTATCCTCACGACCATGATCCCGGTGCCGCCCAGCAGTACGTGCCAGATGGTCTCGGCGATCGTCGCTGGTACGAGCCGAGCACGCATGGCGCCGAGGCAGCGATCGGAACGAGGATGACCGAACGAACGGCGAAGTCGGGGAGGCCATCGTGACAGCTGGTGAACTCGTCCTCGTGGTGGCTGCTGTGCTCTGCGCGATCGGATTCGCTGCGCTGATCGTGGTGCTGATGCGCGTGCTCGACACCCTGCGCGACGTACGAGCCGAGGTCGATCAGTTGCGCGCCGAGACCACGCCGCTCATGCGTGAGCTCCTCGCCACCACCGAGGAGGCCCGGGCGGCGGTCGATGAGGCCCGGGCCGACCTCGAACGGTTCGACCGAGTGCTCGGCTCTGCGGAGGCGATCGGCGACGCCGTTGGTGGTCGTGTGGCGCGGACTTCGTTCTCGTCACCGATGATCAAGGCAACGGGGTTCGCACGCGGCACCTCGCGCACGATCTCCCGATTGCGGGGCACACCTCGCAGCGCGTCGATTGGGCCCCGGATCGTCGAGTCGGATGGTCGTGTCCCGTTCGAGATCGACGCTCTCGACGTTCCGGGCACCCAGCGCAGGAGGAAGCGAGCATGATGAAGCGTGTGACATGGTTTGCGGGCGGCATCGTCGCTGGAGCTGCGACTGCCGGGTATGCAAAGAAGAAGGTCAAGGCAACGGCGTCCCAGATCGCTCCCGCCCAGATGGCACGCTCGGCGGTCACGACGGTTCGCTCGTCGACTCGCAATCTCGCCGACGCCGTGCGCGAGGGGCGTCAGGTGATGAAGCACACCGAGGACGAGCTGAAGGCGCGCCGCGACGGACGGCTGGTGTCACTCGATGAACACGTCGCCCCCGGCGACCAGGTGTACGTCGACGGCGTTCCGGTCGAAAGTGCGCGCGTGATCGTGATGCGTCGCAGCTGAACGTGGGAGTCGACGCCACCAGGGCGTACGTCGATCAGCGCGTGGACGATGCCGCGGGTGCGGCGCTTGCCGCCGACGTCGCAGCCCGGCAGTGGGGTCTGCGGGCTCCCGAGCTGGTGCGGGTCGGCATGAATGCCATCTACGTCGTCGACGACGTGGTGTTGCGTGTCGGGACGCCGACGGTGCCCGCTGAGGCGTCGATCGAGTTGGCTCGGTTCCTGCGTTCCAGCGGCCTGCCGGTGCCGGCGCCGGCCAGGAGCGACGTCGTGAGGACCGGAGAACTCAGCGTGACGGCGTGGGAGCGGATCGAAGCGGCCACCGACGACGGCGGGGGAGTGCTACCGCTCGACTGGGCGGCGCTCGGATCTGTCATCCGCCGTCTGCACACCATCGAGGCGACGGCATTTCCGGCGTCGGTCCCGCTCCCGCATCCTGCGGTGCTGCCATGGTGGAAGTTCGACGAACTCCTGGCGCGTGCTACCGCGCAGCTCGACGCAACCGCACACGCCGGCCTCAGCGCGGCGATCGAGCGTCACCGGGGGTGGGAGCAGTTCGCCGGAGCGGTGGTGTGTCATGGTGACGTACACCCCGGCAACGTCGTCATGTCTGCCAACGGGCCGGTGCTGCTCGACTGGGATCTGCTGTGTCTCGCTCCGCCCGGCTGGGATCATGGACCTCTGCTCACGCTGAGCGAACGCTGGGGTGGTCCAGCCGGCGTCTACGACGAATTCGCCGAGGGGTACGGCCGAACGCTCGCGGACGACGGGCCGACTCAGGCGTTCGCCGAACTGCGTTTGGTTGCGGCCACGCTCATGCGGGTGATCGTGTCGATCGACGAGCCCAGCGCCCGCCCCGAAGCCGATCGGCGCTTGCAGTACTGGCGCGGCGATGTCCAGGCACCGGTCTGGAACGCCCAGTGAGTTGCCCGGCGCACACGAATCACATGAACTTGCGAAGGACCTTCTGTTTGAAGCTCGTATAGGGCGGATACATCAGCGCCGGGTCGGGCTTGGTCGGCTTGACCAGCACCGCCTTGCGGTGGCTGAACGTGTCGAATCCGGCCTTTCCGTGGTACGAGCCCATACCGCTCTCGCCGACGCCGCCGAACGGCAGATCGGGAACGGCCAGATGCAGCACGGCATGGTTCAAGGTGACACCACCGGCTGAGGTGTTGGCCACGATGTGCTCGAGCGTGTCGTCGGACGAGCTGAACGCGTACAGCGCAAGGGGCTTCTCTGCATCGTTGACGAATCTGATCGCCTCGTTGACATCGTTGATGGTCAGCACGGGAAGGATTGGACCGAAGATCTCGTCGCCCATCACTGCGGCATCCGGCTTGACGCCGGCGAGCACCGTGGGGGCGAGGTAGCGGCTGGCGCGGTCGCCGGTGCCACCAGTGACGGTCGCGTCGAATCCGCCTGCATCGAGCAACGTGGTGAGTCGGTCGTGGTGGTGTTCGTTGACGATCCGGGCGTAGTCGCTCGATTGGGCGGGGTCGTCGCCGTAGAAGGACGTGATTGCGGTGGTCAGGGCGGAGAGGAACTCGTCCTCGACCGATGCATCGACGAGCACGTAGTCGGGGGCCACGCAGGTCTGGCCGGCATTGAGGAACTTGGCCCAACCAATGCGCTTGGCCGCCACGTCGATGTCGGCGTCGGCAGCAACGATGGCCGGGCTCTTCCCGCCGAGTTCGAGGGTGACCGGGGTGAGGTGCTCTGCGGCGGCTCGCATCACGATTCGGCCGACCTTGCCGTTGCCCGTGTAGAAAATGTGATCGAAGCGCTCCGCGAGCAGGGCCGTGGTCTCGTCGACGGCGCCGGTCACGACGCTCACGATCGAGCTGTCGAAGTAGCTCGGCACGAGTTCGGCGATCAGTCGGGCAACGGTGGGCGTCACTTCTGACGGCTTGAGCACGGCGGTGTTCCCAGCAGCAAGTGCCGGCACCAGTGGAGCGAACAGCAGCTGCACCGGGTAGTTCCACGGGGCGATGATGCAGACGGTGCCGAGTGGCTCGGGCTGCAGCGTTGCCTTTCCCGGCTTGAAGGTGAGCGGCACCTTCACCTTCTCGGGCTTGCTCCACGCGTCGAGGTGCTTGAGCGTGTGGTCGATCTCATTGATCGTGAACGCGATCTCGGTCGTGTAGGCCTCGATGCGTGGTTTGCCGACGTCGACGACCAGCGCGTCGATCAGGCGATCCTGCTGCTCGGTCACCAACGCTCGCAACTGGCGCAGCTGTGCCTTGCGCGAGTCGACGTCACGGAGCACACCGGAGCGGTACCCGTCGCGGAGTTCGTTGATGATCTCGGGGATTCGATCGACGGCGGTCATGTGCCAGGGTAGGCGCTTGCACCGCCGGTGATGTCGGAGCGCCCGATCGATTTCGTCCCTCAGGGCAGCTCGCTCGGCGTCTGACCGAGTCTGGCGAGTCACCGAGGCTGATGCGTTGGGCAGAAGTAGCAGCGACGGTTCGCGATGTCGATGATCCGGATCTCGTCGCCGCACAGCAGACAGCGGTCGCGCTTGTAGGCATACGTTGCCTCGCCTCTCGGAATCCGCACACCTGGCGCAATACCCAGGTCGTCGCGGCGCACCGTGACGATGCGTCCGTCCTTCACACCCTGTCGAAGCATGCCCTGTGAGGTCGACCACAGTGCATGCAGTTCGGCTGGGTCACACTCGCGGCCGGGTCGTAGCGGGTGGATGCCGGTGGCGAACAACGCCTCGGCGCGGTACACGTTGCCGATGCCGGCGATCACCGACTGGTCCATCAGCAGGTCGCCGATAGCTCGCGAGCTGCGCGAGATCTTGGCGATCATTGCGTCGGGCTTCGAACCTCGCCGGATCGGGTCCGGTCCGAGCCTGGCGAGGATTGCTCGCCGCACCGTGGGCGGATCGATCGAGCACGCGGTGGGGCCGGACAGGTCGACGGTGACATAGCGATCATCGGGCCCGTCAGGCTCGGTTTGCAGGCGCATCCGGACTTGACCGATCGGTTCGGGAGAGTTGTCGGTTCGCTGCACCCGGTACTTGCCGAACAGTCCGAGATGCACGTGGCCGAACTCGCCGGTTGACCACTTGTAGAACAGGTGCTTGCCGTAGGGCTCGATTCGTTCGAGTGTGGCGCCGTCGACACGTTCGGCGTCGGCGTCGAACCGGCCCTGCGGACTCGAAACGAGAATCGGGCGGCCCTCGAGCAATTTGCCATGGTCGCGGGCGATGCGGTGGATGGTGTGTCCTTCTGGCATGACCCGCGAGAACGTACGATGACGAAGGCATGGACGCCACATCGAGCCCGCAACCGATGCATCGCTGTCTCGGAGCGATGCCTTGATGGGGGAGTACAGCGGCCTGGTCGAACGACTCGAGGCGATCGCTGCCGACCTCGACGACATGGCCTTCGATCGTCTGCGTGAAGCAGTTGCCGATGGCGAGGTGGCGCGACCAGCAGATGACAAACGGTTGATGCAGGCTCGGCGCGCCATCGAGAAGGCCGCGAGCATCTTGGCGCAGCTCGACGACGACGCAGATTGACGGCGCCGGCGGCTCAGGCGTCGAGCTGCCTCGATCTCGGCCGGTGCTGCGCCGGTGTGTGCCTGCAGCGAGAGGTATGGCGTGCTCGGATCGGTGGAATGCGCCAGGGCGAGCGCCAAGCGGCGTCGTCGATGCTCCGATTGCTCCGACCGGACTGCCCGAAGCAATGCCGCTGGACGACCAGCCGTCGACGGTGCTCGTCGCTCACCGACGTGGTCACCGCACCAGCTGTTCAGCCGAGGTAGGAGTTGATCACGCGGATCATCGCCAAGAGATCGCTGTAGCCGCGTTTCGCGAATGCGAACGAGATCCGGTCGAGGGCGAGTTGGTCATCATCTCGTCGCTCGACCTTGAATGGCTCGGCACGCTCGATGCGACCGCTCGCCAACAGATGTCCGAACCGTTCGTTGAGCTCGTCGAGTTGAGCATCGGACGGTCCCTGTTGCATCCGCACGACCAACTGGTCGCCGACGAAGCGGATCGAGTCGTAGTTCGCGTAGAAACCGGCGACGATCCGGGCAGCTTCATCGCAGTCGTTGGTGATGGTGTACAGGTCGAGGTCGTTGGCCGACACGAGTCCTCGGGCGATCAGTTGTTGTCGCACGAACGTGTCGACGCCCTCCCAGAACGGGTCGCCCGGAGCGTCGAGCAGCACGATCGGTACGGGTATCCCCTTGCCGGTCTGGGTGAGGGTGAGCAACTCGAACATCTCGTCGAGGGTGCCGAAGCCACCGGGCATGCACACGAAGCCCTGCGACTCCTTGATCAACATCAGCTTGCGCGTGAAGAAGTACTTCATGCTGACGTGTTTGTTGTCGCCGGCGATGATCGAGTTCGCGCCGCTCTCGAACGGCAGTCGGATCGACACCCCGATCGACATCTCCCTCCCGGCTCCCTCCATGCCTGCCTGCATGATCCCAGGACCTGCACCGGTGACGGTCATCCAACCCTTCGCAGCGAGTTTCTGGGCGATCTGGCGGGTGAGTTCGTAGAGCGGGTCGTCGGCCGACGTGCGAGCCGAACCGAAGATCGACACCTTGCGACGGTCCTTGTAGGGGGCGAACATCGCGTAGGCGTCGCGCATTTCTGCGAGCGCTGCAGTGGCGATCTTCAGATCGAGCGTGTCAGGCTGGTCGGCGATGAGCCCCAGCGCTTCGGAAACGAGTTCTTCCGAGAGTCGAACATTCTCCGAAACACCCAGCTCGGCGACGATCGATCGGGCACGGTCGGTTGCGGAATCGGGTACATCAGAGGCCATGGAAACCACATCGTACGGTCCCAAATGGCAGGGGCCGGTGCTCGGACTGCTCGCCACGGGCGCAGGGCTGGCCGCAGCAGAACTCACCGTTGGTGTGTTCGACGGAACGTCATCGCCCGTGGTGCCTGTCGGGCAGGTGTTCATCGACTGGGTACCACGTCCGCTCAAGGAGTGGGCGATCACGACATTCGGCACCAACGACAAAGTGGTGCTGGTCGTCGGCGCACTGGTGGTGCTGCTCGGTATCGGCGTCGCAGTCGGCGTCCTTGCCATGCGCGGGGCGAGGTCGGCGGCGTATGCCCTCACATGCGTGACCGGTGTGATCGGTGCGTGGGCCGTGCTGACGCGCCCCGAACCGACCCTGGTGAAGCTGCTGCCGACGATCGTCGGAACCGCGGTGTCGCTCGCCGTACTCTGGTATCTCGCACCGAAACCGCTCCCAGCGAGCACCGAGGGCAACTCCGCGACGCAGCCGGTTGCGCAACCAATGGGCGTCGACCGCCGCCGTTTCGTCGGAGGAGCGATCGGGATCGGGTCGGCGGCAGTGATCTTCGGTGGCATCGGACGTGTGCTGCAACAGCGCTCGGAGGTGGTGGCCGAACGTGGCGCCATCTCGTTGCCGTCGGCTGGTTCGCCCGCCGGGCCGCTGCCTGCGAACGCGCAGCTGCCGCTCGATGGGTTGCAGCCGTTCGTCACCCCGAACGCCGACTTCTACCGCATCGACACCGCCCTGGTGGTTCCGCAGGTGTCGAAGGACTCCTGGAGCCTGAAGATTGGCGGCATGGTCGACACGCCGATCGAGTTGACCTTCGAGGACCTGCTCGGACGTGCCCAGGTCGAGCGCTATGTCACCTTGTCATGCGTGTCGAACCCGATCGGTGGCGATCTGGTCGGCAACGCGCTGTGGCAGGGGGTGCTCCTGAAGGACGTGCTCGACGAGGCTGGTGTCCAGGCCGGCGCCACCCAGGTGGTGAGCCGTTCGATCGATGGTTGGACGGCGGGTACGCCCACCGAGGTCATCATGGACGGCCGTGACGCGCTGCTCGCCGTGGCGATGAACGGCGAACCGCTGCCTGCGCGACATGGCTATCCCGTGCGGATGGTGGTGCCTGGGCTGTACGGCTATGTCTCGGCCACCAAGTGGGTGACCGAGATCGAACTGACGCGCTGGGAGGACTACGACGCCTACTGGGTGCCTCGCGGGTGGTCGAAGGAGGGCCCGATCAAGACGATGTCGCGAATCGACACCGACCGGCGCGGCGCCACAGCGAACGAGGTCATCGTCGGTGGCGTTGCCTGGGCGATCCATCGGGGAATCTCCCGGGTGCAGGTTCGCTCTGACGGCGGCGAATGGTTCGACGCTGATCTCGGTGGCGTGCCATCGGGTGACACATGGGCACAGTGGATGGTGCAGCTCGATCTGGAGCCAGGCCGTCACATGATCGAGTCACGGGCATTCGACGGCGACGGCGAGCCCCAGACCGAGGAAACCGCACCGGTGGCACCCAACGGGGCCCAGGGGTACCCGCGGCGCTGGGTCGAGGTCTGACCGACAACGCCGAACCGGGATGTCAGGAGAGTTGGTTGGCCTTGGACTCGAGGGCGGTGATCAACTCGTCGAACGATGCCTGGAAGCTCGCCACACCCTCGCGTTCGAGCTGGGCGGCCACGTCGTCCATGTCCACACCCACGTCGCTGAGCTGCTGCCACGTCGAGCGCGCCTCATCGACGTCGGCATCGATTCGCCGCGCCACCGTGCCGTGGTCGGCAAACGCCGCAAGTGTGGCCTCGGGCAGCGTATTGACCGTGTCGGGGCCGATCAGCTCGTCGACGTAGAGCGTGTCGGAGTACGCGTCGTTCTTGGTCGACGTCGACGCCCACAACGGGCGCTGGACTCGGGCGCCACGAGCGGCGAGGGCATCCCATCGGGCTCCCGAGAATGCGTCGAGGTACAACTGGTAGGCGAGCTTGGCTTGCGCTACCGCTGCCTTTCCTCGCACGGCGAGCGCATCGTCGGTGCCGATGCGCTCGAGTCGACCGTCGACCTCGGAGTCGACGCGGCTGATGAAGAAGCTGGCCACACTCGCCACCTGTGACAGATCGGCGTCGGGGTCGGAGGCCAGACGTTCGAGTCCGCTGAGGTACGCCTCCATCACCTTCGAGTACCCGTCGAGACTGAAGATCAAGGTGACATTGATGGATCGTCCCTCGGAGATCATCTGCTCGATCGGGCCGAGGCCTGCTGCGGTGCCCGGAATCTTGACCATCAGGTTGCGGCGCGCGATGCGCTCGTGCAGGGCGCGGGCAGCCGACTCGGTTCCCGGACCGTCGTGGGCCAGCCCAGGGTCGACCTCGACACTCACGTAGCCGTCGACGCCACTCGACTGGTCGTACACCTTCGAAAAGACGTCGCACGCGCTGTGGATGTCCTGGATCACCATGGCCCAATACGAGTCGTCGATGGTGGTGTCGTCGGCTCGGAGCTGCGCGAACTGCTCGTCGTAGTCGCTCGAATCCTGGATGGCCTTCTGGAAGATCGACGGATTCGACGTGAGGCCACGCACCCCGGACTCACGAATCTCCACCAACTGTCCGGAGGTGATGTAGCCGCGCTTGAGGTTGTCGAGCCAGGCGCTCTGGCCCTGCTCGTCGTGGAGGGCGGTGATCCGGTTCTGGGAGGTCATGGTCAGTCCTTGTCGTCGGGTGTGCGTGCGGTCCAGTGGGCTCAGTCGAGCAGGGCGTTGGCTCGGGCCAGCACGTGGTCGATGTTGATTCCGAGCTTGTCCAGGACGACATCGCCCGGTGCGCTGGCCCCGAAACGGTCGATGCCGATGGCGTCGTCGGACCAGCGGTCCCAGCCGAACGTGGTGGCGGCCTCGACCGAGAGCGTCGGGACGCCCGCCGGCAGGATCGATGCCCGAATCTCGGGGGACTGTTCCGCGAAACGGTCCCAACTCGGCAAGCTGACCACGCGCACGGCGCGACCCTGCTCGCGCAGACGCTCAGCGGCATCGACGCACACCTCGACCTCGCTGCCCGTGCCGACAAGGATCACATCGGGCGCCCCGTCGGAGTCGGTGACGATGCCAGCGCCGAGCGCCACGGCGGACCCATCGGTGACCACACGGATGTTCTGACGGCTGAGGATCAGCGCGGACGGGCCGTCGTGGCGAACGATGTCGGCCCACGCCTGGATGGTTTCGTTGCCATCGGCCGGGCGGATCACGTGGAGCCCGGGCATCGCCCGCAGCGTCGCAAGATGCTCGACTGGCTGATGCGTGGGGCCGTCTTCGCCGACGCCCACCGAGTCGTGCGTGAACACGAAACACGCCTTGGCGCCCGACAACGCAGCGAGGCGGATCGAGGGCCGCATGTAGTCGGAGAACACGAAGAACGTCCCGCCGATCGGCAGGGTGCCGCCGTGCTGGGCCATGCCGACGAGGGCGGCGCCCATGGCGTGCTCGCGAATGCCGTAGTGGAGGTAGCGGCCCGCACGGTCGTCGACGGTGAACGCCGTGGTCCGCGACAACCCGGTGCCGTTGCTGCCGGTGAGGTCGGCCGACCCCGACATCAGGCCGGGGAGCTGGTCGTAGGTGGCGTCGAGCGCGTTCTGGATCGCTTTGCGTGTCGCGAGGGAGTCGCCGAGTTCGTAGGCCGGCAGATCGGTGTCCCAGCCAGGTGTTCCGGTCGCGGCCCAGGCGGCTTTCCAGTCGGGGGTGGAGGTGACGGCGTTGCTGGCGCTCGCCCATGCGGTGCGCGCGGCGGAGCCGCGGTCACCGACGTGGCGGCGATATGCGGCGACGAGGTCGTCGGGCGCCCAGAATGCCTCGTCGGGGATCCCCATCACGGCCTTGGTACGGCTGACATCCTCGGCCGAGAACGGGTTGCCGTGCGCGGCGGCGGTGTCGACGTGGTCGGGGGAGGGGTCGCCGATGTGCGAGCGCAGGATCAACAGCGACGGCTTGTCGGTCTCGGCCTTGGCGGCGACGAGCGCGGCTTCGAGACCGTCGAGGTCGTCGGCCATCTCGCCGAGATCGACCACGTCCCAGCCGTACGACCGGAAACGCATCGCCACGTCGTCGTCGGTCGACATGCTCGCCGGGCCGTCGATGGTGATGTGGTTGTCGTCGAACACGCAGATCAACTTGCCGAGGCCGAGGTGGCCAGCGAGTGATGCCGCCTCGTGACTGATGCCCTCCATCAGGCAACCGTCGCCGGCGATGACGAAGGTGAAGTGATCTTGAGCCTCGGAACCGAAGCGGGCGCGCAGGTTCTCCTCGGCGATCGCCATGCCGACGGCGTTGGCGAATCCCTGGCCGAGCGGCCCGGTGGTGACCTCGACGCCAGCGGTGTGGCCCGCTTCGGGGTGGCCGGGGGTGGCCGACTCCCACTGACGGAACTGGCGGAGATCGTCGAGCTCGAGGCCGTAGCCGGACAGGAACAGCAGCGTGTACTGGAGGATGGAGGCGTGCCCGTTCGACAACACGAAACGATCACGATCAGGCCAGGCGGGATCGGCCGGGTCGTGGCGCATCACTCTGCTGTAGAGCACGTGACCGAGTGGGGCGAGCGCCATGGCGGTGCCCTGGTGGCCGCTGTTGGCCGCCAATGGACCGTCCATGGCCATGCCTCGGATGAGTGAGACGGCGAGTTGGTCCTGTTCGTCAGTCAACGGCACGCGAGCGAGGGTACCCGTTGCACCACGGGTCAGACCCCACTTGACAAGACCCCACTTGACATGAGGAGTCAGACCCGACGTGTCACGCTAGGCCGGCGGGAGGAGCGTGAACGGCACGATGTGCCACGGTCCGTGGTCGACACGGCAGTGCGCGAACACCTGGCCGTAGTCGGCGAACTCGAGTTCTCCTCGGACCAGGCGGTAGGTGAACTTGCCCGGTTCGACGGTGAACGGGCTGACATTGCGGGCCACCTGCTCGCTCTCCGGATCGATCCCGCGCCGGAACACCACCTCGAACACGCCACTGCCGGCTTCGTCGTCGGGGCAGAAGATCAACCCCATCAGGTGCGGCTCGATCGTGACGGGCGCTGGCGATGGTGCGGCCATCGAGAACATCACCCCGGTGAGGTCGATGCGCGTTGAGGGGCCGGGGGCCTGACGCATCTCGAAGGTCTCCACGAACACTGCGGCAACGATCTGCATGGTGACCCAGGCTACGAAACTCGCGGCTCGATCCGACGGGTGAGTGCGACGCCCTGCGGGCTACATCAGGCGACGCGGCACCGTGATCACGACCCGGTAGCTGCCCTCGATCGGTACGGGCCCGAACGACCTCGAGTCTGCCCGGGTGGAGGTGAGATTGTCCGACAGCACGGTCATCGTGGCGTCGTCGTGTACGGCTGCGACCCGCTTCACCAACCAGAACCCAACACGTTCGGGGTGTTCGACGCAGCGAATCTGGCCTGGCCGGGCCCGGCGGGAGGCGAACGCGACCAGGCCCTGGCCATCGGTGAGCGTCGGCTCCATGGAGCGGTCGGCGACGACGAAGCGCCGCAACAGTGGGCGGCGCGAATTCCTCCGATTCGGTCGGGATGGCTTGGGCGCGCTCACGGGCCGGGCAGTGTAGGTTTCGGAAGAGCCCCGATCGGGATTGCTCGAACACGTACCACCATCGACCACCCATACAGGAGTCACCATGTTCGCCAAGTTCTTCGCCTCGGCCACCGTTGCCCACGCCCACTGCGACCTCTACTGCGGGGTGTACGACCCGGCGCAAGCCAAGATCGAGGCGCTCTCGGTGGTCAAGACCGCCAAGAAGTACGCCGAGTCCGACGACGAGGTGTTCCGTGCACGCTGCATCTCGATCAAGGAAGCTCGCGCCGAAGAGACCAAGCACCACCTGATGGTGCTGTGGGCCGACTTCTTCGCTCCGGATCACTTCGCGGCGTTCCCGCAGCTGCACGAGCTGTTCTGGAAGGCGATCCACCAGGCCGGCGAGGCCAAGAAGTCGATGGACCCGGCCGTCGGCGAGCAACTCGTCGCCTACATCGACGAGATCGCCGACATCTTCTGGCAGACCGAGAAGTCGAAGGCTGATGGGTGTCTACCCCCCGGCCTGACCCCGCCGATTGGTTCGAGCGGTAGCGTCAGCCGACGATGTCGGAATCGACTGCTGCCGATCGGGTCACTGCGCTCCGAACGAGTGTCACCGTCGACAGCGCGCCCGTCGAGGGGAGATCCACCCGTGATCAGATCCTCGACGCCGCGCTGTCGTGCTTCGCGTACGCCGGCTACAGCGGCACGTCGCTGAACGACATCGCCGCCGAAGTCGGAATCCGCCGTCCGAGCCTGCTGCACCACTTCGCGTCCAAGGACGCTCTGTACGGCGAGGTGTTCGAGCGGCTGCTGTCGGATTGGTTCGCCCGCCTGGCCGGTGCGATCGAGTCGACCGCGACCGGCTGGCCGAAGGTCGAGCAGGTGCTTCGGGCCGGATTCGGCTACTTCGCCGACAACCCCACCTACGTGACGCTGATGCGCCGTGAGGCGATCGACGGTGGGTCGCACCTCGGTATCGACCTGTCGGCGGTGCTGCGCCCCATGTTCGATCAGGCTGCCGACTATCTTCGCCGCGAGATGGACGCTGGCGTGTTCCGGCCCCACAATCCCGAGCAGCTGCTCCTCACCGGGTACGGCGCGTTGCTGAGCTATTTCTCCGACGCCCCATTCCTCGAAGGGCTGCTCGACGAGGACCCGCTCGCCCCTGCAGCGCTCGATCGGCGAAGCGCTCACGTCATCGGCCTGTTCCGGGCAGCCCTGATTCCGTGACGTCGTGAGCCGCACCGATCGGTGACCGACGTCGGCGATGCGCCATGATCGACCGATGAGTCGAGCGGACCAGTACGAACCTCTCCCTGAAGATGCAGCTGCCCGATGGGCGAAGTTCGGCCAGTCGGAGACCGTCTTCTACCCGATGCTGCTCGGGCTCCAGGTGGAGGAGACTCGCATCGACTACTGCCGCATGCGGATGCCCTTCCAACCGCAACTGCTGCACCCCGGTGGCATCGTGCACGGAGGTGCGATCGCGTCGCTGATGGACGCGGTCCTCGTGCCAGCGGTTGGTTCGGTGCTCGGTCCGAACGACCGCTTCTCCACCGTTGATCTGCACGTGCAGTACATCGGGGCGGTGAAGGACGAGGACGTGCTGGCCGAAGGGTGGGTGACCCGTCGAGGCCGACGTGTCGTCTTCTGTGAGAGCGAGGCGATCGGTGCATCCAGTGGCCGCCTCGTGGCCAAGAGCGTGCTGACCTACAACGTGTCACCGGCGTCCTGACGACCTCTCGGCACTGAGCCGCTCGTCGCGGAGTGCCTGACCGCGGTCGCGGCGTACCTGCAGCACTACCGTGGGAGCCGCATGGCGACCCCAGACACCACCACAGGCCCCGACGCGCACACGACGCTGTCCGAGCGAGACTCGAAGGCACTCCTGCTCGACTACGGCGTCCCGGTCGCTGGCGAACGTGTCGTGGCTGATGCGTCGGGTGCCGGCGCTGCTGCCGACGAACTCGGGTACCCGGTGGTGGCGAAGCTGAACGGCGACGCGATTGCCCACAAGACCGAGCGTGGACTGGTGAAGCTCCGTTTGGGAGATCGAGCGGCCGTGGAAGCGGCTGCAAGCGAATTGCTCGCAGCCGCCCGACCCGAGGACGGGGAGGTCTCGGTGCTCGTGGCCCCGATGATCTCGGGCAATCGTGAGCTCATCGCTGGTGTGGTGCGCGACGCACAGTTCGGCCCCACGGTGATGCTCGGCGTCGGTGGCATCCTCGCCGAGGCGGTGGCTGACGTGGTCTTCCGTCCCGCACCGGTCGACGCACTCACGGCCTCGGAGATGATCGACGACCTCGCCACACAGAAACTCCTCGGAGCGTTCCGCGGTGAGCAGCCAGTGGATCGTCAGCAGCTCGTCGATGTGATCGTGGGTCTCGGTCGGCTCGCGTCAGGACGCGACGACGTCGCAAGCGTCGACATCAACCCCCTGATCGTGCAGCCTGACGGTCGACTGGTGGCAGTTGACGGGCTCGTCGAGTTGCGGCCGACCGGATCAGGCGCGAACGGTGCGTCGGCGCCGACCCGCTCACAGCCCACCGACGAACAATTCCGGGCGCTGTTCGAGCCCAAGGGTGTGTTGGTCACCGGTGCATCCACGCATCCGGGCAAGTTCGGCTTCGTGTCGCTGCACAATCTGCTCGCAAGCGGCTACGCCGGTGGTGTCTATGGCACCAACCTCAAGGGCGAGGAGGTGCTGGGTGTGCAGACGGTCGCCGACATCGCAGAGCTTCCCGACGATTCGATCGACCTCGTGTTCGTGTGTACCCCTGCCGCTGCGAATCCCGACCTGTTGCGGGCCTGTGCCGCGAAGGGTGTGCGTGCGGCGTTCCTCACCTCGGCTGGGTACGGCGAAGCGGGCGATGACGGCGAGCGGGCCGAACGCGATCTCGTGGCCCTCGCCGACGAACTCGGCATCCTGCTCGCTGGACCCAACGGGCAAGGCGTGGTGAGCACGCCGAAGCACCTCTGCGCCCAGATCGTTGCCCCGTATCCGCCCGCCGGACGCATCGGCGTGGCGAGCCAGAGCGGGAACTTCGTGTCGAGCTTCATGAACATGTCGCGTGCGAGCGGTGTCGGGATCAGTCGGGCCGTTTCCGCCGGCAATGCGGCTGCGGTCACCGTTGCCGACTATCTCGACTGGTACGCCGATGACAGCGAGACCTCCGTGGGCCTTGCCTACGTCGAGGGCATCGTCGACGGCCGCAGCCTGATGGATCGGTTGGCGAGCGCCGCTGCCCGCAAGCCGTTGGTGCTGGTCAAGGGTGGGGCCACCGAAGGTGGCGCCCAGGCAGCAGCGAGCCACACCGGGGCCTTGGCTGCCAACGACAAGGTGTTCGACGGCGAGTGCCGTGCTGCCGGCATCACCCGTGCCGCCAGCGTCACCGAGGCATTCGAGACGGCGGCGACGTTCGCCACCCAGCCGCTGCCCAAGGGGCCGAACACGATTGTGCTCACCACAGCAGGAGGCTGGGGAGTGGTCACCGCCGATGCGATCACCAACGATGCCGACCTGGTGTTGATGGCGCTGCCCGCAGACCTCCGAGCACAGATCGACGCCAAGCTGCCGCCGCGCTGGAGCCGCAACAACCCGGTCGACTGCGCCGGCGGCGAAACCCGCGACACCATCCCGGAGGTGCTGGCGATGATTGCCGAGCACCCCGACGTCGACGCAGTGATCTACCTCGGCATCGGTATCCAGAGCAATCAGGCGCGGATGATGCGCGAGGGCCGTTTCTACCCGGACCACGGGCTCGAGCGAATCGTGGCGTACCACGAGCGCCAGGACGAGCGTTTCGCCGAGGCAGCGCACGAGCTCATCGATTCGACCGGCAAGCCGATCCTGATCGCCACCGAACTCGCTGTGGCCGACCCGAACAATGCTGGACCGGCGACACTGCGTCGACTCGGACGTCTCTGCTACCCGAATGGTGGCAGCGCGGTGACGGCGCTCGGCCATCTCGTTCGCTATGCCAAGCACCGTGAGGCCCGCCTCCGGTGAACACCGGTGGTACCCCGCGGCCCGGCGCGGCCCGGCGCGGCGCTGGTCCGTGGATCGTCTTGGCGCTTGCGGCGGTCGTGCCCGCCGTTCTCCTCGTTGGCGTGTCGGTCTGGGCCGACCGCGAAGCCAACGAGGCGACCGCGATCCGGCAGGCCAACGAGGCGCTCTTGGCGAACACCCAGGAGTCTCGGCCCGAATCGCCGCAGCCTGCGGAGGCGTTGGCGAGTGGCGTCGTCAGTTTCCGGCGCGTGCCATCGGTGATGGCGCGACAGATCAATGCCGCGGCTCTGACCGGCGACATCGGGCCCGTCGTCGGGCAACTGAACGACCGGTCGTGTCTCGCGGTGTCGGTCGACGGTGCATCGATCGCACTGCACAACGCGGAGGTGCCCGTGATTCCCGCGAGCAACCAGAAGCTGCCGGTCGCAGCGGCTGCGCTGGAGCGCCTGGGCGCCGACTTCCGCTACACCACCACCGTCATTGCGGCGGGATCTCCGGTCGACGGAGTGATCGCCGGCGACCTCGTACTGGTCGGTGGCGGCGATCCGCTGCTGTCGTCGAACTGGTACGTGAACTCTGACCTCCAGCGGCATCCGGTGACATCACCGACATCGCTCGACCTGCTTGCCGACGAGGTGGTCGACGCCGGCGTGACGAGCGTGACGGGATCGGTCGTGGGTGACGGCTCGCGCTACGACGACGAGTTCTTCGCTCCGGGGTGGGGGCCAGGGGTCGCAGGCATCGAAAGCGGTCCCTACGACGCGCTGATGGCGAACGACTCCCTGGTCTTGGGCGACGCCCAACGATCCGCCGACCCCAACGAGGGAGCAGCCCGAGAGTTCGCGCGCTTGCTCGAAGCGCGAGGTGTCACCGTGGGCGGTCCCCCCGGCGTGGGCGCCGCTCCCGCCTCATCGGTCGAGATTGCATCGATCGACTCCGCCCCGATGTCGGACGTGATCGCCGAGATGTTGGGAGCCAGCGACAACAACACCGCGGAGATGATCGTGAAGGAGTTGGCGCTCGCCGGAGCGAATGACGACACCGCGCCGGGAACCCGTGAGGCTGGGCTGGCAGTGGTGCTCGACCAGCTCGTCGAGTGGGACGTGGACGTGAGCTCGATCGTGCTCACCGATGGCTCGGGCCTCAGCCTCGACAACCGCCTCACCTGCGACGCCCTGATCACCGTGTTGCAACGCACCGGGTTCACATCGGCGATCGGTCAGGGGCTGCCGGTGGCGGGGCAGACCGGCACCCTCACGGGAATCTTCGACGACCACCCGGTCGCGGGGCGGCTTCGCGGTAAGACTGGCACCTTGAACAATCCGCCATTCAACGTCGATCCGCCAGCGGTCAAGGCGCTCGCGGGGTACTTGCCGGTGGAAGGTGGCAGCGCCGTGGAGTACGCCCTGGTGCTCAATGGGCCCACCATTGCCGACCAGAGCGAGTATCGCCCGGTCTGGTATTCGCTGGCGGACGCGCTCGACACCTATCCGCGTCTGATGACGCCGACCGAACTGGGGCCGAAATGACCACCGGATTCGATCCCCCGTGGCAGCCCGCTCCGGAGGTGCCGGTGCGCTACCGGATGGCGCCCCTGCTCGCACTGTTGGTCGTGGCCCTGATCCCGGCGGCGCTGCTGGCCGCGCTGTTCGTGTGGAGCGACGAGGAGGCAGCGCGCCACGACACCGCATCGCTCGAGATCCCCGAGGCGCCACCGTCCCTCACCGAACCGGTGGCGATGCTGTCCACACCGATTTCGGACTTTCGGCGGGCACCGGCGAGTTCGGCCGAAGCTGCCAACGACAACGCCCTGGCCGAGGCGATGGAACAGCTGTACGTGTTCGTCGATCCACGATCATGTGTGTCGGTGGCGGTCGACGACCGTTCGATCAGCACCTGGAACAAGGAGGTCTCGGTGATCCCCGCGAGCACCCTCAAGCTGGTGGTGGCAGGAGTCGCCATCGAAGAACTCGGTGAGGACTACGTCTTCACCACCGAGGTCACGGGGCCACCGGTCATCGACGGGACGATCGACGGTGACGTGTTCCTGGTGGGCGGCGGTGATCCCGTGTTGTCAGCCTCGGGATTCGAGTTCGCCGATGGTGACCGACCGGCATCGATCACCTCGCTCGACCAGCTCGCCGATGCCGTGGTCGGGGCTGGGGTGACCACGATTCGCGGCTCGGTCGTCGGCGACGCCACGCGATACGACGCGGAGACCACCAATCCCGCATGGGGCCCGGGCGTGGCGCTCGTGGACGCAGGACCGATCGGTGGTCTCGTCGTCAACGACGGGCATGTGGTCGGGCGCTCGGCGCGCCAGGACGACCCCGGTGAGGCAGCAGCGCGGCGAATTCGTGCGATTGCTGCGCGATCGAGGAGTGCAGGTCTTCAACGGTTCGGAATCGGGGCCTGCGCTGCCCGATCTTCCGGTGATCGCCAGCGTGGCCTCACCCCCGCTCGGCGACATCGTTGCCGACATGCTCACGAGAAGCGACAACGACACCGCAGAGATGCTCGTGAAGGAGATCGGCCGTGCGTCGGGCAATGGCGGCACCACTGCGGCTGGGCTCGGCGTGCTCGCGTCGTCGCTCGAGGACTGGGGGGTGTCGACCGACGGCGTTGACCTCGTCGACGGTTCGGGGCTCAGTGCGACGAATCGCCTCACCTGTGACACGCTGATCGGCGTGCTGCAGCACCTCCGTGACAGCTCTGCGCTGGCCGGCCTCCCGGTCGCAGGACGCACCGGCACGCTCGCCGGCGACCTGCTCGGCACCGCGGTCGAAGGGCGCCTGGTTGCCAAGACCGGCACCCTCGGCAACTTTCCCCTCGACGCCGACCCACCGGAAGTGAAGGCGCTCGCGGGCTACCTCCCGGTCGACAACGGTGAGACGATTTCGTTCGCCATCGTGCTGAACGGCACCGGTTACGTCGAAACCGATGGCTACGTGCCTTTTTGGGGCGCCCTCACCGAACGCCTCGACGCCTATCCGGCGGGTGTCGACCCAACGACGTTCGGACCGCGCTGACCGCCATGGCCGTGATGCCGATGTTCCCGCTCGGATCGGTGCTGTTGCCCGGTGGCATTCTCCCGTTGCACGTGTTCGAGCCGCGATATCGCGACATGATTCGTGACTGCCTGCGCGCTGACGGAGAACCCGAGTTCGGCCAGACACTCATCACCCACGGCTGGGAAACGGGAGGTGGTGATGGTCGGGCGATGGTCGGCACGGTGGCGCAGATGCTGCAGGTCGACGCGCTCGACCAGGATCGGTACGCACTGGTGGCGGTGGGAACTCGCCGAATCAGGATCAATGCGTGGCTCCCCGACGACCCGTACCCTCTCGCTGACGTCGACGACTGGGCCGACGAGGATCCAGACGCCGATGGCCTCGCTGTCGAGGTCGCAGCATCGCGCTCACGGGTTCGTGCGGCCCGCGCGCTCGCGGCCCGAGCCGAGGCTCGCGAGACCGGCCGCGACCCCGAGGAGATGGCCATCGGCGAGTTCGATGACGACGACGACATCTCCGACGATCCGCTGCTGGCCACCTACCACCTCGCCACACTGGCCCCGATCGGGCCCGCCGACCGTTTCCGACTCCTGAGCGCACCAGGCCCGGCCGAGCGCCTCGATGTGCTCGACGAGATCCTCGACGATGTCGAGGCAATGTTGAAGTTCCGGCTTTCGTGATAGACAAGACGATCGTGTCAGACACCAGCGATCTCCAACAACGCTTGGCCCGCCAGGCCGAAAAGGCAAAGCAGGCCGATGACCCGTCGATCGGCGAAGTCATCGACTACGTCAAGGCGTACGCGAAGCAGGAAACGCTCGGGCCGCTCAAGGGCGCTGGCAGCTGGCTCGGATACGGCGTTGCGGCGTCGGTTGCGCTCGGGCTCGGGCTGGTGTTGATGCTCGTTGGGCTGCTCCGGTTGCTGCAGACCGAGTGGGATCGGTCGGCCACCGGCAACTTCTCGTGGCTGTCGTATCTGATCGTCGTGCTGGTCGCCGCAGGGTTGCTGGCGCTGACGTTGTCGCGCATCAAGAAGTCCACTCTCCACAAAGAACCGAAGTAAAGGAACCTGCGTCATGGCGAAGAACTCGGCTGAGGCCACCAAGATCACCCCGCAGGACCTCGAGAACAAGCTCAAGTCGCTGCAGGGCGAAGTGCAGGGCAAGGTCGACGAGAAGAAGGCGACCCTCGCCTCGGTTGCCGCCGCTGGCGGCGTCGTGCTGCTGGTGATCATCTTCCTGCTCGGCAAGCGCGCCGGCAAGAAGCGCAGCACCGTGGTCGAGATTCGACGTCTCTGATGGGGTTGCTGCCCTACGCCCTTCGGCCGAGGGTCGTGCTGCGCGGCCAGATCGTCAAGCGCGGCATACTCGGCGGCAACCGGCTCCTGCGTCCGATCGCCATGGTGCTCGTCGGCCAGGGGGTGTACCTGCGCCGCACCGCACTGCGTCAGGGGCTCATTCTGGGTCACCCGCTCTGGAGGGCGGTCGGCCTGATGCTGCTTGGCCAGGAGGTCTACAAGCAAGCGTTCAAGAAGGTGCCTGAGCAGCTTGCCATCGAGCGCACTGGTGTGGGGCGCCAGGTGCTCGTCTCGACGATCGAGCCCTCGCGGCAACGCCGTGGCCGACGGGCGGCGCTGAAACGTCTCGAAGCGGAGGCCTTGGCCGACGTCGAGGCGGCGCAGCGGTCGTCGTGAAGGTCCTGCTGCGCAATCCGCGGCGGGAGATCGACGTCGAGGGCGGTCGGAGTGTCGACCGACTCCTCGATGACCTCGGCCTGAGCCGTGAGGCTCACCTGGTGATCCGCAACGGAACACTCGTCCCCGGCGACGCCCGTCTCGACGAGGGCGACACGATCGAGGTTCGTCCCGTGATCTCGGGTGGTGCCGCGTGATCATGGTCGAGCCATGACAGCGGCTGCCAGCAAGTGCCGCGTGTGCAAGGCGCCGGCAGTGATCGATCTTCCCCGCCACAATGCCAAGTTCTGTGCGGAACACCTCCAGCAGCTCTGTCGTCGCCAGATGGCCAAGGCGATCGACGACTTCGAGATGCTGTCGCCGGAGGATCGGATTCTGGTGGCGGTCAGCGGTGGCAAGGATTCGCTGGCGGTGTGGGACATGCTGATCGAAGCGGGCTACCAGGCCGATGGTCTGTACATCGGGCTCGGCATCGGCGAGTACTCCGCCGACAGCGGCGGCTACGTCAAACGGTTCGCCGACGAACGAGGGCTCACGCTGCGAACGATCGATCTCCGCAGCGAGTTCGGCTACGACATCCCAACGGCGTCGAAGGCAACTGGGCGGGTGCCGTGTTCGGCGTGTGGGTTGTCGAAGCGGCGCTTGTTCGACCAGGCCGCCCTCGAAGGCGGCTACGACGTCGTGGTCACCGGGCACAACCTCGACGACGAAGCTGCGGTGCTGTTCGGCAATACGTTGCGTTGGGACATCGACTACCTCGCCCGGCAGCTACCGGTCTTGCCGGCCGGCAATGGCTTTCCGAAGAAGGTCAAGCCGCTGGTGCGCCTCACCGAGCGCGAAATGGCGGCGTGGTGTCTGGTGCGTGGCATCGACTACGTCGTGGAGGAGTGTCCCATCGCAGCCGGCAATCGTCACCTGTCGTACAAGGAGTCGCTGAATGCCGTTGAGGCGAATTCGCCTGGGGCGAAGGCGTCGTTCTACCTGGGTTTCCTGGAGCGGATGGCTCCGTTGCTGGTCGGGCGTTCGGCCGCGGCGTCCGGCGAGTTGCAGCACTGCGACCGATGCGGTTCGCCGACCACCGGTGACACGTGTGCATTCTGCCGCTTGGTGGAGAAGTCGAGCGCGCACGATCCCGTGCCGGTCGAGATGGTGTTGAAACGAAGCAAATCGAAAGGGCGGCGATGATGGCAGGACTGTTTGCAGCGGGGGAGAAGGCGCTCTTGCTCGATTCGAAGAAGCGGCGGTACCTGATCGATCTCGCCGATGACGGTGAGTTCCACAGCCACAACGGCTTCGTGGCGCACACCGAGGTGATCGGCCAGCGCGAAGGAGTCGTCGTGCGCTCCACGAAGGGTTCGGAGTACACCGCGCTTCGGCCCACACTCGAAGACTTCGTGGTGGAGATGCCGCGCGGGGCGCAGGTCATCTACCCCAAGGATCTCGCGCCGATCTGCATGTTGGCCGACATCGGACCCGGCACCAGGGTGTTCGAGACCGGAATCGGTTCCGGAGCGCTGTCGATGACGATGCTGCGCTACGGCGCCGACATCGTGGGCTACGAGATCCGCGAAGACTTCGCCAACCGGGCCCGCAAGAACGTCGAGAGCTTCCTCGGGACCGCAGCGCTCGATCGCTACGACGTCCACATCGCCGACAGCTACGAGGCGATCGATCCGGCGCATGGCATGTTCGACCGTGTTGTACTCGATCTGCCCGAGCCGTGGAACGTGGTCCCCAACGCCGAAGCGGTGCTCCAGCCAGGTGGACTGCTGGTGGCATACACGCCGTCGATCACCCAAGCGGTGCAGGTCCGTGAGGCGCTCAAGGGCAAGTGGATCGATGCCCGCACCATCGAGGTGCTGCATCGTGGGTGGTACATCGAGGGCCAGGCCGTGCGCCCTGACCATCGCATGGTCGCGCACACGGCGTTCTTGAGCGTGGCCCGCTTCCTGGGTCGCAACCCGACCTGACACCCGCAAGCGAAGAGTCTGCGCGCGACCTGCTCGCGCTGAGACTCATCGCTCGGTGGGTTGGAGCCGCAACGCGACGCTGAGGTCGTCGAGCAGGTCGGACGTGTCCGGCCAGGGCATCGAGGGGTGTGATCCGCACAGGTCGACGATTCCGTGGATCCACGTGTGGACCTGCACCGCCACGAAGAACGGGTCACGGTCGTCGTCGAGCACGGCCAGCATGCGTGCCACCGCGTCGACGAGGAGTTGGAACGCGGCGAGACCACCCGGCGAATCGCCGTTGCCGAGGTCGACCTTGTCGGAGAACAGGACGCGGTATTGGCCGGGATGATCGATCGCGTAGGCGACGTAGGCGTCGCCCATCGCCCGAAACGAGGTGAACGGGTCGTCGCTGCTGTCGTGCGAAGTGCGCAACTGGTCGAAGAACGTCGACCAACAGTGGTCGACTGCCGCACGGATGAGCTCGACGTGGTCGTCGAAATGGCGGTAGACGGCCGTGGGGGAGACCCCGGCGCGTCGTGCGACGGCACGCAACGAGACCGCCTCGATCTCGCCGTGGGCGCCGATCAGGTCGGAGGCGGCGAGGAGCAGGTCGATGCGCAACCTGTCGCCGTCGCCTCGAGCGGAGCGCTGCCGGGGGACGGTCGATGCGGCCACGGTCACGATCTTATCGGTTGACATCTGTTCACACATCTGATTGATTAACAGGCGTACACGTAACAACTGTCAACTCATGCCGTCGAGGCGGCTGACCGGAAGGAATCATCATGTTCACCACTCTGGGCACTCTGATCGTCCGCCGCCGGCGATCGGTGCTGATCGCTACCCTGCTCGGCCTGGTCGTCGCCATCGTGCTCGGTGCCGGCGTCTTCGGCGAGCTGACCAACGGGGGATTCGACGATCCCGAATCGGAGTCGACGCGAGCGGTCGCTGCGCTCGACGACGAGTTCGACACCGGCAGTGCCGAACTCGTGACCATCGTGTCGGCGCTCGACGGTGACGTCGATTCGCCCGCCGTTACGTCTGCTGGTCTCGAGTTGACCGCGGAGTTGGCCGCGATCGAGGGCACGGACGACGTGGTCTCCTACTGGTCACTCGGATCGCCGCCCGCGTTGCGGTCGACCGACGGCGATCGGGCGCTGATCCTCTTGCGCTTCCCTGGAGCCGAGGAGGATCCCGATCGCGTCGAGGCGATCGAAACCATCCTCGACGAGTACGCCGGGCTCGAACGTGACGGCATCACCGTCGGGCTGGCGGGCTCCGAGCCGGTGTTCGCCACGATCGGCGAGACGATCGAAGGCGACCTGGCACGCGCCGAGATGATCGCCGTCCCGCTCACCCTGCTGCTCCTGCTGTTGGTGTTCGGTGGCGTCGTCGCCGCCGGGCTCCCGGTGCTGGTCGGTGTGGTCTCGGTGTTCGGCGCATTCATGGTGCTGTGGACGGTCACCCAGTTCACGAACGTGTCGATCTTCTCGATCAACCTCGTGACGGCGCTCGGGCTCGGACTGGCGATCGACTACTCACTGTTCATCGTGAGCAGGTTCCGTGAAGAGCGTGCTCACGGACGCACCGTCGACGAGGCCGTCATCCGCACGGTCGAGACCGCCGGACGTACTGTCGCCTTCAGCGCCATCACCGTGGCGATCTCGCTCAGCGCACTGCTGATCTTCCCGCTGTACTTCCTGCGATCGTTCGCCTACGGCGGAATCGGCGTGCTGCTGGTCGCCATGGTGATCTCGGTGGTGTCGCTCCCGGCGCTGCTCGCCGTGCTCGGCGCCCGGGTCGAGTTGCTCACGGTGTTCCGCCGGCGGGAGGTTCGAGTCGGCGACGGCCTGTGGCACCGGGTGGCGACCGGCGTGATGCGTCGCCCGGGCATGGTGGCGATCGCCGGCGTGACCTTCCTCGTCGCACTCGGCCTGCCGTTCCTGAACGTCGAATGGGGTGTGCCCGACGACCGGGTCCTGCCGGAATCCACCGAGGTCCGCCAGCAGTCGGACATCCTCCGCAACGAGTTCGACTCCTCCGAAGCCGACGCGTTCGCAATCGTTGCGCTCGGGGGCGTCGACGACGAATCGATTGCCGAGTACGCCGGCGCCGTGTCGACGATCGACGGCGTCGCCCGCGTCGACAGCGCCGTCGGCCGCTTCGTCGAGGGCACCGTGGTGCTCGTCGATCCGGCACTCGATCAGTTCTCGTCCGTGGCGTCGACGTCGGAGACGCGACGTGGCTCAACGTCGTGCCCGCCGTCGAGCCGATCTCGGTGGAGGCCGAGCGACTGGTGGTGGAGATCCGATCGATCGACTCGCCGTTCGACGAGACGCTCGTCGGAGGAGCATCGGCAGCACTCGTCGACTCGAAGTCGGCCATCTTCTCGCTGGTGCCGTACGCGGCGGCGATCATCGTCGTCGCCACCTTCGTGCTGCTGTTCCTGATGTTCGGTTCGCTGCTCGTGCCGGTCAAGGCGATCGTGCTCAATGCACTGAGTCTGACAGCGACGTTCGGCTTGATGATCTGGGTGTTCCAGGAGGGCAACGGCGCCGATCTGCTCGGATTCACCCCGACCGGGCTCACCGACATCTCGATGCCGATCCTGATGTTCTGTGTGGCGTTCGGGCTCTCGATGGACTACGAGGTGTTCCTGCTGTCACGCATCAAGGAGGAGTACGACCGCACCGGTGACAACGACCTCGGCGTGGCGATCGGCCTCGAGAAGACCGGCCGCCTGGTGACCGCCGCTGCGCTGCTGTTGTCGATCACCTTCTTCGCCTTCGCCACCTCCGGCGTCACCTTCATCAAGCTGTTCGGTCTCGGGCTGGCGGTGGCGGTGCTCGTGGACGCGTTCATCGTCCGCTCGACCCTGGTTCCGGCGTTGATGAAGTTGGCTGGCGACTGGAACTGGTGGGCGCCGGCCCCGCTGCGCCGCATCCACGAACGGTTCGGCATCAGTGAAGCGCCACCCGAGGAGCGCACGGTCGATGCCCCTGAGGCCGAGGCGGAGCCGGTGCCGACGACCTGACGTGGCCCCTGAACGCGACGATGCCCCGGACCGTTGGTCCGGGGCATCGTGTCGTTCAGCGAGGGCGTGTGCTCAGGGCTCGATGTAGATGCACTCGCCGGGGCATTCCTCGGCGGACTCGATGACGGCCTCGAGCTGGCCGTCGGGGATCTCGGCGAGACCTTCGGCGCCTTGGGCATTTCCCTTGGCGGCGGCGAAGATCTTGTCACCTTCGACGACATAGGCAAGCCCGTCGTCGAGCAGGGTGAAGACGTCGGGGGCGATCTCCTCGCACAGGCCGTCGCCGGTGCACAGATCCTGGTCGATCCAGACCTTCATGTCAGTGGGGCTCCTCAGTGAGTGGGCGGTGAGTCGGGGCTTTCTGTGAACGCAAGTTTACACGGGCAAGCACGTGCAAACACGATTCCGCGGCTGCGTGTACATTCGAGCCATGGCAACTTCTGCGGACGATGCACGGTCGACCAACGACGCTGGAGTCGACGAAACCGCCGAGCTTGCAGCCCTCCAGGAGGAGATCGCTCATCTCCGCGCACGGCTCGCCGACGGTCCCAAGCGGGTGCATTCCCTGGAGGAGCGACTCCTCGAGACGAAGGGCCAGCTGGCCGCAGCGGTCGGGCAGAACGAGAAGCTCTCGTACACGCTTCGTGAGGCCCGCGAGCACATCGCCACGTTGCGCGACGAGGTCGACAAGCTGTCGCAGCCTCCGTCCGCATACGGCATCGTCGTCGGCAAGAACGACGACGACACCGTCGACATCTTGACCAGTGGGCGCAAGATGCGCGTGGCACTGCACCCGGACATCGATCACGAACTGCTCGATCGGGGCGCTGAGGTGGTCCTCAACGAGAGCTACAACGTCGTGATGGCCCGCACGCCCGAGATCACCGGCGAGGTGGTCACGGTGAAGGAGGTCATGGAGGATGGCATTCGCATCGTGGTGGTCGGACGCGCCGACGAGGAACGTGTGTGCGAGCTCGCCGATGCCATCCGCGGCACCCACATCCGTGCGGGCGATCACCTTCGCCTCGATGCTCGATCGAATCTGCTGCTCGAGAAGCTGCCACGTCCGGAGGTGGAGCACCTGCTGTTGGAAGAGGTTCCCGACATCTCCTACACCGACATCGGTGGTCTCGATGAGCAGATCGAGCAGATCGCTGATGCCGTCGAGTTGCCGTTCCTGCACCAGGACCTGTTTGCCGAGCACCAGTTGCCGGCGCCGAAGGGCATCTTGCTGTACGGGCCTCCAGGGTGTGGCAAGACGCTGATCGCCAAGGCGGTGGCCAACAGCCTCGCCAAGAAGGTGGCCGAGACGATCGGCGAGGGCAAGGGCCGCAGCTACTTCATCAACATCAAGGGTCCCGAACTGCTGAACAAGTACGTCGGCGAGACCGAGCGGCAGATCCGGCTCGTGTTCCAGCGCGCTCGCGAGAAGAGCGACGAAGGCTGGCCGGTGATCGTGTTCTTCGACGAGATGGATTCGATGTTCCGCACCCGCGGCTCGGGAATCAGCTCCGACATGGAGTCCACCATCGTGCCGCAGTTGCTGTCGGAGATCGACGGCGTCGAGGGCCTGAAGAACGTGATCGTGATCGGTGCCACCAACCGTGAGGATCTGATCGACCCTGCGATCCTGCGACCCGGTCGCCTCGATGTGAAGATCAAGATCGAGCGGCCCAACGCCGAGGCCGCCAAGTCGATCTTCGCCCGGTACCTCACCGACGAGATCCCGATCATGGATGGTGAGTCGATCCCGGACATGCTCGACGCCACCGTCACCGAGATGTACCGCGACGACGAGGCCAACCAGTTCCTCGAGGTGACGTACCAGAACGGCGACAAGGAGATCTTGTTCTACAAGGACTTCTCCTCGGGAGCGATGATCGAGAACGTCGTGCGACGGGCGAAGAAGCTGGCGATCAAGCGGGTGATCAGCGGGGGAGCGAAGGGGGTGTGCACCCAGGACCTGCTCGACTCGATCAAGCAGGAGTACAAGGAACACGAGGACCTGCCGAACACCACCAACCCCGACGACTGGGCCAAGATCTCCGGCAAGAAGGGCGAGCGCATCGTGTTCATCCGCACGCTGGTGTCCAAGGCCGCCGAGAGCGATGCGTCGGGAGGTCGGGCCATCGAACGCGTTGCCACGGGGCAGTATCTGTGAGCGAGCTCGGTGGGTGCGAGTCCCGGGATGCGAGACGCAGACCCGCACGACTCACCGTTGCGGTCGGTAGGAGGGCTCGCTCGCGCGGTCCGCACGGTTGAATGAACCCATGAGCAAGCGCGAGTACGACGTCGTCGTCTACGGAGCCACGAGCTTCGTCGGCCAGATCCTGTGCAAGTACCTGGTGGGTCGCCACGGGACCGATGGCGACCTGACGTGGGCGATCGCCGGCCGCAGCGCCACCAAACTGGCCGAGGTCGCTGCGGCAACCGGCGCCGATGTTCCCACGATCGTGGTCGACGCTGCCGACCGGGCCGGACTCGACGCCATGGCAGCATCCACGCAGGTGGTGGTGTCGACCGTTGGCCCGTACGCCCTGTACGGCTCCGAGTTGGTCGCTGCCGTCGTCGAAGCGGGTGGCGACTACTGCGACCTCACCGGCGAGGTGCAGTGGATGCGCAAGATGATCGATGCCCACCAGGAGCGTGCCGAGGAGACCGGCGCGCGCATCGTGCACACCTGCGGCTTCGACTCGATCCCGTCGGATCTCGGTACGTGGTTCACCCAGCAGCGTGCGATCGAAGCATTCGGCGAGCCCTGTGCAGAGGTGCGCATGTCGGTGAAGGGTGCCAAGGGCGGCATCAGCGGCGGCACTGCCGCGAGCGGCATGCAGATGTTCGAGGAGATGGCCGCCGATCCCGAGTTGCGCAAGGTGGTGGGCGATCCGTACGTCCTGGCACCGGTGGACATGCGCGAGGGTCCGAAGCAGCCCGGCATGGGTCGTCCGACACGTGACGCCCGCTTCGACAGTTGGGTTGCTCCGTTCGTGATGGCCCCGACCAACTCAGCGGTGGTGCTGCGCAGTCATGCGCTGCTCGGCCAGCCCTGGGGTCGAGACTTCACCTACGGTGAGACGATGATGACCGGTGGGGGCATCGTCGGGGGAGCAGCCGCATGGGGGATGACCGCCGGCTTGGCGGCATTTGCGGGCGCCGCAAGTTTCGGACCCACACGCACCTTGCTCGGCAAGGTGATTCCCAAGCCCGGCGCGGGGCCGAGCGAGGCAAAGCAGCAGGCGGGCTACTTCGATCTGCGGTTCGTCGGGACGACCGCAAGCGGCAAGGTCATCTCCACCAAGGTCACCGGCGACGCCGACCCCGGCTATGGCTCGACGGCCAAGATGCTCGGCGAGTCTGCGGTGGCATTCCTCGACCTTCCTGCAGATCGGGTGGGCGGTGGTTTCTGGACGCCGGCGAGCGCCTTCGGCGACGCGCTCATCGAGCGCCTCGAAGCTCACGCTGGCGTCCGCTTCGACGTCCTCTGACCTGATCGCCTGCTCGGAGATCGCCATGTCCACCGAGTTCGGTCCGTGGTACCCGCTCGCGATCGACGAGGTGATCGCGATGTCCACCGACTCCACGACCGGTTCGGCATCCCGATCCCGGCCGACCACGAGCGTTGGGTCCAGTCGCCAGACATCACGGAGCTGAACATCACCTGAGGCGGTTGCTCCGCTAGGTTCAAGTGATGGCGCTGCCCAAGGTGTGCGGGATCGAGACCGAATACGGGATCGTGGTCCGCGGCGGCGACAACAATCCGGTGTCGGCGTCCTCGATGCTGATCAACGCGTATGTCGCTGCCACGAATCGTGAACGTGATCGCCAGCCTGGACGGATCGGGTGGGACTTCGAGGACGAACAGCCCGCCAACGATGCACGCGGCTTCTCGCTCGACGATTCGATGGCGCCCGAGGTCGAGACGATGCTGGTCAACGCCGTGCTCACCAACGGTGCCCGCTACTACGTCGATCATGCCCATCCGGAGATCTCCACGCCCGAAGTGACCACTGCACGCGAGGCGTTGGTGTGGGATCGCGCTGCCGAGGAGATCGTGCGCTCGTCCATGGAGCATGTGCGTTCGCTGCTGCCCGACGGCGGCGAGATCATCGTGCACAAGAACAACTCCGACGGCAAGGGCAACAGCTACGGCTGCCACGAGAACTACCTGATCGCTCGCGAGACGCCGTTCGGACGGCTGTCCAGCCAGATCACGTCCCATTTCGTCACCCGTCAGGTGTTCTGTGGTGCTGGCAAGGTCGGTTGCGAACTGCCCGGGCGCCCCGACGACCACGTGCCGTATCAGCTGAGTCAACGCGCCGACTTCTTCGAGGAGGAGATCGGACTCGAGACCACGTTGAAGCGTCCGATCGTGAACACACGAGACGAGCCGCACGCCGACGCACAGAAATACCGACGGCTCCATGTGATCGTCGGCGACGCCAACATGAGCGAGGTCGCCACCTATCTCAAGGTGGGCACCTCGGCGATCGTGTTGGCGATGATCGAGGACGACGAACTCGGCGACGACTGGCTGCTCGGCAACCCGGTTGCCGCGATCCGCCAGGTGAGCCACGACCCGACGCTGAGCCACACCATCATGCTGCGCGACGGCCGCCGGGCCACGGCGCTCGAAGTGCAGTGGGGGCTGTTGGAGCGCGCGCGCAAGTACGAACAGTCGCACGGGCTCGACTGTGTCGGCGAGGGCATCGGCGCCGACGTGTTGGCACGGTGGGAAACCGTGTTGACCGGGCTCGAAACCGACCCTGCGTCAGTCGCTCACTGGGTCGACTGGGTCGCGAAGCGGCGGTTGGTGGAGGGCTACGCCGAACGTCACGGCATCGATCCGGGCGCCGCCAAGCTCAAGGCGATCGATCTTCAGTATCACGACCTTCGCGCCGATCGGTGCCTTGCCCTGCGCGCTGGACTCGACACCATGGTGACCGCTGACGAGGTCGCAGCGGCAGTGTTCGAACCACCACACACGACCCGCGCGTATTTCCGGGGCCGTTGTCTGGCCAAGTATCCCGACGACGTGGTTGCGGCCAATTGGGACTCGCTGGTGTTCGACATCGGGCGCGACCCGTTGCGGCGTGTTCCGATGATGGAACCGTTACGCGGGACCGCCGACCACGTTGGTACCTTGATCGACGAGAGCGCGACGGCGAGGGAACTCCTCGATCGTCTCGGCCAATGATCATTTCCGATTCATCCGACTCACCGAAGGGAAGCACACGCTGATGGCAGAACGCACCCAGAAGTCGAAAGGCACGACGGGCCGCACGTCCGAAACGACCGCCGAGGCCGCTCCGGCGGTCACCGAGACCGGCGAGAAGCTCAAGGCTGAACTCGACGACCTGCTCGACGAGATCGACGAGGTCTTGGAAACCAACGCGGAGGACTTCGTGAAGTCGTACGTGCAAAAGGGCGGACAGTAACCCGTGACGATGCCGCTGTTCTCGACCTCGGACGATCCAGGGTCGAACTTCCCCGAACTGCTGCGTCGCGTCGGCTTGGCGGCCGAACCGTTGACGGGGCTGTCCACCGATCTCATGCGTGAGCTGTCGCTGCCGCACGCCACCACATGCGTCGCGCTCACCTACGCCGACGGTGTGGTGATGGCCGGCGATCGTCGCGCCACGTCGGGCAACCTGATCTCGCATCGCACGATGGAGAAGGTGGTCGAGGCCGACCGTCACAGCGGTGTGGCCATCGCCGGCGCTGCTGGCGCTGCGATGGAGATGATCCGGCTGTTCCAGCTCCAACTCGAACACTACGAGAAGGTCGAAGGCACCTCGCTGAGCCTGGAAGGCAAGGCGAACCAACTGTCGACGATGGTCCGCGGCAATCTGCAGGCCGCCATGATGGGCATGGTCGTGGTGCCGATCTTCGGTGGGTACGACCTGCGCCGCGAATGCGGCCGGTTGTGGGACTATGACGCCACGGGCGGTCGCTACGAGGAACGAGATTACGTCGCCACTGGCTCGGGCAGCTTGCATGCCGGCACCGTGATCAAGGTCGGCTACCGCGGCGACATGAGCCGCGACGACGCGATCGACCTGGCTGCCAAGGCACTGTGGGAGGCCGCCGATGCCGACTCCGCCACCGGTGGGCCGGATCGACTTCGAGGGATTTTTCCGGTGGTGGCCACCATCGATGCTGGCGGATGGAATCGTCTCGACGACGCCGATCTGGCGACGCGCTACGACGCAATCGTCGAGGAGGTGCGTTCACGATGAGCCAGCCGTTCTACGTCGCTCCTGAACAGATGATGAAGGATCGAGCCGATTTCGCGCGCAAGGGCATTGCCCGTGGCCGTGCGCTCGCGGCGGTCCGTTATCTCGACGGCATCGTGATCATCGCGGAGAACGCGTCCGAGACGCTTCGCAAGGTGAGCGAGATCTACGACCGGATCGCGTTCGCCGGAGTTGGCAAGTACAACGAGTTCGATCAGTTGCGTGTCGCAGGCGTGCGAGCCGCCGATCTGAAGGGGTTCCAGTACTCCCGCGACGATGTCGACGCACGGAGTCTGGCCAACAGCTACGCGCAGATGTTGGGCACGATCTTCACTCATGAGATGAAGCCGATGGAGGTCGAGATCCTCGTTGCCGAGGTTGGCCTCGAACCATCGGGCGATCAGATGTTCCACATCCTCTACGACGGAACGGTGGTCGACGAGCGCGACTACGCAGCGATCGGCGGCGATGCCGAAGCGATCAACGAGCGTCTTCGTGAAACGTGGAGCGACGGCCTCGATCGCGCCGCCGCGATCTCGCTCGGCCGTGCCGCCCTCGGCGGCCCCGACCGAGAAATCGTCGACGGCGACCTCGAAGTGGCCGACCTGGCACGTACCAACGGACGTCGCTGCTTCCACCGTCTCGCCAGCGACGTCTTCGCCAACTGACCGACTCCCTTGCTCGTTTGCGTTGCACTTCCGGTGGGGCGCCCCACCGGAAGTGCAACGCAAACGTCAGATGGGTGTGCTCGGGGAGAAGTCGATGTCGGCGGTGGGCTCGGTGTTGCCTGAGCGGCCCGGAGCGTTCGAGAAGCTCCAGTAGAGATTGGTGTAGGCAATGGCGTCCTCGGGGCCGATCGGTGAGCCCCACTGGCGCATGTCTTCGGTGGTGTGGGCGTCGGCGACCAGCGTCGCGTCGTACCCGCGTGCGAGTGCGCCGTGCAGCGTCGAGCGGATGCATGCATCGGTCTGGGCGCCGGTGACCACCAGGTGCCCGACCTGATGAGTGGCAAGGATCGACTCGAGGTCGGTCTCCTCGAACGAGTCGCCGAAGTGCTTCTGCACGACCGGCTCACCGTCAGCACGTGCGAGTTCGTCGACGTAGTGCCACGCATCTGAACCCTGGGTCAGCTCCTCGTCGGAATGCTGCACCCAGATCACCGGGACCTGCGCGGTCCTCGCCCTGTCGATCAGTGTGTTGATGTTGGCCACGACGCGCTCGACTTCGAAGCCGTTGGCGACCACGCCTCGTTGCATGTCGATCACCAGCAGTGCGGTGTTCGGTCGGTCCCGCAGCGATGTCATGCGTGCGAACGTACCCGAAGCTGACACCGCGAAGGGGAGTGTCGGGCGACGCAGCGACGCAGCACCACGAGCCAAACCCTGACCGGCGTGTCGGCGGGCACGCGGACTCGATCGACCACGTCGAAGAAGAACGTCCGTACATCGAGGAGCGCCATCGCCGGCGGGTTGGTCGCGTGGGAGAGCGGGTGGATCGTGAGGCCACCCGGCCGACATCGTCTCTACAGTGGTGGAGCATGTTTGTCGACCTCATCGTCGTCGGCGGAGGGGCCGCAGGGTTCTTTGCGGCGATCACCTGCGCGGAGAACTCGACGAAGTCCGTGCTGATCCTCGAGAAGACCTCGCAGTTGCTGCACAAGGTGAAGATCTCCGGCGGCGGTCGCTGCAACGTCACCCACGAGTGTTACGAGCCGCGGGAGTTGAGTCGGAAGTATCCGCGCGGGGAGAAGTCACTGATCGGTCCGTTCCACCGTTTCGGTGTTGCTGACACCGTCGAGTGGTTCGCCAGGCGCGGCGTCACGCTGAAGACCGAAGCCGATGGCCGCATGTTCCCGGACACCGACAGCTCGCAGACGATCGTCGACGCGCTGCTCGCAGCGGCTCACCTCGCTGGCGTGGCGGTTCACACCTCGCAAGGGGTGGCCTCGGTGACCAAGAGGGCTGACGTGTTCGACGTGGTGACCGAGAGCGGGTTGACGCACACCGCAGCGAACGTCCTGCTCGCGACGGGCGGGACTCGCCTTGCAGCAGGGGCCAGACTCGCCGCCGGACTCGGACACCACCTTCAGCCACCGACACCATCGCTCTTCACGTTCAAGATCGAGGACCCACGCATCGATGGTTTGTCGGGCCTCTCCGTCAGTCCTGCGGAAGTCAGGATCGAGCAGAGCCGGCTCAGCAGCGCAGGGCCCCTGCTGATCACCCACTGGGGTCTGAGTGGACCGGGCATCCTCAAGATCTCCGCCTGGGGTGCGCGCGAACTGGCCGAACGCGACTATCGATTCGACATCGTGGTGAACTGGCTGCCGGACGCGGAACCGGCTGCCGTGATCGCTGAGAAGCGGCGCACCGAGGCCAAACGCCAGCTCGCCGGTCGAAGTCCCTTTGCCTCGATCCCGAAGCGACTCTGGCTTCGTCTGCTCGCAGCAGCAGAGATCTCCGCCACCACGACGTGGTCGCAGCTCAGCAAACAGCACGCCACTGCGCTGCTCGGCCAACTGACTGCGTCGACGTTCACGGTGAGCGGCAAGAGCACCAACAAAGACGAATTCGTCACCTGTGGCGGCGTGTCGCTCGACGAGATCAACTTCAAGACGATGCAGAGCAAGCTCGTGGACGGGCTCTACTTCGCCGGTGAGGTGATCGACGTCGACGGCGTGACCGGGGGGTTCAACTTCCAGAACGCGTGGACGAGCGGGTTCCACGCTGGAACCGACATCGCTACCCGGTGATGTTCGGTGCTCGCACCATCAGTTGCTCGGCGCCATCGTCTGGGTTCGGGCCCACGAGAACGAACCCCATGCGCTCGTACAGCAATCGTGCGTGCAGGTTGGCTCGCCGAACAGCAAGCGTGACTCGGATGTCGGCGGAGACCTCCGAGCGCGCCCAGTCGAGCACCGCATCGATCAGCGCCTCGCCGACTCCGGTGCCGCGGACGCCAGGATCGACCCACATCGAGATCAGTTCCACCGAACCGGCTCCCGGCGAGTTGGCGTCGGCCTCGATCTCGAGGTGGTGCATCGCACCGACGGTGCCGACGACATCACCACCCACGAGTGCGACGGCGGTGACGGCCACGTTGTCGAAACGCTCCCGCCAACGCTGCTCGATGTCGTTCCCACCCTGCCAGTCGGCCAGCGTGGATCCGAACGCCTCGGGGGCGTCGGTCAGTGCCCGCAGGCGCACGTCTCTCCACACGGCCCAGTCGTCAGCGACGAGCATCTGGATCTCCACGGCCGCCATCTCGCGAGTCTGGCATGCCGCCCCGGAGCTTCGGTGGCCGATTCGAGTCCAACGGTGGGCGTAGCATCTCACGATGGTTGGCATCGACCTCAACAGTGACCTGGGCGAGTCGTACGGCGTCTGGACGCTCGGCGACGACGCCGCCATGCTCGGCATCGTCACCAGTGCCAATGTCGCATGCGGATTCCATGCCGGCGACCCGTCGGTGCTGCGTGCGACGTGTCGGCTCGCTGTCGAGAATGAGGTGGCGATCGGGGCGCAGGTGTCGTTCGCCGACCTGGCCGGCTTCGGTCGGCGCCACGTGGACATGGCGCCCGACGAACTGCGCGATGCCGTGCTGTATCAACTCGGAGCGCTCGACGCCTTTGCCCAGGTGGCCGGAGCGGAGATCGGCTACGTCAAACCGCATGGCGCGCTGTACCACGCAACCGCCGCCGACCGATCGGCCGCACAGGCACTCGTCGCTGCGGCCGCCGAGTACGACTCGTCGCTGATGATCGTGGGCCTGCCTGGCTCAGAACTTCTCCTCGCCGCAGACGCCGCCGGGCTCGAAGCGGTGCCCGAAGCGTTCGCCGATCGGGCCTACCGCCCCGACGGCGGCCTGGTCTCACGGCGTGAAGCGGGCAGTGTGCTCACCGACCCCGACGAGGTCGCAACACGAGCAGTTCGCATCGCCACCGACAACGAAGTCGTGGCCATCGACGGCACCGTGGTGAGCGTGCGCGCTCGGTCGATCTGCGTGCACGGCGATACTCCCGGAGCAGTCGAACTCGGTCGTGCGGTTCGCTCGGCTCTCGATGCAGCGGGTGTCGGCGTCTACCGTTTCGTCAACTGAACGCGGACGCGCAGAATCGGGACCCCATGACCTACGCCCCATCGCACCGACCGTTCTACGACGCCGACAGCCACATCATGGAGCTGCCGGACTTCCTGCGCGACCATGCCGACCCCGGTATCCGGGACCAGATTCCTCCGGTCAGCTACAGCGCATCGCTGGTCACCGATGAAGAAGTCGAGCTGATCGTGGCCAACGGCAGTCGTCACACGCCAGCACACGTCGGTGCGCAAGTTGCGCTCGGCGACCAACTGATTGCGCAGTCGAAGGAGATCCAAGCGCTGGGGGCCTTCGATCGCGACGACCGGTCCGTGGCACTCGACATGCTCGGGTTCCGCAAGCAACTCGTGTTTGCCACCCACAGTGTGGCGACGCCCTTCTCGCCGAGCAGGAAGCTCAGCAACGAGGTCCGCTACGGCGCAACGTGAGCCCACAATCGGGCGATGAGCGAATTCTGCGCTGACGACGACCGCTTGATGGGTGTCGGCATCGTGCCGCTCGACGACCCTGCGTTGGCGCTGTCCGAGCTCGATGTCGCACTCGGCGCCGGGTTGGAGGCGATCTGGGTGCCGCACCACCCGGCTGGGGAGCGATCGCCCGGACACGTCGATCTGGCACCCTTCTGGGCGCGACTTGCCGAGTCGGCAACCCCGTTCCTGTTGCATGTCGGCGGGTCGCCGCTGCAACTCGACCCACGGTGGGCCAACACGGGGCGGCCTGCAGCTCGCGACTGGATGGGCGGCGGTGAGAACATCCGCAGCAAGGACATGGCCGTGCTGCACCAGGGTCCAGAGACGTTCATCTCGGTGATGGTGATGGACGGGGTGTTCGAGCAGCATCCGGGACTCCGCGGCGCATGCGTGGAGCTGGGTGCTGGATGGGTGCCGTCGATGCTCACCCGGCTCGACTGGGTGGCGCGGTCCTGGAGCCGGGTCGACCAGTATCTGGCACAACTGCAGCGGACCCCGTCGGAGACCATTCGAGCACAGATGGCCTTCACGCCGTACGTGTTCGAAGACGTCGGCGGTCTGATCGATGCGTCGTCCGACGAGCTCTACCTGTTCTCCAGCGACTACCCGCACGTGGAGGGTGGCAAGGACCCGATCGGGCGGTTCGAGCACTCGCTCGGAACCCACTCGGACGGCGCACGCGACAACTTCTACGCCGAGAACTTTCTGCGCATCTTTCCCGATGCCCGGGTTCACTGAGCAGCGACGCCGCTCACCACTGCGACGCCTGACAACATGAACATGTCTTCCTACGGTCCGAGTGCGTGGTTCGTCGATCAGCTCGACGCACCGCTGCGGTGGGCGGCAGCGCTCGAGGCCATGGACGTGCCCGGTGTCGTTGAGGTGGTGCCGAGCGCGGCTGCGGTGGTGGTGCGTTGCACGAGAACGCGTCACGACGCTGTTGGCCACGTGCTCGAGATGGTGGTTGTCGGCCCCGCGGTGTACGACCCGATACCACCGGTCACGATCGACGTCGTCTACGACGGTCCCGACATCGCCGAGCTGGCCCTGACGGCCCGCATCCGTATCGACGACGTGATCCGCCTGCACGCCACCGGCACCTACGAGGTGGCGTTCTGCGGATTCAGCCCAGGCTTCGGGTACCTCCGCGGGCTGGATCGGCGACTCCACGTGCCACGCCGAGACACCCCCAGGCTGTCGGTGCCCGCCGGTGCCGTCGGTGTGGCTGCCGGCTACACCTGCGTGTACCCCTCAGCCTCACCGGGGGGCTGGTACCTGATTGGTCACACCACGTCCACGATGTGGGACGTCGAGCGCAACCCGCCGGCGACGCTGCAGCCCGGTCGCATGGTGCGGTTCCGCGGGGTCGGATCGTGAGTGTCGCACCGCCGACGCCGCTCCGGGGATCTGGCCCAGCGTTGCGGATCGTGCAGCTCGGCTTCGCCACCACGGTGCAAGATGGCGGTCGAGCGGGGCTGAGTCACCTCGGGGTTCCCACCGCAGGACCGGTCGATCGGCGCAGCCGAGACCTGGTGAACCGTCTGGTGGGCAACGACGAGTCGGCGGCAGTCATCGAGACGATGGGTGCGCTGATCGTGGAGGCGGTGCGGCCGGTCGTGTTGGCAACGAGCGCAGATGGCATTCGACACACGCTTGCGGCGGGCGCCACGCTGCGCGTGAACGCCCCAGCCGGCGGTGTGTGGGGCTACCTGGCGGCTCGTGGTGGGTTCGACGTCGAGGTCGTGCTGGGGTCGCGAAGCCATGACACGCTCGGCCATGTCGGACCGGCACCGCTCGCCGCCGACGACGAACTCGCGGTCGGACCCGACCCCGGCACCGACCTCGTCGCCGACCACGCCCCACAGCGAAGCGCACAGGATCATGCGATTCGACTCTGGGCCGGTCCGCAGCACGACTGGTTCATCGGTGGGATCCAGAACCTGATCGGCCAGCCCTGGAAGGTCACCAGCGAACTGAGCCGCGTGGGTGTGCGCCTCGAACCCGGCAGCTTCGACCGCAGCACGCGTTCGCATGAGCAGATGCCCAGCATCGGCTTGGTCGAGGGCGCGATCCAAGTCACTCCAGCCGGCGAACCGATCGTGATGCTGGCCAATCATCCGACCACCGGGGGGTATCCGGTGATCGCCGTGGTCGAGCCAGACGATCTGGCTGCATTCGTGCAGACCCGCCCTGGCAGCATCGTCCGATTCCGTCGACGGTGAGCCATCGCCGCGCTTGACCGGGCAGCCTGTCGCGCGTGTCGCTAGGTTGGCCGACGATGGAGCGCCGCATCTATGGACTCGAGAACGAGTACGGCGTCACCTGCACGCTCCGGGGCCAGCGGCGCCTGAGCCCCGACGAAGTCGCTCGCTACCTTTTCCGTCGTGTCGTGTCGTGGGGCCGAAGCTCGAACGTGTTCCTCCAGAACGGCGCCCGGCTGTACCTCGACGTCGGGTCGCACCCGGAATACGCCACACCCGAGTGTGACTCGCTGTACGAACTGGTGGTGCACGACAAGGCCGGCGAACGAATCCTCGAGGACCTCGTCGAGTCGGCTGAACAGCGACTTGCCGAGGAATCGATCCGCGGCACGATCTACCTGTTCAAGAACAACACCGACTCCGCCGGCAACTCCTACGGCTGCCACGAGAACTACCTGACGAGCCGCGACGATGACCTCGCCCACTACGCCGAGGTGCTGATTCCGTTCTTCGTCTCGCGTCAGATCTACACGGGCGCCGGCAAAGTGCTGCAGACGGCACGGGGAGCGACGTACTCGATCGCTCAGCGTGCCGAGCACATCTGGGAAGGCGTGTCGTCGGCGACCACACGGAGTCGACCGATCATCAACACCCGCGATGAACCCCACGCCGATGCGGAGAAGTACCGACGACTCCACGTGATCGTCGGCGACTCGAACATGAGCGAGTACACCAATTTCGTCAAGGTCGGCGCGGCAGCCTGCATGTTGCGCATGCTCGAGGACAACAACGTGGTGCTGCGTGACATGACACTCGAGAACCCGATTCGTGCGATCCGCGAGATCAGCCACGACATCACGTGCCGGCGAACCGTGCGTCTCGCCAACGGTCGGGAGGTGTCGGCGCTCGACATCCAACGCGAGTACCTCGACCGGGCGCTGCGCTACGCCGACTCGCAGGGATTCCCGCCGATGGAGCAGAAAGCACTGGAGATGTGGGAGCACTGCATCACCACCATCGAGAAGGACCCCCTGCTCCTCGACCGAGAAGTCGACTGGGTGATCAAGTACAAGCTGCTCGAAGCCTTCCGGGAACGCCACGATCTGGCGTTCGGCGATGCCCGCGTGCAACTGCTCGACCTCCAGTACCACGACGTGTCTCGCTCGCGCAGCCCGTTCTACAAGTTGCAGGATCGGGGCATGATCGAGCGGATCTGTACCGATGCCGACATCGAGCAGGCCATGGACACGCCACCGCAGACCACACGCGCCCGGCTCCGGGGTGATTTCGTTCGACGAGCCAAGGAACGCAAGCGTGACTACACCGTCGACTGGGTGCACTTGAAGCTCAACGATCAGGCGCAGCGCACCGTGCTGTGCAAGGACCCGTTCAAGAGTCGGGACGAACGAGTCGACCGGCTCATCGAATCGCTCTGATCGCGGTACCGTTGGGCCCTCGTGACGTCCGAGACCATCGTGCCCCCACCCTCCGAACCGCCCACTGGGCCACCCGTCGATCCGCCCGCCGGCGGTTTCGACGCGGGTGCCGCCTCCTCGAAGTTGCCGCCGGCCGCTCGGGCGTTCTTCGACTGGATGGTCGTGATCGCTGTCGCACTCCTCGTGGCATTCGTCGTGCGCACGTTCGTGATCGCCCACTTCGTGGTCGAGGGCGAATCGATGTTCTCCACGCTGGACACCGGCGATCGGGTGTTCGTCAACAAGCTCTCGTACCGGCTCCACGACCCCAATCGGGGCGACGTCGTGGTGCTGCACCAGATCACGGGTGCGTCCGAGCGTGACCTGATCAAGCGGGTCATCGGTCTCCCCGGCGAAACGGTCGAGGTGCGCAACTGCGCGGTCCTGATCGACGGGCGCGTGCTCAACGAGCCGTACCTGGATCCCGAAGTGGTCACCCCCACCAATTGCGGTGGCGACTACATCAGCGATGGCCCGGTGCCTGCCGATCACGTCTTCGTGATGGGCGACAATCGAGGGGGTTCACAGGACTCCCGCGTGATCGGTCCGATCGACGAAGGCGATCTGGTGGGACGAGCGTTCGTGGTGTTCTGGCCGCAGAGCCATTGGCAATGGCTCTGAACCCTCGGGCGCGTGCGGGTCAGCTCAGCGGGTTGCCGATCTCTGCCCGATAGGCGTCGGTCATCCGGTCGACATGATCGCTGTACACGGCGTCGAGACCCATGCGGAGGGCGTCACGCAATTCGTGAGGGTGTTGCATGTCCCAACCGAACGCCATGAGACCGAACCGGTGGAAGAGTGCGACGAGCCCCCCGTTCCAGTCGGTGCGGTGCAGGTTGATGCCGTCGATGCGGTTGCGAGCGAGGTAGTCGGCCCGTTGTTCGGGTGTCCCCTTGAACCGGTCGAGTCGTGTGGTCTGCAGGAGTCGGATCGGAGTGTCGCCGAACAGTTCGCGGAGTTCGATCACACGCTGCACGCTCGGTTCGCACAGCCACGTGCGGCCGAGTGCCGTCTCGTCGACGTCACCGATCACCTCGACGACGGCAGGTGCCGAGTCGGGATCCTTCAGGTCGAGCGACAGCGCAAAATCAGTCCCGCAGGCGTCGAACAGGTCGCGCAACGTCGGGATGTGCGGGGGGAGATCCCGTCGGGCATAGGCCGAGATCGGTCGTTTGCGAATGCCGCTGCGCACGACACCGTCGTGATCGAGTACCGCGACGCCATCCGAGGTGAGCCAGACATCGCTTTCCAGGCCGGTCGCTCCGAGCCGCAGTGCGAGCTCGAATGCCTCCAAGGTGTTCTCGGGAGCGTGGGCCCTCGCGCCCCGATGAGCAAACGTGATGGGCGGGTCGATGAGGGAAGCAAGTCGCTGTTGCACTCCGACTCATGATTGCATGCCCGTAGACTGCGCCCGTGTTCAATCTGCAAGGCAGCGAGATCGTCGTGATCCTGTTGCTCGCCCTCGTGGTTCTCGGACCCGAAAAGCTGCCTGATGCGGTGCGCAAGTTCACCCAGACCTACGCCGAGATCAAGAAGATGGGTGCGGGGTTCCAAACGGAGCTGAAATCGGCGCTCGACGAGCCGATGCGGGAGATGCGCGAGACAGCGGGCCTGGTGCGCGACGCTGCCGATCCGAGGAAGCTGATCGCCGAAGCCGAAGCCGAATCACGGTTGACCTCTCACGATGACCAGCCGGTTGCCGAAACCACCACCCCGTCCGTGACGGACGACGACGACTGGTCGGCGCCGATCACCGAGCCGGCCACTGCGCCGGCCACGGAAGCGACCACCGATGACGACCCCTCATGACACCGATGCCCACGGAGTCGGCGCCAACGAGCACGACGAGGGGGCCGCGGTGACGTCGCCGGACAAGAACACCGACGCGATGACGCTCACCGAGCATCTCGCGGAGCTGCGTGTCCGCATCATTCGATCGGCGCTTGCGGTGGCGATCGGGATGGTGCTGATCATTGCCTTCTACGACCAGGTCCTCGAATTCCTGCTCCAGCCCTACGTCGAGCTGTGTCTTCGCAAGCCGGCCGAATTCTGCGACCCCAACCTGTTCGTGTTCAGCCCGACCGAGGGACTCTCGACGCGGGTGCGCGTGGGCCTGTACGGCGGCATCGTCGTTGCGCTCCCGGTGATCTTGTGGCAGCTCTGGCGGTTCATCGTGCCGGCGTTGAACGACAAGGAGAAGAAGTGGGCCGTGCCGGTGGTCAGCGTCTCGGTGCTGCTGTTCCTCGCCGGTGGTGCGCTTGCTTACTTCTCGGTCAGCCAAGCCCTCGAGTTCCTCATTGGTTGGTCGGGTTCCGAGGTCGACCAGGTCTTCTCGGTGAGCAGCTACGTGTCACTGATCGGGCTGATGATCTTCGCGTTCGGGCTCGGTTTCCTGCTGCCCGTCTTCGTGTTCGGCTTGCAGGCGCTGGGTGTGATCACGCCGCAGCGGCTGCTCAAGAGTTGGCGGATTGCATTGGTCGCGATTGCGGTCATCGCCGCCGTGATCACGCCGTCGGGTGACCCGGTCACGATGGCGATGCTCGGCATACCGATGGTGGTCTTGTACTTCCTGGCGATCCTGCTTGGATGGCTGGTGGTGCGCAAGCGCCCGGTCGACGAGTGAGCGACGACGACCGAGACGGCGCTCGTCGAGGCACGTTTCGCGCTGAGTTCGCCGCTCGGTACTCGTTTCCGATCGACCCTTTCCAGACCGAGGCGTTCGACGCACTCGACCGCAACGAGCATGTCGTGGTGGCAGTGCCGACGGGGAGCGGAAAGACGGTGGTGGCCGAGTACGGCATCGAAGCCGCACGCCAGAGCAGGCGCCGATCGTTCTACACCGCGCCGGTCAAGGCGTTGTCGAACCAGAAGTATCGCGATCTCGTTGCTCGGTACGGCCAGGATGCGGTTGGGCTGCTCACCGGTGACAACTCGATCAACGCCGACGCGTCGATCGTGGTGATGACCACCGAGGTCCTGCGCAACATGATCTACGGCCGTTCGAGGTCGCTGGACGATCTCGGCCTCGTGGTGCTCGACGAGGTGCACTTCCTGCAGGATTCCTACCGCGGCCCTGTGTGGGAGGAGGTGATGATCCACCTGCCGCAGCATGTGCAACTCGTCTGCCTCTCGGCCACGGTGAGCAACGTCGAGGAACTCGCAGCGTGGATTGCCACGGTGCGGGGCCCGACGGCGTCGATCGTCGAGCGTCGCCGGCCGGTGCGTCTCGACAACGAGTATCTGGTGGCTGACCGCAGCAACGACCGCCTACGGATGCTTCCGGTGTTCGTTGGCGGGCATGTGAACCGTGACGCAGTGCGACTCGACGAGTCGGCCATGAGGAATCGAGGGGGCCGTGGGAGCGACGCTCGGGCACGACGGGGGCGTACCGAGGCGGGGTCGGATCGCACGGTGTTGGCGCCCCCCGGACGTGTCGAAACCGTCGACCTGTTGACACGGCGGGGGCTGCTGCCGACGATCTTCTTCATCTTCAGCCGGGCGCAGTGCGATGCCGCAGCCAAGGCCTGCTCCGATGCTGGCCTCGTGCTCACCGACGATGCCGACCGCGTTGCCATCCGTGCGATCATCGACGCCCGGCTCGGCGGCATCGACCAGGCCGATCTCGACGTGCTCGGTTTCAGGCAGTTCGTTTCGCAGCTCGAGGGTGGCATCGCCGCTCACCACGCCGGCATGGTGCCGCCGATGAAGGAAGTCGTCGAAGCGTGTTTCGTCGAGGGCCTCGTCAAGGTGGTGTTCGCCACCGAAACTCTGGCGGTCGGCATCAACATGCCCGCTCGATCGGTGGTGATCGAGAAGCTCACCAAGTTCACCGGGGAGGGCCATGAACGTCTCACGCCGGGGGAGTACACCCAGCTCACCGGGCGCGCGGGTCGTCGCGGTATCGACGAACTCGGCACGGCGGTGGTGCTCTGGTCGCCCTGGGTGCGGTTCGAGGACGTGGCCGAGCTGGCCGGCAGCTCGTCGTTCCACCTGCGCTCGGCGTTCCGGCCGACCTACAACATGGCGGCCAACCTCGTACGGACCTCTTCCAGCGATGAAGCGCATCGCCTGCTCAACTTGTCGTTCGCCCAGTTCCAGGCCGACAAGGACGTCGTCCGCCTCGAGGCGCGACTCGAACGACGGCGCCGATCACTGGCCGAGCTTCGTGCTTCGAGTACGAGCGAGTACGGCGACATCGACGAGTACCGCCGCCTTCGTGATGTCGAGTACGGCGGCGACCGAGGTGGTGATTCGGCGGAGCGTCTGGAACGTCTCGCGGCCGCCGACGCGGCCATGGCTTCATTGCGACCCGGCGATGTGATCCATGTGGCCGTCAGCACCAAGCGCGGCGGCAAGCACGGGCGGTACACCGGCCTCGCTGCGGTTGCGGCCGGAGCCAATCGCAAGGCCGGTCTCCGGCTCACGGTGATCACCAAGTCGGCTGACGTGGTGCACCTGTTCGCCGACGACTTCCGGGAACCACCGACCAGCGTCGCGTCGATCACCCTCCCGACTCCCTACGCTCCGAATCGCAAGGAGTACCGCAACGACGTCGCACGCCGCCTCCGCAAGGCCACGGGCAAGGGATCGGGCAAGGGATCGGGCAAGGCGATGCGCCCGAACACGCCAGCGACGGGGCGGGAGATGTCAGCCGAGAAGCATCCGGTTGCCGACGATCCGGACGTACGTGCCAAGTTGCGGTTCGCCGGGGAGGCGGATCGAACCGAGCGAGAGATTGCCGCGCTCGAGAAGCGGGTGAACGGCAAGAACACCTCACTGGCCAACGAGTTCGACCGCGTCCTGAACGTGCTCTCCGCCTACGGTTACCTCGACCGCGAGACCTGGACGCTCACCGAGGCGGGCGAGGTGTTGGCAAGGACATTCCACGAGTCCGACCTGCTCGTTGCAGAGATCGTTCGTTCGGGCGTGCTCGACGGGATCACGGCGGCCGATCTGGCGGCGCTGGTGTCGACCGTGGTCTACGAGCATCGAAGCAAGGACGCACCGCCAGCTCCGTGGTTCTCGTCGAACGACATCCGCGATCGCTGGCGTCGTCTGGCGGCGATCAGCGAGGATCTGCGGGCGAGTGAACGCTCGGTCGGTCTCGCCGAACACCGTGCGCCCGACCCCACCTTCGCGGCGATCGCCTATGCCTGGGTGGCGGGGGAGGGGTTCGCTGCGGTGGTCGGGGACGACGAGGTCACCGGCGGCGATTTCGTGCGGACCACCAAGCAACTGATCGACCTGCTGCGCCAACTGTCGATCGTGGCCCCCGACCCGACCACCCGGCGCCGGGCGGGCGAAGCCGCTGAAGCTGCATTCCGTGGCGTCGTGGCCGACAGCGCTGCACCCACCGCACCCAGCCCGGCCCTGTGAGCCTCGAACCGTGACCATCGAACCGTGACCATCGAGAAGGGTGCCGCTTGGGGGCGCGACGTGCCGCGTCCCCCCGAACTCCTGGTGGTCGCTGACGACCGGGCGTTGGTGGACGCCCTCACCGGCACGAATCGGGTCCCTGTCGCACTGAGCGGTGGCGATCTGGCCCAGACGTTGGGGGCGAGTGGCCCCGGACGGCGCGAACGTCTGAACGAGTTCCCGATCGACCTCATCGAGGTGCGCCTCGATGACGCCACCGAGGCATTCATCTCGTGCGCTCATGTGGTGGCCCGTTCGCCCTGGTGGCGCGGCTCATGGTGGCGCGGGCCCGTGTTGGTCGCGATGAACGCCGAGTTCTACGGCGCATCCGACGTGGCGCCGCGCGGGCACCCCAACGATGGTCGAGTCGAGACCTTTCTCGTCGATGCCACGATGTCGGTGCGTCAGCGGCTGGTGGCGCGGCGTCGGCTGGCCACCGGCGCGCACGTGCCGCACCCGGCGATCGCCACACGATCGGTACGCACCAGTCGCTGGACGTTCTCACAGCCGCTCGACGTGTTCGTCGACCGCCAGCGGGTCGGCCGCGCGAGCACGATCGAGGTCACTGTCGAGCCGGATGCTGCCATCGTTCTCGCCTGACCAGCAACCACACCAGCTCAGAAGGTGCGGACGATCCCCGTCGAGCCGAAGGAGCCGTCGTAGAGTAGGTCATCGTGGCTGTGTACGTCCCTGAGTCCTTCACCGCGGAGGAAGGCGATGTCCTGCGGCGGTACTTCACCAATCTCGATGGTCCGGTGTTCGCCCTCGTCAACCTGCCAGAGGTGGTGAAGGGTGCGCTGTTCGCCCGGTACAGCCGCACGCACAAGTCGTTGCGTCGGTTGTTCCTCGACGAATTCGTGGGCGATCTCGACGTGAGCGGCGACCACTCGGTCGATGCCACGATCGGACTCGACCGTGCCGAGGAACTCTACGAGCGGGTGTTCTTCGACTACGGCGACGACTCGGTGGCGCAGCTCGGCGGCGTGCACCTCGCCTGCGAGCAGGCGTCGAACCTGCTCACCAAGATCCTCGAGTGGGGCCGCTTGATGAGCTATCTCGAGCAGAGCACCCGATACATCTCCTACGATGCCCGCCTTGGCGGGCGATACCGTTACTACCGGGACCCTGCGGTGCTCGCCAGTTCACTCGGAACCCGTTACGTCGGCGACCTCGACCGGATCTTCGATGCCTACAGCGCATGCGTCGACGCCGCGACCGAGCACGTGCGGACGAGTGTCGAACGCGGGCCCGACGACAGTGAGTTCGTCTACCGCACCGCAACCCGGGCGAAGGCACTCGATGCGGTTCGCGGGATCCTGCCGGCGGCGGCCACGTCGAATGTGGGCATCTACGGCACCGGGCAGGCGTTCGAGGCGCTCCTGCTTCGCATGCGGGCCAATCCGCTGCCCGAAGCGCGTGACTACGCCGACATGATGCTGCACGAACTTCGCAAGGTGATTCCCAGTTTCCTGCGCCGCGTGGACCTTCCCGAGCGGGGTGGCCGGTGGAGCGAGTATCTGGCCGATACCCGCAGCGACACCGCAGCGTTGGTGAGCGACCTGTTCGGAGCCACACCCGTCGAGCCCGCGGCCGAGGTCGAGCTCGTCGACTTCGACCCCGAGGCCGAGGACAAGCTCCTCGCGGCAATCTGCTACTCGCACTCGACACTTCCCGAGCAACAGCTCCTGGAGCGGGTGCGTCAACTGGGAGTCGACGAACGCATCTCGCTGATGCGGGCGTACGTCGGCGAGCGCGAGAACCGCCGGCACAAGCCGGGGCGTGCATTCGAGCGGTCGTTCTATCGCTTCGACGTGCTCAGTGACTACGGCGCTTTTCGTGACATGCAACGTCATCGCATGCTCACCATCGAATGGCAACGCCTCACACCCAACCATGGGTTCACGCGACCGGAGTTGATCAACGAGGCCGGCCTGGGCGGCCGCTTCGACGAAGCCATGGAACGTTCGGCGGGCCTGTACGACGCGTTGAACAGCGAGTTCCCGCAGCAAGCGTCGTACGCGGTGTCGATGGCGTACCGCATGCGGTACATGATGCAGTTCAACGCACGTGAGGCAATCCACATGCTCGAGCTCCGCTCATCGCCGCAGGGCCACCCGTCGTATCGGCGGGTGGCGCTCGAGATGCATCGCCTGATCGCTGAGCGCGCCGGCCACCACGCCATTGCCGCCACGATGAATCACATGACCACGAACGCTCCTGAACTGGAGCGCCTCGAGTCCGAGCGGCGTGCAGAAGCACGCCGTGGCGATGCCTGAACACGCCGTGCGAGCCGCCGACTGACAAGCCTGTGACCCCTGTCACAGGTGTGGCCTCCGGTTGGACCGGGCAGCCACGCCTATGCTCCCGCCGCAGGCCCCCATACACATGACGAGATCGAGACGACGACATGGCTGACGAGATCACCGAACCCGACGACGACACCACCGACGAGGTGACCGACGACGACACCACCGTGGATGAGCCCGATCTCGACGACGACGACCTCGATCTCGATGATGACGTCGTGTCCGATGACGATGATGACGACGACGTTGACGACGATGATGATGACGACGACGATGATGCTGCTGCCGAAAAGCCCCGAACCAAGCGCAAGAAGCGTGCCGACGATGACGACGACGATGACGATGACGAACTCCTCGCCGATGATGACGTCGAAGAAGACCTCGACAAGATCCTCAAGGACCGCATGGTCGCTGCCGACGACGACGATGACGACGAGGACGAGGACGAACCCGAGGTGCGGGGTGAAGGCGGCGAACGTCTCCAGCCGAAGCAGCAAGACGAACAGCTGTGCTCGTCGTGTTTCCTCCTCGTGAAGTCCAGTGCGCCGAACTGCCCAGTTGGCGATGACGACTGCCCGATCTTCTCCTCCTGACCTCGCCGTCCGGCTCGTGGCGCAGGTCGCCGAGCGGGTGCGCCGCGAAGTGGTGCTGGCCCGGTTCATCGGGAAGTTCGCGGTCGACCGCGGCCTGAGTGAACTCCGCGACAGAATCGATCCCGCTCCACCGTCGGCCGATCTTGGCGGTGCGCAACGAGACCTGGCCGACCCGGTGGCCGCTGTCGCAGATGTCGCCATGGCCACGGAACAGGTAGCGGCGAAGGACGAGACCGTCACGACCGACGAGGTGGACGTCGACGACTTGGCGCTGATGGATTACGACCACTTGTCGTCGGCGCAGGTGGTGGCCAAGCTCGGCGACCTGGACCTTGCGGAGCGTGGACTGATCGCAAGGTACGAGCAAGCCCACCGTCACCGGCGGACAATCCTCGGCAAACTCGACCAACTGGGAGATGCATGATCGATCCGCTCGTGCGGATGGCGCACCCGGACGATGCTGCACAGCTTCGCGAACTCGAGATCGAAGCGCGATCGGCGTTGGTGGGGCAGCGAGGTGGCGACCGATGGCTCATCGAGCATCCGGAGATCGGTGAGCGCTGGGAATCAGCGATTGCGCCCGATGAACGAAGTGAGCCCGTCGAGGTGTGCGTCGCACACATCGACGACGTCCTGGTGGGCTATCTGGTTGCCGTCCTGGCGGACGATCGCAGCGGTGGGCTCCTCGTGCGAATCGATCAGGTCTGGGTCACTCCAGAAGCCCGTGAGCTGGGTTTCGGTGACGAGTTGCTGGCCACGGCAATCGCATCCGGGCGACATGGCGGGGCGCTTGCTGTGGAGGGCGAGGCGTTGCCGGGCGACCGACACACAAAGAATCTCTACGAACGAGCCGGCATCGTGGCCCGCCTCATCACGACCTACCGACGCCTCGACTGAACAGCGCTACTGCAGGTCGGCTCAGCGGCCCTTCCACTGCGGTGGCCGTTTCTCGATGAACGCCGTGAGACCTTCGCCGAGATCTTCGGACTTCATCACGACTCCCATGGCCTGATCGGTCATCTGCTTCAGGGTGTCGTCGTCGTTGGTGGCGGCCGCGAGCACCACCTTGCGGCTCTCCCAGACGGCCAGCGGAGCAGCGGCGGTGATCTGGGCAGCCAGCGCGAGTGCTTGCCCGGTGGCCTCACCGGGCTCGACCAGTCGGTTGACCAGTCCGAGGGAGTGGGCGCGTTCTGCGCTGAGCGGCTCGCCGGTCAGGATGAGCTCCATCGCAGCGTTGCGTCCAATTGCTCGCGGGAGACGAAAGAGTCCCCCGCCCCGGCGACCAGATTGCGCTTCACCTCGGCGAGCCCGAATGCAGACCGCGTGGTGGCAACGACGAGGTCGGCAGCGAGCACGATCTCGCAGCCGCCTGCGGTGGCCAGCCCATCGACGGCCACGATCACCGGCTTCTTGCGTTCCCGGTAAGCGAATCCGGCAAAGCCGCCTCGTTCGGTGCTCAGTGACGCGCCTTGGCCGGAGTTGATGGCCTTCAGGTCGGCTCCGGCACAGAACACCGGGTTGCCCTGGCCCTCGGTGTTGGCCTGGATGATGCCGACCCAGAGGTCGTTGTCGCTTTCGAGCTGATCGATGGCGGCCTCGAGCGCCTGGGCGACCTCGCCGTTGATGGCGTTTCGGGCCTCAGGGCGGTTGAGGGTGATGAGCGCGACGCGATCGCGGACTTCCGTGGTGACGATGTCGGACATGGGCGCCGAGCGTAGATCGCGAGGCGCCAACCGTGCGAACCCTCAGTCGGCGGTCGTGGAGCTGTCGGCCTCAGGAGCAGCGGCAGCTGGCGTGTCCGGTGCACGTTCGGCAACGGGTGCTGTCTCGGCAACGGGTGCTGTCTCGGCAACGGGTGCTGTCTCGGCAACGGGTGCTGCTCGGCAACGGGTGCTGCGTCGGCGACCGGAGCCGCATCCGAGGTGGCGGGTCGGCCGGAGTCGGCGCCCTTGGGCCGCTGGTCACCTTTGCGTCCGTCGTTGCGTCCGCCACCACGTCCGCCTTGGGCCTGCTTTGCGCCCTTGTCGTTGCGTCGCGGCGGCTGCTGACGCAGCGGCTTCGGCTTGGGTGTGCCAGCGGGGATCTCCACACCGAGCAACGCCGCGAACTGCGGGAGTGCTGGGCCGAGACGCAGCACCGTGGCACGCAAGTCGTCGGTGATCTTCGTGGGCGGTGTGGTGGGTACCACCAGCGTGCGCACGGGCGAGAACGCCACAGCTTCGAGGACGGCAATCCAGCGATCGGCGAGGTCGTCGGGCAGCAGCGCTTCGGTGGTGGCCTCTCCGAGACGGCGAGCGAGCGCCGGCGGGAACATCACCCCGGCCTTTGGCGGTTGCGACGACAGTCGCAGCGCACGGATGATGCGGCCAACACCGATGGCGGCTTCGATGTCGCCGTACCAGAGCTGCAGTTCTTCATCCTGCTTTCGCACGAGCGCTGCTTTGAGTTCGTCGGAGATCGCACGGGTGGATTCGTCGCGAGCAACGATCGAGTCCTCTCCCGCAGCGATCACGCTGCGCAGGTCACGCAGGTCGAGATGCTCGATCTGGCGCAGGGCTGCTTCGGCTCGGTCGAGCCATTCGGCCACTCGCAGCTTGGGCAACATCTCCTCGGCCATCTTGACCACGCTGGCCTCGGGCATCGTGGGCTTGCCCTCGGCTGCCAGCTTGGCGTTCTCCTCGGACACCCGGGTACGCACCGCAGCCATCCCCTGCAGGGCCAGCTCGGCGATCGGTCGCTGCTCTTCCGGCAATGCTGCGAGCACCTCATTGCGACGGGCCTTGCCTGGACGCAACCGCTTCGGCTTGGGGCGCTGCGGCAGTTCGGGCGGGGCCTCGAAATGCGGGCGACGCTGGCCGCCGCCATCGCGTCCGCCACTGCGTCCGCCGCCATCGCGTCCGCCGCCGCCTTCTCGGCCGCCGTCACGTTTGCGCTTGCCGTCACGGCCATCGCGTCCGCCACGCTTGTCGCGGTCGTCGCGTCGGTCGCGCCTGGCGCGGGTTTCGATCACGGCTTCGAACGGCTTGTCGCTCGGGAGCAGCTCGAGCACGTTGGTGCTGTCGGCCTTCTCTCGGCCCTGCACCACCGACAACACCTCGATGCCGTCGAGCATCTGCTCGACCTCGACTTTCAAGATGTCGCCCACGCCAGACCCCGCAGGCAGCACGGTGGACTCCACCACGCCATTGGGCTTGCGGGCGCCAGCGGCGCGCCAGGTCCATGAGCCATCGGCGAGCGCGCTCGTCAGCTCGATGTCGATCCGTCGGGACATTGAGCCAACGGTACCGGTTCTGGCGGCGAGAACCCCAACGAATGCGTCGGCGGGCAAGCTCGACGCTTCCTGCGCGGCGCTACGTTGGGCCGCCATGGCTGTGTATGCGCTCGGCGACCTCGAACCCTCGATCCATCCCGATGCCTATGTACATCCGGACGCCGTGGTGATCGGTTCAGTCACGATCGGAGCGCAGTCGTCGATCTGGCCGGGCGCGGTGCTGCGCGGCGACGGCGGCGACATCCGCATCGGCGAACGCACCAGCGTCCAGGACAACGCAGTGCTCCACACCACGCCACAGTGGCCAACGATCGTGGGGAACGGCTGTGTGCTGGGTCACCTGATCCACCTCGAGGGATGCACGATCGAGGACGACGTGCTCATCGGGAATGCGTCGATGGTGCTGCATCGCTCAGTGGTGCATTCCGGTGCGATCGTGGCGGCCAACTCGGTGGTGCTCACCGACGTGGACGTGCCCTCGGGTGCGCTTGGCTGCGGGCTCGCCCGCCGTGATCAAGCTCGACCGCGTCAATGCGGAGACCATTCGCGAGAGCGCCCGTCACTACGTCGAACGCATTGCTGAATACAAGACGTCGCTGCGGCGCCTGGATTGAGTCGGGTGATCAGGTGAGTGATGCGAGCGGCACCATCCGGGCCTTTGTGGTGACCGTGCCGTGCTCGGAGGTCGACGTTGGCCTCCGACGTGCTGTGGGGACTGGGCGTGCGTGCGATCGAGGAACGTTCCACGACGTTGACGAACCGCGGCGTCGCCGATGACGGTCTCGTCGAGCTGTGGACGGCGGTGGGGGAGGACGACGCCTCGATCCAACGTGGGATCGGAGCCATCGGTGGTCGATGGCACTGCCGCGTCGAGGAGGTCAACAGCGCCTCAGCGGACACGTGGCGCGACTACGCCCGGCCGATCCGGATCGACGACGACGTGGTGATCGTGCCCGCATGGCAACATCCAGGCGGAGCAGATCATCGCGAGCGCCATGACGTCACGAGCCCGCCGCTCTCGGTGTACATCGAGCCGGGTGGCGCATTCGGTCTGGGTGACCACCCGACCACACGAGCATCGCTGCGCGCCGTCGTTCGACTGGTCGCGCAGGCTGCGGACCATTCCGGTCCCCAGCGAGGGGGAAACGATGGTCGGGACAATGCGGTCGGTGTCCTCGACGTGGGGTGCGGAACCGGCGTGATCGCGATCGTTGCGGCACTGCTGCAGCCAGGACCTGTGCGAGCGATCGATGTGGCGGCGGCAGCGGTCGAAGCCACTGCCGCCAATGCCCGTCGCAATGGTGTCGACGACCAGATATTGGTCGACGCGAGCCCACTCGGCGCGATCGATGGAACCTACGAGGTGGTGGTGGCGAACATCCTTGCGCCAACGCTGATCGCGCTGGCCGACGACCTTCGCCGAGTGACACGCGTCTGACGGCCGCCTGGTGATCAGCGGGATCCTCGCTGGGGCACACGACCATGTCCTCGCCGCGTTGGCTCCCATGCGAGTCGAACACACCGACTCGAACGACGGGTGGGCCTGCGTCACACTGCGTCACTGAGCAGCGAGCAGGGCGGCGACGTCTCGCTGGTGGGGGAGCGACGGCACCGCCCCAGCCGTCGTGGTGGCAAGCGCCCCTGTTGCTGCGGCGTAGCGAACTGCGGAACGAAGCGAGTCGCCGGCGGCCAGTCGGGTGGCGAACGCTCCGCAGAATGCGTCGCCGGCTCCTGTGGTGTCGATCGGGTCGACGCGGAACGCATCGAGGTCCCAACGTTCATCGCCGGCTGCGTCGACCACGGTGACCCCTGACGCACCGCGTGTGACGATCACGGTGCTCACGCCGCGCCCGATGAGGTGATCGATGCCGCCCAGCAACTCGAGTTCGTGCTCGTTCGGGATCACGATGTCGCAGATCGAGAGGAGATCGTCGGGGAGTCCAGCAGCGGGAACCGGCGCTGGGTTCAGCACGGTACGTCGGCCTGCCGCACGAGCCGCTCGGAACGCGGTCACCACCGCGTCGATCGGCACTTCGAGTTGCGCCAGCGTCACCGTGGCGCCTGCGAGGCACTCGGCATGGCGCTCACCGATGACCAGCGACGCGTTGGCGCCGGGAATCACCACGATGCAGTTCTCTCCACGATCGTCCACGGTGATCAGCGCTCGACCGGTGGGGACGACACCGAACGATGCCCGACAGCGTGAGGTCGATGCCGTCGCGTGCGGCGACCTGGCGAAGCGTCGCGGCGGCGGCATCGTTGCCGAACGACGCCACGAATGCCACGTCGGCGCCACTTCGAGCAGCGGCGATCGCCTGATTGAGGCCCTTGCCGCCGGCATGTTCGGTGTACGAATGGCCGAGCACCGTTTCACCGGGCCCAGGAAGCCGACTGGTTCGTGCGACCAGGTCGAGATTGGCGCTGCCGACGACGACGACGTCGAACATCGGAGCAGCGGGCGCGTCGGAGCTGTCCAGAGCGAGCAGATTCAGCTGGCGCGGGCGCGGATGCCGATCGGGGCGATCAGGCGGAAGCCGGCAGCGTGGCGTTCGTCTTCGGATTCGCCGCCCCAGAAGCCGTATTCGTGGTTGCGGCGGGCGAAGTCCACGCACTGCATCTTCACCGAGCAGCTGTTGCACACATCCTGTGCTGCAGCCTCGCGACGCTCACGCGCCTGCGGTCGCTCGGCCGCGGTTGGAAAGAAGAGATGGGTGAGGCCTTTGCACGCCCCATCTCGCATCCAATCGTCATCGGTTTCGATGGAGTCCAGACGTTCGATGGCCGACATGTACACACCCCCGTGCGCTTGATTGCTGTGCCGTTCGACCCGGTTGGCGTCGACGAGATCTGCAGAATAGATCGAATCAACCGCGGAGTCAATTGCATTCTGCAACTACTTCGCGACGACGCATTCAGGACGTGGTCGGATCCCTCAGTGCGTCGCGAGGACCTCGACGCCGGCGGCGAACGTGGCGATGTCGGCCGGCGTCGTGTCCCACGCCGTCATCCAACGCACCTGATCGATCGAGGTGTCCCAGTCCCAGAAGAAACACCAGTCGCGAAGCGGCTCGATCATGTCGTGGGGGAGGAGCGGGAACACGCTGTTCACCGCTGGCGGGTCGCCGAGTTGTACGCCCGGCAGGTTGCGTGTCGCGCTGGTGGAGTTCGGTGGCCATTGCATTGGCGTGCGCTGCGAGCGACAGCCACAGGTCGCCTTCGAGGGCCGCATTGAACTGCGCAGCGAGGAATCGCATCTTCGAGGGCAGTTGGGTGACCTGTTTGCGGACGTACTGGGAGCCGATCGCTGCGGCCGGAGTGCAGAAGACGACGGCCTCGGCGCCGAGCAGCCCGTTCTTGGTGCCGCCGAAGCTCACGGCATCGACGCCGGCCTCGATGGTCATGGCCCGCAGCGTGGCCGGGGTGCCACCGAGCGCGGCAACGGCATTGGCGATTCGGGCACCGTCGAGGTGTACGAGCATGCCAAGGGCGTGCGCCTGGTCGCACAGCGCCGCGATCTCGTCGATCGAGTACAGCGTGCCGAGTTCGGTGGCCTGCGTGATCGACACCACGCCAGGTTGTGCATGGTGTTGCACCCCTTGGACCTTGGCCAGCTCTGCGAGCTGATCAGGTACGAGTTTGGCCCCAGGAGACGGCAGGGTCATCAGCTTGGTGGCGAGCGCACGTTCGGGTGCGCCGGTTTCGTCGACGGCGATGTGTGCCCAGTCGGTGCAGACCACGCCGTGATGGGGACCGGAGAGCGAGCCGAGCAGCGTGGCCAGGGCCAAGATGTTGGCGCCTGTGCCGTTGAACGCGAGTCGGGTGGTCACGTCGGCCCCGAAGAGGTCGCGGAACCGTTGCTCGCACTCGCGGGTGAGTGCGTCGTCGCCGTAGGCGAGTGCATGGCCGTCGTTGGCGGCGATCACTGCCTCGATGACGGCGGGATGGGCGCCGGCGGCGTTGTCGCTGGCGAAGGCTGCCGCTGGCGGCGGAGGAAGGGTGCTCACGATCGTCGAGTCTCTCAGGTCGTTCACCCAATCCGACAGCCGACCGAGATCGAGCGTGCCGGTCGGGCGATGCAACAGCGAGAAAGCCTAGAATAACGTCATGACGAAATTACCACGGGGTGCTGAGCGCGGAGGATTGGACGTCCGACACTGCCGGTGGTGCCGTCGAGCCCTGCCGGGCCGTTCGGGGCCCGGCCGACCACGCGTCTTCTGCTCGGGTCGCTGCCGCCAGTGGGACTGGGTTGCTCGCCAGCGGGCCGCCGAACTCGAACTCAGCGAGAATGAGCTCGTCGTCGCTCGATCCGAACTGGATTCGTTGCATGACGAGCTGTACGTGCTGGCGTGTGCTGTCGAGGACGTCGAGCGAGACCTGGGCCATGCCAGCGATGTGACGCAGCGCGAACTGCGTGATGCACTCGACTGGCTGCTCGAGGCGGCACGTCCATTACGCAACCGCGAGATCGGCGCCGTCTGAGCCATCGGACAACGCAGTCGCCACGCTCGCCTCATCGGCGAGGTCGCCCATAATCCTCGTTATGACATATTGACCGGACGAGGACTCCGGGACGCAGCAACTGTCGGGTCTGTCACGAACCCTGCCTGGTGCGGGCCTGTGACCAGGGGTTCGTCGAGTTCGGCGTCAACCTCGACTCGATGATGTCGGTTGCATGACAAGCTCGATGTGAGGTCGAGATTTGAGCGACCGTTCGAGAGTGCCGACAACTCAAGGGTGCAGCGAGCAACGTCGTCCATGATGCAGCCAGCGATGTCCGGAGCGGGTCGACACCGCTCGGCGCGTCCGAAGATGCGACGGGCGGTACGAGCTGCCTGCGCGGCTGACGATTGCGGGGCTCACGGTGAGCATCGTGCCGACCACCGTGTCGGCGCACCACACCGGCACCATGCCACAGACCGTGGTCGGGTTGCGCGAGGGGGCCACCGGAGATGCGGTACGAGAACTCCAGAACGCACTGATCAAGGCGGGGGTGACGGTTCCTGGTGGAGCGGACGGCGTCTTCGGCCCGAAGACCAAGTCGTCGCTCACTGCCTATCAGTCTCGTCAGGGGCTGGCCACGAGCGGCCAGGTCGATGAGGCCACGGCCAGGGCGCTCGGCCTCACGAGTGCGTCGTCAGGCGGTTCGTCGAGTGCATCGTTGGCCGTCGGAGCGCGTGGCGATGCCGTCAAGGAGCTTCAGAACGCGCTCATTGCCGTGGGCGTGTACGTCGCTGGTGGCGCTGACGGGATCTTCGGTCCAGCAACCAAGACCGCCGTGACCAATTTTCAGCGCTGGAACAACCTGACCGTCAGTGGGAGCGTCGATGCCGCCACCGCGTCGCGCCTGAAGCTGGGGAATGCGTCATCTGGCAGTTCCACCTCGTCCGGCGGTACGTCGCAGGCCGGCTCGAATTCGTTCGTGGGCATGAAGGTCGGAGCGCGTGGCGACAATGTCAAGGTGCTCCAGCAAGCGTTGATCAAAGCGGGAGTCGCCGTGCGGGGAGGAGCCGACGGATGGTTCGGTCCCGCAACGCAGGCAGCCCTCACGAGCTATCAGCAGTCAAATGGGCTCACCGCAAACGGCGTCGTCGACTCGTCGGTCGTGTCGAAGCTCTCGCTCTCGGCCGGCGGTTCGACCTCGAGCCCAGCGCCTGCGCCGACACCGTCGGCGAGCACCCGCTATGTGGGACTGAAAGTCGGCGATCGGGGCGACCTCGTCAAGGACCTGCAGCGCGCCCTGATGAACACCGGCCTCAGCCTTCGCGGAGGCGCCGACGGCGTGTTCGGCAACGCAACCAAGGCGGCGCTCGTGGCGTTCCAGGGCACCAACGGCACCACGAAGAACGGTGTGGTCTCCGAGCGGGATGCGTCGGTGCTCGGGCTCGGCTCCAGCAGTGCGCCGCAGGCGGTCTCCAGCCAGAACGGCTTTGCCGTCTTCGGCGAACGTGGTGCACGCGTCACTGCGCTGCAGCAGTCGCTGATCAAGGCGGGCATCTCCTTCGCCGGAGGCGCCGACGGCGTGTTCGGCTCGGCGACCTCTGGTGCCATCTTGGCGTTCCAGCGGCGCGAGGGGTTGCCGGCGACCGGCAAGGTCGATCAGGCGACTGCCAGCCGGCTCGGCACCGCGTCGGCGCCAGCTCCTGCTCCCCCGTCGAGCAGCGGCGTCAGCATCGACGTGTTCCCGGTTCAGGGCCGGTGCTGGTTCGGTGACACCTGGCAGGCACCGCGCAGCGGCGGGCGACTCCACGCGGGAGTCGACATCATCGCTCCGACAGGCAAGCTGCTGTACGCAGTGGTGTCGGGGACGATCTCGAAGATGTACTGGGACTCGCCCGGAGCGCTTGCGGGCAATGGACTGCGCATCGCTCAGGACAACGGCACCTACTTCACGTACCTGCACCTCGATCGATTCGCGGACGGCATCAAGGTGGGCGCCAAAGTGACCGCTGGGCAGGTGATCGGCTACGTCGGCAACACCGGAAGCAGCGCGACTGCCCACCTCCACTTCGAGGTGCATCCAGGCGGCGGCGCAGCGGTCAACCCCTACCCGCTGGTCAAGGCGATCGACGCCTGCAACGTCACCGCCCCGCGCGGCTGACCACCACGTCTCGACCACGCTCCGGCCAGCGTCTGGCGACCGAGCGCTCGTGACGTCCACGATCGCCCAAGCCGGCAGTTCGATGGGGTACGCTGCGCGCCACAACTGAATCGCCGTTCCATCCGAGCGGGAGAGTCGTCAGCATGATCGGCGGCGCCGAAGGAGCAACCTCCCCGGAATCTCTCAGGCCCACGGACCGCCCGGATGAGGCACGCTGGAAAGCGTCCACCACGCAGTGATGGGCCGCCGACGGGGAAAGCGCTGGTCACTCGCCATTCGGCGAGCCAACCTGCGTGAAACTCTCAGGTACCGATGACAGCCGGGGAAGTCCGATCCGCCGCAGGAGGCTTCCCCATGACCGACACCACCGCTCCCCCCTCGACGCCGAGGTCGTCGATGGCCGAACTCTTCGAACACGACGAGTTCGCCCGGCGCCACATCGGCCCAGACGCGACCGAACGTGCACACATGATCGAGGTGCTCGGTGTCGACTCGGCCGAGGCCCTGCTCGATCAGACGATGCCCCCGTCGATTCGAGCCGCGGCAGATCTCGGCCTGGCGAACGGGGTGACCGAGCATGAGGCCCTGCGGCGCCTCCGAACGATCGCCGGACGCAATCGCTGCGTGACGAGCATGATCGGCATGGGCTACACCAACACGATCACTCCCCCCGTGATCGCGCGCAATGTGCTCGAGAACCCTGCCTGGTACACGGCCTACACCCCGTATCAGCCCGAGATCAGCCAGGGCCGTCTCGAGGCGCTCCTCAACTTTCAGACACTCGTGACCGAATTGACCGGTCTCGACGTCGCCAATGCGTCGCTCCTCGACGAGGCCACCGCCGCAGCGGAGGCCATGACGATGGCTCGTCGGCAGTCGAAGTCGCCGTCGAACCGCTTCTTCGTGCATCACGACACGCACCCTCAGACGCTCGCCGTGTTGCGAACCAGAGCAGAACCGGTCGGCATCGATCTCGTTGTGGGCGACCTCGATCTCCTGGATCAACCTCAATCAGACGTCGACGCTCACCCTGCAGTGGAGGGTGTGTTCGGCTCGTTGTTCAGCCTGCCCACCTCGTCGGGCACCGTCATCGACTGGACCGCAGCGATTCGGCGTGTCCACGAACTCGGCGGCGTGGCCATCGTGACCACCGACCCGCTGGCGTGCGTACTGGCAACTCCCCCGGGCCAGATGGGCGCCGACATCGCCATCGGCTCGGCGCAGCGGTTCGGGGTGCCGATGGGGTTCGGCGGTCCGCATGCTGCGTTCATCGCCGCGCACGAACGCGCTGCTCGGGCGATGCCTGGGCGCATCGTGGGCGTCAGTGTCGACACCGAGGGTCGCCCTGCGCTGCGTCTGGCGTTGCAGACCCGCGAGCAGCACATTCGCCGCGAGAAGGCGACCTCGAACATCTGCACCGCACAGGTACTGCTTGCAAACATCGCCGGGCTCTATGCCGCATGGCACGGGCGCCAGGGATTGGAACGCATTGCCGAACGGGTACACCGGCTGACCTCGCTCGCCGCAGCTGGCTTGCACGCCGGCGGTGTGGTGATACGCAACCCGTCATGGTTCGACACGCTCACGTTGCAGGTCACCGCAGCCGAGGACGCCGTCGCTGCGGCGCTCGCTGCCGGCTACAACGTGCGCCCCGTTGACGACGCGACGGTGTCGATCACCTTCGACGAGACGACCACGCTCGGTGACGTCGACGGCATCGTGGCTGCCCTCGGTGGTGCTCCCGTCGCTGCCGACTCGGGGCCGGACGAAGCGCCCGACGGTCTCCCCCACCTGTTGCGACGCCACGACGAGTTCCTGACGCAGTCGGTGTTCGAGCGGTACCACAGTGAACACGAGATGCTGCGCTATCTGCGCCGACTCAGCGATCGTGATCTGGCGCTCGACCGCACGATGATTCCGTTGGGTTCGTGCACGATGAAACTCAACGCCACCTCGGAGATGATGCCGATCACCTGGCCCGAGTTCGCCGACATCCACCCGTACGCACCGAGTGATCAGGTCACCGGGTATCTCGACCTCATCAGCGACCTCGAACAGCGCTTGGCCACGATCACCGGCTACGACGCCGTGAGCCTGCAGCCCAACGCGGGGAGCCAAGGCGAGTATGCCGGACTCCTGGCGATCCGCGCCTACCATCGCTCACGCGGCGACCACCACCGCACCATCTGTCTCATTCCGTCGAGTGCGCACGGTACCAACGCCGCCAGCGCGGTGATGGCAGGCATGGACGTGGTCGTGGTGGCCTGCGATGTCCACGGCAATGTCGACCTCGACGACGTGCGGGCCAAGATCGACGACGTGGGTGACCGTCTGGCAGCGATCATGATCACGTATCCGTCCACGCATGGCGTGTTCGAAGCAGCGGTGGGCGATCTGTGCGGACTGGTGCACGCTGCTGGTGGCCAGGTGTACGTCGACGGTGCGAATCTCAACGCGCTCGTCGGTCACGCTCGCCCCGGCGAGTTCGGCGCCGACGTGAGCCACCTCAACCTCCACAAGACGTTCTGCATCCCCCACGGTGGCGGCGGTCCGGGCGTCGGCCCAATCGGCGTTCGAGCGCACCTTGCACCGTTTCTTCCCGGTCATCCGTTGCGCACCGATCAGCCGGTCGGCGCAGTCTCTGCGGCCCCGTACGGCTCGGCGGGAATCCTTCCGATCCCGTGGATGTACATCGAAATGATGGGAGGCGTCGGGCTCACCGAGGCCACCACCGTGGCAATCCTGGCCGCCAACTACATCGCCGAACGCCTCGACGCCCAGTTCCCCGTGCTCTATCGCGGTGAGCACGGCCGCGTTGCGCACGAGTGCATCCTCGACCTCCGTGACATCACCAAGACCACGGGGGTGACCGTCGACGACGTGGCGAAGCGCCTCATGGACTATGGGTTCCATGCGCCAACGATGAGCTTCCCGGTGGCTGGGACCTTGATGGTCGAGCCCACCGAGAGCGAAAACCTGCGCGAGATCGACCGCTTCTGCGAGGCGATGATCGCCATCCGCGGCGAGATCGATCGTGTGGCCGCAGGCGATTGGCCGATCGAGCAGAGCCCGTTGCGCCTCGCGCCGCATACCGCCGAGGACCTTCTCGGCGACTGGGAACGGCCGTACTCGCGTGAATTGGGTGCCTATCCGGTGCTCGGCTTGCGAGCACAGAAGTACTTTCCGGCCGTCTCCCGTATCGACGGCGCCCAGGGCGACCGGCATCTCGTGTGCTCATGCGAGCCGCTGGAGGCCTACGCGTCCCGCCCGAACTAGCGTGCACGAGATGGCCGACGCACGTTCTGATCCACTCGCTGACATGTTCACGCTGTTCGCTGCTCCCCTGTCCGGCACGGTTCGCTCGATCGAACAGTTCCGCAAGGGCGTCGACGAGTTCCTCAAGGGCGTCGAGAACTTCAACCGCACCATGGAGAACCTCAACGAGACGACCGAGCGCTTCAATTCCCTGCTGGCGGAGGTGGAACAGCCCATCAGGGCCGCGATACCGCAGGTGACGCGCACGGTGAAGGCCGCCGACGAGATGATGCAGGTCTTGAGCGGCCCCGCCACCGCGGTCGCCCCCGGCCTCAATCGACTCGCCGAGACGCTGGCGACTCCGGCGTTTGCCCAGTTGCCCGCTCAGATCAGCCTGTTCTCCGACGTACTCGGCGATGTCTCGAAGCGGTTGGGCCCGTTGACGCAGCTCGCCGAGTCCGCCGGTGGCCTGTTCGGCGGTTTCCGGCTGCCCGGCAGCAGGCCCGCCGCGCCGGCACCCCAGCCCGCACCCGAAGTAGCGGCCGAGCCCGAGCCGGCGCCATCGCTGGTGGTCAGTGTTTCGACACCGCCCGCCGCAGATGCGCCGTCGACGAGGGCACCGGCGAAGAAGCGGGCATCGGGCGCCAAGAAGGCACCAGCGAAGCAGCGGGCATCGGGCGCCAAGAAGGCACCAGCGAAGAAGCGCGCAAGCGCCAAGAAGGCACCGGCGAAGAAGGCACCGGCGAAGAAGGCACCTGCGAAGAAGGCTCCGCCACGCTCGACCGGTTGAGGCGAACGACGAGGACGCACGACGCATCTCTCATGCGCTCGTGCGTCCCAGCGTTGGCCGTGCTCGGCGCCGATGGCGTCAACGAGCGACGAATGGTGTGGCGGCGACTCGGCCAGCGACCCGTTTGCCGCGCACGTCGACCGACAACGCGGTCCCCTCCGCCATGTCGGGAGGGAGAAACGCCAGCGCGATGCCGTGCCCGAGCACCGGCGAGAAGTTGCCGCTGGTGACCTCGCCAACCGGAGCCGAGTCGGCCGCTTCGTCGAGGTACACCGCGCAGCCAGCTCGAACCGGCCGACGGCCATCGGTGGCGACGCCCATGAGTCGTCGGTCGATGCCGCGTGACCGCTCGGCGAGCGCTGCCTCTCTCCCGATGAACTCCGCCTTGTCCCACGCAACCACCCAGCCGAGGCCGGCCTGCAACGACGTGATCCCGGCGCCGAGTTCGTGACCGTGGAGCGGTAGGCCGGCCTCGAGCCGCAACGTGTCGCGGGCTCCCAGTCCAGCGGGGGTGATGCCAGCTTCGACCAGCTCACTCCACAGTTCGGGAGCAGCATCTGCGGGCACCGCGATCTCCACGCCGGCTTCTCCGGTGTACCCGGTGCCCGCAACCGTGCACGGTGTGCCGTTCCAATCGGCCTGCGCAACTCGAAATCGTCCGACCTCGCCCGCCTGCGGGAACACCGTGGACACCAAGGCGCGAGCATCGGGGCCTTGGACAGCGATCACGGCGCGATCCGAGGTGGTGTCGACACCACCGATCGCTGCGAGCACCCTGTCGGTGTTGGACGCATTGGGCATCACGTCGAACGAACCCGAATCCCCAGGGTGCCACCACACGATGATGTCGTCGACCACCGAGGCGTCGGTGGGGTCGAGCAGATGCGTGTACTGCGCCCGTCCGGGGCCGATCTTGCCCAGGTCGTTGGTGAGCGTGCGCTGGAGGCGATCCAAAGCGTCATTGCCGCTCAACGAGACCGTGCCGAGGTGCGAGACGTCGAACATCGCCGCCCGGTTACGACAGGCCAGATGCTCCTCGATCGTGCCCGACGGGTACGAGATGGGCATGTCCCAACCACCGAACTCCACCATCGAGGCACCCAGCGCCCGGTGTTGGGCGTCGAGCGGGGAATGCTGCAGGGTCATCCGGTCTGACGATCAGCGCCAGCATCGCCGACACCGACCGCCTCGTCGCTGAGCGCAGCGGACCGGGCTGCGAAGGGGGCCAGATCGGCCTCGAGTTCGTCTCGCACACCGCCCATCGACAGCACGTTGAGCACGCCCTGGCCGTGCTGCAGTACGTCGACGAGTTGATCGCCGTCACACAACACGACGCTGCCGCCGTCGATCACGATGTGCGCTGACGCGATGTCGGTGGCCACGTGCTCGCGAAGGTACACGAACACCTTGCGGACCTGTTCGAGCTTGATGCCGGCATCGAGCAGCTTCTTGATCGTCTTGAGCTCGAGCAGATCACTGTAGGAATAGCTTCGCCGGCTGCCGCTGCCGGCTGCGTCGCTGAGCGACGGGCGGATCAAGTCGGTACGAGCCCAGTAGTCGAGCTGACGATACGAGATCCCGACCACCTTCGCGGTTTGCGTACCGCTGAAGCCAAGCGCCTGGTCGGCTGGCGGTTCCTGGCTCATGGCCGGACTGTCGGTGGTGCTGTTCGTTGCGTTCATGAAAGTCTCCGTTGGTCACTGCCCAGCCGTTGTGGGCTCACATCGACGTAACTACGTTCATGTGAGACTGCGAACCCTACGGTGTCCCGCGCGCGCCGTCAACCCTGCTGCACTCAGCCGAGCGGCAGTTGCTCAGCCGCCGAAGTCTTCGGGACTGACGTTCTCGATGAAGTCCTTGAATTCGTCGATGATCTCCGCCGCATCGTCGTCACTCTCCACCACGGGCTCCTGGCCGACCTCGTCGATCAACTCGGTCGACGCAAAGATGTCGGCACCGCTGCGCACAGCGAGCGCTACAGCATCGGAGGGCCTGGCCGACACGACCTTGTTGCCCGCTGCGGTGGTGAGGTGGAGCTCCGCGTAGTACGTGCGATCACGAATCTCGGTGATCACCACGTTGTCGACGGTGGCATCCAGATCCGCCAACACCTGCAGAAACAGGTCGTGCGTCAGTGGCCGGGGTGGTTCGACACCTTCGAGCGCATAGTGGATCGACGACGCCTCAGGGCTGCCGATGTAGATCGGGAGCAGGCGTTGGCGACCGTCGGACTCACGCAAGAGCATCATGGGCGTGTTCGCCGGCATCTCGACACGTACACCGATGAGCTCCAGACGAACCACGACTCCACTGTACCGGGATCGGTGCGCCAGGGTGAGGTCGCACCGCCATGTGGGTCACCGGCTTACCGGCCAGTGAGACGTTGCCCGACGGGCCGACTCAGCTGACGCCGTGCTCGCGCAACGCCGAACGCATCATGGCGTGGCGGAGGCGGCCGCCCGACTGCTCGAGTTCGTTGAGCTGCGCGATGGCGTGCGCACGTGATTCGGGGTTGCGTTGTCGCAGCAGCGGCTGGATCAGTTGCTCGAGCAGGCCGACCTCGCGATCAGCAGCCACCCGCCAGCCCCGAAGATGTCGAGGCTCGATGCCGGCATCGAGAAAGCCCTTCGAGATCGTGGCGATCTCGACGGCGTCCTCGTCGAAGGGGCCCTCGGTGCGTCCGGAGTGGGCGACGAGGACCCCGTACGTCTGAAGGTCGTCGAGTTGGTCGCGGGTGAGGCCGGCCATGGCACAGAGCTCGTCGGCGTTCAACAGCAGCCCGGGCAGCACTGCACCGACCGACGCCGACGCCGACGCAGCCGGAGGCGACGCAGCCGGCACGGGTGCTCCATTCGAGTCGGCAGCTCCACCTGTTGTCGAGGTCGAGGGTGCCGCTGCAGTGGGCGCTGGTGACGAGTTGCCCGCGGCGGGGCGCAGTGGTGGCACCGGCGCTGCATTGTGGGTCGGTGGGCGATGGTCGGAGTTCGGCGGTGAGTCGGTGCGCTGGAACAGTGCAGCAGCTCCGTGGGCATGGTGTCCAGCACTCGGGTGCACGTCGGGCCGTGACGCGGGGGTGTGTGCCGGCAGCGAGGCGTCGTGAGCGCCGACGTTCTTGATGCCCCGTGGTGGCGCCTCGGGCCGAGTCTGCTCCCCCGTCGGATCGATCTCACCGGAATCGATGCGATCCTTGATGACGCGAAGCGGCAGGTAGTTCTCACGCTGTTCACGCAGGATGCAGCGCAGGAGCTCGACGTCGTCGCTGTAGAACTTCCGATACCCGGACGCCGTGCGCTCCGGGTCGATCAGGCCTTGGCTCTCGAGGAAACGGATCTTGGAAATCGTGACATCAGGAAACTCCTCGAGCAGGAGTGCCAAGACCTCACCGATCGAGAGATGCGTGCCTGTCCGACTCACGGGCGTGGTCGGAGCAGACGGCTCAGCCATCGCCGCGTTCGAAGAAGACGAGACGGAACTTGCCGATCTGGAGTTCGTCACCATGGCGCAGCAGCATGCGATCGACGCGCTCCTGGTTGACGTAGGTGCCGTTGAGTGACCCCGCGTCGGAGGCAACGTAGCCCTCGGGCGTACGGTCGATCTCCGCATGACGTCGAGACACGGTGATGTCGTCGAGGCTGATCTCGGACTCAGGGTGGCGGCCGAGCCGGGTCAGTGGCTCCACGAGCGGGAACCGTGCGCCGGCCTGCGCCCCGGCTCGAACGATGAGGACGCCGACCTCGGTGGGAAGCTCGCCAACGGGAACGGAGAGGTCGTCGTCCTTGCCAGGAGCATCCTGCAACGGATCGATCGCAGTGAGCGTGATCGTGCGGTCGTCGAGCGAATCGAGCGGCGATCCACAACTCGAGCAGAACACACTCGTGGGTGGGTTGCGGTGACCGCACTGGTTGCAGAAGACGTAGTCCGTCATGTCACCCCTCCGTGAGCGCCCGGTAGGCCTCGGCGTCCATCAGACCGTCGAGTTCGTCGGGGTTGCTCACCTCGATACGACAGATCCACCCTGCCCCGTACGGGTCGCTGTTCAGGAGCTCCGGCGTCGATTCGAGTTCGGCGTTCACGTCGGTGACGGCACCGGTGACCGGCGCATAGATGTCGCTGACCGACTTGGTGCTCTCCACTTCGCTGAAGGACTCCCCTGCCGCGACCGCGCGCCCCGCATCGGGCATCTCGACGAACACCACATCACCGAGGGCATCCTGCGCGTATTCGGTGATTCCGATCGTGACGGTGGTGCCGTCGACGCGGATCCATTCGTGATCTGAGGAGTAGCGGAGGTCGGCGGGGATGTCCATGGGGTAACGGTACCTGTGTTCGCGTGGTGTGTCAGGAGTTGATCGATCGAGCGGTCCGGCCGTCGGCGACGGCGCGGCGCACCTGCGGAATATAGGCGATCGCGGTCCAGTAGCTGAGCACGAGTCCGGGAATGCCCACCGCCCATGCAATCACCTCGAAGCCGACCGCCGCGGAGATGTCGCTGTTGCCCATCAGGAACGCCGGGACGGAGATCATCAGCAAGAACGTGGCGAGCTTGCCCCAGTAGGTGACGTCGATGCGTGGCATCTTGTAGACCACGGTCGCAATCACCATCATCAGCCCGACTCCGATCTCTCGTGCGAGCACGGCGAAAGCGAACCACAACGGGATCGATCCATCGATGATGATCGCCGTGGTGGCCACGACGAACAGCAGCCGATCGACGGTCGGGTCGAACACCTTGCCGAACTCGCTGACCTGTCCGAAGCGGCGGGCAACGTAGCCGTCGACCCAATCGGTGGCGCTCAACGCGCCGAGCAACCACGCCGCGGTCGCACGCTCCTCCTCGACCAGCAGGAGGTACAGAAACACGGGAAGCAACAGCAGTCGGACCAGCGTGATGCCGTTCGGAATCGTCCAGATGCCACTCCACATCGACGGTGAGGTGACGTCGACGGTCTCACGGATCACCTCTGGTTGCTCCACGGCGCACAGCGTAGGGTGCGGGCATGAGCACTGTGTTCACGAAGATCATCGAGGGACACATCCCCGGCACGTTCGTGTGGCGCGACGAGCAGTGCGTCGCCTTCATGTCGATCAATCCCATGGCCCCTGGTCACGTGCTCGTGGTGCCGATCGAGGAGGTCGACCATTGGGTCGATGCGAGTGCCGAGTTGGCGGGGCACCTCTTCGCCGTTGCGCACGCGATCGGTCGAGCGCAGCAGGCGGCGTTCGCATGCCAGCGTGTGGGCGTGATCGTTGCCGGTTACGAGGTACCACACACCCACGTCCATGTGGTGCCGACGAACTCGATGGCGCAGCTCAGTTTCGCCAACGCAGCAGCGAGCGTCGAGCGTGACGACCTCGACGCGTGGGCGAACGCCATCCGCACCCAACTCCGAAGCGCGGGCGAATCCGGAGTCAGCGACTGACGATCGGCGTCGGAGCGCCCACAACGCCACTGACCACGCTGCGGATTGTCCGATCAGACCCCGGCGGCGATGTCGTAGTCGATCTCGTGGGTATCGCCCGCTGAGCCATCGGCAGTCTGCACGATGTACCTGTACGTCACTTTCTCGAACACGAAGGAGACGTGCTCGGTCACGGCGTCGTCGTCGGTATCGCTCGCATCGTTGGCCATGTCGAAGCCGGCCACCAGCACGTTTTCCATCGTGATGATCAGGTAGTCCAACTGCCGTCCGACCGAGTTCCTGGTCAACGTGAGCACGGCGCTACTGATCGACTTCCCCTGGAGGCAGGCCAACGCCAGGTACGGCGACGACGCATCGGCATACTTGACACACGTCAGGCTGCTCACCTGAGCCCGCGCACGTGCCCGCCCGGCACCTCGTGTCGGGGATGCCCGCTCGATGCTCCACTGCACGCCCTGCACGTCGATCTCGTTCTCGTGGCCGACGTGTTGGGCCTCGCCGGCGATGTCGTCGATGTTCAGGTAGCCGGAGAGTGCCATCTCAGGTCCTTTCGTTTGATGCCGAGCTCGGCGCATGCCGTGCCCGAGAGTCGGACCTGAACGGTAGCTCAGCCCGGCGGGGGCCGAATCGCATCGATCAACTCGGCGCGGTTGTTCCGGACGTTGTTGACCTCCGTCGACACGGGACGCATCGTGAGGAGATCGGCCGGGCCGCCATCGAGGAGCTGCGCCAACGCTTCGAGGTCGTGGTTGGTCGGGTCGAGCCACTCGGCCCACTGATCTGCGACGAGGATCGCAGGCATCCGGTCGTGGACGGGCCGCATCACCTCGTTCGCTGACGTGGTGACCAAGGTGGTGCTGTGGAGGAAACGGCCGTCGGGATCGTCGGGGTCCTTCCAGGCCGTCCACAAGGCTGCGACTGCGAGGGGCTCGCCGTCGCGACGCTCGATGAACATCGGTTGCTTGAGGGGCTTGCCCTTTGCGTTGAGCGGCCCGTCGAGTGTGCCCGGCTGCCACTCGTAGAAGCCGTCCATCGGCACGATGCAGCGCTTCTTCGCGAAGAGCCCCTTGAAGGCGGGCTTCTCGGCGAGCGTCTCGGCGCGAGCGTTGATCATCCGCGAGGCGATCTTGCGATCCTTGGCCCAACTCGGCACGAGTCCCCAGTGGAAGCTGTCGACTCGGGCACTCCCCTCCCCCGCTGCCACCACGGCATACACGTCCTGCGTCGGCGCCACGTTGAAATTCGGCCCAAGTGGATCATCCGTGGCCGCCGACACACTGTCGGTCGGTATCACCGAATCGAAGTAGGCCGCAATGCGGTCGGGGCCGGCAGTGGAGACGAAACGGCCGCACATGAATGCCAGGTTACGGTGCCCACGAACCAGCGATGCCCACACCCAGAACTGCAAGAATGTGCGCGTGGCCGATCTGCTGATTCACTGCGCTGAACTCCCGCAGCGTGTCGTTCCCGCCGGCGACAAGGTCATCGAGCAGGGGGCTGCCGGCGGCGCCGTACTCGTACTGGTCAAGGGAGTGGTGGCCGTTGAGCGAGACGATGCACGGTTGGCGGTGCTGGACACCCCTGGTGCGCTGCTCGGTGAGGTGTCGACCGTGCTCGATCGGCCTGCATCGGCTTCCGTGATCGCGTTGACCGAGGTGACCCTGCTCGAAGCTGTCGATGGTGCGGCGTTCCTCGCGGAGCACCCGGCGGTGTTGTTCGAGGTGGCTCGCACCTTGGCGACGCGACTCGACAACCTCACCGGTCACCTCGTCGAGGTGAAACGTCAATACGGTGGGGACGGATCGCACCTCGGCATGCTCGACGACGTGCTGAGCACGCTCACGCATCATCAAGGCCGCGTGGTGAAACCGGGGTCGGCTCGGCTTCCCGATCCCGACTACTGAGGCCCGACCACCGAAGCCCGACGACCGAATTCGGGGGCTCAGCCCGTCCGATCCGAGAACGTCATGCGGACCTGCACCCGATCTGGCAGCGCAACCCATTCCGCAACGCCGCCCCGCACGGCCGGATCGGTCTCGATCACCACGTGGGCAGGCATCGGGCCGGGCTGGTGCCCGGCGTTGAGCAGCCAGGTGGTGCCGCGCCGATCGACCCAGCCCCCGCCCGTCACCCACGGAGCTTGATGTATGTGGCCGCACACCACCAGGTCAGGGTGCCAACGATCGATCCAGGCACCGAGTTCGGGGTCGGGGTACGAGCGTTCCCCGGTGTTGCAGAGCGGCGAATCCGACGGTGGCGAGTGATACACCCAGACCCACCGTTCGGGACGATCGACTGCGGCTGCTGCCAATTGCTCATCGACCAGTCGTTTCGTCTCGGGGCCGTCCCACCAGGGGCAGACGGTGAAGCGGACGGTGTCGACGTCGATGGAACCACCGTCGACCACGAGGCGTTCGCTGGCCAACCCCCGCAACCAATTGCTGGCCTGCTCACCGGTCTCGCCCGGACCGTCGAGGTCGTGGTTCCCCGACGAAGCGAGCACGAGCGTACGTTCGGCGAGGCGTTCGAGATATTTCGACACCACCACGATCTGCACGTCGATCGGCGCGGTCCCCATCACCTGCAGGAGATCGCCAGGGATGATCATCACATCGACGTCGGCGGCCTGGTCGACCAGCCAATCGAGTTGCGGCAGCCGATAGTGCAGATCGGCGGTGCACAGCACCTTCATGGACCGATCGCCCGTTCTTCTTCTGACGTGATGACCGGTCTCTCGGGCCTCAGCGCCGGTGGCTGCGCTCGTTCGCAGACGTGGCGCCCACCTACGTTCGGCATCGTCGGATCGTACCGCTGATGAAATGCCGAGCAGTTGCTGGAGGATGCTGATGAATGACCGACCGCACGAGCACGTACGTGGCCTGATGTCCTCGTACGAAGGGTCACGCGTGCGGTTCCTCGATGGGGCCGCACAAGCCGAGGCAACGGTCGTGTCGTACGAGCATCCCCTCACCGGTCTGGGTGGTGAGGCGTTGGCGGTCGATGTGGCGACGATCGGAGCGGACGACGCCTCCAGCGTGCTGTTGCTCGTGTCAGGAACCCACGGCGTCGAGGGGTTCACCGGCTCCGCGCTCCAGCATCATTGGCTGGCCCATCACGCCGATGAACGTCCGGCCGGTGTTCGAGTGGTGTTGATCCACGCGTTCAACCCACACGGATTCGCCTGGGTGCGGCGGGTCAACGAGGACAACGTCGATCTCAACCGCAACTTCGTCGACTGGGGGCAGCCGCCTCCATCCAACGAGGACTACGGCGGCATCGCCCACCTCCTCGTGCCCGAGACCTGGGACGACGACACTCAGGAGTCGACCACGCTGGGCCTGCTGGCCTACGCGGAGGAGGTCGGATTCGCTCGCCTGCAGGAGGTGGTCAGCGCAGGTCAGTACTCCCACCCCGACGGTGTGTTCTACGGCGGGTCCGGTCCGGTGTGGTCCCATCGCTGGTTGTCCGAGCACCTCCGCCCGATCGTGGGCGAAGCGACCCGGGTGGGAATCGTCGACCTCCACACCGGGCTTGGTCCGTGGGGTCACGGGGAGTTGATCTCCCACGTGGGACGCGACGATCCGGCGTACCGAGCGCGGTGCCTCGTGGTGGGGCGAGGTGCGGTCGATGGTGGACGGCGAGAGCGTGTCGGCCAATCTCAGCGGGGATTGGCTCGCCGCCGCGGACCGCATGCTTGACGATGTCGAGGTCACGAGTGCGGCCCTCGAGTACGGCACGGTCGACACGATCTCGGTGTTGCAGGCGCTTCGAGCCGATGCGGTGCTCCATTCGTCGGGCGATCCGCTCGGCGATCGCGCCGACGCCGTGCGCGCCCAGGTCCGAGCGGCCTTCGCGGACGACGACCCCGCCTGGTTCGATGTCGTCGCCGACCGCTTCGACGAGGTCGTCACCGCCGCGCTCACCCACCTGGGTGCGCCCGGGTCCTGAACCCCCACCGTTCACGCCAACCACGGCCGTGCGGTGAGTGAATCACGCAGATCTGGTGTGTTCGCTCATCGCTGAGGAGTGTCTGGTGTGGGCGAGGGTTCCACGGCTGGTGACACCCCCTAGGGTGTGTGTTGTGTCGGAGATCGATGTCGCAACGTCCCGGTCCGGATCGACGTCGGCGTTGTCGGCGCTTCGTGGATGGACGCCTCGCCACGTCGTCGTGGCCGCCGGCTCGGCAGCGGCGATCGCGTCTCGCCATCGGGGTACCGACCGATGTGATCCCGAACCCGGTGTTCGGACGCCCGGTGCCGGTGACCTGGTGGTCGTACCCCACGCTGATCATCACCGCCGTGCTCGGCGGTCTGCTCGCGGGAACCTACGTGCGCCAGGCCGGACCGACCGACCCGACGCTCGATGACATCGATGACATCGATGCGCCGACCCGTCGTGGGGGAATCGCCGGCTTGATGGCCTTTTTCGCCGTTGGTTGCCCTGTGTGCAACAAGCTCGTGATCGTCGCGCTCGGCACCACCGGGGCGCGGCAGTGGTTCGAGCCGGTACAGCCACTGTTGGCCGTGGTATCGCTCGTGTTGCTGGCGTGGGCGTTGCGAGCACGCCTCCGATCGGCTGACTCCTGTCGCATCGCCTGACCGAGCACGACCCTCCAGCTCGCCGGAGACTCGGGGTGAGCTGCAACGCTGGCGCCGTGGCGATCGAGACCGAGACAGCGGAGTTGCAGCGGCCTCCCAACGCGTTGACCTCGACCGCATTCCGATTCCTGTGGCTCAACAACATCACGTTCTTCCTCGTCGCCAACGCGCAGCGGTTCGTGTTCGGATGGCTGGTGCTCGACGGCCTCCAGCGCGGGGAGGGACAGCAGGGCCTCGTCGTGTTCACGTTGGGGCTTCCTGCTGCGGTGCTGGTGCTGCAGGCAGGCGTGTGGGCCGACCGCTACGACCGACGCAAGATGCTGCTCATCACCCAGGCAGCTTCGGTGCTCGTGATGACCACCACGGCGCTGCTGGTCGGCGCCGAACGCATCGACCTGACGTGGGTGCTCGTGCTGACATTACTCGCCGGCTCGGCTACGGCGATCGGTTCGCCGGTGCGGTCATCGTTGATTCCTGCTCTGGTCGCCAAGGAGCAGCTCTTCGGGGCGATCGCGCTGAATGCCATTGCGATGACGCTGTCGTTGATCATCGGTCCGGTGCTCGCCAAAGCAGCCGGCGATCGCTTCGGGTTCGAAGGTGCGTTCTGGTTCCAGACGGGTCTGCTCGTCGTCGGCATGGTGTTCCTCGTGCTGTTGCGAGTGCCGCCGCACGCGGTGGTGCCCGAGCGCCGGTCGGTGTGGATCGAGACCGAGATGGCGGTGCGCCACGTGCTCGACGACCCGCACCTGCGCACGCTGTTCGGCCTGCTGCTCACCGCGAGTTTCACGATCAATCCGGCCGTGATGGTCACGATCCAGGCACATGTCAAGGATGGCCTCGGTCGTACCGCCGGCGACGCAGCGATTCCGCTGGCCATGATGGGGCTCGGCATGGCCATCACATCGTTCGTGGTCATGCGCAAAGGCGACATGAAGAACAAGGGAGCGGTGTTCCAGCGGGCGATGATGTGCGGCACCGTGGTCACGTTCCTCACTGGGCTGTCGAACAGTTTCGCCCAGGTGGTGGCGCTCGCGTTCCTCATGGGCCTGGCCGGTGGGTTCTTCATCAACATGAACCAGGGGCTCATTCAAGCCAACACCCCCCAAGCAGTGATGGGTCGCGTGATGGGCCTCTACACCTTGGTCACCCTCGGGCTCATGCCGTTCGGAGCGCTCGTGCTCGGCCTCGTGGCGACCATCGTGGGGCCGGGCACAGCGATCAGCATCGCCGCGGCGATCGGGTTCGCCGTGGTGACCACCACGTATGTACGCAACACCGAACTGCGTCGCCTGGATTGACCGGCGTCGCCCGGCGCGATCGTGCTCGCGCCGCCCGTCTCGACGGTCATCCGGGGAACGCTCGTACCCTCGCGACGGTGACCGATCACGATCCCACCACCCTCGTCCTCATCCGCCACGGCGAGTCGAACGTGACTGTTCGGCGAGTGATCGGGGGCCACCGAACCTGCGACGGGCTCTCCGACCTCGGGCGCCAGCAGGCCGAACGCCTCCGTGACCGCCTTGCCTCCACCGGGGAACTCGCCGACGGCGTACTGATCTCGAGCAACTTCAGCCGGGCGATCGAAACAGCGAACATCATCGCCAGCGGTGTCGCAGACGCTCCGATCGCCATCGATGACGGCTTCGGCGAACACGATCCCGGCCCCGAAATCGACGGCATGTCGTTCGCCGAGTACGTCGAGCGCTTCGGCCAGCCCGACTGGACGGGAGATCCGCACGTGGAGATCTTCCCCGGTGGCGAAACGATGGCACAGTTCCACCTGCGCGTCGGCGAAACCATCTCTCGCACACTTGCCACGCACGCAGGCCAGACCATCGTGGTGTCGTGCCATGGCGGCGTGGTCGACGCAGCCTTTCGCCACCTTCTCCGAACGATCCCGACGGGATCGTTCGAACTCCAGACGCGCAACACCTCGATCACCGAGTTCCGTCTGACGCCCTCTGGCGTCTGGCGCCTGGCCCGCTACAACGACGCCGCCCACCTCCATGGGCTGCCGACCGAGACACCTCGGACCTGAGCACGGCACTCCTACACTGAGGCACCTGATGGGATCTGGTCGCGGCACGTCGGCGCGGCGCCAGCGCCGGTGGTTCGCAACCGTTCGAGAACTGGTGCGTGAGACCAACGACGACGGCGCCGTGGATGCTGCGGCCAGCGTGGCCTTCTGGCTGCTGCTGAGTCTGCCGGCGACGATGCTCGCCGGTCTCGCAGCACTGTCGCTGCTCGGCGAGGAGGTCACCGACGAACTTCGCCGTCTCACCAACGAATTCGTGGATCGGGTGTTCACGAGTGAGGCCGACGATCTCCGACTGGCGATCGACGGAGTGTTCGACCAGAACAAGGCGGGGCTGTTCTCGGTGTCGATCGTGTTTGCCGTGTTGACCGCGTCTCGTGGGTTTGCCGGCTTGACCCGGGCGCTCGACGCCGTCTACGACGTCGACGAGTCGCGTGGCTTCGTCCATCTCCGCGTGATGTCGATCGGATTGGCACTCGGCACGATCGCCACGATTGCCGGCTCGACGTACCTCTGGTCGGTCTCCTCCGCTGCGGGGATACCCACAGCGGTGCGACTGGCCATGGCGGTGGTGGTCCTCGTGTTGTGGGCCGCAACGATCTTCCACATCGCGCCCAACCATCACACACCCTGGCGGTATGACCTGCCGGGGGCGATCGTGGTCGCCATCGGCTGGCTCTCGGTCTCGGCCGGCTACGGGCTGTACATCCGTTTTGCCGGTGCCGGAAATGAGATCCTCGGACTCGCGGGAGCGCTGCTGTTCGGTATGACGTGGGTCTGGCTGGTCTGTCTGGTGTTGCTGATCGGGGGCGAGTTCAACGAGATCATCGCTCGGCGAGCGGACGTCGTCAGCGAGCGTCGGCGCATCGTGCCACCGACGCCGAGCCCGTCCGAACTGTGGAATCGTCTGCGCTCACGACGCCGTTCCATCGAGGCCCGGGGTACCGACCAGAACGCAGCAGGAGCTGCAGATGACCGCTGATGTTGCCGGGTCGGCGCCCGAGCAGACCGCCGTACCGAGGCCCCTCGATCGGTGGCCGTTCGACCCGTCGAAGCGTCGCTTCTACTACGGCTGGGTGGTGCTCGTGGTCGGCAGCATCGGCGTGCTCGCGTCGGTTCCCGGCCAGACCGCCGGCGTCAGTGTGTTCACCGACGACCTGACCGCCACCACGGGTCTCACGCGGCTGCAGCTCTCGATCGCCTACCTGATCGGCACCGGGACCAGCGGGTTCCTGCTGCCTCGCAGCGGGCGTGCGATCGATCGCTACGGATCCCGGCGGGTTGCCTTCGTGGCAGTGATCGGACTGGCGGCCACGTTCGTTGGACTGAGCACGGTGGGCCCGATGTCGACCGCGATCGGCATCGCCGTGATGAGCATCGGGTTCGGAGCCCTGCGATTCAGTGGGCAGGGCCTGTTGACATTGACGTCGCGGACGATGGTGTCGCAATGGTTCGACAAACGGCGCGGCTTGGTGACGTCGTCGTCGAACGCAGTGATGAGCTTCGCATTCGCCTCGAGCCCGGCACTGCTGCTCGTGCTCATCGACATCGACGGCTTCCGCACCGCCTGGCGGATTCTCGCCGTGGTGCTCGTCGTCGTGGTCGGCAGCATCGTCGTGGTCTTCTATCGCGACAGCCCGGAGACCTCGGGCCTCATCATCGATGGCGGCGTGGCCGTGGCGACGGAGCCGGGCAGCACGCCCGTACAGATCGGCAACGAACACGACGCCGATCGAGACGAGGCGGTTCGAGATCTTCGATTCTGGGCGGTCACGATCCCGGTCGTGGCGATGGCCTCCACCTCGACGGCACTCACCTTTCACATTCTCGACTTCGGCGAGCAGTTGGGGATCAGCGAGGACCGGATCGTGCGGATCTTCGTGCCGATCGCATTCGTGTCGGTTCCCATCACGCTCGCTCGGCGGTTGGCTGATCGACCGGGTCAGCCCGACCGTGATCGCCGGCGCGATGTCGGCAGCGCAGATCGTGATGTACTTCGCGGTCGGAATGCTCGATCGGCCGATCGCTGCCGGGGTGGCGATTGCCACGTGGGGCATCGCACAGGGCTGTTACGCGCCGTTGACATCGGCGGCGCTCCCCCGCTTGTTCGGGCGCCGCCATCTCGGCGCAATCGCCGGTTTGCAGATGAGCGCCATGGTGATCGGCAGCGCTGTCGGACCTGCGTTGTTTGCACTGGTCGACTCGGTCGGCGGCAGCTACCGCCCGGCGTTGTGGATCAGTGCAGTGGTTCCGGCAGCCGGGCTGGCCACGGCGATCGTCTCCTCGCGGCGATCCTGAGCTTCGGTCGAGGGTCCGCATCGCCCACGACGACGGGCGATCTCCGTTACGGTCGCCTCGATCGCTCGACGACAGGAGAACGCTTGATGGGTGTGTTGGCTGCATTGGGGTACGACGTGTCACCGGCGAATGCCGCTCAACGCGCCACGCAACGAATCACCGGCACGCGGGCCGGCGCGTGGATCGCTCAGCGCACGCTGTATCCGATCGACAAGGCGCTGTTCCGTGCGAGCAGCGGCCGACTCACGGTGCCCGGCCTGATGGCTGGGCTCCCCGTGATCATGCTCACCACGACCGGAGCCAAGTCGGGCATGGCCCGAACGATGCCACTCGTCGGGACACCGTTCGGCGACGACGTGGCGATCATCGGGTCGAACTACGGCCAAGAGCGCACACCGGGATGGGTGTACAACCTTGCCGCGCACCCTGCCGCTACGGTCTCCTACCGCGAGCATTCGGTCGAGGTCGTTGCTCGTCGACTCGATGACGATCTGGCCGACCAGGTGTTCGAAGCCGCCGCCGCGATGTATCCGGGCTACGGCAACTATCGCGGCCGCGCCGATCATCGGGTGATCCAGGTGTTCGCGCTGGAGCTGCCGTCGTCCACGGACTGACGATCTCGGTGCCCACTACCCTTGCGACCATGGCTGCCTCGATGTCACCGTTCGACCCCGAGCAGTCGGTGCTCGGACGCACCGTTCGTCATGCCATCGATCACGTCGAGGTGTTTCCGGCGCCTGCGCAGGTGTCGGTTGTCCGCATGTCCAGCGACGAGTTGAGCTCGATGTGTCCGGTCACCCAGCAACCCGACCTGGCCACCGTGAGCATCACCTACGCACCCGAACGCTGGTGTGTCGAGTCGAAGAGCCTGAAGCTCTACCTCTGGGGGTTCCGGGACCGGGCGGTGTTCGTCGAGGCGCTCGCCGCGGAAATCGCCACAGAGATCATGGACACCGCCCAGCCACGCCGGGTCACCGTGGTGGTCACCCAGCGACCACGAGGTGGTATCGAGGTGCAGGCCACTGCTGAACTCGACGGGCCGGAGTCACTCGCGAACTGAACGACGGTCACGTGGCGGCGCGGCGACGTGCAGCGCGTTCGGCCTCAGCCCGAGCGAGCGGATCGGCTATGGCGGGGCGCACACGGGAGCCTGGTGGTTCGGGTGCCGGTGTGAGCGTCGTCTCAGTCTCGTACCGCAGCATCCGGTCGATCATCTCCGAGAGGACGAACTCGTCGTGGAACAGGTCGGTGTGTGCCAACGTCGACGCGGTCTGGATGTGCAGTTGGCCGTCGTCGCCGTGTCCGGTCATCGCAGGGTGGGCAGCGACGTCGGCGGCCAGCCCGAGCAGGGGACGCGGTCGATCCTGGTGGACCTCGAGAGCGGCCTCGCCGACGTCAGGTCGGACCCGCGCGGCAATGTGGAGTACCTGTGCGGGCGAGGCCGGCGTCGACCAGCCGGACTCGGAGCCCGGCGCAGCGATCACCTCGAGATGGCGCAGCCCGCTGCGTGCCAGGAGCGGTGCGTACGAGGAGGCGAGGTCAGCGAGCGGCAGCGGCGTGGCGACGGCGGTGGCCGTGGCGAGGGGAAGCGGGAGCAGTGGCGCAAGCTGCGCCATCAGCAGATCTCCTGCGCCAAGTCCGACCAGATGGAGATCGAAGGGGATCTGACTGCGCTTGTGCCGAACCCGCCGCTCGAGAGCTCGAGCCCCGCCAGAGGGCTCGCTGCAGGCTGCGGTCGATCGCTGGTGAATCTGATGCCAGATCAGCCCGACAGTCGAGCGATCGAGAACGTCGAGCGGCGCAGCGTCGGGGCCGAGCCGTGCGCTCCACGCCGTCAGCTCATCGTCGAGATCGGCCAGCCACGAGGTCTGCCATACCACGAAGAACGGGTAGATCTCGGCGGCGAGCAAGCGATCTCGAGTGCGGCGAAGTTGCTCGATGGTGGCCGCAATCGGAAGTGCGCCGCCGTCGGCGATCAGTGCGATCCGTCGACGCGACCACGTTGCGGTGTGTTCCTGGAAGAGAAACAACATCGTTCCGAGCGAGGCCTCGTCCATCTCGTACAGCCCGCTCCGGGCCAGGCCCCCATCGTCGCCCAACACCACGAGGTGCTGCCACAGGTCGCGGTACGCATCGGTCTCGTCCTGCGAAGGGTGCGGCGATGGCAGGGTCGGCGACAACGACGATGATCTCGACGCTCCGGCGTCGTCGATTTCGACGACCCACACGTCCTGACCGTGCGCATCCCAGTCGGCGTAGGTCATGAGGCCGTAGCCGTCGACGCCCCACTCGGGCCCCCAGGAGTTGTGCACCCAGAAGCCACGATCGTCGTAGCCCGCAATGACGAATGCGTGCCCACCCTTGTCGGCATCGGCCGAACGCCGGACGATGGTGGGCGCTGCGCCAGGGAGGAAGAGTCGATACCACCCGACATGGATGCGGGCGCTGACGTACAGCGGGTGCCCGGAGGCCACAGCGTCTCGCATGGTGGTGGTGTCGGACGGGTCGATCTTTCGGTACGACAGCAACGGTCGGTGGCGGGCGTCGAGTTGGCGTGCGAGGTCGAGTCTTCCGTGGACCGAACCGTCCTCGTCGTGAGCCTCGTACGGCCAACGTTGGTCGAGCGAGACGCCGGTTCGGCTCCATCCCTTCAAGGCGCCGCGCAGAGTCGAACCCGTCTCGAACGACTCGTGGTCGTACATCTGCGCGACCTCGTACATCATCCGGCGGCTCACGGACGCCAGCGTGGGGTCGCGCTGAGCTCGTCGGAGGTGGTAGTTGGCGATGGCAGCCAGCGCGAATCCGGCGCATTCCTGCCCCCGCTGATGCCACGTGGTGCCGACGTATCTCTGGTACTCGTGGTGGCTGACCGCGTTGGGTCGCTCGGCTTCCGGCGCGACGTCGGACACGTACTTCCAGTCGCGGTCGTCCGTCGGGTCGGCGACGATCGGCGTCGAGAACTCAGATGGAGACGCCCGCCGCATGGAACTCGAAGCTCGATCACCCATCCAGATCACGCATCACGATCACGCGCCGGAGCAGGATCGACGGAAGCGGCATCGGAGTTGTCGATGAACGACCGCAAGGCGCGAACTGTCAGGTCGATGACCTCGGCGCGGGTCCGTCGGCCACCGACGCGAACGCAGCGCGAGAACTCTGCGTCGCCGAGTTCCGCTGCGAAGTCGCTGGCGCGTCTCGGCAAGATCATCGACGACGAAGCTGGGCTGCGCGGCTCGACGCCCACGTGCGTCGGCCTCCACTGCACCGATCAGGGTGGCTGCAGCCGGGAAGTCGTCGATCACCGAGGCGGTGTACTGCGCCACCCAGAACGGCGCCTCGTCGTAGAACGGCTCGCCAGCGGCAGTGATGGACGCCATGAGACACCGTGCGGCCGCAACCGTGTTGCCTTCTGAGCGGTGCAGGAGCGCCATGTTCATGTCGACGGCGGCCACCCCTGGCGAGACGTTCAATGCGTCGAAGCGCTCGCGTGCTTCCCGCAGGCAACGAGACGCCTCCGCGAGGTGCCCCGACTTCACGAGCACTTCGCCGAGGCCGTCCATCGCCAATGCAAGGCCGTACGGATGCTCGACGGCGCTGGCTTCGCTCACTGCTTCCCGATAGAGGTCCTCGGCGGCAGGCGAGCCCGCGTGCAGGCTGCCCACGGCAAGGCTGCAGAGCATCATCGTCGGGGCCTCTCCCCCCTCGCGTTGCGCATCGATGGCCTCCCGCAAGGCATGCTCCGCCTCGTCGGACGCACCGATGTCGTACAGCAGGTTGCCCAGGTTGTTGAGCGCTGCGGCGAGCCGGATCGGGTCGTCCAACCGTCGCCGAATTTCAACCTGTTCACGCAGTACGGCGATTCCGAGGTCGGGTTCGCCGGTCCCGCTGAGCATCAGGGCATGGGAGTGGAGGGCACCGGCACGCGCCAGATCCGGGAGGTCGGCGTCGAGCGCGAAGACTGCCTCGCACCACGCGAGTCCCTCGCGGCGGACCCCGGCGGCGTACCAGGGATATCCCAGCGCGTCGACGATTCCGGCTGCCAGCACGGCGTCGCCCGTGTCGATGGAGTGACGCAGGGCGGCGCGAAAGTTGTCCTCTTCCTGGCTCAGTCCGGCGAGTGCCGACGCAAGATCACCAGCACGCTGCCGGCGCTGCAGGTCGGCTGCCACCTCGGCGAAGTGTCGTGCATGACGATCGGCGATCAGGGCCGCCTCGTCCACGTCGTTCAGGTGTGTGGCAGCAAAGGCTCGCATGCTCTCGAGAAGTTGATACCGGGTACCGCCGGGGCTTGCGGTGGTGGCAACCATCGACTTGTCGGCGAGTGCCGTGATCAGCTCGATCACGTCGAGATCGTCGATCGTGCCGCCGGCGCACACCGCCTCGGCCGCCTCGAGTCCGAAGCTCGACACGAATGTTCCAAGACGCCGGAACACCGTGCGCTCCGGATCCTCGAGCAGCCCGTAGCTCCACTCGATGGCATTGTGGAGGGTCTGCTGTCGATCGTCGGTCGACCGGTCGGTCCCGGTGAGCAGACGGAAGCGTTCGTCGAGTCGCGCAGCGATCTGGCCCGGAGCCATCGTCCGAATGCGGGCAGCGGCGAGTTCGAGTGCGAGCGGTATCCCGTCGAGGCGCCGGCAGATCGAGACGACATCGTCGACGTGCTGATCGGTGAGCTCGAAGTGGGGGTCGGCGAGCTGCGCCCGTTCGGTGAACAGTCGGATGGCGCCATAGCCGAGCAATGCCTCGACGTCGAGCGAGCGGGCCGTGTCGGCCGACGGGACCGCCATCGAGGGGACGCGATAGACGACTTCACCTGCGACGGCGAGGCGCTCCCTGCTGGTGGCGACAACTCGGAGATCGGGGCACGCCAACAGCAGCTCGTTGACCAGCCGGGCTGCCGGTTCGACCAGGTGCTCGCAGTTGTCGAGGATCAGCAGCATTCGTCGATCACCGATCGTGTCGGCGATTGCATCGACGAGCGACTCGTCGGCGGACGCGCTGGCGTCGAAGCGTTGAGCGACCTCGTCGACCAGGACCTCACCGTCGCGCAGGGCCGCGAGCTCGACGAGCCGCGTACCACCAGGATGTTCGAGGAGCGCACTGTCGGCGACTTCGAGCGAGAGCCGGGTCTTTCCGGCACCTCCCGGACCAGTCAGGGTGACGAGGCGGCTCTCGCGCAGCATCGACACGATCTCGCCGATCTCGTGGTCTCGGCCGACGAAGGAGGTCAGGCGCGTCGGCAGCGTGTCGCCAGGACCTTCGAGCGTCTTCAGCTTCGCGAAGTCTCGGGCGAGATCGGGATGGCAGACCTGGAAGATGTGCTCGGGCTCGGCGAGGTCGCGCAATCGGTGCACTCCGAGATCGAGGAACTCGACCATCGACGGCGCCCGATCGGCCACGAGGTCTCGGGTTGTTCTGGAGATCAGGATCTGGCCGCCATGACCAGCGCTGCTCATCCGCGCACACCGATTGACCGCAACGCCGAAGTAGTCGCCATCGCGCTGGGTGGCCTCGCCGGTGTGCATGCCCATCCGAACGCGCAACTCGAGATCACCCTGCAGGTTGCGGAGGCCGAATTGGGCCTCGAGCGCCGAGTCGAGTGCATCGCCCACGCGCTGGAAGGCAACCGAGAAGCTGTCACCTGCCGTCGTGAAGACGAAGCCGTCGTGGCGTTCGACCACGTCACGGATCAGGCGATCGTGCTCGACGAGTGCCCTCGTCATCGCATCGGGATGCTGGTCCCAGAGCACTGTCGATCCCTCCACGTCGGTGAAGAGAAAAGTGACCGTTCCAGTCGGTGGTGATGTCATCGACGCTCCAGCACGGTTGCCCCATGTTTCCACGTATGCGACACTTCCTCCACAACCGGGCCAACGTGGCCACACTTTTCGAGGAATCGGGCATCAGCATGATCAACCACAAGAGCCACAAACGCGAGATCAAGGACCTTCAGCGTCTGCTGCTCTCACTGGGGCTCATGGAGTTCACTGCAACGACCGTCAGCGGGGTGTGGGGCGCGAGACACAGGACGCAGTCCTCCTCGCGTACACGACATTGGGTTGGGAGCACCCGGCAAAGGGCCGATGGATTTCCACCCCGGCGCTGGCTGCGATTGCAAGTGCCATTCACCATCACGCCATCGATACCGGAGCGGCAACCACCTCCGAAGGCGTCGGAGGTGGCGGCACCCATGTCGGAGGTGGCGGCACCCATGTCGGAGGTGGCGGCACCCACGTCGGAGGTGGCGGCACCCATGTCGGAGGTGGCGGCACCCACGTCGGAGGTGGCGGCACCCATGTCGGAGGTGGCGGCACGCACGTCGGTGCTGGCGGCGACATCGAATGACCGCGCTGGCCACAGCATTCTGCTGACCCTGACATGCCACGAGTTCCCGGATCCGCGAACGCTTCGCGGCCCTCACCGATACAGCGGTGAGCATCTTGGCGGTGTCTCCCGACCGACAGCGACGGCGTGTACTCCTTGCCGCACTGATCGCGGTGGCAACGCTCGTGCTCGTCGCAGAGATCAGCGAGACCTTCGAGGAGTCCGAGCTCCCCACGATCGACACCCGATTTCGTGTCCGCGGCTCGGACACCCCGCCTCCGGATCTCGTGATCGTCGGTATCGATGACGTCACGCTCCAGGAGCTTGGCGAGCCGTGGCCGTTCCCGCTCGAGACATACACCAGGGCGGTCGAGGCGCTGACCCATGCCGGCGCCGCGGTCATCGTTCTCGACGTTGACGGTGACCCCACCGACAGTGACGCTGCGTTTCTGGATGCGCTCGCAGCAGCACCGGCGGTGACGTTGTCCGCAGTGCGATCCGACGCAGACGGTGCCCCTGTCGTTCTCGGCGGGAGTGATGCTCTCGACCTCGAGGGCGTCCGCGCTTCTAATGGACGTCTCGAAGCCGACGACGATGGGGTGGTTCGCCGTTTCGACTACCGGCTGCAGCCGAATGACGACTCCCCTGATGTTGCGGCAACGGAACTCGCGCTGCTTGCGACCTTGCCGATCGCAGCGGTCGAGCAGGCCACCGGCCGAGAACTCGCCACCGACCTGATCGGCACGGAGGGTGCCACCATCGACCTCCCCGGACCAGCAGGCACGGTGGAGGAGGTGTCCTTCCTGTCGCTGGTGAACGAGCGCGTGCCCGCTGACCAGATCGCGGGAAAGATCGTGGTGCTTGGGCCCACAACACGCGAACTGCAGGGGACGGTCGCGACGTCGTTGAGTGAGTCGACCAGCCGCGCAGAGGTGCAGGCCGCAGCGATCGACACGTTGCTCCGGGACATTCCTGTGCGCACTCCCCAAACCGGAGTCCGGCTCCTGGTCATCCTGCTCGCCTGCCTCGCTCCCCTCCTCGCGCTTCGTCTGAACGCATTTCGTGGGCTCGTGCTCGTGGTTGTGCTGGCCCTCGGTTGGCTCGGCGTTGCGCAGCTTGCCTTCAACCTCGGATGGATCTTGCCGGTGGTCGCGCCGATCGTCGGGCTGGCGGGCGCCGCCGCGGTCGCGGTGGGTGTGAACTACGTGTTCGAGGTGCGCGCCCGGAACCGTGTACGCGATGTGTTCGGGCGTTTCGTGCCTCCTGCAGTCGTCCGCGACATCGTCGACGCCGATCCCAACGGTGACCTCCTTCGAGCGACCAACCGTGAGGTGTCGGTGATGTTCAGCGACCTGCGCGGCTTCACCACGTTCTCGGAGCGGCGTGACCCCCAGGAGGTCGTCGGCATCCTCAATGAGTACCTGGCGGTCGTGACCGATGTACTGGCAGATGCCGACGCGGTGATCGACTACCTCGGCGACGGTGTGATGGCGGTGTTCGGTGTGCCGAACGCGCAACCGGACCATGCGGATCGGGCCCTCGCCGCTGGGATCTGTGTGCTGGAGGTGACCGAGCGATTCGACCGTGAAATGGCCGATCGCCTCGATGGTGCACACTTCCGAGTGGGGATCGGCATCAACACGGGAACAGTGACCGCTGGAAACCTTGGCACCGTTCGACGACTCAAGTACACCGTGATCGGTGACGCCGTGAACACCGCAGCGCGCATCGAAGCGATGACCAAGGATGCCCCGTACGACCTGTTGATGGCGGACGCGACTCGTGAGCGGCTGTCGACGGAGCCGAGCGACCTCGTCGAACACGCAACGCTGCCGATTCGGGGCCGGACCGAGCCGGTTCGCCTCTGGTCGGTGAGACGCGCCGCGTCCGAGGTCGCAGTCGTCGAACCGTGAGCCGTCGATCTCGGCGCCGTGGCGAGCTGGAGATCTCCACCAGGTCTGACCGCAGCTCGGCCACTGCTGAGGGAGCGGGTGCGTCTGCCTGAGCCGCCACGAGTCGAGGCGCGAAGTCCGAGGTTTGTTCCGCGACTACCATCAGCCTGGCGATGAGATGCTCGGCACACGCGCCAGGGCGGCCCAGGAGGCGCTGGGCAGCAGCGAGTCTGCTCGTCCTCGCAGTCGCAGCTGGATGCAGTACATCAACCGAGACCGGTGGTCCGGCGACCTCGTCACCTGACACTGCGACGACGGTCAGTTCCGCTCCGAACTCGGGTGCGCCTCGTAGCTCCGACACGGTGAGTCCTGCTCCAGCCAATGGTCCGAACGATTCCGGCGGCGGCCCGGTCGATGCTGTCTCACCTGCATCGACCGATCCCGCACCCGACGCGAGCTGCGACGTCGCCGATCAGGGTTCGAACGTTCAAGGTGAGAGCACTGAGGTCGTCGAGGTCGGCACGGTCGACGGCGTCACCGTGAGTGCAGGTCTGTATCCACTGCCCCACGATCGCGGGGACCCGTGGTCGCAGTGGGGGCAGGGTGTCGTGTTGCCATCGGGTCGCTTCGTGTCTGCTGTGGGTGACCACCTCGGTGTGGATGGGAACTCCTGGTTCTACGAGTATGACCCGGAGTCCAGCACGTTGACGAGGACCGCAGACGTCTCGGACGCACTCGATCATGACCAGGGCGACTGGGGCTACGGCAAGATCCACGCCCAGATGGCGCTCGACCCTTGCGGTGATGTCATCGCCGCCACCTACTGGGGAACGAGGAGCGACCTCGTGCTCGGTGGCTCGTATCAGGGTGACCACCTGCTTCGCTACGACCCCGCAACGTCGGGCATCTCATCGCTTGGGGTTCCGGTCACCGGCTTCGGTATCCCCTCGCTTGCGATCTCGGCCGATGGGCGCTACATCTTCGGCGAAGCCGTCGATCCCGAGAGCAAGCCCGACGCAGGGTCATTCTTCGCAGCGGACGCTGCCACCGGCGAGGTCGTCTTCCGCTCCGACGACCGACGCCACGTCGGGTTTCGCAGCATCCTGGTCGGCGCTGACGGGGCGGCCTACTTCTCCGCGGGCGACGGACGACTCTTCCGCTACGAGCCGGGTTCGGACGACCTGACGCTCTCCAGCGACGAACTGCCCGGCGAGTGGCTTCGAGCGGCGAGCGCGGTGGCGCCCGACGGTTCGGTGTTCGGAGTGACACGTCAGCCCGACGTGTTGTTCGAGATGACGCCAGACGGTGAGATCATCGACATGGGTCCGACGGAGGGATACGTCACCTCCGTCGCCCTCTCGCCCGACGGCAACACGCTCTATTACGTGCCCGACGCGCACGGCGAGTCATGGGTTGACGGGACGCCACTGATCGCCGTCGACACCACCACCGGTGAACACGACGTCGTCGTGGAACTGAACCCGCTCATCGAGTCGGCACTTGGTGTTCGTACGGGCGGTTCCTACAACGTCGTCGTCGATCCTGCGAGTGGTCGCGTCTACATCGGCCTCAACGCCAGCGAAGTCGGCAGCGACGCCCCCGAGACGACATTCGGTTCGGTCGTATTGGCCGTGGTCGACCTGGAGTGAGTCGTCCACGGCTGACCTACGGATTGGTGATGGCGCTCGCGATGGTCAGCGCGTGCACCTACTCCGCCGACTCGGAGAACTCAGAGGGCGGCGAGCAGTCCGGTCCGACCGGGGAGACGATCGCCCCCACGACGTCGGCGCCCGCACCGCAAACGGGCGTGGCGACGGCACCTGCAACAACTGGGCCCACGGGGACCGGGGTCGACGGCGTTCCATCCGAAGCAGCCGACGCTGCGGAGACATGTTGGACGAGCGAGCCGACCACTGGGAGCGGCATCGCCTTCGAGGAGCGCACCGAGTCATACGGGTTGATCGAGCCGCTCACCGGGATGTACGGCCATGCAGTCGCGGCTGGAGACGTCAATGGTGACGGCTGGACCGACCTGTTCGTCGCTGGTTTCGCAGACCGACCGGCCGAGCAGTACCAGGTCAGAGGAGCCACGGCGCCGTCGCCGGAGCGCCTCCTGCTCGGGGGCGACAACGGCTTCACGATCGACCCGACCTTCCCGGGGGAACTTGCCAGGACGAGCGGGGCAACGATGGCCGACCTCGACGGAGACGGAGACTTCGACCTGGTTGCGGTGCGCAACCCTCGTGGCAACACCGAGACCAAGCTCAACAGCACGGTCGTCTACGAACAGACCGATGGCGGGTGGCGAGTCGGTGAGCCGTTGCTGGCGGGAGTTGCTGGAAGATCGATCGCCACACCAGACGTCGATCGCGACGGCCTCCCGGATCTGCTCGTGGTGGCCGATCGATTCGGCGGCGGGTCCACACGGCTGCTGCGCAACGACGGCAACCTCCGCTTCTCGGACGCAACCAACGAGTGGGACATCCCCGACGACCTCACCGGCCTGGCGCTCGCCACGCTCGATCTCGATCTCGATGGCTGGAGCGACATCGTCGTCAGCGGCGACCGCAGGGTGCTCATGGGCGGCCCGAACGGATTCGGCGTTCAGGTGCATGAGGAGCTGGCCTTCGAGTTGTTCGGCGACGAGGACGATGCCGCCGGTATTGCGGTCGGCGATCTCAACGGCGACGGGCGCCCCGACCTGGTCGTCGGCCAGCACTTCAACTCGACGGTCGATGACGGCATGCGGGTGCCGGTGCGGATCTTCGTGAACCGAGAGACGGCGAGCGGTTTCGAACTCGTCGACGTAACGGAGGAATCGGGTTCGCCGGCGTTGGAGACGAAGTCCCCGCATGTTGCGATCGTCGATCTCGACAACGACGGCATCTCGGACGTCGTGACGTCGGCGGTCTCGTCGTCCGGCGCCCCGATCGTGCTCCACGGACTCGGACCGGCTGCGAACGGCACCCCCGTCTTCGACACGATCGGTGAATCGGGTGACGGCGAGCTACTTCGTGACCGGTATCGAGGCCGACCTGGATCGGGACGGCCGTGTCGACGTGTTCCAGGTGGCCTGGGAGCCCACCGAAGCTTCTCGCCTCTTCGTGAATTCCAGCGCGTCCGGACATTGGCTCGAGGTCGACGTGCAGGGTGTGGCCGGTGGGCCCGATGACGTGATTGTCGAGGTGGTCGATCGGGCGACAGGGAGCCTGGTGGCTCGTGGCTGGGGTGCTACGACGAGTGGGTACGCAGCAGGCCCGACGACCGTGGTCCACTTCGGGTTCGGCGACGTGGTGCCCGCCGACCTCATGGTGCGGGTGACCCCCGCAGCAACGGCGGCCGAGGTCGTGTCCTTTCCTGCGGTGGTCGATACTCGAGTTGCTCAGGGCGGCTGCTGAACCCGGTCCCGGGTGCGTCGGTCGCCCTGCGTGTCTGGAACAGCCGAGCGCGACCTGGCATCGTCTCGATCGGAGGCGCCGCCCGCTCCACCGTGCTGGCGAGAGAACAGGCCAACGGCGGCTCGCGCCGTGGGGTATCGTTGCCCGATGATGGTGGAAAAGATCACAAGTCGGACGACGGCAAGGGGATGATCATTCTGCTGATCATCGTCGTGCCGCTCGTGATCCTCGCTGGAATCGCGGTGTTCTTCGCAGTGTGGTCATGGACCGGGCCGTTGATCGCGTTCCTCGCGCTTGCCGGCATGTGCACCGCCGGCGCCTCGGTCGGCGCAGCGCTGCAGCGGCGCAATCGTCTCAGCTGAGCACGGCTCCGCACACAGTGGGCGCGCAGGCGCTCGGCCACCACGGTGAGATGCGTAGTGTGAACGGCACTGGATTGGATCATGACGATTCGAGAGGTGACGCCAGCTTCCGCTGACCAGGAGACGACGATGACAGGACACGACCGAACACCGGTCGGCACGGTTGCAGTACCGGATGCGCCTCGGTCGGTCGCCGACGTGCTCGAGCCGGTCTTCGAAGCCATGCTCGATGGGCCACCGCCCTTTCGTTTCGAGTTCTGGGACGGCAGCTCGATCGGCCCCCTCAGCGATATTTTTGGCCTTCACATCGAAGCTATCCGTTTCAAAGTTTGCATCAAATTTCGCTTCGAGCGCGCTCCAAAACAGCAATGTAATGGATTGCGCGAACAAAGCAGGGTTCCCATAGCGTCGTTCCGATTCCTTCGCTCTTCGATACTTTCTTATGAATATATCCCTTAGTTCTATATTACGATCTGGTGATCCACCAAAAAATAGTTCCGCAACATGCGGTCGAACCTATTCTCTGGAGGTAAGCTATTATCGCCAACCCAGCGGCCAGGTTGAACTCTACTCTCTAAGCCCAACTTGTCCGCTAATCGGTCGTACGTCCAAGATTCGCGCTCATCGCTGTCGTTCGGATGTATGTTGTGGTCAATCAAGTACTTCAGCATCTGCCCGAAGGTGCCGCGTGTGGTCGGTCTTACCTCTTTTCGTCGCCACGTACACGGTCCTCCCGCTCGGATGTCGCATCCTATGTCACATGCAGAAAGACGCGACACCGACTCAGCTACATTGCCCGTGTAACACTCGATTTCGGATCGATGATTCCTCTAATGGAGGAGTCAAAATGGAACTCATCACAACCGCGATAACTGCCTTTGCTCTAGCAGGCTTAGCCGTAGGGTACTTCATCGTATTTGCTCAAAGCAAGAAAGGAGGCTCCGGGTACTTCATCGTTGCTTGCTGCTGCGTGATCCTATCCGCCACATACGCTTGGAAAGCCTACGCGGCAGTGGCGCATTCCCAACAGCAGGTTCAAGCGGTAGATCGGTGAAGCCGACATTCCCCACGTGGCCTGCCGTTTGACCGGAAGATCGCCTGACGCGGCCCCGGAATCAAGCGTTGTTCGTCCCGGATGGCGACTGCTATCGCGCAATCGCCCGGATTTGGGCGGACCACGCCAAGCGGCGGGGTCATCTTCGGCCCGCTGGCGGCGTTCTTCAGCGTCTTTGACAGACCTGACGAGCCGCCCTCGTTCAGTTTGGGTGTTATCCAGTCATGCAAGAGGGCGCGGGCGCGTGCCTTGGCCACCCTTCCAACAAGAAGGCTGCCTGTTTTTCACTGATTAGAACGCTACCGCGACGATCACTCCGCGCCGACGCGGAAGCATTGTGGAAGCAAGAGGGGGCAAAGTGCGACCAATTCCTGCGGAATCCTGCGCATGTCGCGCGCGGGGCAGGGGGATTCAAGTGGCGGAAATGTCGAAGGAAAACGGAACCCAGCGCAATAGTTCATGGTTCGTTCGACACGGCTCAT
>CAVQST010000007.1:0-76359 GCA_963716075.1 Ilumatobacteraceae bacterium | reverse complement strand
ACACCGCTCCCGAGATGGTGCAGCGAGTGGCCGGCTTGAACTTGGAGCGACCGCCCGTGGTGCTGACGGTGCCGGAACACGGATCGATCACGGTTGCCGACTTCGGCGGGGTCCACCAGTGAGCCCGCTCGACGTGGTGTCAGCCGGTCTCGACGGCGCCGGAACCGTCATCGACCGAGTCGATGTCCAACGGGTGACCGACCTGGTTGGAGATCTCGCTGCGGTCGATCTGGCCGCCGCCGTTGCGACTGCAGCCGATCGCGCCAGCGATCAGGCAGCGAACATTGCCGAGTTCGGGCAACAGACGAGTCGCAACACCCGGATCGCTGTCATCGCCGGCGCGGTGGTGCTGGTCGTTGGCTTGGTGTTCTTCGTCAAGCGCCGCAAGAGCAGCAAGCGCAGCGACGCAAGATCCGCCGACGCTCCCACGCTCAGCGACGAGTGACGGGTTCGGCCAGCCCGAACTGATCAGCGGCAAGCGCGGCGCGGGTGCGGTTCGGCACATCGAGCTTGCGGAACAGGTTGCGCACGTGCGTCTTGACGGTGTCGACCGACAGGTAGAGCTCTCGGCCGATCTCCCGGTTGGACGCTCCCCGGGCGATCAGCGCCAACACCTCACGCTCCCGCTCGGTCAAGACCGTCGGGGGGTGCTCGTCGCTGGCCGGATCGAGGCCGATCGCCTCGCCCCGGTGCACACGCTCCAATGTCTCGACGAGCCGCTCACCGGTTTCCGACTTCATGACCACGCCGTCGACGCGTAGCGCCGTGACGTCGTCGAGGAACGCCGTCGGTGCGTCCCAGGTGTACAAGACGACTTTGCCGATGTCGCGGTTTGCGAGCATCTCCTGCACCCGCTCGAGGGCGTGCCGGCGACCAGCGAACGTGTCGAACAGCGCAATGTCCGACTGGCCGTCAGGCGTCTCACCGGCCACCGTTTCGACGACGACGACCCGGTCAGCGAACGGACGCAACATCTCCCGGAGCCCCTCGACGATGATCTCGTAGTCGTTCACCAAGGCCACGCGAATCGGTGCACCACCTGCATGCGCGAACGGACGGGACGAGGCCGAGGTCATTGCGAGACGATGCCCACTGGGCTCGGAGGGAAACGCGAGGCTGCGGAGCGCCAACAGCTCACTCGACGAATCGACGCACCCGGGCGCGCTTGCCGCGCATCGTGGTCGACTGCATCGTGTCGATCACATGGTCGACCGACGCCTCGGGGACGCCCACCACCGAATACGCATCGGAGATGCGGATCGGCCCGATGTCTCGACCGACGAGCCCGGTCTCGTTCGCGATTGCCCCGACCAGGTCGCCAGGACGTACCCCAGCCTTGCGGCCGAGACTCACGTGCACGAAGCCGGTGCCGGCACCGCCGCCCTTCTTGCCCTTGCCGCCGCGGTCCTTCTCACCTGCGTTGCGACCCTTGTTCTTGTCGAACTTCTTGGCGTTCGACTTCCCGCGCAGCTTGTCGGAGGCGTCGGGAATCTCCAGTTCGTCGATGGTTGCGCCACGCGACTCGTGCACCAGTTTGATCGCCGCGAGCGCGATGTTGCGGTCGCTGTCGTCGCCCGACAACGCGTGCAGGACCGAGTTGAAGTCCTCCAGATCGATGGAGGTGAGCGCCTCGCGGATGGCAGCGACGGTCATCTCGATCTGGCGTTCGCGCAGATCGGCCACCGTGGGAACCTTGGCGATCTCGAACTTCTGCTTGGTCAGCCGCTCGATGTTCTCCAGTCCACGTCGCTCACGCGGTTCGGCCAGCGTGATCGCCACACCTTCGCGCCCGGCCCGCCCGACTCGTCCGATGCGGTGCACGTAGCTCTCTGCCGCCGACGGCACGTCGTAGTTGACCACATGGGTGAGCGTGTCGATGTCGAGCCCGCGGGCGGCCACGTCGGTGGCCACGAGGAGTTCAGCGGTGCCGTCACGCAGCCGTGCCATCACCCGGTCGCGCTGGCCCTGGTCCATGCCGCCGTGCAGCGCCTCGGCGCGGTAGCCGCGCCCGTTCATGGTCACCGTGAGCTGATCGACCTCGGTGCGGGTGCGACAGAACACCAGCGCCGACTTCGGTGCCTCGATGTCGAGGATGCGCCCGAGCGCCGACGGCTTGTGCGGACGCTGCACCACGTACACCACCTGGCGGACGAGCGCCTTCACGCCTGGTTCGGCGTCGGGGCGGCCGATCGTGATGCGCTGCGGGTTGCGCTGGTACCGCTTGGCAATCGAGGTGATCCGCTTGGGCATCGTTGCGGAGAACAGCACGGTTTGACGATCATCGGGGGTGCTCTCGAGGATCGATTCGATGTCGTCGGTGAAGCCCATGTCGAGCATTTCGTCGGCCTCGTCCAGGATCAAGGTCTGGATGGAATCCAGCGCCAGTGATCCTCGCCCGATGTGATCGAGCGCTCGCCCGGGTGTGGCCACCACGACGTGGGCGCCGCGGTCGAGGGCCTGGAGTTGGCGACCGATGGGCTGGCCACCGAACACCGGCACGACCTTCACGCCCAGCTCGCTGCCGTACTTGAACATGGCCTCGCTCACCTGAACTGCGAGCTCGCGGGTGGGCACCAGAACGAGCACCTGCGGCACACGGCGTGAGGCGTCGATCATCTGCAGCGCTGGTAGCGCGAACGCTGCGGTCTTGCCGGTACCGGTGGCGGCCTGGCCGAGCAGATCTTGCCCGGTCAGCAGCAGCGGGATCGTCTCGCTCTGGATCGGCGTGGGCTCTTCGTATCCCAACAGGTCGAGTGCCTTGAGCAGCTCGGGCATCAGACCCAACGCAGCAAATCCGTTGACCGGCTCGGCCTCGGCCTCGGAGACAACTTCGAGTTCGGCCGCTGGCTCTGGTGCGGCTTCTGGCTCGGCCTCGAAGACCATCTCGGGTTCTGCCTCAACCTCAGTGTCGGGCTGGGGCTCGCCAGCACCGGCGGGAGTGAGGTGGGTGTCGTCGGTCGACACGTCGTCGTGTGGTGCCTCGCCCTCGTGGGTGTCGTTCATGTCATCGTTCATTGCAAGCTCCTGCCAGGCGAATTCACCAACGATACGAACTGACAACGTCGATCGTGGCGACTGAGCAGGGGTTTTCGTGTGGCGGTGCCAACGTGGGCCATGCCCGCAGGTCTCGACGGCAACCCAGAACCGGTGAGTTCTCCGACTCGAGACGCCGTGCTGTCGGCAGTGGCACGCCACGTCGCCGCAGCCGCCGTGACCGCAGAACGCACCATCGTGGCGATCGAGGTCCGGGTGCGGGTGAATGGCCCCGCCGTGCTGATCTTCGACGGACTCTTCCTCCATCGACCCGAGCTGGCGCCCTTCTGGGATCACTCCGTGCTGCTGGTTGCCGACGCCCGGCTCGGCGCCGACTGGTTGGTGCTCCTGATGTCGGGGTTGCCCCCTGAGCCCTCAGCGCGAGCGGCGATGATCGACAACACTGCCGTCGGTGAGCCCGAGATCGTGGCATCGATGCGCTGAACCAGACCGCGGCGCTGCACAGATCCTCGTTCGGAGTGATCGGAGACGGCGGTGGGTAGACCATTGAGGTGCCTGCCAACATCGACACGCCGCCGGTGGCGACCTACCGTATTCAGCTGACACCGTCGTTCGGGTTCACCGACACCGTCGGGATCCTCGACCACCTCGTCGCACTCGGAGTCAGCCACCTGTACCTGTCGCCCGTGGCGGAGGCGGTGCCTGGCAGCTTGCACGGATACGACGTCATCGATCACACCCGGGTTCGCGCCGAGTTCGGCGGAATTGCCGGACTGACGGCGCTGCTCGACGCCGCCGACGACCGCGGACTCGGTGTGATCATCGATCACGTCCCGAACCACATGTCGGTCGCGGCTGCCCACCTCAACGACCGTTGGTGGGAGATGCTTCGTGACGGTCGCGAGTCGTCGGCTGCTGCGTGGTTCGATGTCGATTGGGACGCTGCCGACAACAAGGTGATCGTGGCGAAGCTCGGCGACCCGCTCGACGATGTGGTGGCGGCGGGTGGCCTCGCCATCGTCGACGGCGAGCGCGGCCGCGAGCTCCACTACGGTCCGCTGCGCTTTCCCCTCGCTGCGGGAACCGAGGACCTCGATGTCGCCGACGCTGTCCATCTCCAGCACTACCGGCTGCAGTGGTGGCGTGATTCGGCCCGCAACGTTCGACGGTTCTTCACCATCGACGACCTGGTCGCCGTTCGGGCCGAGGATCCCACCGTTGCGGCCACGATCGACACGATTCCGGCCCAGCTCGCTGAACACCCTGCCTTTGCCGGTGTGCGCGTCGATCACGTCGACGGGCTCACCCAACCGGAGGCATACCTCCACGGCTTGCGCAAGCGCATCGGCGGTCACCGCTGGTTGCTCGTCGAGAAGATCCTCGCCGTCGGCGAGTCGCTGCCGCCGTCGTGGCCGACCGAGGGCACGACCGGGTACGAACACGTCCGAGTCACCGACCATGCTTTGATCGACCCGGCTGCCGAGGAGCCGTTGACCAAGCTCTGGATCGAGCTCACACGCGACGACCGATCGTTCGCGTCGATCGAGGACAACGCCCGGCGGGAAGTCCTCGACGGCGGTCTCGAACCTGATCTCGACCGGCTGGTTCGCCTGATCGGACAGCGCCTCGCTCCCAGCGACTCGACCGTGAGCGTGCGCGACGCAGTTGTCGAGCTGACGATCGGGTTGCATCGCTATCGCACGTACCTCCCCGACGACGCAGACTCGGTTGTCGAACTCGACCTCGCCCATCAGCGTGCGGTGGCTGCCCGACCCGACCTCGCCGACGATCTCGATCAGCTGGTGTCACTGATCATCGCCGACGCAGCGGTTGCCGAACGTTGGCAGCAACTGACCAGCCCAGTGATGGCCAAGGGCGCGGAAGACCGCGCCTTCTATCGATACCTGCGCCTCGCCGCGCTGTGCGAGGTGGGCGGTGCCCCTGGACAATTCGCGCTCGGCACCGACGCATTCCACCAGCACCAACTCGACGTCCAGGCACAGATGCCGTTGACGCTGCTCGCCGGCACCACACACGACACGAAGCGGTCCGAAGGCGTGCGCGGGCGAGCGGTGGCGCTCGCAGAACTCGCCGACGACTGGGTGTCGGTCGTGCGGGAATGGTTCGGCGAGCACCGCGACCTGCTGCGTGGCGGCGGCCTCGACTCGGCCACCACGCTGCTCGCGCTCGAAACGTCGGTGACGGCGTGGCCGATCGACGCGGAGCGTCTCACGGAGTACCTGGTGAAGTCGGCTCGCGAGGCCGATGAGCACACCTCGTGGACGGCTCCCGACACCGCCTACGAAGCGGCGCTCGCCCGGCTCGCAGACGTACTCGCCGGCGAACTCGATGACGGATCGCCCACAGGTCCACTCGCGGAGGTCGTGCGCCGCACGCTGCATCCCGGGTGGGCGCGCTCGCTTGCAGCGCTCGCGATTCGGTTGACCGCGCCGGGCGTTCCCGACCTGTACCAGGGCACGGTGGCGTTCACGTACTCGCTCGTCGACCCGGACAATCGCGTCGAGCCTGATTGGGACGAGCGTCGAGCACTCGTCGAACGAGCGGGTTCGCTCGACGGTCCAACGGCGTGGTCCGGCGACGAGATCGAGGCAGCCAAAGCCGTGGTGGTCACGCGGACGCTGGCAGTACGCCGCCGACGCCTCAGCGCATTCGGGGTCGACGCGACGTACCTGCCGCTCGAGGCCACCGGCACCCACCGCGACGCGCTGATCGCCTTCGCTCGGTCCGATGCCGACGGGCCTCGCGTGGTGACGGTGGTGGCCACGCGAACCGTTGCGGACTGGGCAGACACGTCGATCGTGCTGCCGAGCGGCTCGTGGCGCAACGTGCTCGACGACACCGCCGAATCGGTGGACAGCAGCGACACAGCAGTCGCCGTGTCGATGTGGCTCGATCGGTTCCCCGTCGCGGTCCTCGACGCCACCTGACACCCTCCGCTCACGCCTCTGTTGTCGTTTGCGTTGCGTTTTCGGTGGGCCGCCCCACCGAAAACGCAACGCAAACGGGTTGAAGCAGCGGGTTGGGAGCAACCGTTCAGTCGTCGATGGTGGTGTCGGCGCGTGGGCGCCAGGGCCCGGTGATCAGGCGTGAACCTCGCTGGAACGTCAGGTAGTTCCACGCCCAGTTGAGCATCACCGAGAATCGGCTGCGGAAGTCGATCAGGAACACGATGTGCACCGACCACCACGCCATCCAGGCAATCCAACCCGACAGCTTCACGCCAGCGATCACCCCGACCGCCGACGACCGTCCGATCGTTGCCAGTTCCCCCTTGTTCCGATACCGGAACGCCGTACGTGGCCGTCCGTCGAGATCGGCGCTGATCATTTCGGCCACGTGTGCGCCGCCCTGGATGGCCCCTTGGGCGACGCCGGGAACGGTGCTGCCCTGCGAGATGGCGTGTGCGGCGTCACCGATGGCAAACACGTTCGGCGAACCAGGAACCGACAGGTCGTCGGCGACTTCGACGCGGCCCGCACGGTCGGTCGGTGCACCGAGCAGCGACGCCAAGGGCGACGCGGCATTGCCGGCACCCCACACGACGGTGCGCGTGGAGATCGTGCCGTCGCTGGTGTTCACCTCGCGCTCGTCGATGTCGGTCACCTTCACGCCGAGGCGAACGTCGACGCCCAGCTTGCGGAGCTGATCGGTCGCCTTGGTCGACAGCGATTCGGGATACGTCGACAACAACCGATCGAGTCCCTCGAGCAGGATCACGCGAGCTGTCGAGGTGTCGATCGCACGGAACTCGTCGCTCAGCGTGCGGAACGCGATCTCGGCGATCGCCCCCGCCATCTCGACGCCGGTGGGACCGCCGCCGACCACCACGAACGTCAGGTTCGCGTGCCGCTCATCGTCGCCGTCCGCCCGTTCTGCCCGCTCGAACGCAGTGAGCACGCGGCGGCGGATCTCGATGGCATCCTCGACGGTCTTGAGCCCGGGGGCGAACTGCTCCCACTGGGGGTTGCCGAAGTACGAATGCGACGTTCCGGCCGCCAGCACGAGGTAGTCGAAGTGCACCTGGGCACCATCGGCGAGTCGGACGACATCGGCGTCGGTGTCGATCTCGACGACATCACCGAGGAGCACACCCGTGTTCTCCTGGCCGGCCAGGATCGATCGGATCGGCTGTGCGATGTCGCCAGGGGCAAGGCCGGCGGTGGCCACCTGGTAGAGCAACGGTTGGAAGAGGTGGTGGTTGCGACGGTCGATCACCGTGACGCGAACTGCTGCATCGGCCAGCCCACGTGCCGCGGCCAGGCCGCCGAATCCGCCACCGATCACCACAACGTGTGGTCGTGCGCGATCGGCGTCGACGTCGCTCATGGTGAGACAGCCAGACGGGCAGACCAAGCGCCAATCGTGGCGGCGTCGTAGCCGTTGCCTCCCCACCGTTCGTCGTCGGTGTCGAACACGACGGAATCAGCGGTGTCCGGTGCCGGATGCTCGACCGGTTCCGCCGAGAAGTTGAAGACCAGCGATGTAGATGCATCGGCCGTCGATCGCACGACGAAGATCGTGTCGCCCACGATGGACACGTGTTGTTGGGCGACCGGATCGGTGAGCACACCCTGCTCGCGGCGGATGCGCAGCAGTTCGGTGTACATCGCCAGGCGCGACCGATGCGGCTCGTGCTCGGTGAGCGTCACGTCGAGGACGGCGGAGGCGAACGTGGCCGGGTCGGCTGGGTCGGCCACGCCCCCCGACCAGTCGGCACCGGAGAATTCGCGCTGGCGGCCGGCGCGGACGGCCTCGACGAGTTCGGGGTCACCGTGATCGATGACGTAGGGAAACGGCGCGGTCTCGCCGTACTCCTCGCCCATGAACAACATCGGGGTGAAGGGTGACAGCAGGATTGCAGCAGCGGCCAAACGGTGCCGTGGGTCGTCGGGCGATGCATCGGCCAGCAGCCGTGATCCAGCTGGCGTGTTGCCGACATGATCGTGATTGGTGCTGAACACGATGAAACGTCGGTGATCGATGTCGTCGGCGGGGGCGCCGTGGCGACGGTCGAACCCTGGCGAGTACTGACCCGAGTACACCCAACGCCGGTCCCAGGCGGTTGCGAGATCGGCGGCGCCCGCGTAGTTGGCGTAGTACTCGTGCTGATCGCCAGTGAGCGCCACTCGCAGTGCGTGGTGTACGTCGTCATCCCAGACGGCGTCGCATCCCCACCCGTGTTCGTCGGTGGACCGCACGATGCGGGGGTCGTTGGCGGAGCTCTCGATGGTGACGAGTGCCGTGCGGTCGGCCGACTGTGCAGCGGCGTGCACCGCTGCGGTCAATTCCTGCACGAAGGGGCTCGGGGTCGGGTCGAAGATCGCATGGACGGCGTCGAGCCGGAGCCCATCGAGATGGAAATCGCGGATCCAGCCAACGGCGTTCTCGATGAAGTAGCGACGCACGTGATCGCTGCTCGCTTCGGCAACGTTCATCGCTTGACCCCACGGTGTGCGGTAGGCGTCGGTGAAGTACGGCCCGAACCGCCCGAGCACGTTGCCCTCGGGGCCCATGTGGTTGTACACGACGTCGAGCACCACACCGAGGCCGAAGCCGTGGGCCGAATCGACGAAGCGAGCGAGCCCCTCGGGTCCGCCATAGCAATGCTGTACCGCGAAGGGGAACACGCCGTCGTAACCCCAGTTGCGGGTGCCGGGAAAGGCGGCGACCGGCATCACTTCGATCGTGGTGATGCCCAGCTCGCGCAACCGCGGCAGGTGGCGGATGGCCGCGTCGAACGTGCCCTCGGCGGTGAACGTGCCGACGTGCATCTCATAGAGCACGGTGTCGGCCAGCTCCACCCCGTGCCAGGCGTCGTCGTGCCAGCGGAACACCGAATGATCGACCACCGCCGATGGGCCGTGTACACCGTCGGGCTGCCAGCGCGACGCCGGGTCGGCCAGCTCGTCGCCGCCGTCGATCGAGACGTGGTAGCGATCACCGTGACCGACGCCGTCGAGTGTCACCGACCAGTACTCACCGACGTGTTCCAAGGCATGTACCGAGCGATGTAACGATTGGTGTCTGACACCAATCGTTACATCGGCGGCGTGGGGGGCCCAGACGACGAAGCGGGTGCTGCCGTCGCCGAGTGCGGTGGCGCCGAGGCGGCTGATGTCGGGCTGAGGGTGGTGGGTGTCGGGCACCGCCGGACTCCTAGGGCTGCCCGGGGGCGAGGAAGACGGCGCCCAGCGGTGGAATGCTGAGCACCACCGAGTGGTGGAAGCCGTGCGAGTCGACCGGCACCGTGTCCACGCCACCGAAATTGCCCACGCCGCTGCCGCCGTAGACCTCGGCATCGGAGTTGGCCAGCTCGTCCCAGCGGCCGGCCTTCGGCACGCCGAGGCGGTAGTTGTGGCGCGGCGTCGGCGTGGCGTTGAACACTGCCAGCACCGGACGGGCCTCGCCGGTGGGGTCCTTGCGCAGCCAGGCGTACACGCTCTGGTCGGCGTCGCCACCTTCCACCCACTGCATCCCGGCCGGGTCGCTGTCGCCGCGATGCATCGCCGGTTCGCTCGAGTACAACCGGTTGGCGTCGGCCAACCACTCACGTACCCCGCGGTTGGCCGGCACGTCGTGCAGCGACCAGTCGAGGGTTCCTTCGTGGTTCCATTCGGTTCGGGTGGCGAGCTCGCAACCCATGAACAGCAGTTTCTTGCCAGGCTGCGCCCACTGCATCGCGTACAGCAGGCGGAGATTGGCGAACTGTTGCCACTCGTCGCCCGGCATCTTGTTGAGCAGCGACCCCTTGCCGTGGACCACTTCGTCGTGGCTCAGCGGCAACACGAAGTGCTCACTGGAGGCGTAGACCGAGCGGAACGTGATCTCGCCGTGGTGGTGGCGACGATGGATGGGATCGCGTTCGAGGTAGGCGAGCGTGTCGTGCATCCAGCCCATGTCCCACTTGAACCCGAACCCGAGCCCGCCGATGTAGGTGGGTCGGCTCACCATCGGCCACGAGGTGGACTCCTCGGCCATGGTGGCCACGTCGGGGAACTCGCCGTACACGGCCTCGTTGAGTTCGCGGAGGAACACGATGGCATCGAGATTTTCGCGACCGCCGAACTCGTTGGGGATCCACTCGCCTTCCTTGCGCGAGTAGTCGAGGTACAGCATCGAGGCCACGGCATCGACCCGGATGCCGTCGACGTGGTACCGGTCGAGCCAGCACATCGCGCTCGACACCAGGAACGAGCGCACCTCGTTGCGGCTGTAGTTGAAGATCGCCGAGTTCCAGTCAGGGTGGTAGCCCTGGCGAGGATCGGCGTGCTCGAACAGGTGCGTGCCGTCGAACTCGTACAGGCCGTGGCTGTCGTTCGGGAAGTGCGACGGAACCCAGTCGAGAATCACGCCGACACCGCGCTGGTGGAGTCGGTCGATCATCCGCATCAGGTCCTGCGGGGTGCCGTAGCGGGCGCTCGGAGCGAAGAACCCAGTGGTCTGATATCCCCACGACCCGTAGAACGGGTGCTCCATGATCGGCAGGAACTCGACGTGGGTGAATCCGTGGGCGAGGAGGTGGTCGGCGATCGGATCGGCCAGTTCGTCGTATCGGGGGAAGCGCTTGCCGTCTGTGACGTGGCGTCCCCACGAGCCCAGGTGCGCCTCATAGATCGACACTGGCGCGTCGATCGCGATCTTCTCGCGACGCGACGCCATCCATTCGTCGTCGCCCCAGTCGTGCGACAGGTCGGCAATGACCGAGGAGATCGACGGCGGCTCCTCGGTGGCGGCACCGAACGGATCGGACTTCTCCACGACCGAGCCGGACTGGGTGGTCACCCGGTACAGGTAGGAGTCACCGATCTTGGGTCCGTCGATCCACGCACTCCACACGCCCGACTCGCTCGGGTGCAACTGATGCTCGTGTGTCCACCCGTCGAACGTGCCGGCGACTGCCACCGAGCGGGCGTTGGGCGCCCAGACGGCGAAGTTGCAGCCGCCTTCGCCGGGTTGCGCGCCGAAGCGGCGGTGCAGGTAGCGGTGGGTGCCCTCGTTGAACAGGTAGCGGTCGAGTTCATCGGCGCGTCCGGGTCCATCGCCGTTGGTCGGATCACTGGTTGCGTTGCTGGCTGCGTCGCTGGTCATGTGATGCTCCTCGCTGTGGGGTCGTCAGATCGTTCGGGCCGGTCGCTGTCGCCGTTGCCACTGGGCTGTTCGGAGTCGTACCCGTCACCGCCCGATTCACTCATCGGCGTACCGGCCTCGGCGACGGCAACGTGCTCGTGGAGGCCATCGGTGTCACCGAGATGGCGACGCGAGAGCACGGCGAGCCGGCGCTGCACGTCGGGATCGGCGAGCGTTTCGGAGGTGGGCCGCTCGAGGCGGCGCGACCACAACTCGGGGCCGACCCGCCCCGGCAGGTTGTGCGGGCGTCGCTCACCGAGCAGGTCATCGAGATCGGCACTGACCTGGTACGCATCGCTCCAGGCGAGGCGCACCAGCATCTGATCGACCACGTCCTCCCAGCGATTCTCGATGGTGCATCCGTGGGCGGCACCGAGCCGGGAGCGGTACCCCGACGTGTCGGAAGTGGCCACCAGTTCGGCGATGGGTTCCATGTCGTGCGTGCGGATGCCCGCCACGGTTCGAGCGGGGATCGTCACGAGTGGGTCGTCGTCGAGGTGGAACTGCTCCTCGTACATGCCGAGCACGTCCCAGCGAGCAAACGCTTCCGAGACCTCGGTGGGCACCGTGCCGAGGTCTTCGCCGACGATGGTGACATCGGCCGCTGCCGCGGTGGCGGCGATCACCGCGAGGATCTCGTCGCGGGGGTAGGTCACGTAGACGCCCTGGGTGGCGGAGAACCCGTCTGGCACCCACCACAACCGGTGGACGGCCATGGCATGGTCGATTCGCAAGATGTCGGCATAGGTGCCGACCCGCTCGATCAATCGCCGCCACAGCCGATGACCACTGGCATGCATGGCACCAGGCAGTGGTGGCGGGAACCCCCAGTTCTGTCCATCGGCGAAGAACGAGTCCGGCGGTGCGCCCACGCTCATCTGCGGCGCGAACATCGTCGGATCGGCCCAGACCTCGTAGCCCTCGGGGTTCGAGCCGATCGGGAGGTCGAGTGCGAGGGCTGCTGCGGTGGGGTCATCGCGGATGGCGCCGAGTTGGCGATCGGCGAGCCACTGGGCGAGCAGATGCGACTGCTCGACGAGGAGGTCGCTGCCGGCTTCTCGGGCGGAGCGGAATCGTGCGTAGGCACCCACGTCGGGGTGTGCCGCCGCGAATGCGGTGAGCTCGGCCTGCATCGCCGGCCCGAGGTCAGCGGCTGCCCCTACCAACTGATGGCGACGGCGCACTGCCAGCGCCTTCCAGTCGACGATGTCGCCGGTCGGGGGCACCGGTGCCGGTGGGAGCGCGCTGTCGTCGAGATACAGCTCGTTCCAGTGGAGCCGGCTCACGGGTGAGTAGGGGCTGGGGTCGAACGGGTCGTCGAGGAACGCGGCATACAACGGCAGTGTGGAGACCACGGCGACGCCCTGTCGGTGTGCCTCGCGCGCGAGGTCATGCAGGTGCGCGAACGACGGCAGTGGCCGGTCACGCTCCCACAGTGCGTAGGCGGGGGCGAACAAGCTTCCGGTTCCCTCGAACTGTGGGGCGCGAGGCATCGCGTCGGGCGCGACGACGACGACGGTTTCGCCGGGTCCGGCATCGGAGGTGAACTCGAGGAGGTGACAGCCGTGTGGGAGATCCGTCGGCAGGTCGATCGAGTCGTGGGCGTCGCCGTGACGAACCACCAGGTCGCGCGGGCTGCCCTGCACCGTCACGGTGGCGGCATCGACGCGGGCCTGCACGGTGAGGTCACCCGACGTGGCCAGGTGCAGCGGGGCTGCGACACGCGTGGTCGACGCCACCGACGCTCGATCGGCTTCGAGCACCGCCACCACATGCTCCAGGGCGACGTCGTCCGCGTGGTGCAAGATGCCGGCAACGTCGTGGTAGGAGACCTGAACGCCGAGTTCGCCGGCGCGCGTTCGCAGGGCGTCGTTCATCGATCGATCATCTCCAGCACCGCCGACATCGGCCAGGTCAGCCAGTCAGGCCGATTGGCGAGTTCGTACCGCACTTCGTAGAGCGCCTTGGTGGCCACGTAGACGTCGAGCAGCAGGCGGCGATCTTCGACGTCGGCCGGTACCAGACCGGTGCCTTCCATGTGAGCGAAGTAGGCATCGAGCAAGGCCTCGTGGTTGCGTTCTGTCCACTGCCGACGCCAGGCGTCGACCGTGTCGAGGTCGTTCACGCGGCCCCGCTCGACCGCGGCGTGCAGCGCCATGCGGCCGGCATAGTCGAACGATCGAAGCAGGCCACCGACATCAGCGAGTGGTGAGCGCTTGATCGTGCGCTGCGCCATTGGCGCGCCTGGTTCGCCCTCGAAGTCGATGAACACGATGTCGTTGCTCGCCCAGAGGATCTGGCCGAGGTGCAGATCGCCGTGGACCCGAATCCGCTTGGCATCGAACTTGTCGCTGCGGAGACGGTCGAAGCGGTCCATCAGATGGTCGAGGCGGTCGTCGAGACCGGTTGCCTGTGCTGCGATGTCCTCCGGGATGCGGCCGCCACGCTTGGCCTGGCGAAGCTCGCGCTGGGTCGAGCGGATCGAGGTCCGCAGCGATTGCAGGAGCGAACGCTGCCACAACAGCGTGAATCCTTCCGGCGCCATCGGCGAGGTGCGGCTCACCCCGTTGTCGGCATGGCTGACACCGATGTCGGTGCGCGCCAATGCGTGATGGAGCTCGGCAGTCCGTTGGCCGACGAGGGTGGCGATCGAGGTGTCGATCGCGGCGTCGCTGCCCTGGTCCGACGACAGTACGTGATCGATGGCGAGGCCCAGTTCGTCGAGCATCTTCTCCCACAGGTCGCTCTCGTGCGGCACGGCGTCGTGGACCACGACGACATTGGCGGGTGCAGGTTCGCCCACGATGTCGATGTCGAGGGTGGCAGCCACGCCGGGCACCCGATCGAATCCGGCGCTGAGCAGGTGGGCCGGAAGCTCCACGTCGGGATTCGATCCCGGCTCGAGGCGACGGATCAACTTGGCGATGAGACGCCCGTCGATGATCGCCGAGGAATTCGACTGCTCGACGCCCAGGACGTTCACCTGGCGCGGGTCGTCGGCGAGTTTCGCGATGCGACCCCTCCGTGGGCGCCCGACCAGTTCACCGTGGCGGCTGCTCCGGGATCGCTTGCGCAGCGCAGCACCCAGCACTGCCGCGGCGCCGCGAGCGTCGCTCATGGCGTCGACGAGCAGCGCACCGTCGTCGAGGTGTGCGATGACCGCTGGCGAGGTGGAGCGGTCGCCGGTCTCTGCGAGGTCGCGTCCGATGCGCATCACCGGCACCGAATAGCGCTGGTCGTCGCCTTCGGCGAACGACACGTTCGCGATCACCAGCGCGACGTGGGCGTCGTTGTCGAGGCCCACGGCATCCTCCACCGTGATCTGGCGGATCGTGCGGCCCTTGCCGGCGAACCAACGCCGCTGCGGGAGCCAACGCTCCAGCGCCCGGCTGAGGCCGGCGCGGCGACGGAGCACCTCGGTCATCGTGCCTGGCAGATGCGGCATCGTGCCGGCGCCGGTGTCGCTGTCGAGACCGATCAGGGAGAACCAGAAGAACCCGTATGGGGCGAGTGTGACCTGGTAGTCGTGGTCGCGAATCGGGGCGAACCGGTTGTAGCCGAACACCTCCACAGGGATGGCACCGTGGAACTCGCGCAAATCCAGTTCGACGTGCTGCGCGAGACGCGACAGGTTGGCGACACACAGCATCGGCGGCTCACCATCGAGGTGGCGGATGAACGCCAGCACGTGCGGGTTGTCGGGGTCGAGGAAGCGGATGTCGCCCCGGCCGAGCACCCGGTGACGGGTGCGCAGCGAGATCAGCTGTTGCATCCACGACAGCAGCGAGGCCGGGTTGGCCTGCTGCGTTTCGACGTTGACGCTCTCGTAGTGGTACTCCTGCTCGGTGATCAGCGGCAGGAACAGCCGGTGCGGGTTGGCGGTGGAGAACCCGCCGTTGCGGTCAGACGACCACTGCATCGGCGTGCGCACGCCGTCTCGGTCACCGAGGTACACGTTGTCGCCCATGCCGAGTTCGTCGCCGTAGTACACCACCGGGGTGCCGGGCAGCGAGAACAGCACGGCGTTGAGCAGCTCGATCTTGCGGCGGTCGTTGCCGAGCAGCGGTGCGAGCCGGCGTCGGATACCGAGGTTGATGCGCATCTCGTCGTCACGCGCGTAGGCGCGCAGCATCATGTGACGTTCTTCCTCGGTGACCATCTCGAGGGTGAGTTCGTCGTGGTTGCGCAGGAACGTGGCCCACTGACAGTTCTCGGGTGGCTCGGGGGTCTGGTCGAGGATGTCGATGATCGGCATCCGGTTCTCGGTCTGCAGCGACATGAACAGGCGCGGCATCACCGGGAAGTGGAAGTTCATGTGGCACTCGTCGCCGTCGCCGAAGTAGGCAGCAGCGTCTTCGGGCCACTGGTTGGCCTCGGCCAACAGCATGCGGCCCTCGTACTTGGCGTCCATGTGGGCGCGGATGCGCTTGAGCGCGTCGTGGGTCTCGGGCAGGTTCTCGCAGTTGGTGCCCTCACGCTCGTAGAGGTAGGGCACGGCGTCGAGACGGAGACCGTCGACGCCCATGTCGAGCCAATGGTCGAGCACTTCGAGCACCGCTGCTTCGACCGCCGGGTTCTCGAAGTTGAGGTCGGGCTGGTGCGAATAGAAGCGGTGCCAGTAGTACTGCTTGGCCACCGGATCCCACGTCCAGTTCGAGGTCTCGAAGTCCTGGAAGATGATGCGCGGCGTCGGCGTAGGTGGTGGGGTCGTCGGTCCAGACGTAGAAGTCGCGCTCGGCCGAGCCGGGCGGGGCGTTGCGGGCACGCTCGAACCACGGATGCTGGTCGGAGGTGTGGTTGATCACCAGTTCGGTGATCACGCGGAGGTTGCGAGCGTGTGCTGCAGCCATGAACCGTTTGAAGGCGCGCAACGTGCCGTAGTCGGGGTTCACGGTGCGGTAGTCGGCGATGTCATAGCCGTCGTCTCGCAGCGGCGACGGGTAGAACGGCAGGAGCCACAGCGCCGTGACGCCCAGGTCGCTCAAGTAGTCGAGGCGTGACGTGAGGCCATCGAAGTCGCCGGTGCCGTCACCGTTGGAGTCGGCGAAGGCCCGCACGTGGAGCTCGTAGATGACCGCATCGCGGAACCAGTCTTCGTTGTTGCCCGTGCCGCTCATGCTGCCGCCTCCGTGTCGTTGCCAGTCGTGTCGTTGCCAGTCGTGTCGTTGTTGGCGATGCCGGTGGCCGGCTCGTCGAGGCGGCGCACGGTGAACACGTGCGCCGACGCCGACCACGGGGCCAGATCCACGTAGTTCAGGTTGCCACTCCAGCGGTAGGTGACCCCGCCGAGCTCGTCGACAACGTCGTACTCGGAGCCATACGGGAGCCCGATCGCGGCCAGGTCGATGTCGACGAATGCGCGGTGCTGATCGAACGGATCGAGGTTGACCACCACGATCACCGGTCGACCGACGCCGGTCGGATCGGTCTTGCTGAAGCAGAGGATTGCCGGGTCCTCGCAGGCGTGGACGTGCAGGGTGTGCAGATTGCGGAACGCCCGGTGGTCGTGGCGGATCTGGTTCAACCGGGTGAGCAAGGGAGCGAGCGACTCGTCATCGTCGAGATTCCAGGTGCGAAGCTGATACTTCTCCGAGTCGAGGTACTCCTCGGAGCCTTCGCGCACGGCGGTGTGGTCGAGCAGCTCGAAGGCCGGCCCGTACACACCCCAACTGGGTGACAGCGTCGCTGCGAGGATCGCTCGGCTGACGAACACTGGGCGACCACCGTGCTGGAGTTGCTCGGTGAGGATGTCGGGGGTGTTGGGCCAGGCGTTGGGCCGGAAGTAGTCGACGGTGCGCGTGGCGAGGTCGTCGAAGTACTCGCGCAGCTCCCACTGGCTCTGACGCCAGGCGAAGTAGGTGTAGTTCTGGCTGAAGCCGATCTTCGCCAGCCGCTCCATGACCCGAGGGCGGGTGAACGACTCGGCGAGGAACACCGCCTCGGGGTGCTCGCGACGGATCGCGGCGATCGCCCACTCCCAGAAGGCAAAGGCCTTGGTGTGGGGGTTGTCGACGCGGAACACGGTGACGCCGCGGGCGATCCAGAAGCGGAACACGTCAGCGAGGGCGACCCACAGGCCTTGCCAATCAGCCGATTCGAAGTTGAGCGGATAGATGTCCTGGTACTTCTTCGGTGGGTTCTCGGCGTACTGGATGCTGCCGTCGGGGCGCTTCGCGAACCAATCGGGGTGTTCGGTCACCCACGGGTGGTCGGGCGAGCATTGGAACGCGATGTCGAGGGCGAGGTGCATGTTGCGGTCGCGGCAGGCTGCGGCGAAGGTGGCGACGTCGTCGACGGTGCCGAGATCGGGTGCCACTGACGTGTGGCCACCGTCGGCGGAGCCGATGGCCCACGGGCTGCCGACGTCGTCGGGTGCCGCCGTGGTGGCGTTGTTGCGGCCCTTGCGGTGGGCGACGCCGATCGGGTGGATCGGTGGGAGATAGACGATGTCGAACCCCATCGACGCCACGTAGTCGAGCCGGTCGATCGAGCCGAGCAGGGTGCGCGAGCCGGTGTCGCTGCCACCGTTCACCGACGACCGAGGGAAGAACTCGTACCACGCACCGAACGATGCGTGCAGCGGATCGATGTCGATCCGCAGTGGTGTCTCGAACTGAGCGAGGGGGCTGCGAGGACTGGATCGCCAGAAGATGTCGCTCCAGCGGTCGTCATCGAGTGCGTGGGTCTCTCCAGCGCCGATCGAACGGCGGAGCTGCTGCAGTTCCGCACGGTCGGCGTCGCTGGCCGCGGCGGTCGCCGCGCCGGCGAGCACCCCGTCGATCAGTGCAGTACCGGCGCGGAGCTCGAGCTCGACGTCGAGCCCGGCATCGATCTTCTTCACGGTGTCGCGCCGCCACGTCTCGAGGTGGTCGATCCAGCCGACGACGTCGTACTCGATGCGCCCGATGTCGTGGGGCGTGAGCGTCGTGGTGAACCGGTCGTTGCCCACCGAGACCAATCGCTGCTCGTGCCACTCGCCGGCGACGCCCGTTGCCTCCACATGGCGCCACTGCACGGCAGCATCCACCACGTCGTGGCTGTCGCTGAACACGTCAGCGACGACGGTCAGCGGTTCGCCGACGGCACTCTTGGCGGGGAATGCGCCGCCGTCGACCAGCGGCCGCACCGCCTCGACCACGACACGCGACGGACGCGTGATCGGCAGGTCGGTTGGTGACGGCGTGGCGGGTGTTGCGGGTGTGTCGGGCACTGGTGGCTTGAGGCTGCGTGAGGGCATTGGGTCAGGTCATCTCCTCGAGATCTGATGGGTTGGTGGACGGTCGGTGTCAGGCGGGACGGCTGATGGGCGATTTGATCGAGCGGAGCACCACCATCGAACGATCGACGACGTCCAGTATGTCGCCGGGCCGCTTGTTGACGGTGCGGTCGGTGCCGCGTCGGGGGTCGGAGGTGTCGAGGTCGATCGTCCATCGGCGACTCCACTCCGCGCCGGGAAGACACCACTCGATCGGTTGGTCGGAGGCGTTGAAGATCACCAGGAACGTGTCGTCGACGATGCGTTCACCATAGGCGTCGGTCGTGGGGATCGTGCCGCCGTTCATGTACACCGCGACCGCCCGGGCGTAGCCGGCATCCCAGTCGTCGTCGGTCATCTCCTCGCCGTCGGGGCGCAGCCAGGCGAGGTCCTCGATGCCACGGATCTTGCGGCCCTGGAACCAGCGGCGACGTCGGAACACCGGGTGTGACCGGCGGAACGAGATGATGCGTTGGCACCACCGGGCGAAGTCCGTGTCGATGTTGTCCCAGTCGAACCACGAGATCTCGTTGTCCTGGCAGTAGGCGTTGTTGTTGCCACCCTGGGTGCGACCGAGTTCGTCGCCGCCCAGCAGCATCGGCACGCCCTGCGACAGCAACAGCGTGGTCACCAGGTTGCGGCGCTGCCGGCTGCGGAGCTCCACGATGGCGAGGTCGTCGGTCGGGCCTTCGGTGCCGTGGTTCCACGAACGATTGTGCGACTCGCCGTCGTTGCCGTCCTCGCCGTTGGCGTCGTTGCGCTTTTCGTTGTACGAGACGATGTCGTTCAGCGTGAACCCGTCGTGTGCGGTGACGAAGTTGATCGACGCGGTCGGCCGGCGGGTGTCGGCCTCGTACAGGTCGGAGCTTCCCGTGAAGCGGTAGCCGAACTCGGCGAGCGTCGATGGCTCACCGCGCCAGAAGTCGCGGATCGTGTCGCGATAGCGGCCGTTCCACTCCGACCACTGCGGCGGGAAGTTGCCGACCTGGTAGCCGCCTTCGCCGATGTCCCACGGCTCGGCGATCAGCTTCACCTGCGACACCACCGGGTCCTGCTGGACCAGGTCGAAGAAGGCCGACAGCCGGTCGACGTCGTACAACTCGCGCGCCAGCGTCGACGCGAGGTCGAAGCGGAACCCGTCGACATGCATCTCGGTCACCCAGTACCGCAAGCTGTCCATGATCAGCTGCAACACGTGCGGATGACGCATGTTCAGGCTGTTGCCCGTACCGGTGAAGTCGAGGTAGTAGCGGGGATCGTCCTCCATGGTGCGGTAATACGCGTGGTTGTCGATGCCGCGCATCGACAGCATCGGGCCGAGATGGTTGCCCTCGGCGGTGTGGTTGTAGACCACGTCGAGGATCACTTCGATGCCGGCTGCGTGCAGCGATTTGACCATCGTCTTGAACTCCTGCACCTGGCCGAGCGCGATCGACGACGTGTAGCCGTTGTGCGGGGCGAGGTACGCAATCGAGTTGTAGCCCCAGTAGTTGCGCAGGCCCCGCTCGACGAGGTGATGGTCGTGCACGAACTGGTGCACCGGCATCAGTTCCACCGCCGTCACACCGAGGCGCTTGAGGTGGTCGATGATCGCGGGGTGTGCGAGCCCGGAGTACGTGCCACGCAGCGGCGGCGGCACGTCGGGGTGCGTCATGGTGAGCCCGCGCACGTGCGTTTCGTAGATGATCGTCTCGTGGAGCGGCACGTCCGGCGGTCGATCGTTGCCCCACTGGAAGTAGCGGTCGCCCACGACGGCCTTGGGCACGTGCGGGGCCGAGTCCTCGGTGTTGGGCTTGTCGGGATTGTCGAAGTCGTAGCCGAAACACGCCACCGACCAGTCGATGTCGCCGGCGATGGCCTTGGCGTACGGGTCGAGCAGCAGCTTCGACGGGTTGCACCACAGACCCTTGGCCGGCTCCCAGGGGCCGTGGACCCGGTAACCGTACCGCTGGCCAGGGCGCACATCGGGGAGATACACGTGCCAGCAGTGGCCGTCGACCTCGGTGAGTTCCACCCGGTCTTCGTCGATCGGGCCGTGATCCTTGGTGTTGCCCTGACCACTGCCCGAGCCATCGTCATCACCGAGGAGGCACAACTCGACGCCGTCGGCGACGCTGGAGAACAGCGAGAAGTTCGTTCCCGACCCGTCGTAGTTCGCTCCGAGAGGAAAGGGATTGCCGACCCAGAGGCGGCGACGGTTGGAATCAGAGGGAGACACAGTGTGCAGTCTGCCTGATCGGCGCGGGTCTGAAACGACGACCGCTCCCTCGCCGGGGGTTGCCGTCGGCGCAGAGCGGGTACGGAGAGGCATGGCGACGCTGCTGGCCCCGTTTGCGTTCTTCGGGCAGTTTGTGGCCATCGTGCAGCCGCCCGATGAGCAGATGGCCGAGGAGGAAATCGCCGAGTCCGCCCAGTCGCTCTGGGAGACGACGGTCGACGCCGTCCCGCGCGTCGGGGTCGCGCTCGGCGATCATCCTCGTGGGCTGGCTGTTGTCGCGTGGTCTGCGGTGGGTGCTGCATCGCAGGTTCTCCAGGACGCAGACCACGAGCTCTGCCAACGTGATGAGCAAGATCGCGTCGTGGATCCCTGTTGCTCTTTCGCCAGCCGTTCCGGTCGGGCGACCAGATCACGGTGATGGACCGCTCGGGCACGGTCCAGGGAGCTCCCGGCCGTGCTGATCGGTCAGGTCGAGCCGGGTCCGGTGGATTTCGACGAGCTGGTCGACGACCCGCTCGTCAGCACCGACTGGGCCCAGGCGGGTGTGGTGATGTTGTCCGCCATCGTGGTGGCGATCATCGCCAACCGGGTGGCTCGCTCGATCGGCGAACGAACCATCGGACCGGGATTTGCCACGCTCTTGATCTCACGAGCGATCGGCTACACGGTGGTGCTCATCGGGGTGATCTACGCCCTCGGCGGGCTCGGAGTTCGGATCGGGCCGTTGCTCGGAGCGCTCGGCATCGGCGGACTGGTGCTGGCACTCGCGCTGCAGGGCGTGGTCGAGAACTTCTTCGGAGCGCTCATCCTGCAGTCGCGGCGACCGTTCACCATTGGTGACACCGTCGAACTCGGCGACCACCAGGGCGTGGTGAAGGACATCGACTCGCGAACGGTGGTGTTGCGCGGTCTCGATGGCACCTGGATCCGCATTCCGAACGCCAGGGTTCTGGGAGAACCGATCGTGACGCTCACCACCGAGCCGTTGCGGCGCAGCTGCCTGACGGTCGGGGTGGCGTACGACACCAACCTCTCGCGTGCCACTGCGGTGGTTGTCGAGGCGCTCGGCCGGGTGGCCAGGGTCGCTGCCGACCCGCCGCCGTTCGTGGTGTTGCGCTCGTTCGGAGCGTCGACGATCGACGTCGATGTCTTCTACTGGCACGCCAGCGACGTGCTGTCGGAGAAGGCCGCCACGCATGACGTGATGCTCGCCATCCACCAGGCGTTTGCCGATCAGGAATCGTCCGGCTGGCGTCCGTGGCGTCGCGGCTGATGGGTGGGCTCGCCCGCTGAGGTCGGTCACGTGCCGCTCGTCGTTCGACCCCGGGTCGCGAGGCGCGTCGCCGTGGCCACGATCCAGATGTCGACCACGGTGAGACCGAGCCGCTGGAGCCCGCCGTTTGCCTCGGCGCCGAGCGACAGCGCCAACGACACCGCAGCGACTGCCGATGCAGCAACACCACCTGCAGCCAGAGCGCGCTCGCCGCGCCGACAAAGGGGGCGGGCCGCGGCGACCGGAGCTGCGGCGAGTGTGACGTAGCCGATCCCGGCTGCCAGGCCGTGGAGCGCATCGATGCGTTGCGACACTCCCAGAGGAAGCGCCGCGACGGCGATGGTCGACACTGCGGTTGCTGCGAGGGCAATTGCGCCAGCAGTGCCCAGCGCATCTCGAGCCTCGAACGCGAATGATCCAACGGCGACACCGAACACCAGAAACCCTGCGGTCATCAGCCACCGAGTGTTCGAGTCGACATGCGCGAGTTGGCTGATTGCGTCGTCGACTGCCGAGAGATTGCGATCGTTCACGAATGCGCCCACCGACCAGGCGGCCACGAACGCAACGGGCCCGACCACACCTCCCAGTGCTCGTCGTCGAGCGCGGGCCGCAGCGTGCTCGTCGATCTCGAGGTTCACGGTGCCCCCAGGTTCACGGTGCCTCCAGGTTCATGGTGACGGTTCGGCGCAGACACGTCGGTGGATCATCCGGTGCCGCGCCGGCCCGATCGAACCGCCGGTTCGGGTGTGAGACGTACGTTTTCTCCTGACGCTCCGCTCGTTCGTCGCGGGTACCTTCGACGCATGAGCGACCCTGCTGCTGCTGCGCCAGACGCCGTGAACGACATCCGCGCCGTCACGGCCGATCACTATCTCGCGGGGATGATCGGTCTCGGGTTGCTGCGCAACTGGTACCTCGATGCGACGGTCAACGCCGAGCGAATGGCCGAACTGGCCGAGACGCTGCAGCGCACTGACGAGTTTCCGTATTCGATGGTGCTCGACCCGGCCGAACGCGATCTCCAGGAGGGCTACCAGGAATGGTCGGCCACCTACGACGGCCCGAACCCGATGATCGAGACCGAGGAGCGGGTGGTTCACCCGATCCTGCGCGACCTGGCGGGCGCCGGCATCGACGCGCTCGATGCTGCGTGTGGAACAGGGCGACAGGCGGCGTTGCTCCGCCAACTCGGATGCAACACCGCCGGCGTCGATCAGTCCGAGGCCATGTTGGACGTCGCTCGCAGGAAGCTGCCCGACATCGAGTTCGAACTCGGCGACCTGGAACACGTGCCATTCGACGACCACAGCTTCGATCTCGTCGTGGTGTCGCTGGCGCTGTGCCACCTCGACCATCCCGGCGGCGCCGTTGCCGAACTGGCTCGCGTGTTGCGCCCCGGCGGTGCGCTGGTGATCACCGACCCCCACCCGTTCGGGGGCATCCTCGGCGGGCAGGCGTTCTACGGCGGTATGTCGCCGAGCCGCCCGATGACCTGGGTGCGCAACAATCATCACTCGGCGTCCACCTGGCTGCGAGCCTTCCGAGCCGCTGGTCTCACCGTGGAGGAGTGCCTCGAGGAGCCGTTCAGCGACGAACAGATCGCCAGCTCGCCGGCCGATCTCGTGTTCCCGGGTGCCGCGCGGGCTGCGATGACGGGGCTGGCGAGCGTGTGGGTGTGGGTGTTGCGCAAGCCCGACGCCTGTGACGGGTGAGTCGGATGCCGGGTCTACGGTGACGCGATGGAGCTGACCGCCGAAGAACTCCGGGTGCTCGGTTGCCTGATCGAGAAGCAGGCAACCACGCCCGAGCAGTATCCGCTCTCGACGAATGCACTCGTGGCTGCGTGCAACCAGAAGTCGAATCGCGAACCCGTCGTGGACTACAGCGAGCGGATCGTGCTGGACGCGATGCTGGAGGTCCGTCGGCAGGGCCTGGCGCGGATGAACAGCAGCGGACGCACCGACAAACACCGTCACATCCTCGACGATGCCCTCGGACTCGACCGCGATCAGTTGGCGCTGTTGGCGGTGATGCTGTTGCGTGGCCCGCAGTCGGCCGGCGAGCTGAAGACACGCACCGAGCGGTATCCGACCTCGCATGGCACCGGGTTCGAATCGACCGACGACATCGAGGCCGTGCTGGGGCGTCTCGCTCAGGGAGCCGACCCGTTCGTGGCGAACATCGGGCGGGCATCGGGGCAGAGCCAGGATCGATGGGCGCACCTGCTCGGCGAGCACGTGCCCGACGTCCACGACGTCCGCAGCGCGACCGTTGGCGTTGCGGCAGGTGGCGGTTCGGGTCACTCCCATGGGCCATCGCTGACCCAGCGAGTTGCTCAACTCGAGGCGCGGCTGGCCGTGCTCGAATCGGAACTCGGCATCTCGACCGAGCCCCCGGCGCAGTCACTCGACGGCGCCGTGACCGACATCGACGGCGACGACGACGCGTTGGGCTGACGCCGTGGGACACTGGGCGCGTGGACCCGACCGAACTGCGAACCGACCGTCTGCGTCTTCGGCGATGGACCGAGGCCGATCGAGCGCCGTTCGCAGCGCTCAACGCCGACCCGGTCGTGATGGAGTTCTACCCGTCGACGCTGTCGCGCTCGGAGAGCGACGAATTCGTCGACCGCATCGAGGCCTGCTTCGAACAGCACCGGTTGGGGCTCTGGGCGGTGGAGTGGCTCGAGACCGAGGAGTTCATCGGCGACATCGGGCTCTGGCCGGCCACGTTCGACGCTCATTTCACTCCCGCGATCGAGGTGGGCTGGCGGCTCGCGCAGCCATGGTGGGGGAGGGGACTCGCGCCGGAAGGTGCACGCGCGGCCATTGCTGACGGATTCGATCGGCTCGGCGTGGACGAGATCGTGTCGTTCACCGCAGCGATCAACCACCGGTCGCGTCGGGTGATGGAGAAGCTGAGCATGACCTACGACCCCACCGGCGACTTCGATCATCCGAGGGTCGCGGAGGGCCACCTGCTGCGCCCCCACGTGCTCTACCGAACCACACCGTCCCAACACCGACGCCTGCAGGAGCCCGACGAGGGTCGGATGTCGATCAGCGAAGCGGGATCGTGAAGCAACGGTCGGCGAGCGTGCCGAGCGCGTAGTCGGCATAGTCGACACCGAAGTCGCTGTACAGGTTGCGACACGACTCGCTCCACGCCAACGCCTCGGGTGTCGACATGCGGTGGACCACCTGCATGATCCCGCCCTCGTACACCCGGTACTCGGCCCACGTGCCCGGGAAGTCCTTCGTACACCCGATCTCGATCGACGGCACCCCTGAGCGGGCCATCGTGCGCACGCGGTGGCGGTGCGTGTGGCCGGCGGCGTACGCCACGATGCCGGAGCGGCGCACGGCGACGTCGTCCAGGCGGTCGCTGGCGTCGGGGTGCAGTCCGAAGTAGTCGTCGCCGCGCTTGGCGTCAGGCCCGTCGCCGATCCACTGCTGGTGGTGTCCCATCACGAACACGGGACGGTCGGCAACAGCGCACACGCCGTCGATCCAGTCGATCTGTTCGGCACTGATGGTGCCTGTGGTCGCACCGGGAATCGCGGTGTCGAGCAGCGCGACGATCACTCCGGGCAGCGCGATCACCTGATCGCCGGCGTACTCGGCCTGGTGTCGATACGAGTCGTGATTGCCGCGCACCACGTGCAGTCGGTCGCCGAACGGGGTCCGGTAGCAGGCTTCGAACGCATCCCATTCGTGCTGATGTCCGTCGGCGGTGAGGTCACCCTTGACGATCACCGCTGCCGGTCCGATGGCCGCCATCTCCGAGGCAGCAGCGACGTTCATCACTTCGGGGTACGGGGCGGCTCCGGGCTCCGACCGCCGGATCGGACCGTCGGGAAGATCGTCGATCTTGCCAGCCTCGACCTCACCGAAGTGCACATCGTTGACGGTGGCGAACCGGCACAGCAGTTCGCCGTCCGGACGCGCCAGCGTGTGCACCTTCGTCCCGTCGAGATCATGTTCGGTGTCGGCGCTCAGCCCGTCGAAGCGGCGAACGTCGAGGCCGTCGTGGAGCACGACGAGGTCATCGGCAACCGTGGTGATGTCCATCGGTCCCGCCGGTTCAGGACTTGACGACGATCGAGTTGACGACCTTGTCCTGCCACGTCTGGTTCTTGTCGTCCCAGAGCATCCACAGGTACCCGAGGTAGAAGAGTGCCGACGAGAAGATGCTGGCGAAAAGCTGGCGGCCGAGTGCACGGCCGAACCCGATCGGTTCGCCGCTGGACGCGCCGATCACCTTGATGCCGACGATCCGGCATCCCCACGTCTGGCCGGTCTTGCCGAGCGCACGCAGGTAGATGAACGCGACGAGCAGGTACCCGACCACGATGAGGGCGATGCCGGCACCGATCGTGCCACCTGCCGGAGTGCCGGGCGGGCAGAAGGCCTCCCAGGAGTTCTGACTCGTCTCGATCCACTCACAGTCGCTGAAAGCCGAGGCGATCAACACGATGCCTGGCACGAGGAACACCAACATCAGCAGGCCGTACAGCAGGCCGTCGAGCAGGAGCGAGCCGAGTCGAACACCGAACCCGGCCAGCTCGCCGCCGACGGGTGCCGCACCGGGTCCCGTGGGCATCTGGCCCGGGGCCACAGCGACCGATCCGTACGGTGGCGGTGGCGGTGTCGCCCCGCCGAATCCGGGTGGTGGTGGCATGGTGCCGCCGGTCCCGGGTGGCGGGGGTGGCGGGGGTGTCGAACCCTGGCCGGGTGGCGGTGGCGGCGGAGTCATTCCCATGGGCCGATTGTGCCACGAACACCGTCGCCGCACTGGCAGACCGCACTCGGCGGGAGCGACACGTGCGCGGTCGCGACGAACGATGTCAGTGATAGGGGCGGTCGCGGCGCACCGCAATGGGGCGCGACCACCAGCGTCCGCTGAAGCGCCAGGCCGTGCTGCGCTCGGGCACGGCATCAGCCATCACCACGGGCTTCGGCCAGAGCGCCTCGACGCCGGCCATGATCGCCACCACTTCGTCGTCGGTCGGCGTCGGCGTGACCGCAGCGAGGCGGGCCGAGGAGCTGGGCGTTGGGTTCGCGTCGGTCACAGCGGCACGTTTCCGTGCTTGCGGCGGGGCAGTTCCTCGCGCTTGGTGGCCAGCATCCGCAGACCGGCAACCAACTTCTGTCGGGTTTCGGCTGGGTCGATCACGTCGTCGATGTAGCCGCGCTCGGCCGCTGCATAGGGCGAGGCGTACTTGTCGGTGTACTCCTGCACGAGTTCGGCACGGCGTGCGACCGGGTCGGCTGCCTGCTGCAACTCGCGGCGGTAGACGATCTCGACGGCGCCCTGGGGTCCCATCACGGCGAGTTCTGCGGTCGGCCAGGCAAACGCGAGGTCGGCGCCGATCGACTTCGAGTTCATCACGACGTACGCGCCTCCGTACGCCTTGCGGGTGATCACCTGGATGCGTGGCACGGTGGCCTCGCAGTAGGCGTACAGCAGCTTGGCGCCGTGGCGGATGATGCCGCCGTACTCCTGGTCGACGCCGGGCAGGAACCCGGGCACGTCGACGAAGGTGATCAGCGGAATGTTGAACGAGTCGCACGTGCGGACGAAGCGAGCGGCTTTCTCCGACGACTCGATGTCGAGCACCCCGGCGAGGATCTTGGGCTGGTTGCCCACGATGCCGACCGGCTTGCCGTCGATGCGGGAGAAACCGCACACGATCGACTTCGCCCAGTGCGGGAAGTATTCGAAGAACTCGCCGTCGTCGACGACGTGGCGGATGACTTCGATCATGTCGTACGGGAGGTTGGGGCTCGGCGGCAGGATGTCGCGAAGTTCCGGGCACAACCGGTCGGGATCGTCGCCGAGGTCCTCGACCGGCGGCTCCTCCAGGTTGTTCGACGGCAGGAACCCGAGGAGGAACCGCACGTCGTCGAGGCACGACTTCTCGTCGGCCGACACGAAGCTCGCCACACCGGACTTGCTGGCGTGACTCATCGCGCCGCCGAGTTCTTCGAGCGTGACGTCCTCGCCGGTGACGGTCTTGACCACGTCGGGTCCGGTGATGAACATGTGGCTGGTCTCGCGCACCATGAAGATGAAGTCGGTCATCGCCGGGCTGTACACGGCGCCGCCGGCGCAGGGGCCGAGGATCACGGAGATCTGCGGCACCACGCCCGAGGCGAGCACGTTGCGGTGGAAGATGCCGCCGTAGCTGGCAAGGCTGACCACGCCCTCCTGGATCCGGGCGCCCGCGCCGTCGTTGAGCCCGATCACCGGGGCGCCGACCTTGAGCGCGAGGTCCATCAACTTGTGGATCTTCTCGGCGAACACCTCGCCCAGCGCGCCGCCGAACACGGTGAAGTCCTGCGAGAACACGAACACCTTGCGGCCGTCGACGGTCCCCCAGCCGGTGACGACACCGTCGGTGTAGGGGCGATCTTCGAGGCCGGAGGCACGATGCCGGGCGAGCATGTCGAGTTCGTGGAACGAGTCGTCGTCGAGGAAGTACTCGAGCCGCTCACGGGCGAGCATCTTGCCTTTTTCGTGCTGGCGCTCGACGGAGCGCTGCGACCCGGCGTTGATCGCCTGCTCGCGGCGGTCGGCGAGGTCGTCGAGCTTGTCCTGCATGGGGTTCGTCACGCCTCGCAAGTTACTGGCTGTGGGCCGCTGTCGGAAGATCGACCAGACTGGATGGCGATGCACTTGCCGTTCCAACCGCCGATCGAGCCGATGCTCGCCAAGCTGGCGCGCACCATCCCTGACGGCGACGGCTGGCTGTACGAACCCAAGTGGGACGGTTTCCGATGCATCGTCTTCCGCGACGGCGACGACATCGAGTTGATCTCGCGCAAGCTGCGACCGCTCGGGCGCTACTTCCCCGAACTCATCGATCCGCTCTGCCGGGCGCTGCCCCTGCGCTGCGTGGTCGATGGTGAGATCGTGGTTGCCGACGCGAACGGACACGGCCTCGACTTCGACGCACTGCTGCAGCGCATCCACCCCGCCGAGTCGCGGATCAACCGCCTCGCCGCCGAAACCCCGGCGGCGTTCGTTGCCTTCGATCTGCTCGCGCACGACGACGATTCGCTGCTCGACGTTGCGATGGTCGACCGCCGCAACGCGCTGGAACACGCCGTCACGCCCAACGACGTGGTGATGATCACGCCGGCGAGCACCGACCGGGCAGTGGCCGACGACTGGTTCCACCGCTTCGAGGGGGCGGGTCTCGACGGCATCATCGCCAAGCCGCTCGCTGGCAGCTATCAGCCCGGCAAGCGGGCGCTCATCAAGGTCAAGCACCAGCGAACCGCCGACTGTGCGGTGGCCGGTTATCGCATCCACAAAGACGGCAATGGTGTCGGCTCACTCCTGCTCGGGTTGTTCGATGCCGATGGCAACATGCACTCGGTCGGGGTCGCTGCGTCGTTCTCCGCGAAGCGTCGGGCAGAACTGCTCGCGGAACTCGAACCCCGCACCCATGACGCCCTCGTCGATCACCCCTGGGGGGACTGGGCAGCGCACGACGGTGATTCGGCTGGCGCTGCCACCAGTGGAGGCAGCCGCTGGAACGCGGGCAAGGACCTGTCGTTCGTGCCGATCGCGATGGGGCTCGTGGCCGAGGTGTCGTTCGGTCAACTCGAGGGTCGCCGGTTCCGTCACGGGGTGTCGCTGCTGCGTTGGCGCCCGGACCGCACGCCCGCCTCGTGCACCTACGACCAACTGGAGGTCGCCGAACCCGTCTCGTTCCAGGACTTCATCGGCTGATGCCGCACCGCCGCAGTCTGCCGCTCGATGTCACTCGTTGTCACTCGTTGATCGGGGGGATCGTCTGGATCACCACGGGTGGCACCGTCGAGTCGGCCACCGACACTGGCACCGGGACCGAATCGGTGGCGTCGGCCGGCAGGATCGTGAACGCCAGTGGTGGGGTACTCACCACGCCGACGGGAGTGACCGCATCGATCGTCATCGTCCACTCGCCGGCCACTGTCAGCGGCAACCCGTTGGGGCCTTCGAGCAGCACGGCCTCGCCTGCGCCGGTCAGCGGAACCGGTTGTGTGATCGTGCCGATCGTGTCGTTCGGCGGGGCCGTGAACACCACTTGGAGCCCGGAGAGGCCCTCGTCCGGAGCCGCGACGTCGACCGACAGCCCTGACAGCCCGACGGTGTTGCGTGTGAGCTGCACCGTGATGTCGAGGTCGGCCTCGGGTGCGTCGATCGGCAGGATGATCGCATAGTCGATGACCGGGCCGGTGGTGACGTTGGGTGGCGACAGCGACAGCAGCCAGGCGCTCATCGCCAGCACCAGTACGCCGATCCCGAACTCCACGCCGAATGCACGTCGAAGGCGATCGGCCATCGGTACGGCCATCTCGTTGGCTCGAGCGAGCCGCTGGTTCACGAACTGGCGTGCGGACACCGCGACGAAGATCATCACGGCGACCACAACGGTCTTGAGCAACACGACTCGACCGTGCGACGACCCGAAGAGGTCGTCGCTGTCGAGGATCAACATCTGCACGATGCCGGTCGCGACCGTGGCACCGATCGCAAGGTTCGACAGCCGAGAAAAACCCCGAACGGCATGGACGAGGTCCTCGTCGCCAGGCCCGGCGAGCACCACCCTGGCGAGCAGCGCGACCCCACCGACCCACACCGACATCGCCAGTGCGTGGATGATCGCCATTGGCACGCCGATGATGGCGAGATCCATGTCGGTGCGACTGAGGCCGATCGTGACCACCGTGAGTGCAGGGAGCCCCGAGCGCGGCCATCTGCGTGACGGGATCGATGACCCGGTCAGGCCGGAATGCCACCCAACCACACGCCAGCACCAACACCAGGCGGGCGAGCGCGGCGATGGCAGGAACACCGGCATCGAGCAGGTCGACCCAGTTCGCAGGATTGAAGCCGCTGGCCAAGTTGGTGCCGGTGACTGCAGCGGTGGCTGCAGCGACGTAGAACAACGTGCCGAGCACGGCAATGAGCCACACGCCGCGCAGGAACCGGATGGTGACCAGGTACTCGACCCCTTCGGGCCAGGCGGCAGCGATGAGTACGAGTGAACCGAACAGCACGGCGACGCCGAACACCGAGATCAAGCGTCCCAACCAGAGTGGACCCTGTCCGGGGTCGGTCGCTGACAACTGGGCCACCTGCGTGGTCTCGTCGGTGGTGGCGTCGGTGCTCTCGTCGGTGGTGCCCGTGGCGGGCACGGAGGAGTCGGTGCCCTCGGTGGGCGCTGTGGTGGCCACGGCAGCATCGCTCTGCACGGTGAAGGTGATGTTGCCCTGGCCGTTCGGGTTGCCGTCTTCGTCGCTGACGAGCCAGCTCGCCAGACACGCGCCCCTCGGCAGGTCGTCGATCACTTCGGCGGTCATCGTCAGGCGATCGTCGCTCACTTCGCGAGGGCCCACGGTGTAGAGATCGTCACAGGTCACCGTGATCGTGTTGACCTCGCCGAGGGGCTCGCTGAAGGTGATCGAGATCTGTTCGGGCGATTGATCGAGCGTGGCGCCGTCGGCGGGGTCGGAGCTCACCACGGTGTTGTCGGCGAGGGCGGTTCCTGGCAGCAACCCGAGCACGCCGAACAGCACGAGTGTGACGCCGGCGATCAATCGTCGGCGTCGGCGTGCAGTGGGTGGCCGGAGTCGTTCGTTCACGATCGCCAGAGGCTAGTTGGCCGAGTGTGCGCGACTCCGGGCACCTGCGAAGACGCGGTGTTCACACATCGCCGCGACGACACCTGCGCTGCCCCCATTTCATCGACCAGATCGTTGCGCCCGCGGACGAGCTCGCCGATTCGTGTGGCCGATGCATCGAGGTCGGCAGGGTCAGTGGCAATGGTGCGCCATGCCGTTGCCTGCTCGTCGGTGTTCAGGACGAAGGCTCGATGATCGGCAGCGATGTCATCGGGCACGTCGAGGGCCCTGGCTCGCTCTGCTTCATTGGCGATCGCACGTGCCGCGCTCGTGGCGAAGTCGGCCACCGAGACCTGTTCAGGTGGTTGTGGCAGCGCATCGATCGTGGCGGTGGTCGACGTGCAGATGAGCTGAAGGGCCTCGAGGTAGTCGGCACGGGTTGCCGGCGCTGGATCGCCGGCGCAGGCCACGAGCAGCGCCGAGAGTGCGAGGAACCGGGCCAGCATTGCCGCGATGCTAGGGCGCCACCGGCGAGCCGGCGTTCAGTTCGGGCCACGGCCGCGTGTGGATCCAGTGCATCGCTATCGTGGCTGCGATGGCCACCCAGTCGCTCTATCGCCGCTATCGGCCGCGCCGCTTCGATGAAGTGAAGGGCCAGGACCATGTCGTCCGTGCGCTGCGCACGTCGGTTGCCGAGGGGCGCGAGGGCCAGGCGTACCTGTTCTCGGGGCCGCGAGGTACGGGCAAGACGACGTCGGCTCGGATCCTGGCGAAGGTGCTCAACTGTCAGAATCCGCAAGACGGCGAACCATGTTGTGAATGCGACTCGTGCCTGGCGGTCGAGCGTGGTGTGAGCTACGACGTCCATGAACTCGACGCCGCCAGCAACAACGGCGTGGAGGCAATGCGCGACCTCATCGAGAAGGCGTCGCTCGGCACGCCGGGCCGCCACAAGGTGTACATCCTCGACGAAGTGCACATGCTCTCCAAGGCGGCCGAGGCGGCCCTGCTCAAGACCCTCGAGGAGCCACCGCCGCACGTGGTGTTCGTGCTGGCCACCACCGACCCGCAGAAGATGTCGGACACGATCCGGAGCCGAACCCAACACCTGCAGTTCCATCTGTTGCCCGCCGACACGCTCGCCGAACACGTTCGCTGGGTGGCCGCCGACGCAGGCATGGAACTCAGCGACGCCGCCTTCGACCAGGCGTTGCAACGTGGCGGCGGTTCGGCGCGCGACACGCTGTCGGCGCTGGAGTTGCTGGCGAGCACCGGCGACGATGCGATGAACGTGGTCGCCTTCGACGAGTTCGTCGAAGCGATGATCGACCGTGATCCCGGTCGGGCGCTCACCCTCGTGGCCCACGCCATCTCGAGCGGCATGGACACGCGAACGCTCACCGAAGAACTGATCGCGTTCCTTCGCAACGGGTTCCTGGCGCTGATGGCGCCCGAACTCGTGCAGGTGCCATCGAGCCGGGTCGATGCGCTCGCATCTCAGGCCCAACGCCTCGGCGCCGCCGGCCTGGTACGCGGTATCGAGCAGCTCGGCGCGGCGCTGGCCGACATGCGACACGCTCCCGACCCTCGTGTGCTGCTCGACGTGGTGTCGGTACAACTCACCGCCGACAGCACGGCGAGCGACACGACCGCGTTGGTGCAGCGCCTCGAACGTCTCGAACGCCAAGTTGCCGAAGGCATCGCGGCACCGAAGGCCGACGCACCCACGCCGCCCCCGGTCGACCCGTCCACGGGGCGCGCCGCACTCGGCGGACGGGCCCGCTCCGCGCCGGCGCGCAGCGTCGCCGACGCGCCGGCTGTCGAGGCGTCGCCGTCCACTCGGCCCGGGTCCAGCCCGGCGAGCAGTGGTGATCCCGAACCCGGCCGTGAAACCGCCAGCGAGGTCGCCGAATCGGTGGGGTCCACCTCCGAGATCACCGTCGACGACTGGGAGAACACGATCCGTCCCGGCCTTCGCGGCATGGCGAGGGCGGTGTACGCACCAGCGGGGTTCGTGCGCAGTACCGCCTCCACGCTCAGCCTGTCAGTGCCCAATGCTGTGCACCGTGGCAAGTGCGAGCAGCAGCGTTCCGTGGTGGAAGCGGTCCTCGAGCAGTTCGCTGGCGCACCGGTGAGCATCGAACTCATCGACGGTGACGGTGGCGCTGGCGCTGGCGCTGGCGCTGATGGTGGCGGTGACAGCGCCGTCAAGGTCGCTGCGCAGCCTGCTGCGAGCAGGTCGACGCCCGACTCGCAGGGACCTGCCTCGGTCGCCTCGACGTCGCGGTCGGAGCCGGGGTCGTCACCAGCGACGCGTCGAGCGTCGGCGGCGACGACCCCCGACACGGCGTGGGTCGAGCCGGACGACAGTGCGCCGCCGGTGGAGCTCCCACACGATGATGACGTCGACCTCGACGACCTGGTCGATGCGCCGCCCGAGTCCGTGAAGTCACCGATCGACCGACTCGCCGAAGCGTTCCCTGGGTCGGAACTCGTCGAGGACGCGAGCTGACGCCGGACCATGGCTGGCAACTACACCGCACCGGTCCAATCACTGATCGACGAGTTGGGGCGCCTGCCGGGCATCGGCCCGAAGTCGGCGCAGCGGATTGCATTCCATCTCCTCAAGGTGCCCACCGAGGACGCGACACGGCTCGCTCACGCCATCACCGAGGCCAAGGCCCGGGTGCGCTTCTGTGAACGCTGTTTCAACGTGGCCGACGACGTGCTCTGTCCCATCTGCAACGACGACGCCCGTGACTCGTCGATCGTGTGTGTGGTGGAGGAATCGCGTGACATCGTGGCCGTCGAACGCACTGGCGAGTTCCGGGGTCGTTACCACGTGTTGTTGGGGGCGATGAGTCCGCTCGAGGGCATCGGTCCTGAGCACCTCAAGATCCGAGAACTGGTCGCCCGCATCGACCCCGAGGGCATTCAGGAAATCATCCTGTGCACCAACCCGAACACCGAGGGCGAGGTCACCGCGATGTACCTGGCGCGCCTGCTCAAGCCGATCGGGCTCACCGTGACCCGCATCGCCAGTGGCCTGCCGGTGGGTGGCGACCTCGAATATGCCGACGAACTCACCCTCGGCCGGGCCCTCGAAGGCCGCCGCAACGTCGAGTAGACCGACCCGCTGCCAACACCAGTCAACACCCGTCAGCGATGAGCGAAACCCGCAGATCTGGTGGGTTCGCTCATCGCTGGCGGGTGCGTTGGGGTCAGACGGTGCGCAGGATGGCGGCGTCGCCTTGGCCACCGCCGCCGCACAACGCCACGGCACCGGTGCCGCCACCGCGACGCTTGAGCTCGTGGAGCAGCGTGAGCGCAAGGCGGTTGCCGCTCATGCCGATCGGATGGCCCAGAGCGATCGCTCCGCCGTTGACGTTGACGATCTCATCGCTGATGCCGAGCTCGGCAATCGATGCGAGGCCGACCGCGGCGAACGCTTCGTTGATCTCGAACAGGTCGAGGTCGGCAACGGCGATGCCGGCGCGCTCGGCCGCCTGCATGATCGCCCGGCTGGGCTGGTGGAGGAGTGATGCGCTGTCGGGACCGGCGACCATCCCGTACGACACGAACTCGCCGAGCGGGTTCACGCCGCGGCGTTCGGCTTCGGCCCTCGACATCACGATCACGGCGCTCGCGCCGTCGGAGAGCTGCGAGGCGTTGCCGGCGGTGACCGTGCCGTCCTTGTCGAATGCCGGACGCAGCGAACCGAGGCTCTCCATCGACGTGCCGGGGCGCACACCCTCGTCGGTCTCGACCAGCACTGGCTCTCCTCGGCGCTGCGGCACCGACACCGTGACGATTTCGTCGGCGAGGCGCCCGTCCTTGATCGCGTTGGCGGCGCGCTCGTTCGACATCACGGCCATCTCGTCCTGCTGGTCGCGGGTGAGGCTCTCGCCCGAGGCGTAGCGGTCGGTGCCGAGGCCCATCAGACACGCATCGAACGAGCACCACAGCCCGTCGGCGATGATGGCGTCGCGCAACTCGGTGTTGCCGTACTTGAAGCCACCACGGGCACCATCGGCGATGTACGGAGCGTTGGTCATCGACTCCATGCCGCCGGCAACGACGATGTCGGCTTCGCCCGTGGCGATCATCTGGTTGGCGAGATAGATCGAGTTGAGCCCCGAGAGGCACACCTTGTTGATGTTGACCGCCGGCACGCTCATCGGGATGCCTGCCTTGACCGCGGCCTGGCGGCTGGGCACCTGGCCCTGCCCGGCCATCAACACCTGTCCCATGATCACGTGGTCGACCTCGTCGGGTGCCACGCCGGCACGTTCGAGTGCGGCGGCGATCGCGAAACCGCCGAGGTCTGCTGCGGAGAACGATGCGAGTGCACCGCTCATCTTGCCGATCGGAGTGCGTGCGCCAGCGACGATGTACGAGCCTTGAGAAGTCATGCCCGAACGCTACCCCACCCCCCATGCACCGAAAAAGTGCGCAATCGTGACGCTGAGCGTCACGAGCGAGGGCAATTTCGGGGTGGGGGGAAGTGAGGGGCGGCTTTGCTGCCAGGAGTTACCGATCAGTAGCGTCGCTCGGTATGCAGGAGATCCTCGAGGCCATCCAGTCAGGTGCCAGCGGCGAGGACATCGCCAACCTTCCACTTCCCGAGAGTTATCGCGCGGCGTTCGTGCGCCGCGAGGACGCGGCGATGTTCGAAGGCGTCGACTCCTGGGACAAGGATCCACGCAAGTCGCTCCACGTCGACGAGGTCGCCACGCCGGAACTCGCCCCCGACGAGGTGTACATCGCAGTGATGGCGTCGAGCATCAACTTCAACACGGTGTGGACCTCGATCTTCGAGCCGCTGCCGACGTTTGGTTTCCTCGACAAGATGGGCCGCCAGAACGAATGGGGCAAGCGTCATGCCCTGCCGTATCACGTGGTCGGGTCCGATGCCTCTGCCGTGGTGGTCCGCGCCGGCTCGGCAGTGCGCAACTGGAAGCCGGGAGACCGGGTGACGGTGCACTGCAACTACGTCGACGACCAGGACCCGAGCGCCCACAACGACTCGATGCTGGCGAGCAACCAGCTCATCTGGGGATTCGAGACCAATTTCGGTGGCCTCGCCGATCTCGCGGTCGTCAAGGCCAACCAGCTGATGCCGAAGCCCACCCATCTCTCGTGGGAGGAGTCGGCGGTGAACGCACTGTGCAGTTCCACCTCCTACCGCATGCTGGTGAGCGAGAACGGCGCCCAGATGAAGCAGGGCGACAGCGTCCTGATCTGGGGTGCCACCGGTGGCATCGGCGGCTACGCCGTGCAGTACGTCCTCAACGGCGGAGGTACGCCGATCGGTGTGGTGTCGTCGCCCGAGCGCGCCGAGATGCTCCACAAGATGGGCTGCGAGGCGGTCATCGACCGGCGCGCCGAGAACTACCAGTTCTGGTCCGACCCCAACACTCAGGACGAGTCCGAATGGCGCCGCTTCGGCAAGAAGATCCGTGAGGTCAACAACGGCGAGGACGTCGACATCGTCTTCGAGCACCCGGGCCGCTCCACGATGGGTGCATCGGTGTTCGCCGTCAAACGCGGTGGCACCGTGGTCACCTGCGCCGCGACGTCGGGCTACATGGTCGAATTCGACAACCGCCACTTCTGGATGAAGCTCAAGAACCTCATCGGGTCGCACTTCGCCAACTACGCCGAGTCGTACGCGGCCAACAAGCTGCTCGACCAGGGTCGAGTCCAGCCGCTGCTCACCAAGACCTACGACCTCGAGCACGTCGGTGAGGCTGCGCTCACGGTGCACCACAACGAAGCCGAAGGCAAGCTCGGCGTCTTGTGCCTCGCCCCCGAGGAAGGCCTCGGCATCGACGATCCCGAGAAGCGCGAACGCATCGGCGAAGACAAGATCACCGTCTTCCGTTCGTGAGCGTTCCTGCGGCCGTCCTGTGGGACATGGATGGCACGCTCGTCGACACCGAGCCGTACTGGATCCAGTGCGAACACGAACTCGTTGCTGAATTCGGCGGTACGTGGAGCGACGAGGACGCGCACTCGTTGATCGGCTTCGACTTGCTCGATGCCGCCCGCGAACTGCAGACGCGCGGCGGCGTGTCGCTCGAGCGCGTCGAGATCGTCGAGCGCCTGCTCGACGGCGTGGTCGCGCGGGTTGCGCAGGCGCTTCCATGGCGTCCCGGCGCCCCCGAGCTGCTGGCCGAGTGTGTCGCTGCAGGAATCCCGTGCGTGCTGGTCACGATGTCGTGGCGGCGGCTCGCCGACGCGGTGATCGATGCCGCCCCTCCTGGGTCGTTCGTGGCGTCGGTGACCGGCGACGAGGTCACCAACGGCAAGCCCGACCCCGAGCCATATCTCGCCGCAGCCGCCGCACTCGGCGTCGACCCCGCCGACTGCGTGGCCATCGAGGACTCGCCGACCGGGGCTGCCTCCGCCGTGGCTGCCGGGTGTGCGACGCTGGGGGTCCCGCATGTCGTCGAACTCGCCGCCACCACACGACTCACGCTCGTCGACTCCCTCGTCGGGGTCGATCTCGCCGAGCTCCGACGCCTCGTCGCTCACTGAGTTGACGTCGCCGCACTCGGACGAGTTCTGGGGGCCTGACTCGAACTTCGAATCGACCCCGGCGCAGCAACCCGGTCCAGCGTCGTCCAGCCGAGATCGGCGCGAGCAGGTCTTCCGCCGTCGCCGAATGGTGCTGGCAGGTCTGGTCGCGGTGCTCCTCGCCGCAGGAGGGTTCGTCGTCTTCTCGGCATTCGGTGACGAGCCGCCGCCTCCCAAACCCGACATCCCCCTCGATGCATGGGTGCCCTACTGGGGCCTCGACACCTCGTTGGCCGACACCCGCGAGCGGGTTCCGTCGATGCGCGAGGTGTCACCGTTCTGGTTCAATGCGGTCGGTGTCGATCAGATCGTGGTCGACCCGAATGCCTCCCAGGAGATGACCTCGGAGTTCATGGACATCGTGAGCGACATCGATGTGGCAGTGATCCCGTCGATCATCGACGCGATGCCCGCTGGGGAGATGGCGGCGATCCTTGCCGACCCGAGCACCCGCTCGCAGCATGTGGCAACGATCCGGGCGTTCGTGGCCGACGGAGGCTACGACGGCATCGACATCGACTACGAGCAGTTCGCCTTCGCCGACGGTCGCGACACCTGGGCGACCACTCGGCCGAACTGGGTGGCGTTCATCGAAGAGCTCGGCGCGGCGATGCGTTCCGATGGCCGGACGCTCACCGTGAGCATTCCACCGATCTACGACGCCGAGCAGACCTCGGCGAGCGGCTACTGGGTGTACGACTACGGTGCGATCGTCGAACACGTGGACCGCATCCGCATGATGACCTACGACTACTCGGTCGCCGAGCCCGGGCCGATCGCTCCGCTTGCATGGGTCGAGTCCGCCATCACCGGGGCGATCGAAGCCACCGGTGCGCCGGAGAAGCTGGTGCTCGGTCTGCCGGCGTACGGACGGAACTGGCCGGTGCTCACCGCTGGCGTGTGTCCTGCTGACGACGTGCCCGGGCGCACGAGCGTCACGGCCCGATCGGTCGACGACCTGATCGAGTTGCGCAATGCCACGCCGGTGCAGGTCGAGGACACCGGTGAGTGGGTGTTCGAGTACGACCTCGAGGTCACCGACGGCACCACCACCTGCGTGCAGACCCGACAGGTGCATTACATCGACGGCGACGGCATTGCGCTGCGGATGGATCTCGCACGCCAGTACCGCCTCGACGGGGTGGCGCTGTGGGCGTTCGGGTTCGACGACGCTGCGGTGTGGGATTCCATCTTGCCGACCGTCGCCGACCCCAGTTCCACAACGGTCACCGACTAGAACCAACACATGACAGTCGGCGAAGCATGGATCATCGACGCGGTGCGCTCACCGCGCGGCATCGGCAAACAGGGCAAGGGCAGCCTTGCGCACATTCACCCGCAGAAGATCCTGGGCCAGGTCCTCAATGGGTTGCGCGACCGTGTCGGCTTCGATCCGGCCGACGTCGATGACGTCGTGTGCGGCAACGGTTCTCACGCCGGCGACCACGCGCACGACATCGGTCGGATGGCCGTGCTCGATGCCGGCTGGCCGATCACCGTTCCTGGCGTCACGCTCAATCGATTCTGTGGCTCAGGGTCAGCAGGCGGTCACGTTTGCTGCGATGGGTGTGGGAGCGGGTCACCAGGACCTGGTCATCGGCGGTGGGGTGGAGTCGATGAGCCGACCGGCTCGCAACGGCACCGACGGTTTCCACGCCAACAACGAACATCTGCTCGCCACGCATCCGCAGGTTCCGCAGGGGCTGTCCGCCGACCTGATCGCCACGCTCGATGGGTACACCCGCGTCGAGGTCGACGCACTCGGTCTCGAGAGCCAACGCCGCGCCGCTGCGGCCATCGCCGAGGGGCGCTTCGACCGAAGTCTCATCACGATTCGCAACGACGACGGCAGCGTGGCGCTCGACCACGACGAGTACCCGCGCCCCGAGACCACCGCTGAGGGGTTGGCGGCGCTGCATCCGAGTTTCACGAAGTTCGTCGATTTCAGCTTCGAGCAGAGCGAGCTCACCATGGGCGAGTTGATGGCGCAGAAGTACCCGGGCGTGGAGCTGCACAACGTGCATCACGCCGGGAACAGCTCGGGTGTCGTCGATGGTGCCGGCGCGGTGCTGGTCGCATCACCCGACTATGCGCGGGCTCACGGGCTCACGCCCCGGGCTCGCGTCGTGATGTCGGCGGTGGCTGCCGACGAGCCATTGATCATGCTCACCGCACCCGGCCCAGCAGCCAACAAGTGCCTCGATCGGGCCGGGATGACCGTCGACGACATCGACCTGTTCGAGGTGAACGAGGCGTTCGCCTCAGTGGTGCTGCGGTTCTTCCGCGACACCGGTGCCGATCCGCTCAAGGTCAACGTGAACGGTGGTGCGATCGCCCTCGGTCACCCGATCGGCGCCACCGGAGCGATGCTGATCGGCACGCTCCTCGACGAACTCGAGCGGCGAGATCTGCAGACCGGCCTCGTGGCGATGTGCACCGGCGGCGGCATGGGCACCGCCACCATCATCGAACGCATCTGACCCCTCATCGCCGCCTCAGCGATGAGCGTTCAGCTGTACTGGTCGAGGATGGTCGACTCGGTGACGCGGCTCAGGGTGTCGCGGATCGCCCGGGCGGTCTGTTCGTCGACGCCGTCGACGGCCATCAGATCGTCGACCGTGGCCCGCTGCATCTTGGCGAGCCCGCCGAAATGCTCGGCAACGGCAACGGCGGTGGGGGTGGGAAGACGGCTCACTCGATGCAGCAATCGCATGCCCTTGGGGGTGACTTCCTGGCCGAGGTCGGTCGAGTCGGTGCCGGGCGAGAGTGCGTCGGCGGCCAAGCGCAGGTTGAGCACATCGTCGTCGGACAGTTGCGCCATGCCTTCGAGCGTTTCGCTGACGGTGCGGCCTCGCGGCATGTAGTCGGCAACGACGAGGTCGAGTTCGTCGTCGATCTCGCCGTACAACTCGTCGATCTGCAGCCGCAGCAACCGAGCATCGACACCGAGTTCGATGATCATCGTCTCGATCTCGTCGGCGATCCGGTGCACCATTTCGCCGCGCTGCACCACCGCGACCACATCACGCAGGGTCACGACGTCTTCGACCTCGACGGCGGTGAGGTTGGCAATGGCATCGTCGAGGCGCACCTTGTACCGCTCGAGGGTCTGCAGCGCCTGGTTGGCGCGGTCGAGCAGGTGTCCGACTTCGTGCAGCTGGCGTTTGATGCCGCCGGCGTAGACGTTGATGACGCCCATCTCCTCGCTCGCCGACACCACGGGAACGTCGAGCGAACGCGCCACGCGTTCGGCGGTGCGGTGACGGGTGCCGGTCTCGCTGGTCGGTACTGACGGGTCGGGGACGAGGTGCACATTGGCACGTGCGATCCGTCCGCCGTCGGCGGAGATGATGATGGCGCCGTCCATCTTCGCCAGCTCCGACAGCCGCTGCGGGCTGTAGGGGGCATCGACGAGGAAGCCGCCTGAGCAGATCGACAGCACGTCGGCATCATCGCTGAGCACCAACAACGCGCCAGCCTTGGCCCGCACGACTCGGTCGATGCCGTCGCGTAGCGGGGTGCCGGGCGCCACGCGGGCGAGCGCGTCACGCATCGCTTCGTTGACGTTGGCGTACCCGGACTCCATGGTGCGATCTTAGGTGACCGAGGCGCGAATGGAGTTGGGCAGCTCAGACGGCGCTGCGCAATCCCGCCGGAGCGCTGTGCGTTCCGAGCCCCACCGCGGCGATTGCCTCGCTGAGGGTCCCTGCGCGGATCACCGAGATGTCGACGTCGCAGTCCGGTGAGTTCGCAGGAACCACCACTCGGGCGAAGCCGAGACGCGCTGCTTCGGTGAGCCGTCGAGGAGCCTGGCCGACCTGGCGCAGTTCGCCGCCCAGGCCGACTTCACCGAACACGGCGAGGTCGGCGGGCAGGGGCTGATCGCGGATGGCGCTCACCACGGCCAGGCACACACCGAGATCGAGGCCTGGCTCGGTGAGTTTCATCCCGCCAGCGGTGGAGGTGTACACGTCCTGGTCACCAACGGGGAGCCGTGAGCGCCGTCCGAGTACCGCCATCAGCATCGACAGGCGAGCACCATCGAGGCCGAGCGCGCTTCGCCGGGGGGAACGCCTGGCACGGCCGCACTGGCGAGCGCCTGCACCTCGACCACGATCGGGCGTTGACCCTCCATGGTGGGCACCACCACGGAGCCCGGCACGCCGGTGCGGCGGTCGGCCAGGAAGAGCGAGGACGCATCGGGAACACCGATGAGGCCCGAGGTGGCCATCTCGAACAGTCCCAGTTCGTTGGTGGGGCCGAAGCGGTGCTTGGAGGCGCGCAGCAACCTCAATGCGTGGTGGCGGTCGCCTTCGAACTGCAGCACGGTGTCGACCACGTGTTCGAGCACACGGGGCCCGGCCAGTCCACCGTCTTTGGTCACGTGGCCGACGAGCACGATCGACACACCTCGTTGTTTGGCCTCGTTCACCAGCCGTTGCGCGCACCCTCGTACCTGGCCGACGCTGCCGGGCAACGAACCGAGCGACGGGTCGGACACGGTCTGGATCGAGTCGATGACGACCAGTTCGGGGTTGGTGCTGTCGATCGCATCGAGGATGTGGGGCAACGATGTTTCGGCATGCAACCAGAGATCGTCGCGCGTTGCCCCGAGCCGCTCGGCGCGACGCTTCACCTGCTGCGCGCTCTCCTCGGCGGTGACGTACAAGGTGGGGCCGCGCCAAGCCGCCAGCAATTGCAGCAGCAGGGTGCTCTTGCCGATGCCGGGTTCGCCGCCGAGCAGGGTGACCGAGCCGGCGACCAGACCGCCGCCCAGCACACGGTCGAGTTCCGGCAGCTTCGTTGCCACGGGGTCGCCGTGTTCGTCGCCGACATCCGAGATGCGCTTCGGACCAGGGCGGGTGGAGGCGGCCACGCGGCGCATCGTCGCTGGCCACTTCGACGTCTTCGACCAAGGTGTTCCAATCGCCGCAGCCGGAACACTTGCCCGCCCACTTGGGGTGCGAAGTGCCGCATTCGCTGCACACGTGAACCAACTTCGCTCGAGATGCCATGGCCCCATCATGACGAAGGGGTGTCGCACAGTTGGCGATGATCACGCCTGGGGTCTGACCCCAGGCGTGATCAGTCGAAGCTGATGACCTTGCCGCGGTTGATCGACACCCAGTCGCGGGCGTCGAGGTAGGGGCGCAGGCGATCGGCGATCACCTCGCCGTCGTGGCGGTTCTTCGGTCGCTGCAGTTCGAACAGGTAGGGGAACTCGAGCCATGCGGTGGTGGCGTTCCACAGCCGCACCGCGGCGTCGCCGGTGGGTGGATCGAGCACCACGGGTCCGAAGAGACATGTCGGCTCGCCGTCGGGCCCCGGGAACTCGGGGAAGAACAGCGTCGGTACGCCGTAGCCGCCGGCGGCCACGACGCGCTCGTGTTCGCGACGCACGTCGTCATGTGTGGTCGGATCCGCGATCGCTGCGTCGACCAACGCAGGGTCGAGGCCGATCTCTTCGAGCAGGTGACGTGCGACGTCGGGCTCGTGTGGCCGGTGGCCCTCTTCGTGAAGCGCCCGCCCGGCCCGCTCGTACCAGTTGTCGAGGTCGTCCATGCTCGTGCGTCGCAACAGCGCCCCGATACGCATCATCGACCAACCGTAGGACCATTCGCGTTCCCAAGGGTGCTTCTTGCCCTCGACTCGGTTGACCTCCTCGAGACTGAAGAACTTCCAGTCGATGACGAGGCCGGTGTGCTCGCGGACCTCTCGGATCCACTTCGCTGTCTGATATGCAAAGGGGCACATCACATCGAAGTGGAAGTCGATGCGTGTCGGGGCGTCGGGCATGCCCCACGTTGTCATACGCGAGGACGCCGCCTGGAGCGCTGCCAACGGGCCCACACGACGTAGCCGATGAAGATCGTCATGAACGACACCCAGGCGACCAGTGCCACGAGGGCAACGATCGACAGTGGGCGGGCCCACCAGCGGTCGTCGCCGGGCGATTGCACCGACACCGCTCGCATGTCGAGAACGGAGCCATCGGTCGGCACGGTCCACTCGTAGCGGCTCTCGTCGAGTCGGGCGCCGTTGGTTTCGTCGGTGTCGACGATCCCGGGCAACTCCACGCGGATCACCGCGCCGATCGACGACTCCGGTGTGGCCTCGGCGGTGGCGATCTGGTCAGCGAACGGCAACGAGCCGACGGCGGCGACCAGGTCGTCGTCGGCGAAACTCGCGAAGCCATCGGGCAGTCCGAGCAGACCGCTCACCCTGTTGGTCGCGTCATCACCGGTGGTGTTGCGTGTGACGATCATGTCGCTGAACGGCGGGCCCAGACTGTTGAGAAGATTGGTTGCTTCGTCGTCGGAGGAGAACTCGTGCGTCAGCGTGACGGTGAGGCCGCCATCGGGCAGCGAGGTCGGGCCGTCGATGATCCAACCTGCCGCAACGATGTCGTCGGTGGCGAGTTCGTCTGCCAGCGTCGGTATCGCTTCCACCAGAGTCGGCGTCTGCGGTTGCGACGAAGGTGATGGTGCCGGTGCCGTCAGGCTCCACCACGACGTCGACGCTGAGATCGATCCGACACCCGGCCAGTGCGGCCGCGCAGGCGAAGAGAACCAGAAGTCGGCGAATCACGCAACGAGTATGCCCGACGGGGCTGTGGAGTTCAGGACAACTCAGGCGGAGGAAGTTCGCCCTCGCCGCTGCCGGTGGTCGGTGGCAACGGATGCTCGGTCGCTGTGGTGGCGAGCTCCACCGATGCCGGCGGCACGAAGCCCTCGACTGCGGTGAACGTGAAGCGCTTCTTGCCCTCGTTGTCGGGATCGTCCTCGGCGTCGACCACGATGATCTCGCCGGCAGAGAACTCCTTGTACAGGATCTTCTCCGACAGCGCGTCTTCGATGTGACGCTGGATGGCGCGGCGCATCGGCCGCGCACCGAGTTGCGGGTCGTAGCCGAGATCGCCGAGCAGCTCCTTGGCTGCTGCTTTGATCTCGATGCCGAGGCCCTGACCCTCGAGCTGGCCGACGAGACGCTGCGTGAGCAGGTCGACGGTCTGGAGCACCTCGGCGCGAGTCAGTTCGTGGAACACGATGACTTCGTCGATGCGGTTGAGGAACTCGGGTCGGAAGTGGTTCTTCAGCGACTCGTTGACCTTTTCCTTCATGCGCTCGTAGCTCATGGCGGTGTCGTCGCTGGTGAAGCCGACGTTGGCCTTGCGGAGATCCTGCGTACCGAGGTTCGAGGTCATGATCAGCACGGTGTTGCGGAAGTCCACCGAGCGGCCCTGGCTGTCGGTCAGGCGACCTTCTTCCAGGATCTGCAGCAACGTGTTGAACACGTCGGGGTGTGCCTTCTCGATCTCGTCGAACAGCACCACGGAGAATGGCTTGCGACGAACGGCCTCGGTGAGCTGGCCACCCTCTTCGTAGCCGACGTAGCCGGGGGGCGAACCGACGAGGCGGCTCACGGTGTGCTTCTCCATGTACTCCGACATGTCGAGCGTGATCAGGGCCGAATCGTCACCGAACAGGAATTCGGTGAGCGTCTTGGCGAGTTCGGTCTTGCCGACGCCGGTGGGGCCGAGGAAGATGAACGAACCCGACGGGCGCTTGGGGTCCTTCAGGCCGGCGCGGGTACGACGGATCGACTGCGAGACGGCGGAGACGGCCTGCTCCTGGCCGATGATGCGCTTGTGGAGGTTCTCCTCCATCTTGAGGAGGCGCTCGGTCTCTTCCTCGGTGAGCTTGTACACCGGGATGCCGGTCCACAGCGAGAGCACCTCGGCCACGGCCTCTTCGTCGACTTCGTCGAACAGGTCGACGCCTTCGGCCTTGACCTCGGACTCCTTGGTGGCCTTCTCTTCGAGCAGCGACTTCTCCTGGTCGCGGAGGCGACCGGCCTCTTCGAACTGCTGGTCTTCGACCGCGCGCTTCTTGGCTTCCTGCACATCGCTGAGCTTGGTCTCGATCTCGCGGAGGTCGGGCGGCGTCGCCATGCGCTTGATGCGCAGACGGGAGCCGGCCTCGTCGATGAGGTCGATCGCCTTGTCGGGCAGGTGGCGATCGGAGATGTACCGGTCGGCGAGATTCGCAGCGGCCACGAGTGCCTGGTCGGTGATCGTGACCCGGTGGTGTGACTCGTACTGATCGTGGATCCCCTTGAGGATCTCGATGGTGTGAGCGAGCGTTGGCTCGTCGACCTTCACCGGCTGGAAGCGACGCTCGAGTGCGGCGTCCTTCTCGACGTGCTTGCGGTACTCGTCGGTGGTGGTGGCGCCGATCGTCTGGAGTTCGCCACGGGCGAGCATCGGCTTGAGGATCGAGGCTGCGTCGATGGCGCCCTCGGCGGCTCCGGCGCCGACGAGCGTGTGGATCTCGTCGATGAACAGCAGGATGTCGCCGCGGGTCTTGATCTCCTTGAGCACCTTCTTGAGGCGTTCTTCGAAGTCGCCGCGGTAGCGCGAGCCGGCGACGAGTGCGCCGAGGTCGAGCGTGTACAGCTGCTTGTCGGTCAGCGTGTCGGGCACGTCGTTGTTGACGATCTTCTGGGCGAGGCCCTCGACGATGGCGGTCTTGCCCACGCCTGGCTCGCCGATGAGCACGGGGTTGTTCTTGGTACGACGCGAGAGGATCTGCATGACGCGTTCGAGCTCTTTGCTGCGTCCGATCACCGGATCGAGCTGACCTTCGCGAGCTGCCTGGGTGAGGTTGCGGCCGAACTGGTCGAGGATCTGGCTGTTGCCGCCCTTTTCGTCGTCGCCGCCCTTGCTGGCGCCAACGCCCGCACCAGCGGGTGTCTGCTCGCTGCGTCCGCCACCGCCGGAGGAGCCCGACGGGCCCTGGTAGCCGGACAGCAGCTGGATGACCTGCTGGCGCACTCGGGAGAGATCGGCGCCGAGCTTGACGAGCACCTGTGCAGCAACGCCCTCACCCTCGCGGATCAGCCCGAGCAGGATGTGCTCGGTGCCGATGTAGTTGTGGCCGAGCTGCAGCGCTTCGCGCAACGACAGCTCCAGTACCTTCTTGGCGCGAGGCGTGAAGGGGATGTGACCCGATGGCGACGAGCCGCCTTGGCCGATGATCTCCTCGACCTGGCTGCGTACGGCTTCGAGGGAGATGCCGAGGCTCTCGAGTGCCTTGGCGGCGACGCCTTCACCCTCGTGGATCAAGCCCAGGAGGATGTGCTCGGTGCCGATGTAGCTGTGATTGAGGAGGCGTGCCTCCTCTTGGGCGAGCACGACGACTCGACGTGCCCGGTCGGTGAAGCGTTCGAACATTGGAGTGCCCTTTCCACGAAGTGGGTTTCCGTGCGGCAACCCTACCGGGGCCCGCTCGTTACCACGGGCCGTACCCGCGTGACAAAAAGATCAGCCGCGGTGGGAATACGAACCAGATGTCATCGAATGCCCTGCGCGTCCGGAAGCGACCACAACAGCGATTCGAGCAGCAGCTTCTCGTTCGGGTTGCGATCGAGTGCTTCGATCGCGGCGTGGATTTGGTGAACGGCCTGCGCGCACCCGTCGACCACGGTCGTACCACCGCTGACCGCGGTGTCGCGATACGTTGCGGCCATCGCCGCCAGCCCGCTGCGCAGCTCGTCGGTGCGGTGGCGTCGCAGCTCGCGTTTGTGGCGCTCCTCGAGCTGCTTCTTGCCGCTGCCACGTTCGCCGTGCGCCTTGATGCGTTCGTCGAGTTCGTTCACCTCGGTGGCGTGGCGTGCGGCCATCGGCTCGGCGGCGGCGTCGATCAGGTCGAGCAGGTGGGCGGCGAGTCGCAGTGCCACCGAACCGCTGCCGTCGAGTTCGTGTGGTGCCTCGGCGAAGGCGGTCCGACGCTCGGACAGTGCCGAGTCGGTGGCGAGCACCCGTGCCCGATCGAGGTCGCCGTGCGACGCTCGGGCTGCGGCCATCGCCGCGGCGGGGTTGACCCCTTCGGACACGAGTCGGGCGGCGACCACGTCCGGGCCGATCGCTCGAAAGTCGATCCGGGCGCAGCGCGACGAGATGGTGATCAGATCGTGCGGAACGAAGTCGGCGAGGATCAGAAACGTCACCGTGTCGGGTGGTTCCTCGATCACCTTCAGCAGGCGGCCGGCTCCCTCGGGGGAGAGCAGGTGGAACTCGTCGAGGATCATCACCTTGCGCGTGCCCTCCGACGGGGTGAGCGACGCTTCGTGGATGATCGCCTTGGCCTGGTCGGCGCTGATGCGCGGACCGACCCGTTGCACCTCGCGCACGTCGGGGTGCTCGCCGCGCAGCACCAACGACGCTGCGCGATCGTCGGCGTCCTCTGCGCCGGTGAGCAGCACCGAGGCGAATGCGCGGGCAGCTTGGAGCTTGGTCGAGCCCGCCGGGCCGACGAACAGGTAGGCGTGGACGGCGCCGCGTTCGGCCGATGCACGCAGGTGCGCGATCGCATCGGGTTGCCCCACCACGGTGTCCCACACCGGGCCGGGTCGAGTGTCGTGGGTCGAACCCGCGACGTTCATGCGACGCCCCGCTCGGCGAGCGCCCGGCGGATGTCGGCGGCCACACGTTCGACCGATCCCACCGCCTGCACGGTGATCCAGCGATCAGGATCGTCGGTGGCCATCGACCGGAACCCGGCGAGCACCCTCGCGTGGAAGTCGTCGCCGGCTGCCTCGAAGCGGTCCAGGTCGCGTCGACTCATCCGCTCCGCGATCACGTCGTCGGGCGTGTCGAGGAACACGACGGTGGTGGGCCAGATCCCTTCGGTTCCCCACTGGTTGAGATGTTGGATCTCGTCGATCGGCAGTTGGCGGCCGTGGCCCTGATAGGCGAGCGACGAGTACACCGACCGATCGCTCACGACGGACCGACCGGCAGCCAGCGCCGGGGCGACGACCTCGGCGATGTGCTGCGCTCGATCGGCGGCGGTGATCAGCGCCTCGGCGCGGGGGTGGAGGTCGTGGACGGTCGTGTCGTGCAGCAGCGCGCGCGAATCGGGCGCCGATGGCAGTGCCGCCGGTCTCGCGGGTGAGCACTGCTCCGAGGGCGTGGGCGAGTCGTGCAGCCTGCGTCGACTTGCCGCATCCCTCTGCTCCCTCGAACGCGATGTACGGCGGTCGATCGGTCACGGATGGCGATGGTAACGAGTCCGCGGACGCTCGACCCGGAAGGAGATACCCCAGTGGGGATCGGGACGAAAGCCCGTAGTCGGCGGTGCGCATAGTGCGTACCGTCGACATCACGAGCGGCGGCAACCGTTGCCGCCTGCAGGATTGGAGTTCATGGAGATGACGTCGGTACAGAAGCGACTCGTGATCCTTGGTGCCGGGACCGGTGGCACACTTTCGGCCAACCGGCTCCGCAAGAAGTACAAGGACGACCAACTGCGGATCGACATCGTCGATCAGGACAACCGCCACATCTATCAGCCCGGTCTGCTGTTCGTGCCGTTCGGGTTGGCCGAGCCCGATGAGATCGTCCGCAAGCGCGACCGGCAACTCAAGAAGGGCATCCACTACCACCAGTGCCCGATCGAGTCGGTCGACATCGAGGCGAACACGGTCTCGTTGGAGGACGGCACCACCCTCGCCTACGACGTGCTGCTGGTGGCCACAGGCACCGTGCTGCTCCTCGACGAGACCGAGGGCATGACCGGCCCGGGTTGGCGCGAGAAGGTCCACACCTTCTACGACATGGAGGGTGCGACGATCCTCGCGGAGGCATTGGACAACTTCGAGTCCGGACACCTGGTGGTCAACGTGGTCGACCTGCCGATCAAGTGTCCGGTCGCCCCGCTCGAGTTCGTCTTCCTCGCCGACTGGTACTTCACGGAGAAGGGTGTTCGCGACAACGTTCGCATCACCTACGTGACGCCGCTCGACGGCGCGTTCACGAAGCCGACGGCCTCGGCCGCGCTCGGATCGCTGCTCGACGACAAGCGCATCGAGGTCGTCGCGGAGTTCAGTACCGGCGAGGTCGACGGCGAGAACGGCAAGCTGATCAGCTTCGACGGCCGCGAGGTCGACTTCGACCTCGCGGTGATGATCCCCTTGCACGGCGGTGCCGCCTACGTCGAGGAGTCGCCCGGCCTCGGAGACGAACTCGGGTTCATCCCCACCGACAACGCCACCCTGCAGTCCAAGGTGAAGCCGAACATCTTCGTCATTGGCGATGCCGCCGACGTCCCCACGTCCAAGGCCGGCTCGGTCACCCACTTCGAGGGTGAGGTGCTGGTGGAGAACATGGAGGCGTTCATCGACGGCAAGCCCATCGAGCACACCTACGACGGACACGCCAACTGCTTCATCGAGACCGGGTTCTCGAAGGCGCTGCTGATCGACTTCAACTACGAGGACGAACCGGTCGGCGGTCACTACCCAGGCCCGGTGGGACTGCCGCTGCTCAAGGAGTCGCGGACGAACCACCTCGGCAAGTTGATGTTCCAATCGTTCTACTGGCACGGCCTGCTGCCCGGGCGCGACATCCCCGGCATCGGCCCCGACATGCCCAAGTTCGGCAAGAAGCAGCCCGTCGAGGGCTGACAGGAAAGGATCCCGACCCATGCCCACCCAGACACTCGCAGGTACCACCGTGGAGGTGAACGACGAAGGGTTCTTCGTCGACCCCGAACAGTGGACCAAGGAGATGGCGCCAGAGATCGCCGACGAGGTCGGCGTGCCGACCCCGCTGACCGACCGCCACTGGACGGTGATCGACCTGATGCGCAAGGAGTACTTCGACAAGGGCACCGGTCCCACGGTGCGCAAGATCAGCAAGCTCTCCGACGTGACCACCAAGGAACTGTTCGTGCTCTTCCCGAAGGGCCCCGCCAAGCTCGCCGCGAGGGTGGCGGGCATCCCCAAGCCGAAGGGCTGCATCTGACATGACCGATTCACATCCCATTCCTCCGGCCGCTGTCGCTGCCCCCATCGAGAAGGTGTCGATCATCGTCTCGAAGGGCTCGCTCGAAGGCATCTATCCGGCGCTGATCATGGCCAACGGCGCTCGCAACGAGGGCATCGACGCCAACCTCTTCTTCACGTTCTTCGGCATGGATGCCGTGCACAAGGAGCGCCACGACCACATCAAGGTGGCCGCAGTCGGCAACCCGGGTTTGCACATGCCGACCTTGGCCGGTGTGATCCCCGGCGCCTCCGCGTTGATGACCAAGTACATGGAGAAGCAGATCGAGAAGCTCGACTTCCCCGGCATCGCCGAGTTCATCGAGATGATCCACGACACCGGTGCCGGCCTGTACGCATGTCTCGCCTCGGTGGAGCTCTTCGGCATGGAGCGTGAGGATCTGATCGACGAACTCGACGACATCATCACCGTCGGAGAGTTCTACGACATGGCCGCCGGCGGGCAGATCATCTTCACCTGACGCCGAGCGCGCCCGGCGTGTCAGAGTGGTCACATGATCGAACTCGTGCTGACCATCATCGGACGCGACCGGGCAGGTGTCGTTGCCTCGCTGGCCGACGTGGTCCGCTTTCATGACGGCAACTGGAAGCGCAGTGAGTTGGCCGAGATCGCAGGCACGTTCGCCGGGGTCGTGGTGGTCGAGGTGGGCGACGACCGGGTCGACGAGTTGCTCACCAATCTGTTGATCCTGCGTGACCAGGGCCTGCACGTGACGGCTCAGCAGGTGGAGGAACCCGTCGCCACCCCCGACGCCGACGAGGTGCGCCTCCGGCTGACCGGCGATGACCGCCCGGGCGTCGTGCACGAGATCTCCACAGCGATCAGCGCCGCCGGAATCAGCATCTCGCGTCTGGGCACGGTCACCGACCTGCCCGGCAACGATGGGGGCAGGCGGTTCGAGATCACCGCCCAGTTGAGCGTGCCCATCGAGGCCGACCTCGACGCTGTTCTCGATTCGATCGGCGAGGTCGCCGTCAGCCTGGGCATCACCCTCGAGGTGGAAGACCTCACGGGCGACGACGCCGGCGACCAGCCCACCACGGGTGACCGCTGATCGACCTCACTCGACGTCGAAGGTGCCGATCATGCCGAGTTCGGTGTGCGGCTGCTCGGTCGCTGGGTCGATCAGAATGCACTGGTAGGTGTACACGCCGGGAGCGCTGAACGTGAGTGTGGCGCCGCCGGAGTCGCCCGGGTTCATGGCCGCGACTTCACCGATCGGTTCGCCGTCGGGGTCGATCACCTCGAACTCGTGGGGCTGCTCGCCGTTGTTGGTCATCGCGAAGCGGATCGTGTCGCCGTCGGCGATGCCGGTCAGGTCGAGATTCTCGTAGTCGAAGTCGATCGCATCGAAGGTGATCTCCCGGTCGGGCTCGGCCTGCTGCGTACCGCCATCGCCGGTGGCGGTGAACGCGGACTCGAACCCGTCACCGCTCTGGCCAGGTTTGCACCGCACCAGGTAGTCGCCGGCGACCAGGTCGACGGTGAGCGTGCGCGAAGGTGCCGGTGGTGACGTTCTCGACTTCGCCGAGCGTGTCGCCGTTCGCGTTCAGCACGTAGAGCTCGTTGACCTTGCTGGACTCGTTGAGGAACTCGAAACCGACCTTGCCGGCGTCGATGATGTCGTTCTCGATCGCGCACGCGTCGTCGGTGCCGGTGACGCCGACGGTGGAGTCGGCGGTGTCGGTGGAGCAGGCGGCGAGGGCGAGCAGGGCCACGAGGGGCGCGGCGAGCAGGGTTCGATGCGGGGACATCATGGTTCTCCAGACGTACTTGTGGGGGCTCGGGCAGACGAGAGGTTCGGGCAGGTGGGGGTTCGGATGTGGTTCAGGGAAGGGATTCAGGTCTGCACGTGCGCGTCGCGCGTCGGCATCGGTCGAGGCATCGCTTGCCGCAGCGGGGCGTTGGCCGGGATTGTGGAGGAACAACCACATCGTCGGGATCAGATAGCCGAGGTACACAACGATTTCCAGCACGGTCATCTGCGGGCCGAGATTGAAGATGCCCTTGAGGAGTGCGCCGTACCAACTGGTGATCTCCCACCCGTCGATGCTCCACGCGAGCGTGTCGAGGCCGGGCAGGATGCCGGCCTCCTGCAGGTCGTGGACCCCGTAGGCGAGGACGCCTGCAGCGATCACGATCAGAGCCGCACCGGTCACCTTGAAGAACGCGGCCAGGTTCATCGACACCACGCCCCGGTACAGCAGCACACCGACGACCACCGCGGTGACGATGCCGAGCAGTGCGCCGACCGCAGGGCCGGCGCCGGCACCTTGGGCCTGAAAGGTCGGGTAGAGGAACAGTGCAGTCTCGAGGCCCTCGCGGCCGACGGCGAGAAGTGCCGCGGTGAACACACCGATCGTGCCGAGTTCGATGGCGGCGGCCATCTTGCCCTGCAATTCGCCCTTGAGCGTGCGCGATGCCCGCTTCATCCAGAACACCATCCAGGTGACGAACCCAACGGCGACGATCGAGAGGATGCCTCCGAATGCCTCCTGGGCTTCGAAACTCATCGATGCCGAGGTGTAGTGGAGCAGGGCCCCGAAGCCGAACGAGACCAGGATCGCCACGGTGACTCCGGCCCACAGCGCCGGGATGCGATCACGGTGTCCGGTGCGCACCATGAACGACATCAAGATGCTGACGACGAGGGCCGCCTCGAGGCCTTCGCGAAGCCCGGTGAGGAACGTCTGCAACACGGTGTACTCCGAATGGGTGTGCTGTGCGGTGTCGGCATCCGTGTGTCGGCGACCACAGGTGGTCAATGAGTTAGGCCAACCTAACAGCAAGCGGGCGATGAGCGAAACCTCCACATGTGGGGGTTTCGCTCATCGCTGGTCTGGGTCACTCGCTGGTCTGGGTCACTCGCTGTTGAGGTCGGTGATCACCGGTGCGGCCGGTTTGGGCGCCGCCGTCTTCTTCGCAGCGGTCTTCTTCGTTGCGGTCTTCTTCGCAGCTGACTTCTTGGGTGCAGCGCGGCTTCTTGGCGGCGGCCTTCTTCTTGGCAGGGCGCTTCTTGGTGACGCCACCTTTGGCGACGATCGCCTCGCGCCGGATGGCCAACAGCTCGTAGGCGCGTTCTGGTGCCATCGCGTCGAGTCGGTCGCCCTTGCCGAGCGATGCATTGGTCTCGCCGTCGGTGACGTACACGCCGAACTTGCCGTCCTTGGCCACGACCGCACGCTCGCTCACCGGGTCGTTGCCGAACTCGCGCAATGGGCCCTTGGCCGCCATGCTGCGACCGCCGCGCTTGTACACCTTGGGCTCGCTGAAGATCTTGAGCGCCTCGTCGAGGGTGATCTGCAGGAGCTGGTCCTCGGAATCGATGTTGCGGTAGTCCTTGTCCTTCTGCACGTACGGCCCGTAGCGGCCGTTGTTGGCCATGATCGCCACGCCGTCGGCGGGGTCGTCGCCCAGGTGGCGGGGGAGTTGCAGCAGTGCCTCGGCCTCGTCCATCGTCATGCGTTCGAGCACCATGGTCTTGAACAGGCTCGACATCTTCGGCTTCTCGAGCCCCGGCGGCGGATCGTCGTGGTCGCCCCACTGCACGTAGGGGCCGTAGCGACCGCTCTTCGCGTACACCGGGTAGCCGTCGAGTTCGCCGATCGGTTCGTCGGACTTCGGCGCCGCGAGCAGCTCGATGGCCTTGGCAACGGTGAGTTCGTCGGGCGCAAGGTCGTCGGGCACGCTGGCGGTGTCGTCGCCGCGCTTCACGTACGGGCCGTACTTGCCTGGCTTGGCCACGATGAGCACGCCGTCGTCGTCGAGACCGAGCGGGAACGTGTTGATCTCGGCGGCATCGATCTCGTCGAGGTTCTCCTCGACCAGTCGTTTGAGCCCGAGCAGCGCATCCTTGCCAACTCCGGCCTCGGCTGAGATCGGTTCGGTGTCACCGTCGCCGGTGTCGCCGAAGTAGAAGCGCTTGAGCCACTTGTCCTTTGCGCGGCGACCGTTGGCGATCTCGTCGAGGTCGGCATCGATCGAGGCGGTGAAGTCGTAGTCGACCAGCGCGTCGAAGTGCTCCTCGAGCAAGCGGATCACGGCGAAGGCGGTCCACGTGGGCACCAGCGCCTGGCCCTTCTTCCACACATAGCCACGGTCCTGGATGGTCTGGATGATCGACGCCCAGGTCGACGGGCGGCCGATGCCCAACTCCTCCAGTCGCTTCACGAGCGAGGCCTCGGTGTATCGGGCCGGCGGTGAGGTGCTGTGGCCGTTTGGTTCGATCGTGGCGATCGGCACCTCGTCGCCCTGGGTGAGCGCTGGGAGGAGCGCCTCGTTGTCGGCAGCGTCGTCGCCGGTCTCCTCCTTGGAGGCCACGTACACGGCCCGGTATCCGGGGAAGGCGATCGTGGTGCCCGACGCGGCGAACTCGCAGTCGGTGAGTTCCCCGGTCGCGCGGTCGGTGGCGTTCGCGGCCAGACGGACGCTGACGGTGACACCGGTGGCATCGGCCATCTGTGAGGCGAGGGTGCGCTGCCAGATCAGCCGGTACAGCGCCAGTTCCTGGCTGTTGAGTTCGGAGCCGAGACTCTGCGGGGAACGGAAGGGCGTGGTGGGCCGGATCGCTTCGTGCGCTTCCTGGGCGTTCTTGATCTTCGACGAGTACTGCCGTGGCGCCTTGTTGAGGTAGTTGGCGCCGTACTCGCTGGTGACCGCTGCTCGCGCGGCCTGCATGGCTTCGTCGGACAGCACCACGTTGTCGGTACGCATGTAGGTGATGAAGCCACGCTCGTAGAGGCCCTGCGCCACACGCATCACCTGCGACGCCGACAGCCGCAGCTTGCGGCCACCCTCCTGTTGCAGCGTCGAGGTCATGAACGGTGCCTTCGGGCCGGATCGGTAGGGCTTCTCCTCGACCGAGCGCACGGTGAACGTTGCGGTGTCGAGGCCCTCGGCCAGCGAACGTGCTCGCGCTTCGTCGAGAGCGACGGCCTTGGCCGACACCTGCCCCGTGGTGTCGAAGTCCTTGCCGGTGGCCACGCGGGCTCCGTCGACGGCAACCAGCTTGGCGCCGAAGGCCGGTTGGGTGGCCGTGCCGAGGTCGATGTCCCAGTAGTCGGCGGTGACGTAGGCGATGCGCTCGCGCTCGCGCTGCGACGATGAGCCGAACCGACGGACTCTGCACGCGACCGGCCGACAGTCCGCGGTTCACACGGCGCCACAGCACCGGCGACACCTCGTAGCCGTAGAGACGGTCGAGCAGTCGGCGGGTCTCGGCGGCGTCGACGAGGCCGTAGTCGAGGTCGCGCGGGTTGTTGACGGCGTGGTCGATGGCCGCCTTGGTGATCTCGTGGAACACCATCCGTTTCACCGGCACCTTCGGCTTGAGGTACTCGAGCAGGTGCCAGGAGATCGCTTCACCCTCGCGGTCTTCATCGGTTGCGAGATAGAGCTCCGACGCGTCCTTGAGTGCAGCCTTGAGGTCTTTCACAACGGTCTTGCCGCGCTCGGTGAGTTCGTAGGTGGGTTTGAACCCGTTGTCGACGTCGATGTTGAGGCCCTTGCTGGGCAGGTCGGACACGTGGCCGACCGAGGCGCGCACGTCGTAGTCGTTGCCGAGGAACTTCGACAGCGTCTTCGCCTTGGCGGGCGATTCGACGACGACGAGAGGTTTGGGCATGCGGGCCTTTCCTTGAGCGGAGGGTGCGGGGTTGGCGATTGGGCGACTGGGCGGATCTTGGCCTGGTGTTGGGACTGTTCGCTAGGCGACGGCGATGCCGCCTGTCAAGTGCTTCCGACGGCAGCCGCTGCTGTGAGTGTGCCCGAGGAACAGGCGAATCCCCATCGCGGGTACGGTGCGACCACGATGTCGAGTACACGTCACGAGCCGGACCCGGCACTCGGGTGGGCGACAGATTTCGACCGCGCGTGGGCCGACATCGGCCGCCCGGGAGTCCCAGGACGGGTGTCGCGGCTCGATCGGGGATGGAGCACGTTGGTGCGCTCGATGGACGAGGCGCGAGGTGTTGCCGAGCCGATGCGGTTGCGCAACATCGGCGCCGATGTTGCCGTTGGCGACTGGGTGGTGCCGTCCGGCGACGGCGAGCGGGTGGAGCACGTGCTCGAGCGGCGCTCGGCGTTCACGCGACGGGCGTCATTCGACGGGATGCGGGCGGTGTCACACACGCTCGCGGCCAACATCGATGTCGTGTTCTTGGTGCACGCGCTCGGTTCGCCACCCAGTCCGCGGCGATTGGAGCGTGAGCTCGTGTTGGCGTTCGATTCGGGCGCCGACCCGGTGGTGGTGCTCACCAAGACCGACCTGGTCGACGACCCGGAGCCCGGTCGTCAAGCGCTGTGTGAGGTGGCCCTCGGTGTGCCGGTGCTGCTCGCCAGCGGCGCAACCGGTGATGGCATCGATGCGATCGGTGCGTTCGCCGCCGGCAATCGCACCTTGACCTTCCTCGGCGCCAGCGGCGTCGGCAAGTCGACGATCGTGAACTCGCTGATCGGCTCGCAGCGCCAAGCCACCTTCGAGGTGCGCGAAGGCGACCAGCGCGGACGCCACACCACCGTTGCTGCCGAACTCGTCCCGCTGCCCGGTGAGGGCTGGTTGATCGACACGCCGGGCGTGCGGGCGCTCAGCCTGTGGCTGTCGGGCAACGGCATCGAGCGGGCGTTCGCCGACGTCTTCGATCTGATGGACCACTGCCGCTTCCGCGACTGCAAACACGACCAGGAGCCGGGCTGCGCCGTGCAATCGGCGATCGCCGCGGGCGAACTCGATGCCGTGCGACTCCGCAGCCTCGACCGCCTGATCGAGGAGGAGGCGGCGCTCGAAGAGGAGCAACGGGCGCACGAGAAGGCCGGCGACAAGCGCGCCGGTGGACGCAACCGTCCGCCCGAGCAGTCCGAGTTCGACTGATCTCCGAGCACGACTCGACGTGTGCGGCGTCCTCTGCCCATCGTTGAGGCCATGGAGATCGCGGCGAACGGCAAGCCCATCGAGTCGGTGTGGGACTTCCCGCGCCCACCGAGGCTGGAGCGAGTCGAGTGGCGGGTCCGGGTGGTGCACGCCGGCGCCACGATCGTCGATGCCCCGCACGCAATGCGGATCCTCGAAACGAGCCAGCCGCCCGCCTACTACGTGGCTACCGAGTTCGTCGACTCCCGGCTGCTCGAGCGGTCGGAGCGGCGAACGTTCTGCGAGTGGAAGGGTGTCGCCCACTACGCAGACATCGTCGTGGGTGACATACGGGTGGTCGATGCCGGTTGGACCTACCCGGAACCGACCGCCGGCTTTGCCGACGTCACCGACCACTGGGCGTTCTACGCCCAGAAGGCCGACGAATGCTGGATCGATGACGAACGGGTCACCAGCAACGAGGGCAGCTTCTACGGCGGCTGGGTGACTGCGAATGTGACCGGCCCGTTCAAGGGCGCCCCCGGCACCAGCCACTGGTGACCCTCTCCCTCCCTCCACCCGATCTGCGCCACATACGTCCCACCGCACCATCCGCGCCGAATGCGTCCCGGATTCCGGGACGCATCGGGCGCAGATCGGGCGAGGCGAGGCGTCCTGCAGGGCGATAGCGTTTGGAGTGCTCACGAAGCGGGGCTGGTTCCGCGTGGGTGACGGAGCGATCCGTCGGGTACTTGCGGACTCCCACCGCACCCGAGAGCAGGAGAACACCGTGGCGTCATCGAATGCACCGTGCACGGCCCAGGGGGCCGACCGAGGCTCGCGGCCGTGGTGAGTCGGTGGAAGCAGCGCATCGTCGGCACGCCCCTGGCGACCGAGGACGAACAGCATCAGCGTCTCGGTATTCCTGTTGCGCTCGCAGTGTTCGCATCAGACGCGATCTCGTCCACTGCGTACGCAAGCGAAGAGATCCTGATCGTTCTGGTGCCGGTCGCCGGGCTCTCGGTGGCTCTGAACCAGTTGATTCCGATCTCGATCATCGTGATGGTCCTGCTCGTACTGGTCATCAGCAGCTACCGCCAGACGATTCATGCGTACCCGAGCGGAGGCGGTTCGTACGTGGTGAGTCGGGAAAACCTCGGCGAGAAGCCAGCGCTCGTCGCTGGAGCCTCGCTGCTCGTCGACTACATCTTGACGGTGGCGGTCTCGGTGTCGGCAGGCGTGGCTGCGATCACCTCGGCGTTTCCGGCGTTGCGGCCCGAGCGTGTGGAGATCTGCCTCGCGTTCATTGCGATCATGACGATTGCGAACTTACGTGGGCTGAAGGAATCTGGCCGACTGTTCGCAGGGCCCACGTACGTCTACATGCTGATCCTCGGTGCCTTGATCGTGATCGGGCTCGTACGTGTGGCCACCGGGCACCTCGATCCGCTGCCGCCGAACACCGAGGCGATCAACGAGTTGACCGGTGGCGGCGAACTCGCCGGACTGACGGTGCTGTTGTTCCTCCGGGCGTTCTCGTCGGGCGCAGTGGCATTGACCGGTATCGAGGCGATTTCGAACGGCGTGCCGGCGTTCAAGAAGCCGGAGTCTCGTCACGCATCGATCACCCTGATCCTGATGGGGTCGATCCTTGCATCGTCGTTCTTCGGGATTGCCGTGCTGGCCCGCCAATTGCAGCCCACGCCGAGTGAGGGTGAGACCCTGCTGTCGGTGATGGGGCGTGCGGTGTTCTCCGGGGAAACCCTGCCGTACTACATCTTGCAGTTCGCCACGTTTGCGATTCTGATCTTGGCCGCCAACACGGCGTTCGCCGACTTTCCGAGGGTCGGCTCGATCCTGGCCGCCGATGGGTACCTCCCGGTTCAGCTCTCCAACCGGGGCGATCGTCTCGTGTTCTCGAATGGCATCCTCGCGCTCGCTGGGGTGGCGTCGGTGCTGATCGTCGTCTTCGCCGGAGACACCAGCAAACTCATTCCGCTGTACGCCGTTGGCGTGTTCTGTGGGTTCACGTTGTCGCAGATCGGCATGGTCCGACACCACCAGAAGGCGCAGGAGAAGGGGTGGAAGCGAAATGCTGTCGTGAACGGCATCGGCGCGGTCGCCACCTTCATCGTCTTGATGGTGGTGTTGATCTCGAAGTTCACCATCGGGGCCTGGATCCCCGCGGTGTTGATCCCGCTCATCGTGCTCGTCTTCCTGCGCATCAAGCGGCACTACCAGAAGATCCGTGCCGCGGTGCGTGCCGAGCCGGGTGACATCGTTCCGCGCCACTCGCACACCGTCGTGATTCTCGTCGGCAGCGTCAACCTGGGTGTGTTGAAAGCCGTGGCATATGCCCGCTCGATGAGCCCCGATCGATTGGTGGCGATCAGTGTGGTCACGTCCGCCGAAGAAGAAACCGAACTCGTCGACGCCTGGGAGGCGTTCGATCTCCCCGTCGAGTTGCGGACGGTGTTCTCGCCCTACCGGGACCTCACCGGCCCGGTGATGCAGATGATCGACGAACTCGATGCCGAACGCCCCGACGATGTCGTCACCGTGGTGATCCCCGAGTTCGTGGTGGAGCATTGGTGGGATCAGGCGCTGCACAACCAGAGTGCGTTGATCATCCGCTCGAAACTTCGGCAACGGCCGAACACCGCGATTCTGTCGGTGCCGGTGCAAGTCAGCGACGTCAACCGACCCGAGACAAGTGAGGTCCTGTGAGTACCGAAGCAGCCTTCCCGGCCGGAACCCCAGCAACCGACGACGACTCCCGTCCCCATGTGGTGATCGTGGGATGCGGCCGCGTCGGGTCGGGGCTTGCGGAGCGGATGGTCGATCGTGGTCGCACGGTGTCGGTGATCGACATCAAACGCTCGGCGTTCCGACGCGTCGAGGGTCTCGACGTCGCCTGTATCGAAGGTGTCGGGTACGACCGCGAGACGTTGCAGCGAGCAGGCATCGAGCGGGCCTCGGCACTCGCCGCAGTGTCGAACGGCGACAACAGCAACATCCTGGTGGCGAGGGCGGCACGCGAGGCGTTTGGCGTACCGCGGGTGTTCGCACGGATCTACGACCCACGGCGCGCTGCGGTGTACGAGCGGCTGGGCATTCCGACGGTCGCGTCGGCGCAACTCACGATCGACATGTCGATCCGCCAACTCCTTCCCGACGACGAGCATGTCCGATGGGTCGATCCGAGCGCCACGATGTGCCTCGTCGAACGTGAAGCGACCAAGGTGGTGATCGGACGAACCATCGAGGCCATCGACCGTGAGTGGCTCGTTCGGGTTGCAGCGGTTCGTCGGCTCGGCCGTGGCGTCGTAGCGAGCGCCGATCTTGTCGTCCAAGACGGCGACGTGTTGTATCTGATGATGCCGACCGATCAGGTCGACGAGTTGTCGGCCAGATGGAGCGAGCAGAGTTCGCCCGGAGGTGTGTCGTGAGAGTTGTTGTTGTTGGTGCTGGCAAGGTCGGCGTGTTCATCGCCGCTGATCTCCTGGCGAACGGTCACGAAGTGGTCGTCGTGGAACGGTTTGCTGACCACATCGATCGCCGGCGTCAGACCGATGGCCTCAGCGATGCGACCTGGGTGACAGCAGACGCGTGCGAGGTGAGCGAGTTCGCTCGGGCCGAGCCGGAACGCGCCGACGTCGTGCTCGCCGTCACCGGCGACGACGAGGACAACCTCGTGGTGTCGTTGTTGGCCAAGCAGGAGTTTGCCGTGCCTCGCGTGCTCGCTCGGGTCAATCATCCGGCGAACGAATGGATGTTCAACGAGATGTGGGGTGTCGACGTTGCCGTCTCCGCGCCTCACCTGCTGTCGGCGCTCGTCGAGGAGGCGGTGTCAGTCGGGTCGCTGGTTCGGCTGATGCAGGTGGCGGGCGGGAAGGCTCGCCTCGTGGAAGTGACGCTGTCAGACGACAGCCCGGTGCTCGGTCAACAGATTGTCGCCGCGGGCTTTCCTCGCGGTGCCAGCGTGGTGGCGATCGTTCGGGCCGGCGACGTCGTGGTGCCGCGCGGCGACACGACGTTCTACGTCGGCGACGAAGTGATCGCGTTGGTCACTGATGATGCCGAATCGACCGTCACCTCACTGCTGGCGCGCCGCTGACCAACAACGGCGCAAGAGGTCGCTCCGACATGAGTCGGGTCGGGGTGCTCTGGAGATCAGGCCGCGTCGATGTGCTCAGGCGGTGGGCGCTTCGAGGCCGCCTTCGGTGACACCGTGCACGATGTCGCCGAGTCCGCCGGGGAGTGATTCGGCGACGCCGTCGACGCCGAGCGCTTCGGTGGCTTGTCCGAGGTCGACGCCGAAGTTCTCGGCGAGTGCGCTTCCTTCGCCGAGGAACCCTTCGACGTGTTCGCTGAGTCCGGTCGACTCGAGGACTCCTTGGATCCCGTCGCCGCCGAGCAGGCCCTTGATCGCATCGAGTATTCCCATGATGACATGTCCTTTCAATGGTGTTGTGGGTTGGAATGGTGGAGACGAGCGGATGTTCGAATCCGGTCAGTGAGGCTCAGGTCGACATCCGCTCGTGGGCGTCAGGCTGCTGGGAGGAGCGGTGGTGTTGCCAGCCTCGGTAGCCGGTGACGGCAAAGGTCATCAGCACGAGCGGAGCAGCGATGAGCGCTGCTGGTGCCACCACGTTGGCGGCGCTGCTGTTGTTCTCGTCGAGGACCAGATAGGTGACGTAGACGGCATAGAAGGCGCACAGAACGACTCCTTCCCACCGCTTGATCTCGAAGCCGTTCCAGAAGATCGGCAGCAACACGATGGCGGCGGCGATCATCACGGGGAAGTCGAGCTGCAGCGATGCGTCGCTGACGCTCACTCCATTCGGCGACACGATGCCGGTGAGGCCGAGTACGCACATCAAGTTGAACAAGCACGAGCCGACAACGTTGCCGACGGCAATGTCGCGTTGGCCACGAAATGCCGCCATGATCGATGTCGCAAGCTCGGGCAGCGATGTGCCGATCGCCACGACGGTGAGCCCGATGACGAGATCACTCACGCCGAGCGATGCTGCGATGTCGGTGGCTGAGTTGACGAGCAACTGTGAGCCGATCACCAACACCACAAGGCCGCTGATGACCAGAGCGATCTGGGCCAGGACTGGTCGTTCGGCCGCAGAGCCTTCGACGGTGTCGATTGCTGCTTCGTACTCGATGGCGATGTCTGCGGTCTCCCGCCGCGACGCACGAATGAGCCACCACGTGTAGGCGATGATCCCGCAGAACAAGATGACGCCGTCGATGCGTCCGATCCGGTTGTCGAGCGACATCAACAACGCAACGAACGACACACCGATCAGCAGTGGAACATCGATGCGCACGATGCGCTGCGACACCGCCAATCCGCCAACCACAGCGGAGGCACCGAGGATCAGCAGGATGTTGACGATGTTGCTCCCGGCGACGTTGCCGAACGCAACGTCGGCGTTGCCAGAGAATCCTGCACCGACGCTCACCGCCAGCTCGGGGGCGCTCGTGCCGAATGCCACGACCGTCAAGCCGATCACCACGGGTTGGACACCAAACCTGGTGGCGATCGCGGCGGCGCCCTTGACGAGAAGTTCGGCGCCGGCCACCAGGCATCCGACGCCGATCACCAATCCGAGAATCACCGACACGCTCATCGCGACGACCCCAACCATTGGTTGGCGACGTGGACGATGCCGGCCGTCGAAGCCTCGGATTCGAACCCACCCAGCGGCAGTCGAAACAGTGTGAAGGTCTCGGTGGACATGGGTCCCTTTCAGCGCACGAACAATCGGTCGCTGAAGGTCTCTCCGCCCGGCGTCGAGCTGGCCCCGCCGGCTCAGAGTTCGAGCGAGATGACGACGGACCTCGTGGGATACTCCCCTTCAGTTACCGAGATGCTACGACGCGCCGTGGTGTTCGCAACCGCTGAATCGTGGATTCCGGTGCGGGGCAAGTCGTCGTGGAGGGCCTGGCATCGCCTCGGATCAGGGCAGCAGCGTGTACGCCGGGTTGACGACGATGAGTTGTCCGTTATCTCGTCGACCGACCCCCTCGAAGAGCACGCCGCGCCCTGCCACGAGGCCCCTGATGCGCGAGCGGCCGGTGAAGATCGCGACCGCTGATCCGGTTCCGTCGTGGACAGTGACGCTGAGGGCCGGCCTCCCGGCCGGTTCCGAACGGTGCTGGCTTCTCACCTCGCCACCGAATCGCGCCGGCTGGCGCTCGACGACATCGGCGATCGAGCACACGTCGACACCGAGGAATCGACTCTGCAAGCGGCGTGCGTCGAGCTCGGCAACCGATCCTCGTAGGCGTTCGTCGATCGTCGGCGCGGTGCTCACCACGTCAAGTTAGCAACGCCTCGCCCGGTCGGTCGGCCGAAGGCAGTTCATCTTCCCGTCACACCGCAGCGACAGCGGTGAAACGCGCCACGACCAGGATCCGTCTACTCGTTGTAGCGGGGCTGGAACCGCACGGGCGTACCTGACAACCGTCAGGCACGGGGCGCACCGCAAGGTGCCCGAAAGCAGGAGAACCATTCAATGTCAACCCTTTTCGTGGTTGGTCCCGACGTCGACGCGCCCACCGTTGCGCTGTCGCTCAATCTGCTGTGGATTGTGATCGGCGCGGCCCTCGTGATCTTCATGCAGGCGGGTTTCGCCATGGTGGAGACCGGGTTCTGTCGGTCGAAACATGCCGCTCACGTGGTCTCGACGAACTTCATGATCTTCGGATTGGGATTCGTCGCCTTCTTCTTCGTCGGCTTTGCCTTCATGTTCGGAGGGTTCTCCTATCCGGGGGTGTTCGGCATGGACGCCCCGGTTGGTGGGCCACTGCTGCAGATCGGTGATTGGGTGTTTCTCTGGAAGGGAGGGTTCGCGCTCGGCGACCTCGGTGGCTCGGCATCGACCGCATCGATACTCGCGTTCTTCTTGTACATGGTGGCCTTCATGGACACGACGGCGACGATCCCGACCGGCTCGATGGCCGAACGGTGGAAGTGGTCGTCGTTCGTGCTGTGGGGGCTCTTCTGCGGCGGTGTCTACTACCCGCTGTTCGGCGCCTGGACATGGGGCGGTGGCTGGATCAGCCAACTCGGCAACAACGTCGGACTCGGCTTCGGCTACGTCGACTTCGCCGGCTCCGGCGTGGTGCACGCCGTTGGCGGCGCGGCAGCGCTCGCGGGAGCGATTGTGCTCGGGCCGCGCATCGGCAAGTTCGACAAGGACGGCACGCCTCGTGCGCTGCTCGGTCACAACATTCCCATGGCGATGTTCGGCACGTTCATTCTGTTGTTCGGATGGTTCGGCTTCAACGCTGCGTCGACCTTTGCCGCCACCGACATCCAGTTCGCCACGGTCGCGGCCAACACCGGCATCGCCGCGGCGTTCGGCTCGGTCGCGGCACTGTTCTGGGTGACCCGGCGGTCTGGCAAGCCGGACCCTTCGATGATGGTCAACGGCATGCTCGCCGGGCTGGTGGCGATCACCGCCCCGTGTGCATTCGTGCAGCCGTGGGCGGCTGCGGTGATCGGCATGCTTGCCGGGGTGATCGTGATCGAGGTGGCCTGGCTGGTCGAGCGTCGTTTCAAGATCGACGACCCCGTCGGTGCCATCGCCGTACACGGTGTGTGCGGCCTGTTCGGTGTACTTGCGGTGGGCATCTTCGCCGATGGCAGCTACGGCGCTGGTTGGAACGCAACCGACACCGCCGACACTGCCGGCAACGGGGTGACGGGGATCCTGTACGACTTCGGCGGGCTGGGCTTCGGCCAGTTGGGAGCGCAGGCCGTCGGCGCGTTGGTGATCTGCACGCTCATCTTCGGGCTGGCATTCGGCTTCTTCAAGTTGCAGGACCGACTCACTGCGGGTGGCATCCGCCCGACTGCCGAGGATGAAATCGCGGGACTCGACCTCGTCGAGATGGGCGTACCTGCCTACGCGGAGTCCGATCGTTGAACACTGCGCGTCCCACCCGATCTGCGCCACATACGTCCCACCGCACCATCTGCGCCGAATGCGTCCCAGGTTCCGGGACGCATCGGGCGCAGATCGGGTGAGGACCTGCGACGTGGTGCGGGTTCAGGCGTCGTCGACGGACCACTCGCGATCGGGTCGACGAGTCCAGAAGCTGGCGAGGTTGACCGCGCCGATCGGCAGCGGGCCGTAGATGTGCGGGAAGAGCACGTCGAGGCCCGGTGCCGGTGGTTCCCACCGGATCTCCGAGGGGACCAACCGACGGTCGATCGTGAGCACCACGAGTTGTTCGACGTCGCCGTAGAAGCGATTGGCCGTGGCTTGCATCTGCTCACGCGTCGAACAGTGGATGAACCCCTCCTCCTCGAGCGTGACGCCGCGAGTGGACATCGTGTAGGCGCCGATGGCGAACGCAGCGGCCCAGTCGTCGGGCAGCGCGAGATGGAAGATGGGATCGTCGTCGTCGTTGGTGGTCGTGGTGCGGGAGGCGGGCTGTCCGGACGTGGCGTTCACGCTCACAGGGTGCCGTCGTCGAGGCGGCGACGCACCTCGACGGCGCGCTCCCGCACCGCGGGAAGGTCAGACAGTTGCTCGGAGGCGCGAACCTGGCGGGCGACGCGTGGGTTGCGCACCAGCATGTCGTGGTGACGCGCCAGAAAGTCCCAGTAGAGCGTGGTGAACGGGCAGGCGTCGTCGCCGACGCGTTGCTTGCGGTCGTAGCGGCACGGCGTGCAGTAGTCGCTCATCTTGTCGATGTAGTTGCCGCCGGCCGCGTAGGGCTTGGTGGCCATCATCCCGCCGTCGGCCCACTGGCTCATGCCGATCACGTTCGGCAGCATCACCCACTCGGCGCCGTCGATGAAGCTCGACCACATCCATTCGGTCAACTCCCACGGGTCGACGCCGTGAAGCATTGCCAGGTTGCCGAGCACCATCAGCCGCTGGATGTGGTGGTTGTAGGCCTGGTCGTGCAGCGTCGACATGCAGTTGCTGACGCAGTTCATGTCGGTGCTCGCCTCGCCGAGGAACACCGGCGGCACGGGTCGGTCGGCGGCGAGCGCATTGCGGTTGCGGTAGTCGGGCATCCACAGCCAGTAGACGCCCCACACGTACTCGCGCCAGCCGATCACCTGGCGGATGAATCCCTCCGCAGATGCGATCGGCACGCGGCCCTCGTCATACGCATCCTGCACGGCATCGCACACTTCGCCCGGCAGCAGCAGCCCGATGTTCATGTACGGCGACAGCACCGAGTGGGCGAGATGCCACGACCGCTCCACCATGGCGTCCTCGTGGGGGCCGAACATCGGGAGCACGTCGTCGACGAAGTGACGGAGGCGCGCGAGCGCGGCGCGCGGGTGGTGGCCCAGGTGCCGTCGGGCTCGGCGCCCCAGCAGGTGTCGGGAAGGTCGTCGAGCACCTCACGGTCGAGGTCGTCGAGACGTGACCGTTGCACGTCGGGCCATGGGGTCCCGGTCTTCGGAGGTCGCTCACGATTCTCGTCGTCGTAGTTCCAGCGACCGGTGACCGGCTCGGCCCGTTGTGGATCCTCACCGTCGGCGACCGGTTCCATCAGATAGCCGAGACGCCGCCGTTGCCAGCGGTAGAAGTCCTCCATCTTGAGCTGGCGTCGCCCGTCGGCCCATGCAGCGAAGTCGTCGTAGTGGCACAGGAACTGATTCGAGCGCACGACGCTGACCCCGAGGTCGCGCAGCATGACGAGCCCATCGAAGCTCGCCGGCTCGGTGGCGATCACCTCGGCCGGTGAGAACTCGGCGACGTGCTCGGCGTGGCCGGCGCGTTGCGATGTGCTGTATCGGTAGTCGACGTCGAAGCCGTCTGCTCGCAGGTCGTCGGCGAATCGGCGCATCGATGCGATCACGAAGTGGGCGCGCTGGCGATGCCACCGTTTGCTCGCCAGTTTGCCCAGGCTCTCCACCATCAAGACCCGGTGTGTTGCCGGATCGGCCTGCGCCAGCGCTCCGATGCCGCGGTTGAGTTGGTCGCCCAACACCCAGACCGTGGTCGAATCGTGAGCGGTCATGGCGAGGTGATCGACGAACGGACGGTGACCGCCTGATCGAGCCGCGTGTGAGCGAGCCGTTCGCGCAGCGCCGCACGTGTGCAGACGATTTCGAGATCGCCGCCCGCATCACGGGCGGTCGCTGCTGCGCCGAGGAGCACGCCGAGGCCGGCGTCGTCGAGCACGGTCGCTCCGTCGAGATCGACCACCACGACCACGCCGGGACGTTGGCGGAGCACGCGGCCGAGTTCGTTGTGGAACGATCCGACCGACGCGAGGTCGACGGCCCCATCGACGCTTGCCACAGCGGTACCGGCGACGTCGGCGACCGAGATGTGAACCTGCACGGTGGTTCACACTACGGCGGCTCGACCGCCATGGTGACGGTGGCGGTGTGGGTGATCGGGCCGAGCACGGCGCCGATGATCGCGACGTCGACGGGGTCGACATAGGTGACGGTCACCGACACCCTCGACGCCGCCTCGGTCGTGGCCACGTCGATCGGTAGCGACACCGCCCGTGTGGCCGCGCGCGTCGCAGCTGCTGCTGGTGTGGCCGACACGCTCGCCGCCCGGGCTCCTTCCCGGGCGGCGAGTTCCACAGCCAGTTCGTTGCGTACCGCCACGCCGACCGCCACGATGCTGAGGGTCATCACGACGATCACCGGGAGCACCATGGCGAATTCGACGGTGGCCTGCCCGCTGTCTCGGCGGTCGGCCCCGCGCTGGAGACGGCTTCCCAGGCGGTCAGATCCGGTCGATGACGGCATCGATCACGCTGTTGAACAGGCGGCTGATGCGTTGCGCCCCGCCACCGGCGGTGGCCCAGGCGACCACCATGAGACCCACGAGCGCAGCGGCCAACAGCACCAGCGCATATTCGGTGGTCGCCTGACCTCGCTCGTCGCCGCGGGCGAAGCGATGGGTCGGACCGTTGGTGCCAGCAGCGGCACATGGTGGGTGGACGGCGGCGTAGGCGGCGTTGTGGAGGTGAACGTAGAGCAGCAGGGCGAGGTGGTTGGGCATGGGAACTCCCGTGTTGTCGAGGTTGGACGGTGGACCGGATGGCTCCGGTCGAGAGGATCACCAGGCGGAATCGCCGAGTGACGACAGAGCGGCGATCATCGCGGGGACGATCGCAAGCAACACGAACGACGGCAGCGTGCACGCCACGAGGGGGAACGCGAGCCGCACCGGAAGGCGGCGGGCGTCGGCCTGGTCGAGGCGGTGTCGCGCTGCGGCGGCTTCGAAGGCGAGTTGGTCGAGGGTGGGGCCGAGGGCCAGTCCGTGTCGATCGCTGGTGGCGATCACGTCGCCCAATGCCCCGAGCGCGTGGCCCGAGGAGATCTGCCAGCGCGCCGAGCGCGTCGGCGAACGGCTGGCCACGCTGCGTGCGTCGCACGACTTCGGCGAACGCCTCTGCCACGGGGCCGGACAGCGTGGACGCGAGTTCGTCGACCGCCTGCTGCGGGGTGAGCCCGGCGCGCACGCTGAGCACCAGGAGGTCCATGGCGGTCGGAAGGTCGCGCTCGATCTGGATCTGGCGTCGTCGGGCCTCCTGGATCGGCCGCAACCTGCGGACCATCATCACCATGGCGCCAACGCCGATCACCACGAGGGGGCCGGCGATCACCGCCATGAGCGCCACGGCGGTGATCGCGAGGATTGTTCGGCCACCGGTGGAGAGCCGGCCGATCGCGAGCGGGAGGTGGTCCATTGCTCCTGGCGCTACAGGAGCAATGGAACGAATTGGTCCTGTAGCGCGGCGCCGGAGGCGTCCGCCGACGCCCAGTACTGCCGCCGGCGCCATCGAGATGATCACGATCGTGGTGGTGGTCATCGTGGGGCTCCGACGATGCGGTGCATCCACCACCAACCGGTGAGGTTCAGCGTGAGGCCGGCCGCAATGCACCCGGCGCCCAAGGGGGACACGACCACGGCACGGACATCGTCGTCGGTTGCCACGAGCACCCCGAGCATCAGCAGCGGGAGTGCCGTCATCACATGCGTCGACAGTCGGGCCTGTGCTGCTTGGGTGGCTCGGTCGTCGAGTTCGGCCGCACGTCGGCGCAATGCCATGGCGGTGCGATCGATTGCGGCCGACGAGGGGCCACCGAGGCGAGCGGCCGTGCCCACGACCGACACGGCGAGTTGCAGGTGCGCGCCGGGAGCATTGATGCGATGGAGTGCGTCCGCAACCGATGTTCCACGATCGATCGCCAGCCTGAGCGGGCGAAGTGCGTGCTCGACTGCGTGGTCGGAGGTCGAGCTGGACATCAGTGCGTCGCGCAGTGTCGAGCCCGATCGAACATGCCGCGCAAGGTCGTCGCACCATTCGGCCACGGCCCGAGCCGAGGGCGGATGCGCCAGCGCGCGGCGGCGGTGCCAGGCCGCCGCCCAGGCATCGCGTCGGCCGCGATCGGGTGGGAGGTACCGGGCGACCCTGCGCGTGCTTCGGTCGGCGAAGCGCTCGGTAGCGAAGCGGGGTCGTCGATCCGCGTCGAGTGGGGCCGCAGGCGCATCGAGACGACGGCGAGCGCCGCCAGAACCGCCAACGTGATCAGCGCGTTCATCGGCGCCGCCGAGTGGGCGACGCGTCGACGACCAGCCCGAGCGCAGTATCGCAGTGGGCGAGCTGGCGCAGGGTCGGTGGGCCCGTGCGCGAGGCGTCGCTTGGCTGGTCGACCTCGCTGATCGCCACCACACGGCGGCTGTTGTCGGCTTGGCGTTCGACCTGCACGATCACGTCGATCGAGCGAGCGAGTTGGTGGCGGATCGCGTCGAGCGGCCAGGTGGGTGCGGCGGCGAGCACGAGCGATTCGAGTCGAAGCAGCGCATCGAGCGGGCCGTTGGCGTGGCATGTGGACATCGAGCCGTCGTGGCCCGTGTTCATTGCCTGCACCAGTGCGAGCACTTCGTCGCCGCGGGCTTCGCCGACCACCAATCGGTCGGGTCGCAACCTCAGCGCCGTGCGGACGAGTTGGGCGAGATCGACCGGTGTCGGGCCGTCGGCGGTGGCCGGTCGCGCTTCGAGACGCACAGCGTGGGGGTGGCGCACGGGAAGCTCTGCGGTGTCTTCCACCACCAGCAATCGCTCCGTTGCATCGACGCCGTCGATCAGGGCCGCCACCAGCGAGGTCTTGCCCGACGACGTTGCGCCCGACACCACGATGTTGCAGCGTCGTTCGACGAGGTCGCGCAGGAGCTGGCAGCCTGCGGCATTGGCGAAGGCATCGAGTGCCAACACGTTTCGTCGGAAACGACGGATCGACAGCGTGGTGCCATCGACCGCAATGGGCGCCAGCACCGCGCAGATCCGAGACCCGTCGTCGAGGCGGGCATCGACGATCGGTGACGACCGGTCGACGCGCCGGCCGAGTGGCGCCAGGATCCTCTCGATCAGCAGGTCGATGCTGTCGGTGACCAGCTCGCCGACGAGTTCGAGTGCGCCGTTGCGATCGATCCAGATTTCGCGGCCAGCGTTGACCATCACCTCGTCGATGGCATCGTCGTGCACGTAGGCGTCGAGCTCGCCGAGCCCGCGCAGGTGCGCCATGGCCCGATCCGCGAGCTCGCGGCGCTGATGGTCGGAACACAGTGGGGCGAGGCGCCGCACCTCGGCGTGCACCAGTGGAGCGGGGTCGCCGGGGCGGTCGGCCACGACGGCACACACGGCCCGAACCAGGTCGGTGTCGATCACGCTGCCACACCTCTCAGTGCGCGGCTGATCATGCGTGGCAGGCGTGTGGCGAGGAGGCCTGCGTCGACAGCTCGTGCGACAGCAGGGTCGAACCCGACCGTGGCCTCGATCGGCACGCCGAGCGTCTGTTCGATGTCGCGTGGGCCGAGGCCGTGGCCGGGTTCGTCGACGAGTACCACGCCGGTGGGTCGCACCGGGTTTCGGGCCGCGCGACGCACCGCCAGGTAGCAGGGTCGCGTGACGAGCAGGGAACGGGTCGCGCGCTCGCGCAGGGGTTGGGGAGGTGTCCGTGTGCCGCAGTCGACGGTGACGTCGCACCCCCACTGGTCCGACCAGTCGTGCAACCAGTGTCCGAGCGCCGCCCAGCGCGACTGGTCGTTGCCGTGTTGGTCGGTGATCTGGCTGCCCGTTGATCGCCACGGCAGCAGCCAGGTCTGCGGGGCGATGTCGATGAGCAGTTCGGCGAGCTGATCGGGTGACGCGCCACTGGTGAGCCATTCGGCCACACCAGGACGATCGGGTTCGGCGATGCCGAGCACGGCGGGCACTTCACCGTCGAGGTCGACGAGCAGCGACGGGCGTGGCGATGTGAGCGCTCGTGCGGTGGCGACCACCGTGGTTCCGCTGCCACCTTTGGCAGCCCAACAGAGTGTGACCATGACGTTCCCCCGATCAGCGGGCGGATGCATGGGGGAAGTCGGTGAGCAAACCGTACCGACCACGCAACGTTGCCGCAACGCCAGTTGAATGGAACGCAATGACCAACGGGACCACGCTCGAACCGTTCTCCAACGAGCCGATCTCTGTCGAGCGGCTCCCTCAGCTGGCCGACGAGGCGTTCGTGTCGGTCGACCCTCGATATGTGTGGGCCCGGCTCGCAGCCACGGCGATGGCGGCGGTGACCGTTGTCGGCGTGGTGGCGCTGATCGTGTGGCGCAGTGGCGCAGTGGCAGTTCCCGCGGTGATCGGCGGCGCGCTCGTGCTGGTGCTCAGCGCGATCGCACTCGTGTGGATTCTCGAGTCGCGCCGCCTCGCGTATCAGGTGCGCGAACACGACCTGTCGCTGCGCAGCGGGGTGATCCACCACCGTGTGGAGACCGTTCCGTTCTCGCGTGTCCAGCACGTCAGCGTGGGCCGCGGGCTGATCGAGCGCTGGCTCGGCCTTGCAACGCTGGAGGTGAGTTCGGCCGGCCCCGATCTGTCGGTGCCTGGGTTGGCGCACGAAGACGCCGACCGGATCAAGCAGGTGGTCGCGGAGCGTGCCGGCGTCGACGAGGAGGACGACGGGGACGGGGAGGACGGGATTGACGACCGGGATGACGACGATCGGGCCCGGCCTGCTCCCACCCCATGGCCGCCACCCCCGACTGCGTGATCGAACCTGTGACGGATCCCGTGATCGACCTCACTGCGCCTCAGCGGCAGGCGCCCATCGCAATCGTGCTGCTCGGCGTTCGGGCCCTTCGCTCGCTCGGCATTGCCCAGCTGATCGTGCTCTTCTTCTTCCTCGCGAGGGGCGCGGCCGACGGGCGACTGCTGGTTGTCGGCGTCGTGGTTGCCGCCCTGCTGTTGACGGTGTCGGTGCTGTCGTGGTGGCGTTACACCTTCCAGTTGATCGACGGAGAGCTCGTGGTCACCAAAGGTGTGCTGCGCATCGATCGGCTCACCGTGGCGGTCGGGCGTATCCAGAGCATCACCATCGAACAGGAGCTGCTGCACCGGTTGACCGATGTGGTGAAAGTGGTCGTCGACACCGCTGGTACCTCACAAGCCGAGTTCACCATCGATGCGGTGTCGCTCCCGGTTGCCGAGGAACTCCGACGCCGGGTGGCCGCCGGTGGTGCCGGAGCGCGGACCGCTGCAGCGGGAGTCGCCGACCCGGCGGCACCCGCTGAGCGCATCGTGTTCCAGCACACACCTCGGCGGCTGCTCGCCGCGGCGTTGACGATGTCGCCGTGGGCGGGCGTGGCCCTCATCGTGCCGTTGTGGCTCGGACTCCAACAGGCGCTCGAACCGGTCGCCGACGACATCTCGGACGCGGCGCCCGATGTCGATGTCGATGGCCTCGGCTGGTGGTTGGTGCCGATCATCGTGATCGCTGCGCCGCTCTTCATCGTGCTCTTGAACATCAGCCGGGTGTTCTTCGCCGACTGGCAACTGGCGTTGCGAACCGACGCGACGACGTTGCGTCGAACGTCGGGGCTGTTGTCGCGCTTCAGCACCACGAGCAGTGTGGCACGGGTCCAGGTGTTGACGAGCCGCCAGAACTGGTTGCAGCGTCGTGCGGGTCTGCGAGAGGTGCATCTGTCCAACATCGGCGAGGGTGACATTTCGCTGGTCGGATGCCGCGACGGCGAATTCGCGGCGGCCGCAGTCGCCGCTGGGCTCTCTCCGATCGACCACCTTGCGCTCGACCGGCGTGTGCACCCCGCCGAGGTCTGGCTGCGGGTGCGCAACACGGCCATTGTCGCCTCACTCGTCACGGTCGCGGCGGCGTTGGTGGTCGGCTGGTGGGCGACGTTGGTGATGCTCGTGGTGTTGCCGGTGTGGTGGACGATCCGGCGTCATGTCCGAACTCACCGGTGGTCGCTCGGTGCCGAATTGGCAACGACGAGTCGGGTGATCAGTTCGTCGACGGAACAGGCGTTGTTGCGCAAGGCGAATGTGGTTCGGGTCACCCAGACGATCTTCGAGCGACGCCGCGGCCTTGGTCGCGTCGAGGTGGTCACTGCTGCCGGCACGATCAGCGTGGGCATGATCCCCATCGACGAGGCGTACGCCGCCCGCGATGTGATCCTGCACGGCGTCGAGACCGATCATCGCGCCTGGATGTGACCAACTGGTTCGGCGACCGAACCACCGATAGTGTTCGGGGCGGAGGTGTCCGAGTACCTGGTGGGCTCCGCCGCCTTCAAAGCGGTTGGGATGGGCGATCCCCATCCGGCGGGTTCGATTCCCGTCCACCTCCGCCAATCAGTTTCCCAGCGTTCGCTGATGTCCGCCGAAAGGCCTCTGACCTGGGGTTATGCGAAATCACGTTCGCTGGCGTTCGGTCATGTTCGTGGAGCGTTACTCTCACGGTTACTCTCAAAGTGGGTTTGAGAGTAACGGAGGAGGGTGATTCGGATGCCGAAGACGCCGCGGGGAAAGCGGGTCATCGACCCCACCACGGACTCGTTTCGGGTCGTCAACAAGGCGCCCAACGGAGAAGCGCAGCCGTACTTCGACAAGGCCCGCAACGTGTGGGTCGCTCCGTGGAGGAAACCCGACGGCAAAGTCGGGCGGCCCACCGGCAAGACCCGTGCTCTTGCAGTGGCTTCTCGACGAGATCCGCCACATCGCGAAGGTGGCAGATGACGCCCGCTTCGCCTCGCTCGAAGAGGGGTTCACCGCAGACTCGACCGTGGCCGAACTGTCGGCGTGGTGGTTGCAGAACGTCGCCCGGCATCGCGTGCGCGACACGACGTTCGCGACGTATCGCAAGCAGGTGCGATTGATCGACGCCGGGCTCGGAACGATTGCGGCTCGCCAACTCCGGCCCGAGCAGGTCGCGGCGTTCATCTCCGACCTGATCGACAAGGGATCGGCGTCGAGGGCGCGGAACGTGCGAACGCTGCTGGTGCAGATCATGGACCAGGCGGTCGGGCTCGGCCTCGCAGCAGACAACGTTGCTCGCCGAGTGAAGACCCCTCGAGTTCCGCAAGTTCGGCGTCGAACGATCACGCCTGCTGAAACGCAGCGGCTCCTTGCCGAGTGCGATGGAAGGTTCGCCGCTGCCGTCGGGCTCTGCTACCTGCAGGGCTGGCGGATCAGCGAAGCGCTCGGTCTCGCGTGGCAGGACATCGATCTCGAGACGCGCACCGTGCGCCTTCGACGCGGATCCACCTACACCGACGGGGTCGGGATGGTGCTCGGGCCGACCAAGACGCGGCGGACCGCTGGGGTTCAGTCGTTGAGCCCGTCGGTGATCGGACTGCTCGCCAAGCGCCGCGAGGTCCAAGACGAAGATCGGGTCAAGCTCGGCGGCGACTGGCCGACGGTCGACTACGACGGCGACCACCTCGACCTCGTGTTCACGACAGCCACTGGGAGCCCCATGCTTCGCCAGCATGTCGACCGTGCGATTCGCGCGGGCGGCCACCCGTGCCGGCCTCGACCCGACCGGTCTCGGCACGCACGCAGGTCGGCGCTCGGTGGTGACCTCGTTGTTCGCGTCGGGCTCGCTCGACCTCGGCGACGTCGCAAGGTTCGTCGGCCACTCCGACACCTCCACGACGCGTGGCTACGTCCAACACGAAGGCGACCGGCCGAGGCAGATCAGCGAGCGTGCCTTCGAGTTGCTCGACCCGAACTGGACTGCGGAATCAGACGAGCCCTGAACGCAACACAACTGCTATGTTGTGTTGATGATTCCGGATCTCGTCGACGGTCGCGTGCCAGCGGGAGAGTGGGCTGCGTCGTGGGAAGAACTCGAGGCCGAGCGCTTGGTCGATGAGGAGTTCGGACCATGATCAAGAACGAACGGCAGTACAAGATCACGCGCGCCAAAGCCGATGAGCTGCGCGTGGCGATCAGCGAACTGCAGCACTCACCGCTTCCGGACGGATTGTCGCCGGACATGCGCGAGTTGCAGCTCGAAGCCCTCGCCGGAACGCTCGGCGACTTCGCGGCCGAATTGGCCGAGTACGACGACCTGAACAACGCCACGCTGATCGAGGCAACAGGTATCGGTGAGTTCCCGACGGCACTGATCAGGGCACGTATCGCCCGCGGGCTGACCCAACGCGAACTGGCTGAGCGGCTCGGGCTCGCTGAGCAGGCGATCCAGCGCTACGAAGCAACCGACTATCTCGGCGTGAGCTTCTCGCGGCTCGTCGAGATCGTGGAGG
>CAVQST010000006.1:0-32568 GCA_963716075.1 Ilumatobacteraceae bacterium | reverse complement strand
AGTGGGTCGAGCACCCGCATTCGGTGATGGTGCAGCCCGACGAGAGTGACCGCCGTGCGTTGCTCGAGGACGAGCGGACGTTCGTGCCCGCCTATCTCGGCCCGGCGGGTTGGGTGGGCGTCGACCTCGACGGTGACACCGATTGGTCCGAGGTCGCCGAGTTGCTCGACGCGTCGTATCGGCTGACGGCGCCAACCCGTGACGTGGCCGAGCTCGATTCACGGACCTGAAAGGGCCGGCTGCGCCCGCGGGTCTCCGGCGAGTGCGCGGCGATCGATTGCGAGCGCCTGACCTCGTCCGGTCAGGCGGCGGTTCGTCGGGTGGGTGGCCCGGTGGTGTGGATGGTGCCGTCGGGGAGTCGGAGGGTGAGTTCTCGGTTGGGGCCCAACTCGATGATCCAGTCGTCGTGGTGGATCTTGGTGTGGTGCCCGCTGCACACGGGCAGCAGATTGTGCAGATCGGTCGTTCCGCCGTTGCGCCACCAGGTGATGTGGTGGAGTTTGCATCGGTCGTAGGCGACGGTGCAGCCGGGGATCGCACAGTTGCGGTAGAGGCCACGGAGGGCTCGGCGTTGTGCCCGGTTCGCCAGCCGGGTGGAGCGGCCGAGGTTCAGTTCGCCTGGTGCGTGCAGCACGACACCGTTACGGACGACGACGGTGTGGATGTCAGCGTCGCCGGCGAGAGTGGCCAACACTCGGGTGGGGATCTCGACGGGGATCGAGAACTCGGCGACCGGGCCCACCGGTGCGGGCGCGTCAGCATCGATCACCGCGACGAACTCTGGCTTGCCTGATCGGGCGACCCCGGTGGTGTCGGTCACCAGCTGGGTGAGTGCTTGGGCTGTCAGGTAGCGCTGTTTCTCGATCGGGTCGCTCGGACACTCCTCCGGCTCTTCTTGACCGAACATCGCTTGCACGGTGGCGTCCAGGCGTGCGGCGATCTTGACGCCGGTGACAGGGTCGAACGTTGCTGACAGGTTCCACATGCCGTCGAGGTCGACCCAGGTTCGGGCTCGGGTGTTGCGCCGTTGGCGTTCGAGGCGATCGATGCCGTCGTCGTCCTGCAGGCGTTTGGTTTCGAGGTCCAAGCGGCGGGCGAACTCGTCGACGGTGCCTGCTTTGGCGACCTCGGCGAGGTGGTTGGCGCGTTCGATGAACTCGTGGCGTTTGTCCCCGTCGAGTCGTCTGGATGCTCGGGTGACGGCGTCGATGTGTTCGGCAGTGATGGCGCCGTCATCCAACGCGTCCGCGAGCTTCGGCGTCGCATGCAGGGTGGTGGCGCGTTCGGTGGTCTTGGTGGCTTGGCCGAGCGATTGTCTGGCGGCGGTGGCGACGGTGTGGTCGGCGAAGGAATCGATGAGTTGGAGTGAGTGGACCAGATCGGCGTGCTGGGCGTCGAGCCAGGCTCGGGCTTCGCGGATCGCGACGAGCCCGGAGGTGATCAACACGCCGTCTGCTGCAGGATTCGCGCGCACGTCGGCGATGTGCTCGACCCGCTCGACGACCGCTGCGATCTCCATACCGACAATTGTGAACAGGGGGTGTCGCACAGTTCGATCGACCGGAACCGGAGCGGCCGAGTGCGTCGTCGAACGGCCGGATCGGGCACGATGACCGTGCCGATCCCGACCAGATCGCGCCGTCGGCGGAGGCCGATTCGCCAATGCAGCATCAGCACCACCACCAACACGATCCCGCACCGGCCAGTTCTGATGCGCCACCAGCGGCGCGACCACCCAAGCAGGAGCAGGAGGAGGCGACCACCGAGGTCACCGAGGTCGCTCCTGGAATCCTGCGAACCGAGCTCCCGATCAGCATGCCCGGCCTGGGACACGTCAACTGCTACCTGCTCGAAGACGAGCGGGGCATCGCTGTGGTCGACCCGGGCCTTCCTGGTGACGACTCGTGGGGGCATCTGGTCGATCGTCTCGGGCGCGCCGGCTACAGCGTCGACGACGTCCACACCGTCGTCGTCACCCACTCGCATCCCGATCACTTCGGGGGAGCGGCGCGGCTGCACCACGAGTCCGGCGCCGAAGTGGTCACGCACGAGTCGTTCCGCACGCTGTTCGACCTCGCCGAGGCTGACGATCACGAGGACTCCGAGCGTCTCGACGTCAATTCACCGGAGGATCGCGCCGCCGCGATGGAGCGGTGGTTCGCAACTCCGTCGCCGTGGGGCGGTCGCCGGGCCGGCCCGTCTCCGGAGTTCCTCGAGAGGATCCGGAGCAGTGGCGGCACCGCGAGCTCGGGCTTCGCGACACCCCGTCCGACCGTGCCGCTCGTCGACGGGCAGACGATCGAGCTCGGACGTCGCGAGTGGGTGGCGATGCACACTCCCGGCCACACCTACGACCATCTCTGTCTGTACGACCCGGAATTCGGGGTGGTACTCACGGGCGACCACGTGTTGCCGTCGATCACGCCGCACATCAGTGGTCTGACGCCGAACAGCGACCCGCTGGCGCTCTTCTTCGACTCGTTGCGACGCATGGCCGACATCGGCGACGTGTCGGTGGCGCTCCCGGCGCACGGCCATCCGTTCGCCGACCTCGGCGGCCGCGCCGAGCACATCATCGACCACCACGAAGAGCGCCTCGACATCATCCGCAACGCCAGCCACGATCTGCCGAACGGCACCGTCGAGGACTTCATGCGAGTGCTGTTCAAGGAACGATCGTGGGGCGAGATGGCCGAGAGCGAGACCTACGCGCATCTCGAACACCTTCGCGAACTGGGAGAGATGTCCCGGCACGCCGAGGCCGGCTTTGCCCGCTACGCACCGACCGGCTCAGGAGCGGGCGTCTGAGTCGCCACTGGCGATCGTGGTCGGGGAAGATGGCGGCGTCCTGTCGCCGACAACCCGAGGTTTGATCATCATGTCGATTGCCATCACCGACGACCATCGCTCGCTCGCTGACACCGTGAGGAGCTTCGCCGACAAGCGCGAATCTGCGCGGCGCCGCTCGCGCCCTGCTCGAATCACCATCCGACTCGGTGCCGCCGTTCTGGGGCGAGCTCGCCGAACTCGGATGGCTCGGCCTGCATCTGCCCGAGGACGTCGGCGGATCGGGCTACGGCATCGAAGAACTCGTCCTCGTCGTCGAGGAACTCGGACGCGCCGATGCTCCCGGCCCGTTCGTGCCCACGGTGATCGCCAGCGCCCTGATCGCCGCCGCCGGCGATGCAGCGCTACAGGCCCGGCTGCTTCCCGGGCTCGCCGACGGCTCGACAGTGGGAGCTGCGGCCCTCGACGGGTCGGGTGTCTCGGTGACGAACGGAACGGCATCGGGCGACGTCGGTGTGGTGCTCGGTGCTGCAGCAGCTTCGATCATCCTCGTGCCGGTCGGCGACGACGTTGCCGTCGTCGAGGTGGGCGATGCGGTCACCATCGAGACCCCACCGGGACTCGACCCCACCCGATCCAGTTCCCGCGTCGCGTTGTCCAACGCTCCGGTCACGATGATCGCCGGTGCGCGCCAGGCCCTCGTCGACCTGGCACGCGTGATCTTGTCGGCCGAAGCTGTCGGCGTGGCACGCGAGTGCACCGAGATGGCGGCGGCCTACTCGAAGGAGCGCATCCAGTTCGGCCGTCCGATTGCGATGTACCAGGCGGTCAAGCACCACTGCGCCAACATGGCCGTTGCCACTGAACTCGCCACCAGCGCGGTGTGGGATGCCGCACGAGCAGCGAAGTCCGGCGGCGATCAGCTCAGCTATGCCGCTGCGGTTGCTGCAACGCTCGCCGCTCCGGCCGCCGACTTGTGCGCCAACCTGAACACCCAGGTCCACGGTGGCATCGCCATCACCTGGGAACACGACGCACACCTCTACATGCGTCGAGCCACGACGCTGCTGCACTACATCGCCGCCGCCGAAGCAGCGGCCGACCTCACCGATCTTGCCCGGCGGGGCGTCTCCCGCGAGAAGGCGGTCGAGTTGCCGCCGGAGGCCGAAGCGATCCGCGACGAGGTGCGCACGTTCGCGCAGAGCATCGCTGGTCTGTCACCCGACGAGCAGCGCACCCGCCTGATCGAGACCGGCTATGTGATGCCGCACTGGCCAAAGCCGTATGGGCGTGCCGCCGGTGCGGTGGAACAACTCGTGGTCGAGCAGGAGTTCGCCGAGGCGGGTGTCACCCGACCGGGCTATGGCATCACGGCGTGGAACATCCTCACGATCATCCAGTACGCCACGCAGGATCAGATCGATCGCTGGGTTCGTCCGGCACTCAACCAGGAGGTCATCTGGTGTCAGCTCTTCAGTGAGCCCGACGCCGGCTCTGATGCTGCCGGCGTGAAGACGAAGGCCACTCGGGTCGACGGCGGCTGGTTGGTGAACGGCCAGAAGGTGTGGACCAGCGGTGCTCATGTGTCGGGTATGGGCTTTGCCACGGTGCGCACCAACCCGGATGTGCCCAAGCACGACGGCATCACGATGATGGCGATCGACATGCACGCCGAAGGCGTCGAGGTGCGTCCGCTGAAGATGACGTCGGGCAACTCCGAGTTCAACGAGGTGTTCTTCAACGACGTGTTCGTGCCCGACGACGACGTCGTCGGCCCGGTCGACGGCGGCTGGACCGTGGCCCGAGCGACCCTCGGCAACGAGAGCGTCAGCATCGGCGGTGGAAGCGGCGGCATGTCGATGCCGGGTGCTGCGCTCGTCGCTCCGTTCGATGCCCATCCGGAACGCCTCGACGGTGGGGCGGCGCGTGTCGGTCGCTACATCGCCGAGCACCAGTCGATGGGCCTACTCAACCTGCGCAGCGCGAACCGTGCGGTCGCAGGTGGTGAGCCCGGCCCCGAGGGGGCGATGACCAAGCTCGTGCTCTCCGAGATCGGCCACGAAGCCGCTGCGATCATGACCGAACTGAACGGCCCGGACTCGTTGTTCATGGACGGCCCTGGCGGGCTGAGCAACCTGCTCGTGTTGATGCACCGCGGGATGTCGATCGCCGGCGGGACCTCCGAGATCAAGCGCAACCAGATCGGTGAGCGCATTCTCGGCCTGCCCCGCGACCCACTCCTCAAGTAGCGCTCGACGGGCGCGTTCAGTGTCCGCTGAGCACGTTCTTGAGGATGGCGATCGCCGCGGCAACGAACAAGATGGTCGCGCCGTACCACACGGCTCGCAGCGTGTTCGCCCCGCTCTGTTTCGCAACGAGAAAGCCGACGCATGCGATCCAGATGGCGAGCACCAACCTGACGGCGTCGAGTTCGGAGGTCGCGGGGAGGAGGAACACGGGGATGGTTGCGAGTGCGGCGACCGCCGCCGCGCCGAGCAACTGTGCGCCAACCGTGTCGGCATCGTGCTGGTCGATCTTTCCGTTGGCGACGAGTCGGGCTGACAGCCGGAACGCAAAGATGTGAGCGAGCGTCAGACCCAGCGTGACGCCCCACACGAGGCCGAGCACGCGGACGTGCCCATGCGCAGCGTTCTCGGCGGCGGCCGTGAGGGCTGCGAGCAGGCACACCGCCACATACAGCGCCATCGTCGAGGCTTCCTTGCGGAGTTCGACCCGGTGGGTGTCGTCGTTGTCGGGTGGGTGTGTGTCCGTCACGGCTCGGCGAGTGTAGGCGGCGGTCGGAGCCCGTGTCAGAGTGGGCGCCATGAACGGAGTTGACGCCGAACTCCTCGTCGGACGATCGGGGCGCGTGGCGACGATCACGTTGCACCGCCCGGATGCGCTCAACGCGATCACCCCCACGATGCTCGCCGCGCTCGGCGACCAGCTGGAGCAACTCGACACTGACGACGACGTCGCGGTGGTCGTGCTCACCGGTGCCGGCCGGGCCTTCTGCGCTGGGGTCGACTTGAAGGCGCTCGGCGACCTGCTCGACGTGCCCGCGCGACAGGTGACCGAGCTGTTGTCGACGATGCGGGCGATCACCATTGCCAAGGTGAACGGCTTCTGTTTCACCGGCGCGCTGGAGTTGGTGTTGGCCTGTGACCTCGTAGTGGCGGCAGACGAGGCCAAGTTCGGCGACACCCATGCCAAGTTCGGGTTGCGTCCAACCTGGGGATTGACCGTACGGTTGCCGCGTGCGATCGGGATGCGGGCGGCGCGGGAGCTGTCGTACACGGCCCGGACGTTCACCGGATCCGAGGCGAGGGACCTCGGTCTGGTCGTGCGTGCAGTCCCACTGGCCGCACTCGACGGCGAGGTCGACGACCTGGTCGCCTCGGTCCTCGCCAACAGCCGCGATTCGCTGCTCGCCTACAAGGACCTGTACCGGTCGGGCGCCGAACGCCCGCTCACCGATGCACTCGCCTACGAAGCCTCGACGGTCTATGCGATTGCCGACACCGCCGACCGTCTCGACGGTTTCCGGTAGCGGGCGATTTGAAGCCATTGCGCTGCGGCTCAGCTGCAGGCGGACACCTGCGGTTCGGTGTCCGAGACGAGGGTTCGCCACTCGTCGGCGGTGAGTTCACGGCCGACGATGCCGCAGGCGACCTCGCGCCAGCGACCGGGATCGGCAGCGAACTCGATCGGCCCGATCGACGAACCCACCCAGAGTCCGCCCGGCCGCCCGGCCTCGACGTCGTCCTCGGCCCAATGCAGGCCGCGGGGCAGGATGACCGGTCCGTCCAGGAACATCGGCAACCCCACCCGACGTCCGGTGGCCACGTCGACCACCTGGACGCCGAGACCGGGGGCGAGCACGGCGACCCGTGTGCCATCCGGCGAGAACGTGCCGGCGGTGACGAGGCCAGATGGACCCTCGATCCGCTGGAAGCTCGCGGTGTCGACGTCGAGGAGGCCGAGGTCGCCATTCGGTGCGCCCACGAGCACCCGTCCTGTGACCTCGTCCTGATCGAGGGCCCGGAATCCCTCCGACCCCTCGACGACCACCGGGGCCTCGGCGAGTTGTGCGTCGAGGATCAGCATCGTCGAGTCGTCGAATCCGATCACGACTCGGTCGTCGGCGAGCACCAGTGCCGGCCCGAAACCCTCGAGTTCGATCGATTCGCTGGCCGGTGTGCTCGTCGCCGAATCGATCCACATGGCATACGCCGGCCCACCGGTGAGATCGCGAGCAGCGAGGAAGAGCCGCTGGCCATCCGGAGTCGGGCGGGCGGTCAACTGGTGATTCTCGGTGAGCGGCTCGCCGACAGCATCGAGGTACGCCTGTCCGAAGTCGACGACGTAGCGGCGGTCACCGAGCACCTCGGTCACCACGACCGGGTTCTGGATGGAGGTGCCGAACGTCATCGACCACTCGCCGTTCGACGAGTAGAACGCGTCGGCTCCGTAACCGTTCGGGAACGACTCGGCGAACGGAACCTCGCTGGCGATCTCGCCGTCGCTCAATCGTCGGAACACGCCGGTCTGTCCGTCGGCGCTCGCGTTCTCGTAGAAGGGATGATCGGAGAACACGTTGTTGGGCGACTCGGTCGTGCTCGTTCTGATCTGATCGACCACGCTCGAGCCCTGAGCGTCGATCTCGACGATGCCGGTGCCGAGCGGTGAGGTGAGCACTCGTCCGTTCGGTCCATAGCTCAAACTCGAAGCTCGTCCGCCGAGCGGGACCGAGAGTGTCTGGGTGCTTGCACCCGAATCCCACAACCGCAGGACACCGTCGGTGGTCGCCGTCGCGATTGCGCCGTCCGTGTCCGTCCCGATGGCAGTGACCTGGCCGCCGAACGTGTCGAACGTGGTTGATGCGCCGTTGCTGCCGACGGTTCCGATGGCGACTGACCCATCCTCGAAGCCGACGGCGACGCGCCCTTGTTCCGACACCTCCACTGCCGACGCGATGCCGCCATCGATGCGGCCGATCGGTTCGCCGGTGGCGACGTCGACGAGGTCGACACCGCCGACGAAGGGGTCGCTGGACAAGACGGTCCCGTTGAGCGTGGGCGGATCGGCGAAGGCGACGGCCATCGTCGACCCGTCGGGCGCAAGTGCGACCGGCACGTCGCCCACCGACAGCTCTGAGGTGACCTCCGAGAGGGGGTACGTCGCGACGTTCTCGCCTGACGCGACCTCGACGACGGTCGTGCCGGTCGAGAGGGCGAGCGCCACCCGGTTGCCGGGTCCGTCGAGCGCGATCCCGAACAGCTCGGCCGCTGGGGCGAGCCGATCACTGGTCTCCGTGCCGGCGGCGTCGAGGAACCGGATGCTGCCGTCCGAGAACGCAGTCGCGGCGATGCTGCCGTCGCCGGCGACTGCGAGCTGTCCGACGTCGGCATCGGCGGTGTACTCGTCGCCGAGTGGCGTCCCGGTCTCCGGGTCGAAGAAGACGACTCGAGCACCGTCGACGGTGTTGCTCCACGACACGGCGACCGCGCCATCGCGACTCACGGTGGTCACCGCTGCCACGCCCAGCGGGCTGGGGGTGATCGCGACGATCGACGGGTTGGTGGCGATCGCCTGGTGGAGCGCCGACTGGGTGCCCGCGTCGTCGCGCCGCCGCTGCGCTTCGAGCGCCAGCAGCAGGGCCACGTCGGGCGCGGTGTCGATCCGAGCGGCCGAGATCGCACTGAGTCGCTCGATGTCGGCGTCCTGCTCGGCTTCCACCGCCGCTTGCTCGCTGTCGAGGGCGCTGTCTCGTGCGTCGACGGCGTCGGCCGCAGCGACGAGCGCGTCCTCTTCTGCTGTGAGCGCCGCCTCCTCGGCGGCGGTTGCCGCCTGCTCGCTGTCGAGGGCGTTGTTCCGCGCGACCACGGCGACCGCGGCGGCGACGACGGCCACCACGACGAGTACGGCGGCGACACCCAGGAGCTGGCGCAGGCGGCGGTTCTGTCGACGATCCTTCGCCGCTGCGGCATCGCGCCGGGCCTCGGCCTCGTCGGCGGCTGCTCGCGAGGCGGCGACCCATTCGGTCTCGTCGTCGTTCAGGAGTTCGGGGCGTCGCTCCACGAGCTCGGTGGCCGCCACCAGACGACCGCCGCGCGCCAGTTCGCCGTGGTCCCGGCCGGACCGGCGCCACGCGTTCGCGGCGTCGGCGACGACGCGTTGGGTTCGAAGGTCGTCGCGGTCGTCGTCGAGCCAACCTCGAAGCCGCGGCCAGTCGCGCAGCAGCGCCTCGTGTGCGACTTCGACGGTCGGTTGACGGCTCGCCTCGTCGCGTCCGAGGGTGAGCAGGCGGGCCGAGGCGAAGGCATCGAGCAGCCAGGCGGTGCGCTCGGACTGACCGAACTCGCTTCGCAAGGCCCTCCGGCGGGTGTCCTCCGACCCTTCGCCGAGGGTGACCAGACGACCGAAGATTCGCCGGGCCTCGGCTTCGTCGGCTTCGCCTCCGGCGTCGACGATACGGTCGGCCCGTGCGGCGACGGCGCCGGTCAGGCCGCCGAGGTCGTGGTGTGTCGAGGCCAGCATCACGTCGGCGACCCGACGCTCGAACACCTCGGTGAGCGAGAACTGCAGCAGTGGCAGCGCTGCAGGCCGTTCGGTGACACCCGAGACCAGCTCCGCCACGAGCGCCGGTTCGACCTCCACGCCCACGGCGGCCGCGGGGCGCACGACGACGCGTTCGAGTTCGCCCGGCGTCATCGGCCGCACGGTGACCGTGCCGTCGGTGACGAGTTGGGCGAACTCGCGATGGCGCAGTGGGACGTCGTAGTGGTCCGCGCGCAGGGTGGCGACCACCCGCAGCGGCGAGGCCGGGGCGGTGATGGCCGCCGCCAACTCGCTGAGGAAACGGTCCTGCTCGGCCTCGCCGACCTGGGTGAACAGCTCCTCGAACTGATCGACGACCACCAGGATCTGGGTGTCGTCGTCCGGGAGCACCCGCCGCACAGAGCGGAGGAGTCCGCCCGGCTCGGCGAGCTGGTCACGCAGCGACGCCGGCGGATTGACCGCCACGCGGAGGAGCGCCGTCTCGAACGCATCGATCGGGTCGGTGCCGGGGACCATCGTGGTGACGAACCACTGGTCGGCGCCGGTGACCGCGCCGCGCCTGAGCGCTGGGACGAGACCGGCGCGCACCGCCGACGACTTACCCGACCCCGATGGGCCGACTGCGACCACGAACCGGTGTGCGGTCACCGCCTCGACCAGCTCGGTCACCAGTGCCTCGCGACCGTGGAACAGGTTGGCGTCACGTTCGTCGAACGCGTGGAGCCCGACGTAGGGGTTCTCGACGACCTCGGTCGAGCGGCGACTCGGAACCTTGCGTCCGTCCCGACGCTTGGTGGCCGGGTCGAGCACCTCGACGAGCTCGTCGACGAGCGCGCCGACGCTCGAGTGTCGGTCGTCGGGCGCCTTGGCGGTGGCGCGGGCGAGGACCTCGTCGATCGCAGGAGGAAGGTCGGTGCGGGTTGCTCGTGCCGACGGGAGCGGCTCGGCCAGTTGGCGCCGGATCAGTTCGGCGTAGTCGTTGCTGTCGGCGAACGGCAATCGTCCGGTCAGCAGTTCGAACGTGGTCACGCCGAGACTCAGCACGTCGGACGCCACGCCGATCGGTTCGCCTCGCAGCATCTCCGGCGAGGCGTAGGGGGCCGACGGAACGGCAATGTCGCTGAGGCTCGAGGTCGGCAGCGCGATCCCGAAGTCGGCGAGATAGACGGTGCCGTCCTCGTCGAGCAGCAGGTTCGCCGGGCGTACGTCGCGATGGACCACGCCCTTGCGGTGTGCCGACTCGAGTGCGCCGCCAACCGTGCGAAGAAGGTCTGCGGTTGCCTGCTGGGAGAACGGGCCGCGCGCCCGCAACGCATCCTCGACGCTGCCACCCCGAAGGAGTCGCATGACGAGGTACGCGGCGCCGGGGCGGCGCCAGTAGTCGTAGAGCGGGACGACGTGCGGATGCTCGACGGCGGCGACGACCTGCGCCTCCTGCTCGAAGCGACGCACGAAGTCGGGTCGGTCGGCAAGCTCCGAGCGGATGATCTTGATCGCCACATCGCGTTCGATGCCCGGCTGCACGGCGCGGTGCACCACGGCGAACGCTCCCTCGCCGATGCGCTCGCCGATCTCGTAGCCCCGCATCGCCCGGACCGGGCCGGACAGCGCCGGGTCGCTGCGGACAATTCGGTTCTCCAACTCGACGAGGTCGGCCGACGGGTCGAGGCCGGCCTCCTCGACGAGCAGTTCGCGGAACGACCGGAACTCTCGGAGGGCGTCGGCCTGGCGGCCTGCGGTGTAGAGACCGCGCATCAGCAACTCGCGAGGCCGCTCGCGGAGGGGTTCGGCCTCGGCCAGCGACATCGCGTCGGCGATCGCCTGCTCGATGTCGCCGATGCCGAATCGTGCTTCGATCAGCAGTTCGGCCGCCTCGATGCGGCGCTCCTCGAGCCGGGTTGCCTCGGGCCGTGCCCAGTCCTCCTCGGCGAAGCCGTCGTAGGCCTCACCACGCCACCGCTCGAGCGCCTGGCTCAGCACCGCCACCGCACCCTCGTAGTCGGCCCCGCGCAGCAAGAGGTTCGCTTCGTCGAGGTCGGCGTCGAAGAGCGCGCTGTCGAGCGTGTGCCCGTTCATCGCCAGCACGTAGCCAGGGGCTCGGTAGGTGATCAGTCCCTCCCGGTCGGGATCGAGCACCTTGCGCAGCCGGGTCACGTAGGTCTTGATCGACCCGTCCGCGCCGGCGGGCGGCTCGCCGAGCCAGACGCTCTCGACCAGCCGGTCGACCGACACGACGCTGTCGTGCCGCGACACCAACGCTGCCAGCACCCGGCGAAGCTGCGGACCCAGTTCCACGTCAGCGCCGTCGCGGTGCACTGCCACCGAACCGAGTACCGAGATGTCCACGTTGTTGCTCCCCGTGTCGTTGCTGGTCATGCCGCCCATCGTGCCGACACGCGATTGCAGCTCGATTGCAGGGTAGTTCAGTGGCTGTTGCCCCTGGTCAGGCCGGTTGTTGAGGGGATTGCAGGAGATGGGCGACCGGTCAGTCGGCAGCGCCGGTGGTGCCGCATGGGTCGTCGCTCGGGGTGGCACCGGGGACGATCGACTGCAGTTCGACGACGGTGAGGCTGCGGTTGACCGACTCGCAGGCGATCCGCCTCCACTCGCTGGGTTGGACCGTGATTTCGGTGATTCCATCGCCTGTCGGCACCACAATCGACGACCGGCCACGGGTCACCTCGAAGGCCCCGCGGAGCCCGTCGCTGCGGTACAGCTCGCCGATCCGCGAGGCCGAGGCGACATCCCAGAGCACGACCGAGCCGTCTCGGGACTGCACGACCAGTCGTGCGTCGGCGCCCACGAACGCCATCCGGGCGGGGAAGGGGGCGTCGTTGGCCAACTCGGCCACGACCTGGCGATCGGCGTCGACGATCGTGATCGTGCCGCCCCAGTCGCCGATCGCGGTGAGCGAGCCGTCCGCCGTCACCGCGAAGGCGCCGACTGCCGCCCCGACGGTCGTGTCGGCCGGCGCTGCAGGCACATCGCCATCGCTGGATGGTTCGTTGGTGGGTGGCGATTCGTCGAGGCTGATCCACCGCACCCTGCCGTCGGTGTCGCCGACGACGATCTCGTCCTCGGCGGCCGACGAGAACTCGGCCACCGTGATGCGGCGATCGGCCAGCACGAACACGACCTCGCTGCGTTCGCGATCGACGACGACCACCTCGCTGCCGAGCAACGGCTGGTCGGCCCGGGCGAGCACCAGGATGTCGCGACTGACACCGACTCGTGGTTGAAGCTGATGGGTGAAGCCCGCGGTGACATCGCTCGCCAGGTCGATGGACTGCAGCAGTTCGGCGCCACGCCACTCCTCGTGGCGAAGCGTGTCGGTGTCGGCCACGATGTGCCGCCCATCCGAGGTGGGCCGGCTCTGGCGGGCGAGCGTCGACGGCCCGATCGGCGAGGAGGCAGGTGTCGCGCTCGGTCGGCTCGGTGAACAGCACCTCGCTGTTGTTTCCCGAGTCGTCGGCCGGAACGAACACCACCGCCGCGCTCGAGGTCCGGTGCCAGGAAGGCGGCGACACCCCAACCCGGGACGTCGCTCTCGGTCACGATCCGGCTCGGGGCGTCGAGGTCGATCGACACGACCCCGAGGTCGGGAGCGAACGCCCGCAGCGTCCGTTCCCCCGTGAAGTGGAAGCTCACTCCGGTTGCGAACGACACCGGGTCGGCCGCAAGCTCGCCCGTCGTGGAGTCGTACACCTCGATGCCGCCGTCCGTGCCGACCGCGATCAGCGACCCATCGGGGCTGAAGACCAACCCGCTGCTGACTGCGGCATCGATGAAGACGGGTGGGGCATCGGGGTCGACCAGATCGGCGATGAACGTCGTCTGGCGATCCGAGAGTGCGAGTCGTTCACCTGCTTCGTCGAGCGCAAGCAGGCCTTCCTGAGGCTCCGGGAGCGGGAATTCGAATCGGTCGCCCGATCCGTCGAGCGACGCCACCACGATCGTGCCATCGGTGTCGAGAGTGGCGGCGATACGCCCGTCACCCGAGCGCGCCATGGTGAACACGTCGGGGCTGACCTCGACGGTTTCCAGGACTTCGAAGCTCGGCACCGAGTGCAGGACGAGTCGGCCGTCGGGATAGACCGAGGCGATGTCGTCACTGCCGTCGGGGCCGGTGGCAAGAATGAAGAAGTTCTCGGTCGGCTGCACGGCGAGCAGGTCGCGCGTCGCCATGTCGTAGATCTCCAGTCGATCGTCGTCGGCGACGTACAAGAACCTGCCGGTCGGGTCGGTCGTCGCGGCCCCGGGGACTGCGGCGAGGTCGAGGGTGCGCACCGTGGCGTCTTCGACGTTTCGCACCTCGACCCGGGCGCCCTCGTCGGTCGCGAACACGTAGGTGTAGAAGGGGCCGCTCGGGGGCTGGATGGCCAACCCGGCCGTCTGGACCGGCGGTTGCAGACTGACGACCCGTGGGTCGCCCGATAGCGAGTCGAGGAGCGCAGCGGCGACAGCGGGCTCGTCAGCCGAGCTACGGGCGCTCGCCTCGACGGCGAGCAGCATTGCGGTGATCGGGTCGCCCTCGGCGAGCACGCGTGCGTTGCCGGCCAGCGCGGCGACCTCGGCGGCGCGGCGCGTCTCGGCGGCCTCGTCGGCGCGGTCGTCGGCTCGTTGGCGGGCGGTGACCGCCACGCCGGCGGCGACCACGGCGAGCACCAGGAACACCGCCAGCCCGGCTGCCAAGCCGCGCAGGCGCGTCAGCGAGCGCCGCTCGCGGCGTCCCTCGGCATCGCGGGCCGCGATTCCGGCGGCGATGAACTCGGCTTCCAGCTCGGAGAGTTCGCCGGGGTGCGTCGCTGCCCACTGCTCGGCCGCAACGAGGCGGGCGCCGCGGTAGAGCCCGCTCAGGTCGCGGTCGGCCTCTGCCCACTCCCGCGACGCCGTCGTCAGATGGCCGAGCAGTCGGAGCCCCTCGGACTCGTCATCGATCCACTTGACCAGCCGTGGCCAGTGGCGGACCAGCGCTTCGTGACTCACCTCGACGGTCGGTTCCCTCGTCGCCGAGTCGCGATCGAACGACAGCAGCCGAGCCCGGCCGAACTCGGTGACGACGTGCTCCGGAACGGTCGTCAGCTCGCTGCGGCGCCCTCGTCGTCGGGTGGGCTCGGAGGCGTCGCCCGGAGCGACGAGGCGGGTGAAGAGTCGGCGGGCGGCGGCTTGGTCGCTCGCCGACAGTCCGCCGAACACCTCCTCGGCCCGTTGGGCCAGCGCACCGTTCACGCCGCCGAGACGCTGGTAGTCGTCGAGCGTCATCGACCCCTCGTCGGATGCCGCTTCGAAGACCTCGGTCAGCACGTATTGCACCATGGGCAGCGAGCCGGCCGATCCGGCAGCGTCGCCGACGATCTGGGCGACGAGGGCGGGCTCGACGGCGATGCCGGCGTGTTCGGCAGGTCCGACGACGGCGTCGTAGAGCTCGTCGGTCGTCAGCGGGGTGATCAGCACCGTCCGATCGCGTAGGAGCCGGCCGGCGACCGGGTGGTCCAGCACGCGGCCGAGGAAGTCGGCCCGACAGGTGGCGACCACGCTGATCGGTGCGGTGCTGTCGTCGAGCGCTTCGATCAGGCGGTCGAGGAACCGGTCGCGTTCGTCGGCTTTCGAGATGGTGAACAGTTCTTCGAACTGGTCGATCGCCAGCACGATCTCGCGTCCGGTGTCGCCGACAATCGACCGCAGCACCGTGGGGAGTCGTCCCGTTTCGGTCGCCAACTCCTCTGCGAGTCCGACCAGCGGGGTTGCAGCGATGCGGGTGAGCGCGATCTCGAGTTCGTCGAGCGGGTGAGTGCCCGGCACCATCGTGGTCACGTATGAGCCCGCCGCCCGAGAGCGAGGCAGCAGCCCGGCACGCATCACCGACGACTTGCCCGACCCGGACGGACCGACGAGCGCGGCGACGCCGCGGCGGCGCAGGACATCGGCGAGTTCGTCGACGATCGCCGATCGCCCGAAGAAGACGTCGGTGTCGGCCTCGGAGAACGCCGCAAGCCCCTTGAACGGGTTCGGACCGACGATGCGCTGCAGCTCGTCCGACGACCGTCCCTCGACCTCGTCGGCCCAGCCCGACTCGCTCTCGATCTCGAGGAGCAGGTCGTGGGTCGTGGCCACCGACCCCTCGCCGGGGGACCGCAGGCGTTCGGCGAGCAGCACCAGTCTTCGACCGGCAGGGCTCGACGTTGCGTCCGCAGCGGTCGGCATCATCGAATCGACCAGTTCGGTGAGGCTGACGATGTCGCCTTGGTGCGTTGCGTCGCGAGTGGTCATCGAGAACTCGCCGAGCACGGCGTCGCCGCGCTCGTCGATCCACACGGCGTTCGAGCCGAGATTGCCGTGCGCCACACCGCGCTGATGTGCAGCCCACAGCGCAGCGATCACCCGCTTGGTGACGGCCCACGCATCGTCGGGTGCCAGCGGCCCGGCGGTGAGGCGCCGCGCGAGGGTGCCGGCCGGATAGTGCCGCATCACGAGATACGCGCCGCCTGGCTCGCGCCAGTAGTCGTAGATCGGCACGATGCCCGGGTGTTCGACGCTGGCAACCGCCTGGGCCCGGCTCTCGAATCCTCTGACGAATTCCGGATCGTCGGCGAGTGCGGCGGGGATCACGGTGATCGCGACGTCGCGGCCGATCGAGGGTTGACGGGCGCGGTGGACGACCCCGAGGGCGTCCTCGCTGATCGGCTCTTCGAGCAGGTAGCCGCGAAGTCGGCGGCCGTGCGGGGTGCTGTCGAGGCGCGGATCGCCTTCGATGATCATCGCCTCGATCTCGGTGATCGCCGTCGATGGTTCGAGGCCGGTCTCCTCGGCGAGGTAGCGGGCGTACTCGCGCCCGGCGCGCAACGCTTCTGCATGGCGTCCGGAGCGGTAGAGCGCAATCATCAGCTCGCGACGGGGCACCTCTCGGAGCGGGTGCTCGGTGATCAGCGAGTCGATGTCCGCTATCGCTTCGGCGTGGCGATCGAGCTCGATCTGGGCTCGAATTCGCAGCTCTCGCGCCACCAACCGGAGCTCTTCGAGGCGGATCGCAGATGCCGACGCCCACTCCTCGCCGGCGAACTCGTCGAAGGCGTCGCCCGACCAGAGGCCGAGCGCGTCGTTCAGGCCGTTCCATGCTGATGCCGCCTCACCGACGATCAGCCGGTCTTGCGCGTCCTCGACGGCTGTCGCGAACGCTTCGGCGTCGGTCGTGACCTCGGCGCTGAGGCGGTAACCGGGGGCCTCGGTGATGACGAGGTGGCCGCCGTCGGGAGCGCCAGCAGCTTCCAGTGACCGTCGCAGACGAGCGACATAGGTCCGAAACGTCCGTGCCGCCGCGTCGGTGGTCGCTCCGTCCCACAGCTGATCGACGAGACGGTCGGTGGACACGACCCTGCCGTCGGCGGCCGACAGGATGCCGAGCAGTCGGCGTTGGTGCGCTCCGCGGAGTTCGACCGGACGACCGTCGAACTCGGCGTTGATCGGCCCGAGGACCCGGATGGTCAGCACGGCGGGCACATCCTGGTGTGACGGCCGGCATGTGGACGACAAGTCATGGTGATGAGCTTCCAGCCGACCGGTTGCATCTCGGTTGCATTCGCTCGACCCCCACCATCGTCCCAGCTCAGACAGTACATCACGAGCCGATTTCGTGGCTGGTGAGGTTCTGGGATTGCCCGTTGGTCGCCCGGCTGCGAGGTCGTGCAATCGGCTCGATACGGGCTGAGCGCACGGTGCGCACATGCACACCGACGCACTCCGCCGCAACGCCACCACCACGACGAACAGCCCGACGACCGCCCCGATCGGCTCGGGGTCGCTGAGGTTTCGGCTGGCTGCGTCGGCGCTGCTGGCGGCACTGATCATGACCGGCGTCACACTGCCGGTGGGGGCGTTGTCGACTGCCAGCCCATCGGCAGGGGAGCCGGGCGTCGTCGAGGCCGTGGAGGGTGTGCCCGCAACGTTCGATCGTCATGTTGCGTCGTTCCCCGACGAGATCGGGGCGAACGTCGGCGGGGTGGCTGCCCGGCTCCACGCTGACCGGGAGGTCGCCGTGCCGGGCGACCTGTTCGCCCTGTTCGCCAGCAACGGCTCCGATGATCACACTCGGCTCTACGACGCCACCGCCTACACCCTGGTCCGCCCCGACGTGCACCCCGAGATGGTCGCCTCGAACGAGACCGCAGCAGCCGTGGTGGCCGACATCCTCGACCGAGAGGTGACAACACGCGAATTCACTTCGGCCCCGGCCGGCGGGTACTCCGCTGGCCTCACCTTCGCCATCGGCTACCTGAACGAGATCTCTGACGGAGCATTCACCGGCGACCTCAGCGTCGCCTCGACTGGGGCGCTCGACGACGACGGCTACGTCGACTGGGTCACCGCAATCGACGAGAAGACGGCAGCAGCGCACCTGGCCGGCGTCGACGTGATGTTCACCTCGGCAGCACCGGCGTTCTTCACCATCGACAGCTTCGGGTCACGGTTCGAAGGTGAGCTGCACCGCACCCGCCACACCGGGACCCCGTTGGCGACCGAGCGGAACTGGAGCGGCTACGAGCTGTTGGGGGCCGAGCACCCTGACGCCGGGATGGACATCGTGGCGGTCGCCCACCTCGGTGACGTGGCGGCCTACCTGTGCGGGGCAGGTTCGGACTTCGCCTGCGACGTGGTCGCGGCGCTCGAGAGCACCACGATCGCACCAGTCGGGCCGGCAACCCCAGCTGCAGCGGTGGTGGCAGCAGCGGCCCCTTCGCCCGAGCTCGCCACGAACTCCAACATCCGCTGAGCCGAACCCGTGGGCGATGAGATATCGGCTCGGGCCCCGGCGGTTCGCTGCTGGCGTACAAGGACCTGTGCCGAGTGGGCGCCGAACGATCGTTTGATGACGCGCTCGGCTACGAAGCGTCGACCGAGTACTCGATCGACGACACGGCCGCCCGCCTCGACGGCTTCGGCTGAGCGATGACGGCCTTGCGGAACTGCACGACCGCATCCGCCGGGCGCGCAACAAGTACAGCAAGCTCTACCGCCGTCGCGCCGGCGCCCAGGTGAAGAGTGACCGGGCGCGCAAGCAGGCGTCTGCCTCTCATGCGAAGACGTCTCGCAAAGCCGAGGGGTTCGAGGACGCGTTGGCCCGTGTGTCGACCGCTCTGGCGGCTGAAGCCGCCAAGTCAGCAGCGTCGCTGAAGGCTGAGCGCCTTGCCGCCGCCAAGCGCGAGCCGGTTCCGTCGGCAGGGTCATCGTCGAAGAACAAGACCGGCTCGAAGGGCCGGACCGCCACCAAGAAGAAGACCCCGGCGACCAAGAAGAAGCAGTCGTCGACCAAGCGTCGAACAAGCGCAAGCAGGCCTCGCGTGACCGAAGTCCTGACGGACGGCACCGAAGCCTGCTCCTCAGGCTCGAAGCGCGTCGATCGCGGAGCGCGTCCGGTCCGTTCGCCGATCGTCGATCCGACCGGCCATCGAGTCATGAGCGAAGCGGGCGTGGGGTTGCCGTTCGCTCATCAGTCGCCGTTGCCTGCTGGCTAGGTTCGGTCAATGGACCGCATCGACATCGAGATCAAGCTGAACCGCGACCGTGCGTGGCTGCTCGAACGGCTGGGGGCGATGACCACCGACGAGCTGACGGCGCCGCGGACGTTCAGCGAGCACGACGCCGAGAGCCGCTGGTCGTTTGCCGATCACTTCGTGCACACCACGCTGATCGAGCAGAACTGGAACGCGATGTTCCGACGTCACGTGGCGGGGGAGCAGGGTCTCGAGGACCGGCTACGAGGCGACGGTTCTCGTCGAGTCGATGGAGGAGATCATGGCGTCGATCCATTCGTGGACCGAGCAGTGGAAGGCCGAGCACGGCGGCAAGCCGTTCGTCGAACTGGTCCGCATCGGCCAGGCCGTGCGCGCCGACACCATCGCGTTGCTCGCCGAGTTGTCCGACGACGACCTCGCCTCGAAGATCCCGGGAGCGCCGTGGGCCGACGGCACCGTCGGCGGGATCATGGCGGCGAATGCCGATCACGGCCGTCTGCACTTCGCCTGGGCGACCGAGGATCCGGTGTCGAACGCTGATCCGTCCTGACGTCGAGCGTCGGGTCGGGCGTTCGAAACAGCAACCGCCGCACTACCCGTAGAGGCCGCCGCCGAGATACTTGAGTCCGGAGTCGGGCTGCAGGGTCACCACTTGGTGCCCAGGGCCGAGCTCTTGTGCCAGGCGGGTTGCGGCCAGGATGTTCGCCCCTCCGCTCGGCCCGGTCCAGATGCCTTCGGTCCGGGCCACGACTCGAGCCGTTTCGAACGCGTCGTGGGTGCTCACTGCGTCGAGGCGGTCGTACGTGTCGGCCGTGATCAACTTCGGGACGAAACCGATGCCGCCGCCTTCGATGCGGTGCGCGCCGGCCGCACCGCCGGCGATCACGGCTGATTCCGCTGGCTCGACGATGGTTCGAATCAGATCGGGCCACACCGCCCTGATCGGCGTGACCGTTCCGATGTACGCCCCGCCGACACCGACGTACACGCACGCTCCATGGACCTCGCCATCGATCTGTTCGACGATTTCTTCGCCGATCTCGCGGTACCCGATCAGAGTGTCGAGGTTGTTGAGTTGATCGGTCGCGAAGCCGTCGACCTCGGCGACGATTTCTGCCGCGCGGGACACCATCTGCGGAATCAGCTCGGGATGGATGCCGTGATCGCTGTGGATCAGTTCGAGGCCGGCACCGAACGCCCGCATCGTCTTCAGCTTCTCCTCGGCGAACGCGTTCGAGCTGACGATGCGGATCGGATACCCCTTGACCGCGCAGACGAATGCGAGAGAACTGCCAGTCGAGCCACCGGTGTACTCGACCACGGTCTGACCGGGCCGAAGGTCGCCTCGTTGCTCGGCGGCCTCGATCATCGCCAACGCCATTCGGTCCTTGTACGAGCCGGTGGGGTTCGCTCCCTCGAGTTTGACCCAGACGTCGGCGGCGTCTGGGCCGGGAAAGCTCGACAGCTTGACCAGTGGTGTCTTGCCGATCCCTGCAAGCGCACCTGGTCGATTGGCTGGAGGTGTCATGGTGTTGCACTCCTCTGGAAGTCGTGGAGCTCGCGTTGGAGCGCCGGATTGTCGATGTCGTCGGCGAGTAGACGAGCCGATCCCCATGAGGTCGTCTCGCCGAGTCGTGCTCGGTGGAGGTGGCTGCGGACCACGAGTTCTCGCATCTCGCAACGGGCTGAGAGCGAAGCGAGCGTGTTGACGAGGTGCGAAGCACGCTCGTGGTCGTTGCGCACGATGGCCAGCTTGATCATCGAGTCGAGCACGACCGCTCGAACCCACTGGTACTGATCGGTCACCGACTGGCAGCGATGCAGCGCTTCGTCGAGCCACGTAGACGCAGCCGCCAGGTTGCCGTTGCGGGCGCTCGCCATGGCCAGCACCCGCGCCGTCATCGCCTCCCAGCAGGGGTCACCCAGTTGGCACGACAAGCTCCATGACTGCTCGATGCGGTCGACATCGACGTCCCGAGTGGCGTCGCGTAGTTCGAGCTCGGCTCGAAGTGCGAGTGGCCACGGCTGAAAGGCGAGCCATCGCTCGTCGTCGACCAACGTGAGCGAGCGCTGGAGTGCGGCGGCCGCCTGCGAACGTTCGTTGCGCAGCAGGTGCACACGTCCGAGCATCGACTGTGACCATGCCTCTTGGCGCTGGTCGCCGCATCGGGCGGCTGCGTCAATCGAACGGTGCAGCACCTCGATGGCCTCGGGGTAGTCGGCTCGATCGGACGCATTCATGCCACGAACTCCGAGGACGGCTGAAAGGGATTCGTCGTCGATGGCGTAGCTCTCGGCGCGCATCAACCAATCGGTCGCCGTCGACCGTCGGCCCGCCTGCACCTCGACGAATCCGAGCTCGCGTAGCGTGGTGGCCAGCGTTGGCCGGTCGTTGGTTGTCGTTGCTGCAACCACTGCTTCATGGAGGACCGCCGAACCCTCGCCATCGCACCCGCGCACGCTGTGGACCAGTGCACTGCCGAGCGCCAGGAGGGTTGGCCCGTGAAGATCGAGATCGTCGGACGATTTGTCGATCGCGCGGCGAAGGCAATCGATGCCTGCGTCGGCCGCCCCAGCCTTGAGTGCGACCCGACCGGCCTCGAGCAGGCTCTGTGCTTCGGCGCGCCGGCCGACCGATGCCGGTTGACGAACCGTAGCGCGGACTGAAGCGGCTCGCAGGGCTTGCGATGGAACGACCCCGAGCTCGCGGTACAGCACGTCCTCGGCGAGTGCGACTTGGCGCGCGGCGCCAGCCTCGTCGCCGGTCGCGGCGAGACATCGCACGAGGAGTTCGTGGTGGCCCTCTTCGAATCGATTCCGACTGACGAGCTGGGCCGCAAAGTCGACTGCCGCGGATGGCTGGCCGCCGGCGAGTTCGTCGAGGGCCGCTTGACGCAACCGTGCCTCGATCGATGCTGCCACTCGGAATCGTTCGACGATCAACCACGACTCGAATGCAGCGCAGTCGACGACATGAACCCCTTCGAGGAACTCGCCGTGCATCTCGAGTAGCGCCGAACGATCATCGGCAGACGACGCAGAGCGTGTCGACGTCGAGCGACACACCTTCGATCGAGGAGATCGGATCACCACGCAGGAGCGTCGATTCGCCGAGCGTGCGTCGCAACTCGGCAAGGGTCCAGCGCAGCGCCCCGAGCGGGTCGTTGGCGTCGCCGAACAGCAGCTCGGCCAAATGCTGGCGAGACACCGGACGAACCGCACACTCGACATAGGCGAGGACCGCCCAGGCCTTGTGGCCGCGCAGTCGCCGTGCTTGGTGCCCGTTGCGCTCGATACTCGGTCGTCCGACGAGTCGGATCGCGACATCCACGGTCGACTCACCCCCGTCGGTCAGTGTCGCAGGTCCTGACGGCGGCGACGACCAACCGGGGGAGTGGGCGCCGATCAGGCGGGAACGCCGGCCGCGAGCGCCTTGACGGCGTCGGTGGTCAAGGGCTGTCCGCCGATGCCCCAGTCACCGCTTTTGGTTTCTTCAACGATCACCCAGGTGACCGAGCGCATGTTCTCGCCTTCGATCGAGACCATCGCGTCGGTCAGTTTCTCGATCATCTCCTGCTTCTGGGAGGCGTCGAAGACGCCCTCGATCAGTTTCACGTTGATCATCGGCATGTGGATTCACCTCTCGCTCGGTGGCCCCGGGATGAGGCCACGGACCGAGCGGACGGTATGCCTCGGGCGTGTGACGACCCGTGTGACGACTGGCCGCCCACCGACATCGCTGCGGTGCTCTGGACCGATCAGGCGCTCGTCGATCTGGTTCGTTCCTCTGGCGAGGCAACAGGTGAACCGGTGTGGCAGCTGCCGATGCGTGCGAACCACCGCGCCGAGCTCGACGCTGATGCGGCCGACCTCGAGAACTTGGGCGGTATGAATGCTGGTGCGTCGTCGGCGGCGGAGTTTCTCGCTCACTTCGCAGGGGACGTACCGTAGGCCCACATCGACATCGCGGGAGTGGCTGCGACCTGAGCCCCAAGGTTTGGACCGCCGCCAAGAAGAAGACCCCGGCGACCAAGAAGAAGCAGTCGTCGACCAAGGCGTCGAACAAGCGCAAGCAGGCCCGCGGCGACCGCAAGTCCTGACGGACGGCACCGAAGCTTGCTCCTCAGGCTTGCAGCGCGTCGGTTGCGAGTCGGCCGGGCGGTCCGGTCGCTGATCGTCGATCCGACCGGCCATCGAGTGATGAGCGAAGCGGGCGTCGGGGTGCCGTTCGCTCATCAGCATCTTCGCCCACCGCCGCATCGACATCACGCCTCGATGGTCGTGGACTCGTAGCCGTCGCGTTCGACCTCCCCGCCTCGCTCGACCGCGAGTGAATTCTCCTACTTCGTGAGGCCGCGCAGCTGGAAGGCCGACACGCAGAGGAACAGCCCGAACACGATCAAGTAGAGCCCGGAAATCCAGGCGATCACGGACACGGTGGGCGCCGGCCATGCGACGACGACGATGCCGGCGGCGATCGAGAGCAATCCACCGAACACGCCGAGCCAGCGATGTTCCGCACTGCCGTCGGCGATCGACCCGATGACCTCGATGATGCCACCGATGATCCAGACCACACCGAGCAGCGCGGCGAGGACGGCGACCGTCTCAAACGGATTGCGCAGCACGACGATGCCGACGATGATGCCGAAGACGCCGACGAACCCGGTCCAACCGGGCGACACGGTGTCGTGGGAGAACGCCGTGACGAGGCGGTAGATCCCGTACACGAGGATCTGCAGTCCGATCAGCACCGAGATCACCGTGAGGGTCTCCTGCGGCCAGGAGATCACCACGACGCCGAGCGCCAGGGTGATCAGACCCATCACGAAGACCGTCGGCCACTCTCGTGCCAGTCGCAGACCTTCCAGGCCGGTGCCGGATTCCATTGTGTTGCTCATGTTCGCGATCCCCTCGACGTCGTCGACCAGAAACTAGCGGTCCAACGAGTGGGCTCGAGGGATGATGTGTGCCCCCACGCGCTGGACCCCTGCTGGGGCGGCCATTGGTGGCTTGACAGCAGACAGGCGGATCGGCCGCGACAATTCGGTGGCGGCGCCAGTGCCAAACTGTCCAAGTCCAGAGGACTACGTTCACGAAATGCAGATGAGTGGCCTCCATGGCTGACAAGAAGACGACGAAGTCCTCGCCACGCGTTGCCGTGCTCCAGGGGCTGCTCCCGCTGGACCGCAAGGGCATCCCAACCGACATCATCGCCGGCGTCACCTTGGCAGCGCTCGCGATTCCCGAGGTCATGGGCTACACGTCCATCGCCGGGATGCCGGTGATCACCGGGCTGTACACAATCCTCATTCCGCTGCTGTTGTTCGCCCTCCTGGGTTCGTCGCGACATCTGGTCGTGGGCGCTGACTCGGCGACGGCAGCGGTGCTGGCTGCTGGCTTGGCCGGGCTCGCCACAGCGCAGTCCTCCGACTACGTCGCGCTCGCCGGGATGGTGGCGCTGATGGCCGCCGTCCTGCTGATCATCGCTCGGCTCGTCGGACTCGGGTTCCTCGCCGACTTCATGTCGCGCACCGTGCTCGTCGGCTTCCTCACCGGTGTCGGCATCCAGGTCGCGTTCGGCCAGATCGGCGGGATGCTCGGCATTCCGTCCGGCAGCGGCGTCACCATCGACGGGCGAACCTTCGACAACACCATCGGCAAGCTGTGGAGCACGCTCGAGAACGTCGGCGACGTGAGCTGGTCGACGGTGGCCGTCACCGCAGGTGTGATGATCGTCATCCTCGGTGGCAAGGCCATCTCGCCGAAGATCCCCGGAGCGCTCATCGCTGTGCTCGGCGCGATGTTCATCAGCTGGCAGATGGATCTGGCCGACGACGGCGTTGCAACCCTCGGGAAGGTGCCGAGCGGACTCCCCAGCCTCAGTTTCCCGTCCGTGCCGTGGAGTGACGTGCCGGCATTGGCGGGCACCGCAGCGTCGATCTTCGTGCTGATCCTCGCGCAGAGCGCAGCAACGTCGAGGGCGTACGCAGCCAAGTACAGCGACAAGTTCGACGAGAACGTCGACCTCGTCGGCCTCGGCGCCGCGAACCTCGGCGCGGCCTTCACCGGAACGTTCGTGGTCAACGGCAGCCCGACGAAGACCCAGATGGTCGACGGCGCAGGTGGAAAGTCGCAGTTCGCCTCGGTGGTCACCGTCGCCATCGTGGCGATCGTGCTGCTCTGGCTCACCGCACCACTGCAGTACATGCCCGAAGCCGTCCTGTCGACGGTGGTGTTCCTCATCGGCATCGAGCTCGTCGATCTCCTCGGCATGAAGCGGATCTGGAAACTGCGCCGCGACGAGTTCGTCGTCGCAGCGATCACGGCGGGCACCGTCGTCCTCGTCGGCGTGTTGCAGGGCATCATCGTGGCGATCGTGCTGTCGATCATCGACCACCTGCGACGCTCGTACCGCCCGCCGACCGCCGTGCTCACGTCGCTGACGGGTGAAGGCGCCGGCGACTGGGCGGCCGCCGATGTCACACCGGACGCCCGAACCGAGCCCGGTCTCGTCGTCTACCGGTTCTCTGCGCCGCTCTACTACGCCAATGCCGAGCACCTCAGCGAGGAACTCCTCGCGTTCGGAACCTCCGACGATCGGCCGGACTGGGTCGGTCTCTACGCGGCGGCCATGCCCGACATCGACCTGTCGGGCGCCGACTCACTGCGTTCGGTGTACACCAATCTGCAGGAACAGGGAGTCAGGCTCGTTCTGATCGAAGTGATGCCGGAGGTTCGCGGTCGAACTCGATCTCTACGGCCTCACCGAGGAGATCGGAGCGGACTACATCTTCCCGACGATCGCCGCCGCCGAGCACGCGTTCAGGGCCCGCGCTCGAGCTCAAGCCTGAGCCACCACACTCACAATCCGCGTCGGACCTCGATGCGCCCGTCGGCCTCGGCGGCGAGGAGCGCGTCGTAGTCACGCTCGTTCTGATCGGCGTACAGCGCGGCGAACTCGGCGATCGCCTTGTCGAACGTCTGACCCGACCCGAGATACGACGCGATGGCGACACGGTCGCCGGATCGAGCATGAGCCCGAGCCAACGCCCTCCCACACACGCGGGCGTACACGGCCAGACCGTTCGCGTCCATCGCCTCGACGACGGCGGAGCCCTTCCAGTCGCGAAGTTGGCGGAAGTAGTAGTCGCGCTTGACGTCGTCGGTGCCGACAACCGACGTGTAGCCGAGGAAGATGTCGCTGGTCGCCTGCATGAGGTGCTGTCCCTCGACGACCCGCTTGCCATTGGCCATGCGACGTTTGGGGCCGACGAACGCCGTCAGCACCGACGCCTGCGCCTCCTTGACCTGCAGGAAGAGCGGGTCATTGATCGTCGCGGCCCAGCAGCAGCACGATCCATGCCCGCGTGCCGACACTGCCGACGCCGACCACCTTGCGCGCAACGTCGACGATGCGGAACTCCTCGAGCAGGCGCCGCCGGTCACTCTGCAGACTCTCGCGGTACCTGACGAACATGTCGTGGATCGAGGCCTGCACCGCCTCCTGCTCCTCGGGACCGAACAGATCCGACACCGGCTCGATCAACGGCGGGTCGCTGATGATCACGGGCTCGCCGTCGACGAGTCGCGTCAGCTTGTTGTACGCCTGATGGCTGTCCTTCGTTCGAGCCTTCGCCACGTTCGCTTCCGCACGCTTGACCGCCTTCGCTCCAAGGTCGGCGCCGAGTTGACTCAGCCAGGAATCCACGTCGAGCGTCGTGTACCAGACCTCGAGGTTGGTCATTTCTGCGAACTCGGCCATCGCTGTGCGGTAGCCCTCGACCGCGGCGAGCACCACCTTGGATCGATCCTTGCCATTGAAGCCGTTGTCCCGCGCCGGCGATCTCGACGCTCGCGGCCAGACGCTTGACGTCCCACTCGAACGGACCGGGAGCGGTCTCGTCGAAGTCGTTGATGTCGAACACCATCCGTCGCTCCGGCGACCCGAACGCGCCGAAGTTCATCAGGTGGGCATCACCGCACAGCTGCACATTCAGACCGGAGCGAGGCGTACCCGCAAGGTCGGACGCCATGAGCAGTGCGGCACCTCGGTAGAACGTGAACGCCGACACGAGCATGCGCCCGTAGCGGATCGGCACGAGTTCGGCGACCCGCGACACCGACTGGCTCTCGAGGAGCGCAACGGGGTCGGGGCGCACCGGGCCCTCTGTGAGTGTCGCGTGCGACGATCGTGGCACCTCGCGCCGCGCGGCCTTCCCACGAGCGACACGCTCGGCCACGGTCAGGTGCGGCACCACCGCACGGGTTCGCCCTGACGTCGACACGTTCATGATGTGATCACGGCAGCGAAGTGTACGACTCGCCATTCGCTCGAATGACGTCAGCGATCACGTGTTGTCGTCGTAGAAATACTCGTCGACCAGACGCGACGCACATCGGACTCGCGAGAGTTTCGCGCACGCATCGCAGCTGTTGGGCGAAATCGAGATCTTCGGCGATCCGCAGGCGCTCATCGAAGCCACCGATTGCGTCGAAGTCCTCTCGGCGGCACCAGAACATCGCCGCGCCGGCGTTGCGTGTCGCCGAAATGTCTCCCTGATCGTCCACCACGACGATCGCACCCGCTGCCTCGGCGATGGACTGCGTTGCGTCAGTGCACCGGTTGGCGACGACGACGATCTTGGCGCTCGAACCGGCCCGCGTGGGCAAGACCGAGACCGCCAAGCGCCAGGCGGGCAGCACCTCCGTTGTCGGGGGTCGGGTCTTCCCGATCGTCGTTTGGGTCGGGTATTCCTCGACTCCGCAGCCGCGAAACACCGGCGACGAGATTTCCGCAGACCATCGGCAACGGCTCAGGGGGCTGACCGAACAGTGGGGCCCGATCAGCCCCACGGGTGGTCAAGCTGATTCGAGTCGGCGGCGAGCATCGGCGGCGCGGTCGACGTCGTCGTCGACCAGCACCACATCGTGTCCGGCGCGGTCGAGGAGCGACGCAGCGATGCTCGCCCGGTAACCGGTGGCGCAGTGAACGAAGAGTTCACCTTCAGGTACCTCATCGAGCCGGCCGAGCAGTTCGTGCAATGCGATGTTGATCGAACCGGGCAGATGGTGTTCCTCGTGTTCGCCTCGCTGGCGGACGTCGAGTACCGCGGCGTCGGCGGGCAGATCGGCGAAGGTGATCCGTCGGTAGCTGCGCCACTCGCAGCCGTGGCCCCACCTGTCGAGACCGCCGTGGGCGCCGCCGGCCGGACGGTCGATGCCGATGCGAACGAGCTGACGCTGGGCTTCGGCGATGTGGTCGGCGCTGTCGGCGAGCAGGGTGATCGGCATCCCCCACGGAACCAGCCAGGCGAGATACGTCGAGAACCCGTCATCGAGTTCGATCCCGATCGTGCCGACGACATGCCCGGCAGCGAAGTCGCACCGCGGTCGCACGTCGACCACCCACTCGCCGCGGTGGATGCGTCGGACGACCTCGACAGGATCGACAGGCGCTGCCGGCGACAGGTCGACCGCAACGCCGCCGGCCCGATTCAGGGGGCCCATGTGGGCGTAGTACCGGGGAACGCGTCGAGCGACGACATGAGTTGTTCGACGAACGCGTCCTCCTCTGCGGTGAGCGCAATGTTCACATGGCGTTCGGTTCCGAGCCGGCCGTCGGAGTCCTCCTCGCTCGACACCGACGCGCAGAAGCTGCCGAAGCCGTGCGTCGGATGGATCCAGGCGTCGTCTGGCAGTGAATCCGCCAAGCGGTGCACCGAGCGGTACTGCTCGCGGGTGAGCATCTCGGTCTGATCGGCGCCGATCAGGTCGGTCCGCCCGACGGTGCCGTGGAGCAACGAGCCACCGCTGAACACCGCTGGCGCCTCGCCGTCGACCGTGACGATGTAGCTCAGGTGGTGCGGAGTGTGGCCAGGCGTTGCGCTCACCGTCACCTGGAGCCGACCGACGTCGAAGCGATCACCGCCTCGCACTCCGACGTGATCGAAACTGAGCGCTTCGTCGGCGGCGTGCATGTAGGTCGCGCCGGTCACTCGGGCCAGGGTGAGGCCGCCGCTCACGTAGTCGTTGTGCACGTGCGTCTCCGCGATGTGGGTGATGTCGACGCCGGCGTCCTCGGCGGCCGCCACGATGCGGTCGATGTCCCGCTGAGGGTCGATCACGAGACCCACCTCTCCGTCGTGCACGAGGTACGACCGGTCCCCGAGCGACGGTGTCTCGACGGTGATGACGTCCATGGGTCCCTCCTCTTCGATGGGTACGTACCCCGATACCGACCGCTCGAAACGGTCGCTTCGAGCCGTCGGCGTTCCGATTACGAACTGCTTCGGTTGGGTACCGCTCGTCACATGACCGATGCCAACCAACCACAGTCGCACGCCGAACATACCGATCCGACCAAGCTGGGCGAAACCGTTGGCCAGCACGACCGGCCAGGGGACACCTATCCTGCCGAACAACCGCTTGCTGTCGACGACCCGTCGATCCTGCAGGATGGTCGAATCGGTCGCGACGATGTCGAGACGCGATCCGAACGTGAGCAGCCGGAGGTCGGCGAGGCCGAACGTGAAGAGCCTGCCGAAGTCGGCCATGACCTGTTCGACACCTCGACAGATCCGGATCGCCTCGACGACGAGCAGCAGCTGATCGCCACCGAAGGCGACGAGGCCGACAGCGCCGCCGAGGTGGCCGCAGTGCACGATGTGCCGAGAGAGGGTCTCCGCTGATGTTCGACGCGCCAATCGAGTGTGCCGACCGCCTCAGCGCCGTCGCGACGAACACGGCGTCGTGCGCAACGACGGCGTGACCTCCTGATCAGTCTCCGACGACCGTCGTCAGGCCTCGTCGTCGTCGCCGGGCACCGCCGTGTGCTGGTCGATGATGTCGGGGATCGAACCGTCCGGGGGCAGGTCGACCACCGAGGTGATGTCCGCGTCCTCGTCGTCGACGAGGAAGCGTTCGGCATCCACGTCGACATCACGGGCGGATCGAATGTCGTGCTGATCGCTCATCTGTGCAGGTTCTCAGACCCACATGCTCCGGACCAGGGCACGAGGGCCCTTGTCCAATGATTCAGCCGATGCGCACCGGGATCGAACGAGGTCCGCGAACCTGACCGCCGGCCCACGTGACGTCCGCCGGATCGGTGACGTCGAAGTCGGGCATCCGGGCCAGCCATTCTTCGACGGCGACTCGCAGTTCCATGCGGGCCAGGTTCGAGTCGGCGCAGCGGTGGATGCCCGCACCGAACGCCAGGTGACGGTTCTGCTGGCGGTCGAGGATTACTCGATCGGGTTCGGGGACCACCTCGGGCTCGGCGATCAGCAACAGGGCGCACATGCCCATCACGACGTCGCGTGTGACCCACTCGGTGAACGTGCCTGTCATGTCCTGGGCACGCCGAGGACATGACCGATCAGTCGGACCGGGATCTGCTGGGCCCCCGACTTCTTCGGCGAAGCGATCACGTCCGGTGCCGCCGACATGGCTCACCTCGGCGGCGCTGCGGTTCTGGTGATCGCCGTGATCGCGATGGGCGAGGTGGTACGGATCGTGCGCTGGCCCGCGGTGCCCCGTGGCCGGGTGATCGAGCGGTACTCCGACTGGGACCGCCTCATCCGGTGACGTCCAGAACTCATTGGCTCGATCGGCGAGTCAGCGGCGCTCGGGCTCCTCGATCGTCCCCACGAGTTCTTCGACGATGTCTTCGATGGTGAGGATGCCGACGGAGTCCGGGGCTTCTTCGCCCGTGACCACGGCGAGATGGTCGCCGCTCGATTGCATGTGGCGGAGCACGTCGATCGCCCTCTGCGACCCGGGTACCGAGAACGTGTCGCGTATGTGGTCGATGATGCCGGACCCCGGATCTGTGGTTGTTGCATGGGCGAGGTCACGCAAGCGGACGACACCGATGATCGCTCCCGAGTGTTCGTCGACGACGGGAAGCCGTCGATGGCCCACTTCGAGGGCCGTCCGCAGCGCCTCCTCGACCGACACGGTCGCTCGAACGGTGACGACATCATCGCGGGGCACCATGATCTGTCTGGCTCGACGGTCGCCGACGGAGAACGATCGCTCCAAGAGTTCGGCGTCGGAGCGCTCGATGCGTCCGGCGGCGGCCGCCTCATCGGCCAAGTGCAGCAACTCGTCTTCGTCGACGCCGGGGTCGGCGACGTGCTCTGCGCCGTCGGGCCGCCAATAGTCCGAAACCCGGAAGCCGAGCACGACCTGTTCGTCGTCCCGCTCGGACACGATTCCACCCCTGATACCACCCGCTACCTGGCGCGGGTCGAAGCGCGCCACGGTACCGAGCAGCCCATCCTCGTGATCGGCGGAACCGGCAAGACCGGGCGACGAGTCGCAGAACGACTCAGCGACCGAGGCGTGCCCGTACGGATCGGATCGCGTAGCGGCGCGGTCCCGTTCGACTGGGAAGACCCCTCGACCTGGGGAGCGGCGCTCGAGGGCACGCGCGCTGTGTACATCTCCTACTACCCGGATCTCGCTGCCTCCGGTGCCTCCGACACCGTTCGGTCGCTCGCCGACGCCGCGCTCGGCCGGGGCGTCCGCCGCCTCGTGCTGCTGTCCGGACGCGGTGAGGTCGAGGCCCAACGAGCCGAACAGGCCGTGTTCGATTCCGGCGCCGACGTGACCGTCGTTCGCTGCGCATGGTTCATGCAGAACTTCAGCGAGGACTTCCTGCGCGGCGCGGTGCTGTCTGGCGAGATCGTGCTGCCCGGCGGCGACGCACTCGACCCCTGGGTCGACGTCGACGACATCGCCGACGTCGCCGTCGCCGCCCTCACCGAGGACGGCCACGTCGGCGAGCTGTACGAGCTCACCAGCCCTCAGCTCCTCACCATGAACGACGTCGCCGCCGAACTCGGTCGGGCCACCGCGAGCCAGGTGCGCTACGTCCCCGTGTCGGTCGAGGACTATGCGGCCGCGGCAGCCGACCAGGGTGTTCCCGAGGAGCTCGTCGGGCACCTCACCTACCTGTTCTCGGAGGTGTTCGGCCACAGCGCGTACACCGCCGACGGTGTCCAGCGAGCCCTCGGCCGTCCCGCCCGGGACTTCGCAACGTTCGCCCACGACGCCGCAGCCGCCGGCGCCTGGACCACGCCCGTCGAGGCGACCGCCTGAGCGTCGTCGGCCGAGTCGCATCTCACGAAAGGACCTCCTCATGGATATCAAGACAGCACTCCTCGGTGGCGGCATCGTCACCACCGGCCTCATGTCCGGCCTGCTGTACGGCTGGGCGGTGTCGGTGATCCCCGGCACCAAGCAAGTGCCGGCGGGCAACTACGTCGACACCATGCAGCACATCAACCGGGCCATCATCAACCCGGCGTTCGTCGTCCCGTTCATCGGCATCCCGCTCGTCCTCGGCGGTGCCGCCGTCCTGCAGTTCCGCGCCGGCGACCATCGCCGCGGTTGGCTGCTCGCCGGAGCGGCCATCACCTACGTCGTCGGGGTGCTCGGCGTCACGATCGGCCGCAACGTGCCGCTCAACGACGCCCTCGACGCCTTCGACCTCCGTGGCTCCACGAGTGACGCCGTCGAGCGCCGCCGTACGACCTACGAGCGTCCATGGAACCGCTGGCACCACGTCCGCACCATCGCCAGCGTCGGCTCGTTCGCTCTGGCGGCAGCGGCAGCGCTCGTCGCCGCCGACGACGCTGGAGGCCGCAATGGCGACGATCGATCTGGTCGAGCTGCTCCTGAGTGCTCCGGCCGGCGGCCCACA
>CAVQST010000005.1:0-265752 GCA_963716075.1 Ilumatobacteraceae bacterium | reverse complement strand
GGACTATCTCGAACAGATGCCGCTGCATCGCCTGGGAACCACTGACGACATTGCGTCACTCGTACGGTTCCTCGCCGGCCCGGAGAGTTCGTGGATCACCGGCATGTGCATCAGCGCCGATGGTGGCCATCACCTGCGGCGAGGTCCCAACCTCCACGGTGTGATGGAGATGGTCTTCGGCGATCAGCTCGCACCCCCCGGCCCGCCCAGCGACTGATCGTGGGTTCCCCGAGCCCGGGTCTCGGGGAACCCACGCCGGTTCCGCGAGACCCGGGCCGCGGGGACCTTGCGGCGGGCGTCACAGTGGAACGGGTGGACCTGGCGGTATGTTTGGCGGCTGGCACTGGTCGAGATACGACTGGTGAGCGCATTCGGATTCTTTGTTGCTCCGGTCTTGCGCTGTTGAGCTACATAGAGGAGTCCCCCCAATGACGATCATCGACGACGCCGCCACGCGCCACGTCCCCCGACGCTGCTGACGAAGCAGTTTCCTTCCGCGACCTCGGCCTGCCCGATGTCATCGTGCATCGCCTCGAGAGCCAGGGCAAGCACACTGCATTCCCGATCCAGGCTGCGGTCATCCCCGACGCCCTCGCTGGGCGCGACGTTGCCGGCCGTGCACCCACCGGCTCCGGCAAGACGCTCGGCTTCGGGCTCCCGCTCGTTGCTGGTCTCACTGATGCCCGCCCGAAGCGCCCCGTTGCACTGGTGCTCGCACCCACCCGCGAGCTTGCCGAGCAGATCATGGCCGAGCTCACACCGTTCGCCAAGGCCGCTGGCCACGATGCCGCCTCGATCTACGGCGGTGTCGGCTACGGCGGTCAGCGCAAGGCGCTCGATCGTGGTGTCGAACTGGTCGTGGCGTGCCCCGGCCGCCTCGAAGACCTGATGCAGATGCGGGCGATCGACCTGCGCGACGTCACCACCGTCGTCATCGACGAAGCCGACCAGATGGCCGACATGGGCTTCCTGCCTGCGGTCCGTCGCATCGTCGAGCAGACGTCGCGTGACCGTCAGGTGTTGCTGTTCTCCGCAACGCTCGACGGCCCCGTCGCCAAGCTCGTTTCGGACTTCCAGCACAATCCAGTGCGTCACGAAGTGGGCCCGAAGGGTCCCGACGTGCACGCTGCCAAGCACCACTTCTGGCTGGTCGACCGGGAAGCCCGCGTTGCCACCACCGCCGAAGTCATCGAGCGCCTCGGCTCCACCATCGTGTTCACTCGCACCCGTCACGGTGCCGATCGTCTCGCCAAGCAGCTCGGTCGCAATGGCGTCACGGCAGAGCCGATCCACGGTGGCCGCAGCCAGGGACAGCGCGACCGTGCCCTCGCCGCCTTCAAGAAGGGCCAAGCATCTGCACTGATCGCCACCGATGTTGCCGCTCGTGGCATCCATGTCAACGGCGTGAACGCCGTGGTCCACTACGACCCGCCTGCTGAGGACTCGACCTACCTGCACCGCTCCGGCCGCACCGCACGTGCGGGCGCCACCGGCACCGTGGTGTCGTTGCTCGATCACAGCCAGAAGAAGGATGCGCTCAAGCTCCAGCGCGGTATCGGCATCAACGAGCCGGTCACCAAGGCTGCGGTCAACGATCTCGTCATCCATGCTGCCCCCGAGGTCACACAGGCGGCCCGTACCGAGCGCGCCGACTCCGATCACCGCACCACGCGCATCGCCCGGACCGATGCCCCGGCAGAGCGGGCCTCGGCGTCGAAGCCCGACACCAGCCGCCCGGTCCCGACCGGTGATGCCAGCGACGCCGACGGATCGGTGAAGTTCTTCAACTCCGGTCGCGGATACGGCTTCATCACGCCCGACGACGGCGGCAAGGACCTGTTCGTCCACTTCTCGGTGATCCTCAACGAGGGCTTCAAGACCCTCGACAACGGTGCCCGTGTTGCCTATGACGTCCGTGAAGGACGCAACGGCCAAGAAGCGTTCGACGTCCGCGTCGTTCCCTTCAACTGAGACCGCACCAGGCAACTGAGACCGCACCGGGCAGCTGACGTGATCTCGGTTCGCCGCGCGGCGTCGATCCGCTGGATGATCGGCGTCGTTGCGGTGGGTGTCGCCGCAGTCGGCTGCAACGACACGAGCACCGACACAACAGCATCGTCGGCACCGCTGACGGTCCCTGTCGACTCTGCGCCGGCAACCAGCGAGGGTGTCGCTGCGGTCTGCACCGAGATCGAACTGATACAGGACTTCGACGCGGAGACGGCGGCGGCCACCGACCAACTCTTCGAACTGGTCGAGGCCGACGAGGCTGCGCTGATCGCCGGGTTCAACGATGTCGCCGACACGCTTGACGGTTTGCTCCCCCAGGTGCTCGCCACCTACGAGCGTGCCGCTGAACTCGCCCCGCCCGATGTCGGTGACGACCTGCTCGCGGTCGGCGAGGGAACCGCGTTGTTGACTCCGGCCATCGTCGAGGTGCTGCGCGTGGCCCAGTCGATCGGCGATCTCGCTGCGCTCGAAGACATCTTCTCCGACCAAGAACTCGCCGATGCGGCCATCAGCGCCGGCGAAGCATCACTCCGACTCGACGATTTCACGATCCCGAACTGCGGTTTCCCTTTCGCCACGTCGTGACGGCATCGCTGGTCATCGGGCGCCAACGGGCTGGGGCGACCAGGGCCAGCACCCGAAACTAGGGTCGCGTCGTGCACGCCAATCGTGACCTGATCGAGAAGCGAATCCAGCGTGAGCTCTGGGAACGGGTGCTGCCGCTCGTGCATCCATATCGCCAATCGCTCACGATCGAAGCTGGTCCTGATGTCGAGCACCTCGAACCATTCGTGGCCGGATCGTCGTGGGGCGCGCCGTGGGCAACCACGTGGTTCCGTCTCACCGGCGACATCCCTGCCGACTGGACGGGCCGCCGGGTCGAGGCAGTGATCGACCTCGGGTTCCACCAGCGTGCTGCGGGCTTCCAGTGCGAAGGCCTCGTCGTCGACCTCCACCCCGACGGATCGTTCAGCCCGCTGCAGGGCATTCATCCGCGCCGCACCAACTACGCCGTCGATGCCGTGCCGGGGCCGCTCACGCTGCACGTCGAAGCGGCATCGAATCCGATGTTCCCGCAGTTCACGCCCTCGCCGCTCGGGTCGCTCGACACCGCTGGCGACCGACAGCTCTACCGGTTCCGTCAGGCCTCGCTCGTGGTGGTCGACCCCGATGCCGAAGCGCTTGCCTACGACATCGAGGTGCTCGACGGGGTGATGCGCTCGCTCGCCCTCGACGACCCGCGACGGGCGCGCCTCTTGCGCACACTTGCCGACACGCTCGATCGCATTCCGGATGTCGCCGCCGCGCGCCGCACGATTGCCCCGGCGATGGCTGAGGACTTCGGCGACGCAGTCCGCCACCGGTCGGTCGCTGTCGGTCATGCCCACATCGACACCGCGTGGCTGTGGCCGATTCGCGAGACCAAGCGCAAGTGTGTGCGCACGTTCTCCTCGGCCGTCGCGCTGATGGACGACTACCCGGAGTACGTCTTCGCGGCGTCGTCGGCGCAGCACTACACCTGGATCGAGGAGCGTCATCCCGAGCTGTTCGACAAGATCGTCGAGCGGGTCGAACGCGGCCAATGGATGCCAGTCGGCGGCATGTGGGTCGAGTCCGACATGAACCTGCCGTCCGGCGAGAGCCTCGTGCGTCAGATCGTGTTCGGCCAGCGCTACTTCGAGGAGAAGTTCGGTCGCCGCTGCACCGAGGTGTGGATCCCCGACGTGTTCGGCTATCCGGCTGGGCTCCCGCAGGTGTTCGCCGCCGGTGGGATGGATCGCTTCGTCACCCAGAAGCTCAGCTGGAACAAGCAGAACACGTTCCCGCACAGCACGTTCTGGTGGGAGGGCCTCGATGGGTCGCAGGTGCTCACCCACTTCCCACCGGTCGACACCTACAACGCCGAGATCACCCCGGATGAGTTCGGCTTCTCGATCACCAACTTCAAGGACGCCGCCTGGAGCACCGACTCGCTGATGCCGTTCGGTCACGGCGACGGCGGCGGCGGCCCGACCAGGGAGATGCTGGAACGCGCTCGCCGTCTTGGCCGCATCGATGCTCGGGCCACGATCGAAGTGGGGACGCCTGCAGCGATGTTCGAGCGGATCGAACGCGACATCGACCGTGGCGCGCCTGCCCCGGTGTGGCGCGGGGAGCTGTATTTCGAAACGCATCGGGGCACGCTCACCAGCCAGATCAAGACCAAGCTCGGCAACCGTCGCTGCGAGCGTCTGCTGGTCGAAGCAGAACTGTGGGCGGCGAGCCTCGGTCGGTCGGCCGATGTGGATCATTTGTGGAAGGAAGTGCTCACCCAACAGTTCCACGACATCCTCCCCGGTTCGTCGATCGCCTGGGCGCACGACGACGCCGAGGCGGTGTTCGCGGACGTCGGCGAGCAGCTGGAGGTACGCATCGCAGAGCTGCTCGCTGACGTGGTCGGGGAGGGACGCTGGCTCGCAAATCCCGCTGACGCGGCGATCGATGAGGTGGTTGCACTCGACATCGCACCGACAGCCAGCAGCGATGCCGACGCGTTCGTTGTCGAACACGGCCAAGCGCTCGCAGATGGTCGCACTGCAGTACGCGTCACGGTGCCGGCGCTCGGTGTGGCGCCGCTCGTTCCGCGGCCGGTCGACGACCGAGTGGTGCTGTCCGACTCGTCGATGGCCAACGGGCATCTCACCGTGCGGTGGGACCAGTACGGCAACATCACCTCCATCATCGACCTCGCCCGGGCTCGCGAGATCGTGCCCGTCGGCCAGCTGGCAGCCGTGCTCGAACTCGCCGTCGATCAGCCGGTCGAGTACGACGCCTGGGATCTCGAATCCTGGACACGGTCGGGCGGGGTACCGCTCACCGGCCCAGGTGACCGTGGCGATGCCGTCGAGGTCACGATCCTCGACCGTGGTCCGCTCGTCGGGAGCGTCCAAGTCGCCCGTTCGTTCGGCCCGTCACGTTCGGTGATCACCTACGAGCTGCGCGCCGGCAGTCCGCAGCTGCTCGTACACATCGAATTCGACTGGCATCACGACGAGCACCTGCTGTCGATGGCGTTCCCGCTCGACGTGCGCTCCGAGGTGGCGACGTGCGACATCCAGTTCGGTGTGGTCGCGCGGCCGACACATCCGTCGAGCCCATGGGACGCGGCGAAGTTCGAGGTGTGCGCGCATCGGTTCGTCGATGTCGCCGAACCCGACTTCGGTGTCGCAGTCCTCAACACCGGGCGCTTCGGCCATGGTGTGTTCGACGGTGCAGTCGCGCGTCAGCCTCGCCAAGGCGGCGAGGTACCCGGATCCCGGCGCCGACCGTGGGCACCACGAGGTGACCCTGGCGATCCGGCCGCATGGCGCCGGTCTCAGTGAGGTTCGTGACAGCGCCGCCCGCCTGAACGCACCGCTTCGAGTGGTTGCCGATGGCCGAGCGACCGCGCCGCAGAAACCGCTCATCAGTGTCGGCGGTGGCGACGGCGGCCCTGCGGCGGGGGTGGAGGTCGACGCCGTCAAGCTCGCCGACGACGGCTCCGGCGACCTGATCGTGCGCCTGCACGAAGCCGTCGGCAATCGCACGCGCATCTCGGTGGCGAGCGTCGAGCGCATCACCGACGCCTGGCACTGCAACCTGCTCGAGGAACCGCACAGCGGCGAAGAGGTCGGCGACGGCATCGTCGTGCTCACCCTGCGCCCCTTCCAGATCGTCACGTTGCGCCTGCGGCGCAGCTCCAGCGACGACGGCCGCACCCGCTGACCGCCCACCCCTCCAAAGCGATGAGTTTCCGCGCGACCCGTCCGCGCGAAGACTCATCGCTTGCTGGTGTGGTCTCCGGGTGATGAGTTTCCGCGCGACCCGTGCGCGCGAAGACTCATCGCTTGCTGGTGTGGTGTGGCGCGGGCGGGCGCGAGTCAGGCAGGGGCGAGGTGGCGCAGGGCGGCGGCGGCGTACAGGGCGGTGCCCGTGGCCATCGCTGGCTCGTCGAACATCACGCGGTTCGAGTGGTTCGGTGCTGCCGTCGCCGGGTTCTCGCCGGAGGGCGTGCCGCCGAGGAACATCATCGCCCCCGGCAACTGCTGCAGGACGTAGCTGAAGTCCTCAGCGCCCATCACCGGATGCGGGAGCGCCACCACGTTGCGGGCACCGGCGACGTCGCCGGCGAGGTCGAGCGCCCACTCGGCGAAGCGGTCGTCGTTGCTCGTGACCGGATAGCCCATGACCACCTCGACGTCGCAGCCGCAACCGTGTGCCGCGGCGATGCCTTCAGCCACGCGCCGGATGCCGTCGTGCACCTTGGCCCGGGTCCGCTCGCTGGTGGCGCGGATGGTGCCTTCGATTTCGGCCACCTCGGGGATCACGTTGTTGGTGGTGCCGGCGCTGATGCGGCCGACGGTGACCACCGACGGGTCGAACACATCGATCGAGCGGGTGATCATCGTCTGCAGTGCCTGCACGATCTCGCAGGCCACCGGGATCGGGTCGAGCGCCCGATGTGGTTCGCTCGCGTGCCCGCCGCGGCCGACGACCCGGATCATCATGGTGTCCGCCGATGCCATGATCGGCCCGCTGCGGCTGCTCACCCATCCGCTCGGCAACGCTGAGGTGATGTGCAGGGCGAAGGCCGAGTCGACCGGCGACGAGGAGCCGTCCGACAGTTTCGGCACGTCGAGGAGGCCCTCGTCGAGCATGAACTGCGCGCCGTGGTGGCCCTCCTCGCCGGGCTGGAACATGAACATCACTCGCCCGGCGATGTCGTCGCGCCGTTCGCTGAGCAGGTGGGCAGCACTCGACAACATCGCGGTGTGGGTGTCGTGGCCGCAGGCATGCATGCATCCGTCGACGTGCGACGCGAAGTCGAGGCCGGTGTCTTCGGGCATGGGCAACGCGTCCATGTCTCCCCGGAGCAGCATCGTCGGCCCCGGCTTGGAGCCTTCGAGGAGCGCCACGATGCCGCTGGTGGTTTCGTGTGTGGTGATCGACAGCGGGAGGCCTTCCAGCGACTCGAGCACCCGGTCGCGGGTGATCGGCAGTTCGTTGCCGAGTTCCGGCCACTCGTGCAGCGTGCGTCGCAGTGCGATCGTGTCGCCGAGCAGGTCGCGGGCGTGTGCGTTGACCGATGCGATCATCGGATCGGTGTCGCGTGACTCGGGGGAGACTGTGTCGGCCATTGCTGCATGGTACGCGTTCCCTTCCGGCGCTGTCACCGCCCACTGGTGGGCGAGCGGCGATCACGTCGTCGCCGACGACACGCCCACTGGGCCCATGGAACGGAGCGACAGATGTCGATGTACGGAGCCAACCCCGAACAACTCACCAACCTCGGAACCACCCTCAACCGTCAGATCGACTCGATCACGTCACTGATGGGAACGGTCGACGGAGTGCTGAACGGAACCACGTGGCAGGGCCCGGCCCGTGAGCGGTTCGTCGAGGACTGGAACGGAAGCTTCAAGCAGGCGCTCAACAAGCTGAACGAGGCGTTCGGGATGGCGGGCCGTGACTGCATTGCCCGCTCCGACGAACTGCGCCGAGTGATGGGCAACGGCGGCTGAAGGCGGGCTCGTGGTGCCGATCCGCTCATCGATCGTTCCGGCGGACGTCAGCGTGGTGGCAACGTTCTACGCTGGCAGGAGTGGCACACGTCGAGTTCACCATCGAGCCGTTCGTCGAAGGGCGCCCGGGGCCGCACGTGACCGCAGCGATCGGGGCCGTCGAGGCGCTCGGTTTTGCTGTCGAGATCGGCCCGTTCGGTTCGTCGTGCACCGTCGATGCATCCGACGCCGGAGCGGTGGTCGCAGCAGTCACCGACGCGGCGATGGCGAACGGCGCCACCCATGTGAACGTGCATGTCGCGAGCGACACCCCGACCAGCCCGCCCGCATTCGAGACACCGAAGGCGGCCGACGCATGACCGTTGACGGCGCAACCCCGGGTGCACCGCCGACCAAGGCAACGTCGGTTGCCGCCGGTGGACGTCCGTTGGTTCACCCGTTGATCCGCGCCGTCAAGCCGGTGGTCGACTCGCTCGGTGCGTCGTTCGTGTCCGCCGATGACATGGAGGCCAGCGACGTGGCGCTGGTGTGGGAGGGGCGCACGGTGGGGGCGGTGCGGATGCCGCCGTTGCACGGTGCGCTCGATCGCCTGATCGACGCAGTTGAAGCGGAGCTGGGCGATCGCTTGCCGATGCTGTCACGCGAGGACAAGCAGCGTGCGGTGCGTCTGCTCGACGAGCGGGGCGCGTTCACCTTGCGGCGCGCCGTGGAGGATGTCGCCGATGCCTTGGGCGTGAGCCGCATCACGGTCTACAACTATCTCAATGCCATCCACCGGTGACCGCCCATGAGCCTTCGATGACTCGCCGCATCGACCAGTTCGACGTGGTGGCCTTCGATGCCGACGACACGCTCTGGCGCAGTGAGGATTCGTTCCGTCACGCCGAGCACCGTTTCGTGGAACTCGTGTCGCCGCACGTTCCGCGCGGCGTCGATGTCGAAGCGGCGCTGCACGCCGTCGAGCGTGCTGACATCTCGGTGACGGGCTACGGGGTGAAGGCGTTCACATTGTCGATGGTGCGTGCGGCGATCGGCGTCACCGACGGTCGGATTCCGAGCCTCGTCATCGGTGAACTGGCCGATCTCGGGCGTTCGATGTTGCTCGACGATGTGCATCTGCTGGCGCACGTGCCCGAGGTGCTGGCCGTGGTGTCGCCCGCGGTTCGCACGGTGTTGGTGACCAAAGGCGACCTGGTGCATCAGACCCGCAAGGTGACCACGTCGGGGATCGAGCACCACTTCACGGACATCGACATCGTGCTGGAGAAGGACCCCGACACCTACTCGAAGATCGTGCACCGCCTCGGCGTGGAGCCTGACCGGTTCCTGATGATCGGCAATTCGGTGCGCAGCGATGTGCTCCCGGTACTCGCCATCGGCGGCCACGCCATCCATGTGCCGTACCACATCACCTGGGAACACGAACGTGTCGACGATCACGGCGAAGACTTCGTGGAGCTCGCCTCGATCGCCGACGTCCCGGCCTGGCTCGGACTCGGCGAGTTGTAGGCCGACACAGCGACCCGAGTCACCGTTGTGCGACGTCTGCCCGCGCGGCAATGTCGGTGGAAGGTGCCGGCGAATCGCACTGCTGGAGTCTGCACGACGCCATGATGGCGCTTCAGCCCGCAGCGATGCGACCGTTGGTGAACGTGGCCGCGAACCGAGCGCCATCGGCGGGTGGTGACCCGTAGGCGACCTCGCCGCCGGCTGCCATCACGACGCCGGCCAGCGCAGCGTGATCCCAGTGGTGTCCGAAGTGCACCGCCATCTCCAAGGAACCGTCGGCGACCATCAGCGCCGGGTAGGTGGTCCATTCTCTCATCGGGACGTAGCGACCGAGAGCTTCGAGATGGGCCAGCTGCGCCAACTCCAACGGTGCGAGCTCGTCGACCACCGGGCCGCTCGACCACTGCATCCGATCGGTCGACGATTCGCTGCTGACGCCGATCGGCCTTGGCGCCGCACCGGGCTCGTCGAGCGCCCACGCGCCGCCATTGCTGGTGCCCCACCATCGCCGACCGAGCGCCGGCATCGACACCATGCCCGCCACCGGCGCGCCGTCGACCTCCAGTGCGATCAGCGAACCCCACGCCCGTCGCCCGTTGACATAGGCATCGGTGCCGTCGATCGGGTCGATCACCCAGCAGCGGGGCCCCGACCCGGTGTCACCCTCTTCCTCGCCGAGCACTCGGTCGGCCGGACGGTGCTCGGCGATGAGTTCACGCAGCTGTCGCTCGATCAGCTGATCGGTGGCCGACACCGGCGAGCCGTCGGGCTTGATCACCACCGCCAGGTCGTCGGTGCGCCAGGTGCGCATCGACTCGCGGTCGGCGATGTCGGCGGCCTGCATCATGAGGTCGAGGTCGGTCAGCGCGCTTGGTGAAGCCATCAGCAGAACCCGCCGCTACAGCCGCAGGAGTTGCACCTGATCGACGCGGTGGTCGCGGGTCTTGTGCACGATCAGCGAGGCTCGCTCACGGGTGGGCTGAATGTTCTCGCGCAGGTTCAACCCGTTGATCTCCCGCCAGATACCCCGGGCCGTGGCCACTGCCTCGTCGTCGCTCAGCTCCGCGTAGAACTGGAAGAACGAATCGGGATCCTGGAACACGGACGCGCGTAGCGCCAGGAACCGATCGACGTACCACTGTTCGATGTCGGCCTCGGCGGCGTCGACGTAGATCGAGAAGTCGAAGTAGTCGCTCACGAATTCGGGTGCATCGCTGCGGGTCTGCAACACATTGAGACCCTCGATGATGACGATGTCGGGCGAGCGCACCGTCACCCGCTCGTCGGGCACGATGTCGTACACGACGTGGCTGTACACCGGTGCCTCCACCAGTGGCGCGCCGCTCTTGATCCCGCGGAGCACCTGCAACAGGGCCTTGGTGTCGTACGACTCGGGGAACCCCTTGCGCCGCATCAGGCCCCGGTCCTCCAGCACGCGGTTCGGATACAGGAAGCCGTCGGTGGTGATCAGATCCACCTTGGGGTGATCGGGCCACTGTTCGAGGAGCGCCTGGAGGATGCGGGCGAAGGTGCTCTTGCCCACCGCCACGCTGCCGGCGATGCCGATCACGTAGGGCACCTTCGGGGCGATCGTGCCGAGGAAGGTGGCCGACACCTTGTGCAGATCCTGGGTGGCGCTCACGTACAGATTCAGCAGGCGACTGAGCGGCAGGTACACGCTGGCGACCTCGTCGAGATCGATGCGTTCGTTGATGCCGCGCAGCCGGTCGAGCTCTGGCTGCGCCAGCGTGAGCGGCGTGGCGGCGCGAAGATCCGACCACGTGTCACGGTCGAAGGAGAGGTACCGGCTGGCGCTGCTGTCGGCAGCAGCCATTGCTCGGCTCGGGCCATCGATGCCGATGTCGGTCACGTCGCCGACTGTAGGTCGCCCGGTCGCCGCCGCCCCAGAGCGCCACGGCGACACCTTTGGTGCGTGAGTAGCCTGCGCCCGTGGTCGGCACGCGGAAACAGCTCGGTGCCTGGTACACCCCGCCCGACCTGGTCGCCGCCGTCGTCGACGCGGCGATCACCGAAGACTTCGTACGCGCCCGCAGCGACCGACCGATCCGCGTCGTCGACCCAGCGTGCGGCGACGGTCGCTTCCTCCTCGCTGCTGCCGGCCGGCTCCGCGAACTCGGGGCCACCGTCGGAGTGCGTCGGCTGCGACCTCGACGCGGATGCGATCACCTCCGCGCGAGTGGGGCTGCCCGACGCCGAACTCCGCCACGCCGACGCGCTCACCAGCGAGTGGGGGAGCGAGCGATTCGACCTCGTCGTCGGGAACCCGCCCTTCCTGTCGCAGTTGGCCGACGCCACCACCCGCGGCGGCGCCAGCAGCCGCGGGGGTGGGCCCTACGCCGATGTCGCTGCTGAATTCCTGGTGCTGGCCGGCGAACTGGTCGATCCCGACGGTGGTCGTGTTGCGCTCGTGCTCCCGCAATCGATGCTCGCCTCGCGCGACGCCGCTCCGATCCGTGCCTCGATCGGCGAGCGTGCCCGCATGGTGTGGTCGTGGTGGTCCGACACACGCGTGCCTTCGACGCGGCAGGTGTACGTGTGCGCCGTGGTCTTCGAGTTCGGTCGACCCGACGACGAGCAGCGTCGGTCGAACTGGTCGCACGTGGTCACCGGTCGCCAGGGTGTCCCCGACCTCCCGGCCGGCCCCGACTCGCTGGCCCGAACGGTGTGCTCGGCGACCGGTCCACGGGCAACGCCAACTTCCGCGACGAGTACTACGGCATGATCCCGGCGGTCGGCGATCACCCGAACGGGCCGCCGCTGGTGACGTCGGGCCTCATCGACCCAGGTCGATCGTGGTGGGGGAGTCGACCGATCACGTTCGCCAAACAGCGCTACGAAGCGCCACGACGTGCAGCTCGAGCATCTCGACGAGCGGATGCGTCGTTGGGCGGATCGACGGCTGGTGCCCAAGGTGCTGGTGGCGAACCAGACCACGATCGTCGAAGCAGTCTGTGATCCGAACGGCGAGTGGCTTCCCGGCGTTCCCGTGATCGGGGTCTACCCCACCGGCGCCCACTGGGACGACCCGGCTTCCGACCGATCGGCGGCCGATCTCGCTGGTGCTGCGTGGGAACTCGCGGCCGTGCTGACCTCGCCGTACGCCTCGGCCTGGTTGTGGCATCGCGGCGCGGGAACCGGGCTGTCGGCACACAGCATCAGGTTGTCGCCGGTGGTGCTCGCCGGACTCCCATGGCCGGCAGGCGACCTGCGCGCCGCCGTCGCTGCGTTGCGGGCCGCAGATCCACGAGCCTGCGGACGACGCGGTGGACGCGGCCTACGGCATCGACGTGTCGACAGCGACCGAGCTGTTCGACTGGTGGTCCCGACTACTGGAGCGGATCGAGGCGCGGCAACCGCGACGTCCGTGAACGCTGGTGGCGCCGCCATCCGGGCGACCCCGCCACCATCCACAGCAGTGCCAGTCCGACGAGCTCGGTCACGTGGATCAGCTCGGCGAGCGGCGTGCGCGACCCGGTGGCGATGTCGGCCACGATGCTCACCGTCGTGGTGGCCACCAGCGCCGCGGTGAACGGCAACAACCCGAAGGCGCGATGCGGCTTCCAGGCGGCGTAGGCGAAACCGATGGCCAGCGCGGCGCCGAACGCTCCGAGGTGTCGTGCGAGATGGGGGCTCGTGCCGGTGGCCTCTCCGAACAGCAACGCCGGCATGCTCTGCACCAGCATCACCACGGCCACCCAGGCCAGCGCCGGGCGCAGCCATCCGCCGCGGTCCGAGCCGGGCTGGGCGTGAACGAGAGGTCACCGCGTCGACGAGGTTCGGGATCGACTCGGCCGAGCGCACGCGGACCAGGCGATCGACGTGGGCCATCTCGGGCAGCGAACGACGAACACGGCCCGCACCGGGAGAGGTGTGCCTCGGCGAATTCGATTTCGTCACCCGAGGCTTCGCCGTCGGCTCGTGCCGAGAGCACCTCGCAGGTGATCTCGCAGTCGTCTGCATCCATGTCAATCAACGTCGTCGATGGCACCGTTTCGGTTCCCCGATCGGAGAGAAAACAACTGACATTGGTCACGGAGCGGTCACGGTCAGGTGGTGCGACACTGTCGGTGTGGACCATCTCACGCACCTGCTCGTCGCAGCGCGCGACGGTGATCGCGTCGTGCTCGAGCGGTTCGTGGCCGAAACACAGGCCGACGTCTGGCGCGTCTGTCGGTATCTCGGTGACGTGCAGTTCGCCGACGATCTCGCGCAGGAGACCTATGAGCGGGCCATTGGTTCGATCCACCGCTTCCGTGCCGATGGTTCGGCACGAGGCTGGTTGCTCACGATCGCCCGTCGAACCTGCGTGGACCACACCCGTCGCGCCGGTCGCCGGCGGCGTCTCGACCACGCGGTGATGAACAATGCCGCCGTTGGATCGGTCGATGCCCTCGTCACGGCTGATCCAGCCGGACGTGTCGAACTCGATGATGTGTTGGCACACCTCGACCCCGACCGTCGCAGCGCCTTCGTGCTCACCCAAGTGCTCGGACTGCATTACGACGAGGCCGCCGATGTGCTCGGGTGTCCGATCGGCACGGTGCGTTCACGGGTCGCCCGCGCCCGGCGAGACTTGGTGGCCATGATGCGCGATCCTGACCAGGGAACCACCGATGTGGCCACCGGATGAACAACCCCAAGGAGCACCTCACCGTGACTGATCGATCGATGCAACGCCCGTGGTCACTGGGGCGCCTCGCGGTGGCCGCCGGCAGTGACGCTGGCCATGGCGTTCGGCGCCGTTGCCTGCGGCGATGACGCAGGCTCCGGCGGTGGTTCGGACGATGGTGCCAGCTCGGCACCCGTCGACCCTGCCGTGCAGCGCGGCGAGGAGATCTCGCGCAGCCAGGGTTGTGCGGGCTGCCATGGCGCCAATTTCGACGGCGGCGCCGGCCCGACCTGGATCGGTCTCGCTGGTTCCGAGGTGCTGTTGGCCGATGGCAGCACCGTCCTGGCCGACGACGCCTACCTGACCCGGGCGATCGCCGAGCCCAACGCCGAGTATGTCGCCGACTACTCGCTGCAGATGCCGGCCAACCAGCTCACCGATGCGGAGATCGCCGACGTCGTGGCCTTCATCAACACCCTGGCGGGTGGTGACGCATCCGATGAGTGACCCGCGCCGCCTCATCGCCGTCGGCCTCGCTGCGACGCTGTTGGTCGCTGGTTGCGGCAGCGACGCCGACAGCGCGACCCCGGCGTCGAACCTGCCGGCGGCCGACGCACCCGCTGATGAGGAACCGGTCACCACGGCGTTGGCCGACCGCGAACTCGCCGGCATCGTGCGCGCTCCCGCCCCGGCCGTTGATGGCACCGCCGTGCCGTCGTTGACGAACCCGGGCGATGATGCGGTGTTCCGGGCCGATCCGGGCGGGTTCCTGGCGGTCTACTTCGGCTACACGAACTGTCCGGACGTCTGCCCCACGACGATGGCCGACTGGGCGGTGGCACTGCGTCGGCTACCCCCCGAGCTTGCCGAACAGGTGGGCACGCTGATGGTCACCGTCGACCCCGATCGCGACAACGATCTGCTTGCCGGCTATGTCACGAGCTTCGTTGCTGATGCCGAAGCCGCTGGCACGACCGACGCCGACGTGCTCGCCGCCGCAGCCCAACCGTTCGGGGTCAGCTACGACGTGGTCACCGCCGACGACGGCGAGATCGAGGTGTCCCACAGCGGATTCCTCTACCTGGTGGACGATGAGGGTCGCCTGGTGGTCACGTGGCCCTTCGGCCTGTCGTCACAGGACATGGCCGGCGATGTGGCACAGCTGTTCGACGTCCAGGGAACCGCAGGAGAAGGATCGTGATGAGGGCATCGGGGAGCAAGCTGATCGCAGCGTTTGCCGCAGCACTGCTCACCATGTCGGTGGCTGCTGGCTGCGGCGGCAACGACGCCAGCCAGCCCGCCACCGAGGCGGTCACCGACACCGAGAACGTGACGCTCGAGTACGTGATCCCGGCTGGTGCCGGTGAGGCACTCGATGCGGGCACCCCCCTCGAGATCCTGCCCGCCGAGCTGCAGGTCGACGTCGGCGACACGATTCGTATCGAGAACCAGGACGATCGCGGCCACACGGTGGGCCCGTTCTTCGTGGGCGCCAACGAGACGCTCACCCAGCGCTTCTCCACTCCGGGCGAGTTCGAAGGTGTGTGCACGGTGCATCCCAGCGGTCAACTCGTGCTCATCGTGAACGCATGACCGGGAACGCGTGACCATGACGCGACCGTTCCGTCGCATGGCCGCCGCGCTGATCGTCGGGCTGCTCGCAGCGCTCGCCGGCGTGAGTCCGGTCTTCGCCGATCCGCCAGGTCCGACCGACTACCTGTCGGAGGTGCGTTCGATCGATCCGAGCACGACAGCGATCGACGTCAGCATCATCGGCGGCGACTCGTTCTTCGAGATGCAGGTCGAACCAGGTGTCGAGGCGATGGTGGTGGGCTACCAGGGCGAGGACTACCTGTGGTTCCAGCCTGATGGCACCGTGCTCGAGAACCGCAATTCGCCAGCGGCGTACCTCAACGCTCAGCGCTACGGCACCGAAGCTGTGCCGCCCACGGCGAGCGCCGACGCCGAACCCCGCTGGGAGCAGGTGGCCGGAGGTGGCCACTGGGCATGGCACGACCATCGGGCGCACTGGATGCAGAGTGCCCGCCCGTTCGGCCTCGGCCCGGGCGACCAGATCCTCGAAGCAGTGATCCCGATCGTGGTCGACGGCGACGTCATCGAGGTCACCGTGATCAGTACGTGGCAGCCCGAGCCGTCGCCGGTTCCGATGTGGTTCGGGTTCCTTGCGGGTCTGGCAACCGCGGTGGCTGCCTGGTTGCTCCGCCGCACTCGGGTTCCGGCGATGGTCGCAGCGGTGCCGTTGGTGATGATGGCGTTCGGTGTGGGGCTCGCCCAGTACACGTCGTTGCCTGCCGCCACCGGTCCTCGGCTGATCTGGATCGTGTTGCCGTCGATCGCGCTGCTCTGCGTCGGAGCGGGGCTCGCGCTCGCATGGCGAGGTCAGCGTTTCGCAGCCGATGCCGCACTGCTGCTGGTCGGGGTGGAACTCGCGGTGTGGGGTTTCGCGAAGCGCGACGGTTTCTCCGCGGCGATCATTCCGACCGATGCCCCCTTCTGGCTCGATCGCTTCACGACCGCTGCGGCGCTGCTCGGCGGCGTCGCGCTTGCTGCGGGTCGCGCTGTGGTGGCTCTTCGCCATCAGCAGCGCCAGCGAGTCGCCGGCCAGCGATTCCCCGGTCAGCGATTCCAGGGGGCCGACGGGCTCGCCGCGCCCGGCCCACCCGTGAGCACCTCGTAGCCGTCGTCGGTGACGAGGATCGTGTGCTCGAACTGGGCGGTGCGCTTGCCGTCGGCGGTCACCGCGGTCCAGTCGTCGTCCCAGATCTTGTAGTTCACTGTGCCGAGCGTGATCATCGGCTCGATCGTGAACGTCATCCCGGGTCGCATGATCGTGCTGGCGCGCGAGTCGTAGTAGTGCAACACCTGGATGTCGGTGTGGAACTGCTCGCCGATGCCATGGCCGACGAATGCGCGCACCACGCCGTAGCGATGCTGCTTTGCATGGTCTTCGATCGCCCGGCCGATGTCGCTGATCGGACGGCCCGGCTTGACGGCCTCGATGCCGTACCACGTGCACTCTTCGGTGACCTGCACGAGCTTGCGGCTCTCGGCGTCGACGTCGCCGACGAAGAACGTGGCGTTCGTGTCGCCGTGCACCCCGCCGATCCAGCCGGTGACATCGATGTTGCAGATGTCGCCTTCCTGCAACGTCCGCGAGTCGGGGATGCCATGGCAGATCACTTCGTTGATCGACGTGCAGCAGGCTTTCGGATAGCCGTGGTAGTTGATCGTGGACGGGTACGCCCCACGCTCGATGAACATGTCGTGGACGGCGACGTCGATCTCCTCGGTGGTGATGCCGGGTGCCACCATGTCGCCGGCCAGCTTCAACACTTCAGCGGCGACCTTGCCGGAATGTCGCATGGCCTCGATGATCTCGGGGCTCTTCACGCGGGGTTCGTCCCAGGCAACTACATCGCCGGTGTCGGCATATGACGGTCGGGCGATCGTGTCGGGCACGCTGCGCATCGGCGTGACCACACCGGGGAGCACGCGGCCCTCCGACTTCTTGTGGCAGCGCTTGTACTTTCGCCCGCTGCCGCACCAGCACGATTCGTTCGCCTGCGGCAAGATGGCGGGAGCGGTCGCCGTGAAAGACATGGGTTTCAGGATAGGGGCCGATGCTCGTCCGTGCGTCCTCGTGCAGGCGCGCCTAGCCTGTCGAGCGTGTCCCAGGAAGAGGTGCTGGCCCCCAATGGTGCGTCGCCGTTGTTGACCCTTCCGGCGATGGACGTCGACCGTGATCGGATCGAGCAGGCGATGCTCGAGTCGGTGGTCACGCCCGACTCGTATCTCAACGAGATCGCGTCGCATCTGATGGTCGCCGGTGGCAAACGGTTGCGGCCCGTGCTGGCGGTGGTCGGCGCTCAAGTCTTCGGTGAACCAGCATCGCACGACGTCGTGCGCGGCGGCGTCGCATGCGAGTTGGTGCATCTCGGTTCGCTCTACCACGACGACGTCATGGACGAAGCCGACACCCGTCGTGGCGTCGAAACCGTCAACGCCAAATGGGGCAACCTGCAGGCGATTCTCGCCGGCGACTTCCTCCTCTCGCGGGCTTCGGAGATCGCGGCGTCGCTCGGCACCGAAGTTGCTGGACTGCTCGCTCGCACCATCGGCTGGCTCTGCGAAGGCGAGATCGAACAGCTCCGTCACACCTACGACGTCTCACGGACCGAGGTGAGCTATCTCCGCTCGATCCACGGCAAGACCGCCTCGCTCTATGGCACCGCCGCCCGCATCGGTGCCATCGTCGCCGGGCACGACCGCCCGATCATCGAGGCCCTCACCGCCTACGGCAACGCCTACGGCACGGTGTTCCAGATCGTCGACGACATCTTGGACATCACCGCCACCGACGAACAACTCGGCAAACCCGCCGGTCACGACATCGTCGAGGGCGTCTACACGCTGCCGGTGCTGCGCACGCTCGGCGCCGGTACTGCCGCATCGGCGGAGCTGGCCGACCTGCTCGGCGCTCCGCTCGATGCCGCAGCGCAGGACAAGGCGTTGGCGATCGTGCGCTCGAACGATGGGCTGCGCTCTGCGGTCGACACCGCCCTCGAGTACGTCGAGCGCGCCGAGGCGTGCTGCGACGACTTCCCCGACTCCGACGCGAGCGACGCATTGCGAGCGGCACCACGCGCGCTGCTGGCGTCGGCCGCGATCCCCACCTGACCCCGCTCAGCCGGCCCAGTCCACGTGTCGCCCCGGCACCAGTGGGTTCCCCGAGCCCCGGGCAACGGGAACAGGCAAGTGGGTTCCCCGAGACCCGGGCAAGGGGAACCCACTCGCGGGTTGCTGTGGCTGATGTTCGTGATGTGGGCACGCGATCGGGCAGTGTGGGGGAATGCATGTGGTGATCGTCGGCGCTGGTGAGGTGGGTTGGTATCTGGCCCAGCGGCTCGGTGCCGAGGGCAACGATGTCGTCGTCGTCGAACAGAACGAGCAGATCGCCGCGGCGATCGGCGCCGAGCTCGATGTGCAGGTGGTGGTGGGCAGCGCCACCGTGCCGTCGGTGCTGCGCGCAGCGGGGATCGAGCGCGCCGACCTGCTCGCCGGTGTCACCCAGAACGACGAGGTCAACCTGCTGGCGTCGCTGCTCGCGAAGGAGTTCGGCGTGGCGCAGACGGTCGTGCGCATCCAGACCGAGGAACTGCGCGGGCCACTGGGCGAGAAGCTGCTGGCGACGATGCGCGCCGATGTGGTCATCGACCCCGACGCCGACACCGCCGACGAGATCATGGAACTCGCACACGTCGGTGGTGCCGATGAGGTGTACCCGATGTCGGGCGGCGCGCTGTTGGTGCTCGGTGCGGTCATCGGCGACCGCTCACCGTTCGTCGGCCGCGACCTCGCCGAGATCGGCCGCTCGTTCGAGCCCAACTGGCGGTTCCTGTTCGGCGCGCTGACCCGCGATGGTGAGACGGTGATCCCGCGAGGCGACCAGGTGTTGGAGGCAGGCGACCACGTCCGGGTACTCACCACACGAGCCGCGCGGCGCGAGATCATGGAGCTCCTCGGCGCCGCCACCCGCCAAGCCCACCGGGTGATGGTGCTCGGCGGCGGCGCGGTGGGCACCCGCGTGGCCGAGCAGTTGCAGAGCGAAGGGGCCAGCGTGGTGCTGGTCGAGCACGACGCGCATCGCGCGAAGGCGCTCAGCGAGCGGTTGCCGCGCGTCACCGTGGTGCAGGGCGACATCGCCGACACCGAGTTGCTGCTCGAGGAATCGGTGGCCCGAATGGACCTCGTGATCGCAGCCACCGGCGACGACGCCGCCAACGTGTTGGCCTGCGCGTACGCCGCCGCCGAAGGCGATGCGTTCACCGTTGCCGTGCTCCACCGTCTCGCGTTACTGCCGCTGGTGCGCCAGTTCGGCATCGACGCGGCGCTCAGCCCCCGCACGGCGTCGGCCAACGCGGTGTTGCGCTACATCCGGGGCGGCACCGCCTCGGTGGCGACCTTCCTCGAGAGCGACATCGAGGTGAACGAGTTCTCGATCGAAGCGGGCAGCGACGCCGCCGGCACGCTCGTGGCCGAACTGCACCTTCCTCACTCGGTGCTGCTCGGCGCGGTCACCCGGCCCGACGGCAGCTCGCAGATCGTGCGTGGTCACACCCGGCTCGATGCCGGCGACAACGTGGTGGTGTTCTCGCGGCCCGACTCGCTCGCAGTCACCCGCAAGGCGTTCACCGCGTGACGGTCGCCACCCACGCCACCGGGCGCGTGGCATGGTTCGGAGGGCGGGGCGAACGCCTCTTGTCGCCGGGGCGCTACTCGTCCTTGGTCGCCAACGTGGTGGGCCTCACGATCGCAGTGGTCGGTGTGGGGATCGTCGCGTCCGGGAGTGGTCGATGCCGTCGACGGTGGCCCCGATGTGTTGGAGTTGCTGATCGTCGGTGTGCTCACCTGGGCGGTCGGCTCGGTGATGTGGCGGATCACGATCGTGCCCAAGCAGATTCGTACGCTCGATGTGTTCACCACCGTGACGCTCGCCTGGTTGGCAATGGCTGCGGCAGGCGCGATTCCCTACCTGGTCACCGGTCAGTTCGACCGCATCGACGACGCCCTGTTCGAGTCGATCTCCGGGTTCACCACCACCGGTGCCACGGTCATCCCGGACATCGAAGCCACCTCGAAGGGACTGCTGTTCTGGCGCTCGACCACGCAGTGGATGGGTGGCATGGGGGTGATCGTGCTGGTCGTGGCCGTGCTGCCGACGGTGGGCTCCGGCGGGATGAGCCTGCTCGCCGCCGAGGCGCCCGGGCCGACGGGTGAACGTCTCACGCCGCGGGTTCGCGAGACCGCGCGCCGTCTGTGGGCGGTGTACGTCGGGCTCACGGTCGTGCTCGCTGCGCTCTACGCCGTGGCGGGCATGAGCCTCTACGACGCCGTCTCGCACAGCTTCACCACCGTGTCCACGGGTGGGTTCTCCCCGTATCAGAACTCGATCGGAGCGTTCGACTCTGCGCCGATCGAGTGGATCTGCATCGTGGGCATGTTGCTTGCCGGGGGCAGCTTCACGCTCTACTACCGGGCGCTCAAGCGCGACCCGAAGCCGTTGCTGCGTTCATCCGAGTTCCGGGTGTACCTGATGGTGGTGGCCGCGATCACCCTGTGGGCGTTCGTCGCCTCCGGGAACGATGGCGGCCAAGCAGCAGGCTTCCGCGACGCGCTGTTCACGACCACCTCCATCGTCACCACCACGGGGTACGTCACCACCGAGTACGGCCTCTGGAGCCAGACGGCGCAGCTGTTGCTGCTGCTCGTGATGCCGATCGGGGCCATGGCCGGGTCGACGGCGGGCGGCGTGAAAGTCGTGCGCGTCGATGGCAATTGCCAGCTTCGCGCATCGTGAAGCCCTCCGACACCTGCACCCGCGGCTGGTTCGACCGGTGCGGGTCGGCAGCGGCGTGCTGCCCGACGATGTGGCTCGTCGGGTGGTCGGGTTCATGGTGTTGGCGCTCGCAGTGTTCGGCGGCGGCGCCGTGCTGATCTCGATGACGGGCGCCGACATGATCACCTCGTTCTCGTCGTCGGCAACGGCGTTCGGCAACGTCGGCCCCGGGCTCGGGGCGCTCGATCATGCCAACGACTTCCTCTCGATTCCGCGAGCCGGCCGGTGGGTGGCGATGGTGCAGATGTTGCTCGGGCGGCTCGAGATCTATCCGGTGATCCTGGCGCTCTCGGTGATCACGCTGCGCCTGCCCAACGCGTTGCACCCTCGTCGCCGCTCACCGTGACACCGGCAAGCAGCCCGAGTCGGTGAGCGTGTCGAACCGTTCACCAACGGGGAGCGAACTTGGCGATCGTGTTGGCGATCGCGTACGCCCGCTCGGCCCCACCGGAGGATCCGTCGCGTAGCTCGTTGGTGGCGATGCGAAGTGCGGCACCGGCAACGCGGTCGCTGGCCAGACCGAACTGCAGCGCCGGGCGCAGGATCGACGGCCGCCCGAGGAACCGTGCCGACAGCCGACCCACCTGGTGATACCGCCCGAGTGCGTCGGTGAGCATGGTGGGGTAGTGCTGCAGCGTGGTGGAGTTGCCTGTGGTCAGCGCGTCGTGGAGCACTTCGCCGGCGAGACGACCGCTCATCAGCGCAGCATCGACGCCGTCGCCGTTGAACGGACTGGCCATCCCGGCGGCATCGCCCACCACCAGAAACGTGGGCCCCATCTTCGGGCCGACCGATCCAGCGAGCGGCAACCGGAACCGTGTCGGCGCCTTCAGTTGGGCGTCGGGGTCGAACTCCCACCGGTCGGCGATTCGGTGGGTGAACGAGTCGAGCAGTTTGAGTGCGTTGACGCCGCGGGCGTAGCGATAGGTCGACAACACGGCAACGCCGGTATTGACCGTGCCGTTCCCGATCGGAATCACCCAGCCGTAGCCGGCGATCGGGTGGCCGGACGCGTCGAGAATGCCGAGATCCGACTCGATCCACGACTCCGAGGCCCGCGGGCTGTCGAAATAGGTGCGAGTCGTGATCCCGTAGGGCCAGTCGCGGTGACGCGTGGTGCCGAGACCGCGCCCGAACGTGCTGTTGGCGCCGTCGGCCACCACCACGAACCGTGCGCGTACCAGCTCGTGTCGCGTGGCGGACGGGTCGAGCTCGGCGTCGGTGGCGAGCACCGCTCCACGCACGAACCCCCGCTCGACGATCGGCGCGGTGGCCTCGTGCCCCATCAGCACCACGGCGCCGGCGTCGATGGCTCGTTCTCGCAGATGGGCGTCGAGCACATCTCGTCGCAATGCCACTGCATGGTCGGCCAACCCCTCGGCGTGCGGCCAAGGGGCGGTCACCGTGCGTTGGCCGTGGGCGAGGCGAACCCCGGCAAGGGGGTGGCCGCCGAGACGCAGTGCATCGACGCCGAGCAGTTCGAGTTCACGCAGCGCTCGCGGCGTCAGCGCATCACCGCAGGCCTTGTGGCGAGCGACGGGGCGCTTCTCGACGAGGGTGACGTGATGGCCGGCACGAGCCAGCCAGGTCGCAACCGACGCCCCGGCGGGTCCACCGCCGACGACGAGGACGTCGGTGTCCAGGGGAGGCCCCGGTCAGCCGGCCGGAGGTGAGCCGGGGATTGCTTCGGGGCCGACCGGCATGATCTCGACCCCGCCCATGTCGGGGGCATCGGGTGAGGTGTAGTCGTACGTACCGGCTTCGAGGTCGGCGAACACGGGGGCCTCCTCCGAGCACCAGGTCTCGTACTCTTCGGCCCACTCTTCCGACGTGGGGTCGGCGCCACCGAGCGTGTAGCGCTCGTGACAGACGACCGCAACGATCTCGTACTGGGTGAGCTGGCTGCCGAACGCAGGCATCACGCCGAGGCCGCCGGTCATGTGGGGGCCGCCCTCACGATCGGGGTTGCCATAGATGTCGACACCGGCGGCGTTGTAGCCCTCGGTGCCGTAGTAGACGTAGCGAATCTGATCTTCGATGTGCGGGAACGTCTCGAGCACGCTGCCGCCGGTGAACGGGTAGCCGACGCCGCCGCCGCCGCCGGCGCCATGGCAGCTGGCGCAGCTGTTGTAGATCTCGGAACCGATGCCGATCGGGCCTTCGACGACCACGGGCGGCTCGGTGACCGCACGCACGTACATGAAGCCCCACACGGGCAGCAGGCTCAAGGCGGCCATCGCCCAGAACGGGATCTTTCGACGCTGCTTGGCGGCCTGGACGTACACCGGCTCGGGCTTGGCCGGAGGCGGTGCCGCTGGTGTCGGGGCTGCGGTGCGAGCCGCCGGGGCTGCGGCGGCGGCCGCAACGGCGGGCGTGGCTGCGGCGGGGGTGGTGGTGGCCGGCGTGGTGGCAGCGGGGGCATCACTGGCTGCGGCGTCGTCGCCTTGGCCGGCTGCGGCGCGCCGTTCACGCGATCGCTTGAGGAGATGTTCGGGAATCTCGGTCACGTGGGAGAGGATAGATGGCCGTCGGCGCGATGCGGGAATCCTCCCGAACGTGTTCGGCGCCACTGCGGTGCACTTACGCACAACCTGGCGCGCCCGTCACACTTGCGTGCCAGACTTCGCAGATCCCGAACGGACGACTACAGTTCGTGGGCAATCGAATCCGGCCTCGGCGAACACCGAAGCTTCTGGAACCGAACCCGCACATCCACCACGACAGGAACAACCAACGGCATGATCGCAATCGCACCTCTCGAATGGCCCGGCATGAACCAGGCGTTCCTGGTGTCGTTGACCGCGACCCTGGTGCTGTCGCTCGCCATCATCCCCTTCGGCAAGCGCCGTCCAGTGGGCGCTCCGTTCTCGTGGGGTGAAGCGATGCTCGGCTCCACCTACCTCTTCGGCGTGCTCTTCCTCGCCTTCGGCATCCTGCCGCACCAGTTCATCGACCACGCCGACAAAGACCTCGGATGGTCCCGCGACAAGCTGCTGTTCGGCCCGTTCGACATCTTGAAGCCGCAGTCCGCCGGTGGCTGGAATCCGATCACCCTGCAGTACCAGGCCGTCCGCGACATCGTCGTGGTGCTGTTGCACGTGGTGCTCATCGGCATGTACCTGTACCTGGCGGTGTGGTGGCAGAAGCGCGGCGACGTCAAGCCGAAGGAACTTCCCACCTCCACCTACGGCCGTCCTCTGGTGAAGAAGGCCTGATGGCACGCACCGACGCCAACCCCCCGATGATGCCCTACACCGACGCGTACACGTTGGTGGAGGTCGATGCCGACTACCTGTCCAAGGCTGTCAAGCCGAAGCAGTTCATCCACATCGATCAGAGCGAGTGCATCGCATGCGAGGGCTGCGTCGACATCTGCCCGTGGAAATGCATCCACATGGTGTCGGTCGACGCCGTGGTCGAGGCCGAGGGCACCGAGCAGCCCGGCACCGACCCGTCCGATGCCTTCATGTTCACCATCGACGACGACATCTGCACCCGATGTGCGCTCTGCGTCGACCGCTGCCCCACCGGCGTCATCATCCTCGGCAAAGCGGGCACCGCAACCGCTGCCGGCAACTCCCACGTCCGCACCAACAACCATGGCTACGGCTATGGCATGAGGCTCTGAGAGAACCATGGCAAAGATCATCGACGACAAACCCCGCCCCACCATCAAAGACCGTGTGAACACCACGGTCGACTCGGTGCAGGGCAGTCAGGCCTGGAGTTCGATCTTCCGGCCGGGCTCGATCTTCCGCAAGGGCTACACCGACAGCCCCCGCAACCGCAGCTACGTCATCATGAACTCGGTGCTGTACCACTTGCACCCGGTCAAGGTGAAGCGCCACGCCGTGAAGGTGAGCTACACGCTCTGCCTCGGCGGGCTCAGCTTCTTCCTCTTCATCCTGCTCACGGTCACGGGCATCTTCTTGATGTTCTTCTATCGACCCGAGGCCACCGCAGCCTGGAACGACATCCAGAACCTGCAGACCTCGGTCACCTTCGGCCTCCTGGTCAGAAACATGCACCGATGGGGTGCACACCTGATGGTGCTGGCCGTGTTCTTGCACATGGCTCGTGTCTTCTACCACGGCGCCTACAAGCCGCCTCGCGAGTTCAACTGGGTCATCGGCGTGATCCTGCTGACGCTCACCCTGCTGCTGTCGTTCACCGGCTATCTCCTGCCATGGGACCAATTGGCCCTCTGGGCGGTCACCGTCGGTACGAACATGATGGGCTACACGCCGGTGTTCGGCGAGGAGGTCAGGTTCGTCTTGCTGGGCGGTGCCGAAATCGGCTCCGAAACCCTGCTGCGATGGTATGTCCTGCACGTGTTGTTCCTGCCGTTCGTGATCGTCATCTTCATGGCGATTCACTTCTGGCGGGTTCGCAAAGACGGTGGAATTTCGGGTCCGTTGTGATTCGCCCTGTTGACTGGAGCATGAGGTAACCCCATGACCGAGATCCCAGAGCACCTCCTCAAGCGAGCGGCTGCTGCACGCGAGAAATCTGCGCCTGCCGAGCCGGCCACGCCGGAACCTGCTGCTGAGGCAGCACCGACCGACTCGCGCATCCCCGAGCACCTGCTCGCTCGCAGCAAGGCGGCCAAGTCGGCCAAGGCCGGCGGTGGCGATGATGCGGCCCCGACGGGCGGCGGCGTGGCCGTGGCCGAGAAGATCGGTGCGGTCGTCGCAGCTCCGGCTGCGGGCGGCGGTGTGCCGGTCGGTGCCGGCCCCGGTGGCCACACCCAGCGGCTGCTCACCGTCGTCAAGTCCGGCACGATCCAGGACGTGAAGGCCACTCCGGTCGACAAGGTGCACACCTGGCCGCACCTGCTCGCCGCCGAGTTCGTGGCGGCGCTGGCGATGACCGTGTTCGTGTTCATCTTCTCGGTGTTCGTGCATGCACCGCTGCTGCAGTTGGCCAACACCAACCAGACGCCGAACCCGTCGAAGGCGCCGTGGTACTTCCTCGGCCTGCAGGAACTGCTGGTGTACTTCCACCCGATGGTGGCCGGTGTGACCCTGCCCGGCGTCGGCCTGATCGCCCTGGTCCTGGCCCCGTTCCTCGACCGCAACCCGTCCAACAAGCCCGAAGATCGCAAGTTCATGACCGGTCTGATGACCGTGTTCCTCATGTTCTGGGCAGTCCTCGTGTTGATCGGGTCGTTCTTCCGAGGCCCCGGCTTCAACTTCGTCCTGCCCTGGGTCGAAGGTCTGTTCTTCGAACTCTGAGATTGCGAAAGGAAATCCCCCACTCATGAGTACTGCAGCAATCATCTCCATTGCCATCGGCGTCGTCGTCGTCCTCGGCGCCGTTGCCTTCTTCACGCTCGCTCGTCGCAGCGACGTACGTGGTGCCGGCGCGCTCTCGGGCGAAACGGTGCAGCGCGACAAATCAGCGCGCAAGACCGCCGAGCCGGTCGCCACGCAGACCACGGCCGCCGACGCCGAGGCGGCCGGCGTCGCCGCCCGCTCCATGTCGACGGAGGTCGCGGTTCCCGTGCAGGCCGAGGTCGTGGCCTGGACGCCGCCGGACCCCGAGGTCATCGGCGTCTCGCGTCGCCAGTTCTTCAACCGTGCGACCGTGTCGCTGATGAGTGTCGGCCTGGCAGGGTTCGCAGCGGCGTCGTTCGTGGCCTTCCTCTGGCCCAGCGGCACCGGCGGCTTCGGTGGCGCTGTCACGGTCGGCAAGCTCGCCAACATCCAGAGCGGCATCAAGCTCGGCGGCGGGTTCTTCTACGCAGCCGAGGCACGCTCCTGGATCACGGACTACCCGTCCGAAGCGCTCCCGCTTGCTCGCACCGTCTATCCCGCGAACGTGTTGTCGGTGATGGAGGAGGGCATCGTGATCCTGAGCCAGAAGTGCCCGCACCTCGGCTGTCGTGTGCCCGAATGCGCCACCAGCCAGTGGTTCGAGTGCCAGTGCCACGGCTCGCAGTACAACCAGGTCGGCGAGAAGAAGGGCGGCCCGGCGCCTCGTGGCATGGATCACTTCCCCGCCACGATCGCCCCCAACGGTGACGTCACCATCGACACCGGCACGGTCATCCCGGGTGCCCCCATCGGCACGAACACCACCGGCCAAGAGGCCGAGGGCCCACACTGCACCAGCGGCGGGGAGCACTGATGCCTGCAGTGCTCGGGCTGACCACCACCACCATCGGCGTCATCGGCCTCGCCATCATCGTCACGGGTTGGATCGTCTACGGACTGTTCAACGTGTTCGCCGGTCGGCGTGAGGTCGGCTCAGAGATCGAACTCGCCGCCAACCGCAAGGAGTACTACGACGACGAGACGCTCGAGGGTCCGCGCCTCGAGCGCGTGCAGTTGCTCGGCGTGATCATGCTCGCCATCATCGTGGTGATCCTGCCGCTCTACTGGGTCTTCGAGCCGAGTCGCCAAGCAGGCGCCGAGGAGGGTTGGGACAACCGGTTCGCCAGTTGGGGTTCTCAGTTGTTCGCCACCACAGCCGACGGCGGCTTCAACTGCGCCGGCTGCCACGGCGGCATGGCCGGTGTGGGCGGCGAAGCGCCGTTCACCGTCACCGATCCGATCACCCAGGAAGTGCAAGCGGTCAACTGGAAGGCTCCGGCGGTCAACACGGTCTTCTACAAGTTCGATGAGAGTGAAGTTCGCTTCATCCTGAACTACGGACGCCCGTTCTCGCCGATGTCGCCGTGGGGTCTCGTCGGCGGTGGCCCGATGAACACCCAGCAGATCGACAACCTGATCGCGTACATGAAGAGCATCCAGATCCCCCGCGAGAACTGCGCCGAGGGCGAAGACCCGCTGGTGTGCGACTCGGGCAGTCTGCCCGCAGAACGCCAAGCCGAGATCCAGGCTGCTGCACAGCGCGCCGTCGACGACGGCGAGGCCGAAACGATTGGTGAGGCGCTCTTCAACCTCGACCTGTCGAGCGGTGCCTACAGCTGCGCTCGCTGCCACAGCCTCGGGTGGAGCTACGGCCAGCCCGGTGTGTCAGGACAGGGTGCCTTCGGTTGGAACCTCACCGGAGGTTCGGTCAATGCCCACTTCACCGACGACGAGCAACTCGTGGCCTTCTTGAAGAGCGGCTCCGAGAACGGCAAGCTGTACGGTATCAACGGCCAGGGAAGCGGACGCATGCCAGGGTTCGGATCGTTGCTCACCGACGAGCAGATCCGCGAGATCGTCGAGTACGTACGGAGCTTGTGACATGACGTTGTTGGCAATCGGTTGGGAGCCTGAGCTCCGCGGCCTTCTCACGGTCGTCATCGGCGTGGTCATCCTCTGCGGCAGCGTCTACGGCATCATGGCCACCAACATGGGGTCGCGGCTTGCGTTCCTGGTGACCATCACTGCCATTGCTGGTTGGATGATGCTGATGGGTTCGGTCTGGTGGATCTACGGCATCGGGCTTCGCGGCCCCGACCCGTCGTGGCAAGCAGTGCCAGGAGCCGGCGTCTTGCAGGACGTCGACGCGCTCGACGCATCGGGTGTGCTCAACCCGAATGCCGTCGTTCCCGAGGGTGCCACGCCAACCGAATCCGCCGACATCGTGCGCGACACGTTCCTCGATCAGGGTTGGATCGTGCTCGACAAGGCCTCACCGGCCTTCGGTCAGGCGCAGTCGTCCGCCACGGAACTCCTGGTGGAGGAGGAAGCATTCGCCGCTGGACAGTTCGAGATCGTCGAAGTCTTCGACATCGGTGGCGAGCGCTACCCGAAGATCAACGACACACTCGACTTCCTGGCGTTCTGGCACACTCCGCACTACGTCGTTGCCGAGGCGGCCCCGTTCGTGCCGGTGCGCGTCGAGCCCGGCCGGGCTCCCGCCACCCCGGAGATCGACGAGAACCGTCAGCGTGAGTACGTCTACATGGTCCGAGATCTCGGCGCACGTCGCCAACCGGCCGCAGTGCTCACCATCGGTGGCGGCGCGATCTTCCTCGCCCTCTGCTACCTCCTGCACCGCCGTGACCGTGTGCTCAAGGAGAACCTGGCGCAGCCGTTGCCGCCTGCCAAGATCGACGCCACCACGGACGCCTCGGCGTCCGCCGACGCCGAGCAGGAGAAGGTCGGAGCCGGCGTCTAGCCATGGGGCAGTATCTCCCCATCGTCGTGTTGCTGATCCTCGCCGTCGTGTTCGGCGTGCTCAGCTTCGCGGCGTCGCGTCTGCTGGCCCCCCGGCGCCCGTCGGTTGCCAAAGAGGCACCGTACGAATGTGGCATCGTCCCCAGCCGTGAACCCCCTGAGCGGTTCCCCGTGAACTTCTACATCGTCGCGATGTTGTTCATCATGTTCGACATCGAGATCATCTTCATCTACCCGTATGCCGTGTCGCATTCCGGGTTGGGTGCCTACGGGTTCTGGGCGGTGCTCGCCTTCTCTGCGGTGTTCTTCATCACCTTCGTCTACGAAGTCGCTCGTGGCGGCCTCGACTGGGGCCCGATCCACCGCTATCGCAGCCTCGCTGCCGACGCTGCAATGGTGTCACCCGAACGAACAGCCACCTCCACGGTTCGCCGAGTCGGCACCGAGGGACGTCTGCCGACCGGCGACGGCGTGGCTGCGTAACGAGACGCAAAGGAGTCTTCACCATGGGCATCGTCAACGATGTGCTCGACGACGGTCTTGGCGGGCTGTCGCACAATGTCATCACCGGAAAACTCGAAGACCTCGTCAACTGGTCGCGCTCGCGCTCGTCGTGGCCGGCGTCGTTCGGGCTCGCGTGCTGCGCGATCGAGATGATGGCCACGGGCGGCGCGCACTACGACATCTCCCGCTTCGGCATGGAGGTGTTCCGCGCGTCGCCCCGCCAGGCCGACATCATGATCGTGGCGGGCCGGGTGAGCCAGAAGATGGCACCGGTGTTGCGCCAGGTCTACGACCAGATGATGGAACCCAAGTGGGTCATCTCGATGGGCGTGTGCGCCTCGTCGGGCGGCATGTTCAACAACTACGCCATCGTGCAGGGCGTCGACCAGATCGTCCCGATCGATGTGTACGCACCGGGTTGCCCCCCCACTCCCGAAACGCTCATCCATGCGATCGAGACGTTGCACGGCCTGATCGAGACCAACCAGATCATGAAGCGGCGCGAGGCGATGGGCGGCGGGGCGAACGTGCACGTCGAGTACATCGAGCCCGGGGCCGCAGCCACACCAGTGCTGCTCGGAGTCAAGCAGTGAGTGCTGACGATGTCCGCTGCATCGCGGCGGGCCGAGTACCTCGCCACGGTGAAGTCGCTCGCCGACGAGGGCTACACGATGTGCATCGACCTCACCTGCGTCGACTATCTCGAACGGCCAGGCCGCGCGCTGCCCGACGACGCCGGCGACATCGAGCCCGAACGCTTCGAAGTGGTGGTGAACCTGCTCGACATGATCAATCGGCGCCGGGTTCGTCTGCGGGTGCAGGTGCCCGAGGCCGAGCCGACGCTGCCCACCCTGTTCGACGTGCATCCCGGCACCGAAGCCATGGAGCGTGAGGTGTTCGACATGTTCGGCCTCGAGTTCGAGGACCATCCCGACCTGACCCGCATCCTCATGCCCGAGGACTGGGTCGGCCATCCGCTGCGCAAGGACTACGACATCGGTCGTATCCCGGTGCAGTTCAAAGGGGCGAACAGCTGATGTCCGAGACCACGATTCCCGAGATCGGCACCGACTTCTATCAGCGTTCGGTTGCCGGCACCGACGAGGGTGAGCAGCAGTTGCTCCCGCGCAGCGAACTCACCGCCAAGGAACTGATGCGCGAGGTGGGCTCGGTGTTGCGCATGTCGGAGGCCGACGCCGCCATGCTCGGCGACCTCCCCGAGGACCCCGACGACGACCAGACGATGATCATCAACATGGGACCGCAGCACCCATCGACGCACGGTGTGCTGCGGCTCATGTTGGAGTTGCAGGGCGAGACGGTGCTGCGCTGCAAGCCGATCATCGGGTATCTCCACACCGGCATGGAGAAGACCGGCGAACAGCTCACCTACACCCAGGGTGGCACCAACGTCACCCGGATGGACTACCTGAGCCCGATCGCCAACGAGCTCGCGTTCGCCATGACCACCGAGAAGTTGCTCGGCATCGACGGTGACATCCCCGAACGAGCCGTGTGGATCCGCATGTTGATGGCCGAGATGAGCCGCATGGCAAGCCATCTGCTGTTCATGGCGACCAACGGCATGGACCTCGGCGCGGTGTCGATGATGATCTACGGCTGGCGCGAGCGTGAGGAAGTACTGCGATTCTTCCAAGAGGTCACCGGCCTGCGGATGAACCACAACTACATCCGCCCCGGCGGTGTGGCCGCGGACCTGCCGGCCGGCTGGCGTGACGGCGTGCTCGAGATTCTCGACATGCTGCCTCCGCGCCTCGACGAGTACGACACGCTGATGACCGGTCAGCCGATCTGGCGCGAACGCCTCCAGGGCGTTGGCGTGATCACCCCGCAGGAGGCGGTGGCGCTCGGTGCCACGGGCCCCATTCTGCGTTCGACCGGGGTCGAATGGGATCTCCGCCGCGACGAGCCCTACCTGCACTACGACCAGATGGACTTCGACGTGATCGTGGGTTCGTACGGCGACGCCTTCGACCGGTACGCCATCCGTCTCGCCGAGATCCGCGAGTCGATGAAGATCGTGCGTCAGATCCTCGAAGCGATGCCGAGCGGCGACTACCGCATCCAGGACAAGAAGGTCACGCCGCCGCCACGTGCTCGCATCGACGAGTCGATGGAGGCGCTGATCCACCACTTCAAGATCTTCACCGAAGGCTTCAAGGTGCCCGAAGGCGAGGCGTACGTCGGCCTCGAGGGCCCGCGTGGCGAGATTGGTTGCTACATCGTGAGCGACGGCTCGTCGAACCCGTACCGGATGCACATGCGCGAGCCCAGTTTCGTCAACATCCAGTGCCTGCCGCACATGATGCGTGGCGGATTGGTTGCCGATGCGGTCGCTGTGATCAGTAGCGTCGACCCGGTGCTTGGAGGAGTCGACAGGTGAGCCGCCTCAGTGACCACAACGTGGTGGTGGCCAAAGAGATCATCGCCCGCTACCCCAAGAAGAAGTCGGCGTTGATCCCGCTGGTGCACCTCAGCCAACAACAGAACGGCTACGTCACCGACGACGCAATGCGCCACGTTGCCGAACTCGTCGAGGTGACCCCCGCCGAGGTCTATGGCACGGCGTCGTTCTACGAGATGTTCCGCTTCGAGCCCACCGGCAAGTACCTGATCAACGTGTGCGCCACGATGTCGTGCGCGCTGCTGGGTGGTGACGCGCTGATGCATCACGCAGAGCACGCCCTCGGTATCCGTGCCGGCTCGACCACCGCGGACGGCCTGATCACGCTGCAGCACGCCGAATGCCAGGCTGCGTGCACCGAGGCGCCGACGCTGCAGGTGAACTATCGCCATCGCTACCGGGTCACCCCCGAGGCGTTCGACGAACTCGTCGCGGATCTTCGCGCCGGCAAACTCGACGCGGAGGTCCCCCCGCATGGCACCCTCGGCCGCAACCGTCAACAGATCCCGGCCGACCGCGCCGTGGGCGCCCGTCACCCCGACGACGTCACCGACGGCCCTTCGTGGATTCAGGTGAGCCCAGCATGAACGTGAGCCCCGCATGAGCACTCTGACCGGAGAATCCACCGACCGCGTGGTCAGTCCGTACCCGTGGGCGCCCGGCTTCTATCCGGGTGATCGCCCCGCCGTGGTCACGTCGCGCTTCCAGTACGAAGACGGCCACACCCTCGACCGCTACCTCGCCACCGGCGGCTACGAAGGCCTGCGTGCCGCGCTCGCCAAGTCGCCCAGCGAGATGGCCGACGAGGTCAAGAACTCCACGCTGCTCGGACGCGGCGGCGCTGGCTTCCCCGCCGGCACCAAGTGGGGCTTCACCCCGCAAGGCGTGTGGCCTCGCTACCTCGTCGTGAACGGCGACGAATCCGAGCCGGGCACCTACAAGGACCGCCTCCTGATGGAGTGCGACCCCCACCAGCTGATCGAAGGCTGCCTGATCGCGTCGTATGCCGCCGGCCTCTCGCAGTGCTTCTTGTACGTGCGAGGGGAGATGCCACTCGCTCACGAACGCCTCGCCCAGGCGCTCAACGACGCCTACGCCGCCGGATACGTCGGCACGAACATTCTCGGTACCGACTTCAGTCTCGACATCGTGCTGCACTACGGCGCCGGCGCGTACGTGGTCGGCGAAGAGACCGCACTGATCGAATCGCTCGAAGGCGAGCGCGGGATGCCGCGCCTCAAGCCGCCGTACTTCCCGGCCGCCGTCGGCCTGTACGGCCAACCCACCATCGTCAACAACGTCGAGACGCTGGCCAACCTGGCGTTCATCGCCAAGGAAGGCTCGGCCGCGTACACCGCAATCGGCACTGCGTCGTCGCCCGGCACCCGCATGATCGCGGTGTCGGGTCACGTGCAGCGCCCTGGCGTGTACGAGATCGTCAACGGCGTCACCACGTTCCGCGATCTGCTGTACGGCGACGAGTTCGCTCAGGGCATCCGCGACGGCAACGACCTCAAGGCGTTCGTGCCCGGTGGTGGATCTGCGCCGTGGTTCACCGCAGACCAGCTCGACATCCCCTTCGAAGGGCCCCAAGCTGGTGCGGCCGGCTCGATGCTCGGCTCGGGTGCGGTGATGGTGATGGACTCCACCACCGACATTCCCGCTGCTGCACTCACCCTGGTGCGGTTCTACGCCCACGAGTCGTGCGGCAAGTGCGTTCCGTGCCGCGAGGGCGGCACCTGGCTGTACCGCCTCGTGCAGCGCATCGTCGACGGTCATGGCACCGATGCCGACCTCGACACGATCCGCCAGGTCGGCGAATCGATCTGCCCGGGTGAGATGCCACATGCGTCCAGCGAGCGACTCGGCCTCGATGCCGTACCGTTCCCCTACAAGATGACCACGATCTGCTTCGTCGGCCCGTCGGCGTACGTGCCGATCCACTCGGCGCTCACCCTGTTCCCCGAGGATTTCGCTGCGTTGGTGACCAAGCGCGCCGAGCGTCGTCACATCCCGGTGGCGGCCAACGTCGCCGAACCCGCTGAGGTCGCATCGTGAGCGACACGCCGACCCCCGATGCCGACGTGGTCACCGACGACGTGGTCACCGACGTCGCCGATGCGCACGAGGAACTCGACGAGGCCGCCGAGTCCGACACCGCCGAGTCCGCGCCGGAGCCCGACCCGAACGCCATCACGCTCAGCATCAATGGGCGTGACGTGCCTGGCCGCAAGGGTGACATGGTCATCGCGGCTGCACTCCAGGCCGACGAGTACGTGCCGCACTTCTGCTATCACCCGCGGATGTCGCCGGTGGGCATGTGCCGCCAATGCATGGTCGAGGTGGAGGGACCCCGGGGTCCGATGATGGTGGTGTCGTGCATGACGCCGGCTGCCGACGGTCAGGTCGTGCGCACCGACACGCCACAGGTGAAGCGCGCCCAGGAGGGCATGCTCGAATTGCTGCTCGCCAACCACCCGCTCGACTGTCCGGTGTGCGACAAGGGCGGCGAGTGCCCCCTTCAGGACCAGGCGTTCAGCCATGGCCCCGGCGAGTCGCGCTACGTCGAGGAGAAGCGCCACTACGAGAAGCCGATCCCGATCAGCGACCTGGTGTACCTCGACCGTGAGCGGTGCATCCTGTGCGACCGCTGCACTCGATTCGCCGACGAGGTGGCCGGCGACAAACTGATCCACTTCATCAGCCGTGGCAACGACACCCAGGTGATGACGTTCCCGGATGAGCCGTTCGTGTCGTACTTCTCCGGCAACACCGTGCAGATCTGCCCGGTCGGCGCACTCACTGCGAAGCCGTACCGATTCAAGGCGCGCCCGTGGGACCTGACCCAGCGCGAGTCCACGTGCACCACCTGCGCGGTGGGCTGCCGAACCGTGATCCAGTCGAGCCGCGACGAACTGCTGCGGTACCAGGGCGTCGACTCCGACCCGGTCAACTGGGGTTGGCTCTGCGATCGAGGACGCTTCAATTTCGAAGCCGTCCACTCCGACCACCGCCTCGACGCGCCGCTGGTGAAAACCGAGACCGGCCTCGTCGCTGCCAGCTGGAGCGCTGCGCTGCGCGCAGCTGGCGGCCTGGTCACCGACGCCCTCGCCGCAGGAGGCGCCGACAGCATCGGCCTCCTCGGTGGTGCTCGCGGCTCGAACGAAGACGCGTTCGCGTGGGCGCAACTCGCCGACGCCATCGGCATCACCCGTCGCGACGCACAGCTCGGCGACGGTCTGCCATCGGAGATCCTCGGACTCGACCGGGCCACGATCGACGACACGGCCAGGGCCGCCACCGTCGTGCTGCTCGGACCCGATCTCAAAGAAGAGCTGCCGGTGCTCTACTTGCGCCTGCGCGATGCAGCCGAGAAGCGACACACCCGGATCATCGAGTTCGCCACCACCGAAACCGGCATGTCGCCGTACACGTGGAAGTCGCTGCGCCACGAGCCGGGTGCGCAGCAGGCTGCGGTGTCGCGCGCCCTCGACGATGCGGAACTCGCCGAGCAGCTCGGCTCCGGTGATGTCGTGGTGGTCGTCGGTCGCCCGAACCTGGCCGAATCGGCCGATGCCACCGTTGCGGCGCTGTCCACGCTGCTCGAACGCCTGCCCGATGCCAAAGTGCTGCCGGCCCTGCGTCGTGGCAATGTGGTCGGCGCACTCACCGTGGGGATGGCACCGATCGATGCCGAGCACGACGGCCTCGCGACGCTGCGCGCCGCCGCCGAGGGCAAACTCGAACTGCTCGTGCTGCTCGGCGCCGATCCGCTCAACGACTGCCCGGATGCCGACCTCGCCCGTCGTGCGATCGCCGGGGCCCGCCGGGTGTTGTCGATCGACACCTTCCCGAGCGAGTCCACCCAGCACGCCGACGTCGTGCTGGCCGCATCTGCCTACGGCGAGAAGGCGGGCACCACCACCAACCTCGAAGGCCGTGTCACCACGCTCGGCCAACAGATCACCGCCCACGGCACGAGCCGCCCCGACTGGATGATCGCCGTCGAACTCGGTCTGATGATCGGCGAGCACTCGTTCGCCAGCGACCACCCGCTGCGCGGCGTCTCCACCGTCGACGACGTCACGGCGCTTGATCGCGTCGAGCGTCGCTGCGTTCTCCGCGGTCACGCTCGAGGCCTTGCGCGAGCAGCGCGACGGGGTGTTGACGTCGCCCGAGCGGGCCGCCTTGCCCGATGTTGCTTTCGTCGCGCCCGGTCGGAACAGCTATGACTATCGGTTGGTGGTGAATCGCAAGTTGTACGACCGAGCAGTGGGCACACAGATGTCGCGTTCGCTGGTCAACCTCGCGCCCGGCTCCGCATTGCATGTGCACCCGCTCGATCTCGACAGCCTCGGCGTGGCCGACGGCGCCGACGTCAAGATCGTGAGTGCCAAAGCTGCCAGCGTGCTGCCGATCACCGCCAACGCCAAGGTGCCCCGCGGCGTGGTGTGGTCGCCGTTCAACCAGGGAGGTGGCACGATCGAAGACGTGATCGACGCTGCTGCGCCCACCACCGACGTACGAATCGAGCGCATCTGATGTTCGCGCTCGACCCGCTGCTCGAGGGCAACCTGCTGTGGACGCCGTTGTTCATCGTGATCGGCAAGGTGGCGGTGATCTTCGTCCTCGGCCTCGTGTCGACGATGCTGATGATCTGGTTCGAACGCAAGGTCGTGTCGGGCATGCACAACCGTGTCGGGCCCGAACAAGGCCGGACCGTTCGGCATCCTGCAGAGCCTCGCCGACGGCATCAAGGCGTTCTTCAAGGAAGATCTGCTCCCGACCCGCGCCGACCGCATCGTGTTCCGCCTCGCACCGTTCCTGGCGTTCGTTCCCGGCTTCTTGATCTGGTCGGTGATCCCGTTGGGCGGAGACTTCTCCAACGGCAGTGACGGCACGGTCGAGATCTTCGGCGAGACCACCCGCCTGCAACTCGCCGACCCGCCCATCGGCATCTTGTTGGTGCTGGCGCTGTCGTCGATCGCCGTGTACGGCATCATGCTCGCCGGCTGGTCGAGCGGCTCGAAGTACCCGTTGCTCGGTTCGGTCCGCGCCACCGCACAGATGATCTCCTACGAAGCGGCGCTCGGGCTGAGCCTTGCCGCCGTGTTGCTGTCGTCGGGCACGCTCTCCACCGCCGGCATCGTGGCGGGACAGAACAGCTTCCTCGACTGGAACCTGGTGAGCACCGGCATCGTGCCGTTCGTGATCTTCCTGATCGCCACCACCGCGGAGTTGAACCGCCCACCCTTCGACCTGGTCGAGGCCGAGCAGGAACTCGTCGGCGGCTTCAACACCGAGTACTCCGGCATCCGCTTTGCGTTGTTCTTCCTCGCCGAGTTCATGGGCGTGGTCACGATGAGCGCGGTCATGGTCACCCTGTTCCTCGGGGGGCCGCAGGGTCTGTTCGACATTCCGCTGATTCCCGGCGCGCTCGAAGGAACCCTGTGGTTCTTCGTGAAGCTGATGGGGTTCTTGTACCTCTACGTGTGGCTGCGAGCCACGCTGCCGCGGCTGCGCTACGACCAACTGATGGATCTCGGCTGGAAAGTCTTGATCCCGATCGCACTCGGCTGGTTCCTGTTGCTGGCCGCCCTGCGCGAGTTCTCGCCCAACGGTGACGCCGTCGACAGCATCCGGGTGGTACTGATCTCGTTCGTGGTTGCAGCGGTCGCTGCTGCCCTGTTCGCCGCTGCGTTGAAGGTGAGCGCCCGCAACCGCTACGGGGTCGAAACGCCGTCACCGGACGCGCGCCGAACGGGCGGCGTCGACACCATCGAGCCAGAAGGGAGCCAAGGTCTGATGGGATACCTCGAAGGTTTCGGCGTCACCATTCGTCAGCACCGTCTCTTCGGTGGCAAGCGCGTCACCACCGAGTACTCCGGCGGTCGCCGTGCCAAGAAGCGCCACGACACCGCTCGCGACGTCGAGCACGACGAGAAGCTGGCCCGCCCCGAACGCCTCCATGGTCGTCACGTGCTCAACCGATACGAAGACGGCATGGAGAAGTGCATCGGCTGCGAACTGTGCGCCGGCGTGTGCCCCGCCGATTGCATCCACGTGCGTGGTGCCGACAACGATCCGGAGAACCCCACCTCGCCCGGCGAGCGGTTCGGTTGGATCTACGAGATCAACTACCTGCGCTGCATCCACTGCGACCTGTGCGTCGAGGCGTGCCCGACCGAGGCGATCACCGAATCGAAGCTGTTCGAGTTCTCGTTCACGAACCGTCAGGACGCGGTGTACACCAAGGACGAACTGCTCGTCGGCGACGACGGCAAGCCGAAACAGCTCGCATGGGAAGACTGGCGCGACGGCGACGATCTGCTGACCAGCGGATGGATGCGCGCCACGTCACCGTCGGGTGACGCCACGTTCGAAGGTCAGATCGGCTGGAGCGGCGAGCTGGGCTACGGCGTCCGCACCCCGGAGCCCGCTCAGGCCGAACGGGACATGTCCGAACGGGACAAGACGGTGCGGAGAATCGAGCGGTGAGCGACACCACCTTCCTCGAGTACGTGGTGTTCTTCTCCGCCGCGGTGATGATCCTCGGTGGCGCCATCGGCGTCATCACCCTCAAGAACCCGGTGCACGCCGCGCTCGGGCTCGTGCTCACGCTGTTCGGTGTGGCCGTGCAGTTCGTGGCGATGGAAGCCAACTTCCTCGCTGCGGTGCAGGTGATCGTGTATGCGGGCGCGATCGTGGTGCTGTTCCTCTTCGTGATCATGCTGCTCGGCGTCGATCGTGCGAGTGACCTGTCGGTGGAACCGATCGCCGTGCAACGACCGCTCGCTGTCGTGATGGCCGTCGGCCTCGTCGGCCTGCTCGGTGCCGCCATCGTTCGCGCCAACGACGCATCGGTGATCAACCCCGGCACCGGCATCGACACCGCGACCGACACCGGCAACAACGACGCCAACATCCAGCAATTCGCCGCCAATCTCTACGGCGACCACGTCTTCGCGTTCCAGCTCACGTCGGTGCTGCTGATCGTGGCCGTCGCCGGCACCGTCGTGCTCACCCGCAAATGGCCGCGAGCCATCGCCGACGGTGTCGGCGCCGAGACCGAGAGCAGCGACGCATGATCGCCGCCGTTGGCACCACGTCGTACCTGCTGCTCGCTGCCGCACTGTTCACCATTGGCGCATTCGGGCTGCTGGTGCGTCGCAACCCGCTGGTGATGTTCATGTGCATCGAGCTGATGCTCAACGCCGCCAACCTCACCTTCGTTGCGCTTGGCTGTGCAGCTCGGCGACATCAACGGCCAGACCGCCGTGTTCTTCGTGATGGTGGTCGCTGCAGCCGAAGTCGTGGTCGGGCCTCGGCATCCTCGTTTCGATCTCTGCGCCGCCGCCCCGGCGCCACTGCCGACGACCTCGCGGAACTGAAGGGCTGACGACGCCATGGCTGATACGTGTGGTTGATCCCTGCCTTCCCACTGGCCGGTTTCTTCCTGATCCTGTTGTTCGGGCGTCGTCTCGGCGACCCGAAGTCCGGCTACCTCGCGACCGCGATGGTGTTCGCATCGTTCGCCGTCGCCGCTGCCATCTACTTCGACCTGCTGAGCCAACCCGAGGAGGAGCGCCAGACGATCGTCACCCTGTTCTCGTGGGTGCCGGTCGGCACGCTCCAGGTCGACCTGGCCTTTCTCGTCGACCCGCTGTCGATCGCGATGTGCCTGTTCGTCACGTTCATCGCCGGCTGGATTCACATGTTCGCCGTCGGATACATGCACGGCGACCCCAAGTTCTCCAAGTTCTTCCTCTACCTCAACCTCTTCGTCTTCTCGATGACGATCCTGGTGCTCGGCGAGAACCTGCTGGTCACGTTCCTCGGCTGGGAGGGTGTCGGCACCTGTTCGTACCTGTTGATCGCCTTCTGGCACACCCGTGAATCGGCGGCCACCGCCGGCAAGAAGGCCTTCGTCACCAACCGTGTCGGTGACTGGGGTGTGATGCTGGCGATGTTCCTGGCGTTCTCGGCGGTCGGATCGCTGTCGTACACCGTGCTCAACGAGAGCGCCGAGACCGGCGAGCTCGCAGCGTCGACCGCCTCGGCCATTGCGCTGCTGTTGTTGATCGGTGCGGCCGGCAAGAGCGCGCAGTTGCCGCTCTACATCTGGCTTCCCGACGCCATGGAGGGCCCGACCCCCGTGTCGGCCCTCATCCACGCCGCCACCATGGTCACCGGTGGCGTGTTCCTGCTCACCCGCATCAACCCGGTGATCGCAGCGTCGTACGACTGGGTACCGACCACGATCGCCTGGGTCGGCGCGATCACGGCACTGTTCGCGGCAACGATCGCACTCGCCCAGAACGACATCAAGAAGGTGCTCGCCTACTCCACGGTGTCGCAGATCGGTTACATGATGCTGGCGGTCGGCACCGGCGGATACGTCGCGGCCATCTTCCACATGGTCACCCACGCGGGCTTCAAGGCGCTGTTGTTCCTCGGCGCTGGCTCCGTCATCCACGGCATGCACGAAGAGCAGGACATGCGCTACATGGGCGCCCTGCGCAAGTTCATGCCGATCACCGCTGCGACGTTCATCATTGGATGGCTGGCGATCGCCGGTGTGCCGCCGTTCTCGGGCTTCTGGTCGAAGGACGAGATCCTGCTCTTCACGCTCGCCGAGAGCCCGGTGTTGTACGCGGTCGGGATCCTCACCGCGATCCTCACGGCGTTCTACATGACCCGTCAGATCATCATGGTGTTCTTCGGTGAAGCGCGTTGGACGAGCCTTGCCAACGCCGAGGAGGCCCCTGAGGTCGCCGAGGGCGAACCACCCGTCGAGACACACAACGCCCACGGCGAGTTCAAGCCGCACGAGTCGCCGCCGATCATGTGGATCCCGCTCGTCGCGCTCGCCGGCGTCGCTGCCCTCGGTGGCCTGATCAACGTTCCCAAGTTGTTCGGCATCCCTGGTGGACTCTCCTACCGGCTCGAGGCGTGGCTGCATCCGGTGATCGAGTTCGGCGAAGCCGACATCACCGGGACGTGGGCCTACGACAACAAGTACATCCTCGTCGCGATCGCAGTCGCCGCTGCGCTGATCGGGATCGCGCTCGCCTGGCTCGTCTACGAGCGCAAGCGGATCAAGCCGTGGGAGCCGTCGCTGTTCGAGAAGGCGTGGTACTACGACGCCGCAGTTTCGTGGTTCATGGGCAAGCCGGGACGCGAAGGATTCCAGGCGGTGACCGACTTCGACGCCAAGATCGTCGACGGCGCCGTCAACGGTGTCGGGCTCGCGGTCAAGGAGACCGCGACCGAAGTTCGCAAGGGCCAGACCGGCTATGTGCGCCAGTACGCAGGGATCATCGGCATCGGCGTGGTGCTGCTGCTCGGGTGGTTCGTGGTGATTCGAGGAATTCTGTGATGTTGGCAGCCGAAACGGGACCCGTCGCGTTCCCCATCCTCACCGCACTCATCTTGGTACCGATCGTCGGTGCCCTGCTCGTGGCACTGATGCCGAAGTCGCGGCCCGAACTGCCGAAGGTGATCGCCTTGATGTCCACGGTGGGCACGCTGGCGATGTCGATCTGGTTGATGGCGTCGTTCGAAACCGGCGATGCCGGGTTCCAGTTCGTGTCGAAGCACACCTGGATCGAACCGTGGGGCATCTCGTGGCACCTCGGTGTCGACGGCATTTCGCTGTTCATGGTGGTGCTCACCGGATTGCTCTTCCCGCTGGCCATCGTGGGCATCGACGCCAAGCACGACGAGAAGCCGTATCTCGCGTGGCTGCTGATGCTGCAGGCCGGCGTGATGGGCAGCTTCCTCAGCCTCGACCTGTTCGTGTTCTTCATCTTCTTCGAGATCGTCCTCGTGCCGATGTACTTCCTCATCGCCGGTTGGGGGTACGAGAACCGGGTCTACGCCGCCACGAAGTTCTTCCTGTTCACCATGCTCGGTTCGGCATTCATGCTGGTGGGGCTGATCGCCACCGTGGCGATCGCCAGCCGCGATCTCGGCTACACCACCTTCGACCTCGTCGAGATCGCGGAGGGCGCCAATTTCGCCACCTCCACCGGCCGATGGTTGTTCTTCGCGTTCGCCATCGCATTCGCCGTGAAGGTGCCGCTCGTGCCGGTACACACCTGGCTGCCCGACGCCCACACCCAAGCGCCCACCGCTGGCTCGGTCGTGCTCGCCGGCGTGATGCTGAAGCTCGGCACGTACGGTCTGCTGCGATTCGGTGTGTACCTGTTCCCCGAGGCGTCATTCTGGAGTCGACCGCTGTGGCTCACGCTCGCGGTGGTCGGCATCATCTATGGCGCCATCGCCGCCACGATGCAGACCGACCTGAAGCGGCTGGTCGCCTACTCGTCGGTGGCCCACATGGGCTTCATCGTGCTCGGCACCTTCGCCTTCACCACGCAGTCGATGTCCGGCGGTGTGATCCAGATGGTCAACCACGGCGTGTCCACCGGCGCGCTGTTCCTGTTCGTCGGCATGATCTACGAGCGTCGCCACACCCGCTCGATCGCGGACCTCAACGGGCTGCAGAAGGTGGCCCCGATCTTCGCGGCCGGCTTCATGGTCGTGATGCTGTCGTCGATCGGCGTGCCGGGGCTCAACGGGTTCGTCGGCGAGTTCCTGATCCTGACCGGCTCGTTCCTCACCGCACGGTGGTGGACGGTCGTTGCGGCCTTCGGCGTGATTCTCGCCGCGCTCTACCTGCTGTGGGCATATCAGCGGGTGTTCCACGGGGAACCCGACGAGGAGAACAAGCACTTCCCCGAACTCCGGGTGAAGGAAGGTCTCGTGCTCCTGCCCTTCCTCGGTCTCATCGTGTTCATGGGTGTGTACCCCAAGCCGGTGCTCGATCGCATCGAGCCCAGCATCGACGCCCTGATCACCAGAGTCGAGGCCTCCACCGATTACGTCGAGCCCGAGCCCACCATCCAGATCGGTGAGCATTCCGAGGGCGAGTCCACGACGAACGACACCGAACCGCACGGCGACGAGGAGGGAGACGGATGATGTTGCAACAACTCGACACCTTCGTGGGCCCCGAGGTCGACTGGTTCGCACTGTCACCCATGCTCACCTTGCTCGGTGGCACGTTGGCCCTGATGCTCGTCGGCGCCCTCACGCCGCAGTGGCCCAAGGGGCTGTACGCCTTCGTCACGGCCACCATCGCCGGCGCCGCCGCCGTCTTGGCGATGGTCCAGTGGGACGACATCACCGACGAGGGCCCACGCACGCTGGTCGCGGGCGTCATTGCGTACGACACGCTCTCGATGTTCCTCACGATCACCATCTGCGTCGGCGTGATCTTCGTGTCGATGATCTCCGACGAGTACTTCCGCGACACGCCCAACGACGGCCCCGAGATCTACGCCCTCTATCTCGTGGCGGCCATCGGTGGTGTCGTGATGGCATCGGCCAACGACCTGATCGTGCTGTTCCTCGGCCTCGAAACGCTGTCGCTGGCGATGTACGTGCTCGCCTCGAGCAACCGGCGCAGCACGCAAAGCGCCGAGTCCGGCCTCAAGTACTTCGTGCTCGGCGGCTTCTCGTCGGCGTTCTTCCTGTACGGCATCGCCCTCGTGTACGGCGCCACCGGCTCGACCAACATCACCGAGATGGTGGCGACGCTGCGCAACAACGTCGACCCCTTCGGCAACGATGCGCTGGCGCTCGCCGGTATCGCCATGTTGATGGTGGGACTCGGGTTCAAGGTTGCCGCAGTGCCATTCCACGTGTGGGCCCCGGACGTGTATCAGGGTGCACCGTCACCGGTGACCGCATTCATGGCCTCGGTCGGCAAGGCTGCCGCCTTTGCGGCCATGCTGCGTGTGCTCGTGATCGGGCTGCCGTTCTATCGAGACGACTGGCGCCCCATCATCTGGGTGCTCGCCCTGCTCAGCCTCGTGGTCGGCTCGTCCCTCGCCGTGGTGCAGAACAACGTCAAGCGGATGCTCGCCTACTCCTCGATCAGCCACGCCGGCTTCATCCTGGTGGGTGTCGAAGCAGCTGCTCATGGCGCTGGCGACGTCGACCCCGGACCCGGCATGCCCGCCGTGGTGTTGTACCTGCTGCTCTACTCGGTGCTCGTGATCGGCTCGTTCGCTGTGGTCACCGTGGTTGCACGTGGGTCCGGCGGCGACACCAGCATCGATGCGTTCAAGGGCCTTGCCCGCCGTCGCCCTGCGTTGGCGCTGGCGTTCACGGTGTTCCTGCTCGCTCAGGCCGGCGTGCCGTTCACCACGGGCTTCATCGCCAAGTTCGGTGTGATCCAAGCGGCCGTCGAGGTGAACAGCTACGCGATCGCAATCATCGCCATGGTCACTGCGGTGGTGGCGGCGTTCCTGTACCTGCGCATCATGGTCACGATGTGGGCAGCCGATCCTGCCGACGATGTCGACACCTTGCCGATTCCGTTCGCAACCGGGGTGGCCATCGTGCTCGCTGTGGCGTTCACGCTCGTCGTCGGCATCGTGCCCGGCTGGCTGATCGACGCTGCCGACACGGTCACCGCCTACGCCCGCTGATTCGGGCCGGCCGTAGCCGATCGACGACACAGGAGCCACGACGATGAAGAAGATCTCGAACGACGATCCGCGAGCCCAGCACGTGTCGACCAACGACATCGTCGATCTCGCGGGACTCATCGAGTTCGTGACGGGCAAGCACCGTTGGGTCCTCTCGACCGCGCGGCAGGACGGGCGCCCGCAGATGAGCCTGGTGACGGGCACGATCACGCCAACTGGCGACCTGCTGATCTCCAGCTACCCGTCTCGTGCCAAGGTTCGCAACGCAAGGCGGAATCCGCTCGTCTCGGTGGCGGTGATGGGCGATGAGTTCGATGCCGCATGGGTCCAGATCGATGGTGAGGCCCGCGTTGACGACCTGCCCGAAGCGCTCGACGGGCTCGTCGAGTACTTCCGCCACATCAGCGGTGAGCACCCCGATTGGGACGACTACCGCCAAGCCATGAGCGACCAGGGCAAGGTGCTCATCCGTGTCACCCCCACCCGTTGGGGCCCGGTGAGTTCCGGCGGTTTCCCGCCCGAGCTCTTCGGCGACTGACACCGCCCGCTGCGGTGTCAGGTGGAGATGGCCAGGAGGGCAGTGTTCACGATCGAGCCGGTGTCGATACCGGTGATCTCGTAGAGGTCGTCGATCGTGCCCGACTCGCCGAAGCGGTCGACACCGAGCGTGTACTGCCGTGTGCCGATCGCTGAGCCGATCCACGCCAGGCTGTGGCTGGCGGCGTCGTGCACGCTCACGATCGGCCAGGAACGTTGGGCCGGCGGTATCAGACGATCGAGCACGCTCTCGCCGCGTGGAACCGTGGCGGTTCGTGTCGACGAGCGCACGGTGCGCTGCCAGTCGCGGTAGACGAGATCGGCGCTCGTGAGCTGCACCACACCAGCCTGCACACCCTCGTCGTCGAGGGCCTTGGCTGCGTCCAACACCTCGGGGGCCATCACCCCGGTGCTCACCAGCGTCACGCCGGGTCGAGCATCAGACGCTTCGTCGGACCGGGTGTCGATCAGCCGGTAGCCGCCGGTGATCACCTGGCGCCGCAACTCGTCAGTGCCGATGCGGTCGAGCGCTGCCGCGAACGGGGTTTGGTCGATCGGTCGGGTCGACAACCGCAGGTAGGTGCTCGTGCCGTTGGGCTGCGAGAGTCGCTCGAGGGCGTCGCACAGGAGCCAGTCGACCTCGGTGGCGAACGTCGGCTCGACCGCGGTGAGGTTGGGCAACTCGGCGCCGACCGACGCGGTGATGGTCGACTGGTGTGCGCCGCCCTCGGGAGCGAGCGTGACGCCCGCGGGTGTGCCGGCGACCACGAACCTGGCGTCGTTGTAGATGCCGTAGATGAATGCGTCGAGCCCGCGGAGTACGAACGGGTCGTACACCGTTCCCACCGGCAGGAGGTGCTGGCCGTGGTGGTCGTGGCTCAGGCCGAGCTGGCCGAGCAACATGAACAGATTCATCTCGCTGATGCCCAGCTCGATGTGTTGGCCGCTCGGCGACGGCGCCCACTTGAGCAATCGCTCGGCCCCGCCGTGGTCGTCGCGTTCGATGGGCGAGTAGACGCCGCGCTTGTTGATGAAGCCACCCAGGTTGGTGGAGATCGAGACGTCCGGCGCGGTGGTCACGATGCGATCGCCGACTCCGGCGACGTCGGCGAGACTGGCCAGGATCCGGCCGAACGCCTCCTGCGTCGACGACGAACCGTTGGTGACGATCGATCGGGCAGCGGCGGGATCGGCAGTCGCGGGCGCGGTGGTGTCGGCGGTTGTTGATCGCACCTCCGACGGTGTCTGCACAGTGCACCTTCGGGCGTTTCGGCGTCGAACCGGTCCCACTCGTTCGTGCTGTCGAGCCCGACCGACGATCGGAACTCGTCGATCTGCTCCGGGCTCAGGAGTGCGGCATGATTCATCGGGTCGCCGGCGATCGGCAGCCCGTGGCCCTTGATCGTGTACGCGAACACCACCGACGGGCGATCGGCTCGCCTCGTCGCAGGTGCGGTACGTGTCGACCAGGAGGCCGAGGTCGTGGCCTCCGAGGTCGGTCACGAGGTGCTGGAGATGCGACGTCGTCGAGGCCCGTCCGGCGAGATCCTGCACCGCTCGGTCGGCGCCGACGAGGAACTTGGCGCGCGCGTCCGCCGGCGAGAGGTTGAACAGCTGCTGGTACGCCTCGTTCGGCATCGAGTCGATGTGATGGCGCAGTGCATCGCCGCCGGGACCGGCGAACGCGGTGGTCGAGTCGCCGACCGAACTTGGCCTCGGTCACGTGCCAACCGGCGTTCTCGAAGAACTGCTTCCAGCGCAGTGCCGCGATGTCGGGGATCACCCGGTCGAGACTCTGCCGGTTGAGGTCGACCACCATCGTGAAGTTGCCGAGGCCCTGGGTGGCTGGATCCGCGATCGCCTCCCAGATGTTGCCCTCGTCGAGCTCTGCGTCGCCGACGAGTGCGATGAAACGAGCAGGCGGTTGCTCGCCGAAGCGGTCCGTCGAGGTACCGGCGTGTGAGTGCCGAGAACAGTGGCGCCACGGCGCCGAGGCCGACCGAGCCGGTCGAGAAGTCGGACACATCCGGGTCCTTGGTGCGCGAGGGGTACGCCTGGAGTCCGCCGCGTTGGCGCAGTGTCGTGAGGTACGAGCCGTCGAGTTCGCCGGTGAGGTACTTGATGGCGTGGTACACCGGCGAGGCATGCGGCTTCACCGCCACCTTGTCGTCGCCGTTGAGGTGGGCGAACCACAGCGCCGTCATGATCGACACCATCGACGCGCTCGACGCCTGGTGGCCACCCACCTTGACGTCGGCAGCCGGTGGCGGTCGGGCGGCGATTGGCATGATCGATGATGCGGGTGGCCAGCCAGAGCACGCGCTGCTCGATCGTGCCCAGCACGTCCAGGTCGGGTCCGTTGTCGCTCATGCGTCGGCTCGCATCGCAGGACCTCGACTCCGGCTCGTGCTCACCTCCGACACGGTAGGCGAGTTGTAGTGGTCGCCACCTCATGACCGACCGTCAAGGGTGCTTGCCGGGTTTGCGGTTGTCGTCCAGTGACGGCAGGCTGATGGCCTCGTGAAGTGGCCGACGTGGAGTCAGGCGGCGGTTGCCGCGGTCATCGCTGGTGCGGTCGCGCTGCTCCTGCGCCGGTCGCGACCCACGAGGCTCGGCGACATCGTCGGACCCGCAGCGCTCGAATTCGCCATCGTGGCGTCGCTCTACTCGGTTTGGCGGATGGCCAAGAACCTGCCGCTCACCCAGGCCGACGGTGCGATCGACCGGGCGTACGACATCGTGGCGGTCCAGGAGTTCCTGCGACTGCCGAGTGAGTTGTCGCTGCAGCAGTTCGTGCTCGATCACGAGTGGCTGGCCTGGTTCTCGGCGTACTACTACGCCGTTGCGCACGTGCCGGGCATCGTCATCTTCCTGGTGTGGCTGTACGCCCGCCACCGCGAGGTGTATCCGCACTGGCGCAACGCACTGGCGATCGTCACCGGGTTCTGCCTGTTCATCCGGTTCGTCAAGGTGGCGCCCCCACGGTTTCTGACCGACCTCGGCTATGTCGACGTCTCGGTGATGTACGGCATCGACGTCTACGGCGAGGCGGGCACCGGCGTGTCGTCGCAGTTCGCGGCGATGCCCTCGTTGCACGTGGCCTGGGCTGCGGTGATCGCGTTCGGAGCACTCGCGGCGAGCACCAGCCGCTGGCGATGGATCGGCATGGTCCACCTCGTGCTGACGATGCTCGTGATCGCCGCCACCGGACATCACTGGTGGCTCGACGGGATCGTGGCCCTGGTGTTGCTCTGGGTGGCGTTGCAGCTGGACACATTCGGCCGGCGAGCGGTGCGCGCCGCGCGCGGCCCGGCGGGCGTCGGGCCGCACACCGGGCGTGGTCCTCGACGTGGCCCATGAACCGGTTCCGGCGCTGGTCGAGAGTGAGCAGCCATGAGTGCACACCCCGGTGTGATCGCCCACCTCGACCGGCTCGCCCTCGCGTACGAGGTGATGGCGTGCGATCCAGAACTTGCCGACACGGCGCAGTTCTGTGCGGCCTACGGCGTGGCGATGGAGGAGTCGGCCAACGCGATCCTGGTCGCGTCACGCAAGCCGGAAGGCCACCATGCGGTGTGCGTGGCGCTGGCCCACACCCGTCTCGATGTCAACGGCGCGGTTCGTCGCCGCTTGGGTGTCCGCAAGCTGAGCTTCGCCCCCGCCGAGGTCACCCGTGAACTCACGGGGCAGGAGATCGGTGGGGTGACGATCTTCGGGCTCCCCTCGGTACTTCCCGTGTGGCTCGATGCTCGAGTGCTGCAGTGCGATCGCATCGTGGTGGGAGCCGGCTCCCGCTCGGCCAAGATCCGCTTCGATCCGGCACAACTCGTCGGCGTCGATGGTTTCGAGTTCGTCGACGACCTTGCCGTCATCCCCGAGGCCTGACCCGATGATCACCGACGCCGACGTGCTCGACCAATCGTCTGCGTGAGCAACAACGTCCGAATTCGGCGTTGTTGCTCACACAGACGCCAGGGTGGGGAGAGAGTGCGGTCAGATGCAGAGGTCTTGGCCGGCCGAGCCGCCTCGGCCGCACACGTTGCCGACGAGCACGTCGCCCGCCTGCCACCCGGTGGGGCCGTTGTCGTCGAAGGTCTCGTCGAGCCACACGTAGATCACACCCCCGATGACGGAGTCGTCGCCGCCGAGGTCGACCTGGACGATGATCAATGGCAGGCCATCGGGTCGCACCGCCACCAGCCGTTCATTCAGCGCGAACTCGGGATCGGTGTTCAGCGTCGAGATCGTTGCCAGGACCTCCGATGCAAGCGTGTCGACGTCGGGCTGCGCGGGAATCGTCACGATCGGATCCGACCAGTACGAGCTGGGCCTGGCTCTGGTCGACTCGGGCCACTGAGCGATGGGCACGATCGGGAAGGAGAACGTGTCGTCGAGACCGGTGCCTGTGTCGGTGACAACCCACGGGCCGTTGGCGTCGCGCTCGGCCAACCAGATCGACCCGTCCGGCGGGCCGTCCTGGGTGAGCACCGAACCCGAGTCGATCGATGCCCGACCATCGATGCAGCCGATGCCGGTGATCACGCTGGAGTCGGGGAGCAGGCGGAGGAGGTCGGTCGTGGAGTCGATCGAGCAACCGCTGCTCGGTGCCGCCGTGTCGAGCGCTGTCGCCGCTGCGATCAGTCCGGTGTCGTCGACCGAGATCTGCCAGACGCCACTGTCGGCCGGGCTCGGTTCGTCGAGTTCGACGAGCGCGGTCCGAACCGCGGTTCCCTGGTCGAGGCCGCAGGCCTCCTTCCACCCTGACCGGTCGGGCGGCAGCAGGATGCTGCAGGTGACGATGTCGGGCATCGGCGCGGTGAACGCCAGCGCTCGCGGCAACCCCTCCACCGGCGTGCCCAGCCCGAGTTCGGCGCCATCGGGGAAGTAGGGCGTGGGGAGCGTGAAGTACGAGGGGCCGAAGTCGGCAACCTGGTCGGGGGTGGTGGTGAGTCCCATCACGCCGGTGTCGTTGCACGTCACCACTTCGACCAGGCCACCCGCGGGGACCCGTGGTGCGAACTCGTCCCATCGACACGCTGCGACGAACTCGCTGTCGTCGATGGTGGCGGTGAGCCCCGCGAGCGGATCCGACGTACCCGACGTGACCACCACAGGTCCGTCGAGGTCAGCCACGAACCGGCGCCCCTCCAGATGATCGAGTTGGCCGTCGTTCTGGGGGCACCCGGTGGCGCTGCCGGCTGCGGTGGTGACCGTGATACAGCCGCTGTCGATGCTCACGCTTGCGCCGTTGTCCGGCGCGCTGGTGGTCGACGTGGCGTTGGCAGCGTCGGTGGGATCCGTCGTGTCGGTCACCAGCGTGGGTGCCGGTTCGGTGTCGGGGTTGGTCTGCACCGGGGCGATCGTGGTGGTGTCGTCGGCGCGGATGGCGATCACACCGACCACCGCTGCGGCGGCGAGCCCGGCGCCGATGAGGGCGGGCCACCACGATCGGTGCGAAGCCGGCGTTGCTTCGGCGCGCTCCTGTACCCGTGCGAGGGCTTGGCGTGCGGCGATCTCGTCGGGTGCCTGCTGGTGCAGGCGGCGGCCTGCTCCGGACAGCTCCGACGCCATCGGGTCGGTTGCTTCGTGTGGATCGTGGTCGGTCATGGCGAGACCTCGGCATTGGTGGAGAGGTGGTTGGAGAGGGTGCGCCGGGCGCGTTGCAGGTGGGTCTTGACGGTGCCGTCGGTGCATCCGAGGATGGCTGCGATGTCCGCGAGGGGGAGGTCGTCGACGTACCGCAGCACGGTTGCATCCCGTTGGTTTGCCGGCAGCGACCGCACCTGCGCCCAGAGTGCGTCGTCCGGTGTGGGGCGAGCGGCGTCGGAAGGCTTCGTGGTTCGCAGGCGCACGATCGCAGCCCGCTCGCGTCGGCGTCGGCGGCCCTCGTTGGACGATCGATTGAGTGCCACCCGCCGCACCCACGCACCAGGGCTGTCGAGGTTGGACACGGTGGCCCAATGTCGATGGGCCTGGAGGAGAGCGTCCTGGGCGAGGTCTTCAGCGACGGCTCGGTCGCCGTTCCACGCCGTGAGCATCGACACCAGCCGGGGGAATTCGGCCAGGAAGAACTCGTCGAAGCTGCGCAGTGGCGCCTCGTTGTGCATCATCATCACCATGGTCACACACCGCAATCCACCGTTCGGTGGACACGTTGCGCAGAACGTTCAGACGCCGGACGGCAGCTCGGGCACGCGGCGCGGTCGCCGGAGTACGTGCTCGGCGGCGAATTCGGCCAGGTGCGGGTTCCGATCGGCGGCGCTGAGGGGCATGCGCGCCCTCACGCCGCTGGGCGAAGCCACACGACCACGGCGTGCTCGACGCGTTCGTCGAGGGTGTCGCCTGCGAGCGACTTCACCACCTTCGGGAACCGGGTGGCGTATGACCGCAGCAGCGGGGTGACCGCGCCGGGGTCCTCGCTGCCGAGCAATGCATGCGCCGTCATCGGCACCCAGCTTCCCGAGAGCAACACCCGAACCTGGCCCATCGTGGTGAAGTTGCGCCACCAGGTCTTGGTCTCGGATTCGCCGACCAGGACAACGATGCCGTGGTGCGTGTCGGCGTACTGGACGGGCATCGTGTGCTCGGTACCGGTCTGCTGGCCTTGGTAGCGGATCAGCACCAACTTGCCAGACATCAGGCGGTGCAGCGGCGACTGGAGCACGGTTTCGACGACAGCGTTCGCGGAGGCCATGCGTCCGAACCTAGGCGCTGCGACCGCGCGTTGCCCGTTCTGGCGCCGCTCGGTACTGGCAGAGGAGCGCGTCGGTCATGATGGGGCGATGGCCCGTGCGATCCAGATCACCATCGACGCCGCAGGTCCTCGCAAGCTCGCAGAGTTCTGGTGTGAGGTGCTCGGCTACGTCGAGCAGCCACCGCCACCCGACTGCGACACAGAAGAACTCCGTGTCCACTGATGGCAGCGACGCACACCGGCGACGAGTGGGAGGCCAACGCCCCAGCGTGGATCGAGATGAGCCGCGCCGGCGCCGACCGATACCGCGATCTGGTCAACACCCCGGCGTTCCTCGATGCGTTGCCACGTGTCGACGGGCTGCGGGTGCTCGACCTCGGTTGCGGAGAGGGGCACAACACCCGATTGTTGCGCGAGCGCGGTGCACAGTTGACGGCGCTCGACGTGGCGGAAACCTTCGTGCGAGCCGCCGCGGCCGCCGATGCGGAGATCGTGCACGTCGTCGGCGACGGCACCGCGCTGCCGTTCGCCGACGCATCGTTCGATGCGGTGACCGCCTTCATGAGCGTGATGGACATGCCCGACCCGGCCGCGGCGCTGCGCGATGTTGCCCGAGTGCTCCGTCCCGGCGGATGGCTGCAGTTCTCGATCACGCATCCGGTCAGCACCACACCGTTGCGATCATGGGTCGACGACGAGCACGGAGAGCGCAACAGCCTCGCGATCGGCGACTACTTCCACGAAGGGCCGATCACTGCGTCGTGGACGTTCTCGACAGCGCCCGACGAGATGAAGGCCCGTCACGATCCGTTCACGATCACGGCGGTTCGTCACACGTTGTCGGCGTGGCTCAACATGGTGATCGATGCGGGCTTCTCGATCGATCGGGTGGTCGAGCCGGTGGCGTCGGTGGACGTGGCCGCTCGTCACCCCGAGGTGGCCGACACTCGCATCATCCCGTTCTTCCTGATACTGCGCGCATCGACGTCACCCGGAACCTGATCTCAGCCCGCCAGCGGTGGTGACTGAGCGGCGATGCGGTCGGCGTGCGCGAGCATCTGCGAGCTTCAACATCGTGCGGACCCTACTGATCAGGTGAGGTCTGGGCGATCAGGTGAGGTACGGGCAGTGGCGACAGCCGCTCTCGCAGCAGTAGCCGCGCTCTGCCAGGAACGCCGCAGTGAACACGCTGAGGCCGCTCGTGGGGTCGCGGTAGACCGGTACGTTCCGATCGATCGCGTCGGCGTGGCGCCGCAAGATCTCTGCACGCTGCGGATGGTGCTCCGCCAACCGCCGATCATGCGGCACCTCACGCCAGTCGTCGCGCAGCATCGGCCCGGTCGTCACACCCCCATCATGCCCGTGTAACGATTGGTGTCAGACACCAATCGTTACACGTTGCTGGCGCGGCCTTCCCAGAACGGCTTGCGCAGGTCGCGCTTGAGGATCTTGCCCGAGCCGGTCTTCGGGAGTTCGTCGAGCCAGGAGAGGGATCGGGGGATCTTGTAGCTCGCCAAGTGCGCGCGGGAGTGGGCCCGCACGCCGTCGGCGTCGAGGTCGGAGCCCTCCCGCTTGACGATCACGGCGTGCACGAGTTCGCCCCAGTCGTCGCTCGGGATGCCGAACACCGCCGCCTCGTAGATGTCCGGGTGCGACTCGAGGGCGGCCTCGATCTCGGCCGGATAGATGTTCATCCCGCCCGAGATGATCATGTCCTTCTTGCGGTCGCAGATGTAGATGAAGCCCTCGTCGTCGCGATACGCGATGTCGCCGACGGTCTGGAAGCCGTCGCGATGATCCTCCTCGAACTTGTCGTGTTGCTTGTAGTAGTCGGCGAACACCGCCGTCGAGCGCACGAACACCTCGCCCGTGGCCTCCGGCCCGGTGCCGGTGACGATGCCGCCCAACTCGTCGTACAACCGGATCTCCACCAGCGGTGCCTCCTTGCCGCACGACCCGGGCTTGCGCATCTGGTCTTCCGGGCGCAGCACCGTGTTGACGCCCAGCTCGGTCGAGCCGTAGATCTCGAACAGCGACTCGGGCGGGAAGTCAGCCACGTACTGCTGCTTGAGCGCGAAGCTCCACGGCGCCGCGTTGGCGATCATCACCCGCATCGACGACGTGTCGTACGTTGCCTTCACGTCGTCTGGGAGATTGCAGATCATCCGGATGGGTGTCGGCGCCGAGAACGTCGAGGTGGCTCGGTGGGTCTCGAGCATCCGCATCCAGTCCTCGGGGTCGAACTTGCGTTGCAGCACCACGGTCTGGCCCATCGCGATCGCGCTGGCGGCGAAGCCACCAGGACCGGAGTGGTACAGCGGCCCGGTCGTCAGGTAGATGTCGTCGGGCCGATATCCGATGTGTTGCATCAGCGCGGCGCCTGCTCTCGGGTCGGCGGCAGTTCGACGGAACGCCCCTTTGGGCTTGCCGGTGGTGCCCGAGGTGTAGGTCATCGTGGCGCCGCCCGCGTCGGCATCGGGCCGTTCGAACGTGACCGTCGGCGCGTCGGTGATCATCTGGTCGACCGCGGTCATGTCAGCAGGAGCTTCACCGTCGAACACCAGCACGTTCGCGACGTTGGGGATCTCCGTTCGGATTCGCGTGATCAGTTCGGCGAACTCGGCATCGATGTAGACCGTGCTCGCATCGCAGTGGTCGATCACGTAGGCGGCTTCCTCGTCCGACAGCCGGTAGTTCAGCGGCACCGCCGTGGAGCCGATCTTGCGTGATGCGCTCGTGAGCTCGAGGATGCCGGTCGAGTTCTGCCCGCACCAGACGACCTTGTCGCCGGGGCCCACGCCGAGGCCGTCGAGCACGTGAGCGAGTTGATTGGATCGATCTTCGAACTCGGCGTAGGTGAGCCGTCGGACGTCCTCGGTGCCGGTGACCCCGGTCCGGTCGTCGACGATCGCTGGCTTGTCCGGTTGTGCCGCGGCAAGCGCGGTGAGTAGGTCCCCCATGGCGCAGTCGTAGCACCTCCATCGGGGTGCGCTCGACGCGGACGCCGTGTCAGCCGTCGGGCGTGAGCGCGGTGACCTCGATCTCGATCTTCATGCGTGGATCCTGCAAGCCGACGACCATCATCGTCGCCGCCGGTCGAGCGTCACCGAAGTAGCGCCGAAGCGACGGCCAGCACGCCTCGAAGTCGTCGGCGTTGGGGAGCAGATAGCGCACCCGGACGACGTCGTCTGCCCCTGATCCGGCGCGGGTGAGCGCCTCGTCGATGTTGGCCAGGGTCTGGTCGACCTGTTCGACGATGTCGTCGGAGATGGTCATCGTTGCGTAGTCGAAGCCGGTGGTGCCGGCGACGAAGATCCATCGCCCGTCGACGATGGCGCGTGAATAGCCGATCGTCTGCTCGAATTCGCTGCCCTGGGAGATCCGTTCGCGGCTCATCTCGCCAGCCTGCCAGTCGGTGGGGTCCCGACGTCAACCGCTGTGGTACTACGTCAGGCGCACGAGACGCCCGGGCGTGGCTCCGGTGAACTCGTCGTGCTCGCGCGTGATCTGCCCGGCAACGATCGTGTAGTCGTAGCCCTCGGCGTCCTGCAGGAAGCGGGTGCCGCCAGCGGGGAGATCGGCCACCATGCGCGGCGCTCGCAGCGTGAGGTGCCTGTGGTCGATCACGTTGATGTCGGCGCGCAAGCCGACGTCGAGCCGACCGCGATCCTCGAACCCGAACAGCGCCGCGGTCTCCGCGGTCATCTTGCGGATCACGTCGGCGAGTGCCAGTTGCGCTCCGGCGCGGTCGCGGCACCAGTGGGTGAGCATCCACGTCGGCGTCGACGCATCACAGATCAAGTTGCAGTGGGCGCCGCCGTCGGCGAGGCCGATCACCGCGTGTTCGCTCGACAGCATCTCGAACAGTGCGTCACCGTCACCGTCGGTGTATCCGAGCAGCGTGTTGAGCACGATTGCAGTGCCGTCGCGTTCGAGAAGTGCGTCGTAGTACACCTCGACCGGATCGCGACCGGTTGCCGCAGCGATGCCGGCGATCGAGTCGGCGTCGGAGGGCTCGTAGTCGACCGGGTCGCCGAGCGGGTAGGTGCGCTCGAAGTTCTCCATCGCCTTGGCCAGCAGCGGCTGGTCGGCGCGGAGGATCTCGATCATCGTCTTGTACTCGTCGACGAGCGTCGTGCGCAGGGCCGGGTCGAGCATCGCCTCGACCCGTTCGGCGAGCGTGAGCTCCATCAGCGGTGCGTAGCTCGGGCACACCATGAACGGGTGGCGGGCGGTGAGCCCGAGGAGCACCCCGAACGGTCGCCCGGCGACCTGGGCGGTCACCGAGTGTCCCTGCTCGCGGACCCTGCCGATCAGTTCGAGGTGCTTGCGGTAGTCGTCGGGTGCGATGTCGGTCTGCAGCATCAGGAACGTGACGGGAACGCCCGCTTCTTCGGCGAGGCGGCACATCCAGTCGACCTCGAGGTCGGGGGAGATGTGGTCTTCGGTCGGGATCACGCCGGATGGTGCAACTTCGAACAGGCCCTTGCCGGCGGTCTTGACCGCACGACCGATGGCGAACAGCTCTTCCTCGGGGGCGTAGGTGCCCGGCACCGGCTCGCCGGACAGGGCCCGGTGACCGAGCGTGCGGCTGGTGGAGAAGCCGCGGGCCCCGGCCTGGATCGCCTCGGCGACGATGCGGGCCATCTCGTCGATCTCCTCAGCGGTGGCCGGTTCGTTGTCGGTTCCACGCTGGCCCATCACGTAGGCGCGCACCGGCCCGTGGGCGATCATCGCCGAGATGTCGGCGGCGTACTCGCCAGCATCGAGCGCGTCGAGGTACTCGGCGAAGCTCTCCCAGCCCCACGACATGCCTTCGGTCAGCGCCGCTCCGGGGATGTCTTCGACCCCCTCCATCAACTCGATCAGGTACTGCTCCTGGCCCGGGCGAACCGGCGCGAAGCCGACGCCGCAGTTGCCGAACACCACCGTCGTCACGCCGTGCGGGGTCGACGGAGCGAGCTCGGAGTCCCACGTGGCTTGGCCGTCGTAGTGCGTGTGGATGTCGACGAAGCCCGGCGTGACGATGCGATCGGTCGCGTCGATCACGCGAGTTGCGTCGCCGAGGTCGGTGCCGATCGCAGCGATGCGGTCCCCGGTGATGGCGACGTCGCCGACGAACGGCTCGCCACCGTTGCCATCCACGATGGTGCCGTTGCGAATGATCAGGTCGTACATGGGCCAAGGGTAGGCGGGGCTCCCGCCGCGTCCATGGCCGGAGCGAGGAGACCGGGGTCCGACCGGATCGGCAGGTGGAGCAACGACTGGCTCAGCGCGTCGGCCAGATGGCGACGGTGTCGTAGACCGCGCCCGTGTCGTGCAGGGTGCTCGCCACCAGCGCCACCTCGGCCACGTCGAAGGTGGCGTCGAAGCGCCTCCCGGCACTGCGCCGCGGGCGGGCATTCCGGGCGAGTCGGGCCATGGTGATGTGCCCTTGGAATCGCTTGCGTTCGGCTTCCGTGCCGAGGCCGCGCACTGCCTGTCGGACGACGTCAGCGAGGCCGTCGACACCCGCGACCGGCGAGACGAGCGAGCGCTCGCCGAGCAGATCGAAGGCCGGGCCGACCACGGCGGTCGCCGCGGGCAGCAGCGTCTCGTCGAGTCGGGCGGCGACCTCGGTCTCGTCGGCGTCGCCGAGGAACCGCAGAGTGATGTGGAGGTTCTCCTGCGGCACCCACTTGACGCCCTGGTCCTTCGGGCGTTCGACGTCGGCGAGTCGGTCGAGCACGTCGGCGGGCGGCCAGATCGCCACGAAGAGTCGGGTCATCGGGGTCAGTCTGCCGTGAGCAGTGGCCGGATCGGTGGTGGGGGAAACCCCACCACCGATCCACCAGTGGGCTCCATGGCTGCACCATCCACGAGGGCGCACCATCGTCGCATGGAACTCACTGCACATGTCTCACCGCTCTCACCACCCCGACTGGGGCCGGCGCCGCGGCCCCCAGCCACGTCCCCGTTGGTTCACGCGGTCGATCTCACACGCCGGTGGGGCAAGGGTGCCACCGCCCAGCTCGGCATCGACCGCATCGACCTCGAGATCGACCGCGGCGAGCTCGTCGCCATCGTCGGGCCCTCGGGATCCGGCAAGTCGACGCTCGGTGCCCTGGTCGCCGGCATCGATCGGCCGACGTCGGGCTCGCTCGTCGTCGACGGGGTGCGGATCGATCAGCTGGCGGACGATCGGCTCGCCCGTTGGCGGGGCGGCAACGTCGGCATCGTCTTCCAGGACTTCCATCTCCTGCCGACACTGAACGCCTGCGAGAATGTCGAGCTGGCCCTGCAGTTCGGCGATCGATCGGCCTCTCGTCGCCGTCGCCGTCAGCAGAGCCTCGACGCCCTTCGTGCCGTGGGGCTCGGTGGGAAGGCCAAACGCCTTCCAACCCAGCTCAGCGGTGGCGAGCAGCAACGCGTCGCTGTTGCTCGCGCCCTCGTCACCCGGCCGGCTCTCGTCGTTGCCGACGAACCGACCGGCAGCCTCGATCAGGAATCCGGCGCCGTGGTGTTCGACATGCTCGTCGGCGTCGCTGCGGCCGGCACGACGGTGGTCGTGATCACGCATGACGAGCGCCTCGCCGAGCGAGCCGATCGCGTGGTCGAGATGCTCGACGGTCGCGTCCGCCGGGCATCGTCAGCCGACCGCCGGCTCGTTGCCGTTGGGGGGCAGTGATGCGCCAGATGCTTCGCGAGATCGGACGGGCGCCCGCCCGCATCCTGACCAGCGTGTTCGCTCTTGCCTTGGCGGTTGGCGCGATCGGCGTGTTCGCCATCCCGGCCGTGGCGTCGAGCTCGTTGCGGGCGTCGGTCGACGACGACCAGATGTCGAACCTCGTGCTCTCGATCACCGACTCGGGTCAGGTCGACCTCGAGGCCGTCGTCGGCGATGCGGCAAACGTCGCCGTGTACGAGGGTCAGGTGCTCGTCGACGTCGGAGTCGGCACCGGACCGCAGGGCGCGGTCACCCTTCCCGTCGTCGGCATCGATCCGACGGATCAGGAGGTCGACATCGTGTCGGTGACCGCAGGGCGTCTTCCCGCCGGTCCCGATGAGATCGTCGTGGCGAACGGGGTCGCCGACGTCGGCCATCGGGTCGCCGCCACCGCATCGGACGGCCACACCGTCGAGCTGCGCGTCGTCGGCATCGGCGGCACCAGCTACTGGTCGGCCGCCGAGGTCGGCTTCACCACACTGACGACCGCCCGCGATCTCGCCGGGATCCGCGGGTTCAACCGAGTCGCAGTGCGAGCCACGGACGACTCCGCCGATGCGCTTCGTGCGGTCGCCGATGACCTGCGATCGCGTTTCGCCACCGAACAGGTGACGTTCGCGGAGATGCCGGTGTCGATCCCGGACGGGACCCACCCGATCGAAGGCGACATCGACCAGGTGAGCACGCTCATCGGATTCCTCGGCATCGTCGCCGGCCTGGTTGCGCTGGTGCTGCTCGGCTCGACCACCACGACCCTGATCACCGAGCGCACCCGCGAAGTTGCGGTGATGCGTGCGCTCGGTGCCCGCAACCGCGAACTGCGGCGTCGGCTCCGGCATCTCGCGCTCGGTATCGCTGCGGTCGCGGTGGTCGTGGGCGTGCCGCTCGGGATCTTGATCTCCAACGTGATCGCACGACTGGTGCTCCAGGAGTTCGTCGGCATCACGCCGGCGATCGCGGTGTCGATACCCGTCGTCGTCGCCAGTGCGGTCTTCGCGCTGGTCGGGGCTCGCATCGTTGCGGGCGGCGCGGCGCGCCGCGTGACCCGCATCCCGCTGGCCACGGCGCTGCGCGATCGCGACGGCCAACCGTTCGGCCGTCGACGCACCGAACGGCTGTCGGCCCGCAGCCGACTCGGCGGTCTGCTCGATCGAGCGGCGCTCCGCAACCTCGTTCATCGTCGTTCCCGCTCGGCGGCGATCTTCGCCGAGATCACCGCCGCGGTCGCGGCCTTGCTGATCATCGCCTCACTCGCCACCACGATCAACGCGTACAACTCCGCCGAGTACGAACCGTGGGCGTGGACGAGCCAGACCGCCGTCGCCGGCGATGGTCTCGACATCGACACCGAATCGGTCGCCTCGGACCCCTCGTCGGAACCCGGCATCGAGACGGTCGGCGAGTTCGACGGACGGGAGGTCGATCTGGTCGGGCTGCGCCCCGACACCGCGATGATCGATCGTTCCGTCGACGCCGGCACCTGGCTGAGCGGACCAAACGACGTCGTGATGGCGACCGGGTTCGCCGAACGTGTCGGCGTCGGCATCGGCGACGACGTCACTGTCGCGATGGCGACCGGCACGGCGACCTATCGAGTGGTCGGGTTCCACCCGTTGCGCGGTCGAACGCTGTTCTTCGACGTCGATCGGTTGGCTGCCGACCTGGGCCAGCCTGGTCGGGTCAACGTCGTGTACTCCACCGGTGACGAACCGACCATCGCCGTCGGCACGCTCACCACCACGACCCTGTTGGCCGACCACACGGCCGACGATTCGGGACGCTCGGCGATCCTGCTGATCTTCGGAGCGATCGGGGTGATCGTCGTCTCGGTCGCCGGGCTCGCTGTTGCGTCCGGTGTTGCGGTCAACGTGTTCGAGCGCCGTCACGAGTTCGCGGCGATCCGGGCGATCGGCGGTCGGTCACGTGACGTGATGCGTGTCGTCTCTGCCGAGCTGCTCCCGCTCGCGGTCGCCGGAGTCGCGGCCGGTGTCGTCGCCGGCTACCTCGGTAGCGACGCCATCATGGCCTCGTTCGAGAACGCCGACGCGGTCGAGATCGGTCTCGTCTTCGCCTCGGCGGCGGTTCCTGCCGCTGCGGGTGTCGTGCTCGCCGGATGTGTCGTGATCTCGGCGCTGATGGTCCGTCGCATCGACCGACGCTCGCTCGCCGAAACCCTGCGGAGCGCGGCATGAGCACCGACGACGTGCCGAGGCTTCCGCCAGCGGCGCACCACTCGTCCGTGGCGGAGCGCGACACTGTCGCCGTGAGCGAATCGCCGACCGACGAGCGCGAGGTGCCGTTCTCGATTGGTGGGGCGCTCCGATGGTGGTTCGGCCCGCTCGTGCACCGGTCGAGTTGGGAGGCGCTCTGGTACGCGGCCGTCGGCGTGCTGTGGTCGATCGTGATGGTCGCCGCGATGGCCATCGCGATGGCGATCACCTTCGGTCTGATGTTCGTCGTGGTCGGCCTGTTGCTCGTGGTGCCGACGTTCGCCCTCGTCGACGCGATGGTGTCGGTCGAGCGTCGACGCGCCGAATGGATCGGCCGACGGATCGCTCCTCGCCCGCACCGCACGATCGCCGACGGGGCTCGTTGGTGGCGCTCGATCCCGTCGACCATCACCGACCCCGAACGCTGGCGTCAGGCGGGATTCATCGTCGCGTACGCGGTGGTGGCACCGGTGCTGTTCGCGCTGGCGCTGGCGGCATGGATCGTGATCCTCGTGGTGGTCGGTGGCGTGTTGGCCGACCTCGGCGGCATCGATGTCCTCGGGGTGGTGCTCGTCGTGGTGCTCCTCGGCATCGCCCCGCGCATCAGCGTCGCGGTCGCGCAGCTCGCGGGGTCGTTCGTGGCCTGGTTCCTGGGCCCTGACCCGACGGTCGAGCTCGCAGGTCGGGTCGAGGAACTGGCGACCCAGCGCGACGAGATCCTCGAGGCGGTCGCGATCGAGCGGCGTCGCATCGAGCGCAACCTGCACGATGGCGTGCAACAACAACTCGTCGCGCTCGGCATCGACATCGGGCGAGCCCAGGCCAAGCTCGCCGACGATCCCGACACCGCTCGCGACCTGCTCGAGGCAGCAAAGCACACGCTGCGGGCGGCGATCGGTGAGATGCGGGTGATCGGCCGCGGTCTGCATCCGGCGGTGCTCGACGATCGAGGGCTCGACGCAGCATTGTCGTCGATCGTGTCGGCGTCACCCATCCCGATCGCCGTTGACGTCGACGTCGCCGGCAACCTCCCCGACGACACCGCCGCGACGGCGTACTACGTCGTCAACGAAGCGATCGCGAACGTCCTGAAGCACGCGCACGCGAGGTCGGCGTCCGTCCGGGTGACCGACGAATCCGTCGACCCGAGGGTGATCCGCATCACGGTGCACGACGACGGTGGCGGTGGCGCCGAGCCCGCTGCCGGAACCGGGCTGGCCGGCATCCGTGCTCGCGTCGAGGGCGTCGACGGGACGATGCGGATCGACTCCCCACCCGGTGGACCGACCACACTGGTCGCCGTGCTCCCCGTGCGTGCCGCCGCATCACCGCTACCGCCTCCCTCCCCACCAACGTCTCCAACACCGCCAGCCCCGGTGACGACGTGACCTCGACCGACGCGATCCGTGCCGTCGTCGCCGACGATTCGGTGCTGTTGCGCGACGGCGTCGTGCGGTTGTTGCAGGACGCCGGCATCGAGGTCGTTGCCGCGGTCGGCGACGGCGATGCCCTCCTCCGGGCGGTCGACCTCGAGTCGCCCGACATTGCACTGGTCGATGTCCGCATGCCACCCACCCACACCGATGAAGGCATCCGTGCCGCGGTGCAGATCCGCCGTGATCACCCGGGTGTCGCCGTGCTGGTGCTGTCGCAGTACGTGGAGGAGCGGTACGCCGCCGACCTGCTCAGCGGTGACACCTCGGGCGTCGGTTATCTGTTGAAGGACCGCGTGGTCGACATCGACGAGTTCGTCGGGTCCGTGCGCCGCGTCGCCGCCGGTGGCAGCGCGGTCGACGCCGAGGTGGTCCGCCAGCTGATCGGGCGCAGCGCCCGTGAGTGTCGGAACTCGATCGTCTCACCCCTCGAGAACTCGAGGTGCTGGGCCTCATGGCCGAAGGACTCTCCAACGGCGGGATCGCCGAGCGACTCGTCGTGTCGCTCGGGGCCGTCGAGAAGCACATCTCGAACGTGTTCACCAAGCTCGACCTCGAAAACGAGCAGACCGCCCATCGACGGGTGCTCGCCGTGCTCACCTATCTCGCCGACGGGAGATGAACTCGGCGCCATGCCGAGAAGCTGCGGATCGAGCCGTCGTGGGGTCGACGCAACCACGGCCACGGGTGCAGCTCGACCACGTCGAGGCCGGCGCGGAGCCGGCGCGCCTTCGGCACCGGCGTGAACGTGGTGGCGAGCGCTCGACCGGCGAGCACGATCGCCGGGTCACCGAGATGGATGTCGACCGTGCGCGACTCGGCGAGTTCGGCGAGGCGTTCGGCGAGGAACACGAGCCGCTTCGACGAGAGTCGCAGCCGGGCCAGCAACGGTTCGTCGAACACGAACACCACCGGCAGTTCCGGGTGCGCGGCGAGCGCGGGGTCGTCGTCGCCGAGGCTCTCCGCGGTCAGCCAGACGACGTTGGCCTCGCCCGAGATGAGGGCGTCGACGGGCCCGGCCGTCCCTGTGGGATCGGGGTCGTGATCGAGTCGCGGGTCGTCGTCGACGGCGTGCAGCGTGCGTTCGGGTGGCCAGTTCTCGATCGGGCAGTCGTCGCGCCGGGCGCATCCGGCGCACAGCTCCGATGCCCGCTTCTCGACCTGCCAGCGGCTGAACCCGTAGGGCTTGCCGGTGCCGGCGCCGATCGTCCACTGCCAGCCCAGCCGGTTCGCCGCCCGCGACCCGTCGAGCAGGTGGGTGAAGAACCGGTCCTCGCCATCGCGCCAGCTGGCACCGTTGCGGACCGTCCAGTGCGACGCCAGCCACATCCGTGTCTGGTTGACGAGCCAACCGTCGCGCTCGAGTTCGCCGACGGTCGCGTCGATGCACGCCATCGAACGGTCCCACGGGTCCCGCCCGCCGAGTTCGGCGTCGGCGCGAGCCGGTTCGAACCGCAGGGCCTTCGACGTGCGAGTGCCGAGGCGGGCGTAGACGTGACGGGCGTACTCCTGCCACATCAGCTCGTCGCGGAACTTCTGGCGATCCTTGCTCGGTGCGGTGGCCACCGTCGCCGATACCTCCGGCAACGACAGGAGACCGTGACGCACATACGGCGACAGTGCCGTTGCACCCCTGCGGGACTCGGGAAGCACGTCGTTGCGCCGACGGGCGTAGCCGGTGATGTCGAGTGCGACAAGGGCGGCGTTCGCTGCGATCTGCGTGCCCCGAAAGCGCTGAGACGCAGTGGATTCGGCCCCGGACTCGGCCACGAGATGCCCGAGGTGTGCCCCGACCCACTTGGCGGTATCGGTCGTCGGGATCGGCAACGCGCTCACAGTTGCGCCCTTGTTTGTGCGAGCGACAACGTTGGAATCGAGCGTTGTTGCTCACACACAAGGTGAGTCCGGCATCTGTGTGAGCGACAACGCCCGATTCGTGGATTGTTGCTCACGCAGACGGCAGTGGCACGAGAGGGTGCGTCAGACGGACGCAAGGGCGGCGTCGCGCTTGTCGGCGAAGCGCTTGGCGACCTTCTCGCTGGTGGCGAGTCGCTTCATCAACTTCTCCTGCGCTGCCGCACCGTCGCCCGAGAGTCCACCGATCTTGTCGGCGTGCCACTGGCGCAACACGACCGGTACCAGGATCTGCTCGTGGTGGATCTGGAGGTCGTAGATGCCTGCACGAGCGATCAGGGCGGCGTGGTGATCGAAGTCCGGGATGCCGGTGCCCGGCATCGCAAAGCTGCGGACCTGCTTCTCCATGGCGATCATCATCGTGTTCGGATCAGCCTCGATCGCGGCCGCCGCCAGATCGCGGTAGAAGAGCTGGTGGAGGTTCTCGTCGCTCCCGACACGCTTCATCACCTCGTAGCCGACCGGGTCGCCGAGCAGTGCGCCGGTGTTGCGATGCGAGATGCGCGTGGCCAATTCCTGCAGCGCGAGGTAGATGAATCCCTCGTGCAGCTCCGGCTCGGGCGTCTGGCCGCCTGACACCTGGGCCATGCGAGAGCGTTCGAGCTCGACCGGATCGATCGCCCGTGTGGTCATCAGATAGCCGTAGATCGCCATTGCGTGACGGCCTTCCTCGGCTGTCCACCGCCGCACCCAGGTGCCCCACGCGCCGTCTTTGCCGAACATGCCCTCGACCGTTCGGAAATAATACGGCAGATTGTCCTCGGTGAGGAGATTCACCAGCAGTGCGCTGCGAACCTCGGGCCCGATCTCGTGGCCGCCGAGGTCAGCGTCGTCGGGCGACCACTGCTCGCCGGGGGCGTGATCTCGGCCGCGGCTGTAGGGGACGTAGTCGTGGGGGAACCACTCCTTCGACGTCGACAGGTGTCGTTCGAGCAGCGTCTCGGCGACGGGAGTGAGTTCGTGGAGGATCTCGGACTCGTTCACGCAGCGCAGCCTACCGACCGGTAGGTAGCCATTCCAGTCGTGGGGTCGCTCGATTCACCAATCGCTGGCGCGGATGTCGTAGCCAGCAGTACGGGCAGCGGCGAGCAACCCGAGGCCCTGCGCACGGTTGCGCACCTCGAAGGTGGCATGAATGCCGGTCTCGCGAACGTGCAGATCGAGCCCCTCGCGCACGTGCTGCACCTCGATCAGGTCGGCTCCGCCGTCGGCGAACACCGCAAGCAGCGTGGCCAGGCCGCCGGGTCGATCGTCGATGCGGGCGACGACCGACAACCGTCGGCCGGCCGAGTTCTCGTGACGCCTGATCAAACTGGGCACCACCCCGAGGTCGACGTTGCCGCCGGACAGCACCACACAGGTGGCGCCCTGACGGCTCGGTGTCACGGCGCCCGACAGCAGCGCCGACACTCCGACCGCACCCGCGCCTTCCACGTACAGCTTGGCCCGATCCATCAGCAGGACCATCGCGTCGGCGATGGCGTCTTCGTCGACCATCACGATCTCGTCGACCCAGCGCTCGACGAGTGGGCCGGTCACCTCGCCGGGAGTCTTCACTGCGATGCCGTCGGCCAAGGTGAGCACCGCACCATCGGCGGGAATGCCGCCGGCATAGGGCGCGCACACCGCTGCCTGCACGCCGATCACTCGCACATCGGGCCGCAGCGACTTCACGGCGATCGCCACACCGCTGATCAACCCGCCACCGCCGAGCGGCACGATCACCGTGGCGAGGTCGTCGATGTCCTCCACCAGTTCCAGGCCGAGGGTGCCCTGCCCGGCCACGATCGCCGGGTCGTCGAACGGCGAACAGAACGACATGCCGGTCTCCTCGGCGCGCCGCTTCGAGGCGGCAACCGCTTCGGCGAGCGCGGCACCGTGCTCCACGACGGTGGCCCCGAACGCTCGGCATGCCTCGATCTTGGTGATCGCAGCACCGACCGGTACGAAGATCTCGCAGGGCACACCGAAGTGCTGTGCGGCGAACGCCAGCGCCTGTGCGTGGTTGCCCGCGCTGCCAGCGGTGACGCCGGAGGCAGCGCTGCTGCCGAGCGAGGCCACCTTGTTGGTCGCTCCGCGGATCTTGAACGCACCGGTGCGTTGCAGGTTCTCGGCCTTGAGCACCACGTTGCCGCCGATGCCTCCTGACAGGGTCAGGGAGCTGACGACAGGTGTGTGCTTGACGACGCCGGCGATCGTCTCACGAGCATCGCGAATGTCGGTGAGATCGACCGCGCCGTGCACGCTACGAACCGTACCTCTGGCGACGGGCCGGGCGCAGAGCATCCGGTTGGACTCTGTGCGGAATCGGTTGCGCTCGCCGCAACCAGATCCGCACTGACACACGAAGTGCGCTGCGAGTCACTCTGGTTCGGGCAGCGGGTGCTCCGGGAGCTTGCGCACACGGGCCCGGCGGCGGCGGCGTGCCGGAATCATGTCGCGCATCTCCTCGAGGTTGCCGAAGCACAGCAGCCGGTCGTTGGCTTCGAGCTTGCGGTTGTCTCGCGGGTTGGGGATCACGTCGGTGTCGCGGTGCAGTGTGAGCACGGTGATGTCGCGGTCGCGCAGACCGGCCTCGCCGATCGTCTTGCCGACGAAGTCGCCCGCCTCACGAACGAGCAGCTCGGCAACGCCGTAGCCGGTGCTCACCGTGAGCCGCTGGCGCACATCGAGCTCGGGGAAGGCGACCTGGTTGCCAACATGGTCGATGATCGCGCCTGCCACGTCGAGGCCCGTCGCGGTCTCGATGCCCTCGAGCCCTGGCGACGAGTTGACCTCCATCACCATCGGGCCGTCGTTGCCTTCGAGCATGTCGACGCCGGCGACTCGCAGGCCCATGATCTGCGCGGAACGAACTGCGGTTCGCTCGTAGTCGGCATCGAGCGTGACGCTTTCGGCCGACCCGCCGCGGTGCACGTTCGAGCGGAACTCGTCGCCCTGTGCGGTGCGGCGCATCGCCGCGACGACCCGGTTGCCGACCACGAGCGCAGCGAATGTCACGCCCCTTGCTCTCTGCGACGAACTCCTGGATGAGCACGTTCTGCTTGGTGTTGTGCAGCGTCTCGATGATCGCCTCGGCCACTTTGCGATCGGGTGCGAGGATCACGCCGATGCCTTGCGTGCCCTCGAGCAGCTTGATCACGACGGGAGCGCCGCCGACTCGGTCGATCGCGGGGAGAACGTCTTGGCGATTGCGCACGAACGCCGTTCGGGGCATGCCGATGTCGTGGCGCGAGAGGATCTGGATGGCGCGCAGCTTGTCGCGCGAGTTGGTGATCCCGTTGGCGGTGTTCGGAGTGAACACGTCCATCTGTTCGAATTGGCGTACGACAGCCGAGCCGAAGTACGTGATCGATGCGCCGATACGCGGGATGATCGCGTCGTAGTCGGAGAGTGGTTTTCCACGGAACTGGAGGTCGGGGTCGTCGCGCGACAGGTCGATGGCGAAGCGCAGGGTGTCGAGCACCTTGCACTCGTGGCCGCGGTCGAGTGCGGCCAGCTTCAGCCGCTGGGTGCTGTAGGCGCGTGGGGCGCGGGACAGGATCGCGAGCTTCATGGGGACTTCCTTGCCGATGTCTTGCGGGCGGATGTTCGCTTGGCCGGGGCCTTGTCGGACGGGGTGTCGTTGCCGACATCGCCGCGATTGCGACGACGAATCGACTTCTCGGGCCGACCACCGCGGTACGACACCGCTGGGTCGACGACGAATCTGCGACGCAGCGCCTCGCGCCCGACCAGCATTCGAAAGCCCATTGCGTCGCGCCGGGTGAGGGTGATCTCGGCGACGACCGGGCGACCGGCGATGACCAAGGTGGTGTGCACCACCGGGCGATGTTCGGTGGCGCCGGACGAGCTCTTCACGTCGCGGGTGGCGACGACGGCGGCCTCGGCCACGATGGCGTCGGCCACCGATCGTTGCAGCGGGTGGATCTCGAACCGTACCCACGGATTGCCGCCACGGTCGAACCACTCCAGTCCGAACGCGTGCAGCGACGACGTGCGCGCGCCGGTGTCGATCTTGGCCTTGAGGTGTGCCACGTCCCAGTCGGGGAGCGCGACCCACTCCCGCCAGCCGAGGAGTGTCGACTCGGTTCGCCGGGAGGGTGGCACGCGCGCACGCTATCGCTTCGTGCGGCGCATCACCGACGTGACCTCCAGGCGCACGGTCGCGTCGGGAGGGGCGTGAGCGATGTCACGTCAGCTGATGTCGTTGCTGACGATGCGGGCCCCGTTGTTGCTGGCAAGATGCGGGTCGTAACGCAAATGTAATGTTCGGCGGTCGCCGCCGAATCGCAAGACCGAAGGGTCGTCAGTCTCATGTTCTCCTGGTTCGCCACCATCTCCGAAGCCGTCCTGCTGTTGCCGATCGCAATCGGCCTGTCGTGGGTTGCCCGTACCGCCATTCGTACGATGACTCGCCGGGCGGTGCGACGTGCCCAGCGGTCGGAGGGGTCCTGGCGGGTGCGACTCGACCGGCTCGGCGACGACGGTCAGGCTGATGTCCGCAAGCGCCAACGTGCCGACGCGGTCGCTCGGATGCTCGGCCGTCTGGTCACCGTGGTGATCTTCATGTTCGCGATCTTCGCGGCGCTCGAGATCATCGGGGTCAACTTGGCGTTCGCCATCTCCAGTGCCGGTTTCGTCGGTGTGGCGATCGCGCTGAGCGCACAGGACTTCGTGAAGGACTTCCTCGGCGGCACGCGGGCACTGCTCGAAGACCGCTACGCCGTGGGCGACGAGGTGATCCTGCGGGTGTCGGGCACGGAGGTGGCCGGCACGGTGGACCTGATCGGCTCGTCGTCGCTGCGTCTGCGCACCCCCGACGGCGCCACGTGGCACGCGGGCCACCACTCGATCGAGTCGGTGACCAACCTGTCGCAACTGCCTGCGGTGAGCGACATCGAAGTGCCGGTCGACGACTGGGCCCGTGCCGACGAACAGGGTGCCGTCAAGCGGCTGACCGACGCATCGAACGACGTCGGGCTCACCGGCGTGGTGTTCCTGCGCGACATCGAAACCCACGAGCCCGACGATCGAAACGACGGGGCCGACGCCTGTGCGATCGACACGGTCACGGTGAGGGTGAAGACCAATCGGCCGCTCACCACACCCGAAGCCGAGATCGTGCGCACCAAACTTCTCGATCGCTGATTCACTGGTTCAGTGCACGGGCACTTGCGTCCGAACGCTCAGCCTCAGCAGGTGATGTGAACACGAGTGAATCCGCCGGACATTCCTCCGGCCCCACGGCGGCGTTGGCACTCGGAGCGCTCGGCATCGTCTTCGGCGACATCGGCACCAGCCCGATCTATGCGATTCGGGAGAGTTTCGATCACGCCGACCTCGCGGTGAACGTCGAGAACGCCTACGGCATTGCCTCGGTGGTCTTCTGGGCGCTGGTGATCGTGATCTCGATCAAGTATCTGGCCCTCGTGATGCGTGCCGACAACCACGGTGAAGGCGGCATCCTCGCCCTGACGGCGCTCGTGGGTCCTGCATCCGGGAAACCGAAGGGAACGTTGGCTGCGGTGATCACGCTCGGCGTGTTCGGAACCGCCCTGCTGTATGGCGACGGATTGATCACGCCGGCGATCTCGGTGCTCAGCGCCGTCGAGGGTTTCGAGGTCGCAAGCGACGCCTTCGCCGACTTCGTGATCCCGGTGTCGATCGTGATCCTCGTGGGGCTGTTCGCCGTGCAGCGTCGCGGCACCGCACAGATTTCGCGGATCTTCGGTCCGGTGATGCTCGTCTGGTTCGCGACCTTGGCGGTGCTGGGCACGCGCCAGATCCTGGAGCATCCCGATGTGCTGCGGGCAGTGTCGCCCACCTACGCGATCACGTTCTTCAGCGATGAGCCCCTGCGGGCGTTTCTGGCGCTCGGTTCGATCTTCCTGGTGGTCACGGGTGGTGAGGCGCTCTACGCCGACATGGGCCATTTCGGTCGCCGTCCGATTCAGTACATTTGGTATCTCCTCGTGCTGCCCGCGTTGCTGGCGAACTACTTCGGTCAAGCGGCCCTGCTCGGTGCGTCGCCGGAGATGATCGAGAGCCCGTTCTACGAGCTGGCGCCCGACTGGGGAACGCTGCCGCTGGCGGTGCTGGCCACGTTCGCCACGATCATCGCGTCACAGGCGCTGATCTCGGGAGCGTTCTCGCTCACCGCGCAGGCGGTGCAGCTCGACTATCTCCCCCGTGTGAAGATCGTGCACACCTCCCCCCACCACATCGGCCAGATCTACGTGCCGGTGGTGAACTGGCTCCTGATGATCGGCTGTGTCGGTCTCGTGCTCGGATTTCGCAGCTCCAGCAACCTCGCCTCGGCGTACGGCATTGCGGTGACCGTGACGATGCTGATCACCACGCTGCTGTTCTTCCGTGTGGTCCGCGACCGGTGGGGCTGGTCGCTCACCCATGCCCTCGTGGTGTGTGTTCCGCTCCTGATCGTCGACCTCGCCTTCCTGTCGGCCAACCTGCCCAAGATCGTCACCGGGGGTTGGTTCCCGCTGGTGGTCGGTGTGATCCTGGTGACACTGATGACCACGTGGCGCCGTGGCCGTGAGCTGGTGGCCGATCGGATTCATCGGGGCGAGCGACCGATCGAGGCGGTCGTACACGAGGCCCAGGCCGCCGACGTCGAACGGGTGCCGGGCATTGCGGTCTACATGTTCAAAGACGTCGGCGCGGCACCGCCCGCCCTGATCGCCAATCTGCGCCACAATCATGTGTTGCACCAGCTCACGCTGTTGGTGTCGGTGACCACATCGGAGGTGCCGAGGGTTGCCCCGGCCGACCGGGCGACCACCCGCAAGGTCGGCTCGGGCATCCAGCAGATCGATTTGAGCTTCGGGTTCCTCGACGAACCGAACGTGCCCGAGGCACTCGCAGCGATCGAGATTCCCGGCCAACGCTTCGATCCTGACGAGGTCACGTACTTCATCGGCCGCGAAACCGTGTCGGCCACGAAGGCGCCGGGGATGCATCCGATGCGCGAGCAGCTCTTCGTGGCGCTCAACCGAAGTGCGTCCAGCGCCTCGCGGTTCTTCGGCCTCCCGCCTGATCGCGTCTTCGAAGTGGGCACGCTCGTCGAGATCTGATGCGGGACCGCGCCCAGCGGCGCCAGGCGGTCAGCGTCCGAAGACGGTGGTGATCACGCGGCCGTCGCGTTGGCCTGCGCTCGGGGCGAGGTCGGTGACCACGAAGGAGCGCTGCAGCCACCGGTCGTGGCCGTCGAAGCGTGCAGGGAACGGCGAGCGACCGTGCACGGCGACGTTGTTGTCGACCACGAGCAGGTCCCCGGGCTCGAGCACGACCGAGGTCTTGATCTGCTCGATCAGGTCGCGCACCTGCACGAGCACATCGTCGGCCTCGGTGTCGACGCCCACCGTGAGGTCGGCATCGAAGATGAACGTGGGCTCGGCGCGCGTGCCGGTGATCAACGGGCGGGCGGGGCCCAGTTCGTTGGTGCGCTCGCCGAGGAAGCTCGCGTCGACGGCAGTGCGGAAGCGCGGCTCGAACATGAGGTCGACCACGTCGTCGGGCAGGCGGTCCATCAGTTCGTGCACCGACACCAGCGTGGTGTGCGCCGCTGGATTGCCGCGCAGGCACAGCAGCAGCAGGTAGCGGGGGCGGAACGGGTGGAACGCCGTTTCGGTGTGGAACATCAGGTTCGAGCGCGATGAGGTGGACGTCTGGCGATCGGCGTCGGTGGCCGTTGGCACGATGTTCTGCACGATGCGACCGCCGTGTTCGGGCACGTAGCCAACGGGCTGGCCGAGGCGGCGGGCCACGGTGAGCAGCACCAGTTCGGTCGAGAGGTCCTTGGCCACCGGCGACTCGGGGGTGGCCGGCGTCGGCGGGAGCTCGCCGATCGGCGCATTGCGGATCAGGAGTGCGCCGGAGCGGTGCGATGCCGACGCGAAGTGCATCAGCGCCTCATCGACCTCGATGGGAAGGTCACGAGCGCTGAGTGCTGCGTGCTGAACCAATCGCTCGTCGAGGTCTGCGCCCGTCTCGGCCTGGGCGGCCCAGCCGGCTGCGTCGACGCTGGCGGGTGTGCAGTGAGGGAGTGTTGCAGTGCGGGTCATCATCGTCGTCGCCTCCTCGTTCGGCCGGTTCCATTCGGTGAAATGGAATGAATGTTCCATCATAGCCCGGAAGTGGAACGGTGTCGATCAACGCGTCTGGGTCTGGGCTGGGTCTGATACGGGCCACGTGCCAGGGTCTGGGAGCCGTGAGGCGGCCGCCCGCTACGGTGAGCGCGCAATGGAGGTGGAACAGCGACTGCGTGAGCGGGCGGATCGATTGACGCCGGCGGAGCGTCGCATCGGCGCCTCGGTGCTGGCCGGTCCACAGATCGTGGCGTTCGGCACGGTCGCTGATCTCGCTGACGCTGCCGATGCGGGGACGGCCACGGTGGTGCGTTTCGCTGTGAAGCTCGGCTACGACGGTTGGTCCGAGCTGCAGGCATCGATCCGCCGTGACCTCACGGGCCAGCTCCGACCCGCTGCCGAGCGCATCCGCGACGAGCCGCCAACCGATGCCGACGCCCTCCGGAGGAGCCACCTCGACGTGGAGCTGTCGAACGTGCGCACCACGCTCAACGGCGTTGACGCCGACGTGCTCGGTGCTGCTGTCGCGCTGTTGGCCGACGTCGAGCGGCCCGTCTTGGTGCTGTCGGGCGTTGCGTCGCGAGGGGTGGCAACGCAGTTCGTGGGCGATCTCGAGCAGTTGCGTCCTGCGTGCCGTCTGCTCGATGGCAATCCGATCGACATCGTGCGCACCCTCGCCCTCGCAGGCTCGGAGGCCACCGTGGTTGCGCTCGATCTTCGTCGCTACGAGCGGTGGCTCCTCGATGCCATCGAGGTGGCCCGCGACAACGGCTCGGCAGTGGCTGCGATCACCGACAGCGTGTTGTCGCCGCTCGCGACGGCTGCGGATCACGCGTTCGTGGTCGCAGCCGCGTCAGCCGGGCCGTTCGACAGCCACGTCGGCACGCTTGCACTACTCGACCTGCTCGTGGCCGATGTGGCCACTGCGCTGCGATCCACCGCCACCGCCCGCCTCGATCGCCTCGAGTCGGCCTGGCAACGTGCCGACGCCCTCACCGACGACTGAACACCACAGTGGGTTCCCCGAGCCCGGGTCTCTGGGAACCCACCACCCGGTCCGGATGATCTCACCGCTGCGGCGCCGGCGGGGCAGTAGCGTTCGGGCCGATGAGCACGATGACGGTTGCCGCGCTGCAGATGGCCATGGTTGACGATCTCGACGCCAACGTCGCCACCGCCGAACGGTTGGTCCGAGACGCCGCCGGGCAGGGCGCGCAGGTCATCTTGATCCCTGAACTCTTCGAGGGTCCCTACTTCTGCAAGGACCAGCTTCCCGAGCACCTCGATCGCGCTCGGCCGCTCGACGGTCATCCGACCATCGAACACTTCGCCGCCGTCGCCGCCGAGCTCGGTGTGGTACTCCCGTTGTCGATCTACGAGCGTGCGGGACAGGCGCTCTTCAACACCGTCGTGGTGGTCGACGCCGACGGTACGAACCTCGGTCACTATCGCAAGAGCCACATCCCCGACGGCCCCGGCTACACCGAGAAGTACTACTTCAGCCCGGGCGACACCGGTTTCCGAGTGTGGGACGACGAGGCACGGCACGATCGGTGTCGGGATCTGCTGGGACCAGTGGTTCCCGGAGTCCGCACGCTCGATGGCGTTGCTCGGTGCCGAGTTGCTGATGTACCCGACCGCGATCGGCAGCGAGCCGCCCGACCCCGCGTGGGACTCGAGCGGCCACTGGCAGCGGGTGATGCAAGGTCATGCCGGCGCGAACCTGATGCCGCTCGTGGCATCGAACCGTGTCGGGCGCGAGGTGGGCGAGACCTGCGAGATCACGTTCTACGGGTCGTCGTTCATCGCCGACAACACCGGCGCCAAGGTGGCCGAGGCGGGACGTGAGGGCGAGGCGGTGCTGGTGGCCTCGTTCGACCGGGATGCGTTGCGCACGCAGCGGGCGGCGTGGGGGCTGTTCCGCGATCGGCGCCCCGAGCTGTACGACCCGATCGTGACCCTCGACGGCCAACGCGGCATCGGACAGCGATGAGTCGCCTCGCGCCGGTCATCACCGCCGCCTTCGATGAGCGAACGCACCACATGTGCGGGTTTGGCTCATCGACCTCGCGGGGTGTGTCGTGACGCGGCTGCCGGCGGAGTGGGAGCCGCATGAGGGCACGGCGATGTGCTGGCCCGCGCGCGCTGAGATGTGGGGTGAGCTGTACGCCGACGCCGAGGCCGCTCACGCAGAGGTCGCGAACGCGATCGCCCGGTTCGAGCCGGTCACGATGCTGGCCGCACCTCGAACCGCGGAACGAGCTGCGGCCCGCTGCGGGCCGGGCGTCGAGGTGCTGGAACTGCCGATCGACGACTCGTGGTTCCGTGACTCGGGGCCGATCTATGTGCTCGACGACGATGCAGGTGGTGGGCCCGGCGAGCGGGTGGCCACCGACTGGGGGTTCAACTCGTGGGGAGAGAAGTTCCTGCCGTACGGCGACGATGCCGCAGCTGCCCGACGGTTCGCCGAGCGCCGCAACGAGCCGGTGCGGTCGATCGACATGGTGTTCGAAGGTGGCTCGATCACCGGTGACGGTGACGGCACCCTCGTGACCACCACCCAGTGCCTCATGCACCCGAACCGCAACCCCACGATGACGCAGCTCGAGATCGAAGCGGTGCTGCGATCCGAACTCGGTGCACAACGCACGATCTGGCTGCCGCACGGACTGGCGCTCGACGACGACACCGATGGCCACGTCGACAACATTGCGGCCTTCGCCGCTCCCGGACGTCTGGTGCTGCAGGGATGCGACGATCCCGACGAGGCCGACTGGCTGCGTCTCGATGTCGATCGACGCGTTGCGCAGGGAGCGCTCGATGCGCGGGGCCGGGCACTCGATGTGGTGACCGTGCCGGTGCTGCCGTTCGCCGAGGTCGATCGTGGCGACGGGCCCGAGCGGGTGGTCGTGCCCTACCTCAACTACTACCTGGGCAACGGCTTCGTCCTGATCCCCACGTGCGGCCACCCAGCCGACGACGACATGGTGGCGTTGATCGCCGACCAGTACCCCGGTCGCGAGGCGGTCGCCCTCGAGGTGGGAGCGATCCTCGCCGGCGGCGGTGGCGGCATCCACTGCATCACCCAGCAAGTCCCCGCCTGACCAGCGCCCTCGCCCACCCGAAATCGCCGCCCGCTTCTCCAAAATTGCCCGGGATCGTGACGCTCACCGTCACGATCGAGGGCAATTTGGGGGTGATTTGGGGGTGATTGGGGGGTGTTGGCGGGGGAGCGGCGGGGGAGCTCGAAGGGGGTGTCGGGGATGTGCGAGGCTGGTTCGCATCGAATCGGCTCGGGTGGATCAGTGGTTGTGGTCGGTGCGGATGACCAAGACGCGCAGCGATGCGGCGGCCGCGTGTCGGGGCGGGCACGTGAAGGTCAATGGCAAAGCGGCCAAGCCGGCAACCGCGGTGAAGGTCGGCGATCGGGTCGAGGCCTACCTGCACGACCGAGAACGGATCCTCGAGGTGTCGGCGCTGATCGTCAAGCGTGTCGGTGCCGCGGTGGCCGTCGACTGCTTCGTCGATCACAGTCCGCCGCCACCCGAGCGAGAACTGGACGTGCCGGTGTTCCAGCGCGAGCGAGGCGCCGGTCGACCCACCAAGCGCGACAAGCGTCAGCTCGACCGTCTACGCGGTCGCTCGCGCTGACCGTCCCGCGAGGTCGGCAGAGATTGCCTGATGCCGAGGGTCACCCTCTGGTGCGTCGGTAGCGTGCGCGCCGCGTGGCATTGACAGACACCCCTTCTTCCATCGACGAGCGTGTCCACCCTGCCGTGCGCGGGGGTCTGGCGCTCTGGGCGCTGTTCCTCGGCTTCACGATGCTGATGGTCGGCAACGGATTGAATCTGGCAGCGATCGGTGTGCGGATGGTGGGCGAGGGTTTCGGTGTTCGCACGAGCGGCGTGGTGATGGCGGCCTACTTTGCCGGGTTCCTGATCGGGCCGATCGTGGTGGTGAAGTTGCTGTCGGCGGTCGGCCACATCAGGGTGTTCGCCAGCCTGGCGTCGCTGGCATCGTCTGCGGTCCTGCTCGAGATCTTGTGGGTCAACCCGTTTGCCTGGGGTGCCTTGCGCTTCGTCTTCGGCTTCTGCATGGCCGGGTTGTACGTGGTGGTCGAGTCGTGGTTGAACGATGCATCGACGCCACGCACCCGTGGCCGAACACTGGCGGTGTACATGATCGCCTCGATGGGCGGCCTCGGCTTCGGGCAACTCCTGGTGGTCACGGGGGACCCCAACGGCTACGCGTTGTTCGTCGCGGCCTCGATCCTGGTGTCGATGTCGTTCGTGCCGATCGCGCTCGGCCGCCACCACCGACGCGCCACCCGTGCGCGTCTCGCCGACGATGAAGTTCCGCGAGTTCTTTCGCACCGCACCCACCGGGATGATCGGGATCTTCTTCGTGGGAGCGTCGCACGGGATCCTGTTCGGCCTGAGCGCGGTCTACGCAACCAGGGCCGGTTTCGGGCCGGGGCTCACGGCGGCGTTCCTTGCCCTGCCCGCGCTGGGGTCGCTCGTGTTCCAGTGGCCGATCGGCTGGGCGTCGGACCGGCTCCCGCGCCGTGGCGTGATCCTCGTGGTGGCAGCGATCGCCGCGGCAGCGGCCGCTCTGCTCGGGGTGATACCCGAGGGTCACGCTGCTGCGTTGCCGGTGATGTTCGTACTGGGTGGGCTGACCTTCCCGTTGTATTCGCTGCTGCTCTCGCACACGCTCGACCGGTCGGCGCCAGGCAGTGCAATGGGCGCGAGCGGCACGTCGCTACGCGTCAACGGCACGGGTGCGGTGCTGGGCCCGATCGTCGCAGGTGCGCTGATGGCCACCTTTGGCGAGACCACCTTCTTCTGGTGCCTCGTGGCCACGCACGCCTTGATCGTCACGTATGTCGGGTATCGGTTGGTGGTGGAAGATGCTGTGCCGCTGAGTCTGCAGGGCCCGTTCGTTCCGATGCCGGCGCGAGCGACCGACTTCGCGATCCGCCTGACCTCGCGACCGCTTCGAGCGTCGCGGTCGCGTCTGCGTCGGCAGTAGCGGTCGGCGTCAGTGCCCGGTGTCTGACTGATCGGCGGCTGGGTGGTTGGCGATCGTGATGTCGACGCTGGCCTGTGGGGCGAGCCACGTGACGTGCAACTCCGTCGATTCGTCTGACGAACGGTCGACGATGCTGGCAGGAGGGGTGTTGAAGTGCATCGAGACCGGCCCGACGACAACGCGGTCCCCGTGGACGTCGGCGGCGCTCGGGCCGACCAGGCGGAGCCCGACGGTGGTGTCGCTGGCGATGGCATCGCTGGCAGTGGCATCGCTGACGGTGGCATCGCCGGTGCTCGCGGTGACGACGAACTCGAGGTCGCCGGTGCGCTGCACGTCGACCGATGCGGTGTCGGCGAGGAGCATGACACCGATGGCGATGCGCGAGCGGTTCGGAGTCGGCGGCACCGTCGAGGGCGTGCGCGGTGAACGGCACGTACTGATCGAGTGAGGTGCTGTGGCGCCGGCCCCGGTCCCAGCCAACGGCGATACCTGGCCGCAGCAGGCTCTCGCCCACCGAGGTGCGGAAGCGCTGCACGTGATGACGTTCGGCGTCGACCGGTTGCACCGTGAGGTGCGGTCGCAGCACGGGCGCCACGTGGTCGAGCAACGTGAGGAAGTACAGGTCGTGGACGTGCACCGTGTGTGCGTCGATCGGGCTGGGCAGCACCCGGTCGGCCGGCTCGCCGAGCACCGAGAACAACAGACCCGACAGCGACACGTACCGCTTCGGGTCGAGGCCGTAGGCGCGGATGTACGGCCCGCACGTCGCGCCGAAGGTCGGGTGGTAGAGCTTGGAGATGCGTCGGCCGATCGTGGGCAGCATGGTGGAGGCAGCATCGGCGAAGCCGTCGTTCGGGGGATGCATCGCCCACAGGCCGATGGCGAACAGGTCGATGCCGTCGTAGGTGGGGGAGTTGTACTCGTCGACATCGCCGTAGCGCAGGAGTCGTTCCATCGATGTGGACACGCGTGCCAGCGCAGCAGCGCGCAGTTCGACGTCACCCGTGGCTGCCGCGACGTGACCCTGGAGCCAGGCGTGCATCAGGAACGGGTTGGTGTACCAGCGGGGGATCCGGTCAGCGGGTTCGCCGGCGACGCACCGTTCGACTGCGGCGGCGATGCCGTCGACCACGTCGTCGGGGAGCACGTCACGGTGCTCGATCGAGCACAGCGCCAGGATGCAGCCGAGGAACTGGCGCCAGTTCGGGTCGTAGTGCAGCCATTCGACGGCGTCGGCCGGTGGCTCCGGTTGCTCGGCCGACACCGGAAACGTGCCGCTCCACGGATGCTCCGACAGCGGGTACTGCAGCGCCAGCACGTTGCGCAGCGCGATCACCGCGCGATCGACATTGCCGTCGCGCAGATCGAGGAACGCCCCACTCGCGGTCTCGCGCACCGAGTGCAATCCGAGCGACGAGATGTCGACTCCCGGCGCCGCACCGGGAGCGAACCGGTCCATGCCCCGTTCGGGGTCCCACAGTTCCTCGTGCAACTCCCGCAGGGCATCGATCGGTCGTCGGTCCATGTCAGCTCAGTCCAACGATGTTGCCGTCGGCATCGATGTCGATGCGTTGCAGCGCTGGTGCTGCGCCGAGGCCGGGCATCGTGCTCATCGCTCCGCAGATCGGATACACGAACCCGGCGCCCACCGATGCCCGCACCTCGCGCACCGGCAGCGTCCAGCCGGTCGGCGCGCCCTTCAGCGCAGGGTCGGACGAGATCGACAGGTGCGTCTTGGCGATGCACACCGGCAGGTCGCCGAATCCGTTGCGCTCGTAGTTGTCGATCTGGCGGTTCGCCAGCGGCGTGTAGTCGACCCCGTCGGCGCCGTACACCTTGGTGGCCACCGTGTGGATCTTGTCGCGCAGCGACATCTCGTCGGGGTACAGAACGGCGAACTCGCTCGGCTCCTCGGCGGCCTCCGCGACCACAGCGGCGAGTTCCTTGGCCCCTGCGCCGCCGTCGGAGAAGTGCGTCGACACCGCCGACCGTGCCCCGAACTCGGCGGCGATCTCCTCGATGGCGGCGATGTCGGCAGGATGGTCGTCGGGGAACACGTTGATCGCCACCACTGGCGTACAGCCGTGGATGCGCATGTTCTCCAACTGCTTGCGGAGGTTGGCGCCACCCTCGTGGACCTCGTCGGGGTTCTCGGCGAGCAGTGCTTCGGGCAACGGCCGCCCGGCGACGATCGTGTGCTTGCCGCTGTGCGCCTTCAACCCGCGCACCGTGGCCACCAGCACCGCGGCGTCGGGGGCGAGGCCCGACATCCGGCACTTGATGTTGAAGAAACGCTCTGCGCCCATGTCGGCGCCGAAGCCGGCCTCGGTGACCAGATAGTCGCCCATGTGGATGCCGATCAGGTCGGCGACGATGGAGGAGTTGCCCGTGGCGATGTTGCCGAACGGTCCGGCGTGCACGAGCACGGGCGTGTTCTCCAACGTCTGCATCAGGTTGGGCTTGATGGCCTCGCGCATGATCACCGCCATCGCACCGGCGACCTCGACGTCGTCCGCGGTCACCGGCGCACCGTTCTTGGTGTAGCCGACGACCATCCGCCCGAGGCGTGCGCGTAGGTCCTGGAGATCGCTGGCCAGCGCGAGCGTGGCCATCACCTCGGACGCTGCGGTGATGTCGAAGCCCGTCTCGCGGGGAACACCGTCGAGGCGGGTGCCGAGCCCCGTGATCACGTTGCGCAGCGAGCGGTCGTTGATGTCGATCGATCGTCGCCAAGTGATCTGGTGCGGGTCGAGCCCGGTCGGATTGCCGTGGAACACGTGGGCGTCGACCGCGGCGGCGCACATGTTGGTGGCGGCGGTGACGGCGTGGACGTCGCCGGTGAGGTGCAGGTTGAGCATCTCCATCGGCACCACCTGGCTGTAGCCGCCGCCGGCTGCGCCGCCCTTGATGCCGAACGTCGGCCCCATCGACGGCTGCCGGATCGCCAGCGTGGCTCGCTTGTCGATGTGGCTGAAACCCTGGCTGAGCCCGACCGCCACGGTGGTCTTGCCCTCACCGAGCGGCGTGGGAGTGATCGCCGACACCACCACGTACTTCGCCCGGGGCCGGTCGGCCATCGCGTCGATCGCACGGAGGTCGATCTTCGCCGCGCCGGTGCCGTACGGCTCGAGCAGGTCGAGCGGGATCCCGGCGTCGGCGGCGATGTCGGTGAGTGGCTTCAGCGTGGCCCGTCTGGCGATGTCGAGATCGGTCGGAAAGCTCATCGTGTGTCTCTGCCCTGCCCGGTTGCGCCCATCACCCAACTGTCGCACACCGACGCTGCTCACCTCGCTCTGTCACCGAGTGCGCCAAGATGGGGGCGATGTCCAACGGCGGTGCTCCCGAGGAGACCGACAGCCCGACGATCGAGCGCGCACCGGTCGGGGTGAGGCTCCGCCAGGTGCTGATCGGCAGGGGAGCGGTGGTGCCGCTCGCCACCGCTCACGGCCTGGCCGCCGCGGGCGACGCGTTCGTGTCGGTGAGCCTCGCGGGATCGCTGTTCTTCAACGTCAGCCCCAACGCCTCGCGCCAGCAGGTGTTGCTCTACCTGCTGATCACGATGGCGCCGCTCGCTGTGCTCTCGCCGCTGGTGGGTCCCGCCATCGATCGCTTCCGCCGGTCGCAACGGTTCGTGGCCGCTGGATTCTTCGCCGCCCGTGGCCTGTTCTGCCTCGTGCTCGCCCTCACGCTGTTGCAGCTCACCTTCTATCCCGTGGTGCTGCTGCTGCTGATTGCCAGCAAGGCCTCGGGTGTGGTGAAGCAGACGTTGGTGCAAACGCTCGTCGACGACCCCGAAGAGCTGGTGGCCACCAATGCCCGGCTGGCCCGCTTCGCCAGTGTGACCGCGTCGATCGCTGTGGTCGCCGCCACCGGCGTCTTCGCCGCACTCGGCCCGGAGTGGTCGCTCCGCGCCGCTGCCGTGCTGTTCGCTCTCGCCGCGTTTGCCGTGGTGCGAGCCCGGCCGAGGTCGGTGCCGGCTGACGTTCCCGACGACGTCGAGTACGCCGAAACCCACCTCCCCACGGTGGTGCTGTCGTCGATCGGCATGCTCGCCATCCGCGCCGCCGTTGGTTTCTTCATCTTCACGCTCGCCTTCACCCTGCGTCGCTCCAGCGAGCCCGCCATCGTGTACGGCCTCGGCGCTGCGGCCTACGGCGCCGGGGCGTTCCTGGGCCACACCGCAACCACGGTGCTGCGCCGATGGTTCCGCGAAGAGCAACTGATCGGGCTGTCGCTCGCGTTGCCGGCGGTGTTCACGGCGATCGGCATCCTCGGCGCATCGGTGCCGCTCCTGATCGTGATCTCCGGCCTCGTCGGATTGTCGACCACGCTCGGTCGCAATGCGTTCGACGGGCTGCTGCAACGTCGCGCCCCCGAGGCGCTGCTCGGTCGCGCCGGTGCGAGATACGAGACGAGATTCCAGCTGGCATGGGTGTTCGGTGGCGTGCTCGCCACTCCGATCTCGTTGCCGGCCGAGGTGAGCATGATGGTGCTCACTGCCATCTACGTGCCGGCGCTGCTGGTGTTCGTGCGAGGAGTTCGTGAGGCCCGCAGGTTCGAGGGGCCGCCAGAGGACCACCTCGGCGGTGCGCACGTTCGATTGGCCATGGCCCACCAAGCGCTGGAAGCGGGCTCGATCCGGGTGGCGATCGTCGACGCGTCGGCGGCGGTCGACCTCGCTCAGAGCGTTGCCGGCGAGATCACCGGGGCGATCGACGATCGACGCCACCTCGATGCGCTGCGGTCAGCCGCGATCGACGTGCATCATCCGGTCGACGCCACCGAGGCCCGACGGGCGCTCGAACTCGCCGAGGCCGTCATCGGGGAGATGGCTCACCTGATGCCGCACGTGGACGACCCCGAGATCACTGCTGCATCACCGACGTCACCGTCGCCCGAGGACTGACCGCGCTGGTGTTGCTCGGGCCCTGCGTGGCGGTGACCTCGACGATGAAGGTTGCTGAGTCGTCGACCGCGACGTAGCGAACCACGCTCACGTCGATCGACGGCGACGCGTCCGGTAGCGGACCCGTCAACAGCATCACGCCGTCGTCGCGCACCGGCTCGCCTTCGACATCGGGATCGAAGGTGTCGGTCGGATCGTCGGCGAAGCGCACCGTGGCCCAGTCGGCCGTGGCTGCGGCCACGTCAGCCTGCACGCCCACGTCGATCGTGGATCCGTCATCGGCCACCACGTACACGACGGGGAGCACCACCTCGCCGCTCTCGTCGATCACCGGTTCCTGCACGCCGACCTGCCACTCGACGATGGCGGTGTAGGCGTCGGCAGGCTGCACATTCGGGTCGTCGGTCGCTGTGTCGTCGTCGCACGCGACGCCGCCGAACGCAAGCAGTGCAATCGCCGCGCACTGCGCCGCCACTCCTGCGGCACGACCTGCACGTTTGGCTCCCACGTCGCAACGTTACGCCACCGCTCCACCGCCGGCGTCCAGGGTGCAAGATATTTCACGCATCCATGTTGCTGATCACGCAATGCGTGGTATAGTTAGCAGCACAACGGCAGACCGAGCACGCTCGGCGGTTGCCAACATCCCCAGAAATCAAGGAGTCAGCCATGTTCGAAGAATTCACCAGCCAGGTCACCAAGCAGGCCAACAAGGTTGCCGACACCGCTTCGTCGCGGACCACGACGGTCACCGACTCGATCACCGATGTGCTCAACGACAACAGCGAGCGCTTCACCACGATGAGCGACCAGGTCCTCGACGCAGTTCTCGACGCCAACCGTCGCATCGTCGACATGGCCGTGACCACCGCCGACCGGGTGGGCGAGCAGATCCGCACGCAGGTGTCGGTGGAGCTGCCGTTTGCCGACCGGGTCCCCACCCCGACCGTCGCCGGTGAGCGCTACCTCGACTTCGTCGAGCGCGCCGTCTCGCTGAACCGCGAGATGAACCAGCGCGTCGCCGAGATGATCGCTGCCGACAACGCCAAGAAGACCGTCGCCATCAAGGCTCCGGTCAAGAAGGCGAAGGCCACGGCCACCAAGGCCAAGACCACGGCCAAGAAGGCTCCGGCCAAGAAGCGCACCGCCAGGAAGACGGTTGCCAAGAAGACGGCTGCGACGACGCCGGCCGCCGCTACCACCAGCCCCAAGGTCGCTGCCTCGGCGTGACCTTGATGACCTCGACGCCGCCTGACCTCCTCCCAGGATCAGGCGGCGTCGTCGTCGTAGGCTGATCAGCGATGAGTGGATCAGCCACCGACAAGACGTCCAAGGATGCACCCGGAGCCTCCAAGCCTGCGGGTGAGTCTCCCGCGGACGCGCTCACCGCTCGAGGTGTTGCTGCGCTCGGCGAATTCATCAAGAGCCAACGTCGGATTGCAGATCTGTCGCAGCGCGAACTCGCCCGGCTCGCCGATCTCTCCGACGCCTACCTCAGCCAACTCGAACGCGGCCTCCACGAACCGTCGGTTCGGGTGCTCAATGGGTTGTCACAGGCGCTGAACGTGCCCGCCGACAAGCTCCTCGGCTATCTCGGCCGTGGCGATGCCGCCCTCGACAACGATCGCTCGACCGAGTCGACCATCGCCACCGACGATCGTCTCACCGACAACCAGAAGCAGTCGATGCTCGACATCTACCGGGCGTTCATCGCCGCCAACGACGTCGCCGGGCAGTAGCGACGAACCGCTCGACGCGGCTCAGCCGAGCAGGCGACGCGCCGCTTCGACCACCACCGACACCGTCGTCGCCTCGATGCGCTTGGCGGTCTCTTCGTCGGGCGTCTCGGTCTGGGTGCGGTTCACCAGCACCCCGGCGACGCAGCCGGCGCGCAGGCCCGACGACGCACACATCGTGAACAGTGTGGCGGCTTCCATCTCGTAGTTGAGCACGCCCATTGCCTGCCACTCCTCGAGGCTTCCCTGGAACCGTCGGGTGACCCGGCCGGAGTAGGTGTCGTAGCGTTCCTGGCCCGGATAAAAGGTGTCCGACGAGGCGGTGATGCCGACGTGCGGCTCCACGCCGACGGCACGCGCCGCGTCGACGAGCGCCGTGGTGCACGTGAAGTCGGCAACGGCGGGGAACTCCATCGGAGCGAAGTGCAAGCTCGCGCCGTCGAGGCGCACGGCCCCCGTGGTCACGATCACGTCGCCCTGCTGCAAGTGCGGCTGGATGCCACCGGTGGTGCCGACACGGAGGAAGGTGCGCACGCCGAGTTGCGCCAACTCCTCGACCGCGATCGACGTCGACGGCCCACCGATCCCCGACGAGCACACCACCACCGGGGTGTCGTCGAGCCACCCGAGATACGACGTGAACTCGCGGTGTGCGGCGAGAAAGACGGATCGCTCCATCGTTGCCGCGATGCGCTCGACCCGAGCGGGGTCGCCCGGCACGATGGCCACCGTGGCCCCCTGCAACATGTCGGCGGTCAGACCCAGATGAAACACAGCGCTCATGGCGTCGACGCTACTGGCCGCCCGTCACGGGCTGCAGTGCCGTTGGTCCCCGTAGCCTCGCCCGACGATGTCGGTCCTCGCCCCGCCCCCCGTGCGCCCGCGCTCCGACGTGACGGTCATCTCGTACCTGGCGTACCTCGGCGTGCTGCTCGCGATCGGTGTCGACATCTCGCTGCCGGCGTTCGACGACCTCGATGTGGCCTTTGGACTGTCCGACCGTGGTGTCAGCGTCGGCGTGATCGGCACCGTGTACCTGCTCGGTATGGCGATCGGTCAGATCGTGTACGGCGTTGCCTCGGATCGGTTCGGTCGGCGGCCCACGATGCTGTTCGGGATCGGTCTCTACACCGTTGGAGTGTTCGTCGCACTCGTGGCGCCGAACCTCGAGGTGCTGCTCGCCGGTCGGCTGCTCTGGGGCCTCGGCGCAGCTGCCCCGTTCGTGCTGCGCCAGGCGATCGCGCGTGACCTGTACCACGGCGACCGCATGGCTCGCATCATCACCATCGTCACTGCGGTCTTCCTCCTCGGGCCGATCTTCATGCCGATGCTCGGTGCCGCGATCTTGCTGGTCGCCCCCTGGCAGGGGGTGTTCGCGGCGTCGTTGATCGCGTCGGCTGTCGCCCTGGTCTGGGTGCTGTGGTTCGGAGAGACACTCGACCCCGAGCAACGTCGCACGCTGCAGTTGCGGCCGCTCGCGGACGCGGTGCGCCTGGTGGCCACCACGAGGGTGACCGCCGGACACATCGTCGCCCAGATGTTCATCGGCGCGGCGTTCTTCATCTGGCTCGGCAGCGCACAACCGATCATCGACAACATCTACGGCCGTGGCTCGCAGTTCGCCGTGTGGTTCGCCGCGTCGGGAATCGTGATGGCGCTGTCGCTGCTCGCGAACGGTCGCATGATCGACCGGTTCGGTTCTCGTCGGGTGGCGCTGGTGGCGGCGTGTGCGTTCGTGTCGGTCGGCGTGGTCGGCGTAGTGGTCACGCTCGATGCCGACGGGGTGCCGTCGATCTGGGTCTTCTTCGCCTGGGCGGCGGTCACCAACGCGCTCGGCACGGTGCTCACGCCGTTGTGCTCCGCCATGGCCCTGCAGCCGATGGGTGCGCTGGCGGGCACGGCGTCGGCAGTGCTGGGGCTGGTGTCGCTCGGTGGGGGAGCGCTGCTCGCGGCGATGATCGACGCCCGCATCGACGACACGGTGACGCCGATGGTGATCGGCTCACTGGTGTTCGGCACGCTCAGCCTGTCCTGCCTCCTCTGGGCCGGTCCGCCCGAGCGCCATCTCGGTTGACACCTCCTGGCGATGAGCAAGACCCCAGCATGTGGGGGATTCGCTCATCGCGGTGGGGTGGGTGGAGGTGTGCTGCTTGCCAACATGCAGATGTCCTTATACAGTTCGGGCGATGTTCTCCGAGTCGCTGACCTCTGAGCAGACGCTCGACGCGCTCCGAGCCGTTGGTGAAGAGACGCGCTTGCGGATCGTCGCAGTGCTCCGGCGCGGGGAACTGACCGTCACCGACCTCACCGAGATCCTCGGACAGTCGCAACCGCGGGTGTCGCGACACCTGAAGTTGCTGGCCGACGCCGGGCTCGTGGTGAAGCACCGCGAGGGAACCTGGGCGTTCTTCCGCCTGAGCGAGTCGCCGGCGCATCGTGCGTTGACCGCAGCGGCGCTCGCCTCGATCGACCCCGCCGACCCGATGCTTGCCGCTGACCAGCAGCGACTCGATGTGGTGCGCGGGCGTCGGGCCGCGGCGGCGAGCGACTACTTCGAGCAGATCGCCACGATCTGGGACGAGGAACGCTCGCTGCATGCTGCTGCCGGCACGGTCGAGGCAGCGATCATCGAGGTCCTCGGCGACGAGCCGATCGATCGTCTGCTCGATGTGGGCACCGGCACCGGTCGCATGTTGGCGTTGCTCGGTGGACGAGCCGACCGGACGATCGGTCTCGACAGCAGCCATTCGATGCTGTCGGTGGCACGCGCCAACCTGGAGCGTTCCGCTGCCACCAACTGGGAGCTTCGCCAGGGCGATGTCCACAGCCCCCCACTCGACGCCGAGAGCTTCGATCTCGTGGTGATCCATCAGGTGCTCCACTATCTCGACGATCCCGCCCGTGCGCTGGCCGAGGCGGCCAAACTCGTCGCCCCCGGCGGCCGGCTGCTCGTGGTGGACTTCGCCCCGCATCGCCACGAATTCCTTCGCGCCGCGGCGCACCGCCGTCTCGGCTTCGCCCACGACCAGCTCTCCGACTGGTTCGACCAGATCGGCTTCGGCTGCTCCACCATTGCCGACGTCGGCCCACCAGCGGGCGACGACGGCCTCACCGTCACCATCTGGCTCGCCGTCGACCGCCGGCATGCCGCCACCCCTCACACCGTCACCTCCGACACCGTCACGTCGCCCACCGCCCGCAAGATCGCCTGAGAGACAACGCCCCATGACCAGTACTCACCACCCGTTCCACGACCACCCGATCGCCGCGCTCGCCCGCGAGCGCATCGTGGTGCTCGACGGCGCGATGGGCACCGAGATCCAGGCGCTGAAGCTGTCCGACGACGCATTCCGTGGCGATCGGTTCTGTGACCACGGCTGCGACCTCGGCGGCAACAACGAGCTGCTCACGATCACGCAGCCCGATGCGATGCGCGACATCCACCTGCGCTACTTCCTGGCCGGCGCCGACATCGCCGAGACCAACACGTTCTCGGCCAACCGCGTGTCGCAGGGCGACTACGACACCGCCGATCAGGTCATCGAACTCAACGAGGTCGCTGCTCGCCTCGCGCGCGAAGCCGCCGAGGAAGCCGAGGGCATCGACGGTCGCAAGCGCTTCGTCGCAGGCGCCGTTGGCCCCACCAACATGACGCTGTCGCTGTCACCGAAGGTGGAAGATCCAGGGTTCCGGGCGATCACCTTCGGCGCACTCGCCGACGCCTACCAGGAGCAGATCGAGGCGCTGCTGCGCGGCGGTGTGGACGCCATCCTCGTCGAAACGATCTTCGACACACTCAACGCGAAGGCCGCCATCGTGGCGAGCCGTCGGGCGATGAGCGCACACGGTGTGCAGTTGCCGCTGATGATCTCCGGCACGATCACCGACCGCTCGGGCCGCACTCTGTCGGGTCAGACCCCCGCGGCGTTCTGGCAGTCGATTCGCCATGCCCAGCCGCTCACCGTTGGCCTGAACTGTGCGCTCGGCGCCGAGGAGATGCGCCCGCACGTCCTCGAACTGGCAACGATCGCCGACACGCTGGTGCTGGCATATCCCAACGCCGGCCTGCCCAACGAGCTCGGTGGCTACGACGAGACGCCAGCTCAGACCTCGGCGTTCGTTGCCGAGTTCGCCGAGGCCGGGTTGGTCAACATGGTCGGCGGGTGCTGCGGCACCACCCCGGCGCACATCGAGGCGATCGCCACCGCCGTGGCCGGCAAGGCGCCCCGTGTGGTGCCCACCCGCATGCCCCGCCTGGAGCTGTCGGGCCTCGAACCGTTCGCGCTCACCGACGACATCCCGTTCGTGAACGTCGGCGAGCGCACCAACATCACCGGCTCCGCGAAGTTCCGTCGCCTGATCAAGGACAACGAGTACGGCGAAGCGCTCGTGGTGGCGCTGCAGCAGGTGGAGAGCGGCGCGCAGATCATCGACGTCAACATGGACGACGGCCTGATCGACGGCGTGCAGGCAATGACCACGTTCCTCAACCTGATCGCCTCGGAGCCCGACATCGCCCGAGTGCCGATCATGATCGATTCCTCGAAGTTCGAGGTGATCGAGGCCGGCCTGCAATGCGTGCAGGGCAAGCCGATCGTCAACTCGATCTCGATGAAGGAAGGCGAGGAGCAGTTCCTCGCCCAGGCCCGCACGTGCCTCGACTACGGCGCCGCCGTGATCGTGATGGCATTCGACGAGGTCGGCCAGGCCGACACCGTCGAACGCAAGGTCGACATCGCTCGGCGGGCCTACCACCTCCTCATCGACGAGGTCGGGTTCCCGCCCGAGGACATCATCATCGACCCGAACATCTTCGCGGTCGCCACCGGCATCGAGGAGCACAACCGCTACGGCCTCGACTTCCTCGAAGCCACTCAGCAGATCACCGACGAACTGCCGTACGTGAACATCTCGGGCGGCGTGTCGAACCTCTCGTTCTCGTTCCGTGGCAACGAAGCGGTGCGCGAAGCAATGCACTCGGTGTTCCTGCTGCCGCGCTGTCGAGGCGGGCATGCGCATGGGCATCGTCAACGCCGGCCAGCTCGCCGTGTACGACCAGATCGACCCCGAGTTGCGTGAGCTGTGCGAGGACGTCGTACTCGCCCGACGTCCCGACGCCACGGAGCGGCTGCTCGACGCGGCGGCACGTTTCGCCGGCGACGGATCCGATGTGGTCGACCCCGCAGTTGCCGAGTGGCGCTCGTGGGATGTCGCCCGCCGCATCGACCATGCCCTGGTCAACGGCATCACGGTCTTCATCGAGGACGACGTGGAGGAAGCCCGTGCCGCCACGTCTCGCGCCGTCGATGTGATCGAAGGCCCGCTGATGAGCGGCATGAACACCGTCGGTGACCTGTTCGGTGCCGGCAAGATGTTCCTCCCACAGGTGGTCAAGTCGGCCCGCGTGATGAAGCAGGCCGTTGCCTATCTCACGCCGTTCATCGAAGCCGAAGGTGAGGACGGGGCCGCGTCGAAGGCCGGTCGCGTGCTGCTCGCCACCGTGAAGGGCGACGTGCACGACATCGGCAAGAACATCGTGGGGGTGGTGCTCGGTTGCTCGAACTACGAGGTGATCGACCTCGGGGTGATGGTGCCGGCACAGACGATCCTCGACACCGCCAAGGAGCGCGACGTCGACATCATTGGACTGTCCGGGCTGATCACGCCGTCGCTCGACGAGATGGTCCGTGTGGCGAGTGAGATGGAACGTCTCGGGTTCCAGGTGCCGTTGCTCATCGGTGGTGCCACCACGAGCCGCCTCCACACCAGCCTCAAGATCGACCCGGCCTATCACGGCCCGGTCGTGCACGTCGGCGACGCCAGCCGAGCGTCGGGCGTGATCTCGGCGCTGCTGTCGAACACCCAGCGCGACGGCTACCTCGCCGAGCTGGCAACCGACTACGCCCGCGTGGTCGAGTCGCACGCCCGCGCCACGGTCGAGCGCGACCGCGTGTCGCTCGATGTCGCCCGAGCCAACCGCCTCGACGCCACCTTCGACGCCACCACCATCACCGAGCCGACGTTCACGGGCACCCGGGTGTTCGCCGAGTACGACGTGGCCGAACTGGTGCCCTACATCGACTGGACCCCGTTCTTCCGCACGTGGGGGATCAGGTCCAAGTTCCCCGAGGTCCTCACCGACCCTGAGTTCGCCGAGGCCGCCACGCCGTTGTACGACGACGCGCTCGCGATGCTGGCCAAGATCGTCGACGAGCAGTGGTTCCGTCCCAAGGCCGTCGTCGGGTTCTGGCCCGCCCAGGCCGACGGTGACGATGTGGTGATCTACACCGACGAGAGCCGCTCGGCCGAGCGCTCACGATTCCACGGGATCCGTCAGCAGGCCACCAAGACCGATGGGCGGCCGAACCTCAGCCTGTCCGACTTCATCGCTCCGGCCGACTCCGGTGTGGCCGACTGGGTCGGTGGCTTCGTGGTGACGGCGGGTCCCGAGGAGATCGCGATCGCCGAGCGGTTCGAAGCCGACAACGACGACTACTCGTCGATCCTGCTCAAGGCCATCGCCGACCGGATCGCCGAGGCGTTCGCGGAGCGGATGCACGAACGGGTACGTACCCAGCTGTGGGGCTACGCCTCCGACGAGGACTTCACCCCGAAGGAACTCCTCAACGAGCGTTTCCAGGGCATCCGGCCGGCGCCGGGCTACCCGAGCCAGCCCGACCACACCGAGAAGGCGCCGCTGTTCGAGCTCCTGGACGCCACCGATGCGATCGGTGTCGAGCTCACCGAATCGTTCGCGATGTGGCCAGGCTCATCGGTGTCGGGGCTCTACTTCGCTCACCCCGACGCGAAGTACTTCGGCGTCGGCAAGATCAAGCGCGATCAGCTTGCCTCGTACGCCGAGCGCAAGGGCTGGACGATCGAGGAAGCCGAAACGCACCTCGCGCCCATCCTCGATTCCTGACCTCGATGCGGTCCCTCGGCGCGGTCTCGATGTTCGAGGGGCCAGGTGGTCAGGCCGCTACTGGCCGCAGGTGACGTTGCCGTCGGGGTAGACCATCGTGACGGTCTGGCCCTCCTCGACGAAGGAGTTGGCAACCGTGCAGTCGAAGAGCGCGTCGTCGACACTTCCGTCCTGGAAGACCAGTTGGATGTCGACGCCGTCGATTTCGACGCCGACATCGTCGCCGAGTTGATCGGCGACGATGCCCCACAACGATTCCGTCGGGAGCGCATCGATGGCGTCGCTGACGACATCGCCCGATTCGCCCATTGCGTCGGTCAGTTCGTCGAGGATCTCGCCGGTGCCGCCGCCGGGGGTCTGCTCGCCGGGCGGTTCCGTGCCTGCAACAGAGCCCGCGGCAACGGTGCCGGCGTTCGGGGTCGAAGCGCTGTCGTCGTCGCCACCGCCGCAGCCGGCGGCGAGCGCCATCACGGCAACCAATCCGGTGGCGGCGGTGGCGAACGTGCGTGAAGGTCGGGTCATGCGGTTCATTGGGGATCTCCTGATGTGGTGGGAACTGGGGTGGTGATTGGTTGCGTGGTGGTGGGCAGCGTGAGGATCATTCGACGAGCGGGGCGTCGAGCCACGATGGCTCCTCACGAGAACAGTTGGCGGTTGGTCCCACCATGTTCGACCCGGCCGCAACCGAGTGCCATGAGTAATTCCTACTCGCGGCGGTTTCTGCCGCCAGTGCGCTTGCTGCCAGCGCGATCGGCGTCGTCGAGTGCGTTGCGCAACTCGTCTCGCGACCCCACGCCGAGCGCTCGGTACACCTGGCCGAGCAGGTTGTCGACGGTTCGAGTCGAGACGCCGAGTTCGGCGGCGATCTCCTTGGAGCGCAGGCGATCGGCCGCCAGGCGTGCCACCTGTACCTGGCGCGCGGTGAGCGCGGTGGCATCGTTCGTCGATTGGTCGAGGTCGGTGAAGGGCGAGGCGGACAGACCCGACGCCCGCATCTGCGCACGAGCCTCGGCAACGAGCCAACGTGCCCGAGCAGCGTCGTCGATGTCGGCCGCCACACGAAGCCGAACCTCGGCGCCGAACACGACCATGGCATGTGCCTCGAGGTCGGTTGCCACATCGAGGAGTTCGGTGGCGTCGCCAGCGGTCGCAGCGCACGCATGGCGATGAAAGAGCGGAGCGACGGTCGCAGGCGCCGACGCCGCCAGCGAGCCGAGGAGGTCGACAACGGCTCCGGCTTCGCCGAGGCGGACCGCGTCGTGGGCGATTGGCAGGGCCACCGAGGTCATCCCTGCCGTTGCGACGATCGCCGCTGCCTCGGCCAGCTGAGCCCCGACGGGTTCGGCGCGTTCCAGCGCGGCGCGCCATGCCCGAGCTTGGAGAAGTGTCGCGCTGGTGCGTGGATCGTCGGTCCAGATCTCGTCGATCTCGTCGATCTGCGACTGAGCGTCGTCGAAGCGGCCCAGCTGAGTGAGTGCGACGGCGCGCAGCGCCTGCGTGGTGGGGAAGAGCCCGCCGACGAAGTCGCGTGCGGCCACCAGCGGCAGCGCCGCCTGGGCGTGATGGGCAGCTCGTTCGGGATGCCCACCGGCGAGGGCGGAGGTGGCGAGCATCGACTCCCACAGCCCGACCGGTTCGTCGCGCCCAGTTCGGCATGCGTCGAGTTCGGCATGCGCCAGTGTCTCGGCCGAGTCGACGTCACCTGCGGCGAGCAGTGCAACGAACTCGGCGAGGCGCAGGAGGTCGCGACCGTTCGGCAGCGCGCCGATGTGCTGCGCGGTGAGTGGCAGCCCGCGGGCGACGTGTGCATGGGCGGTGGCCACGTCGCCCGCCAGCGACGACACGAGGGACGACATGATCGCCTGGTTGAGTTCGGCAAGTGGATCGGGACCGCCTGCCCGTGTGGACGGGTTGGATCGCTCGACGGTCGGTGTGGCGGTTGGTGTGGCGGTTGGTGTGGCGGTTGGTGTGGCGGTTGGTGTGGTGGTCGGAACGGTGCCTGCGAGGAGTTCGATCTTGCCGATGTCGGCCTCGAGGAACTGTCGCCAGGTGGAGTCGGCGATCGCGTCGAGCTGCGCACGCATCAGCTCCAACGCATCATCGCGTCGGCCCAACCGGGTGCCCAGGTGGAGGCCCAGTCGCCCGGCCGATCGAGCGCGTTGGCTGTCGGTGCGTGCGTGGGCAAGTGCGCTGCGCAGGTGCGGTTCGGCCTCTGCGGTGAGAAATTGCGCCGACAGTCCGGCACCCACGACGAGGTTCGACTCGACGTCGAGCGGATCGGCCTCGAGTGCTCGGCGACCGAGGTCCACGGCGAGTTCGTGGTCGAGCAGGGCAAAGGCGCGGCCGGCAGCCGAACGCAACCAGTCGATCGGCACGAACATGGCGTGGTCAGCACGTGTGGCCACGAGGCGGAGCGCCAGGTCCGAGTCGTGGCTGGGGAGTTTGGCGAGAACGTCCTCGGTGACGTCGTCGAGCCGTCGACGGAGCTCGCTCGTCGACATCGATGCCCGAGCAGCCTCCCCGAGCAGCGGGTGTGACATGCGCACGGTGCCGTCGGCCTCGGTGACCACGAACCCGCGTCGTTCGAGTCCGCTGAGCTGCTCGGCCAGCGGGAGGTTCGCGATCACATCGAGGGGGACGGGCTCGACCAGGGCAATCGAACCGAGTGCGGCGATCGCTGCGTCGTCGAGTGATCGGATACGCCGCGCGATGGTTCGACCGAGGCCGTTGCCGGCCGGGAGCGGTCCCACGAGGTCCCAACGGCGCCCGGACGTGGTGATCGCCTGGGTCTCGACCCCGACGAGGACGAGTTCGCGGAGGAACAACAGATTGCCCGAACTCTGTTCGAGCAGTTCATCAACGAGCGATGTCGACGCCGGCGCGCCGAGGACCGCCTCGACGATCGAGACGATCAGGGGCCGATCGGCTGCATCGAGTGCAATTCGATGCATCAGCCCGTCGTCGGCGAGGGCTTCCCAATCGTCGGCGCCCGGTTCGCCGCTGCGCACGGTGGCAACGATGCGGACCTCGTCACGATGGACGAAGGCGTGCAAGAGCGCCAGCGAGCCGGCATCGAGCCACTGCGCGTCGTCGACCACCAGCGTCGTCCCGTCCCCCTGGCTCAGCGCAGCAGCGATGCTCGATGGCGTCGGCGGACCGACGGGGCCGGTTGCATCGGTGGTCCGGCCGGCGGTCGCGGCCTCGGCGACGCTCGCGAGCGCCGAATACGGCACGTCGCGGCCGGCCAACGTGGCCGTGACCCGTGTGACCCGGTGCCCGTCGGCGACGAGGCCGCGCTCGATCAGGCGCGACAACCCGGTCTTTCCCACCCCGGCGAACCCGGTGATCACCACGCCGTGGCGGGTGAGTTCGCCGAGTGCTCGCTCGACCAATTCGCGGCGTTCGACGAGCGGCCAACGGTCGCGGCGGCGTCGAGCCGATGGCGCCGAATCGTGCTCGGTCATGGTGTGCGAAGTGTAGGTCCGAGCGCGAACAGCGCAGCGAGCGCCACCGCCAGCACGGCGCCGACCTCCAGCGCGACGAACGTCGATGTCACGCCGAACAGTGCAGCGGCGCCGAGGGGGCCGATCGTCTGGCCGAGTCGGGCCGCCCCGACGTACACCGCCACGATGGCGCCACGATGCTCGGGTGGCGACAGCTCCACCGCCTGATCCTGCAATGTCGGGATGAGCGCCCCCTCGCCGATGCCGTAGACCACACAGCCGATCACCACCAGCGCAACGGCGTCGGACGCCCCGATCAGCGCAAAGCCCGCAGCGAACGCGAGCGAGCACACGACCAGCAGCGTGCGCGCCGACATCCAGGTGCGAACCCGTTGCAGGTTGAACGCCACCAGCGTCGACGGCACGGCCGGAAGGGCAAGGAACAGCCCGCGCATGGCGGCGCCGTAGCCGAATTCGTTCTCCAGATGGATCGGCAGGGTTGCGAGGAACACGCCGAAGATCATCACGAACGACGCCGTGCCACCGAGCAGGATCACCATCACCGCCGGTCGGCGAACGACCTCGCCGACGCCGCCGAGTTGGTCGCGCAACGACGCCGTGGTGTCCGGGCGGTCGGGGGGCAACATCCTCCACGCGACCGCTGCGGTGAGCAACGCAAGGCTGTACGGCGCCAAGGCCAAGCGCCAGCTGCCGACCTCGGCGAGCAGCCCGCCGACGGGCGGCATGATCGCCAGGCACACCGTGAGGAACGCGGCGTTGCGCCCGATCAGGCGGGTGCGGTCCTGCGGGCCCCAGTGGTCGCCGATCAACACCACGGCGAGATTGATCAATCCCGCCGCACCGATGCCCATGCCGAGGCGGGCAGCCAGCAGGAACCCGAACGATGGCGCGAGTGCCGCGGCCGTGCCGAACGCACCGAACGTGGCCAGACACGGCACGAGCACGCGCCGCCGACCCAGCCGATCGGCCAGGACCCCGATCACCGGCGCCATGAAGATCCCGGGAAACGACGTGGCGGCGATCAACAGACCAGCGCCCGAGTCGGCGACACCGAACTCGTCGAGGATGTCGGGGATCACCGGGGCGAGCAGGGTGTTGCCCATGATGCCGGTGCCGGTGATCGCCAGGATCAGCACGAACAGCGATCGCCGGTTGATCATCGTCGGCGACGGTACCCGCAACCGCCGAGTCTGATTGCTGCGCCCATCGGCTCACGCGAGGGGCTCATCTGCCAGCACCAACGCTGCCATCGCCGCCGCGGCGATCGACGGTGTCGTACGATTCCGGGCGGTCGTGGCGGCAGGCGTCACGCCACTGGGGCGAACAGAGGAGTTCCATGAACAACAACATCCGCATTCCGATCGCAGAGGCGCTCGGCACCGCCGTGTTGGTGATCGGCGGCCCCGGCACGGCGATCTTCGCGACCGGTCTCTTCAACGAAGGACTGAACGTCGGCGCACTCGGCGTGTCGTTTGCCTTCGGCCTCAGCCTGCTGTGCATGGCCTATCTGATCGGTCGGATCTCGGGTTGCCACATCAACCCGGCGGTCACGATCGGCATGATCGTGGCCAAGAAGCTCCCCGCCGCCAAGTCGGCGCCGTACTTCATCGGCCAGTTCGTCGGCGGCATCATCGGCGCCGGCATCATCGCCCTCACGCTCAGCGGCACCGACGGCTATTTGTCGCGAGCGCAGGACGCCGGCTTCGCGTCCAATGGCTACGGCGAGCATTCGCCAGGCGGCTTCGACCTGCTGTCGGTGGCGATCATCGAGATCGTCATCACTGCGATCTTCGTGCTGATCGTGCTCGGGACCACCACGACCAAGGGCGTCCCCACCGGTTTCGGCCCGATCGCTGCGGGCCTCGGCCTCACCCTGGTGCATCTGATCACGATCCCGGTGTCGAACACCTCGGTCAACCCGGCTCGGTCGCTCGCAACGGCGGTGTTCCAGGGCGATTGGGCGCTCGGCCAGGTCTGGGCCTTCATCGTGTTCCCCGCGATCGGTGCGCTCTTGGCGGGCGCGTTGTGGATGGTGATCGGCGAGCCCGAAGCGACCGACGGCGAATTCCTCTGAACCTCCACCGGGGTTGACGCCGGAACACAAGTCACGACCTCACATTTGGGTGGGATTTCACGGCCCCTGATAACTTCTCGACCCGATGTCGGTGTTTCTGCGCGATTACTTGACCGTGGTCTGGTTTGGCCTCACTGCTGTGGCAGTGGCGGCCCTGCTGCTTGGCCTTGCTGCTCTCGTGAGGCCGTCGCGGCCCAACTACGACAAGGGCGTTGCCTACGAATCGGGCGTCGACCCAGTGGGCATGGGCTGGTCGCAGAGCCAGATCCGGTACTACGTGTTCGCGTTGCTGTTCGTGATCTTCGACGTGGAGGCAGTGTTCCTGTTCCCATGGGCGGCCAACATCGAGCGCTACGGAACGTTCGGATTGGTCGCCATGCTGATCTTCATCGTGCTCCTGCTCGATGGTCTTGTCTACGCCTGGAAACGAGGACTGTTGCGATGGGTCTAGTCGACCGGGGCCGCATGCCGGCCCCACTCACCAAGTTGTTCAACATGAGCCGCTCGTACTCGCTGTGGGTGTACCAGTGGGGCCTCGCGTGCTGTGCAATCGAGATGGGCGCAGCGTTCGGTTCGCCTCGCTACGACGTGATGCGCCTCGGTGTGATCCCGCTTCCGGCGAGCCCTCGCCAGGCCGACTTCGTGTGCATCTCGGGCACGGTCACCGACAAGATGGCCCCGGCCGTGAAGCGCCTGTGGGAGCAGATGCCCGAGCCGAAGTACCGCGATCTCGATGGGTTCGTGCGCCAACTGTGGCGGCCCCTACTGGGACAGCTACTCCGTCACCAAGGGTGTCGACCAGATCATCCCGATCGACGTGTACATCCCAGGTTGTCCGCCCCGCCCCGAGGCACTGCTCGAAGGCATCGTGCTGCTGCAACAGCGCATCAAGAACGAGGACATGGCCGCCAAGTGGCGCCAGGGCGAGGGGTTCACCTCGCAGCAGGCCACCCGCGAACGCGAGCGAATCGCCGCTGCACCCGTCGTCGAAGCGCCGAAGGCACCCGATCGCGAGCCGATCGTGGTGGGCGGTGGCCCCATTGAGTGACACCACCGAAACGAGCGACGAACCCCAAGCACTGCCCGGCGACGGCCTGCGCGAGGGGATCATCGACGATCTGCGTCGCCGGATCGGCGACTCGCTGCTCGACACCCACATCTCCCCGAACGACGACCTCTGGGTCCGCGTGCACACCGACGCGTGGCGCGCCACCGCCGTTGCGCTCAAGGCCGCAGGCTTCACCTACTTCTGTTTCGTCTCGGGCCTCGACTGGATGCCGTCGCCGTACGGCACCGGCGAGAACGACCCCACGGCCGAAGCCAACGAGCCCGACACCGAGATCCGCCAGGGCGTCACCGGCGGCGAGACCCGCTTCCAGGTCTTCGCTCGATTGGTCGACCTCGACCGCCACGTCGGCATCACCATCAAGGCCGACGTTCCCGACGAGCCGTTCGCCGTCGATTCGTGGGCTGCGGTGTTCGCTGGTTCGAACTGGCACGAACGCGAAACGCACGAGATGTTCGGCATCGGCTTCAACGGCCACCCCGACCTGCGCAACATGTACCTGCCCACCGATTTCGAGGGGTATCCGCTGCGCAAGGACTTCCCGCTGCTCGCCCGCATGATCAAGCCGTGGCCCGGCATCGTCGACGTCGAACCGATGCCGGTGCAGGAAGAAGCCGACGCCCCCAGCGACGCTGCCGAATCGAGTGAGCCCTGATGACCAACCTCTCCGATCGCCAGCAGCTGAGCTACATCGCCAGCCAGGCCGCCGACGCCCGCCTCAACGTCGAACTCGAAACCGAGGGCATGACCCTCAACATCGGTCCCCAGCACCCGGCAACGCACGGCACGCTGCGGATCATCGCCCGCCTCGACGGCGAGCAGGTCATCTGGGCCGAGCCGTCGGCGGGTTACATGCACCGCGGGTACGAAAAGCTCACCGAGGTGCGGACGTTCCCGCAGGTGACCACGCTCGTCAACCGCATCGACTGGCTCGGCAGCTTCGCCAACGAGGTGCCGTTCATCCTCGCTGCCGAGAAGCTGATGGAGATCGAGGCGCCGCCGCGCGCCCAGGTGATCCGCACGATCCTGTTCGAGCTCTCGCGCATCGCCAACGTGTCGCTGTTCCTCGGTGACCTCGGCGTGCAGATGGGTGCCATCACCCCGGTCTTCATCGCCTTTCGCGACCGCGAATACGTCCTCAACCTCATCGAGGGCGCCACCGGCGGGCGCTTCCACCCCAACTTCGACCGCATCGGCGGGCTCAAGGACGACCTGCCCAAGGGCTGGATCGACGAGACGCGCCAGGTGATGGTGAAGCTCCGCAACTTCTGCGACATCATCGAAGACCTGCTCTTCGGCAACGAGATCTTCCAGAGCCGCATGCGCGGGATCGGGATCATCCCCGCCGACGTGGCCAAGGACTACGGCCTGTCGGGTGCCAACCTGCGAGCAAGCGGCGTCGACTACGACCTGCGCCGCGACCAAGAGCTCCCCATGGCGTGGGACAAGGCCGACTGGAAGGTCTGGACGCATCCCGACGGCGACAGTTGGGCACGTTGCTGGGTGCGTCTGCAGGAAACCCGCGAGTCGTGCAAGATCGTCGAGCAATTGCTCGATCAGATCCCCGCCGGCCCCATCATGACCAAGGTGCCCCGCATCATCAAGGTGCCCGAAGGCGAAGCGTGGGTGTCGACCGAGAACCCCCTCGGTGAGATGGGCTACTACGTGGCGTCGAAGGGTGGCCTCGGGCCGTTCCGCGTCAAGATCCGCTCCGCGAGCTTCAACAACATCTCGATCGTGCCGTGGGCGCTCAAGGGCGTCTACGTGCCCGACATCATCACGATCCTCGCGAGCCTGTACTTCATTCTCGGAGACATCGATCGATGAATCAGTTGGCCGTCGCCCATCTTGCGATCGAGATCCCGTACTGGGGTCAGTCGGTCCTGCGCGTCCTCGGTGGCCTCGTGGCGGTGCTGCTGCCGGCCGGCGCGATCGTGTACCTGTTCCTGTTCAAGATGATGTCGTTCATGCAGAGTCGTCTCGGCCCGATGGAAGCGGGCCCGTACGGGTCGCTCCAGCTCGTGGCCGAGGTGGGCAAGTGGATGCAGAAGGAGGATCTCGCTCCTGACGCTGCCGACAAGAGCATCTTCAAGATCGCTCCGGTCGTGGTGTTGGTGTCGACGTTCCTGCTGGTCGTCGTCATCCCGTTCGGTCCCGACGCATTGTTCACCAACTTCGAAGTCGGCATCTTCTACGGCTTGGCCGTTGCGTCGGTGAGCGTGCTCGGCATCCTCATCGCCGGCTGGGCGAGCGCCAACAAGTACTCACTGCTCGGTGGCCTGCGTGCGGCCGGTCAGCTGATCGCCTACGAACTGCCGATGGTGCTGGCCACCGTCGGCGTGGTCATCCAGGCCGGCTCGATGAACCTGCAGCAGATCGTGGTGGCGCAGAACACCGGCGAGATCTTCGGCTTCGGTGGGCTCGGCAACCCCTACATCCTCACCCAGTTCGTCGGCTTCCTGATCTTCATGATCGCCGTCCAGGCCGAACTCACCCAGTCGCCGTTCGACATGCCGATTGCCGAGTCCGAGCTGGTGTCGGGCTACATGACCGAGTACTCCGGCTTCCGCTTCCTGATCTTCTTCATCGCCGAGTTCGCCACCGCCGGCGTGTTTGCACTGATCGCGTCGGTGCTGTTCCTCGGCGGGTGGGGCATCCCGTTCGACTGGTTTGGTTGGACCACGATCGACAGCGTCGACAACTGGATGAACCTGGTCGGCCCGCTGATCATGTTCACGAAGATGTTGGTGCTCACCTTCATCATCATGTGGGTGCGGTTCAGCTTCCCCCGTTTCCGCGAGGACCAGTTGCAGACGTTTGCCTGGAAGGTCCTCATCCCGCTTGCACTCGCCAACACGGCGATCACGGCGATTCTCAAGGTGGTGTTCTGATGCCCGACAAGCCCAAGCTTCCCGGCATGTTCAAAGGCCTCGGCGTCACGTTCGGGATCCTGAAGGACACCATCGTCGACGGTGCGAACACGGTGCAGTACCCGCACGAGAAGGAAGCGCCGCCTGTACGCGCTCGTGGCGTGATTGCACTCCACGAGGGCAACTGCACCGCCTGCATGTTGTGTGCGCGCTCGTGCCCCGACTGGTGCATCTACATCGAGGGTCACAAGCAGCTCGCGCCGCCACGGCGTGCCGGCGGCAAGCCGCGCCAGGTCAACCACCTCGACCGGTTCGACATCGACTATGCCTTGTGCATGTACTGCGGCATCTGCGTCGAGGTGTGCCCGTTCGATGCGTTGTTCTGGAGCCCCGAGTACGAATACTCGGAGCCCAAGATCGCCGACCTGCTCCACGACAAGGACAAGCTCGGCGAGTGGATGGAAACGGTGCCCGAGGCACCGGAGCTCGAAGCAGGAGCCCAGAAGAAGTGAAACGACCACACGTGGGCGGTGCGCAATGAGCGCCGTCATCCTCGCCGCCGATGGTGTCAACGTCGCCCAGAACGTTGCCTTCGGCATCATCGCCGCCACCATGATCTTCGCGGCGCTCAAGGTGGTCACCACGAAGAACGTGGTGCACGCTGCTCTCTGGCTCGTGGTGGTGCTCTCGGGCGTCGCGGCGCAGTACATCCTCGCCGCTGCTGAGTTCGTCGCCGTCTCGCAGGTGCTCGTCTACATCGGCGCGGTGATGGTGCTGTTCCTGTTCGGCATCATGCTCACCCGTGCCCAGATCGGCAAGGAGACGGGCCTGAACAACAAGGGCTGGGCGCTCGGCATCCCGGTCGCCGTGGTGCTGTTCGGACTGCTTGCCTGGGTGATCCTCGACGCGTTCGGCGACGACATCCTGCCCGACCGTGGCCCCACCCCCACGGTGGCGCTGAGCGATCAGTACCTCGGCATCTATCTCGTGCCGTTCCTCGCAATTTCCTTCGTCCTGCTCGCCGCTGCAATCGGCGCCATCGTTCTGGCTCGCAAGGACTGAACTCATGCTCGCTGTCAATTTCCTCCTGCTCGCCGCCGCGCTCTTCTGCATCGGTGTCTACGGCGTGATCGCACGTCGCAACGCCGTGATGGTGCTGATGTCGATCGAACTGATCCTCACCGCGGTCAGCCTCAACCTCGTGGCGTTCTCGCTGATGACCGGAGCCGTCGATGGCCAGGTCTTTGCCCTCTATGTGATCGCGATCGCCGCTGCCGAGGTCGGCGTCGGTCTGGCGATGGTGCTGATGATCTACCGCAACCGCAAGTCGATCGCCCTCGATGAACTCTCCGAAATGAAGGGCTGACATGCTTGCCGCAGAAGCACTCGAACTCAGCTCCGGATGGTTCCTGGAGAACGCTTGGCTCGCCGGGTTGATCCCGGTGATCGGCTTCGCCATCATCTTGTTCTTCGGCAAGAAGCTCCCGATGAAGGGTGCCGAGGTCGCGCTCGCCTCCATGACCGCAACGCTCGTCGTTGCGGTTGGCTCGTGCATTCAATGGATGCAGCGCACCAATTCCGGCGACAGCCACAGCGAAGAGGCCGTGGGGCTCGTCCAAGCCTTCGGCCGGTCGCTCCCGCGCGCCGCTGCCGAAGGTGAAGAGGCCAAACCGTTCATCGAGCCCGTCGTGAGGACCTGGGTGTGGTGGCAGAACTCGGGCCTCGAGTTCGGCATCGGTTCCAGCATCGACGGTCTGTCTGCGGTGATTCTGGCCCTCGTTGCGTTCATTGCGCTGCTGGTGATGGTGTTCAGCGTCGACTACGTCCGCGACGACCGTCGCTACACCCACTTCTTCGCTGCGATCACGCTGTTTGCCGGCGGCATGTTGATCATGGTGATGGCCGAGAACATGGTGCAGATCATCCTGGGCTGGGAGATCATGGGTCTCACCTCGTTCATGCTGATCGGACACTGGTGGGAGGAAGAGGCCAACAGCCGAGCCGCCCTCAAGGCGTTCTTCACGGTGCGCGTCGGCGACGTCGGCCTGCTCGTCGGTACCGCAATCATCTTCTTCGGTGCCAACCAGTGGGCGGTCGACAACCTCGACTCGAACGGTTTCAACATCCAAGCCATCCAGGCGTGGGCTCTCTCGGGCGAGGCCAACAGCCAGTTCCTGCTGTGGGGCGCTGTTGCGCTGTTCATCGCCTGTATCGGCAAGTCGGGTCAGTTCCCGTTGCACACGTGGCTGCCTGACGCAATGGCTGGTCCCACCCCAGTCTCGTCGCTGCTGCACAGCTCCACCATGGTCGTGGCCGGCGTGTTCCTCGTGGCGCAGATCTACCCCGTGTTCTGGGAAGGGTTCAACATCGGCAGCGGCGGGCTGTCGTTCATCGCCATCATCGGTGCGATCACCATCGTGATCGCGGCGCTGCTGGCGTTCGTGCAGGACGACATCAAGAAGGTGCTTGCCTACTCCACGGTGAGTCAGCTCGGCTACATGATGCTCGGCCTCGGCACCGGCGCCTGGTTGCCCGCGGTGTTCCACATCATCACGCACGCCTTCTTCAAGTGTGCGTTGTTCCTGTGCGCCGGCTCGGTGAGCCACTCCGGCTCGCACCACTCCTTCGACATGAAGAAGGACATGGGCGGGCTGCGCAAGAAGATGCCGGTCACGTTCGCTGCATGGTGCGTGTCGACGCTGGCGCTCACCGGCGTGTTCCCCTTCGCCGGCTTCTGGTCCAAGGACGAGATCATCGACAACGTCGGCGCCAACGGCTACACGTTCCTCATGTGGGTCGGTCTCTTCGGTGCAGCGCTCACGGCGATGTACATGACCCGGGCCACCTACCTCACGTTCTTCGGTGAGCCCCGTGGCGCCGCGGCCGGCCACGGCCACGACGACGCCCATGGGGAAGAGCACGAGATGGAGCTCATCTCGGTCGGCGCCCCCGAGCCCGAGCCCGAGCCACGCTCGCTCGGTGCAGCGGCCAACGCACACGGTGCGGCCGACGGTCACGACGAGCACGCCGGCCCGCACGAGAGCGGCAAGCTCATCCTGGCGCCGATCGTCATCTTGGCCTTCTTCGCCGTCTTCGCCGGCCTGCTCAACCCCACGCCGCTCGCCTCGCGCTTCGGTGAAGGCGTCGAGCTGTTGAAGACCTACGTCGAGCCGAGGGCCACCCCGGTGGTCACCGAGGAGTTCCTGGCCTCCGGTCCGGGCGACTCGATCGTGCTCGTCGACGGCGTGTCCTACACCTCGGTCACGCCGGGCGCCGAAGCCGGTGAGGAAGGCGCCAAGAAATCCGGTTGTGGTTTCGACACGCCCGAAGCCGGAACGGTCTGCTTCTTCCCAGGTGTCAGCCACGCCGAGCCGAAGTTCGCGAAGATCCTGCTCTCGCTCGGCGTCGTCGCCGTCGGATACGCGCTGGCGATCGGCTTCTGCGTGTTGTTCTACGGCCGACGCGACAAGCGCCTCGTCGGCCTGACGGAGCGGAACACGGCCCTGCGCGGCGGGTTCCTGTTCCTCAAGAACAAGTACTACCTCGACCATCTCTACGAGAACGTCATCGTCCATGCGGTTGCCCACCCGATTGCCAAGATGGCCTACTGGGTGAACCAACACGTCCTCGACGCCACCGTCGACGGCGTTGGCAACAACACCCGCAAGGCCGGCGAATGGGTCTACGACAACATCGACCAGAAATTGGTCGACGGCGCGGTGAACGGCTCCGGTTGGGCCGCCTCCGAAGCCGGTCACGCAATGCAGCCCACACAGTCGGGCAAGGTCAGCCAGTACGGCGCACTGCTCTTCGGCGCCGCCACGGTCGGCGCCATCGTCCTCGTCATCGTCAACGTCAGCTGAAAGCACGCGAACCATGGAATATCTCACTGATCAGAACTGGCTGCTGAGCGTCGGCACCTTCCTGCCGCTCGTCGGTGTCCTCGTGATGTTGTTCATCCCGAAGGGCGAGGAGGCCACACACAAGCTCATCGGCATCGTCACCGCTGGGGCCACGTTGGCCGTTGGCATCGTGACGCTGTTTGCCTTCAACTACGGCGAGTCGCAGAAGTTGCAGTTCTTCGTCGACGCCGAGTGGATCCCGGTGATCAACGCGAACTACACCGTCGGCCTCGACGGCATCAGCCTGCCGCTGTACATCCTGTCGATGGTCGTCACGTTCCTGGTGATGATCTACACCTGGGACAACATGCCCGACGCGGGCAATCCCAAGGCGTTCTACATGCTGATGCTGGTGCTCCAGGTCGGCATGGCGGGCACGTTCATCGCCCAGGATCTGATCCTGTTCTTCGTGTTCTTCGAAGTGGTCCTGCTGCCGATGTACTTCATGATCGGCGTGTGGGGTGGCGAGCAGCGCAAGTACGCCTCGCTCAAGTTCTTCCTCTACACGATGTTCGGCTCGGCCTTCATGCTGGTCGCCTTCCTGGCGCTGTTCTTCCAGACCGGTGCGGTGAGCTTCGGGTTCGAGCACCTCATGAACGCCGGAGCGCTGATCGATCGCGACGTGCAGATCTGGATCTTCGCGGGCATGTTCCTCGGCTTCGCCGTCAAGGTGCCGATGTTCCCGTTCCACACCTGGCTCCCCGACGCGCACACGCAGGCGCCCACGCAGGGCTCGGTGATCCTGGCCGCGATTCTGCTCAAGCTCGGCACGTACGGGTTCGTGCGCATCGCCATCCCGATGCTGCCGGAGGGGGCACTCGCATGGGCGCCTGCGATCGGCATCCTGGCCGTGATCGGCATCATCTACGGCTCGCTCGGCTGCCTGGCACAGACCGACATGAAACGCCTGATCGCATTTTCGTCGGTCGCCCACATGGGCTTCGTGATGCTCGGCATCTCGACGCTCACCGAATTCGGCATCAACGCCGCGCTGTTCGGCATGGTCGCCCACGGGCTGATCACCGGCATGCTCTTCTTCGTCGCCGGATCGGTCAAACACCGCTACCACACGCTGGAGATCAGCCGCCTGTCCGGCATGCTGATCCAGGCGCCGCGACTCGGTTGGATCATGGGCTTCGCAGCAATGGCCTCGCTCGGTCTGCCCGGTCTCGCAGGGTTCTGGGGCGAGTTCCCGGCAATCCTCGCGGCCTACAGCCCCGGCTTCGGCTTGAGCACGGCACTGTTCCGCACGCTGATGGTGATCTCTGCGGTCGGCACCGTGCTCGCTGCTGCCTACCTGCTCTGGCTCTACCAGCGCACCGCATTCGGTGAGCCGTCCGAGGAGTTCTCCGGCCACGGTGGCACCCACGCCGGCGGTGGCATGGCGCACTCGTTGAGCTCGGCGGCCAACGACTCCCAGGCGCATGCGGACGATCATGACGAGATCACCGATGTCACTCCGATCGAGTGGATTGCCTGGACACCGTTCCTGGTGGCGATCGTCGTGCTCGGTGTGTACCCGCAGCTGTTGTTCAAGGTGTTCGACCCGGCGGTCACCGAGATGGTGAACCGCCTCGGAGAGACGCTTCCCTGATGCTCGCCACGCTCCTTGCTCAAGCCGGCGACTGGGTGCCGCCGACGATCGACTGGCATGCCGTCGCGCCCTTGGTCGTGTTGGCGATCGGGATCAACGTGATCCTGGCGCTCGACCTCCAGCTCCCCGAGTCGAAGAAGTGGATGATCTCCACGATCACTGGCTTCGTGCTGCTCGGTGCCTTCGTGCCGGTGGTGACCCTCGCGGTGATCGGCGACGACACCCGTTCGATGTTCGGCGGTCGCTTCGTCGTCGACGACTACTCACTCGTGCTCACCGGGCTGTTTCTGCTCGCAGGATACGTCGTGGTCCTGATGAGCCAGACCGAGCTCGAAGAGGGCGGCTACTACCAGGGCGAGTTCTATGTGCTGATGCTCTGCAGCGTGCTCGGCATGGTGATGATGGCCTCGTCTCGCGATCTCGTGAGCATCTTCGTGGCACTCGAATTGCTCTCGATCCCCGGGTACATGATGGCCGCGTGGAACAAGCGCAACCCCAGGGGCAACGAGGCGGGCGTCAAGTACTACCTGATGGGCGTGTTTGCGTCCGCAGTGTTGCTGTACGGCATGAGCATCCTCTTTGGCGTGACCGGCTCGACCCTGCTCACCGACATCGGTGCGTCGTTGGCCGATGGCGATCTGATCGGGCTCGAAGTCGTGGCGATCGTGTTCGTGATCTGTGGGTTCGCGTTCAAGGTGTCGGCGGTTCCCTTCCACCAGTGGGCGCCCGACACCTACGAAGGCGCCCCGACCCCCGTGACGGCATTCTTCTCGGTGGCAGCCAAGTCCGCCGGTTTCGTTGCCTTGATGACGCTGATCTTCGTCGCCTTCCCCGGGGCGGACGAGGTGTACGAGCCGCTGATCTGGGTGATGGCCGCACTGACGATGACCATCGGCAACGTGCTCGCATTGCGTCAGACCAACATCATCCGCATGCTGGCCTACTCGTCGATCAGCCAGGGCGGATTCATCCTGATGCCGCTCGCGTTCGCCGGGAACTCCGAGGTGACGGGGCTCGCCCTCAATGCGGTGATGGTGTATCTGCTCGTGTACGCCTTCATGAACCTCGGTGCGTTCGCGATCGTGATCGCAGTCTCGCGCAAGACCAACAGCGGCGAGATCTCGTCGTTCGGCGGCCTGTTCGGATATGCGCCCGGCCTGGCCGTGGCCATGACGATCTTCTTCGCTTCGCTCGCCGGCATCCCGCCCCTCGGCGGCTGGTTCGCCAAGTTCAACGCCTTCCGGGCGGTCCTCGAAGCCGGCACCACTGCGGCCTACGTGCTCGCAGCCATCGCTGCGGTCAACACCGTGATCGCTGCGGCGTACTACATGCGGGTGCTGCGAGTGGTGTGGATGGACGACGCTCCCGACGGCGACGTCAGCCCGGTCAACCCGCCGGCACCGATCGTGGCTGCATTGGCCATCACCGTCATCGGCACGATCACCGTGGGCGTTCTGCCGAACATCGTCGCCCGGGTCGGCGCCATCGACGCTCTCACCGGCGCCTTCCGCTGACACGGGCCGGAAGCGGCGATGACTGCGTTCCGCAGGCTCGTCGCTGCCGAAAGGCAGCGTCCTCGCTGCGCGCCTTGTCCTCCCCACTTCCGAACCCGTCTCAGCTGATTGATGATTGAAGAAATGACTTCGGAGATTCGTGCGGAGATTGGTGCTGGCGGTCCGATTCCGTTTGACAGATTCATGGAGTTGGCGCTGTACGGCGCGGAGGGGTTCTACACCCGGGTCGATGGGGGATCGGCGGGACGGCGGGGCGACTTCATCACGTCGCCGGAGGCGGGGCCACTGTTCGGCGCGGTGATCGCCCGGTATCTCGACGCCGAGTGGAAACGCATCGGCGAACCGGACGAGTTCACCGTCGTCGATGCCGGCGCGGGGCCGGGAACGCTGGCTCGCTCGGTGCTTGCAGCGTCGCCTCGATGCCTCGAAGCGCTCCGGTACGTGGCGGTCGAGATCTCGGCGCGGCAGCGCGAGCGTCATCCCGACGGTGTCGAGTCGGTTGCATCGATGCCGACCGAGGTGTTCGACGGCGTCGTGCTCGCCAATGAACTGCTCGACAACCTGCCGTTCCGGCTGGCGGTGTTCGACCTCGGTTGGCGAGAGGCGTTCGTCGACGTCGGCAGCGACGGTCGTTTCGTGGAGTTGCTGTCCGCTCCGATCGACCCCGTACCTCCCGTGCTGCCGCCCACCGCACAGTTCGGCGCCCGAGCCCCGCTGATCACACGGGCCGCCGCGTTCGTCGACGACGCCCGGGCGCTGGTTCGTTCTGGCTCGGTCGTGGCCATCGATTACGCGACGCCCATCACCGCCATGCTGGCGGGCCGGCCCTATCGCGACTGGCTGCGGACCTATCGAGGCAACGAGCGCGGCGAGCACTACCTGGCCGGGCCGGGCACCCAGGACATCACCATCGACGTGCCGATCGACCAACTGCCCGAGCCCGACACCGTGCGTGCACAAGCGCAGTTCCTGCAGCTGTGGGGTATCGACGAACTGGTCGACGAGGGCAAACGCATCTGGACCGAGCAGGCAGCTCGGCCAGGACTCGAGGCGATGAAGATGCGCAGCCGCATCAGCGAATCTGAGGCCCTGCTCGATCCAGCGGGCCTCGGCGGCTTCCTCGTCGCCGAATGGCGGGCCTGAGAACAGTTGCAGAGGGGCGTCGACGACGCATGGCGTCGAGCGATGTCGAGTTGTTTGTTGGTCGACGAATCAATCGATCGACCGCAGGCGGATTCCTCTGATCGGCTCGAAGTGCTTCCGGTTCCGTGTCACGACGCTGAGGCCTCGCTCGAGAGCCGTTGCTGCGATCAACGCATCAGGAAGCCGCGTGCCTGACTCGCGAGCGATGCGTCCCGCTCGCTCCGCAATTGCTCGGTCCACCTCGACTTCGCGGAACGGCGCAAGCAGCCGGCCACAGACATCTGTCGCCGAGTTGCCGGCGAACAGCTCCGCTCTGGTCACGACCGAGTAGTGCACACGGTGTCGCTTCGGGCGGAACTCGTTCGCTCCGCGTAGGTGATCGATGAAGACGTCCGTGTCGATGAGGAGATCAGCCACGGGACCACGCATCACGGGAAGGAGCGACCGCGTCAGGAAGGGCCCCGAAAGTGGCGGCAAGCGCCGCCTCAGGGTCGGGTCTGTCGTCGAGGTATTCATCGACCGCGTGACGGATCACCTGCGCCATGGAGACGCCCTCAGCGGCGGCGACGCGATCGATTCTCTCCCGTTGCTCGTCGGTGAGGTACACCTGGGTGCGCGTCGATGACATACATCTACGATATACACCACTCGAACTCCTTGGCCAGCGGATATCAGCCCGTTCAGCCCTCCCGCATCCAGACCTGCCGTCCCGACACGTGGGTTGTCGGAAGCAGCGCCACCCGTTCACCGAGTTGGGCCTCGACCACTACCGATGTCGGCGCCAAGAAGGCATCAGCGCCGTCGGCGAACGCACCCCGGTGGAGCGACGTGGCAGCAATCGCGCGTCCCGCGAGTGTCGCGACCTGCACGATGCCGTCGGCCACGACGGGCGTTCCGGCGGACGAGATCCACGGAGCATCGAACGGTGGTGCTGTCGACGACCGGGCGATAGCCGTTGGCTGCCAGCAGCTCGACGGTGCTGTGGTCGCTGACGACTTCCGGGTCGAGCACGACCAGGTTGAACATGAGCGGCCGGTCCGCGGCGTCGTGCAGCCCGGCCAGCAGCGCCTGCCCAACGACGTCGTGCCCGGGTGGAGTGGCAGCGACATCGAGGTGGGCGCTCACGATGTCGGGATGTCGGTTGCTCCACACGATGGTGCCGGCACCCCAGACTGAGCCGGCCACCTCGGCCACCAGGGTGCGCCGACGCCTCGGGGTGTCCGCATCGACACCGTGGACCTCGCCGAACCGAGCCAGCTCATCGAGTGGGCTGACGGGGCGCACGATGACCATCTCGATCGACGCTACTCCGACCCGGTCCGCACCCTGGACAACCAACCACGTGCGAGCTCCCGCGTCGGTCTGCAAGGATCGACCAATGGGTGATCTCGCGACCGACACGTCTGTCGAACAGACCGGGCCCGAAACGTTCCGCTGCGATCTGTCGCCCGACTGGGAGATCTGGGGGCCCAACGGCGGATATCTCGCATCGGTTGCGATGCGCGCTGCCGCAGTGGCCAGCGGACGCGCTCGCCCGGCATCGATCAACGCGCATTTCGTCGGGGCGGGTCGCAGCGAACCGGTCGACATCGCCGTCGAGGTCAATCGTGAGACGCTGGTTGCCACCTCGGTGACGGTCCGTATCAGCCAAGAGGGCCGACCCCTGCTCGTGGCCACGGTGTGGGGCGTTGACGGCGATCTCGCCGGGCTCGAGCACCAGACGACAATCGGCCCGAACGACGTGCCCGGACCCGAGGGGCTCGCCAACACCGTTGAACTGATGGGCGACCAGGCCGGCCCGCCGAGGCATCCGTTCTGGGACAACATCGAGCAGCGCCCGACCGAGTGGATCCACGACTGGGACAACCGTGAGGCATCCGAACCGTCGACCAGTGCGTGGGTCAAGTTCGTGCCGACGGCCACCTTCGCCGACCCGTGGGTCGACGCGTGCCGGTCGCTCATCCTGATCGATCTCGACTCGTGGCCATCGGCCACTCGCGCCCATCTCGGCGACCTCGAGCACTTCGCCCCGACGATCGAGGTGACCGCCCGGTTCATCGGGTCGACGTCGGACGAACCGTGGTTGCTCAGTGAAGCGAGTGCGCCGGCGGCAACGGGCGGCCTGATCGCCGGCGTGGGGCAGATCTGGACGCGTGACCGCCAACTGGTCGCACTCGGTGGGAGCACCCTGCTCTGTCGGCCCGCCGCACGCCGCCCCGACCGATGAGTTTCCGCGCGGACGGGTCGCACGGAAACTCATCGCCACTCGGGGGTGAGGTCCAGGGCCTCACGGGACTGCTCGATCGGGTCGACCACCTGCCGACTACTCGCCGAGGAGGCGCTGTTTCTCGGCTTCGAACTCGTCCGTGCTGAGCACCCCGGAGTCCCGGAGTTCGCCCAACGCTCGAAGCTGCTCGATGCGGTCCGCCGACCCGCTTGGCGGCGATGCCGCCTCGTGGGCGGCCGTCGAGATCTCCGAGGTTCCGAGGGTTCGGAACACGAAGTCGTTGGGGTCGCCTGGCGCCAATGCGACCTCGACCCAGTCCCCGACCAGTGGTATCGCCACACGCGAGATCATCATCTTCCGATTGACACGGAACGGGTCCCCGACGGTGGGTTCCACCTCGATCTCGATGCCGACTCGAAGCTGTCGGTTGACGGTGGTTCCCGTGTCCTCGACGGCGACGATGCGTCCCCGCTCGCGGCGACCCGTGAACAATGACGAGGCCAAGTCCGTGGACGGTCCCTGATAGCCACGTGCTGTTGCCTGGCGTGTCAGATCGAGTTCCGCGTCGTTTGCTCGGCTCACCCACGCCCGGATTCCGCGTTTGTCGATGTCCTTGCGCGACCGTTCCCCGTGGAGCACACCGCGCAACGTGGCGAGCAGCATCCGACCGTCGGCGAGCACAGCAGGGTCGCCGACGGCAACGCCGTCGACGGCGCCAGCACCGTCGAGAAGTTTCACGAGGCGATCGATCTGCCCGGCGACGGTGTTCGTGGCGCTACCCCTGGCCCCCGAGACGTCGCGTCCACACCCGCAGAAGCAATTCATCGCCGAACCCTAGACCGCCCGCCGGGGAGGAAGCGACGGACCGTGATCTACCATCGGGCCCATGGCTGCACCCGATGGGACCGACGAACACGACAACGAGCATCACGACACCATCGACGCGCTGAGCGCCGAGAACCGGATCTTCCCGCCGTCGGAGGACTTCACGGCGAACTCGCTCGTCACCGGCACGTTCCTCTACGACCAGGCCGCCGAGGACGACGAGGCGTTCTGGGCGCGACAAGCGTCGGGGCTCGTCGACTGGGCCGAGCCATGGGACACCGTGCTCGATTGGAATCTTCCCGACGCCAAGTGGTTCGTCGGCGGCAAGCTCAACGTCGCCTACAACTGCCTCGATCGCCATGTGCTCGGGGGCAAGGGTGACAAGGTCGCCATCCACTGGGAGGGCGAGCCGGGCGACACCCGAACCATCACCTACCAGCAGTTGCTCGATGAGGTCAGCCAGTTCGCCAACGTGTTGAAGGGTCTCGGCGTCGAACGCGGCGACCGCGTCAACATCTATCTCCCGATGGTCCCCGAAGCCGCCGTGGCGATGCTGGCCTGTGCCCGTATCGGTGCGGCGCACAGCGTCGTTTTCGGCGGATTCTCGTCGCAGTCGCTGGCCGATCGCATCAACGACGCCCAGGCCAAGGTGCTGATCACCGCCGACGGCGGCTATCGACGTGGCGAGGTGTTCCCGCTCAAGCCCGCGGCCGACGAGGCCTGCGCCGACACACCGTCGATCGAACACATGGTGGTGGTCAAGCGCGGCGGCAACGACATCGACATGGTCGACGGACGCGACCACTGGTATCACGACCTCATGGAGGGGACCTCCACCGACTGCCCTGCCGAGCCGATGGACTCCGAGCAACTGTTGTTCCTGCTGTACACCTCGGGCACCACCGGCACGCCCAAGGGCATCATGCACACCTCGGGCGGATATCTCACCCACGTGACGTACACGCACAAGTACGTCTTCGATCTCCATGCCGACACCGACGTGTTCTGGTGCACCGCCGACGTCGGCTGGATCACCGGCCACAGCTACATCGTCTACGGGCCACTCTCGAATGGCGCCACCCAGGTGATGTACGAGGGGGTTCCCAACCACCCCGGCAACGACCGCTTCTGGGAGATCATCGAGAAGTACGGCGTCACGATCTTCTACACCGCGCCCACCGCGATCCGCACCTTCATGAAGTGGGGTGCATCCGAGCCGGCCAAGCACGACCTGTCGTCGCTGCGCCTGCTCGGATCGGTCGGTGAGCCGATCAACCCCGAGGCGTGGATGTGGTACCGGGAGCACATCGGCGGCGGACGCTGCCCGATCGTCGACACCTGGTGGCAGACCGAGACCGGCGGCATCATGATCAGCCCGCTCCCCGGCGCCACCACCACCAAGCCCGGCTCCGCCACGTTCCCGCTGCCCGGCGTGTCCGCCGAAGTGATCGACGACGAGGGACACCGTGTCGAGGTCGGCGGCGGCTACCTCACCCTCACGCGGCCCTGGCCGGGCATGCTTCGCGGCATCTGGGGCGACCCTGCCCGCTTCCGAGACACGTACTGGTCGCGCTTCGAGGGGCGCTACTTCGCCGGCGACGGCGCGAAGCTCGACGATGACGGCTACCTGTGGCTGCTCGGCCGCGTCGACGACGTGATGAACATCTCCGGACACCGGATTTCCACCACCGAGGTCGAATCGGCACTGGTGGCACATCCTGCGGTTGCCGAAGCTGCCGTGGTCGGCGCCACCGATCCGACCACCGGCCAGGCGATCATCGCGTACGTGATCCTGCGCGGGGAGAGGACGTGGATGCCGAGGTGCTGCGGGCCCACGTGGCCACCGAGATCGGTGCGATCGCCAAGCCGAAGCAGATCTACATCACCCCGGATCTTCCCAAGACCCGCTCGGGAAAGATCATGCGGCGCCTGCTGCGCGACGTGGCCGAGGGGCGCAACATCGGTGACACCACCACGCTGGCCGACGCATCGATCGTGGACGAACTTCAAGCGAAGGCCGCCGCCAGCGCCGACGACTGAGCCGGCCGCGGTCGCGGCCTGCGCCAGTCACGTATCGAGTCAGTCGCGGAAGTTCTGGAACTGCAGCGGGATGCCGATGTCCTCGGCCTTGAGCATCGCGATCACGTCCTGGAGGGCGTCGCGCTTCTTCGCGCTGACGCGGATCGACTCGCCCTGGGTCTGGCTGGAGGTGCCCTTGGCAGCCTTCTCCTTGATCAGTTTGTTGATCTCCTTGGCCTTGTCGGAGGAGATCCCCACCTTGATCGTGACCACCTGTCGCACCGTGTTCTGGGTGGCGTCCACCACGTCGCCGTAGTCGACACCCCGCAGCGACACACCACGCTTGACCAACTTCTCCTCGAGCACCGTGCGGAGCGCGTCGAGGCGATCGCGACTGACCGTGGCCAGGGTGATCACCATCTCGTTCTGCTCGATCGTGGAGTTGGTGTTCTTGAAGTCGAAGCGATTGGCGATCTCACGCTGCGCCTGGTCGACGGCGTTGCGAACTTCCTGGGCATCGACTTCTGAAACGACATCGAACGTTGGCATGCCCACAGGGTATCCAGGATGGACGTGACGAACGGGCGTGGCGCTCGGCGCGTCGACCGGTACGCTCACCCCGCCTCGGACTTCGCTCGTCCGAGTCGAAGACACAATCCATGGGTCGGTGCCCGAGCGGCCAAAGGGAGCAGACTGTAAATCTGCCGGCATCGCCTTCGAAGGTTCGAATCCTTCCCGGCCCACCAACAGCGACGACGCCGGTGCCCAGCACCGGCGTCGTCGAGTTCGTCGGGGTGGGTCACGAACGACTGTTACCGATCTGTTGGTGGCGTCTGCTGCGATGACGTGGATGCGGCGCCCGTTGCACCTCCTCCTCGCGTGCGCGCTGGCGCTCACCGTTGCGATGGTCGCCTCGCCGGGATCGGACCATTCCACGGTCGATGCTCGGCGGGTCGACAGTCCGGCCGTCGTCGGGGCGGGCCCGCTCGTGTCCAGCCTGCCCTCGATCGGCACTGCACAAGCCATCTTCGACCGTTCCGGCACACCGCCGATCTTCGGGGCGAACGAGTTGGTCGAGATCTACGGTGGCACGATCAGCTTCGTCGGCGGCCGGGCTCCCGGAGCGAAGTTCGGTGCCTGCACCGCTGTGCCAGCAGTGTTCGACAATCCCGATCTGCGACGCGCCCACCCTGGCGTCGACGACTTCTTCCAACCGTTCGCCGACATCTACATCGTCCCGGCGGGGCAGACGTTCTCGAACAATCAGCAACTTCGTGATGCGGCCGGCGCACCGAACTCGGTGATCGGCGGCCTCGGTGGCGGGTACGTGTTCGAGCCGCTCGGCATCACCTTCCCGACGGGAAGGATCTCTGCTGGCCGCTACGACCTCGTGGTCGACGAATGTCAGAACGGCTACTTCGACGGTGGTGAAGACTCCGTCATCCGCGACGCATTCCAGGTGCAGCTCCAGCAGAACGTTCCACCGCTGGATCCTGCCGCCGCCCAGTTCCTGGAAGTCAAGGCGCGAGCGCAAGCGGCAACTCGAGCAGGCGACAGCCTGGACCAACTGATCAAGATCTACAAGACCTACAAGGCCGCCTCGGAGCTCTACGGTGCGGTCGCCGCTCCGATCAAGACGATGGTGACCATCATCGGCGGGGAGGTGCTGGGTGCGATCGGCATCAAGAACCCGTACACCGAGCTGAAGAAGTGGGGCGAGGGTGTGCGCGATCAGGTGATGGCGCAGGTGCGGACGCGCACCAGACGGATCGCCGCCGACCCGCCACAGAGCGACTACAAACGCTTTGCCGTGCCAATCGTGGCCGGCGCGGCGTTCGACGACGGGCGTACCGAACTCGACGAGGCACTCGCGGCCTACATCGCAAACGTCGATGCCATGTCGGGCATCAGCCTCGCGCTCCTCGACGCGATGGAGCGTTACCAGGGTGCCGACGAGGTCGGTGACGCACTCTGGGCGCTCCGGCATGCCCGCACGCTGCAGGAACTCGCGCCGTTGCAGGAGGCGGTCAGCGTTGCCCTCGATGCATCGGCCGTTCGGCTTGCGGCGGTGCTCGACGGTCGCCGGGACGCGTTCGTGTTCGGGACGACGATCAGGAACGTGGACCGCGCGGTCGATCTGGGGCTCCGCAGCAGAAATGCCAAGGTCTCCGCCGATGTGCTGAACGCCGGTCTCCCGGTCGACGGGCTGTCGGCCAAGGCCGACGACTGGGAACGGCGGGTCGTCGGCGCCAACTTGATCGATCTGAACTCTTCTGGCGAGTGGGCAGACGCCATCGAGGCCTCGACCGCAGACTTCGCCGCGTTCTTGGCCGCTGGCGCCGATATGGCCACGCTGGCGGACGGCCTCGTCCCCCAACTCGAAGCCGAGACCGGCGAGACGGACACCGATCCGCTGCTCGACATCACGGTGACCGGCACTCCCGCTGCCGGTGCCACGGTCGACGCGACCGCTGGGCCGGTCCCGGCCGGCGTCGAGGTCGAGTGGGACCTCGACGCCGACGGCGAGTTCGACGATGCGACCGGAGCGACGATCCCCTGGACGCTGCCGGGCGACGTGCTCGTCGGTTCACCACTGTTCATTTCCGCTCGGGTCGTCGGCGTCGACGGCGAGAGCGGTGCCGACGGTGCGATCGAGTTGGTGATCGTCGAGGCGGGCGGCAACCGGGCACCCGAGATACCGCTCGCCGACGTCGATGAACCGGGCCGCTTCGAGGTTGCCCCCGGCGAGAGCGCAACGATCAACGTTGTCGCCACCGACGCGGACGGCGATCCGTTGACCTACGAGTGGTTCGTCGAGGATCAACCACAGGCCGAAACCACCGACTCGTTCACGTTCACGACGCCCGGCGATCGTGTCGGTGCGTACGCCATCGAGGTGTTCGTCAGCGACGACGCAGGGGCCACCACCCGGGCCACCTTTCTCGTCGAAGCGGTCACCGAGGACGCCGACAGAGACGGGTTCATGGCCACGCCTGGGCCGGACTGTCTCGACGATCAGGCTGACGCTCCGGCTGGGGTCCTCGCGGCTCGGGTGAACCCGGGGCGCGACGAGGTCGTGAACAGCTACGACGACGATTGTGACGGGATCGTCGACGAGGAGACGGGCGGCACGATGAGTCCGGTTCCCGAGCTCGGCGTCGACTTCGAACCCAGGATCCTGACGGGTCGGAACCTCACCGAAGGCGACCAGCTCAGCATCCGGACGGCGTGGAGCCACGCCAATCAGTTCCTCGGCGCGGACAATGACGGGAACTACTTGATGACCTGGGACTGGGGCGACGGCACCACGACGTCGCGGTTGCTCGCCGGCACCACCTTCGACGAGATGCGCACCTTCGTCTTCGAGAGTCACCGGTACGCCGAGCAGTCTGCGGGCCACTACCTCCAAGTGTGCTGGGAATGGCTCGACGACCCCGCCGAGGTGAACCTTCGTCGGTGCACCACCACCGACAACCGATTGAACGAGATCCTGGTGCTCAACGATCGGCCGTTCGTCAACGCCGCCGACCTGCGCACGTGGTCCGATTCGCAGTTCGTCCCACCCACCAACGGGCGGCCGCCGACTGACGAGTGGGCCGACCTCGATCCCGACGGTCGTGGGGTCATCGCCAACGGCAACCCGAGCAATGGCCTCGTGGTCGCCAGCCGGAACCGATCGGCCCGGGCGGCTACGGGCGATTCGCGATCAGCCACGAGGTGCTCGAGTCCGGCGACAACGACCTGATCGGCGCCGTCTTCGGATTCGACCCCGACTTCGACGTCGACCCGGTTGCGGCCAACGGCCCCGAAGGGGAGGGGTACGATCCCGACGCGGAGTTCATCGGGGCGATCTGGGGGAATGAGGCCGAAGACCTCGGCGGACAGAACCGCAACTACGTCCCCTTCGACGCGTGTGGCGGGTCGGCCCCCGATGTCAGCGTCGACCCAGGCATCGACCCGCTCACCGTGTGGAAGCACCAGGGGCTCCCGAACTTCCTCGAGGCGACGGCGCTGCTGACCTTCGACGTCCCCGACGCCACCGAGCCGAGTTGTGCCGACGCCGACGGCATCACCCGAATCGGCTCGATCGATGGAGACCTCGACAGCGACGACATCGTGATGGCCGACGTGTGGAGGGTCCGTACGCTCGATGGGAACTCGCTGGGCACGCTCGTCACCGACCCGTATTTCGTGGAGTACGAGTACCAGCCCGATTCGATCACGATCTGGGTGAACGGCGTCGAGCAGGGTCGTATCGACAACCCCGGCCCCGACCCGTTCCCCCCGGCCAACGGCGGGTTGTTCACCAGGTCGCAGGGAAGCGTTCGTGCCAGTGCGTCGGCACCCGAGCCCGTCTTCAGGTTCGTCCAGGGCAAGGGCGGCGAGTTCTGGGACACGGACACCGCCACCGGCGACCCCGTACTGCCCGACGGCATCACGATGCCGATGACCGACGGACCGGCCGACGAGCACACCGCCACCATCGACTGGGGCGACGGCACGTCGACGTCCGAGGGGACGGTCACACCCGACCCGGCGACCGGCTTCGGCTGGTTCACGATCGCCGGCGATCACGTGTACGACACGCCCGGCGAGTATCGCGGCAACGTGTGTGCCGAGGACGACGAGGGACTCGGTTCGTGCTTCCCGTTCCGGGCGATCGTCGACAATTCGGCCCCGAGCGTCGAGGCCGGCACCGACCGCACCGTCGGCGCCGACGTCACGCTCGCCGACATGACCTTCCAGGACCCGGGCGCCACCGACACGCACACGGCCTCGATCGACTGGGGCGACGGCACTGTCACGACCGGCGTCATCGAGGCTGATCGCGGCGGTGGAACCGTCACGGGCACCCACACCTTCGCCGCTGGAGGCGAGTACACGCTGGAACTGTGTGTCACCGACGCCGCCTCGGCGACCACATGCGACACACGAGCGCTCGAGGTTCGTGACGGGGTGGACGATCCTCGGGCGCCGGAGGTGGCAATCCAGGAGACCAGCACCCAACCCACCGGCGAGGGTGGTGTGGCCAGCCTCGGTGCGTTGGCGTCCGACTGGAACGTCGACGACGAACTGACCACGACGATCGACTGGGGCGACGGCACCGTCGGTCCGCCGACGACCACGAGAACAGGCGTCGGCTGTGACGATCCCGACCTCGACCTGGCCGTCGAGCCCGATCCCGCAACCGTCGATGCCGATTGCGAGCTCGTCCAGGCGGTCGGTGGCGAGCACACCTACAGCGCGAACGGCGCCTATCTCGTCGAGGTCGAGGCGTGTGATCGCAGCGGTCGGTGCGCAACCGACCAGGTGACGTTGACGATCACCTCCAACAACCAGCAGCCGGTGGTGGAGCTCGACGTGACGACCCCGGCGGGAGAGGGTCTCGATGTGACGCTGGCGGCGAACTTCACCGACCCGGACGCTGGTGACAGCCACACCGCCGAAGTCGACTGGGGCGACGGCACGGTCGAACCCCTCTCGATCCAGACCACGACGCCACCCGCCGAGCGCTCGACGAGCGGCGGATCGATGATCGGTGCCCACAGCTTCGCCGGGCCGGGGACCTACACGGTGACGGTCTGCGTCGAGGATGCCGAGGGCCTGCAGGGCTGCGCAGACCGGGAGGTCACTCTGATGGCGGCCGCGACCACGTCGACATCGTCCACCAGCACCACGTCCAGCACGTCATCGACCAGCAGTACCTCGTCGTCGACGACCTCGATGCCGTCGACGACATCGAGTAGTACCTCGTCGTCGAGCAGCACGTCGTCGACCACGTCCAGCACGTCGTCGACCAGCAGTACGTCGTCGTCGACGACCTCGATGCCGTCGACGACATCGAGTAGTACCACGTCGTCGAGCAGCACGTCGTCGACCACGAGTAGTACCTCGTCGACCACCTCGATGCCGTCGACAGCATCCTCGTCGACCACCAGCAGTACGTCGCCGACTTCGACGTCACCGTCCACGTCGACAACCACGTCACAGCCGGCGACGACGTCGTCGAGCTCGCCCGCGTCGGCCACCACCTCATCGACCCTCAACTCACCGCCGCCCACCAGCGGAAACCTGCCGGACACCGGCGGCGGGGGCTTCGGTGCGCGGCTGCTCTGGGCGACCCTGCTGATCGCGCTCGGCGCGGCGATCATCGTGATCGTGCGCAGTCGACTGCGTTGGTGATCGACGGTGCTGACCGAACGGCTCGTCGTCAGAGCAGCAGCTGCAGGACGGCCACGTCCAGCCATCGGTTGAACTTGCGGCCGACCTGCCGTTCGACACCGACCAATTCGAAGCCGCAAGCTTCGTGCAACGCCCGTGAGGCGGCTCCGCTCGCCTCGACCCGGGCGACGATCGAGTGGAAGCCCGAGTTGCGGGCCACGTCGATCACGTGTTCCATCAGCGCTCGTCCGATGCCGAGGCGCGGATGGTCGCGCGACACATAGACCGAGTCCTCCACCGTGGTGCGATACGCAGCCCGTTCCTTGTACGGCGACAGTGAAGCGAATCCGACGACCTCGCCGTCGAGCAGGGCGACCACCGCTGAGAACGCCCCGGAGCGCGCTGCGAGCCAGTCACGCTGGTCGTCGAGTGTTCTCGGGACCAGATCGAAGGTGCTCGCGTGGTTCTCGACTTCGACGTTGTAGATCGCCCTGATCGCCGGCACGTCGTCGATCGTCGCGGGGCGTACCGAGATCGCTGGTCCGCTCGTGGTCACGGCGCCGCAGAGTACCGGGCAGCGTTGCGTGCTCACGACCGATCGACCACGTGCCACGCAACGAACGGCACCGGGGAGTAGCTGCAGGAGCGTCCGGTCGACAAGCTCGACCGGAGATGTACGGCGAGCGCCGGTGATCGTGTACCGATGTCGTCGACCGTCCGGCGGATCGACTGGGTCACCCGAATCCGCGCTCGTTCGATCTCCGCCGAGGTCGACGCCCGATACCGGGCACCGGCCAACTCCCGTCGCAAGAACGTCAACTCCTGGATCTCGGCCGGCGACGGGTGCGCCTGGCGTTCGAGGTGGTCGACCCGTCGTCGATACGTCGAGGTCGTCGGCGCGATCGAGGGTCGACTCGGTGACTGACGCAGTCGGCAGCAGGGGGTCGACTGCCGGGTCGAGCTCCAACACGTCGACGGAGTCACCTGCTCGACGCAGCAGCTCGACCAGTCTGCGTGCGCCAACGCCAGCGCGGATGGCGGCGGTTCCCGACGGGTGCCGGAATGTCCATGTCGCACCATCGAAGGCGGCCGTCGGGACGCCCTGGTCGTTGGCGCTGAACTCAACGGCGAGTGCGGTTGCCCGCTCGGCCCACTCCGTGAGGCCCAGTGCCTGTAGCTCGCGGGCAGCTTCCGCGGCGTCGTCGATCGCACGTCGAGGACGATCGAGATGCGTCGAGTGGGCGCGGTCGTACCGGGTGAGTGCGGTCCATGGGCCCGGCCTCCGGGTGGAGAGCACATGCTCGAAGCAGCGTTCGGCCTCCGTGCGATCGCCCCACCTCGCTGCGAGCGTCCCCACCACGCGACCGATCGGCCCGTACGACGCGTAGCCGGAGCCGTGGGTGGCGTCGAGCTGCGCGAAGGGGCGCAGCAACTCGAGGAGCACGATGCCCCTGTCCCGGTCGTCGAGTGTGATCGCGACGAGACCCAGGAGATGCATCGTCACCAACCAGTTGAGATCGCGGGGGACCGCAGCGAACCGATCGTGGGCCAGCCGCTCGAACTCACGTCGAGCCTCGTCGAGCTGACCGCACTCCGAGAGGGCGAAGACCAGCCCGGTCTCCCAATTGGGCGCCACTCGCGGCGACGAGGCAAGGATCGACCGGATCGAGTCCAGCACATCGTCGAGACCGCAGCGGAGGAATCGTTCGATTGCCCACGTGATCGCCACGTTCTGGAATGAGAACGGCGACCCGGCCATGTCGGCCGACGAACTGATCGCCTCCTGATTGATCCGCACCGACTCCTCGACCCGGCCGTCGAGCATGGCGAGACACCCTTGCCAGAGCACCTCGCGCCGCCGGAACACGACCATGGCGTTCGCCGTCTCGTGCGCCGCAAACCGTGCGATGAGCAACTCGACCGCATCGAGCTCACCCCGGTCGAGGTGATCGATCACCTGCCACTCGATGATGCGGAGCTGCAACTCGTCGTCCTGAACGGCGTCGGCGATCGCAACGAGTTCGTCGAGATGGCGCCTGCGATCGGCGAGATGATCGGGCCCCCAGGTCGCGAAGAGCCATCCGAGCAGGCCGGTGGCCAGCAGGTCGGCGGAATCGGAGCGTCGGGCGATGGCGAGCGCCGCGTCGACGTCGGCGATGCGAGCAGCGTGCACCTCCGCCGCCGGTCGATCGACGACCCCCACCTGTGTCGCCCAGTACATCACCAATGCACGACCCACGTGGGCGCTCACGCGCTGCGGATCCGTCTTCGCCGTCGACACCGCCTCGTTCCAGCGGGCGATCTTCGCCGCATCGGTGGACGGAAAAGTCTCCACGATCTCCCACGGAGGGCCGTCGTCAATCATCGTGGTGACACAGTCGCCCGCCTACCATGCAGCGCGTGGATCTCGACCTCCTGGAGCGGCGCATTCCCGATGTGGTCTCCACGGATGATGTCCCTGACCTGCTTGCCGCCGAAGTCGACTTCCTCGCATCGCGCCATGCGCGCTGGGTGGATTCTCCCACAGCCGCGCCGGTCGTGCGTGCCCGGGCGATGGTGGCAGCCGGTGCGATCGAGGAGGCCCGGGAGATCATCGACCGGCTCGATCTGCGTCGCCTGACCGATGGCGAGGCTCTGATCGCTGCGTGGGCGGTGTCGCGCTGCGGGTCGGCATCACGGGCACACGATCTCCTCGATCGATTGACTGTCGTCGCCGACGACTTCGTGGTCGACGGGGTGCCATACGGACCGGTGGCGCTGGGAATCGGTCAACTCCACGGCGTGCTCGGCCAGGTCGACGACGCCCTGGAGGCGCTCCGACGCGCCGTCTCGGTGGCCGATGGGCGACTGCCCATGTGGGGGGCGTTGGCCCGCGTCGAGTTGGCACGGGGGCTCGTGTGCGCCGACGCCGTCGACGGTCGTCCGGGGGCGCGTCTCGAGGCCGATCGGGCTGCGACGTCGGCGCTGACCTTCCTCACCGCAGGCGGCTACCGGGCGCTGCGGGCACGTGTCGAGCACGATCTCGACGGTTGTGCCCCCGGTGGAGCCACCTCCGGTGTGTTGCACGGGGGTGAACGGTGGACGGTCGGGCTGGGGCTGCAGCCTTCCGTCGAGGTCGAACCACGTCGCGGGCTGGTGGCTTTGCAGTATCTGATCGCCCACCGGCACCGTCACGTGACGGCCGTGGAACTCGCGATGGTGATCGACGGTGCGCACATCGATGACGTGCCCGAGTTGTTCCGCCGCCGAGCCATCGACGCCCAGATCTCGCTCGACGACCGCTTCGAGTCGACCGCCAGGCGTCAGGGCGCGGACCCCAGCGATACCGATGTGGTCCGGGCGCTGTTGATCGACGAGTCCGCACGGTCGCGGGTGACGAAGCTGATCCGGCGCACGGTCGCCTTTCTCGCAACCCGCCACCGCCTGGTCGGTGAGCATCTCGCTGTGGCGGTGACGACCGGTCACCAGTGCCGCTACACCCCGCCCGGAACCGGTGAGGTGAACTGGTCGCTCGAACCGAGGTGACCGTTCGCTTCCCGACCGGCCGGCGACGTCTGACGGTCATCGGGCCGTGGCACGATGCCGATCGAAGCGAGCAGCGCGCAGCGAGGCTGCTCGTCGAGCACGGCGGCGCGGATTCGGCGGAACGACGCCGATGGCCGTGCTCCCAACTCGTCGTCGAGCACGGCGGCGAACTGGTGGAAGCATGCCAGCGAGCCCGCTCTGTCGCCGGTGACGTACAGGGCAACGACCAGGAGTTCCCAAGCCGCCTCGTGCCACGGCCCCATTGCCGTGTGGCTCGACAGCGTGACGACGGCCTCGTCGGCTCGGCCGCCGGCCAGCAGCCGACGGGCGAGCATCTCGACTGCGGTGTTGCGCAATCGGTCGAGCCGGGATCGTTCGGCCACCGCCACGCTGTCGTCGCTGAGGTCGTCGAACGCCTCTCCACGCCAGAGATCCAGTACGTGACGCAGGTCCTCGGTCGTGGAGACGCCCGCCTTTGCCGCCCGGATCGCTCGTTCGAATCGCTGCGCGTCGGTGTCGATGCCCAGGACGTAACGGCCGTCTTCGAAGCCGATGATCGGGTGACCGAACGTTCGTCGGAGACGTGCGATCTGGTTCTGGACCGACGCGCGGGCCGTGTTCGGCGCTCCGCGGGGCCAGACGACATCGATGAGTGTCTCGATTGACGCACCGTCGTGCGGGCGCATCGCCAGATGAGCGAGCAGGACGCGCTGCGCCGATGTGATCGATCCACCGGTCACGCGAGTCGGGCCGAGCACCGCCACCATCGGAGCGGCGCGATCGATCGGCAACATCTCGGACCTGGACCACGTCGAAGGCGTCATACAACCCCGTGCTGTGACACGGACGCCAGATCCGGGACATCGCTGTTGGCGATTCGTGAGTGTGGCGTTGGAGCGATGTTGGGAGCCGGACGGGCGTCGATGCGGCTCATGCGGATCTCCGTCGCAAGGGCGCGTGGTTGTCCCGACGGGGCCGATACACTCTGCCCGCTGGTCCGCGGCAGTGCCGCGTCCCGAAGGGTGCCCCGCTCGCACCCGTCAGAACGCCCTCTTAGCTCAGTCGGTAGAGCACAGCCATGGTAAGGCTGGTGTCGTGGGTTCGATTCCCACAGAGGGCTCGACCAAGTGGTCGGGCAACCGTCCGGCCGCGAGCCAAACCCTGGCGGCGTAGCTCAGTTGGTCAGAGCATCCGGCTCATAATCGGAAGGTCATCGGTTCAAGTCCGATCGCCGCTACCACAATCAGACACAACCTCAGGAGTCAAGAGGACATGAGCAAGAAGAAGTTCGAGCGCACCAAGCCGCACGTCAACATTGGCACGATGGGTCACATCGACCATGGCAAGACCACCCTGACGGCGGCGATTTCGAAGACGCTGTCGGAGCGTGGTTTGGCGGAGTTCACCGACTTCGAGGGGATCGACAAGGCCCCGGAGGAGAAGGCTCGTGGTATCACGATCTCGATTTCGCACATCGAGTACGAAACCGAGAACCGTCACTACGCGCACGTCGACATGCCGGGTCACGCCGACTACATCAAGAACATGATCACCGGTGCCGCGCAGGTCGATGGTGCGATCTTGGTGGTTGCGGCCACTGATGGTCCGATGCCTCAGACGCGTGAGCACGTGTTGTTGGCCCGCCAGGTTGGTGTGCCGTCGATCATCGTGGCGTTGAACAAGGCCGACATGGTCGACGACGAAGAGCTGATCGAGCTCGTCGAGCTCGAAGTTCGCGACCTGCTGAACGAGTACGAGTTCCCCGGTGACGACACGCCGGTCATCCAGGTCAGCGCGCTGAAGGCGCTCGAGGGTGACGCGGAGTGGCAGGAGAAGATCATGGAGCTGATGGCTGCCGTCGACAGCTTCATTCCGGAGCCGGTCCGCGAACTCGACAAGCCGTTCCTGATGCCGATCGAGGACGTGTTCACGATCACGGGTCGTGGCACGGTGGTGACCGGCAAGGTCGAGCAGGGCATCATCCACACCGGTGACGAGATCGAGATCGTTGGGTTGCGTGACACGCAGAAGACGACGTGTACGGGTGTGGAGATGTTCCGCAAGTTGCTCGATGAGGGCCAGGCGGGTGACAACATTGGTGCACTGTTGCGTGGCACGGGCAAGGAGGACGTGGAGCGTGGTCAGGTGCTGTGCAAGCCCGGCTCGATCACTCCTCACACCAATTTCGAGGGTCAGGTGTATGTGTTGAGCAAGGACGAGGGTGGCCGTCACAAGCCGTTCTTCAACAATTATCGTCCGCAGTTCTTCTTCCGTACGACCGATGTGACGGGCACGATCGAGTTGCCGGCTGGTACCGAGATGGTGATGCCTGGTGACAATGTGGAGATCACCGTCGAGCTCGGCAAGCCGATCGCGATGGATGAGGGTCTTCGGTTCGCGATTCGTGAGGGTGGCCGCACGGTTGGTGCCGGCCGCGTCACCAAGATCCTCAAGTGATTTGATCCGATTCAGGATCCGAGAGAGAGCAGACCAATATGGCCAAGAACGACAAGAGGGTCAAAGTGACGCTCGAATGCACCGAGTGCAAACGACGGAACTACATCACGATGAAGTCGAAGATCAACGATCGTGAGCGCCTCGAGATGAAGAAGTACTGCGCCAACGAGCGCCAGCACACGCTCCACAAGGAGACGCGCTGACACCAAGGCGCTGAACGGGCAGCGAATGTGACCGCTTGCGGTCACCGTCAGCCTTCAGCGGATGCGCTGGTACCCTCAACCGGTACTCGGCGTGTCCCGCCCGAGGGCAGTAGCTCAGCTGGTAGAGCATCGGTCTCCAAAACCGACGGTCGGGGGTTCGAGTCCCTCCTGCCCTGCCCACCACCGAACGAGAAATCACCGACACCGTGTCAATGGATGATCTGAACCGCGAACAGAAGCGACAGCTTCGAAAGATGGGCGCCCTGGACGAGCAGGGCAAGCCGACGCGCGCCCAGCGCCAGCCGCCCAAGAAGAAGTCGGATCGGGTCGGACCGCGCCAGTATCTGCGTGAAGTTCGCGACGAGATGCGCAAGGTCGCTTGGCCGAAGCAACCAGAAGTCAAGCGCTACTCGATCATCGTGATCATCACCGTTGTCGTCTACACGGCCCTGGTCGGTGGGCTCGATTTCATCTTCGGTGAATTCTCCCAGTGGTTCTACTCGACCTCATGACCGACGACCAGACGACCGACGAGACGACAAGCGACGAGATGACCGACCACGACACCACTGCCGACACCGGCGCCGCCACGAACCCGATCGATCTCCTCCCGGTGGGCGACACCGATGTCCTCGCCGAGGTCGACGAATCCGACGAGATCGCCGACCCGACCAGCGAGCTCGACACCGACGAGGTGTCCGACCCCGTGGTGTCCGACGTCGACGGTGACGCCGACGACGCAGCACCGCTCGCCGACGAAGCTGGCGAGGACGAGGTGTCGACCGAAGACGTGGCCGATGACGAGCCCGAACCGGTCGACGACCCCACCATGCGTCCGGGGCAGTGGTACGTGGTCCACACCCAGTCGGGCTACGAGAAGAAGGTCACCGCCAACCTCGAGGCTCGCATCCAGTCGATGAACATGGAGGACAAGATCTACGAGATCGTCATCCCCATGGAGGAAGTCGACGAATTCAAGAACGGCAAGAAGCAGACCGTCCAGCGCAAGGTGTTCCCGGGCTACCTGCTGGTTCGTTGCCAGATGGACGACGAGTCGTGGTACTGCGTACGCAACACGCCGGGCATCACGGGGTTCGTCGGCCAGAGCCGTCACGGCCAGAAGCCGACCCCGCTGTCACGCCGCGAGGTCAAGACGTTCCTCACCCCCAAGACCGACGGTGTCGACGCAGCTCCCCGTCGCAAGGCAAAGCTCGATTACGAAGAAGGCGAGAGCGTTCGCGTGAAGGAAGGCCCATTTGCCGACTTCACCGGCGAGATCGCCGAAATCAACGCCGACCACATGAAGCTGAAAGTCCTCGTCAACATCTTCGGTCGCGAGACCCTGGTGGAGATGGACTTCAGCCAGGTCGCCAAACTCTGATTCGCCGTAGGCGACGGACACACACAGAAAGCACAGCACCATGGCGAAAAGAAAGTTCTGACGGTCGTCAAGATCCAGATCGAAGCAGGCAAGGCCAGCCCGGCACCACCGGTCGGTACCGCGCTCGGGCCACACGGCATCGCGATCATGGACTTCGTGAAGGCGTACAACGCCAAGACCGAAGCTCAGGCCGGCACCGTGGTGCCGACCGAGATCACGATCTACGAGGACCGCACCTTTGATTTCGTGTTGAAGACGCCGCCGACGGCGGTGCTGATTCGCGAGAAGGCCGGCCTCGACAAGGCAGCGAACAACCCGGGCGCCGAAGTGGTCGGATCGATCACCGAAGCCCAGCTCGACGAGATCGCCACCATCAAGATGCCCGACCTCAATGCCTACGACATGGACGCCGCCAGGCTCCAGGTCCGTGGCACTGCCCGATCGATGGGGATTGAAGTCGTCTGACGACGCCTTGACGCCTTCGGCGTCTCGACGGCTGCGCCGTCGCACTCCTTTCTCGGTGCTTCGCACCGAACGCACTTCGTGCGTGAAACGTCAATTCACACCAACAGCTTCGACCGGATCCACCTCGACCGGCGGGCTCACCACTGAGGGAGACAGAAAATGTCAGGCAAGAAGTACGCAAACGCGCTCAAGCAGTTCGACCGCGACCAGTTCTACGGTCCAGCTGAGGCCGTCGGCCTCGCCAAGACCATGGCGTCGGCCAAGTTCGACGAAGGCATCGACGTGTCGATCCGCCTGGGCGTCGACCCCCGCAAGTCCGACCAGATGGTCCGCGGCACCGTGGCGCTGCCTGCCGGTACCGGCAAGGACGTTCGCGTTGCTGTGTTCGCCACCGGCGAAGCCGCAGATGCTGCCCGTGCCGCTGGCGCCGACGTGGTCGGAGCCGACGATCTGGCCGCCGAAGTCGAAGCCGGCAAGATGGACTTCGACCTCGTCATCGCCACGCCCGACATGATGCCCGTCGTCGGTCGCCTCGGACGTGTCCTCGGTCCTCGTGGTCTGATGCCCAACCCCAAGACCGGCACGGTCACGCCCGACGTCGCACGAGCCGTCGAGGACTTCAAGGGCGGCAAGGTCGAGTACCGCACCGACCGCTACGGCAACGTGCACGTCCCGCTGGGCAAAGCGAGCTTCGAGCCGGCTGCGCTCGAGCAGAACTTCCGTGCGGTGATCGACGAGATCCAGCGCGCGAAGCCCGCCTCGGCCAAGGGCCGCTATCTGCGCAAGATCACGGTGTCGTCCACGATGGGACCTGGCGTCCACGTCGACACCGGCCGTCTCAAGCCCGAGACGGTCTGAGTTCCTGGCCTGAGTCATCGGGCGAGGAAGCAGCGGCGCCACGCCGTAGCCTCGCCTTCCACATACGAAACCGGTCGCTCGCCTGAGACCGTTGGTTCTCCCGCTCTGTGGCGGGGGAGTAATGGGTTCGCCCGCCAGCCGAGGTGCATATCGCCGAAGAACCAGTTGCTCGACACATCGGTCAACTGCGCTCCTCGTCGGTGTTCGCATCTGATGCGAGCACCACGAGTTGTAGCGAAAGGAGGTATGCACACATGACAACGACGACATCCACACCGCGACCCGACAAGGTCGCCATCGTCGAGGAGATCACCGCCAAGCTGAACAGCAGCGTGGCGGTGTTCGTGTCGGAGTATCGAGGACTGTCGGTCGGCCAATTGGCCAACCTGCGGGCCCCGCTGCGCGACGCCGGCGCCGAGCACAAGGTGTACAAGAACACCCTGGCCCGGATCGCCGCCACGAACGCCGGATTCGAGGCACTGAACGAGCACTTGCTCGGGCCCACCGCACTCACGTTCGTCACCGGTGATTCGGTGGCGGCAGCGAAGGCGCTGCTGGACCAGAGCAAGGCGAACCCGCTGCTCGTCATCAAGGGCGGCATCTTGGGCACCAGCCCGATGTCGGCCGATGACGTCAAGGCACTCGCCAGCCTGCCCTCGCGCGAAGAACTGTTGGCCCGTTTGGCCGGCGCGTTCCAGGCGCCACTGGTCAAGACCGCTGGTCTGCTCCAGGCGCTCCCGCGGAACTTTGCCTACGGCTTGTCCGCCCTCATCGAAAAGCAGTCCGGCGTCGACGCCGACGCTGCCTGACCCAGACCACCCCCGAAATTGCCACCAATCGTGACGGTCACCGTCACGATCGAGGGCAATTTCGGATCATTTCCACTCAGAACTGAACACAGGAGAAATCAATGTCCACCAAGGAAGAGATCCTCGACGCGATCGGCAACATGACCGTGATCGAGCTCAAGGAACTGCTCGACGCTTTCGAAGAGAAGTTCGACGTCACCGCTGCGGCCCCGATGGCCATGGCAGCAGCCGCCCCCGCCGGTGGCGGTGGCGATGCCGCCGCCGAAGAAGAGAAGGACGAATTCGACGTCGTTCTCGAGAGCGCCGGCGCCCAGAAGATCCAGGTCGTCAAGGTCGTCAAGGACCTGCTCGGCGTGGGCCTGAAGGATGCCAAGGACCTCGTCGATGCCGCCCCGAAGGCGCTGATGGAGAAGGCCAGCAAGGCCGACGCCGATGCCGCCAAGGCCAAGCTCGAAGAAGTCGGCGCAACCGTCGAACTCAAGTGATCACGGCGCCACTCGGCGCATGACCCCGTACAAGAGCCCGGCAGCACCGCTGCCGGGCTCTTGTCGTTTTCGCGTCGATCCGAGCGAGGTGCTTGACTTTCGAGGGCAACTTCTTTACGTTGACCGGCAATCGATCAGTGGTCGTGTCCCGCCCGGCGAATTGACGTCGGAAGCGGTTGACGTTGTACGTCCCACGTGGATAGGCTCGATCGTTGCCGTGCGTTTGCTGTCCCGTTCCCGTTCCCTCGGATCGTTTCAGCGCGTCTGCACTCACGTCGCAGCATTCTGCGTCGTCCACCCTCGATTTTCTGGAGAGTGATCCGTGGCGACTCGTCCCGTGTCCCGTGAACGCTATTCGTTCGGCAACCTCAAAGAGCCGCTCGAACTCCCCGACCTGATTGCAATTCAGCGGGAGAGTTTCCAATGGTTCCTCGATGAGGGGCTGGCCAACACCTTCCGCGACATCAGTCCGATCAAGGACTTCTCCGAGTCGTTGCAGCTCGAACTCGAATTCGATCCGTTCGACGAGGACCTGCGACCACCACCGAAGTTCACGGTGGAGGAGTGCAAAGAGAAGGACATGACCTACAGCGCGCCGGTCTTCGTGCGCGCCCGGTTCATGAACCGCAACACCGGTGAGATCAAGGAACAGACCGTCTTCATGGGCGACTTCCCGATCATGACCGACAAGGGCACGTTCATCGTGAACGGCACCGAGCGCGTCGTCGTCTCGCAGCTCGTTCGCAGCCCTGGCGTCATCTTCGAGCCGGGTGAGCGTTTCCGCCTCCGCAACCTCACCAAGCACCAGCTGGTCAAGGGCACCATTCACCCGTACCGCGGTGAGTGGATGGAGTTCGACGTCGAGCACAAGCCCGGCAAGGACGTCACCGCCGGCACCCGCGTGGCGCGCAAGCGCCGCCTCGGCATCTTCACGATGCTTCGTGCGCTCGGCTACGACGAAGAGAACGCCCCCGGCTTCCTCGATCGCTTCGTGAATCACTTCGACTTCCTCGAGGGTCAGTGGGACAAGGAGCGCGACATCGCTCCCACCCAGGACGAAGCGCTCGTCGAGATCTACAAGCGTGCCCGCCCGGGCGAGCCGCCCACGGTCGAGTCGGCCAAGGCCTACTTCCGCAACGCCTTCTTCGAGAGCCGTCGCTACGACCTCTCGCGCGTCGGCCGGTACAAGCTCAACCGCAAGCTCGGTGACGAGGTCGCTCAGTTGGGAGCCCTCTTCGGCCTCGAAGGTGCGGTCAACTCCGAGGGCGAGCCGCTGCTCGACTACCCCGACGAGAACCAGAACGTGCTCAGCCGCTGTGAGGTGCTCGCCTCGATCAGCTACATGCTGCACCTCGTCAAGCAGGAGCCCGGCTACCGTCTCGACGACCAGGACCACTTCGCCAACCGTCGTATCCGCTCGGTCGGCGAACTGATCCAGAACCAGGTCCGCATCGGCCTCTCCCGTATGGAGCGCGTCGTTCGTGAGCGCATGACCACCCAGGACGTCGAGGCGATCACGCCGCAGACCCTGATCAACATCCGGCCCGTGGTGGCGGCGATCAAGGAGTTCTTCGGAACGTCTCAGCTCTCACAGTTCATGGACCAGGTCAACCCGCTGTCGGGCCTCACGCACCGCCGTCGCTTGTCGGCACTCGGACCTGGTGGTCTGTCGCGTGAGCGTGCCGGCTTCGAAGTCCGAGACGTGCACTTCAGCCACTACGGCCGTATGTGCCCGATCGAAACGCCGGAGGGCCCGAACATCGGCCTGATCGGTGGTCTGTCGACCTACGCCCGCGTCAACGAGTTCGGCTTCATCGAGAGCCCGTACCGTGAGGTCAAAGACGGCACGGTCACCGGCAAGATCGTCTACATGGCCGCCGACGAAGAAGAGAACTACGTCGTCGCCCAGGCCAATACGCCGCTGAGTGACGATGGCCGCATCGTGGCCGAGCGCACGCTCGTGCGTCGGTCGCCGCAGGCCGCGAGCCTCGAAGATCTCCGCAAGATGCTCGAAGCCGAGAGTTTCTTCGGTGCCACGACCGACATCGGCTACGTGCCGCCCGAAGAGGTCGACTTCATCGACGTGTCGCCGAAGCAGATCGTGTCGGTCGCCACGGCGCTGATTCCGTTCCTCGAGCACGACGACGCCAACCGTGCGCTGATGGGCGCCAACATGCAGCGCCAGGCGGTGCCGCTGGTGCGCGCCGAGGCGCCGTACATCGGCACCGGCATCGAGAACCGTGCTGCCCGCGACGCCGCCGACCTGATTCAGGCAATCGACGACGGCGAGGTCACCGAGGTGTCGGGTGAGTCGATCACCGTGCAGTACAAGACCGAAGGCAAGCGCGTCTACCGACTTGCCAAGTTCCGCCGGTCCAACCAGGACACCTGCATCAACCAGCGGCCCCGCGTGGTCGAGGGTGACATCGTGTCCAAGGGCTCGATCATCGCCGATGGTCCGTCGACCGACGAGGGCGAACTCGCCCTCGGCAAGAACCTGCTCGTGGCCTTCATGCCATGGGAGGGCTACAACTTCGAGGACGCGATCATCCTGTCCGAGCGCCTGGTGAAGGACGACGTGCTCACGTCGATCCACATCAAGGAGCACGAGGTCGATGCCCGTGACACCAAGCTCGGCCCGGAAGAGATCTCACGCGACATCCCGAACTTGAGCGACGACATCCTCGCCGACCTCGACGACCGAGGCATCATCCGCGTCGGCGCCGAAGTCGGCCCCGGTGACGTGCTCGTCGGCAAGGTCACGCCCAAGGGCGAGACCGAGCTGACCCCCGAAGAGCGCCTGCTGCGCGCCATCTTCGGTGAGAAGGCTCGCGAGGTCCGCGACACCAGCTTGAAGGTGCCGCACGGCGAAGTCGGCAAGGTCATCGACGTCAAGGTGTTCAACCGCGACGACGGCGACGAACTGCCGCCGGGCGTCAACCAGCTCGTGCGGGTGTACGTCGCTCAGAAGCGCAAGATCTCGGTCGGCGACAAGCTCGCCGGTCGCCACGGCAACAAGGGCGTCATCTCCAAGATCCTGCCGATCGAGGACATGCCCTTCACCGCCGACGGCCAGCCGGTCGACATCATCCTCAACCCGCTGGGTGTTCCGAGCCGGATGAACGTCGGGCAGGTGCTCGAAGCGCACCTCGGTTACTGCGCACGGTGGGGTTGGACCAACCCCGACGGCACCAAGATCGGCGACAACCCGATCCGCGGCACCGAGACCAAGACGCGCCCCAACACCAAGCCCGCCACGTTCGTGGCGACACCGGTGTTCGACGGTGCCAACTGGGACGAGAAGGAGAAGTCGCTCGACCATCCGACCATCCAGGAGATCCTCGGACAGCTCAACCCCGAAGCCGCGAGCGGCGACCGCCTGGTGGGTCTGAACGGCAAGCTCGACCTGTTCAACGGTCGCACCGGCGAGCCGTACGACAACCAGATCACCTGCGGCTACATGTACATCTTGAAGCTGGCCCACCTGGTCGACGACAAGATCCACGCTCGCTCCACCGGCCCGTACTCGATGATCACCCAGCAGCCGCTCGGTGGTAAGGCCCAGTTCGGTGGCCAGCGATTCGGAGAGATGGAAGTGTGGGCCCTCGAGGCCTACGGCGCGGCGTACTGCCTGCAGGAGCTGCTCACCATCAAGTCCGACGACGTCCTCGGCCGTGTCCGGGTGTACGAAGCAATCGTCAAGGGCGACAACATCCCCGAGCCGGGTGTGCCCGAGAGCTTCAAGGTGCTGATGAAGGAGATGCAGGCACTCTGCATCAACGTCGAAGTGCTCACCGAGGACGGCCACGAGATCGAGATCCGCGACCTCGACGACGAGGTCTACCGCGCCGCCGAGGAACTCGGCATCGACATCTCCCGCCCCGAGCGCGGCACCGACGAAGACGACGCCCGACGCGAACGCGAAAAGGCCGAGCGCACCGCCAACCGCTACTAGGGGTCAGACCCCAGGCGTGATCGTCCACCGGACGACACGCCGCAGCCAAACGATCACGCCTGGGGTCTGACCCCTGGCGTGATCGAAGCACCGAACGAAGACCACGAAGACCGACGCGAAAGAGAAAAACATGCTCGACGTCAACATGTTCGACCAACTGAAGATCCGCTTGGCCACCGCAGATCAGATCCGCACGTGGTCGCACGGTGAGGTGAAGAAGCCCGAGACGATCAACTACCGCACGCTGCGTCCCGAGAAGGACGGCTTGTTCTGCGAGAAGATCTTCGGGCCGACCCGCGACTGGGAGTGCTACTGCGGCAAGTACAAGCGGGTGCGCTTCAAGGGCATCATCTGCGAGCGTTGCGGCGTCGAAGTCACTCGATCCAAGGTCCGTCGCGACCGGATGGGTCACATCGAGCTCGCTGCTCCGGCGGTGCACATCTGGTACCTGCGCGGTACCCGCTCGTGGCTCGCCTACCTTCTCGCCGGCATCGAGCCGAAGGAAGAGCTCAAGGCCAAGATGCTCGAGAAGGTCATCTACTTCGCTGCGCACCTGGTGAGCTGGGTCGACGAAGAGGGCCGTCACGAGGCGCTGTCGAACCTGGAGGCCGAGTACCTCGAAGAGCGCGACGCCATCGTCAAGGAGATGGAACTCGCGATCGACCATCGGTTCAAGGAGCTCGAGGAGAGCGCCGCAGCCGCCGAGAAGGAAGACGCAAAGGCGGCCGATCTCAAGAAGCTTCAGAAAGAAGCTGACAAAGAGGTCGAAGGCATCCGTGAGCGCTACGACATCGAACTCGACCTCATCTCGCGCACCTGGGACGAATTCAAGAGCCTGCACGCCCGCAAGATCATCGAAGACGAGATGTTGTGGCGCGAAATGCGCGAGAAGTACGGCGAGTACTTCGAGGGCGGCACCGGTGCCGAGGCGATCAAGACACTGATCGATCGCATCGACTTCGACGAGGAAGAGGTGAAGCTCCGCAACGCCATCGACCCGCAAGAAGGCCAGAAGCCGCTCAGCGCTCAGCGCAAGCAGAAGGCGATCAAGCGCCTCAAGATCGTCGCCTCGTTCAACCGCCGTGACGAGCACGGACGTCGTACCAACGACCCCAAGGCCATGATCCTCGACGTCGTGCCGGTGATCCCGCCGGAGCTGCGTCCGATGGTGCAACTCGACGGTGGCCGTTTCGCCACCTCGGACCTCAACGACCTCTACCGCCGTGTGATCAACCGCAACAACCGGTTGGAGCGTCTGCTCAACCTCGGTGCGCCGGAGATCATCATCAACAACGAAAAGCGCATGCTGCAGGAGGCTGTCGACGCACTGTTCGACAACGGTCGCCGCGGCCGGCCGGTGACCGGGCCGGGCAACCGTCCGCTCAAGTCGCTGTCCGACATGCTCAAGGGCAAGCAGGGTCGCTTCCGTCAGAACCTGCTCGGCAAGCGCGTCGACTACTCGGGCCGCTCCGTCATCGTGGCCGGCCCGACGCTTCGTCTGCACCAGTGCGGCCTGCCGAAGCTGATGGCGCTCGAGCTGTTCAAGCCGTTCGTCATGAAGCGCCTCGTCGACCTCGAGTTGGCGCAGAACATCAAGACCGCCAAGCGCATGGTCGAGCGTCGCCGCCCGCAGGTGTGGGACGTGCTCGAGGACGTCATCAAGGAGCACCCGGTGCTCCTCAACCGTGCGCCGACGCTGCACCGCCTCGGCATCCAGGCCTTCGAGCCGGTGCTGGTGGAGGGCAAGGCCCTGCAGATCCATCCGCTGGTCTGCACCGCCTTCAACGCCGACTTCGACGGTGACCAGATGGCCATCCACGTGCCGCTGTCAGCCGAGGCGCAGGCCGAGGCACGCGTGCTGATGCTCAGCGCCAACAACATCTTGTCGCCGGCATCGGGTCGTCCCATCGTGACGCCGTCGCAGGACCTGATCATCGGTGGCTACTACCTCACCGAGTCCGTCGAGGACGGCAAGGGTGCCGGTCGTACGTTCCGCCACCTCTGGGAAGCGCTGCGCGCCTACGACGAGGGCACGCTCGAGCTGCACGCATTGATCACGATGCGTCCCCCCGGCAAGGAGAAGTTCGAGACCACGGTCGGCCGAGTCCTCTTCGAGGAAGCGCTGCCCGAGGACTACACCGAGCAGTTCGGTCACTTCAACGAGACCGTCAAGAAGAAGGAGATGGGCGTCATCGTCGAGCGTCTCTCCGACAACTACGACAAGTCGGTCGTCGCCGACTCGCTCGACCGGCTGAAGAACCTCTGCTATCGCTTTGCGACGCAGTCGGGACTGACCGTGTCGATCGACGACGTCCGCACGCCTGCTGCCAAGCGGGCACTGCTCGACGACTTCGAAGCGCAGGCCGACAAGGTCGAAAAGCAGTTCCGCCGCGGCATCATCACCGACGGCGAGCGTCGCCAGCAGGAAGTGCGCATCTGGACCGATGCCACCGCACAGGTGCAGGCGGCCATGGTCGCGGAGTTCGAGCAGCAGCGGTTCAACCCGATCCAGATGATGGTCGACTCGGGTGCCCGAGGCAACATGACGCAGATGCGTCAGATCGGTGCCATGCGCGGTCTCGTGGCCAACCCTCGTGGTGACATGATTCCCCGCCCGATCAAGTCGAACTTCCGTGAGGGCCTCGAAACACTCGAGTACTTCATCGCCACGCCGGGCGCTCGTAAGGGCCTCGTCGACACGGCGCTGCGTACCGCCGACTCCGGCTACCTGACCCGTCGTCTCGTCGACGTCGCCCAGGAACTCATCGTTCGCGAAGAGGACTGCGGCTCGACCCTCGGCGTGTGGATCGAGAACGTGTCCGTCGACACCGCGAACCGTCGCTCGTACCTCGAGACCAAGCTGTACGGCCGTGCGCTGCTCAACGACACCGAGCTCGCCACGCCGATGGAGAAGGACGGCGAGTCGACCTCGATGCTGCCGCGCAACACCATCGTCGGCGACGAGGAGATGGAAGCGCTTCGCGACGACCCGAACATCGAGCGCCTCCGGGTCCGCTCGGTGCTCACCTGCGACGCCGAGCTCGGCGTGTGTGCGATGTGCTACGGCCGTTCGCTGGCGACTGGCAAGATGATCGAACTCGGCGAGGCCGTTGGCGTCATCGCCGCCCAGTCGATCGGCGAGCCGGGCACGCAGCTCACGATGCGTACCTTCCACACCGGTGGTGTGGCGGGCAAGGACATCGCCGGTGGTCTGCCTCGCGTGGTCGAGCTGTTCGAAGCCCGCACACCCAAGGGTTCCGCACGCCTCGCCAAGGCAACCGGTGTGCTGCACCTGCGTGAAGACGAAGGCAAGGGCATCCCGGTCGTCGTCATCGACGACGCCGGCGAAGAGCACGAAGTGCTGTTGCCGCTCGGCGCCCGTCCGATCGTCCAGGACGGCCAGGACGTCAAAGCCGGCGACCCGCTCGTCGATGGTCCCTTCGATCCGAAGGAGATCATGGAGATCAAGGGCATCCGCGAAACGCAGCTGTACTTGGTCGAAGAGGTCCAGCGGGTCTACCGCGACCAGGGTGTGTCGATCCACGACAAGCACATCGAGCTGATCGTGCGCCAGATGACCCGTCGGGTCGGTGTGCAGGAAGTCGGTGGCACGGTGTTCCTGCCCGGCGAGCGTGTCGACTCGAAGCGCTTCCGCGACACGAACCGTCGCATGGTCGAGGAGGGCTTGCGCCCCGCCGAGGGTCGCCCGGAACTGATGGGCATCACCAAGGCGTCGTTGGCCACCGAGTCGTGGCTGTCGGCTGCATCGTTCCAGGAGACCACTCGGGTGCTCACCGAGGCCGCCATCGACGGCCGCGGCGACAGCCTGATCGGGCTCAAGGAGAACATCATCATCGGCAAGCTCATCCCGGCTGGTACGGGCATGATGAAGTACCGCGAGTTCAGCATCGAAGCGCCGGACTACGAGCCGATGTCGTTCTACTCGAGCGAAGGTGAAGAAGAGGACCCGGCGGCGTTCCTGGCCGGCCTCGAAGGCACCTATGAGCCCGAGGCGGCAGCCGAGCCCATCGGCTGACCCCGACCACACGATTGCGCACGGCCCGGGCAGTACTGCCCGGGCCGTTTCGCGTCCCAGGCCAGGTGCGCCACGCGATGAGCGAGACCCCCAGATCTGGTGGGTTCGCTCATCGCTGCATGGTCTTGACATAGGTCGTGTGACGACTCATAGTGGCGGTGTGGGTCGTGGACGCAAGCCGTTGGGAGATGTCGACACCTCGATCATGGCGGTGTTGGCCGACGACGATCTGCACGGGTACGCGATCCTTGCCGAGGTGCGTGACCTGAGCGACGGAAGCGTTCGGCTCGGTACCGGCACGCTCTACGGTGCGCTCGAGCGGTTGCAGGACAACGGCTGCGTGATGGTGGTCGGCGAGGAGACCGTCGACGGGCGCCTGCGCCGCTACTACCGCCTGACCGATCATGGTCGAGGCGCACTCGGCGCCGAGCTGGAACGTCGGGAGCGGTTGCTGAACGCCTCCCGTCGCCGGCTGGCAGGGACAGCGTGAGTGCTCCACTGCGCCTGCGCTGGGCGATGCACGCCTTTCCGCGTCGCTTCCGCGCAGACCGCGCCGTCGAGATCGAGGCCACGTTCCATGAGGCCGAAGCCGCGGGAGACCGTCATCCCTACGGTGCTCGCGCGCTCGGCGACGTGGTGGTCGCCGGTTGGGGCGAACGAGCCCGCACCCGCCCCCCGCTCGGTGTCTACCTCGCGTACCGCACGCTCGACCGACGCCTCGATCCGCGATGGCATCGATGGATGTTCGATGACGTCGATGGACGGCTCTTCGCCCTTCGCCAGTCTCTCGCGGTCTACATCTGGATACCAATCATCTTCCTTGTCATGGGGATGACGACCGGTGGTTGGCCGGGAGATGCGGAGTTCTTGATCATGTACATGTCGTCGACAATGGTGTTCTCGTTCGTCGGTGCCCGGTCGACCCGTCGACGCGTCCTCCGGCGGCACGGTTACGACCCGAAAACCAGGCTCTGGATGCCGCCGGATGTCCTGGCTGCCATGGAACCGCGTCTGCCGCGACGTACTCGGGTGACGCCGATCGCCTTCACGATGGCCGCTGCGCTTGGCGTCGTGGCACCGTTCGCTGTGCTCTCGTCGCTCGGCTGGATTGGAGCCGGTGTCAACCAGAATCGTGAGGCCGACGGCCAAGTGCCCATCACGATTGCGGCGGTTGTTCTGGCGATTGTGCTCGGCGTGGTCGGGGCTGCGCAGCAACGCCGAGTTGCCGGGCGTTTCACCACCGAGGTGCCGACGTCGTCGGATCCCGACCTGGTGTTCTCCGATCTTCCTGCCGCTGGGGGCCTCGCCGCCATTCTGGCGGGCCTCGGCCTCGCCGCCTGCTGGTACCCGATCGTGCCGCTCATCGTGCCGATGGCCCTGGTGGTGCTCGCCGGCGCGATCCCAGCGTTGATCATGATTGCCATCGACGCACAACGCCGAGTCGAGTGCAACGATGCCACGCACGAGTCGGAGGATGTGGTCGTCGTGTGGACTCGACGCTCTGCGCACCGCACCACCAGTACGAGCACCCCCGAGCGATGAGCGAAACCCGCAGATCTGGTGGGTTCGCTCATCGCGGCGGGTGCGCGGGTGGTGCTCAGATCAGGAGTTGCACGATGATCAGCTTGAGGATCATCGCGAGGGGAAACACCAGGGCGTAGCCGGTGTCGATGCGGGCGTCACCGTCGGCGCGTTCGTCGGCGAACGCGAGCACGGCGGGTTGCGTCTGGATCCCGGAGATCATGCCGGCGCCATCCACCGGATCTCGACCCAATGCACGCACCATGATCGTGGCCAACAGCGCCGTGATCGCCGTGACGATCACTCCGGCAATCGCCAACTGGAGCCCGACCCGGGTTCCCGCCGCCTCCGCGAACGTGCCGCCCGAGCGGATGCCCACGCCGCCGAGGAACAACAGCACCCCGAGTTGGCGAATCGTGAGGTTGGCCGCGTGCGGGATCTGCCAGGTGAATGGCCCGGTTCTCGAGATGGTGCCGAGTACGAGCGCCGCGATCAGCGGGCCGCCACCGACACCGAGTTCGATCTCGCCGCCGCCGGGCAGGGGTATCGCCACCTGGGCGAGGAGCAGGCCGATCGTGAGACCGGTCGCGAAGCCGAGCGGGTCGACCTCGCTGAGGCCGCGGTCCGAGTCGCCGAGTGCTTCGGCGACGTCACCCATCTTCTCCGACGGGCCCACCACGCGAACCCGATCCCCGAGCCGCAGGACGAAGTCTCGGTCGACCACCAGGTCGGAGTCGCCCCGTCGCACCCGAGTGGCCATCGCCCCGAAACGGCCTTCGAGGTCGACCTCGCGCAGTCGAACGCCGGCGAGATCGCGCCGCGACACCGAGATCCGACGGAAGTCGAGCTTCTTGCGATCGAGCGCGAGGTGTCGCTCACTGCGGTGGCCGGCCCACTCGACGAACCGGTCGACCACGTCGGGGTCGCCGATGACGGTGCAGAGGTCGCCGGGTTGGAGATGTACGTCGTTGGTGGCGAGGTCGACCTCACCATCGTGTTCGACTCGGGAGAACGCCAGCCGTTCTCCTTCCCACGAGCGCAGCTCGCCGAGTGATGCCAGGTCGGCGCGACTCACGATCACCGTGGCGCTGGTGACGCTGGTGGAGCCAGCAGACGACACGGTGCCCGTCGCGACTTCGTGTCGCGACGGATGCTGCAACCGTCGCAGCGACAGACCGGCGGCGATGATCATCGACAACACACCCAGCGGATAGGCGAGCGAATAGCCCACGACCGGGTCGGTGACCTCCCCGGCGGCGATCTCGGGTGCCAACTGCTCGAGTGCCGCTGACAGCGCCGGCGTGTTGGTTTGTGTCCCGGCGAACAGCCCGGCGCGTGCGCCGTCGTCGAAGTCGAACAGTGTGCTGACTCCTGCGACCGTGAGGCCGATGGCGGTGAGGAGCACGATCACGGCGATCGACACCCGGACACCGTCCTGGCGCAACCCGCCGAAGAAGGCGGGGCCTGACGCAAGCCCGATGGTGTAGATGAACAGTGCGAGCCCGAACAGCGGGATGATCGCAGGGAGCTTTGCGAGTTCCGGTTCGACCGCAGAGATCGCCAGACCGGCGAAGAGTGCGGCGGCCGGTCCGAGGCCGATGCCGCGGAACCTGAGTCGGCCGATGGCGGCGCCGAGTGCCACCACCAGGAACAACACCAGGAGTGGATCCGAGGTCAACACTCCCATCGCTACGGTTCTACCACCGGCGCAACCGGCTCATGTGCGATCGGCGCACTCGTGCTCGACCCGGTTGCGCGAGCGGTGCGTCGCCCATAGCCTTGCAGGGTCCTCTCGTCGGGGGTGCCTGGAAGGCATCGCCGGCGTACGGCGGGCGGATCGCAAGTCCGCGATCAGTCCAACACACCACATGTCGCCAAGCGTCTGCTGTCGACACGACCAAACGAACGAGGTCCATTTCGTGCCAACCATTCAACAGCTCGTCCGTCAGGGTCGTAGCTCGAAAGTCACCAAGAGCAAGACGCCAGCGCTCAAGGGTTCGCCCCAGCGCCGCGGCGTGTGCACCCGTGTGTACACCACCACTCCGAAGAAGCCGAACTCCGCGCTGCGCAAGGTCGCTCGTGTTCGCCTCAACTCAGGCATCGAAGTCACCGCCTACATCCCCGGCGAGGGCCACAACCTGCAGGAGCACTCGATCGTGCTCGTGCGCGGCGGTCGTGTTCGCGACCTCCCGGGTGTGCGCTACAAGATCATCCGCGGAGCACTCGACGCCGTCGGCGTGAAGAACCGCAAGCAGTCCCGCAGCCGCTACGGCGCCAAGAAGGAGAAGTGACCCGAGATGCCACGTAAAGGTCCAGCTCCCCGCCGCGAACTCGTCGCGGATCCCATCCACAAGTCCCAGCTCGTCACCCAGATCACCAACAAGGTGATGCTGCACGGCAAGCGCACCGTTGCCGAGAAGATCGTCTACGACGCGATGGACATCATCCAGAGCCGTCTCGAAGGCGACGACATGGCGATCGACACCGTCAAGCGTGCCATCGAGAACGTCAAGCCGCCCCTCGAGGTGCGCAGCCGTCGCGTCGGTGGTGCCACCTACCAGGTGCCCGTCGAAGTGCGTCCTCGGCGTGCGACCACGCTCGCCATCCGGTGGACGGTCGACTACGCCCGCAACCGTCGTGAGAAGACGATGGCCGAGTGCCTCGCCAACGAACTGATGGACGCCGCCAACGGACTGGGCGCCGCGATGAAGAAGCGCGACGACATCCAGAAGATGGCCGAGTCGAACAAGGCATTCGCCCACTACCGCTGGTGACCGCCCGTCGGTGACCGAAACGCGAACGGAGCCCGGGGCACATGCCCCGGGCTCCGTTCGCGTTGTGGCGCTTGTGGGTGTCAGCTCGAGCCGGCGCTGCCAACCGATGCCGGGCTGGCCGGTGAGGCAGGGCTCGCGACGCATGATGAACCTGCTGGACGATCGGGTGGCTCGGTGCCGGTTGTTCGGTGGCGGTGGCTTCACGAATGCACTAGCGTTGCGGGCCGGGGGCGGATGCCGTGGCGCGTTGGATGCCGTGGCGCAGACAGCTGGAGGGGAACTCGATGCATGTTCACAATGTCTTGAAGGTCAAGGGATCCGCGGTCGCCACGATCGCTCCTGCAGCGTCGCTCGCCGATGCCACGGCATCGTTGCGCGACCACGGCGTTGGAGCGCTCGTGGTCAGCCGCGACGGTCGCACGATCGACGGGATCATCTCCGAACGGGACGTGGTCCGCTCGTTGGCCGCCCATGGGGCCTCCACGCTCGGCCACGAGGTGTCGTCGGCGATGTCGGCATCGGTCACGACCTGTCGCGGCGACGACACCGTCGACCGGATGATGGCGATGATGACCGATCGCCGCATCCGACACCTCCCCGTCGTGGACGACGACGGACAACTCGTCGGGATCATCTCGATCGGCGACATCGTCAAGGCCCGTGTCGGACAACTCGAGGACGAGAACAACCAACTCCACGACTACATCCAGGCCCGCTGACGGCCGGCTCGGGTCGGTCAGCGCAGGTCGCCGTCGAACACGACCTCGACCCCGCGGTCCGCCAGGTGGCCGGCGATCGTCCGCAATGCCTGGCCTGCCGCCGGGCGTGCACGGGTCACGCCCGTGACGTCGAGTTGGATCCGGCGACTTCCGCCGTCGGCGCTCGACAGCAACAGGTCGATCACCGTCTCCGCGGAGATCAGGTCGATCTCGCCGCGCAGGACGCCGATGGTGGACTCGCCGTCGTTGGCCCACGAGACAACGGGGGAACGGGGTTCGTCGTGATGGTCGAACAGGTGGAGGTCGAAGTCCTCAGACAACGTCTGGAGCAGGGCCGAACCGCGCACGCTGTTGCCCCACGAGTCGAGCCGGGGGCTGTACACCCCGATGCCGAACTCGGCGGGTTGGACGGCGACGATGCCTCCACCGACGCCGCTCTTCGCCGGCAGGCCGACCCGCGCCATCCACTCGCCGCTGTGGTCGTACATGCCGCACGTCGCCATGACCGACAGCGTGAGTGTGGCGGCGCGCTCGTCCATCACGCGGATCTTCGTCACCGGGTTGAGGCCGCCGTTGGCCAGGGTCGCGCCCATCACCGCAAGGTCTTCCGTCGTGACCACGATCGAGCACTGCCGGAAGTACACCTCGGTGGCGTCGTCGACCGACCGGCGCAACACCCCGCTCGATCGAGCGAGATGCGCGAGCGCGCGGTTGCGGTCGCCAGTGGCGGTCTCGGACTCGAAGACGTCGAGGTCCACGTCCAACTCCCGGCCGGCGCACGTCGACAGGAACGAGCGCACGCGCTCGAACCGTGCCTCGACGGATGGTCCATCGATCAGGCTGGAGGTCACGATCGCCCCCGCGTTGATCAGCGGGTTGTCGGGTCGGCCGGTGTCGGGTTCGAGGCTGATTGCGTTGAACGGTTCGCCGCTCGGCTCGAATCCGACATGGCGATGCACCTCGTGGAGTCCGAGCTCGGAGATCGCGAGTGCATAGACGAAGGGTTTCGACACCGACTGGATGGTGAACGGCCGGTCCGAGTCGCCGGCGCTGTGCACTCGGCCGTGAACACTGACCAGTGAGGCACCGAAACCCTCGGGGTCGACGGTTGCCAGCTGCGGGATGTACGTCGCGACGTGACCCGAGGCGTTGGCGCGATGTCGATCGACGACCGCGCCGAGCGCCTCGCGGATGAGGTCCGGGTGATCGTGGGCGTCACGCTGCGGGGTCACGGTCGATCGACGCCGTGCGCTGGGGTCGACATTGCTGAGGTCGACATGACGGAGGTTGACATGGCCGGTGTGTGCCCGGGCACGCGAACCCGGGGGAGCGAGAAGTCCACGGCGGCACCGTAGACGAGCAGGAGCGGGGATCAGGACGGCGAGGTCGTTGCCGACTGCTGAGCGGTCCGTGGAGGGCGTCGACCAACGGAGCTGAAACACGTGTCACGTCGAGGTGGGCACGGCTCGCCGACCGGTACACTCGAAGACTGTGCCAGCGCCGATACCGGCGCCCAGCACACGATCAGTCAGACAAGATCACGACCCCCCCGTCGCCCTTTGACACGGAAGTAGTAGAGATGGCCAAGCGAGAGTTTCCCCTGGAGCGCACCCGGAACATCGGGATCATGGCGCACATCGATGCCGGCAAGACCACCACCACCGAGCGCATCCTCTTCTACACCGGCAAGAGCTACAAGATCGGTGAGGTCCACGACGGCGCCGCCACCATGGACCACATGGCCCAGGAGCAGGAGCGTGGCATCACGATCACCTCCGCCGCCACCACGTGCGTGTGGAACGACCACCGCATCAACATCATCGACACGCCGGGCCACGTCGACTTCACCATCGAAGTCGAGCGCTCGCTGCGCGTGCTCGACGGTGCGGTCACCGTGTTCGACTCGGTCGCCGGCGTCGAGCCGCAGACCGAAACCGTGTGGCGTCAGGCCAACAAGTACAACGTGCCGCGTATGTGCTTCGTCAACAAGATGGACCGCATCGGTGCCGACTTCTACCGCACCGTGCAGATGGTGAAGGACCGCCTCCAGGCCAACCCGCTCGTGCTCCACCTGCCCATCGGCGCCGGTGGGCCCGAAGCGGTCAAGGCCTTCGAGGGCATGGTCGACATCGTCAAGATGAAGGCGCTCATCTGGCGCAACGTCGACGAGAAGGACCTCGGCGCGAGCTACGAAGAAGTCGACATCCCCGCCGACATGGTCGACGAGGCAGCGGAGTACCGCGAGGCGATGATGGAGACCATCGCCACGCAGGACGAGGCGCTCATGGACGCCTATCTCGAAGGTGCAGAGCTCTCCGAGGCCGACATCAAGAAGGCGATCCGCAAGGGCACCCTGGCGTTCGACTTCGTACCGATCCTGTGCGGCTCGGCCTTCAAGAACAAGGGCGTCCAGCCGATGCTCGACGCCGTCATCGACTTCCTCCCGAGCCCGCTCGACATCGAGCCGGCCCACGGCATCTACATGAAGGGCGGCGAAGAGCTCGATGCGACACGCGGTCCCGAGGACGCCGAGTTCGCTGCGCTCGCGTTCAAGATCGTGGCCGACCCGTTCGGCAAGCTGACCTATTTCCGGGTCTACTCGGGTGAGATCAGCAAGGGCGAAGAGGTCTACAACTCGGTCAAGGAAGATCGTGAGCGTCTCGGTCGGATCCTGCTGATGCACGCCAACCAGCGCGAGGACCTCGACATCGCCATGGCCGGTGACATCGTTGCGGGCCTCGGCTTCAAGAACGTCACCACTGGCGACACGTTGTGCGACCGCGATCACCCGATCATCCTCGAACGGATGATCTTCCCCGAGCCGGTCATCCACGTGGCCATCGAGCCCAAGACCAAGTCCGACCAGGAAAAGCTCGGCAAGGCGCTCAAGTCGCTGTCCGATGAGGACCCCACGTTCCGCATCCGCTCCGACGAGGAGACCGGCCAGACCGTCATTTCGGGCATGGGCGAGCTGCACCTCGAGGTGCTCGTCGACCGCATGCAGCGCGAGTTCTCGGTCGAGGCGACCGTCGGCAAGCCGCAGGTGGCCTACCGCGAGACGATCACCAAGGAAGTCAAGAACGTCGAGTACCGCCACATCAAGCAGTCCGGCGGTTCCGGCCAGTTCGCCGTGGTGAAGATCGACATGTCGCCGAACCCGGGTGGCGGCTACGAGTTCGAGGACAAGATCTCCGGCGGCAAGATCCCGCGTGAGTACATCAACCCCACCAACCAGGGATTGCAGAGTTCGCTCGACAATGGCGTGCTCGCCGGCTATCCGACCGTGGACGTCAAGGTGTCGCTCGTCGACGGCCAGTACCACGACGTCGACTCCTCCGAAATGGCGTTCAAGATCGCCGGTCAGATGGCCTTCCGCAAGGCGGCCGAAATGGCCAAGCCCGTGCTGATGGAGCCGATCATGGCCGTCGAGGTCGTCACCCCCGAGGAGTACATGGGCGACGTGATGGGCGACCTGTCCAGCCGTCGTGGCCGCATCGGCAGCATGGAGGCTCGCGGCAACACCCAGGTGGTGAACTCGACCGTGCCGCTGTCGGAGATGTTCGGCTACAGTACCGACCTTCGTTCGCGCACCCAGGGACGAGCCACCTACACGATGCAGTTCTCCGAGTACCAGCAGGTGCCCGAGGCCATCGCTCAGGAAATCGTGAAGCGGGTTCGTGGCGAGTGATCGCCGCTGAACCACCACGCTGAACGCAGATCAGTTCTTTGACAACCCACATCCGAGACAACGAAGAAGAGACATTGGAGTCGCACGCATCATGAGCAAGAAGAAGTTCGAGCGCAACAAGACGCACGTCAACATTGGCACGATGGGTCACATCGACCACGGCAAGACCACCCTGACCGCCGCCATCTCCAGGACGCTGTCGGAGCGTGGGTTGGCAGAGTTCACCGACTTCGACGGGATCGACAAGGCCCCGGAGGAGAAGGCTCGTGGTATCACGATCTCGATTTCGCACATCGAGTACGAAACCGAGAACCGCCACTACGCGCACATCGACATGCCGGGTCACGCCGACTACATCAAGAACATGATCACCGGTGCCGCGCAGGTCGATGGTGCGATCTTGGTGGTTGCGGCCACCGATGGTCCGATGCCTCAGACGCGTGAGCACGTGTTGTTGGCCCGCCAGGTTGGTGTGCCGTCGATCATCGTGGCGTTGAACAAGGCCGACATGGTCGATGACGAAGAGCTGATCGAGCTCGTCGAGCTCGAAGTTCGCGAGCTCCTCACCGAGTACGAGTTCCCCGGTGACGACGTTCCCGTGATTCAGGTCTCGGCGCTGAAGGCGCTCGAGGGTGACGCGGAGTGGCAGGAGAAGATCATGGAGCTGATGGCTGCTGCGGACAGCTTCATTCCAGATCCGGTCCGCGAACTCGACAAGCCGTTCCTGATGCCGATCGAGGACGTGTTCACGATCACGGGTCGTGGCACGGTGGTGACCGGCAAGGTCGAGCAGGGCATCATCCACACCGGTGACGAGATCGAGATCGTTGGGTTGCGTGACACGCAGAAGACGACGTGTACGGGTGTGGAGATGTTCCGCAAGTTGCTCGATGAGGGCCAGGCGGGTGACAACATTGGTGCACTGTTGCGTGGCACGGGCAAGGAGGACGTGGAGCGCGGTCAGGTGCTGTGCAAGCCCGGCTCGATCACTCCTCACACCAATTTCGAGGGTCAGGTGTATGTGTTGAGCAAGGACGAGGGTGGCCGTCACAAGCCGTTCTTCAACAATTATCGTCCGCAGTTCTTCTTCCGTACGACCGATGTGACGGGCACGATCGAGTTGCCGGCTGGTACCGAGATGGTGATGCCTGGTGACAATGTGGAGATCACCGTCGAGCTCGGCAAGCCGATCGCGATGGATGAGGGTCTTCGGTTCGCGATTCGTGAGGGTGGCCGCACGGTTGGTGCCGGCCGCGTCACCAAGATCTTGAAGTGACCGGGAAGCGACACTGACATGGCACAGAGCATCAGAATCCGCCTGAAGGCATTCGACCACGAGATCATCGACCAGTCGACGAAGAAGATCGTCGAAACGGTCACTCGTACCGACGCCACGGTTCGTGGTCCCATCCCGCTGCCCACCGACAAGCACCGCTACACGGTCATCCGTGGCCCGCACGTCGACAAGGACAGCCGGGAGCACTTCGAGATGCGGGTGCACAAGCGCCTCATCGACATCGTGAACCCGAACGGCAAGACCATCGACAGCCTGCAGCGCATCGAGCTGCCGGCCGGCGTCGACATCGAAATCAAGATCCAGAACGCCTGATTTCAGGCGGTCAGTGCGGATGCAGTTGCGCTCGGCGCAACCAGATCCGCACTGACGGAGAACGTGCACCAACGGGCGGGCCTTCGGGTCCGCCCGTTGCGCGTCCGCCGCAGCTGAAGTTGTGAACTTGGTGGGAACTGAACGCCCGGTCGGGCGGGCGCACGGCATCGCAGGTAGACACGTGGGATGACTTCGCTGCCACCCCCGGTGCCCGGCGCCACCGGACCCGTCATGCCGATGCGTGAGGCGCCCGGAGCACCAGCGGCACCAGCGACACGGTCCGCGCCGCCAGTGCAGCGCCCGCCGAAGCGGCGCGGCGTGTTCCTGGTGGTGGCCGTCGGTGCGGTTGCGTGGGTGGCCGGCCTCACCGGCGCACTCGTGGGCAACCAACTGTCGGACTGGATCGACTCGCCGCCACAGAGCGCAAGCGACGAGCCGATCAACGTGTCCGAGGCGACCGGGCCCATCGAAGGGCGCCTCGATGTGGCCAGGGTGATCGATCACGTCGCGGCATCCGTGGTGACCATCAGCGCCGACATCAGCAGCGAGTTCGGCCAGGGTCAGTCGACAGGCACCGGCGTGATCGTGTCGAGCGATGGCGAAATCCTCACCAACGCGCATGTGGTCGACGGCGCCACCGAGATCCGTGTGCGATTGGCCGGCGAGACCGAGCCTCGTGAGGCCACGCTGCTCGCCGCCGACATCGGCAACGACCTGGCGCTGCTGCGCATGAACGGTGACGGCTTCGACGCGGCGGTGTTCGCCGATCCCGGAAGTGTGCGAATCGGCGACGAGGTCGTTGCCATCGGGTTCGCACTCGGGCTCGACGGTGATCCGTCGGTGACGCTCGGCATCGTCTCGGCCGTCGACCGCACGATCGGCACCGAAGGGGCATTCCTCGATGGCCTGATCCAAACCGACGCAGCGATCTCGTCCGGCAACTCCGGCGGCCCGCTCGTGAACGCTCGCGGTGAGGTGGTCGGCATCAACACCGCCGTCGCCCACGGCACCGCCACGTCGGCCGCCACGAATGTGGGCTTTGCGATCAGTGCCAAAGAAGCGCTGCCGGTCATCGAGGCGCTGCGTGCCCAATCGGGTGGAGAACCACGGGCGGAGGGATACCTCGGGGTGGAACTCGACGACCGTCGAGACGGCGGCCAGGGAGCGGTCATCAGCTCGGTGCAGGACGACACACCTGCGTCCGATGCCGGTGTGGAGGCGGGCGATCTGGTGGTCGCCGTGGATGGCGCCGCCACCGATGGTGCCACGGGCCTGATCGCGGCGATCCGTGACCTGCAGCCCGGCGATTCGACCACGATCACCGTGGTGCGAGACGGCGACCGCATCGACCTCGAGGTCACCCTCACCGACCGCCCCGACGACTGAGCGCCTGTCTTCTCCGGTCGACGCTGCCGTAAGTTGCTGTCGTGGAGCAGCAGATGGATCGTCGTGACGAGGTGGTTCGCCGACGTCTGCTCGACCGGCTCGCGGACCGCTTCGCGGTTCGCACGACGCTGATCGAGGCTGGCCCGGGCTTCGGCAAGTCGACATTGCTGCGCCAGTTGCTCGGCGAACGAAACGACGTCGACGGTGCTGTGGGCACCGACAGTCCGCACCTACGGGACGAGCATCGCCGAGGGATCGACGCGCTGGTGTCGACGCTGCGCCGAGGAGCGGGCCGCCAGGAGTTCGTGGCCGCAGTGCTCGACGCCCTCGAGGAAGCGACCGATCGAGCGCACGTGCCCGGCGATGGCGTTGCGAACGCCGTCTGGTCTGCTGCTTCGGACGACGTCTGCATCATCGTGGATGATGCGCACTGGCTTGCCGACGACGCTGTTGACGCCCTCGTCGAAATCAGCGGGACCCTGCCCACGAACGGTCACCTCGTCGTCGCCATGCGTCCCGACACGAGCGGACGCTTCAGCCGGTTGATGGCGTCCGGCTCGACGCTGGCGCTTCGCGAGGCCGACCTCGCATTCGATTGCGACGAGCGGCTGTCGTTCGGTGCATTGCGTGGTGCCTCCGTTGTGGTCGACGAACACAGCGGATGGCCGGCCCTGCTCGAACTCGAGCTCAGCACAGGACGCACCGGGGCGCTCAGGTACATCATCAGCGAGGTCGTGAAGTCGCTCGAGCCCAGCACCGTCGACGCGTGTCGCCGCCTGGCCGTGCTGCCTTGGGTCGATGACCAACTGGCCTCCGATCTGCTTGGACGTCCAACCAGCGTCGAGTTGCTCATCGAGGGCTTACCGCTCACGCGTTCCGACGACGGCCGGGTTGAACTTCACGACCTTCTTCGGACAGCACTGCACGTCGACTGGCCAGACCACGAACATCGGGCAGCGTTGATCGCTGCCTCGGCCGTTGCCATCGAGCGAGGTGACATCGACATCGCGCTCGACTGCTCGGCGCGGCGCTGGGGATCGTGAGGGTGCCAGGCGGGTGGCACGTCTCCTTGCAGCCGAACTCCACTTCGGTTCGAGTTCGCAAGCGCGATTGGCGACGATTGCCGAACTGCGCAGCATCCTCGGTGATTCGATCGAGGTCGACGTGGTGGAGGCAGTCAACGCCACGATGCACGATCCCGGCCGGGCAGCGTCCTCGCTCGACGATGTCTTGGCCCGAGCGACAGCGGCCGGTGACAGCGGCCTGGAGGCTCTGTGTCGACTCCGACTCGCAGACGTCGCCTACAACGCCGCCGATCTGCCGGCGCTGTTCGAGCAGTCGGCGGAGCTCGATCGCCTGGCCGAGAACCGGGAGGCATGGGCAGTGCGCACCGCCTTCCTCCCGCAGGTCTGGATCATGAGTCTCACCGACCGCCCTGCGGACGTTGTGCCGTACCTCGACGCGCACCGCGCGAGCCTGGTTCCAGGTGCTGATCCGGAGCTCGAGCAGGTGATCGCCATGTACCGCATCTGGAACCTCGCGTACAGCGGACACATTCGAACTGCGCTCGAACAGCTGCGACACGAAGCTCCCCCACCCGGGGGCCTCTATGCGAATCGCCTCGGCGGTTTCGTGTTGTTGCAGCGGTGGTTCCTCGGTGAGTTGACCGCCAGCGACCGCAGCGATGTCAGCAGTCTCGTCGACCGCATCGGCGCATCGGGCCAAACACACCTCTTTGTCGAAGGAGCGGCGAGCGTGTCGCTGTTCCATTCGTCGGCAGGCGGTGTCGCGCTCGCCGAGACCTACCTGCAGCAGGCCGAAGCATTGGCCCACCGACTCGCTCCGACCGCATGGGCGCATCACACCATTGCGCAGGCGCGGGCAGCGCTGTGTGTGCTTCGCGGCGACGAGGCTGCCGCAACGCTGGCGCTCGAGGCCGCGATTCCGTCGGGCGGCATCGCCACCCTGCCGCGGCACATCTACGGTGCAACAGCGGCGTTGAGCTACCTGTTGGTCCCATCGACCCGTGAGGTGTGGGACCGCGACGATGGAGGCCCCGACCACGAACTGCGCCGCGATGTCGGACGCTCCCTGGTCGCGCTTCGCCAAGGGGGCGACACCGGCGCTGCCGCTGCGCTGCCGTGGAGCGATGTGTCTGCATTGCGCACCTGGGCGTTCGAGCCCCATTTGGTCGAACTCGCCGTTGCCGCGCTCGAAGCCGGCGTCCAGGCCGCCGAAGCTGCGCTCGACACGGTGGTTCACGACCCGCAGCGAGTCCTCGCTGATCTCGCGACGAATGGGCCGGCCGGGTTGCGCAAACGCTGCGCCTCGCTCGCGGTGGACGCGACCGATGCGACCGGCCGCACCAGTCGAGATTCGTGTGCTTGGTCCGATCGAGGTCTGGCGCGACGGCCATCGGGTCGACGACGCGGCATGGGTCCGACGTCAGCGAGTCCGTGACCTTCTCGCGCTGCTCGTGGATCGACGCCACGTCGACCGAACCGAAGCCGCTGCACTGATGTGGCCCGACAAGCACGCCGAAGCAGCGGCGGGCAACCTCCGGTTCACCCTCAGTCAACTGATCGGTGTGCTCGAGCCCGACCGGGAGTCGAGTCGACCGTCGTGGTTCGTTCGCTCGGTCGGAAACTCGCTCGCCCTCGATGTCGGTGGGTTGCTTTCGATCGACGTCGACGACTTCGAGCAGCGGCTCGTCGATGCAGAGCTGGCAGAGCGTGACGGCCGCCCAGCGGATGCACTCGCCGGGTACCTCGCTGCTGCGGATCTCTACCAGGGCGACTACCTCAGCGGCATCAGCGATCCTGACCTCGGCTACTACGAGGCGTTGCGGCTTCGTGGCCGTTTCGTGGTGGCGGGAGCGCGGGCATCGGAGATGTTGCGAGCCGTCGGTGACCTGGAGGGAGCAGAGCGACTTGCGCTCGCGCGCGGTTCGGGCCGAGCCGATGCACGAGTTGGCGCACCGCTCGTACGCCGAGGTGCTGCTCGCGCAGCAGCGCCTCGGGGCCGCCCGACAGTTGATCGGTGACGTCGTGGCGGAGCTGCGCACGTCGGGGATGCTGCCGGATCCGCGGACGCTGCGGCTCGCGCAGCGACTGGGTGTGGACGGCGTGGTCTGATCACGGTGCACGGTGATCACGACGGAGTGATCACTGTCACGCCGGCGGGGAGCGCCGTGTTGGCCCGGCGAGCGAAGCCATCACGGTCGAAGGTGCCGGAGGTCAGCCGGTCGACGAACTCGCCGCCGACCCGACCGAGTGTGTCGGTGAGGTCGTTGCAGCGGCGTTGGTTGCCTCCCGCCCGACGGCAGGCACGGGTGTCGAGGTCGAACGTGGTGTGTCTGGCAGCGGTGTCGCTCAGCCACACGCTCACTGCGTCGGCGCCGGTGGGGAGCAGGTCGAGCATCCGGCGTCGGTCGACTGCATCTGTCCCTGGGGTGGTGTCGCCATCGCCGCTCAGCAGCAGGACCGGCCGGTCGATCTCGGTGAACGACTGGTTGTCGAGTCCTCGGGCCTCGACGCCCGGCGGCGAGGCAACGATGAATCCGAGCGGGCGAGGGTCCGCAGGTGGCGAGATGCTGGTTGCCTCGGGCCACGTCATCCCGGCAGCACTGAGCACGGCCATCCCGCCGGCGGAATGGCCGCCGTAGACGATGCGCTCGGTGTCGATGCCGGCCAGTGCGTCGCTGGATCGCATCCAGTCGATCACAGCGGTGACGTCGTGCGAGCGGTCCCACAGGAGGGGGTTGAGCTCGCCGCACTCTGTCGCGCCGACCGCGGTACACAACTCCTCCCGGGACGACCGGGCGGGGTGGGCGATGGCCAGGAAGGCGTGGCCGTGATCGTTCATCACCTCACCCCACCCACGGCCCACTCGCTGTGGCGAGGTCGTGCCGGTCGACCCTCCGTGCGACCACAGTACGACCGCCGGTGGTGACGCCGATCCCTCCGGCCGTCGCAAGTCCACCGACACCGTTCGATCGGTGCCGGTGACGTCGAGGTAGGTGATCGACCATCGATCCGGCCCGAGCGGCGCAGCCCGGTGGAGTGCTCCGGTCGTGCCGGCCTGGCCGGCGAAGCCGCCGACCGCCAGCATGGCGACGACAACGGCGCCGGCGAGCCAGCGCACGGCTCAGGGTCCTTCGTGCAGCTGATCGTGGAGTATGTCGTCCGCCCCGTCGAACATCGCCGCATCGACCACGTCGTGGGCAGGGATGTCGTTGTCGGACTGGTCGACGACGACGTCCACGGTGATGGACTCGACAACCACCGGGTCGTCGATTGCCTCCACGACTGCGACGTGCTCGACGGGCGCGGCGGGGAGTGGATCGCCACCGACGATGACGTGGTGGTCGGGCAAGGAGCTCCGAATCGGCGCCGTGATGTCGTTGCCGACGTCGCCGACCCAGATGTCGCCGGTGTCGTCGGGGCCGGGGAGTTGCTCGACGGGCGCGGGGAGTGGGTCGCTTCCGACGATGACGTGGTGGTCGGGGCCGGGGAGGTGACGGGCGGGCGGCGCCGTCAGGTCATCGGCCAGTTCCTCGAATCGATCCTGGTCGTCCCAGTCGGACCGATCTCGCAGTTCGTCGGCGGGCCTGGGGTCATGGGTGTCCGGTTGACGGTCCATCCGATCGCCGAGGCGTCCCTCGATCGGCCGTTCTTGCTCGAGCGGTTCCGGCGGGTTCTGATCGTCGATGTCGAGCGATCGCTCCATCGTGCGCGCTGGGCGACCGTCGTCCCCGCTCTTCCACTTGGGGTGGGAGGGATCCAAGGAACGTGGCGTGGTGAGGTCGTCGTCGAGTTCGATGGTGCGTCCGGGTCGGCCTGGTGCGTCGTGTTCCTCGCGAGACTTGGGGTGCGACGGGTCGATGTCCCGCGGGGTGATGGGGTTGTCGTCGAATTCGAACGCCCGACGTTCGGCACGACCGTCGTCGAACGTGAATGCGTCGTCGACGCCACCGTCGGGACCGGTCGGTAGACCCGTGCTCCCGGTCCACGACGTGCCGTCGTCCATCCGATCCTCGGAGAAATAGAAGCCGTGTTCGGTGTCGAGGAAGAGCCCGCCTCCGGCCACCTGGCCCCCGTACTCGTCGACGACCGAATAGTGCTGCCCGACGCCCATGTCGGTACCGCCGAGTGTTCCGTCGGTTCGGCCCTGCACCTGATGGGCCACCTCGAACCCGCCGAGGCCCTCGATGCCGAGGCCGATCACGTCGGTGTAGGTCCCGGTCAGGCCGGCCTTGTCCAAGACGAGCGTGAAGTCCTGGTTGTGTTCGACGTAGATGCCGAGGCCTGTCAGGCTGCCTTCGAGGCCCATGCTCGATTCGAAGCCTTCGTCGGTCTGCTGGAAGGTCAGGTACTGGCCGCCTTCGAGCGTGAAGGCGCCGTAGAGGTTCATCTCGACGTACGTGTCACCGTTGAAGAAGGCCATGCCGTCGTCGTCGCGTCCGAACTCCATGCCGGCGCCGAATGCGACGCCCTCGACGTCGGCGTCGAACTCGCCGGTGAAGGTCCAACTGCCGTCCTCGCTCCATTCGAGGCCGGCGCCGACGGTTGCCACCAGGATGTCGACGGTGACGTCGATGCTCATCTCGGAGCCGGTGAGATCGACGTTGACATCGACGACGCCGAGGTCGACCGAGACCGAGCCATCGTCGTAGTAGGTGACCCCGAGGATCGACCACTCCTCCTCGGGTGGCGGGTCGTAGATGCCGACGATGTTGCCGCTGGGCTCGATGACGAATCCCGTCTCGGCGCCAGCCGGCACATACGTCGAATACCCGGTGTACGGGTTGTGGCTCCCGGTGTCCCAGGTCGTGAGGGTCTTGCCCGTCTCGGCGTCGACAACGACCGTGTCGTAACTCGGTGGGCCCTTCGGCTGGGTGTAGACCTCCACCATCTCGCCGATGTCCTCCACGTCGTCGGTGAGGAGGAACTTGTCGACCCACATCGTGTCCGGTTCGAGGTCGACGCTGTCCGGTTCGAGATCGTCGACGAAGCCGACGAGGTCGCCGTCGGAGTTGACCGCGACGATGGCGCCGCTCGCAAGTTCGAAGATCGCACAGATCTCACCGTCGAAGATCATGTCGCCCTGGTACTCGGGCTCGCCCCCGGGCGGATAGGTGACGCTGACGATGTCGCCGTCGTCGTCACGCAGCACAGTGGTGCCGTCGGGCAACACCCACTGCTCGACGGTCTCACCGTTGTGTTCGACGTCGTCGAGTCGATACGCCTCGCCACGAGCGTGGGCGTCGGCCATCTCCTGCTCGATCCGCTCCGCCTCCGCCTCCGCTGTCTCCTCGGCGGCGCGTTCGGCCGCGCGTTCGGCCGCCGCGTCCTGGCTGGCGCGGTTCACCGATGCCTCGTGCGCGAGGCGCTCCTGCATCGAGTAGGTCGGCCGGTCGATGCCATCCGGGTCGCCGGTGACCTCGTCGCGCATCCCGCCGGCAGGGTCGACCAGATTCTCTCCCATCTGAGCGGTTCGGCCGACCTGCGCACTGCCGGCGGAGCCCCCGAAAGAATCACTGTCGGCGTAGCCGGCGATGTCGTCTGAACGCGAGGGCATGTCATTCCTCCCCGGCCAGGGTCAGGTCCATGGCGTCGTTGGTGGGATCGGCGGGGTCGACCGGCTGTGCAGCAAGCACGAACTGGAACGACTTGACGATCGCCTGGATCTCGTTGATGTGGTTGGGATGACCAGCGTCGAAGTGGCCGGTGATCTCGAACAATTCGATCGGCCGATCCAGGCCGAGGATCGGTCCCGTGAATGCGACGTACACCTGGCCGACTCGGTCGCCGTCGGCCGTCGTGAACTCGCTGATGCGGAGGTACGACATCTTGCCGTGCAGACGGCCGTAGCGCGAGACGCCAACGACGATGTCGGGGTGCTCCTTCGCGGTGAGCGTCATCGACACCTGAGCGATGCGGCGGAGGTCGACCGATGCCGGGATGCGCTTCCACTGGATGCCGCAGTTGCTCGACGTGTCGTCGTCGCGTTGCAGATAGGCGAGGTGCTGGGCGGTCTGGCGTGCCGACCAACCGTCAGGTGTCTCGAAGCGGAACGGGGTGATCGCCCAGAACTCGGGGCTCGGAACTCGGTGCTCGGTGCTCATCGGAAGGGGTCCTCTCGTGACGTCGTGATCGTGTGATGACGAACGTACGGAACGCTGCGACCCCGGTGCATCGGGAGGATTCCCCATTTCCCGACCGGGCGCGGTTCCGTACCGTTGGTCGCATGCAGCAGATCGGTGACAACCGCGTGTCGATGTCGGTGCGGTTCACGCTCGGGCTGGGTGTCGCACTCGGCGTCGCGGTCGCAGGATGCGGGGGCAGCGACGATGCCGGTGATGCCGGTGAGAGCGATGTCGAGGCCACGGTCGCGACCACGGCGCCGACGATGACGGTCCCGAGCGTGCCCACCTCGAGCACCCCGACGATCGAGTTGGTCGGATGGAGCCGCTGGCCCTTCGAGGACGTTGTCGATGACGTGGTCTCGTTGGGGATCGATCAGGATCGGCCACCGTCGGCGTTGCGGGTGCGCGTGTGCTCCGGCTCCGACGTCGACGTGTTCGACGGGGGCATCTCGTCGTTCACGTTCGGTGACGCAGCCGGTGAGCCGTTCGAGTCGCCGTCGACGATGATCATCGACGCGCTGGTGTCGCCGGTACTGCTCGAGTGGCCGTCGGTCGGCGACTGTGCAGAGGGGTGGGTGCAACCGAACGTGCCCGTCGGGGCAGCGCCGGTGACCGCACTGTGGGGGCTCGATCCGGCCACTCGGTGGTCGGCACCGCTCGGTACGCCGTACGACGCCACCGATCATCCGGTCGATGGTGACCTGCTCGAGCCGGGTGATTCGCTCGACATGGGCGGTGGAGCAAGCTGGACGGTGTTCGGCGTGGAGCGTGTCGCTGCCGCAGATCCTGGGGAGGTGATCCCGGCCGACGCACCGATCGACGCCGGTTTGCCATTCGACCAGCCGCCCAGCGGCACCGAGTGGGCCGTCGTCGACGCTGAATACTGCTTCGGTGACACTCCCGGCACGTTCTCCGGCAATCTCGGCCTCGTCATCGACGGTTGGGCGACCGGTGGCGAACTGTCGGATCAGATCTCGGCGTCGAACGATCATGTCGCATCGCTGCTGAGCGGCGAGCCCTGTCAACGGTCGAGCTGGATTGGTCCGGTGCCGGTCGACGCCTCGATCACGGGGATCACCTCGACCTTCGGAACGGGACCATGGTGGGTGCTGGGCGGCTGACGGACCGTGGTGTCCACACGCCGCCGTCACCGGGTGGCTCACGGTCGGCTCACGCTCGTCGGCGAGCCTCGCTCTGTGGGCAACGTTCCAGGTGACGCAAGCGCCGGCGACCAGGAGACTCGAGGATGGCCGATCGGTCGGACGGCAGAGTCGGCTCGACTGCGGACCTGCCTCGACCGTGCGGTTGCCTGCGCCGGTGATGCGGTTGTGCTTCGTGGCGAGATCGGAATCGGTGTGAGCACCCTGCTCGACGCGCTCGGTCGGGCGGCGGTCGATGCGGGCGTCGTCGTCGCGAGGGCGCGGGGACGACACGCCGAACAGCAGATCGATGGCGCGGCGCTGCGCGACCTCGCAGCGACTGCACCGCTGCAACCTCTCCTCGAGATACTGCGCGGGGGATGGGTCGCCGAGGAGTCAACGAGCAGTCGATGGGAGGAGGCGCCGCTCACGGTTGCTCTTGCCGACGCCGTCACGTCGGTGTCCACACCGACGCTGCTCATCGTGGACGATGCCCACCTGGTCGATCAGCTCAGCCTGCGTGCGCTGTTCTTCGCTGGGCATCGCGTCGGCGGATGCCCGTTGGCGCTGGTGTTCGGTGGGCGGGCGACGCGCTGGGGTGTCGACGATGGTGGACTCGACCGCATCGACCTCGGTGGGCTCGATGCAGTGGCGGTTCGACAACTGGCGGCCGAGTTGGCCTCGATCCCGGTACCGCTCGACGTTGCGAACGCACTACGTGAGCAAACCGCCGGCAACCCGCTCGCCGTGCACGAGGTGGTCGGGCGGTTGCGGTCGACCCAGTTGCAGGGACTCGATGTGCTGCCCGTCAACGTGTCACCCGGCGGGTCGATCGGCGAGGTCTTCGCCGCACCGTTGCGAGCGCTCGATGCCCCGACGCGCCGAGCCGTGAGCGTGGCCGCGGCAGAGCCAACTGGTGACCTGCGCACGATTGCGCTCGCCCTCGTCATGCTCGGCGACGACATCGCTGGTCTCGAGGCAGCCGAGGAGGCCGGCGTCGTGGCGATCGCCGATGGTCGAGTTCGCTTCGACCATCCCTTGCGGCGGGCGGCCGGCTACCACCTGTTGGCGGCGCCGAGCCGCCGAGCCGCCCATCGGGCCCTTGCGGTTGCCTGTGACGGCCCGGGCGACGGCCGCAGGCGCGTCGAGCATCTCGACATCGCCACGCTCGGCCCCGACGAAGCGGTCGCGGCCGACATCGAACACGTCGCCCGGAGCGTGGAGCAGTCCGGTGATCGCGTCGAGGCTGCGCGCTGGTGGGGGCGGGCAGCGTCGCTGTCGCCGGCAGCGTCGGCCGCGCAGCGACGGCAGGCAGAGGCCGACCGGTTGCGGTCTGGTCCGCAAGACCCCCTCCGGCTGCTCACTCCTGCGGAACGTCGGGTGGCCGGAGCCGTCGGCTCCGGACTGGCAAACAAAGAAGCGGCCGCAGCGCTGCATGTGAGCGTGAAGACGGTGGACGCTCACCTCCAGGCGATCTATCGCAAGCTCACGCTCCGGTCGCGGACCGAGCTCGCACTCCTCGTGAGCCGCCTGGCCTCCGAGCAGTCGTCGCTCGATGCCGAGGCAACGGCATGAGCGGGTTCAGCGACGATCTGGCCCGCTGGCTGACCGAGGCCGGGTTCCGAACCGAGTCCCCGGTGGGGTCCGAGATCGCTGGCGACGATCCATGGGGTGCCGTGGAGATCCCGGTGGCTCGTCTCAGCAACGAGCAACTCGAACAGCTCGAGCAGTCGGCGCGTTGGCTCGCCGATGTCGACGACCTCGAGGCCGGCGGTGCGTCAGCCTCGCCACCACTGCTCGTGGATCCGGGCGAGGGTCTCGGCGACTGATGTCGACGCAGGGTCGGCGAGCGGATCGGACGCTCGAGTCCTCCAACGCTCGATCCCGGCGAGAACCCGCTGGCGTCGATCGTCGTCGCTGAGGTCGTCGAGCCCGAGTGCCCGACTCGGCTCCGACGCGGTGAGCAGGAACTCGACCTCCGCCCGCTCGGCGTCGGGGACTCGGGCGGCACCTGACATCACGGCGTGAGCGGCTTGCAGCCGAGCAAACTCGACGGTGCTCGCGGCCAGTTCATCGAGGCCCCGTCGCAGTGTCGCGGCGCCAACCGGGTCGGCATCGGCCAGCGCGTCGACGGCTGCTCGGAGTCCCACCAGCGCGGTGCGTGCCTGGAGCACACCGGCGCGTGGAAGAAAGACGGAGTCGATCGCGTGACGCACTGCGTCGAGGCCGGATCGGTCGACGAGGAAACGCGACAGCTCCGACGACGTGGTCACGTGGCCACCGGCCAAGGCGTCGATCGCCACCCGAATCCCGAAGAGCCCGAAACGGTCGATGAGGTCGCGGCGGATCTCGACGGTCAGCTCCGTCGCCGACGGTTCGATGAGGTCGTCGACGGAGCGAACAAGGCGTTGGCGGGTGTCGTCATCGAGCCGGGCGAGCCGGGCGAGGGCCTGGTACTCGTGTTCGTGCAGGGTCAGCCCGGTCTCGGCGATCAGGCCGGCCAGCGGGAGGACGTCGGCCACCAGCGTGCTCACTGTCGCATCTCGGCGGTAGCGCTCCGCAATGCGGGCGGAGGAGGCCAGTGCATCGGGCCGACAGGCCCCGATCTCGTCGGCTCTGGAGAGCACGGCGATGGCGTTGACGGGAGACGCTCCGGCGACGGTCCGGTCCATGAACGCGCCGAGGAACTCGGTGTCGGATCGGTGTAGATGCCGCATGAGATAGATGACCGCATCGGCGCCGGTCGGAGAATCGCCGGTGCTCTCGAGGAAGTCGACCGTGCGGCGCGAGTTGTCGTCGTCCATCGAACCCAGACCGGGCGTGTCGATGAGGGTGACCCGTCGCAGCGCCGGCGAGGGCCAACCGACCTCCAGACGGATGATGTCCGCGGGAGCCAGCCCGCCGAGGTCGTAGACCAGGCGTCCGTCGACACGCCGGAACCCGAGCGGCAAGGTGTCGCCGTCGTGCGTGACGACCTGGAGTTCGTACCGCTCGGCGTGGTGGAACACCGTGATCACCCGTGTGCATTCCGCAGCATCAGTTGCGGCCAAGCGCTCGCCGACGAGCGCGTTCAACAAGGTCGACTTGCCGGCCTTGATCCGTCCGGCGATCGCCACTCGGAGCGGTTCGTCGAGCCGCGCGCGAATCCCCCGGATCGAGTCGGCGGCGCTCTGAGTTCGCGTCGATGCCGGGGCGCCGGCGACGACCCGGTCGGCGAGCGCGGCGGCGTCGTCGCACAGGTGTCGCAGGTCCTCGACGATGTCGCCCGTCAGCGTGCTCATGATGGTGTACCTGGCAGGCGGCCAAGGTCGTTGCGGTGGCGTTCGTATCGCTGGAGCAGGGCGTGCAGCGCGCTGCGTCGCGCCTGCGTCTCCTGCTCGCTGCGATGCAGCATCTCGTCAGCCGCCTTGGCGGCGTCGGCCCAGGTGCGCTGCAGTTCGCCGATCAGGTCGACGAACTCGTCGCGGAGATCCCGTTGCGCCTCGCGGAGTCGGATACCGAGCTGGTTGGTTGTTTCGAATGACACGGCGTCGGTGAACTGACGCAGTTGGGCGCGAGCACCCTGGCGCCGTGCTGCCACTTTGCGTTTGCGATCCTCCATCAGCTGGTGAGCGCCGAAGACCAACCCTGCACTGAGGAGCACCGGGTTCGAGGCGAGGAAGAGGGCCCCGGCCTGGGGGAGGAACTGGGCACCGATCCCGAACAGCATCACGCCCCCCTGGGCGCCGCGCAATCCGGTCAGCCCGGTGCGGAACGCCTTGCCCTGGACGGATTCCTTGGCGTCGAGTTCCCGGGCACTCCACATGCCCGCTACGTCGATTGGTTCGATGGAGCGTGGGTGCTGGGGCGTGATCACATCGTCGGCGGCGAGCAACGCGGCCAGCTCGTCACGAGTCGTCTGCCGTCCGGCCTCGACCCCGATGAAGGCCTGTGTGACGGCCTCGGCGACCGCTGACTGCAGGTCGCGCCCGAGCCCGTCCCACTGTGTGGCCTTGGTGATCGACTCGATCCGTTCCTCGATCGACGCCGCCGCCCCTCGTATCGCCGACCGGAACGCATGGGTGGTCTCGTTGGTCAGATCGGTCACCCGATCGCCGAGCACGATGTTCCAACGCGCCCCTGGGCCGCGGAGCTGCTCCAGCCGGCTGGTGGCATCGGCGGCGTCGCGGGCCATGGTCGCGCGGGCCTCGGGATCATCGAGGGCACGCAGTTCGGCGGTGGTGGCGGCGATCGCCGCGTCGAGCATGCCGGTCGCTTCGCGCTGGGCACGATGGTCGGCGTCGGCGATCGCCGGTCGGATCACCCGGTGATCGAGCTGCTCGATCAGTTCGGGGTAGCCGGAGCGTTCGTTGAGTTCCCGATCTCGATGGAGGAGTGCCTGCGCTCGGAGTTCTGCCGAGGCCGGGACGATCGCGAGATCGAGTCCGAGTTCGGTGATCCGTCGGCGGTCGATGTCGACGATCTGTTGCCAGTGTGGCGTGATGTCGGTCTTGGTGACCGCGACCATCACTGCGGGGCAGAGTTCTCGAGCCGTCTGGAGAAAGTCGATTTCGTGAGCGGTGAGCTCCTGGGTGGCGTCGGTGACGAAGATCAGGCCATCCGCAAACGGCAGAAATGCGAGCGTTGCGGCTGCGTGCCCGGCGCCGACGCCGCCCATGCCCGGGGTGTCGACGAGCGCCAGGCCATCTTCGAGCAGCCCACTGGGGATGCCGATCTCCACCCGATCGATGACGAGGCCGTCGTCGGTGGCTGTATCGGTGACGATCTGTGGCACGTCGGCCAGCTGGATACGGCGCGCCGTTGGTTCGCCATCGGCCCGTCCGCGGACGATCGCCGATGGCTCGGCAGCGTGTCGCACCACGGTCACGACCGAGGTGGCGATGTCGTCGTCGACCGGGCAGACGGCCCGCCCGATCAGTGCGTTGACGAGGCTGCTCTTGCCTTGTTTGAATTCGCCGACGACGCAGACGACTGTTGCCGGCCGTGCGAGCCGCGCTCTGGCGGCGTTGAGGCGGACGACGCTCTCCTCGTTGCCGCCTGCTGCCAGGCTCTGGGCCGTCTCATCGAGCAGCGCATCGAGCGTCGCCGATTCCGACGCCCGCGACTCGCGGAGCTCAACCATCGTGCGTCCAATCGTCTGGTAGCGGTTCATCAGCCGAGTCGGTGTTCGGATCGTCGAACGGCTCATCGATGCGCTGGTGAATCTGCTCGTGGATCGGTGGCCACGGATCGTCGACGAGCTGGTCCAGTGCCGATTCGTCCAGCTTGGGTGGGCGAGGTGCGTCGCTGGTCTCGGTCGCCAGTTCGTGGTCGCGGTCGTCCGAGTCGGCGGGTTGGGCCGGGTCCAAGGGCGAGGAGCTGGGGTCCGTCGAATTCGGTGGTGCTGGCGCGCTGTGGTCGGCGATGATCGGATCGCTGAGGGATTCGAGATCGCCCGATGCGTTCGTGCGATGCGATGCCGGATCGAGATCGTCACGAAGCAGTTCGTCGAAGGGGTCCGCGAGCGCAGGTGGCGCCGTTGGCCGGCGGGACGAGTGGAGTGGGCTCAGTGGTGATCTCGGCCAGGAGTTCAGCGATGCGATCCTCGGTGATCGCATCGAAGACAGCGAGCGGCCCCCCGGTTGCGAGCAGGCTCGACACGTCCAGGAGGGCGGCGCCGGGTTCCACCGCCGCTCCGAAGAGGTCAGGGTCCGGGTCGGTTCCAGCGGCTTCGGCGACGGGGTGGTCGGCCCCCACGAACGTGGTGCCGGCGCGCTGCGCGCAGACGTCGAGCGCGCTCTCGAACCAACTCCAATCGCTCGCCGACACGCAGACGAGGGTAGATCTGGCCCGTGGCGTCAGCATCGGGAAGATTCCCGATACGGGCGGCGAGTCCTGCCCGATACGGTCGCCCCGGGCGTCGGGCAGGGTGCCGACACCGGATCGGAGACAGCGACCATGGGGTACCAGCTGGGCGTCGACTTGGGGACCACCTCGACCAGTGCCGCCGTGGCACGCTCGGGTCGGGCGACCATCGTGCAACTGACGACGGACTCCCAGGTGATGCCATCGGCAATCTCGATTCGCGACGACGGTGAGGTGCTGTGTGGCGAGGTCGCCGCTCGCCGCTCGGTGACCGACCCCACACGCACGATCCGCGAGTTCAAACGCCGCTTCGGTGACCCTGCTCCCATCGTGCTCGGCGGTCAGGGCTACGGGGCCGACGTGCTCACCGGTCACCTGTTGGCCGACGTCATCGAACGCGCCCGTTCGGCGGAGGGTGACGCCCCTGGCCGCCTTGCGCTCGCGCACCCTGCATCGTGGGGCCCATTCCGTCTCGACATGCTTCGTTCGGCTGCCGCGCATGCCGGCTACCCCGATGTCGAACTCGTCCCCGAACCGGTGGCCGCCGCCGTCGCGAATCGCGATCGGATCGAGCCGGGGTCACTGGTTGCGGTGTACGACCTCGGTGGTGGCACGTTCGATGCTGCCCTCGTCCGCTACGGCGGCGACTGGGAAGTGATCGGGAGCCCGGAGGGAGTCGAACGACTCGGTGGTGTGGACTTCGACCTCGCGGTGGTGGCCCACGTCGATGCTGCACTCGACGGACAGGTCGTCGCGCTCGATTCCGCCGATCCGGAATGCCGAGCCGCGCTCGCACGGTTGCGCGCCGACTGCCAGTCGGCGAAGGAGGCGTTGTCGGTCGACACCGATGTCGAAATCCCGGTGCAGTTGCCGGGTCTCCACACGACGGTCCGTCTCACCCGCGTCGATCTCGAGGCGATGGTGAGGCCGCGTCTCGTCGACTCGCTCGGCGTGCTCGATCGGGTCGTCGCCTCTGCCGGTGTGACGTGGGACGACGTTGCTTCGGTGCTGCTGGTCGGTGGTTCGTCGCGGATCCCGGCGGTGGCGCAGATGGTGGCCGAACACACCGGTCGTCCGATCACAGCGGCGACCAACCCGACGTTTGCGATTGCCGTCGGGACGGCGCTGGCCGCCGAGGCGTCGGCGTCCGACGCGCCCGTCGCCGTTCGTGCGACCGAGCCTCCGTCTGACCCAGAGCCTGACCCGGTCGTGGTGGCGCAGGATGCGTCGGAGCCGGTGGTGAACCCGCCCGGATCGAAACGAAAGGGGCTGGTGGTCGGCCTCGCCGCCGCTGCAGTCGTCGTCGCCGTCGGAGTGGGGGTGGCGGTGCGCTCGGGCGACGACGCCACGCCCGCCACGACCGTGGCCGCAGGGGTGACCGCCGCCCCTGACGCGACCACGGGTGCCACCGACGTCTCCGCCGGTGACCCAGCTCCACCGGCGAGCGATCCGGTGGTGCCCGTCGCTGGGCCGATCACGGCCGTGGCCTGCTCAGGCGTGCCGGCGGATGCGACTGTTGTCGGGGCGGGCGGCGACGTGCTGTGGACTGCCGTGGCGGGGGACATCGTCGGTGCCTCACTGGCGATCGATGCGGCGTCGTGTTCGATCGGCGCCGAGGTGTCTCGCCTCGTGTTGCCCCCTGATATCGGGCTCGTCGTCGCCGTCGATGGCACCGCTGACGGCACGGTTGCAGCTGCCACCGAAGCGAGCATCCTCGTCGGGCGGGTCGCGCAGGGCGATCAGGCGGTGTGTTCGGAGGCACGCGAGAACGTATCGCTCGGCCCGGACTCGACGATGGTGTCGTGGTCAGCCACGACTTCGCTGGTTGCATTCGAGATCGGCAGACAGGGCTGCACCGCCGTGGCCACGGACATCTTCGTCGGCGGCGACGTACAAGCTGCCTCGATCACCGCTCGCAACCGGGTGCTCGTCGGCGGTGTGACGGCTGGGGCCTCGGAGCCGACGTTGTCGATGGCGGCGGGCTCTGGTCTCGAATGGTCGTTCGCTCCAGGCTCCGAAGGTCTGGGCGTGGTGGCGTTCGACGGTGTCGGACGGTGCGGTAGCGAGCTGTGTGGCGTTGACGTTGCGGGAGATCTTGTCGTCGTGGTCACCCCCGATGGTGGGTATGTCGGGTCGTCGTCTCTCACCGAATTGGTCGGCGGCGACGTGGCGGCGCTGGTCGGCATCGGCACCGCAGGTGATGGTGTGCTCGTGGTCGCGACGGCTGATGCCCAGGGTCTGACAGCGATCACCGCGTTGACGCGCTGAGCGAGCGTCAGGCTTCGCTCAACACGGAGCGGGTCGCACGAGCGTTGCGCTCGTCGCTGCTGTCGCCTCACGCCCGAGGCCGTCGACCACGCGAACTTGGATGTCGATCGTGCTGCTTGCCGGCATGCTCGGCGCGCCGGGGATCGGCCCCGCACTGGCGGAATATCGATTGCCTCCGGCCGCTGAGAAGTTCAGCGTCACCGTCGAGCCGGTCGCGAGGCGGGCTCGCCCGGTGACCGAGGTGATGGTGCCGGTGGTGCGTGCCCCGACGGTGAGCGTCGTGGTTCCTGCCGGGCAGGCACCGTCGATGGTGGCAAAGACCTGCGACGACGCCGTACTGGCCGACACGGTGGGAGCGGGCGGTGGTGGCGGCGGTGGTGGTGGCGGTGGTGGTGGTGGTGGTGGCGGCGGCGGAGGTGCCGTGGTGGGGGGTGTCGGGGCGGGCGTGGCCGGTGGAGGAGTCGGCGAGGGTGGGGCAGCTGGAGCGATCGTCGTGGTCGTCGAGACTCCCGGGCGAGTGCAGGGTTCGGGGCGTACGAGGGTGGCGGTGGTGTTCGTGGTGATCGAGCGGGCGCCGGAGGTGGCGACGAGTTCGAGACGCAGGGGTGTGCGTTCGTCCATGTTGCGGCGTGCGGTGATGGGCCCGATGGTCCCGGTCCAGGTGCCGTTGGAGTTCCGTGTGAGGGCCACGGTGTCGAGGCTGGTTCCGGAAGCCATCAGGCGGGCGCCGACACGTTCGACGTCACGGGCAGCGTTCAGGGTTGCGGTGACGGTTCCGGTGGTGGGTCCGGTGGGGCAGGTGCCGTCAGCGGTTGCCCAGAGTACGAGCGGCGACGGCGCCGTCGATGCGGAAATCGACGGCGTGGCCGCCGAACTGCTGCCTGCCTCCGGTTCGGCCGCGTCGGCGCAGGGTTCGGGGCGTACGAGGGTGGCGGTGGTGTTCGTGGTGATCGAGCGGGCGCCGGAGGTGGCGACGAGTTCGAGACGCAGGGGTGTGCGTTCGTCCATGTTGCGGCGTGCGGTGATGGGCCCGATGGTCCCGGTCCAGGTGCCGTTGGGGTTCCGTGTGAGGGCCACGGTGTCGAGGGTGGTACCCGAGTTGGTGAGTCGGGCGCCGATGCGGTCGACGTCCACGCTCGGTCGGGCCGTCACGGTCGCTGTGGTGGGCCCATTCGGGCAGGTGCCGTCAGCGGTTGCCCAGAGTACGAGCGGCGACGGTGCTGTCGACGCGGCCATCTGGGCTGCGGATCCGTCCGGTCTCGTCAGCCGTGTGTTCCGGTCACGGTCACGACTGCGTTGTTGCTTGATCCGTTGGCAGCCTTCGGGGCCGTACACCACCGCATCGAGCGTTGCGGTCGCCAGGGAACGTCCTGCGGCGTCGAGCGCACTGGCGACCACGGTGACGATGCGGTCGTCTGAACCGCGGGTGGCCCGGAATGGGCCCAGCTCGATGGTGAATGCGTCACCGTCTGCGGTCATCGGGCGAGAGCGCTCCCGGCCTGCGGGGTCGGTCCAGCTGACTTCCACAGCGTCGATGTCCTCGATCCCGTCGACTCGCAACTCGTCGCCGATGGTTGCCCGGATCGTTGCAGTGTCGTCGAACTCGTCGGCGCACACCACGGTGTCAGGAGTGGCCATGCGGATCTCGGCTGGCGTGATGTCGATCGTGAGCCCGTCCGCAGTGACGGATGCGACTGACACGATGTCGTCGTCGCTGGCCGGGGCCGAGTCGGTTGTCGCTGCGGGGCCAGTCGTCCCGATGGTGCTGGTCCCGGTCGAAGTGCCGCCGTCAGGTCCGGAGCCACAGGCTGCTGCGATCGCGGTGCCGGCGATGACGAGTGCGAGCCGTCCGGTGCGACGCGACGATCTCATCGGTGGGTGTCCGACAGGAATTCGAGCGAGGCGATCACCTCGATCATCAGGGGGACGTGGTCATGTGCGCGCTCCGTTGGACAGGATCCAACCACGGTGACCAGGTCGGTGACGGTTCGACCCGTGGTGGTTGGTGCCAGCACGAGCGCGTGCAACTGGGTGGTCGGCCGCGCTGGCGTTCCGAGGGTTGCCGAGACACCGCGTAGTACCACCGCATGTTCGCCGAAATGGCCGGAGCGGTTCATCTCGACAGTGGCGCCGGGGTCCTGGCGGATGAGCCTGGCGAGCGTCGCGTCGGCAACCTTGCCGAGATCGATGTTCGGCGCGACCTTTGCGATGTCGAACAAGGCGTGAATCCAGAATCCGTCGACCACCTCCGGCGCGTGAATGGCAAACGTGGCGAGCGGAACCTCGGAGATCGTCCAGCGGTCGGGGAGACGCAGCCGCAGTCGGGGGTGGCCGGGACAGACAATGCTTGGTGACTCGACCCTCCTCGTTGCGGCCTCATTCGACATCGGGTTGTGCTCCTCGCGTGTGATCGCAGAGGCACGCCGACGGGGTGGGCCGCATCGAGATGACTCTGGGTGCTGTGGGTGTCTGCACAGCGTGACCGAGTTGCGTGAGCCAGCCGTGAGCCGGGAGATCTGCTCCGTTGGTCGAGATGCTGACTGCCGCGATGGGTCGGCGTCAGCTGAGTCCGCAGGCGTCGACGGCCTCGGTGAATGCCAATCCAACCTCGGGGTCGACGTCGCTGTCCTCGGCGTCGACTGCTTCGAGAAAGCTGCGCAAGTCGTCCCGGGAGATGACCCCGACGAGTTCTTCGGCGACACACTCGGTCTCATCGACCGGTGCGCCGAAATTGGCGAGGAGTTCACGGAACTCGGCGATCTCGCCCTCACCGAACGGTGATGCGGAGGTGCCATCGGAGGACGTCTCCTCCGACGAGGCCCCGTCGGAGGTGCTCGCCGAATCGTCGGAACCACACGCAACGAGTGCAATGGCAATGAGGGCGGTCACGGCGGTGGTACGGATTCGGTGCATGTGGTTGCTGCTTTCGTCGTTGGAGCGGCGGTTCCGCTCGCGGTGGTCGACGGTAAGGGCGGCGTCGAGTCCGCACATCGGGAGGATTCCTGATTCTGGGAACCCTTGTGGTCGTGGCGAATCGGGAATCCTCCCGATGCCCAGCCACGGGCGTCTGGCGGACAATCGACCATGCCCGCGCTGACGCGCTCACATCGACGAGGAGATGACATGGACGTCGCACCGAACACCCCTTCGGCAACGCATTGGGAGTGGCAGGCACGGATCTCCGACGAGGAGCGTCGCAAGCTGATGCTGACGATCGCGGGAGGAGGAACTGTCATCGTTGCGTCGATTGCAGCAGCAGTGCTGCTGCAGAGCCGGTTCATGATCGTGCTCGCCGTCTTGGTCGCCGGGATCGGAGCGCTGTCGTTCAACGAGCATCGGCGGCTGCTGGCAACGAGATGCGCGGTGGCCGACGATGGCGAGTTGACGATCAGCGACACCAAGTCGACCACGGTGTTCGATTTGGCGCATGCCGACAGCATCGAGATTCGGCAGCGATCCTCGAACTCGGGATCGTTCAGTCCGGGCAGCCGATGGTCGATCGAGATCGCTGGACCGTCGGGGGCGGTGCGTCACAGCGTTGCCAACGTTGCGGGGTTGTTCCTGCTGTCCGACCCGACCATCGACGCCCTGCGAGCCGAGCTGCGTCGGCACGCGTCGGAGCGTGGAGCGGGCCTCGACTCCGCATCGGCCGATGCCGAGATGCGACCCTTTGCTGCTCCCGTTGCCTCGGTGGAGAGCGGTTCGGTCAGTCGATCACCGGTGGTGACCGACCGGTTCGAGTGGCAACCCCGGTTGAGCCCGAATGCCGATCGCAACCGATGGCTGGTGCGGGCGGCATTCGCCGTTCCGGCGGCGATGATTGCCGTGTATGCGGTGATTGCATACTGGGACGAGGGAGCGCTTGCGGTCGTGTTGAGCGCCGTCACCGTGCCAGGCTTTCTGTTGCTGGCGGGGTTCGGGCTCGATGTGGTGATCGGCCGTGCCCGCTCGTTCCGCATCGTCGTCGAGGGCGGTGACTTGTCCGCCGGCCGACCGCCGAAGATGCGGAGTATTCCGTTGGCCGGCAGTCAGGTCGTCATCGATCAGCACACCAGCAGCACCACCAGCGCCGACGGCCAGGTGGTGCGCTCGACGCGCTGGCACCTCGACGTGACACAACCTGCCGGGGAGCAGCAGCGCGTGGTGTTTCCGTCGTTCGGCACGGCGACGACGAGTGACGACTACCTCGCGCTGGAGCGGGAACTTCGTCGCCGCTGCTGATCGAACCGTCGGTGCACCTTGGTGGCCGGCAACGGCGCTGACCGCTGGCGACGTCTACGTTGCGGTGATGGACGCGCTCGACACGATGCTCGGCGGCACCCGCCCGTTCGGGCTCGGCTACTGGCCGTTGCCGGAGGATGATCCAGGCGTGGCGGTGCAGCGCGAGGCGGTCCGGCTCGTGTCGCCCGACGGCGCACTGGTGCGCGGCGTGCTGTGGACCCCTCCAGTGGGCACTCCGTGGAAGACCGCCGTCATTCTGTCTCACCCTCGTGGAGACTTCAGCGTGCACTATGCCTGCCCGCTCCTCGCCGCGGCGGGCTATGCGGTGCTCGGGTTCGGCACTCGCTACATGAACAACGACACCGACTGTCTGCATGAGGCATGCATCACCGACGTGCAGACCGCCCATGACGAGATGATCCGGCGTGGCGCCGAGGCGGTGGTGCTGCTCGGCAACTCCGGCGGTGGCTCGCTGATGGCGATGGCGAACGCCGAACTGGACATCGGCGACGGGTGGGTCGGCATGGCAGCGCATCCGGGGGAGGGGGTGTTCATGCTCCAGGTGATCGACCCGTCCGTCGCCGACGAGCACGACCCGTTCTCGACGGTGCCGGAACTCGACATGTACCACCCCGACAACGGGTGGCGACCCTGGCCCGAGCCGTGCAGTTTCGACCCTGCGTGGGTGGCGACGTATCGAGCCGCGCAGGTCGCTCGGGTGGCCCGCATCGACGCGATCGCGAAGGCATCGATCGCCGACTCGATGGACGTGGTGCCGGAGCTGCGCGGCATCGACAAAGGGGCCGACCCGGTGCGATGGCGTGAACTGCGGCGGCGGGCCGTGTTCACGAGGTACCTCACGATCTACCGCACGCTCGCCGATCCCGCCTACCTCGACCTGTCGATCGACCCGGACGACCGGCCGATGGGATCGCTGTTCGCATTTCCCGATCCGTTCGACGCCAACTACGGCCGAGGAGGCCTGGCCCGCACGATGACGGCGCGGGGCTGGCTGAGCACGTGGTCGGGCCTGTCGAGCGGAGCGAAGCTCGCCGACACCATGCCGCAGGTCACGGTGCCGACCTTGCTCGTGCATCCCACCGCCGACACCGAGATCCGGTTGTGGCAGGCCGAGGAGATCGTCGATGCCGCTGGCGCCGACGATGTCACGTACATCGAGATGCCGGGAGCGCCGCACTACCTGGAAGGCCACCGCCCCGAGGCGATGGCCCACGTCGTCGACTGGCTCGCGAAACGCTTCCCCTAGCCCGTCGATTCAATCCGTTTGCGTTGCGTTTTCGGTGACCCGGCCCGCCGAAAAAGCAACACAAACGGCAAAGGTCGCCGGTCGATCGGGTGACGCGAGTCAGGCGAAGCCGCAGGTCTCCGCAGCTGTGGAGAACGCCAAGCCGACGTCAGGATCCATTGCCTCGGTGTCGTTTGCTTCGAAGGCTTCCAGGAACGCTGTCAGCTCCTCCGGCGAGACCTCGCCCACCACTTCCTCGGCAACGCACTTCGTTTCGTCAACCGGTGCGCCGAAGTTCGCCAGGATTTCGCGGAGTTGGCCGACCTCGTCGTCCCCGAACGGCGACTCGCTCACGTCGCTGGTGGCATCGCCGCCGTCGTCCTGGGAGGTTGCCTCGTCCGACGAGTCGGCTGCGTCGTCCGACCCGCACGCCACGAGGCTTGCCGTTATCACCGAGACTGCAATTGCTGAGCGGAGACGGTTCATGAACGTGCTGCTTTCGTCGTCGGGGCGGCGGTTCCACCCACGCTCACGAACCTACGCGCCTCGCCCGGACGCGCACATCGGGAGGATTCCCGATGTGCGCGTCGATCCAATCCGTACGTGTTGCGTTTTCGGTGACCCGGGGCCACCGAAAACGCAACGCAAACGTGGAAAGGGTGCTCGGTGTCAGACCGGGTACGTGACGCCGGTGAGTTCGGTGGACTTCTCCCACAGGTCGCGCTGGAGCACCTCGTCGTGGGATCGGGCGCTCGAGGTGACGATCTCGGGTGCGCCGCGTGTTTCGCCGATGCCGTCGGGCCCGTAGTACTGACCACCGAGCGCCGTTGGATCGACCGCGGCGCGCAGCGTCGGCAGCGCGCCGTGTGCTGCGTCCTGTACCAGGGGGCGCAGCAGGACGCTGCTCCACTGCACGAACTTGGGGAGGTGGCGGGTGAGTTCGGTCTCCGACACACCGGGGTGAGCTGCGAGTGCCACCGTGGATGCGCCGGCCGACGCGAGGCGGCGTTGCAGTTCGTAGGTGAACAGCAGGTTGGCCAGTTTCGAACGCCCGTAGGCAGAGATGCGGTCGTAGCCGTCGGTGGTCGCCAACTGATCGACGTCGATCTTCGAGCGGATCTTGTGGCCGACACTGCTGACGCTCACGATTCGCGACCCGGCAGTGTCGAGCAGGCGGGGGAGCAGCAGCCCGGTCAGCGCGAAGTGGCCGAGGTGATTGGTGCCCATCTGCAGCTCGAAGCCGTCGGCGGTGGTCGACTTGGCGGTGTACATCACGCCGGCGTTGTTGATCAGCAGGTCGATGCGCTCGTGGCTGCCGAGGAGTTCGGTTGCGCCAGCTCGCACGGACGACAGGTCGGAGAGGTCGAGTTCCTGCACCGACACCTCTGCATCGGGGTGCCGCTCGAGAATCTTGGCGAGCGCCGCTCGACCCTTGTCGGTGCTGCGGACAGCGAGCACCGTACGTGCGCCGTGCGCAGCGAGTTCGGCGGCGGTTTCGAGGCCGAGACCGGTGTTGGCGCCGGTGACGATTGCGGTGCGGCCCGTCAGGTCGGCGATGTCGGCGGTGGTCCACGAGGAGTTGGGCATCCTTCGAGCCTCGCGGCAGCTCGACCCGAGCACAAGCGGGGCCATCACCGAGCTGCGCGACGCCGGTCACATTGTGGACGGCCGCGTTGGAAGCCCACATCGGCGCCCATAGCATTGCATGGCCGTGATCGGAAGGCATTCCGGTCACCAGAACAACCAGCAACCGATGTCTGAGTAGGCCCCCCGCAACGATCGGGACCGGAACCGCCCAGCAACAACCAGATCTCGTGCTCCGCACGCTCGTCCGACCTGTTCGCAGAACGGCTAGCGGCGGAGCATTTGCGTGGATAGCCGATCGTCACCAGACGTTCGGCTCGATCAACTCAAGAAGGAACATGCCGCCATGGCACAACAATCGATCGTCGGCGAAAAGGTCGGCATGACACAGACGTGGGTGGATGACGTGGTCGTCCCCGTCACCGTCGTGCGTGTCGAGCCGATGCGTATCGTCCAGATCCAGACCAAAGAGCGCAACGGCTACAACGCCCTCCAGGTGACCTACGGCCACCGCGATGCCAAGAAGCTCACCAAGCCGGCCGCCGGCCACTTCGAGAAGGCGGGCGTTGCCCCAGGCAAGCGCCTCGTGGAACTGCGCCTCGACTCCGTCGACGGCTTCGAGGTCGGCCAGGTGCTGACCGTCGAGCAGATCCCCGCCGGCACGCTCGTGGATGTCACGGGCACCAGCCGAGGCAAGGGCTTCGCCGGCGTCATGAAGCGTCACAACTTCAAGGGCCAGCCGGCATCGCACGGTAACAACAAGAGCCATCGCAAGCCTGGCGCCATCGGCTCGTGTGCCTTCCCGGCACGCGTGTTCAAGGGCCAGCGCATGGCCGGCCACATGGGTCACGAGCAGGTCACCACGCAGAACCTCGAAGTCGTGCAATCCGACGTCGAGCGCAACCTGCTGCTGATCAAGGGCTCGGTTCCCGGACCGGCCGGCGGCGTCGTGCTCGTGCGCAACGCCGTGAAGAAGGCCGGACAGCTCGCAGGAAAGGCAGGCTGACATGGCCGATCTCACCCTCAAGACCGCAGCCGGCAAGGACAGCGGCTCCGTCGAACTCGACGACGCGATCTTCGGCGTCACGCCGAACATCCCCCTCATGCACCAGGTGGTCACCGCTCAGCTCGCCGCACGTCGTGCCGGTACGCAGAGCACCAAGACTCGCTCCGACGTGCGTGGTGGCGGTCGCAAGCCGTACGCCCAGAAGGGCACGGGTAACGCTCGTCAGGGCTCGATCCGTGGTCCGCACTTCGTCGGCGGTGGCGTGGCCCTCGGCCCGAAGCCTCGCAAGTACGACCAGAAGACCCCGAAGAAGATGGTGAAGGCAGCCCTGCATTCAGCGCTGTCCGACCGTGCCAACGAGGGCAAGGTCATCGTTGTCGATTCGTGGGGCTTCGATGCTCCCAAGACCAAGAACGCCAAGGCTGCACTCGATGCGCTCGGCATCACCGGCACGGCCCTCGTGGTCATCGGCCGCGACAATGCCGCAGCTGCGCTCAGCTTCCGCAACCTTCCCAAGGTGCAGATCATCGGTCCGGGTGAACTCAACGCCTACGACGTGCTCTGCAACGAGTGGATCATCTTCACCCAGGACGTGTTGCCCGCCGGCACGCCCGTCTCCAGCGAGAAAGCAGCCTCCTGATGAAGGATCCTCGCGACATCATCATTGCTCCGATCGTCTCGGAGAAGAGCTACGCCCTCATCGAGCAGGGTGTCTACACCTTCAAGGTGAGCCCGAAGGCCTCCAAGCCCGAGATCCGCGACGCCGTCGAGGCGATCTGGGGTGTCGAGGTGCTCAAGGTCAACACCCTGAACCGCAACGGCAAGCGCAAGCGCACCCGTGGCACCAACCGCATCGGTACCCGGCCTGACACGAAGCGGGCCATCGTCACCCTGGCAGCGGGCGAAATCCCGCTGTTCGAGAACTGAGCTGATCATGGCCATTCGTTCCCGCAAGCCCACCAGCCCCGGCCGTCGCTTCCAGACGAGCTCCGACTTCAGCGAGATCACCAAGACCACGCCGGAGAAGACGCTCCTCGTCAAGAAGTCCAAGACCGGTGGCCGCAACAGCTACGGCCGCAAGACCTCCCGCCATCGCGGCGGCGGTCACAAGCAGCAGTACCGCATCATCGACTTCAAGCGGGTCAAGGACGGCGTGACCGCAAAGGTCGCCGCCATCGAATACGACCCGAACCGCACCTGTCGCATTGCGTTGTTGCACTACAACGACGGCGTCAAGGCCTACATCCTCGCCCCGCGTGGACTCAATGTCGGCGACACCGTGCAGAGCGGTCAGGGTGCCGACATCAAGCCCGGCAACGCCATGCCGCTGCGCTACATCCCCGTCGGCACCACCGTGCACAACGTCGAACTGCGTCCCGGACAGGGTGGCAAGATCGGCCGTTCGGCCGGCATCGCCGTGCAGCTCGTTGCAAAGGAGGGTGACTTCGCCACGCTGCGTATGCCCTCCACCGAGATGCGCCGCGTGATGATCGACTGCCGTGCGACCGTCGGCGAAGTCGGCAACAGCCAGCACGAGCTCGTCAAGATCGGCAAGGCCGGCCGCAACCGCTGGAAGGGCAAGAAGCCCCAGACCCGTGGTGTGGCCATGAACCCGGTCGACCACCCACTCGGTGGTGGCGAAGGCCGTACCTCTGGTGGCCGTCCTGCAGTGTCGCCGTGGGGTCAGCCCGAAGGCCGCACTCGCAACAAGAAGAAGGCCAGCCAGAAGCTGATCATCCGTCGTCGCCGTTCCGGCAAGGGTCGCCGCTGACGCGGCAAGGAAGGTAACCCCGCATGTCTCGCAGTCTCAAAAAAGGCCCGTTCGTGGACGACCATCTTCTCAAGAAGATCGACACCCAGAACGCTGCCGGCGAACGCAAGGTCATCAAGACCTGGTCGCGTCGCTCCACCATCATCCCCGACATGGTCGGCCACACCATTGCCGTCCACGACGGCCGCAAGCACGTCCCGGTCTACGTGACCGAGTCGATGGTGGGCCACAAGTTGGGCGAGTTCAGCCCCAGCCGCACCTTCAAGTTCCATGCTGGCATGGAGCGCAACTCGAAGGGTCGCCGCTGATGACCGGACCGAAGCTCAACGAGAAGTCGTTCGTCGCCGGCGAGCGCTCCGGCACCAAGGCCACCGCCAAGTACGTGCGGGCATCGGCCTCCAAGGCTCGCGTCGTGCTCGACCTGATCCGTGGCCTCGACGTGCGTACCGCCGACGAGGTGTTGCAGTTCACCGACCGTCACATCGCTGGTGACATCCGCAAGGTGCTCGCCAGCGCCGTGGCGAATGCGGTCAACAACGACGACCAGGACGCCGAAGAGTTGTACGTGATTGCGTGCTTCGCCGACGAGGGCCCGACCCTGCGTCGCTTCCGTCCCCGTGCTCGTGGCCGTGCGACCCGCATCAACAAGCGCAGCTGTCACATCACGGTGATCGTTGCTCGCATGAGCGACGACCGCATTGCGATCATCACCGCACGCCAGGAGCGTGCCGGTGGCGCCGCAGGCCGTGGCCGCCCGCAGAGCAGCAGCGCCAGCCGCCGTGCTCGTGTCGAGCGCAGCCGCCGGCAAGCCGCCGAAGGCGAAGCCGCCATCGACGCGATCGACGCCGACGAGGAAATCCTCGACGCCGAGATCACCGACGACGAGATCACCGACGCAACCGACGCAACCGACGAGGTGTCTGACACCACCGTCGAGTCGGACGACGTCGAGACCGAGGAAGCTGCCGACGCCGTCGAACCAGCTGGTGACGACGCCGCCGAGGGAAGCGCCAGCGACGAGGCTGGCCCCGAGGCCGACCACACGCAAGCAAGCGACGATTCCGGAGAGGCCGAGGAAAAGTAACATGGGTCAGAAGATCAATCCGTACGGCTTCCGTCTGGGAGTGACCACCGACTGGAAGTCGCGTTGGTTCTCCGAGCGCGACTACAAGGAGTACCTCACCGAGGACTGGACGATCCGCCAGGAGATCATGACTCGCCTCGAGTCGGCGGCGATCAGCCGCATCGAGGTCGAGCGCACCCGTGACAAGCTGCGTGTCGACGTGCACACCGCTCGTCCGGGCATCGTGATCGGTCGTCGTGGCGCCCAGGCCGACGAACTTCGTCAGCTGATCACCAAGATCACCGGCAACCCGAAGATCCAGCTCAACATCGTCGAGATCAAGAACCCCGAACTCGATGCCGCCCTGATCGCTCAGGGTGTGGCTGATCAGCTGGTCAACCGCATCGCGTTCCGTCGGGCCATGAAGCGAGCGGTGCAGAACGCACAGCGCGCCGGCGCCCTCGGCATCAAGGTGCAGTGTTCGGGTCGCCTCGGCGGCGCCGAGATGAGCCGCACCGAGTGGTACCGCGAAGGGTCGTGTGCCGCTGCACACGCTGCGAGCCGACATCGACTACGGCATGCGTGAAGCCAAGACCACCAGCGGCCGTGTCGGCGTGAAGGTGTGGATCTACAAGGGAGACATCCTCCCGTACAAGAAGCTCAACGAGGACAAGATCGCCCGTGAGGCCGCCATGGCCGTCGGTGAGACGTCCGGCCAGGTTGGGCCGCGCAAGGTGGTGTCGTCGGGTGGACCCCGTGACGCCGTGCCGGCGCCCGAGACCCAGCCGCTCGTCCGTGAGGCCGATCCGGAACTCGAGAAGTTGCTCGACGAAGAAGAGGCAATCGCCAAGCGCACCGCGCAGGGCGAGGGCCACGAGACGCCGCGGTTGCGCGGCGAGGACTGAAAGGGGACCGCACCATGCTGATGCCTCGCAAGGTCGCCCATCGCAAACACCATCGCGGCCGCACCAAGGGCCTCACCAAGGGTGGCTCAGGGCTGCACTTCGGTGAGTACGGAATTCAGGCGCTCGAGCCGGGTTGGATCTCGGCTCGCCAGATCGAAGCCGCCCGTATCGCCATGACCCGCTCGATCAAGCGTGGCGGCAAAGTCTGGATCAACGTGTTTCCGGACAAGCCCGTCACCAAGAAGCCAGCTGAGACCCGCATGGGCTCCGGCAAGGGCAACCCCGAGTTCTGGGTGGCCGTGGTCAGGCCTGGCCGCACGATGTTCGAGCTGTCGTACCCCGACGAGGCCATGGCTCGTGCCGCCCTCGAAAAGGCGATCCAGAAGCTGCCGATCAAGGCACGCATCATCACCCGTGAGGAGGAGATCTGATGGCGAAGAACAACAGCGACCTCGCCGAACTCAGCCTCGGTGAGCTGATCGACGAACTCAAGGCCACCAAGCAGGAAGCGCTCAACCTGCGCTTTCGCAATGCGACCGGTCAGCTCGACAACACCGCCGAAATCGGCAAGGTGCGCAAGCAGATCGCTCGTATCAACACCCTCATCCGTTCGCGTGAAATCGCAGCGGCCGAGGCCGGACAGTGACGGATTCCGACATGCCTGAAGCAACTGCAGCAGCCACCACCACATCGACCGACGACGCCGAGCGCAACGTTCGCAAGATTCGTGAAGGAACGGTCGTGTCGAACGCGATGGACAAGACCGCCGTCGTGGCCGTCGTCGATCGTGTGCGCCACGCCAAGTACAACAAGTTCATCATGCGTACCAAGAAGCTGTACGCCCACGACGAGACGAACGACGTCAACGTGGGCGACAAGGTGCGCGTGATGGAGACCCGTCCGCTCAGCAAGAACAAGCGCTGGCGCATCACCGACGTTCTGGAGCGTGCCAAGTGATTCAGCAGGAATCTCGACCTTCGCGTCGCCGACAACTCGGGCGCCAAGGAAGTGCTGTGCATCAAGGTGCTCGGTGGCACACGCCGCCGCTACGCCTCGATCGGCGACGTCTTCGTCGCCACCGTGAAAGATGCCATCCCTGGTGCTGGTGTCAAGAAGGGCGAAGTCGTCAAGTGCGTCGTCGTTCGAGTCAAGAAAGAAAAGCGTCGTCCCGACGGCAGCTACATCCGCTTCGATGAGAACGCGGCCGTGCTGATCAAGGACGACCTCACCCCACGCGGCACCCGCATCTTCGGCCCAGTCGGCCGTGAGCTGCGCGACCGCAAGTTCATGCGCATTGTGTCGCTGGCACCGGAGGTGCTCTGACCATGAAGTTGAAGAAGGGTGACACCGTCGAGGTGATCACCGGCAAAGACAAGGGCAAGCAGGGCGAAATCGCCTTCGTCTTCCCGAAGACCAACAAGATCATCGTCAACGGCATCAACGTGGCGTCGAAGCATCAGAAGGCACGTCGTGCCAATGAAGCCGGCGGCATCATCGAAAAGGACCTGCCGCTCGACGCCAGCAACGTGATGCTCGTGCACAACGGCAAGAAGGTCCGCGTCGGCTACAAGACGCAGGACGACGGCACCAAGGTGCGCGTCGCCCGTCCGAGTGGAGAGGTCATCAAATGAGCACCGCCATCGCCGAGACGGCGAGCGTCCCCCGGCTCAAGGCTCGCTACAACGACGAGCTCAAGGCCCAACTGCAGACCGATCTGGACATCCAGAACGTGATGCAGGTGCCAGGTCTTCAGAAGATCGTGATCAACATGGGTGTCGGGCGTGCCGCCGGTCAGCCATCGCTGATCGAGGGCTGCGTTGCCGACCTCACCGTGATCTCCGGCCAGAAGCCGATCGTCACCAAGGCTCGTACATCCATTGCCAACTTCAAGTTGCGCGAAGGTCAAGCCATCGGCGTCAAGGTGACGCTGCGTGGCGACCGCATGTGGGAGTTCCTCGACCGACTGATCTCCGTGGCGATTCCTCGCATCCGCGACTTCCGCGGCCTGCCGGCGCATTCGTGGGACGGTCACGGCAACTACACGTTCGGGCTCAACGAGCAGACGATGTTCGCTGAGATCGACCCGGACAAGGCCGACCATCCTCGTGGCATGGACATCACGATCGTGACGACCGCCCACGACAACGACAGTGGCAAGGCCCTGCTCGACGCATTCGGGTTCCCCTTCAAGAAGGGTGCCGATGCCGAGAACGAGCCGCGCAAGAAGAAGTCCAAGGGTCCGCGCTACGGCGGCAAGAAGAAGTGAGCTGAGGCGACGACATGGCAAAGAAAGCATTGATCAACAAGGCCAACGCGAAGCCGAAGTTCAAGGTTCGCGGTTACACCCGCTGCCGCCGCTGCGGCCGGGCACGTTCGGTGTACCGCAAGTTCGGGCTCTGCCGACTGTGCCTGCGAGAGCTCGCCCACGCCGGCGAGATTCCCGGTTTGACGAAGTCGAGCTGGTGAGGAGACAACCATCATGATGACCGATCCCATCGCCGACATGCTCACGCGAGTCCGCAACGCGAACACCGCCAAGCACGACGAGGTGCGCATGCCCTCGTCGAAGCAGAAGGTGGCGCTTGCCGAAGTCCTCCGCAAAGAGGGCTACATCGAGAGCTTCGAGACTGCACCGTCACCCAAGGGTGTCGGTGACGTGCTCACCATCCAGATGAAGTACTCGCCCGATCGTGACCGCACGATCATGGGCCTGCGTCGTATCTCGACGCCGGGCCTGCGGGTCTACCGCAACGCTGGCACCGTCCCCCGAGTCCTCGGTGGACTCGGTGTGGCTGTCCTGTCCACCTCTCACGGCCTCATGACCGACCGCGAAGCGCGCAAGCGCAACGTCGGCGGCGAGGTCATGTGTTACGTCTGGTGAACCGGGCCGGAGCGAAGGAGAAGTAGGAACCAATGTCTCGCATCGGAAAGGCACCCATTGCGGTGCCAGCTGGCGTCGACGTCACCGTCGACGGCCGCACGATCTCGGTCAAGGGGCCCAAGGGCACCCTCGAGCGTCAGATCCCCGGCACCATCACCATCTCTCAGGACGGCGACACCCTCGTGTGCGATCGCCCGAACGACGAGAACAAGACCAAGGCGCTGCACGGTCTCACGCGCAGCCTGGTGAACAACATGGTCATCGGGGTCACCGATGGCTTCAGCAAGAACCTCGAAATCGTCGGCGTCGGCTACCGCGCCGAAGCGCAAGGTCCGGGCGCACTGCGTCTGAACCTGGGCTTCAGCCACTCGATCGACGTCAAGGCGCCCGAAGGCATCACCTTCGAGGTGCCGGCCCAGACACAGGTGATCGTGTCGGGCATCGACAAAGAAGTGGTCGGCCAGGTGGCCGCCAACATCCGCAGCCTCCGCAAGCCCGAGCCGTACAAGGGCAAGGGCGTCCGCTATGCGGGCGAGCGAGTGCTGCGCAAGGCCGGCAAAGCCGGAAAGAAGTAACGGAGCGTCTCATGACCAAGATCGCCGAAGCACGCCGCAATGGCCGCATCCGCCGCCATCGCCGCGTCCGCAAGAAGATTCACGGCACCGCTGCGCGACCGCGCCTGGCAGTGTTCCGTTCCAACAAGCACCTGTCGGTGCAGGTGATCGACGACGATGCCGGCGTCACGCTGGCGTCTGCGTCGACCAATGAAGCCGACCTGCGCTCCGCAGGTTCCGGTTCCAGTGTCGAGGCGGCAACGCGCGTCGGCACACTGATCGGCGAGCGCACCAAGGCCGCTGGCATCGACAAGGTCGTGTTCGACCGCGGTGGGTTTGCCTACCACGGCCGAATCGCCGCCGTGGCGGCTGCCGCCCGTGAAGCAGGACTGGAGTTCTGATGGCATTTCCCAGCAACAATCCCGGTGACAACCGAGGCGGTGGCCGCGACAACCGTGGTGGCGGCCGCGACGGCCGTGACGGCGACGACAGCGGTCTGCGCGAGTCTCGCGTCATCACCATCAACCGTGTGGCCAAGGTCGTCAAGGGTGGTCGTCGGTTCTCCTTCACCGCACTCGTGGTGATCGGCGACGGCAACGGCCGCGTCGGTCTCGGCTACGGCAAGGCCAAGGAAGTCCCGCTCGCCATCCAAAAGGGCACCGAGGAAGCCAAGCGCAACCTCTTCGAGGTGCCCATGGCCGGCTCCACCATCATCCACCCCGTCCTCGGTACCACCGGTGGCGGCAAGGTCATGATGAAGCCCGCAGCTCCTGGTACCGGCGTGATCGCCGGTGGCGCTGCTCGTGTGATCCTCGAAGAGGCCGGCGTGCACGACGTGCTCTGCAAGTCGCTCGGTTCCGCGAACCACATCAACGTCGCCCGTGCCACCGTGGCCGGCCTCAAGTCGCTGCAGCGTCCCGACGAGATCGCGGCCCGCCGCGGTCTGCCCGCCGAGTCGTTCGTGCCCAAGGGCTTGCTCAACGCGTACAACGAGCGTCAGAAGGCGTCGACCGGCGCAAATGCCGGAGGTGCCGAATGAGCGCATCCGCAACCAACGAGGCAACGATCACCGTCAAGCAGGTGAAGTCGTCGATCGGTACCAAGCCGAAGCACCGTGGCACGCTGCGTGCGCTCGGGCTCGGCAAGATCGGCTCCACCAACACGCTGCCCGACCGCCCGGAGATCCGGGGCATGATCGCCCGTGTTCCGCACCTCCTCGAGGTGTCGGATGCTGCGAGCACCGCAGCTGATTCGAAGGAGAGCTGACCATGAAGGTCCACGAACTCGCGCCGTCCCCCGGCGCTACGAAGAACGCCAAGCGCGTCGGTCGAGGCACCGGCGGCAAGGGCGGCAAGACCGCAGGCCGTGGTTCCAAGGGCCAGCGCGCCCGCAACACGGTTGCCCGCGGCTTCGAAGGTGGCCAGACGCCCCTGAAGCAGCGCGTGCCGAAGTTGAAGGGGTTCAACAACCCGTTCCGCGTCGAGTACCAAGCGGTGAACCTGCATGCCCTGAACGATCTCGTCGAGAAGACCGGCGAGGCCACGGTCACGCCCGAGGTGCTCGTCGCCCATGGCGTGGTGCGCAAGAAGTCGTTCGTGAAGGTGCTCGCCCGCGGCGAGATCACCGCCAAGGTCGACCTGCACGTGCATGCGATCTCCGAAGCTGCCGCGGCTGCTGTCACGGCGGCCGGCGGTACGGTGACCTTGATCGAGCTTCCCTTCCGTGAAGAAGGCAAGGCCGGTCGTCCCGCCGTCAAGGGCAACCAGTTCGCGAACCGCTGAACTGGTGTCGCCCCGCTTCACCACTTTCGCCCACCCGCCCATTCATCTCACAGGAGCGTTCTGAGTGCTTTCGCAGTTGGCGAACATCTGGAAGGTCCATGACCTTCGCAACAAGCTGTTGTTCGTCGTCGCAATGGTGGCCGTCTACCGACTCGGTGTGGCGATTCGCGTCCCCGGCGTCGATCCCATCGCCATCGAACAGTTGCGGGAGTCCGCGAACCAACAGGGAGCGCTCGGCTTCTTGAACCTGTTCTCGGGTGGAGCGTTCGAGAGCTTCTCGATCTTCGCGCTCGGCATCATGCCGTACATCACCGCCAGCATCATCATGCAGGTGCTGGGTGTGGTGATTCCGAAACTCGAGGAACTCCAACAGGAGGGTGCGGTCGGGCAACGCAAGATCACCCAGTACACGCGCTATGTCACGATCGGCCTCGCCACGCTGCAGGCCACCGGGCTCGTGTTCATCTTCGGTACCGGCAGCGGGCAGGCGTTCTTCTCGGCGGCCAGTACCGCACCAACGGTGCCGCTGTTGCCCGACGGGGTGTGGCCTCGCGGCTACCTGATCATTCCCACGCTCGTCGCCGGCACCGCCGTGCTGATGTGGATGGCCGAGCTGATCAGCCAGCGCGGCATCGGCAACGGTATGTCGATGATCATCTTCGCCTCGGTGGTGGCCAGCCTGCCGGGCGGGTTCTGGAGCATTCTCCAGCTCAACAAAGTGTTCTGGTTCGTGGCGATGGTGCTGCTCACTCTCGGGATCATCGTGGCGGTGGTGTTCGTCGAATTGGGCCAGCGGCGCATCCCTGTGCAATTTGCGAAACGGGTGGTCGGGCGCCGGATGATGGGCGGTCAGAACACCTACATCCCCTTGAAGGTCAACCAGTCCGGCGTGATCCCGATCATCTTCGCGAGCTCCATCCTGCTGCTGCCGGTGATCGGTTCGCAGTTCCTCGGATCCGGTGAGGGCTGGCGTGGCGACATCGCCGGGTTCGTCGACCAATACATCGTGAATCCGCAGAACTTCGTGTACATCACGATCTTTGCGTTGATGATCATCGCGTTCGCCTACTTCTACAACTCGATTGCCTTCGACCCGGTGCGCCAGGCCGATCAGCTGCGCCGCCAGGGCGGCTTCATCCCCGGCGTGCGCCCGGGTCCGCAGACCGAGAAGTACCTCGGCAAGGCCGTCAACCGCATCACGTTGCCGGGCGCCGTGTTCATCGCGATCATCGCGATCCTGCCCTACATCTTGCTGATCATCGCCGGCATCAACTCCTTCGGGTTCGCCGGCACCAGCGTGCTGATCTCGGTGGGTGTGGCGCTGGAGCTGATGCGCCAGATCGACAGCCAGCTCACGCTGCGCAACTACGAAGGTTTCCTCAAGTAGGTCGGCCGTGATCCCCGGCGCCCGCCTCATCATCCTCGGGCGACAGGGTGCGGGCAAGGGCACGCAGTGCGTGCGATTGTCACGGCACTTCGTCGTCCCACACATCTCCACCGGCGACATGCTGCGCGCCGCCACCCGCGAGGGGACCGATCTCGGCCTGATGGCAAAGAGGGTCATGGACGCCGGCGGCCTCGTCGGCGACGAGATCATGATCGGCATCGTCGACCAGAGGCTCTCGGCGCCGGACGCGTCGACGCGTGGATACATCCTCGATGGATTCCCACGCACGATCGAGCAGGCCGACGCGCTCGACGCGATCGCCGACAACAAGCCGATCGACGTGGTGCTCGATCTCAACGTGCCACGCGAGATCGTGTTGGAACGGATCTCGGCGCGTCGCGTGTGTCGAGACTGCGGCACGAACTATGTGGCGACCGGCAATGATCCCGACCCGTGGATCTGTGACGTCTGCGGCGGCGACGTGAAGCAGCGCGCCGATGACACGCCGGATTCGGTGAACCGACGCCTCGACTTGTACGAGGAGCAGACGTTCCCGCTGATCAAGCACTACGGCGACCAGAAGCGGCTGGTCGTGGTGAACGGCATCGGCCACCCCGACGCCGTCTTCGATCGCTTGGTGAAAGCGGTCGAAGCAAACCGCAAGTGAGCGTCGCGCGGGTGCGCGATCGCTCCGGTCGTGACCAAGTGTCAATCCCCGTGCATACTCTTGGGATGGTCGACGTAGCCACGGGGACACGGCGACGGGGGCGCCCGCCGGCAACCGATTCCGCTGACACGCGTCGTGCGATCATCGACAACGCCCGCCGGCTCTTCGCGGAGCGCGGTTACGGCGGCGTCACCAACAAGGACCTGGCCACGGCGTCGGGCATCACGACGGGTGCGCTCTACCACTACGTCGAATCGAAGCTGGATCTCTATGTTGCGGTGCACCTCGACATGCAGCGCCGTGTGTACGGGCGGTTCGTCGAAGCCGTTGAGGCCTCTGCGACACTTCCTCGGCAAGTTCGAAGGGATGCTCGAGGCAGCGCACCGCATGAACATCGAGGACCCGTCGCTCGCGCTCTTCGTCGGCACCGTTCGCAACGACATGCGTCGGTTTCCGGAGATCTCCGAACGGCTGGCTCGTGCCGATGCGGCACGCGACGAGTTCTTCGTCGGTGTCGTCGACGCAGGGGTCGTCACCGGCGAGGTGCGCCCCGACGACCGCGAGCGCATGGTGGAGTTCATCCGCATCATGCTGATCGGACTCACGGAAGGGGCCTCCGAGACCACGGCCCAGCACCGCTGCGCCATCGACGCGATCCGCGGCCTCCTGCGAGGCGACCTGCTCCGACCCGCAGCGAACAGCTGACGCAGCGAGCGTTCCGCTCGTTCAGGCAGATCGGCGCTGAGCATGGATCCTCGCCGTCAGAACCAACCGGCCAGCATCGCCACGCCGAATGCGGCGAACAGCACTGCTGAGGCCAGGTGGAGCGTCTTGACAGGAATCCGATCGCCCACGACACTCCCGGCAACGGCGCCGACCATGCCACTCGTCGCGGCGCCCAGCGTCGCGCCCACCCACACGGCCACAGGTGCCGACTGCGACGCGAGCGTGGCGGTGGCGATCTGGGTCTTGTCGCCCATCTCGGCCACGGCGATCACCGACGCGATCGACGAGATCACGGCAAACGACGTCGAACCTCCGACGGAATCAGCCGACGGCGCATCGTCGTCGGATGTCGCGCCCAGCGCACGCCGCACCGCCAGCAACGCGAAGCCGAGGAAGACCAGGCCGCCGATGACCTGGATCGGGCGCTGGGGGAGGGCTGCACCGAGAATGCCGCCGACCACGGTCGCCAGCAGATTCGCCGCGCCGTAACCCAACGCGAGCCCGAGTGCCACCGTACGCAGCGAGTACTGGGCACCGAAGCCCAGAGCGAGGAGCTGGGTCTTGTCGCCGAGTTCGGCGACGAAGACCACGCCGAACGAGACCACGAGTGCAGCGGCGATGTCGGTCATGTGGTCACCGGCTCAGACGATAGGGGTCACTCGACACGAGCGGCGTGGGCTTGCGCTGCCGCGGTGGTGTCGACGCTGATGATCTCGGCGGGTGTCGAGCGCATCATCGTGGCGAACACGAGTGCCATCGCCCCGATCGCCGCTCCGGCGACGTACGCAGTGAGGAAGTCGGCGGCCTGTTCGGTTCCGCCGTAGATCGAGGTGAGGGTGGAGATGCCGAGGGCGCTGCCGACCTGGAACGCCATGCGCTGCGCGGCCGCGGCGATGCCGAGATCCTCCTCGTCGACCGAGTTCGACATCGTCGCGGTGATCGTCGGTTGTGCGGTGCCGTTGCCGATGCCCTGCATGATCAATCCGACCACCACGAGCCACAAGAGGTCGGCCGTGCCCCCGAGCCCGAGCAACACGAGCGCGATCGCGATGCCCAACGAGCCGAACATGGCAACCGGCCGCTCGCCGATTCGAGAGGCCAGCGTGCCACCGATGGGCGAGGTGATGGCGAACGAGGCCGGCCGCAGCAGCATGACCAGCGACGTCGCCGAGACCGACAGCGCGAACACCGACTGCAGCATCAGCGGCGCAAGGACGAAGCCGCCCATGTACGCAGCGCCCGAGAACAGTGCCGCGAGCAGCGAGGTGGTGAAGTTTCGGCGGCGGAAGAACTCGAGCGGAAGCAGCGGGAAGGCGACGCGTGCATCTCGACCGCGCAGAACGCGGCCAGCCCGATGACTCCGACCGCGAAGGCGGCGACGATGAGTCCGTCGACTCCGCGCAAGGGCGCCTGATTGAGTGCGAACATGAGCGCAGCCGGTCGCCACCGCGAGCGTCGCCGCGCCCGGGATGTCGAAGCCGACGTCGGTACGCAGCGTGGTCTCGCGCAGGACCAGATACGCAGCGACGACGGGAATGATCGACAGTGCTGCTTGGATCCCGAACATCGGCCGCCAGCCGACCGCGTCGATCAGCGGGCCACCGATCACCAGCCCGATGGCCGGCGATCCTGCGGCCACCAGCGACCACCAACCCATTGCCTTGGCGCGTTCGCTTCGTCCGTAGACGCTGTTGATCAACGCCATCGACGACGGGATCGTGGCACCACCGATCATCACTGCAAGACCACGCATCGCGATCAGCGAGATCGGATCCCAGGCGAACACGGTGAGCGCCGTGATCACGGTCGAGATGGTGAATCCGGTCAGGAACACGCGGCGATGGCCGTACAGGTCGCCCAACTTGCCGAGAATCGGCAGCGCGACCGCCGATGCGAGCAGCGGCGCCGAGATCACCCACGCGATCAGGGTCTCGGTTGCCTGGAAGTCGTCGGCGATCGTCGACAAGCTGACTGCAAGCAGCGTCACGGGGAACGTGGTCGCGAACATGCCGGCGAGACCGGTGAGCAGAACCCACCGCTTGTAGTCGTTGCGGGCATCGAGCCTGGCCTGCACGTGACGTCGCGAGATGCTCATGCCTGCTCCACCGACCACCGCAGCGAGGGTAACGACGTCACGCAGTCATCGTTCCGACTCGGGCTGACGCCAGCGCACCACGAGCCAGATCCCGGTTGCGAACACCGCCACCAGTGCCAGGAGCTCGTCGGGCAAACGGGTGCCGAGGCTGGTGGCCCATTCCTCGGCGCGTACACCGGCGAGAGCGAGCGTGTTCGACTCGACGAGCGCGCCACCGCCGACCACCATCACCACGCCGACCACCGCCATCAGCAGTCCTGACACCAACGAGGTCGAGTGAAACACGAATCGCCCGATGTGGACATCGCGTCCGCGCAGCCATCGGTGTGCTCGGTCGCCGAGACGCCCCCAGACCAGCGCCAGCGCCACGAGTGGGATCGTCATCCCCAGCGCGTACACCGCGAGCAGGAGGCCGCCGCGAACCGGTTGGCCCCCTGCGGCGGCGAGCACGAGGATCGAACCGAGGATCGGGCCGGTGCAGAACCCGGTGAGCCCGTATGCGAGCCCGAGTGCATAGACCGATCCGTTCGTGGTGCCGGCGGTGGCGCTGCGCTCGCGCATTCGACGTCCGGCGAGGAAGAATCCGCCTCCGAAGGCTGTGAGGAGTCCGAGCGCGATGACCACGAACCCAGCCGTGGTCACCACTGTCTCCTGGTTGGACCGCACGAACACGGTCAACGACGATGCCGAGACACCCAGCGGAACCAAGGTGGTGATCAGGCCGAGGTAGAACACGCCGGTGCGGGCCAGCAACGTCGTTGGATCGTTGAACGCATAAGCGAAGAACGAGGGCAGCAGCAACGCACCGCACGGGCTGAGCAGGGCGAGCACGCCACCGGCCAGCGCTGCGATGTAGCCGACGTCGCCGGTGAGCGGCATCAGTCGGCGGTCGAGCCGGACGTCGAGGCGTCGAGCACCGATGTCAGGAATTCGTCGAACGACTCGAAGCTGACGTATCCACCCAGCGGTACACCGTTCACCACCATCGCCGGGGTGCCGGTGAAGCCGACGGCGTAGCCGATGTCGGTGTCGTCCGCCACTCGCTCGCGAGCCTCGGGGGACCGGTAGTCGGCGAGGAACTGCTCGTAGTCGAGGCCGATGTCGTCGGCCGCGTCGCTCGACCTCGTCGAGCATCACTGCTTCGGTTTGTCGCTCCCGGTAGTCGCCGACTTCGGTTGGGCTCAGGTCGCGGCCGATCGGCGCGTCACCATCGCCGGCGATGAACGGGTACAGCACATCGGCCAGCTCCCAATACCGGCCCTGCATGCCGGCGGCGACGCCGACGAGTGCGCCGGGAAGTGCCCGTTCCTCGTAGGGCATCATCCGCGATTCGATGCGCAGCAGTCCGGTGTCGACGTACTTGTCGTACACCTCGGGCATGGTGAGCCGGTGGAAGTGGCCACACCACAGGCAACCGAACGACTCGAACGTGACCATCACCAGCGGCGCCTCGGGGTCGCCGATCGCCATCGCCGGATCGGTCACCCTGATCGGTGTCATCCACTCGCGCCCCGGCCGCTGTTCGTCGACGGATCCCGGAGGGGGAACTGACGTGTCGATGGCGGACGAGTCGATTCCGGATGTGTCGACGATCGCCACCTCGTCGTCGTCGAGCAACGTGTAGGCAGCGACACCGAGCGCCACCGTGAAGGCGGCCGCTGGGATCACCATGCGATGCACACGCATCACTCACTCCTTGGTGGGCGGGGGACGGACCACCGTCGACCATAACGGGCGCTCTAGCACACGAGACAGGAAATCCCGTGGACCACCCATTGGATCTGTACAACAGCGCCGCTAGCATCAAACGCCGGTCTGTTCGCAGACCATCCGTGTGCCGTGTCAACGGCTCCGGAGTGACCGAATCGTCACGGAACAGCCCACGCAAGACCGACCGAGTGAGGAGAAGCCCCTGCCAAAGCCAAAGGAAGATGCGATCGTGCTGGAAGGCAAGATCCTCGAATCGCTTCCCAACGCCATGTTCAAAGTCGCGCTCGACAACGGACATGAGGTCTTGGCGCACATCTCCGGAAAGATGCGCATGCACTACATCCGCATCCTCCCTGGAGACAAGGTGCAGGTGGAACTCACCCCCTACGACCTCACCCGAGGTCGCATCACGTACAGGTACAAGTAAGAGAGCAACCATGAAAGTTCGACCCAGCGTCAAGCCGATGTGCGACAACTGCAAGGTGATTCGTCGCCACCGTCGCATCATGGTCATCTGCACCAATCCCCGCCACAAGCAGCGTCAGGGCTGAGGGGCACAGGAGAAATCACATGGCACGTATCGCCGGCGTCGACATCCCTCGCGAAAAGCGACTGGAAATCTCGCTCACCTACATATTCGGAATCGGTCTCCCCACGTCGCAGAAGATCTGCGCCGAGCTCGACCTCGACCCCAACACCAAGGTGTCGAACCTCACCGAGGACGAGATCAACCGTATTCGGTCGTACATCGACCAGAACCTCAAGATCGAGGGTGACCTGCGACGCGACGTGCAGGGTGACATCAAGCGCAAGATCGAGATCGGCTGCCTCCAGGGCATCCGTCACCGCAAGGGCCTCCCGGTCCGTGGGCAGCGCACCCACACCAACGCACGTACCCGCAAGGGCCCCAAGCGCACCGTCGCCAACAAGAAGAAGGCAGTGAGGAAGTAATGGCGAAGCAGACCACGAGTCGCCGGCCGCGCAAGCGCGACCGCAAGAACGTCACCACCGGCGTGGTGCACATCAAGAGCTCGTTCAACAACACCATCGTCTCGATCACCGACCCCCAGGGCAATGTCATTGCCTGGGCGTCGTCCGGCGGCGTCGGGTTCAAGGGGAGCCGCAAGAGCACCCCGTATGCCGCACAGCAGGCCGCCGAGAAGGCTGCACGTGCCGCAATGGAGCACGGCCTGAAGCGCGCTGAGGTGCAGGTCAAGGGCCCCGGCTCGGGCCGCGACACTGCGGTGCGCTCGATTCAGCAAGCCGGCATCGAGGTCATCTCGATCAAGGATGTCACCCCGGTCGCCCACAACGGCTGCCGTCAACCCAAGCGTCGGCGCGGCTGAGGAGTACCTGATCATGGCTCGTTACACCGGACCCAAGGTGCGCATCTCGCGCCGCCTCTCGGTCAACATCTTCGAGAACGAAAAGGGCCGTCAGGCCCTCGAGCGTCGCCCCTTTCCTCCGGGCCAGCACGGTCGTACCCGTCGCCGCAATGCCGGCAGCGAGTACCTCGCCCAGATGCAGGAGAAGCAGAAGGCGAAGTACATCTACGGCGTCCTCGAGAAGCAGTTCCACAAGACCTACCTCGAAGCCCAGCGTCAGCCGGGACCGACCGGTGAGATCCTGTTGCGCTTCCTCGAGCAGCGTCTCGACAACGTCGTGTACCGCGCCGGTTGGGCATCCAGCCGTCCGCAGGCTCGTCAGTTCGTGAACCACGGCCTGATCCAGGTCGACGGCAAGCGAGTCGACATCGCCAGCTTCCGGTGCAAGACCGGCCAAGTCATCTCGCTGTCGCCCAAGGCGCAGAAGATGATCGTGATCCAGCACAACATCGACACGCTCGATCGCTCGCTCGTCGGGTGGCTCGAGGCCGGCGACGGCGGCAAGGCCGTGACGGTTCGCAGCCTCCCCGAACGAGAGCACATCGACATCCCCGTGCGTGAGTCGCTCATCGTCGAGCTCTACTCCAAGTAATCCAGCTTCTCGAAGCTCCCCCGCTCGTCACCCCGAACACCCGGAAAGGTCCCGGCCAAATGCTCGTCATGCAGCGCCCCACCATCGAAGCTCTCGGCGAGGAGTCGAACAACCGCGCCCGGTTCGCCGTTGGCCCACTCGAGCCCGGCTTCGGCCACACGCTCGGCAACTCCCTGCGCCGCACGCTGCTGTCGTCGATCCCCGGCGCAGCGATCACCACCGCCCGGTTCGACGACTCGTTGCACGAGTTCGACACGATCCCCGGCGTTGCCGAGGATGTCACCGACATCATCTTGAACCTCAAGGACATCGTGGTCACCTCGTTGTCCGAGGAGCCGGTCACCATGCGTCTCGACGCTCGCGGCGCCGGAGCGGTCACCGCTGGTGACATCGAGTGCCCGTCCGACGTCGAGGTGCTCAACGGCGACCTCCACATCGCCACACTCAACTCCAAGGGCCGCCTGGCCATCGACCTCACCGTCGACCAGGGCCGTGGTTACCTGTCGAGCAACCGTGAAGACGACAACCGAGTGATCGGTGTGATCCCGATCGACGCGATCTTCAGCCCGGTGCGCCGGGTGTCGTTCGAGGTCGAGCCGACCCGCGTCGAGCAGTCGACCAACTACGACCGCCTCGTCATCGACATCGAGACCGATGGTTCGATCTCGCCGTCCGACGCACTGGCTTCGGCCGGTGCCACGCTGCGTTCGCTCGTCGACCTCGTTGCGACCATGTCCGATGAGCCCAAGGGCCTGGAGCTCGGCGAACTCGTCGACGCGACGGTCAGCTCGCCTGACCTGGACCTGCCGATCGAGGATCTCGATCTCTCCGAGCGTCCGAACAACTGCCTCAAGCGCGCCCAGGTCAACACCGTTGGCGAACTGCTGACCAAGACCGAAGACGACCTGTTGAACATCACCAACTTCGGCCAGAAGAGCCTCGACGAGGTGAAGGCCAAGCTCGACGAGCGTGGCCTCACGCTGCGCGGCTGATCGCTGCGACGCAACGAACGAAAGACGATTGAACGATGCCCACTCCACGCCGCTCCCGCCGATTCGGCAGCTCCGCTGCCCACCAGCGCCTCATGATGGCCAACCTTGCTGCGTCGCTGTTCGCTGCTGAGGCCATCACCACCTCCGAAGCGAAGGCCAAGCACTTGCGCCCCATCGCCGAGAAGCTGATCACCAAGGCCAAGAAGGCCCAGGAGCCCGGCCCCATGCAGGTCCATCGCATCCGTCAGATCGAGGCGTTCCTCGGCGACAAGGAGATGACCTACAAGCTGGTGCACGACGTTGCGCCTCGCTACGCCGAACGCAACGGCGGGTACACCCGCATCCTCAAGATGGGCGGCCGCCACGGCGACAACGCCCAGATGGCGCGCATCGAACTCGTCTGAAGCCTCTCGGGTGTTCGCCATGGCCGACACCCGCAACGCTCGACTCACGGTTGCCTACGACGGCACCCACTTTCGTGGGTTTGCGGAGAGCGACGGTGTCCGCACCGTGCTGGGCGTGCTGCGCCCCGCGATCGAAACCGTGGTGCGTGAGCCGGTGGATCTGACCGGTGCCGGACGCACCGACGCCGGCGTGCACGCGTGGGGTCAGGTCGTGTCCGGGCGGCTCCCAGCGTCGACCGACCTGCAACGGTTGCAGCGCAGTGTCAACGCCATGTGTGCTCCCGATGTGGCGGTTCGTGACATCGACTGGGTGGACGACGACTTCTCGGCGCGCTTCTCGGCGACCGGTCGCAGCTACCGCTACGACGTGTGGAACGTGCCGACGCCGAACCCGCTGCTCGCATCGCGCTCGTGGCACGTGCCGTACCCGCTCGACGTGGCCGGCATGAACACCGCGGCGCAGGCGCTGCTCGGAGAGCACGACTTCTCGTCGTTCTGCCGACGACCGAAACCCGCGGCCGGCTTCGCCGCGCCGAGCCTGGTGCGTCACCTTCGCGTCGCGCGTTGGAGACCGGTCGGCGACGTGGAGGGCCTGTTGCGCTTCGAGATCGAGGCGTCGTCGTTCTGTCATCAGATGGTGCGCAGCATCGTCGGCACGCTGGTCGATGTCGGCCTCGGCCGGCTCCCGCCGAACTCGATGACCGACGTGCTCGACGCCCGCGACCGCGACGCCGCCGGTCGAGTGGCGCCGCCGGCCGGGCTCACGTTCTGGGCTGTCGACTACCGCGGGCAGCGCTGGGATGCGTGACCAACCGTGGCGGGGATCTCGCAGTCAGACGTCCGCGCAGGTTGGCGCCCAGAGCCGGCGGCCGTATCATTTCACGGTTCCCCATTGTGGGATACCCGTCCCTCGACCTTCGACAGATTGATTGCGCCATGCCGACGTACACCCCGAAAGCCTCCGAGATCCAGCGTGAATGGCACGTCGTCGACGCGGAGGGCCTCGTCCTCGGTCGCCTCTGCACCGAGGTTGCACGCCTGCTTCGCGGCAAGCACAAGCCGACCTACACACCGCACATCGACACCGGCGACCATGTGATCATCGTCAACGCCGACAAGATCGTGATGACCGCCGGCAAAGCGGATCGCACCATGGTGTACCGCCACAGCGGCTACCCCGGCGGCATCAAGTCCGAGAGCTACGCACACCTGCACGCCCGCAAGCCCGAAGAGGCGCTGCGCAAGTCGGTGCGCGGCATGCTCCCCAAGGGCCCGCTCGGGCGCCAGCAGCTCCTCAAGCTCCAGGTCTACGCCGGCCCGAACCACCCGCACCAAGCCCAGACCCCCACAACGTTCGACATTCCGGCCGCCAAGGCCCGCTGAAGCACGCACGCAGGCAGAGAGACACGACACTCATGGCAACCGCACCGCTCACCCAGACCACCGGCCGTCGCAAGGAAGCCGTCGCACGCGCGTCGCTGCGTCCCGGCACCGGACAGTTCACGATCAACGGCAAGACCCTCGACGAGTACTTCCCCACGGCGGTCTCGCAGATGGTGGTCTCCGAAGCACTCACCGTCACCGAGACCCGCGAGAACTACGACATCACTGCGTCGATCCACGGCGGTGGCATCAGCGGCCAGGCCGGCGCGTTGCGTCTCGCCGTTGCCCGCTCGCTGGTCGAGCTCGACCCCGAGAGCCGCGCAGCACTGAAGAAGGCCGGACTCCTCACGCGTGACTCGCGGAAGAAGGAGAGCAAGAAGTACGGCCTCAAGAAGGCCCGCAAGGCGCCGCAGTTCACCAAGCGCTGACGTTCATTCGATGAAGTTCGGCACCGACGGCGTTCGCGGTGTCGCGCTCACCGAACTGACGACGACCTTCGCAACACAGCTCGGCCGGGCGGCCGCTCGCGTCCTCGGCGCGGATGGTGTGCGCACCGTGGCGGTCGGCGGGGACACGCGTGAATCCACGCCTGAACTCGACCGTGCCCTGTGCCTCGGCTTCGCCGTCGAAGGGTTCGAGGTGGTGCGCCTCGGCGTGGCCCCCACTCCGCTCGTGGCCTTCGAAGCCCAGCGGCGCGAGGCGATCGGTGCGGTCGTGTCGGCGTCGCACAATCCGTGGTCCGACAACGGCATCAAGCTGTTTGCTCGTGGCGGGGTGAAGCTGACCGACGACGTCGAGCAACGGATCGAAGCGGAGCTCTCCGTGCTGCAGCCGCTCGAGCACCTCTCCATCGAGACGGCGCGGCGAAACATCATCGACGTGGCCGCTGATCATCAGGCATACATCGACCACATCGTCGGCTTCCTCGACGGGCTCCGTCTCGACGGGATGAAGGTGGTGCTCGACGGGGCGCACGGAGCGGCCCACGAGATCGGACCCGACGTACTGCGTGCAGCGGGGGCCGAGGTGATCGTGATCGCCAACGATCCCGATGGCCGAAACATCAACGACGGCTGCGGGGCGACCGCTCCTGGGCTTGTTGCAGCAGCGGTGCGAGCACACGGTGCCGATGTGGGCATTGCGCTCGACGGCGATGCCGATCGACTGATCGCGGTCGACCACACCGGCACCGTCGTCGACGGTGACCACATCATTGCGATCGTCGCCAACGATCTGCGGGCGCGTGGCGCACTGCGCCACGACGCAGTGGTGGTCACGGTGATGACCAACCTCGGGTTCCGACTCGCCATGCAGGCCTGTGGTATCGACGTGGTGGAGACTGCCGTCGGCGATCGCTACGTGCTCGCTGCGCTCGCGGAGGGCGGCTACTCGCTCGGCGGCGAGCAGTCGGGCCATGTCATCTTCGCCGATCACGCCACCACTGGCGACGGCATGCTCACCGCAGTGGCATTGCTCGACGCCGTGAAACGCGACGGCCGACCGCTTGCCCAGGTGGCCGCAGCCACCATGACGTCACTGCCGCAGGTGCTGGTCAACGTACCCGTGGCCCGTCGCATGCCCGACATCGCCGAGGTGCTCCGCAGTGAGATCGATGCAGCGCAGGGCGAACTCGGTGACACCGGTCGAATCCTCGTGCGCGCGAGTGGAACCGAACCGCTGGTGCGAGTGATGGTGGAGGCCCCGACCGACGACGTTGCTCGTCGTGTGGCCAACCGTGTCGCCGAGGACGCCCGGCGACTCGCCGACTGACGCCGCCGGCTCGGCGTGGCTAGAGCATCTGCTGGCGACGGAGTGACTTCAGTGCGAAGTACCCGAAGCATGGCGGGATGTAGAACGTGATCACCCGGTAGCAGAGCGCTGCGCCCATCGCAGAAGCACTGTCGACACCGATCGCGGTGTATCCGGCGGTGAGCGCCGCCGTGGTCACGCCGATCCCGCCCGGCACGGGCATCAGACCGGCGAACAACGCAACGCAGACGTTGACCAACACGACGTCGGCGTAGCCGATGTCCTGTCCGAACGCTCGCAGGATCGTGTAGCTGGCCAGCGAGAACAGCAGCTGCACGAGCAGGTTGGCCAGATACACCGAGACCAGCCGTCGAGGCGAGCTCAGCATCGGACCGATCTTCGACCAGGTCGTCCGGAGGACGTTCATCACCGGATTGCGGAACTTCGGCACGAACGCAACGACGCAGAAACCTGCCACCAGCACCAGGACCAGGATCAGCAACAATTGGCCGTTGAAGTCGACGTTCGAGGTGTCGAGGTTGAGGCCGAGACTCCCGAAACCGAACCCGACGATCACGATGATCAAGGAGATCTGGGCGACGAAGCCCGCGACACTGTCGAGGCCACCGACCGCGATGGCGGTGGTGCGGTCGAGGCCGTTGCGTTGGAAGAACCGGATGTTCATCGCCACGCGAGCGGCGGTCGACGGCACGGCCAGGTTCACGAAGGTGATCGCGAACTCGAGCAGGGTGAGACGACCGTACGGAACGGGCAGGGGTGCGGCCTTGGACACCGCGAGTGCTCCGGCAAATCGCGGGGTCTGGCCGACGACGAGCGCCAGCACGAGGATCGGCAGACTGGCGCCCTGGACCGCGTCGAGGATCGACTGGATGCCGACCTCCTGGATCGCTCCCAGAATCGAGTAGAAGACGATCGCGAGCAGGATCCACATGACGATGTTGCCGATGGAGAACCGGTGGATCGCCTGGAGGTCCTGTTCGTCCGCGCCGACCTCGGCAAGGGTCGCCTTGCGGAGATCGTCGATGTCGACGCCGGCACTGTCGGCCTGCTTGCGAAGTTCAGGCGCCATGGCGGCGGGTTGCACGAAGGTGGTCGTTGCAGTCAGTTCCTCGACGCCGATCATCTCCTCGGCCACAGCGATTGCTCGGTCGGCACCGGCGACGACGGCAGTGGCGGTGAGCAGTTGTGCCTGGTCGAGCTGTCGGGTCGGCTCGTCCCATGCGATCACCGCCTGGTTGAAGTCGGTCAGGTGCACACCCTTGTCGCCGACCTGCAGGTGGCGCGGCATGACGGCCCCGTGGCGGATGCCTGCGTCGTGCAACCGGCCGAGTGACACCCAGCAGCTCCGCAGCAGATCGTCGTCGATCTCGAGGCCGTGTTCGAGAGTGGGTCCAACGTGTTCGGCGACGTAGAGCGCGTCCCCTCGGCTGTCGGTTGCGGCGATCACCAACGGCGCCACGAGCACGCCCTCACGCTGTGCCAGCAAGGTCATGTATGCCTGGTGTTCGATCTGGAGGCGGCGGTTGACGGTGACGGTTCTGCCGCCGGAGCGGTAGAACACCACCCGCCAGAGCTTGACGAAGAACTGACTGTCCCACGAATCTCGGCCATGGATGTGGACGACGAGGTCGCTTCCGTGCGGTGTGGTCGCCTGCGCGATGGCAACGCCGTTTCGCAACTCGACCGTCGTTGGCTCGGCGTCGACACCGATCGAGCGGAGTGATTGGCGTAGTTCGTCGAGCGATGGCGAACCGCCTGGCGAGCCGAACACGAGGTGGACCAGCGCGCCAGCTGCCCACCCCAACGAGAGTGCGGTGAATGCGGTGCCCGGAGCGGCGAGACCGAGCACGATGATCGAGAGCCACGTGGCTCCGACCAGCCACCGGGCGAGCGACCGCAGGGGGCTCACCAGGTACGGCCTCGCCACGGTGACCGTTGCAGCGCCTGCGGCAAGTACGAGCGAGGGGAACACCGCGTTGCCATCGGTGGCGCCGATGCTGTCCAAGAGGCTCGGGGCCGAACCGGTCACGAGATCGCCGACGACGAGCACACCGATCACGGTGAGCCCGAGGGTGAGCGCCCAGTCGCGCAACAGACCCCAGCGGCGACGGAGCAGCGCCAGGAGTCCGATTGCAACCACCCAGAGTTGCATGGCGTCGTACGTGATGTTCCAGAAGAAGTCGAACAATCCGGGCAGGTTCGACAGCCAGTCGGCGAGGGACTGCTCGAAATCGCCTGGTGCGTCGGATGCCGCAGTGGCGGTGCCCACGAGCACGATCAGCGAGAGCACGAGCAACACGACGTCGGTCGGGCGCCGGAATCGCTGGGGTGCCTTGGGCACGGCGAACGCCCGTGCGGCAAGGCGTCCAGACCCCAGATCGGACAGTGCGATTCCGTCAGGCATCGGGCTCAGATCCGAGGCTGATCGACGCCGCCGGACTGACGTCGAGTACGGCCGGCGCGTTGAGGGTTGGACCAGGCACGGCCGCCATCATCGCGCCCCCGGTGATCGAATTCGGGGTTCCCACCGAGATTTCTGCTGGCAGATTCCCCCACTGTGGTTGATGCGTCGGGTGGCGCCAGGGCCCACGATGGCTCTCGACACATCGTCGGCGAACCGGACATCGAGGGTACTGGAGGGAGCGTCGCCGTGGAGCACGACATGAGACCTGGCAGTCCGCTTGCACGCCTCCTGGTGAGTTCGCTCGTCGGCAGGCCAGCAGAGCGCGTCGCTCGGCGCCGACCGTACGTCCCCCCGTCGGACGGGCCGAGCTCGGGAGGTGGTTCGCTCTCGGCGAGTACCGCAATCGAACGCTGCGTGCTGCTGCTGCGATGGACGCTGACGGACGAACCGGTCGGCCCAATTCACGAGTGGCTCGGCGCCGACGCCGTGGTGTGGACCCCGGCGTCGTACACCAGGGGCATTGCTGGCGTGGTCGGGTCCACGCACGAACTGTGCGGTGATGCACTCACCGAGATCGCGATCGACATCGTGTCGGCGGACGTGGTCGAGGGCCGTGTCTACCTCGAGTGGAGGCTTGCGGGCCGGTTCGCCGAGCCGTGCTTCATCGACGACGACCTGCTGGTGGAGCCGACGGGTCGTCTCGTCGAGGCTGCCGGCGTGCTCGTGGCGAGGTTCCACCGCGATGAAGTGGTGTCGCTGCACTGCTACTACGACGAGATGGCGGTGCTCGAACAGATCGTCGCCGAGCGTTGACGGCCGGGATGTCGACAAGGCCGACACCTCGCCCAACATTTCATCCGCAATGGGTGACGCTTCGGGGCGTCCCCGCGACCACGATGGTCGTGGCCCGCAGGGTGCTGACATCCGGTCGCACCGAACGGTCCGATCCAACCTGTGTCGGTCCCCTGGCACGAAAGGAGCGCAACGACAATGAACGAACTCGATGAACTCGGTCCGGTCGACTACCTGGTGGTGGAGTTTCCACCCGATGTCGCCAACTTCACCGGCGAGATCGCGGCCGAACTGGCAACGCTTGCCGAGCGCGGCACGATTCGCGTGCTCGACCTGTTGATTCTCCAGAAAGACGACAACGGTGTGATCGAAGGGTTCGAGATCGACGATCTCGAACAGGTTCCCGAACTGGTCGCACTGGAATCGGAGATCGCCGAGATTCTGGCCCTCGACGACGTTGCCCACCTCGCCGAAGCGATGGAGAACGGCAGCACTGCGGGCGTCATCGTCTGGGAGAACGTCTGGGCAGCACCGTTCGCATCTGCGGCGCGACGCGCGGGCGGACAACTGATTGCATCCGGAAGGATCCCCATTCAGGCGATCCTGGCATCCCTCGAGGCCGACGAGGTCTCGACCAACGAAGGAGATTGACATGCCTCTGCGCCCCGCCCGCCGAGCACGCCGTGGCGTCGTCGGCGCCCCTGTTGCCCGAACCGCTGCCGTCGTCGGCACCGCTGCCGTCGTGTCCCACGGCGTCGGCCGCCGCCAGGACCGCCGCGAGGATCGCCGCGACCGCCGATGAACCGGGGGACATTCCGAACCTCGGACCCGACACCACCACCACCACCACCACCAACACCGACACACTGATCACCCCAATCCCAATCCAGCGGTGACACGTCGGATCGGCGCAGATCGCCCGAAATGGTGGATGCGCGACGCCGCCGTCCGCCGTAGCGTCACCTCGTCGGGCCTGTTCAGGCTCGGCGCACATCGAACTGAAAGAGCTTCATCATGCTTGCGTACGACTACCCCCTGCTCGGAATCTTCTGGAGCATGTTCATCTTCTTCTTGTGGTTCGCCTGGATCATCCTGTTGTTCCGGGTGTTCGCGGACATCTTCCGCAGCTCCGATCTCGGTGGCTGGGGCAAAGCCCTGTGGTCGATCTTCGTGCTGTTCGTGCCGTTCCTCGGTGTGTTCATCTACGTGGTCGCCCGCGGCCACTCGATGACCGAGCGAGACGTCGCACGTGCGCAGGCGAACGAGGCCGAGTTCCGTAGCTACGTGCAGTCCGCTGCCGGCTCCGGCGGCGCGGCCGACGAGATCACGAAGCTTGCACAGCTGCGCGACAGTGGCGCTCTGACCGAGGCCGAGTTCGCTGAGCAGAAGGCCAAGCTCCTCGCCTGAGCAACGTGACGACGAGTTGGAGAACACGATGATGGGCGGCACTCCTTCGGAGGTGCCGCCCGTCGGCGCGTCTGCTGCCAGCCGCGGGTCGTACGTGGCGGCGGCCGGACTGGTCTTTGCCGCGTTGTTCGTGATCGGCTGGTTGCTGCTCCGCGACCGTCCGCTCCTCGGCGCATCGGATCAGGAGTTGATCGACTACTTCGGCGACCCCGATCGGCGACGAACCTCGTTGCTTGCTGGGCTGTACGTGGTGCCCTTCGCCGCGATTGCGTTCATCTGGTTCATGGCCGCGTTGCGAGACCGCTACGTGAGCGCCGGCGGGGGCGAGAACATCCTGCTGTCGACCGTGCACCTGATGTCGGGAGCGCTGTTCGTTGCGGCGCTCTTCCTCGTTGGTGCGGTGGAAGTTGCGATGGCCTGGATGGTCGACACCGAGAACGCCATGGTGGTCGACGTCGCTGCCGCTCGAGCAATGCTCGCGCTCGGCACCGCAATGGCCCAGATGGTGGCCCTCCGGGCGGGAGCGGTCTTCATCGCAGTCAGCACGACTCGAGCGATGCGATCTGGACTGTTTCCTCGGTGGTACGCCATCGCGAGTTTGGTGATCGCGTTGTCGTTGTTGCTCGCCTCCACGAGGGTGACGGGGATCTCGCTGCTGGTACCGCTCTGGGTGGCCGGATCGAGTGTGCTCATCCTGATTCGTCGTCGGCTCCGCCACCACGAATCCGGTGCATGAGGGCTCGTTGCCGAACTGATTTCGTCCAGAATGGACGAGGGCGTTGCACTGCGATCCCGGCAGGATGAACGCGATCCAAAGGAGGGTCCATCATGCGCACCATCACCCGCGTCCTGCCCGTTGTGCTGATCGTCTCGACGCTCGGCGTCGCCTGCTCCAGCGACGATGAGACGTCGAGCTTCTGCGAGAGCCGTCAGCAGCTGCAGAGCTCGATTCTCGACATCAGCAACGTCGACGTTCGCGACAACGGCATCGACGCCTTGGACGCGCAGCTGACGACGATCTCCGACGATCTCGACGCCGTCCGCGAGGCCGCCGGCGAACTGCAACCCGAGGTCGACGCCGTGCGCACCGATGTCGAGGCGCTGCTCGCCACCGTTCAATCGGCGACGTCGCCCGCTGAAGGGGTTGTCGCGATCACCAGCGGCCTCTCCACCCTGTCCGCCTCGTGGGAAGCGCTGCAGACTGCTGCCGACGCCAACTGCGACTGAGCAGTCGCCGAAGCATCGCCGCGGTCCGAGTTCGTCCGGGCCGGCACTGACGTGGCCCGGCAATCACCCTCTTTGGCGGATTCGACTGTGGTCCGCGAGCCGTTAGAACGGCAGACACGGCAGTCGTCGCGTCGCAGACCCCCTGCGCGGTCGAGTTGCCGGTCGATCGACAACGAACCGGAGGGTGTGTCATGGATGCTCATGAAGTCGTGGTGGCTGCGTACCCCGCTCGTGCCAAGGCGAAGGAGGACTTCGACGAGTTGGTTCGGCGGATCAAGGCCAAGGAGGTCCGCAGCGACGGTGTCATCCTCATCGAGAAGGACGAGTCCGGTGAGGTCCTGGTCAGCGAGACCGGTGATCATCTCGGGCGTCGAGGGGCGGGATGGGGCGGTGGAGTCGGCGTGCTCGTCGGGCTTGCGGCCCCACCGCTGCTTGCATCCGTGGCCGTTGGCGCAGCGGCCGGGGGCATCGTGGGCAAGTTCGCGAAGCACAAGCTCGAGAGCGGCCTCGAGGAGGGGTTCGGGGAGAACCTGAAGCCCGGCATGGCTGCGGTCGTGACGATCATCCACGTCGACGATCGTCTCGCGGCCGAGCAGGCCCTGGCCGGTTCGCCCGCCAAATCGGTCGCCGCCATCGATGGCAACGGCCTCGGCGGCTTGAAGGATGCGCTCGCCGAGGCAGCGGGCAAGTTCAATCCCGATCGCACGGTGTTGCCGCTTCCCGATCACGCTTTCGGTGGATCGATCGGCCGAACGATCCAGGAGTCGGTCGGGGACTGGACGATCATCGCCGGCCAGAAGGCGCCGGAGAACGCTCCGAACGTCCTGATCGTGCTGATCGACGACGCCGGATTCGGCGGACCGGACACGTTCGGCGGGGCGATCAACACCCCGAACCTCACCCGCGTCCAGGAGATGGGGCTCACGTACAACCGCTTCCATGTCACGGCGGTGTGTTCGCCCACCCGCGCGGCGCTGCTGACGGGCCGCAACCACCACCGTGTCGGCATGGGCGGCATCGCCGAGTTCCCCGGGCCGTTCCCCGGCTACACGGGCACGCGTCCGCGTAGTTGCACCGGGTTGCCCCGGATCCTGAAGGAGAACGGCTACATGACTGGTGGCTTCGGCAAGTGGCACTTGACGCCGGGTCGCGAGATGGGCCCGGCTGGTCCGTTCGAGCACTGGCCACTGGGCTGGGGCTTCGACCACTGGTGGGGGTTCCTCACCGGCGCAGCCGGCCAGTACGACCCGGTGATCACCCAGGACAACTCGGTGATCGGCGTTCCCGAGGGCGACGATGGCAAGCTCTACTACTTCCCCGACGACATCACCGACAAGTCGGTCGAGTGGTTGCATGCGATCCGAGCCCACGATGCCGCCAAGCCGTGGTTCATGTACTACTCCACGGGCTGCAGCCATGCTCCGCACCATGTCGGCAAGGAGTGGGCCGACAAGTACAAGGGGCAGTTCGACGACGGCTGGGACGCCTATCGCGAGAAGACTCTCGAGCGTCAGAAGCGCCTCGGGGTCGTCCCGGAGGACACCGAGCTCTCCGAGCGCCCCGAACTCTTCCCGGCGTGGGACACGCTGGGTGACGACGAGAAGCTGCTCTACGCCCGCCAGATGGAGGTGTTCGCCGGGTACTCGGAGAACGCCGACTGGAACGTCGGGCGGCTGCTCGACTCGATCGACGAGATGGGCGAGTTGGACAACACCGTCATCGTGTACATCTGGGGCGACAACGGCGCCAGCATGGAAGGCACGATCACCGGCTCGTTCAACGAGACGACGTTCTTCAATGGTTTGGTGTTCGAGACCGAGGAGCAGCTCGCGCTCATCGAGAAGTACGGCGGCATCGAGGAGCTGGGCGGTGAGCACACCGCACCACACTTCGCGGCCGCATGGGCCCACGCGAACAACACCCCATTCCCATGGGGAAAGCAGATGGCCAGTCACCTCGGTGGCGACCGCGACCCGATGGTGATCGCCTGGCCTGGGCGGATCGCCGCCGGAGGAGATCTGCGCACCCAGTTCACCCACTGCATCGACATCGCGCCGACGCTGCTCGACATGATCGGCATCCCGGAGCCGACGATGGTCGACGGGGTGGCACAGGAGCCGATGGACGGCACGAGCTTCGCCTACACGTTCGACGATGCCGAGGCCGACGAACGACACACCCTGCAGTACTTCGAGATGTACGGCAGCCGCGCGATCTACCAGGACGGCTGGTGGGCGTGCACGCGGCTCGACAAGGCCCCGTGGGACTTCTCGCCCGAGACGTTGCAGCGCTTCTCGCCCTACGACACGAGTCAGGACGTGTGGGAGCTGTACTACCTCCCCGACGACTTCAGCCAGTCACGCGACATCGCGGCCGAGCATCCAGAAAAGCTGGCCGAGCTGCAGGAGGTGTTCTGGCAGGAGGCCGAGCGCAACAAGGTGTTGCCGCTGCTCGGCGGTCTGTCGGTGTTCTTCGGCGATTTGCCGCCGATGCCGACGGTCACCAGGTACACCTACCACGGCGACGTGCAGAACGTCTCGACCGCAGTGCTCCCACGGATCTACGGCAGGTCGTACGCGATCGAGGCCGAACTGCACATTCCCGAGGGTGGAGCGGAGGGCGTGCTGTGCGCCTTCGCCGACTTCATCGGTGGGTTTGCGCTGTGGGTCGACGAAGCAGGCCACCTTGTCCACACGTACCAGTACCTGGGTGTCGAGACCTACAAACAGGTGTCGACCGAACCGCTCCCGAGCGGCGACATCACCGTGAAGATGTTGTTCGAGGCCGACGAACCCAAGCCGGGAACGGGTGGACAGGTGTCCCTCTGGGTCGGGGATCGCCAGATCGGCGGCGGTGAGATGCCGCACACCGTGGCGATGCTGTACACCACGTATGCCGCGATGGACATGGGACGCGACAATGGTGGCGTCGTCGACCTCGACTACGAGGACAAGGCGCCGTACGCCTTCACGGGCAACTTGAAGAAGGTCGTGTTCGATCTGATGCCGCTCGACCAGGCGTCGCAGGAGGCGTTGCACGCCCACGGCGCGCACCAAGGCGTCGCCGCCGGCGCCGCCGGATGAGCCGACCCGCGAACGTGATGGCAACGACCGTCGAGCCCGCAACGGCTCGGCGGCCGTTCCACGTGCTCGCGAAGCCGACGGGCCCGATCTGCAACCTCGACTGCGAGTACTGCTACTTCCTCGCGAAGGAAGCGCTGTACCCCGGCGACCGATTCCGGATGTCCGACGACGTCCTCGAGACATACGTGGGCCAGTTGCTCGAGTCGCACCCCGACGGCGAGGTGACGGTCGCCTGGCAAGGTGGCGAGCCGACGCTCATGGGCGTCGACTTCTTCCGTCGGGCGGTCGAGTTGGCCGAACGACTCCGCCGGCCGGGCCAGCATCTCCTGCACACCATTCAGACCAACGGGACGTTGCTGACCGACGAGTGGGCTGCGTTCCTTGCGGAGCACGAGTTCCTCGTCGGCCTCAGCATCGACGGTCCGCCCGAGCTCCACGACCGCTACCGGGTCGACAAGAAGGGTCGGCCGAGTTCCGACCGGGTGCTGGCCGGGCTGGCCCGTCTCCGTGCCCATTCGGTGGAGGTCAATGTCCTCTGCACCGTGAATGCAGCGAACCAGGACCACCCGCTCGATGTCTACCGGTACTTCCGTGACGACCTCGGCCTCCGCCACATCCAGTTCATCCCCATCGTCGAGCGCGAATCCGGGGCCGAACCGGCCGCCGACGACCGGGACAACCGGGTCACCGACCGCTCGGTCGATTCTGACGCGTGGGGCGCCTTCCTCATCGCTGTCCACGACGAGTGGGTGCGACGCGATGTCGGTGAGGTGTTCGTCCAGATGTTCGACGCGGCGCTCGCGTCGTGGCTCGAGCTCCCGGCGACCATGTGCATCTTCGGACGCACCTGTGGCGATGCCGTGGCACTCGAGCACAACGGCGACCTCTACTCGTGTGATCACTTCGTCGACCCGGAACACCTCCTCGGCAATGTGATGCAGACGCAACTCGTCGAGCTCATCGCCTCGCCGCAGCAGCGAGCCTTCGGACAGGACAAGCTCGATTCGTTGCCCGAGTACTGCCGGAGCTGTGAGGTGCGCTTCGCCTGCAACGGGGAGTGCCCCAAGAACCGCTTCATGCTCACGCCCGACGGAGAACCAGGGCTGAACTACCTCTGCAGCGGCTACCGGGCGTTCTTCGACCACATCGACGGACCGATGCGCCTCATGGCCGATCTCGTTCGAGCTGGGCGGTACGCCGATGAGATCATGCGGCTCTTTGCCGCTGCTGGACGCAACGACCCGTGCCCGTGCGAAAGCGGCCGCAAGGCCAAGCACTGCCACCAGGCGTGAGCCGATTGCGCTCGTTCGGAACTCGCAGCGTCGACGACATGATCCGAACACCCGTTCAGTTCTTCGTCGTTCGTCACGCACAGGCTGGGGTTCGCACCGCTGCTGTCGACGATCATCTCCGCTCGCTCGATCGGAGCGGGCGGGCCCAGGCACGACTGCTTGCCGACCTTCTGGAGTTCGCCACCGCAGGTGACATCGTGTCGAGCCCGTACGTGCGATGTGTCGAAACCATGGAGCCGCTGGCTGCTCGACGAGGCTGCGACGTGGTGACCAGCGACGAGTTGGCCGAGGGAGCGGGAGTGTCTTCGATGTTGCGCCTGCTGCGAGGTCTGCCCGCTGGCAGTGTCGCCTGCACGCACGGCGACATGCTCACCGAACTTGCCGGCATGTTGGTGGATGCACGCATGGAGCGCAACGCTCCGATCTCGCTCGACAAGGGTGTCGTCTGGGTCATGACCCGCCACGGCGATGCACTCTGGCTCGCTGATCAGGTGCGGCCGTTGGCCGCGATCACCGAGAGCGAACCCTGACTGGCTCGCTGCCGTCTCGACATCATCTCGCACTTGACCGCCCAGGTTCCGTACGAGAAGATCAGGCGACCCTGGATCGAACGTGCCGTGCCGGCCAGCCGCCCGCGGATGCGGCGAGTCGGACGTCCCGCTCCGCCGCATCCCTGAGTCGCACTGATCGACCAACCCGAGGACTGCACCATGACCACCGTTGGAACTCCGAGTACCGAGCAGCCTGCGGGCGATGACACCCGGTGGTACTCGCTGTCGGCCGACGAGACCGCGTCACGACTGAGCGTCGACCCCGCGTCGGGCCTCGCTGGCAGCGACGCCGCGAGCCGACTCGCGAGCCATGGGCCCAACGAGGTGGCGACGGAGCCGCCACCCACGGCCTGGCAGATCGCCAAGGCGCAGATCGCCAACCCGATGAACATCATGCTCCTGGTCGTCAGTATCGCGAGCTTCACGATCGGTCAGCTCGCGACGGGCGTCATCGTGATGGCACTCGTGCTGTTCAACGTCGTGATGGGCGCCAATCAGGAACGCAAAGCCCAGGCGAGCGTCGACGCTCTGGCCCAACTGCAGGTTCCGATGGCCAGGGTGCGACGCGACGGCGCGGTCGAGGAGGTCGATGCATCGGGCCTGGTGCCGGGCGACGTCGTGCTGGTCGAGGCCGGTGATCTGGTCCCCGCCGATGCGCGCATCGTGTCGTCGGCATCGTTCGAGGTGCAAGAGGCGGCCCTGACCGGCGAATCGGCTCCGATTGCGAAGAACGCCAACGTGCTCGGTGACGATGAACGACCGCTCGGAGACCGCACCAACCTGGTGTTCCAGAACACCCAGGTCACCCGCGGGTCGGCGGAACTCGTGGTCGTCGCAACAGGCCAGGCCACACAGATGGGCCAGATCGCCAACATGGTGACGGCCACCAAGCGCAGCAAGTCGCCGCTGCAGGTCGAACTCGACGGGCTCACGAAGATCTTCGGGTTCCTCGCATGGGGGGCGGTGTCGATCATTGCGATCGTCGGCATCTCACGAGGGCAGGAACGCGACACGCTGCTCCTGCTGTGCATTTCGACGGCGATCTCGGCGATCCCCACCGGGCTCCCCACCTTCGTGCAGGCGATGCTCTCATCGGGAGCGCAGCGGCTGGCCGAGTCGAAAGCGGTGGTCAAGTCGCTCAACGACGTCGAGACGCTCGGTGGCACCACGGTGATCAACAGCGACAAGACCGGAACGCTCACGATGAACGCGATGACGTCGGTGACGATGATCACCGGTGGCTCGTGGTACAAGATCGAGGGCAGCGGGTACGCCACCTCTGGCGCCATCCTCGGGCCGGCCGGGGCACCGACACCCGACTTCACCGGCCTCGCGCTCGGCCTTGCGTTGTGCAGCGATGCCACGGTGGCCGACGACGAGTCGATCATCGGTGATCCCACCGAGGCAGCCCTCGTGGTCTTGGCAGCCAAGGTCGGTGTCGATGCCGAGGAGACGCGCCGTGCGTTGCCGCGAGTCGCCCTCGTGCCGTTCGATTCCGAGTACAAGTTCATGGCGACGTTCCACGACCGACCGGACCACATGGATCGCCCGCTGCTGACCGAACCGCACTTCATGACGGTCAAGGGCGCGCCCGACGTGGTGATCGATCGGTGCTCTCAGGCGCTGTGGAATGGCAACGTCGTCCCGATGGACCAGGTCCGCCAGGACCTGCTCGATGCCAACCAGCGGCTCTCCGAGAAGGGACTGCGCGTCCTCGCGTTTGCGTTCCGTGGGCTTGGCGCCCACACCATGCAAGCGGCTCACGACGACCCGATGGGCGAGGTGCACGACCTCGTGCTGATCTCGCTCGTCGGCATCATCGACCCGCTGCGTCCGTCAGCGGTCGACGCAGTGAGCGTGGCCCACGGTGCCGGCATCGACGTGCGCATGATCACCGGTGATCACACCGTCACCGCCCGTGCGATCGCCGATCAGTTGGGGCTCGGCCCCGGTGTGATCACCGGAGCCGATCTGCGCAAGCTCAGCGACGACGAGGTGAAAGCGCAACTGTCGAACCTCCACGTGTTCGGTCGTGTCGCCCCCGAGGACAAGGTGCGTCTTGCCCGTCTCATGCAGGAGGCAGGGGAGGTCGTGGCGATGACCGGCGACGCCGTCAACGATGCCGCCGCACTCAAGCAGGCCGACATCGGCGTGGCGATGGGCAGCGGCTCCGAGGTCACCAAACAGGCGGGCAAGCTGATCCTGACCGACGACAACTTCGGCACGCTCGTCCATGCCGTCGACCTGGGCCGCGACATCTATCGGCGGATCTCGTCGTACGTGAAGTTGCAGCTCACGATCCTGTCGGCGGTGCTGCAGCTCATGCTGATCGCCACGATCGTGAACCTCAACGAGGGCGTGGCACTGTTCCCGATGCAGTTGTTGTTCGCGAAGTTCTTCGTGGTCGTCACCGTGGTCGTCGGCTTCATCGTCGACGTTCCCGATCCGGGCGTCATGAATCGGCCGCCACGTACACCCGGTTCCAAGATCGCCACGGGAGCGCAGACCCTGCGGTGGCTGATCAGCGGATTCCTCATCGCCGCACCCGCTTTGGCTGTCCTCTCGTGGGGGCCGGGCGAACCGAGCACCACCGATGCGTCGACGGCGATGACGATGGCCTTCGCCGTGGTTGCGATGGGCGCGGTGAACATGGGCTTCGTGATGCGTCGCGAACGTGAGGTTCCCTGGTCGTCGCCGCTGTTTCCCTACATGGGCTGGATCATCCTCGGTTGGGTGCTCACCGTGGCGGCGGTCGAGACACGTGTACTCCAGCGCCTGCTCAGCACCGTGTCGCTGACCGGAGCGCAGTGGGTGCTCGTGATCGGATTGTCGTTGATCTCGCCGCTGTTCATCGCCATCGACAAGTTCATCGCGATTCGGCGGGAGTAGCCTCCACGGCCCATCTGCGGCATCATCGGCATCGTCAGTCGTCCACCGACGCGGGCGACGCCCGACTCGGCCGATCTCCTCCGAGCAGACCCGGACGCCGACGAGATCACGGGCCTCTGTCAGATGCCGATCTGGGCCTGGACGCGGCCTGAGGAGATCGCTTCGCTGAGGATCGCGTGATCGCGTTCGGTCTGGTCGGCGTACTTCGTTGCGAACTCCGACATCGCCACCGCAAAGGTGTCGCTCTTGCCGATGTAGGCCGCGATCGCCAATCGGTCACCCGTACGGGCGTGTGCTCGGGCGAGTGTCCACCCGCAGATCTGGGCGTAGGCATCGAGGCCCGTCGGGTTCATCGCCGCGATGTCGGCTGACGCCTTCCAGTCCCAGAGCTGTCTCACGTAGTAGTCGCGTTCGACGCCGTCGACCCCGGTGACGACCTTCCAGCCGAGCAGGATGTCGCTGGAGGTCTGTATCAGGTTCTGGCCGGCCACGACGCGCTCGCCCATGCTGGCGAAGGTCGACGGCGCCGAGTAGGGCTCGAGCACCGACCGCTCGGCCTGCTTGATCTGGAGGAACAGCGGATCGCTGAGGTCGCGACCGATCAGCAACGCAACCCAGGCGCGGGTGCCCACGCTGCCGACGCCGACGACCTTGCGGGCGAGATGGGAGAAGGTGTATTGATCGAGGAGATGGCGGTGCTTGAACTCCAAGGTCTCGCGGTACTCGAGGAGGACCTGTTGCACGGTTTCGCGGAGTTGCGCCGCGTGCGACGTCTCGAACAGCCGGCCGGCCGGGACCAGCAATGGCGGATCGTTCACGAACTCCAAGGTGCCGTCGTCAGCGCGCTGCGTCAACCGGTTGAGTGCCCGGAAGCGGTCCTTGCGCTGGGCCTTGTCGGCGTTGCGCCGCAGTGACGCGACCACCTTCGGCCCGACCTCGGATCCGACCATGGCGATCACGTCGTCGATGTCGAGCCGGGCATACCAGACGTCGAGCGATGTCGATTGGGCAAAGTTTCGCATGGCTCGGCCGTAGGTCTGCACCACGCGCCGCACGATCTTCGTGCGCTGCGCGTCCTTGATGCCGAGGTCTCGCCCGGCGATCTCGAAGCTGGCGGTCAGGCGCTGGAGGTCCCACTCGAACGGGCCGGGGTGGGTTTCGTCGAAGTCGTTGATGCCGAAGACCAGGCGTCGGTCGGGCGAGGCGAAACCGCCGAAGTTCGACAGGTGCGCGTCACCGCACAATTGGACCTGCAACCCGGACGACGGCCCGGTGCCGATGTCGGCGGCCATCACCGCGGCGGCACCGCGCAGGAACGTGAATGGCGTGGCGACCATTCGCCCGTATCGGATCGGGACCAGCTCGGGCACTCGCGTCCGAGCCTGCTGTTCGAGGATCTCGACGGGGTCGGAGCGATCGGGCCCGGGGGTCCAGTCAGCGAACGAACCGCGGGGTCGCCGGTTCCGTGCCAGCTTGCCGAACGTTGTCCCCGATGTCGGCTGCTCGGCGGTGGCCAGCGGTCGTGCCGCAGCACTCGTGGCCGGCCTGGTTGCGTCGTGGTCGAGTGGCGCGTCGGTGATGGTCATGCGGTGGCGTCCATTCGGTGTTCTCCGGCTTCCTGTGGCGGTCCGGGCCGGCTGACAATACACCGGCTACTCGTGCGGCACGGCCCGCTGGCAGCACCGACCGACACGAGCGACTCGATCAGGCCGGGTGAAAGATCATTCCCATCGGGTGATGGCACCGCATCGCTCGATGACAAGACTGACGAGGTGGATCGAACGACCGAACTGCTCGGCATCGCCAGCAACGCTGATGGCTGAACCGGTCGTGTCCTCATCGGGCTGGCGGGCACTGGTGCCGGGGATCAACGCGGTTCGCACCTACCAGCGGTCGTGGCTGCGATTCGACGTGATCGCTGGTGTGGTGCTGGCAGCGATGCTCGTTCCGCAGGGGATGGCATATGCCGAGTTGGCCGGGCTCCCACCGGTCACTGGGCTCTACACCACGATTGCGTGCCTCGCGGGATACGCACTCATGGGCCCGTCGCGTGTCCTCGTGCTCGGACCCGACTCGGCGGTGTCACCGCTGATCTTCGCGGCCATCCTCCCGCTTGCGGGCACGAACGACCCGGCGGAGGCGATTGCCCTCGCCGGGATGATGGCGGTGATGGTGGGGGCGATCCTGATCGCACTCGGCGCCGGCAAACTCGGCTTCGTCGCCGACCTGCTCTCGAAGGAGGTGCAGGTCGGCTACATGAACGGCCTCGCCGTCACGATCTTCGTCGGCCAACTCCCGAAGCTCGCGGGGTTCTCCACCGATGCCGACGGTTTCGTCGGGGAGGTGCAGGCGTTCGTCGAGGGCTTCGCCGAACGGAACTCGACGGCGCTGTGGTGTGGACTGGCAACGCTCGGCGTGCTCCTCGTGCTCCCTCGGTTCACCCGCACGATCCCTGCCGTGCTCGTCGCTGTGGTTGGTGCCACCATCGTCACCGGGGTCCTCGACCTCGACATCGCCACCGTTGGCACGCTGCCCGAGGGGCTTCCGGTGCCGTCGGTGCCATGGATCAGCGTCAGCGACATCGCCCCCATGCTGATCGCTGCTGTCGGCATCACCTTGGTGTCGCTCACCGACACCATCGCCACGTCGACCGCATTCGCGGCCCGGCGCGGCGAGGAGGTGAAGCCCGATCAGGAGATGATCGGCATCGGTTCGGCCAACATCGCAGCTGGACTGTTCCAGGGCTTCGCGGTGTCGACCAGTAGTTCGCGCACGGCCGTCGCCGACCAGACCGGAGCCAAGAGTCAGCTCACCGGTTTGGTCGGCGCCACCATCGTGGCGCTGTTGCTGCTGTTCTTCAATGGGCTGCTCAAGAACCTTCCGCAGACCGCGCTCGCCGCCGTGGTGATCGCAGCGGCGTTCTCGCTCGTCGACATCTCGACGCTGCGCCGATATCTGGGCGTGCGCAAGAGCTCGTTCGTGCTCTCGGTCGTGGCGTCGGGCGGTGTGATCTTCTTCGGTGTGCTCGAAGGAATCCTGATCGCGGTGGTGCTGTCGATCCTGCTGTTCTTCAAGCGCAGCTGGTGGCCTCATGGTGAAGTGCTCGGCCAGATCGACGGACTCGACGGTTGGCACAGCGCCAACGGCGGCGGACCGCTCGTCGAACAACCGAACGTGGTGATCTACCGGTGGGAGGCTCCGTTGTTCTTCGCCAACGCCGGGATGTTCCGCGAACAGGTCCGGCGGCTCGTCCGCGATCGCAACCCGCGCTGGGTCGTGCTCCAGTGCGAGGCGATCACCGACATCGACGTCACCGCTGCCGACGTGCTCGAACAGCTCGATCTCGAGCTCAACGAGCAGGGCATCAACATCGCCTTCGTCGAATTGCGCACTCGTCTGAAGGACCTGGTGTACGACTACGGCCTGTTCGCCACGTTGGACGCCGACCACTTCTACGGTTCGGTCGGCGAGGCGATTGCGGCGATTGCGGCGGCCGATGCGATCGAGACGACGGATGCGATCGACCGAGAGCGAGGTGGCTGAGATGACGAACCGGCGCACTGCAGCCATCGTTGCGCTCGTCTGCGCGGCCGCGGCGATCGTTCTTGCAATCTGGACGGCCACGAGATCATTCCCCCGAGGGATGGCCGCCGTGGGATGCTTTGCGCTCGCGTTGTTCGTCATCGGCGAGGCGCTGCGGCGTCGTGGGGGAGTGCGAGCTGCGTTGGCGGCGCTCAGCCTCCTGCTGCTGATCGGATTCGTCGCCATTCTCGTCAGGGGCGGCATCCTCTTCGAAGTCGTCGCAGCAGCGGGGTTGTTCTCGGTCGCCGCCATCGCCGCTCGCCGAGCATTTCGGATCCGCGTGCCGCTGCCGGTCGCCCCGCGACCATCGCATCCGGTCGTGGTCTGGAATCCCAAGTCAGGCGGAGGCAAGGCGCTTGCCGCCGACCTCGACGCCGAGGCGCGAGCTCGCGGCATCGAGCCGATCGAACTTCGGCCCGGTGACGATCTTCTCGATCTTGTCCGCAACGCAGTGGCGAATGGCGCGGACGCGCTCGCCGCAGCCGGCGGCGACGGCACCCAGGCGCTCGTTGCCACGATCGCCGCCGAACTCGACCTGCCGTTTGCGTGCATTCCCGCCGGAACACGAAACCACTTCGCACTCGACCTGGGGGTGGATCGCGACGACGTCGTCGGAGCGCTCGACGCGTTCGTGAACGGAGGCGAGCGGCGCGTCGACCTCGCCGAGGTCAACGGGCGCGTCTTCGTGAACAACGTGTCGCTCGGGCTGTACGCGGAAGCGGTCCAACGCTCTGAGTACCGCAACGCCAAGATTCGCACCGTGCTCGACACCATCCCCGAGTTCGGCGGGAGAAGCAACGACCACCTGTTCGAATACACGGGTCCAAACGGTGTGGTCGGACGTCGGGCGACCGTGATCATGGTGTCGAACAACGCCTACCGCCTGGGGTCGGTGGTGGGTTCGGGCACTCGACCCAGCATCGACGATGGGGAACTCGGGATCGCAGTGGTCGAGATGCGATCGGTTGGTGAACGACGACGATCGCGCGTCAGGCAGTGGTCCACGCCGTCGTTCGAGGTCGAATCCGACGCGCCCGTGCCGACGGGCGTCGATGGTGAAGCCCTCGTGCTCGAATCCCCGCTGCGGTTCACGATCCGGCCGGGAGCGCTTCGCGTGCGCATCGCACCTCAACACCCGGGGGCCTCACCGTCTGCGGCGGCACCCGACAACGTGTTCGGGGGCATTCGGGTTCTGCTGCGGATCGCCCGCCTCGGCTGAGCGGCGCCACAAGCCCCGGTCCAACCGGGAGTAGCCTCCACGCCCATGTGCGGCATCATCGGCATCGTCAGTCGTCCACCGACGCGGGCGACGCCTGACTCGGCTGAGCTCCTCGCCGGCCTCGACCGTGCCGAGGCGGCCATGGTCAACTCCACCCGGGGCCTCGTCGACGCAGGTGCCCATGCCGGTGCTGTCGACGAGGCGCTCCGCGGTCTGCCTGGAGTGTTGGCGCTCGTCGGCCACATCGACCTCGTCGCATCCATCACCGACCGGCTCGACCGGCTCGACACGGCCACTGCGGCGGTGGAGCAGTTGCTCGACAGCAACGCCGCTGGTCTCGACGCCGAAGCGCTGGAGCAGGCCAACGCAGAGCTGATCGCCATGAAGGACGTGCTGTGGGCGATTCGCCACGACCGACTCCGTACCGCCCGTGAGGTGGAAGCACTCGCCGGACGCGATGCCAACGAGGCGACGCTCGGCGGGTACCTCGCGGTGCAGCAGGCGTTCTCTGCGATCGACCGACTCGAGGTGCGCGGGCGCGACTCAGCCGGACTGCATGTCTTCGTGTGGGGCCACGGCATCGATGCGGAACCGCTTGCTGCGCTCGTCGCCGACCGAGGCATCGACCCGCTGTTCCAATCGGGTGCTGTCGTCGCCACCGGTACCTGCCTGTCGTTCGTGTACAAGGCCGCGGCCGAGATCGGCGAACTCGGTGACAACACCGCAGCGCTGCGCCGAGCGCTCGACGCCGACCCGCTGCTGCGCCGGGCGTTGCGTTCACGCGACGCCCGTGTGGCCATTCTCGGTCACACCCGCTGGGCGAGCGTGGGCATCATCAGCGAGCCCAACACCCACCCGCTCAACTCGTTCGAACTCGAGCAGTCCGGCGGCGGTTCCGAGCCGTACGTGGTCGCGGCGCTCAACGGCGATGTCGACAACCACGCCGACCTCCGCGCCGCGCATGGGCTCCGGATCGCCTCGACGATCACCACCGATGCCAAGGTGATTCCGGCGCTCGTCGCCCGCCACGCTGCGTCTGCACCGCTGGTCGAGGCCTTCCGACGCACCGTTGCCGAGTTCGACGGGTCGGTGGCCATCGGCGTGGCGAGCGCCGAAGCGCCCTCACAGCTGCTGCTGGCATTGCGTGGCAGCGGCCAAGGTCTGTACATCGGCCTCGCCGACGACTGCTACATCGTGGCCAGCGAGCCGTATGGCGTCGTGGAGGAAACGGCGCAGTACGTGCGCATGGACGGCGAGCACGGTGGCGAGATCGTGGTGCTCGACGGCGATTCTGCCGGAGAACTGGACCAGATCGTCAGGCGCTCCTACGACGGCTCCGACCTCCCGGTCGGGCCCGCCGACGTGACCACCGCCGAGGTCACCACCCGCGACATCAACCGTGGCGACGCGCCGCACTTCCTGCTCAAGGAGATCAGCGAAGCGCCGACGAGTTTCGCGAAGACCCTGCGCGGCAAGATCGTCGAGGCCGACGGGATGCTGCGCGCCGACGTCGGTGGACGGGCGCTGCCGAGCGACATCGTCGACCGGTTGGCCGCCGGCACGATCACCCGTGTCCGAGTGATCGGACAGGGCACGGCGGCGGTTGCCGGCCAGAGCACCGCGGCAATCCTCGACGAGCTGACCAATGCTGAACTCGACGTCGACGCAATCACGGCGACCGAGTTGTCGGGTTTCGCGATGCGCCTCGACATGAGCGACACGCTCGCGATCGCGGTCAGTCAATCCGGCACCACCACCGACACGAATCGCACGGTCGACCTGTTGCGCGCTCGTGGTGCAGCGGTGATCGGCATCGTCAACCGACGCGGGAGCGACCTCACCGACAAGGCCGACGGTGTGATGTACACCTCCGACGGACGCGACGTCGAGATGAGCGTGGCCTCCACCAAGGCGTTCTACGCTCAGGTGGCTGCCGGCGCGCTGCTGTCGTGCTCGATCGCCGAAGCTGCCGGCCTCGGTGATGCCCGACGACGCTCGGAGCTGCTGGCGGCGCTGCGCGAGTTGCCCGCCGCCATGCGCGAGGTGTTGACCCGCCGTGAATCCATCGCCGACGCGGCCCGCCTGGCGCCGCCGAAGCGGTACTGGGCCGTGGTCGGCAACGGCCCGAACAAAGTGGCTGCCGAAGAGGTGCGCATCAAGCTCAGTGAGCTCTGCTACAAGTCGATGGCCTGCGACTCGACCGAGGACAAGAAGCACATCGACCTGTCGTCGGAACCGCTCATCCTCGTCTGCGCAGCGGGACTCGTCGGCTCCACGGCCGACGACGTCGCCAAGGAAGTGGCCATCTTCTCCGCCCACAAGGCGACACCGATCGTGGTGGCCAATGACGGCGAAGCTCGCTACCACGCCGCAGCAACCATCTACGTCCCCGCGGTCGATCCGGCGCTCGGCTTCGTGCTCTCGGCGATGGTCGGACACCTCTTCGGGTACGAAGCGGCACTCGCCATCGACGCATCGGCGCACCCGTTGCGCGAGGCGCGCACCACCATCGAGCGAGTCGTGGGTCAGCACCTGTCCGGCGATGCAGTCCTCGGTGCACTTCGCACGGAGTTGCGCCAGCCGGTCGATCGGTTCTCCGACGGGCTGCGTTCGGGGCGGTACGACGGCCAACTCGAAGCGTCCACGGCGGCCCGCCTGTCCGGGTTGTTGCGCGACGTGCTCTCCGATCGACCCGTCGAGCAGTACCAACAGCAGTCGGGCAAGGTCGGCTCGCCGGTTGCGCTGATCGATGACCTGGTCGCTGCACTGAGTCGGGCGATCGACGAGCTGACGCGTCCGATCGACACGATCAAACACCAGGCCAAGACGGTCACGGTGGGCATCTCCCGCAGCGACGAGGGGATCATCGATCGCCCGCTCGTGCAGGCGGTGCTGGCTGCCGGTGCAGGACGCGACGTCCTCAGCTACCGCACCCTGAAGGTGCTGTCGGACCTCGATCCGGCGGTGGCCGACGTGCGTGGCTACACCAGGTACCGAATCGACGGCAACACCATCTCGGTCATCGACCGTGGTGGCATCTCGCGTGATCTCACGAGTCGCGTCGAGCGGGGCGCAGAGCTGCGAGGAACCAAGCATCGGGTGGCGTCCGAGCGTGAGGTGCTGGTGGCTGTCGGTCGCAGCGATGGGCGCACCATTGCCTTCGTGCCCGAGGTCAAAGGTGGCGAGACCACCGGGATCACGCTGCTGCATCTGGCGTTCCACGATCGCCTGCCGGCCGACGTGATGCGCGGTGTGCTGCAGGGCTACGACCGTCGGTACGACCGCTTGGTCGACTGGGTCACCGAAACCGAAGGCAGTTTCGACGACTCGTTGTTGGGAGAGCTCCCGGTGGGTGAGTTGCTGATCGAACCGATCTCCGACGCGGCTGATCACTGGCGTCGATGAACGCGCGAGTGCGTCTCGCAGGAGTGCAGCCGTGGCGGTGATCGGCATCGGGGTGGACCTCGTCGACATCGAACGCTTCCGCCGCTCGCTCGCTCGCACGCCCTCGATGCGTACTCGTCTGTTCACCGACGCCGAACTGGCCTACGTGGGGCCGCAGGTCGACCCCGTACCTTCCTTGGCGGCCCGCTTCGCAGCGCGCGAGGCCGTGATGAAGTCGCTCGGCGTGGGTCTGGGGGCGTTCGGTTTCCACGATGCCTGGGTCGATCGGGCTCCCTCGGGCCGTCCGTCGCTGGTGATCACCGGGCGCGCCGAGGAACTGGCGGTGGCGGCGGGAGTGGTCACCTGGCACCTGTCGCTGACTCACAGCGACCTGATGGCAGCGGCGTATGTCATCGCGGACGGTTCCGACTAGGAGTCAGAGGCCCTGCGCTGCGAACATGCTCGCCATGATCGAGCAGTACCAAGAGGCATGGGAAGAATTGACCGCACCGGGAGCGCAGTTCGCGACCGAGGTCATCGACGTACGGGGTGTGCCGATCAAGGTGTTCTCGTCGTCGCTGCCGAACATGCGCACCGTGTGGGAGTTGGCGCGTGGCTACGGCGACCGCGACTACATCGTGTACGAAGACGAGCGCTACACCTTCGCCGAATCCGATGCCATCATCCGCGCGTTGGCTGCACGGTTGGTCGACGTGTACGGGGTGCAACCCGGCGACCGGGTGGCGCTCGCGATGCGGAACTACCCGGAGTGGGTGCTGGGCTACTGGGCGATCATCTCGATCGGTGCTGCTGCGGTCGGCATGAATGCCTGGTGGACCACCGAGGAGATGCAGTACGGCTTGGCCGACTCGCGTCCGAAGGTGTTGATCGCCGACGGCGAGCGCACCGAGCGTGTGGCGCCCGTGCTCGCTGGACTCCAGGCCGAGTCGCCAATGGCGCTGCTCACGGTGCGCTACGACGGTGAGCTCCCCGACGGAGCCGAGCGTTGGGAGGACGTCATCGATCCGGCGTCGGCTCCCGCCGAGTTGCCCGCCGTGGACATCGACCCCGACGACGATGCATGCATCTTCTACACCTCGGGCACCACCGGATTCCCCAAGGGTGCCCAGCTCACCCACCGCGGTTCGGTGCACAACCTGCTCAACATCGTGTTCATGACCACGGTGGCCTCCGCCGCCGGGGCCAAGGCGGGCGTCGTGCCGCCGCCGCCGGCAACCGACGCCGATGGCCAGCCGAAGCAGGCAGTGTTCATGGCCCCCACACCGTTGTTCCACGTGACGGCCAACAACTGTCTGCTGCATCCTGCGACCATCTCGGGTGGGCGGATCGTGTTCACCTACAAGTGGGAGGCCGGGCGTGCGCTCGAGTTGATCGAGCGTGAGGGCGTCACGAACTTCTCGGGCGTGCCCACGATGAGCCGCGAGCTGCTGATGCATCCCGACTGGGCCACGCGCGACACCTCCACGCTCGCCGGCATGGGCGGCGGCGGCGCACCGTTGCAGCCCGACCTGGTCGACAAGATCGACAAGTCGCTCGCCGGCGGTGCGCCGAGTACCGGATACGGCCTCACCGAAACGCATGGCATCGTCACCGCGAACTCGGGCAGCCTGTACGTGGCCAAGCCGTTGTCGTGTGGACGGGTGGTGCCCACGCTCGAGGCCAAGCTCGTCGACGAGAACGACAACGAAGTGCCGGCCGGTCAGCCCGGCGAACTGTGCGTCCGCGGCGCGATCGTCATCAAGGGCTATCTCAACCGGGAGGAAGCCACCGCCGACGCCATTCGTGACGGCTGGTTCCACACGGGCGACGTGGCCACCATCGACGACGACGGGTTCGTGTTCATCGTCGACCGCATCAAGGACATGGTGCTGCGCGGTGGCGAGAACGTGTACTGCTCCGAGGTCGAAGCGGCCATCTACGAACTCGATGGTGTTGCCGAAGCGGCGGTGTTCGGCGTGCCCGACGACCGCCTCGGCGAGATCGTGGGCGCCGCCATCGTGCTCTCGCCCGGTGTGTCGATCACCGAGGAGGAGCTCAAGGCGCGCCTCGGTGAGCACATGGCCAAGTTCAAGATCCCGGAGCGCGTCTGGTTTCTCAACGATGCGTTGCCGCGCAATGCGAACGGCAAGTTCGTCAAGCGCGACCTCAAGGAATCCCTGCTCGGAAGCTGACCGCACGATCGGGTCCTGCGCCGTTTCGTTACGCTCGGCGTTGTGATCCCGATCGTGACACCGGCGGAGATGCGCGACATCGACGCTGCCGCGCCCGAACCGGTCGAGGAACTCATCGACCGTGCCGGCCGCGCTGCGGCACAGGTGGCGCTCGAGATGCTCGGCGGCGCCTACGGGCGAGTCGTCAACGTGCTCGCGGGCGGCGGCAACAACGGCAACGACGGCCGCACCGCGGGGCAGTACCTGGCGCGTCCGCGGGGTCAAGGTGCGGGTGTTCGACGCGTCGACGTGCCCGCCGGGGTTACCTCCGTGCGACCTCGTGGTCGACGCCGCCTACGGCACCGGATTCCGTGGCAGTTGGGTGGGTCCTCAGATCATCACGGAGGCAGGTGGCCGACCGCTGGTGCTGGCGGTCGACATTCCGAGTGGTGTCGACGCACTCACCGGTGCTGCCGACATCGGCGTGCTTCGCGCCGATCGCACGGTGACGTTCCAGGCGCTGAAGCCGGGCCTGCTGTTCGGACGCGGGCGGGATCTGTGCGGTGAGGTCACCGTGGTCGACATCGGTCTCGACGTGTCCAGTGCAGCGCAGCATCTCGTCGGTGCCGACGATGTCGCTGCATGGATTCCCGCCCGCCGGGTCGACGCCCACAAGTGGAACGGTGCCGTACGCGTGGTGGCGGGCAGCCCGGGGATGCTGGGGGCCGGCCGGTTGTGCGCTGCGGCAGCGGCGCGAACCGGTGCCGGGTTGGTCACGTTGTCGAGTCCGGGGATCGATCCCGGTGCGCGCAGTGAGGTCATCCAGCACCGCATTCCTGCAGAGGAGTTCGCCGACGACATACTTGCTGACCTGGACCGATTCGGTTCGCTGGCGATCGGACCCGGCCTCGGGAGGTCGGCGGCCACCACCGCAGCGGTGCGTCGATTGATCGCGGAGGCGGCGTTGCCGGTGGTGATCGATGGCGACGGGATCTTCGCCGCAGCGTCGGGTGCTGAGGGGGCCGACGCGCTGCTGCGCCCGCGCACGCGTCCCACGGTGATCACGCCGCACGACGGCGAGTTCTCCACGCTCACCGGCAGTGGCCCGGGCGCCGACCGGGTGGCAGCGGCGCGGCTGCTGGCCGCCGATCTCGGTGCCGTTGTACTGCTGAAAGGGCCGACCACGGTGGTGGCCGATGCGTCGGGTGCGGTGCTGGTGGTCGACCACGGCGACGAGCGGCTCGCCACGGCGGGTTCCGGCGATGTGCTCACGGGCATGATCGCCGCGCTGCTCGCCGCAGGAGTCGAGCCGATACATGCCGCTGGCGCCGGCGCGTGGCTCCACGCCGACGCCGCACGACGTGGCCCGCTGCGCGGACTCCTTGCCGGCGACATCGTCGAACTGCTCCCCGCGGCGCTGACGGCTGTGGCGGCGGTCGTGGTGCCACGGTGAGTGCCGCCGACGGCTCCGATGGTGGCCGCGAGGTGCACGCGGGAGCGATCGCCGGGGGCCGGTGGGCGTGGGCCGAGGTCGACCTCGATGCGGTGCGTCACAACGTGCAGGTGCTGCGCCGCCTGGTGGCGCCGAGCGCGGTCTGGGCCGTGGTGAAGGCCAACGGGTACGGCCATGGCGCGGTCGAGGTCGCGGCCGCTGCCGTCGACGCCGGAGCGCAAGGACTCTGCGTGGCCCTCGTCCACGAAGGCGTGGAACTGCGTCACCAGGGCATCGATGCGCCGATCCTGGTGCTCAGCGAGCAGCCGCCGGCCCAGGTCGACGACATCGTGCGCTACCGATTGATGGCCACGGTGTACTCCGCTGCGTTCGTCGCTGCGCTCGCCGCCGCCGCCCGCCGCCGCGGAGTGTCCGGCGTTCCGGTGCACCTCAAGCTGGACACCGGAATGCAACGCGTCGGCGCGCAACCGCACGAGGTCGGCGTCGTCCTCGCAGCGATCGAGGCAGCGGCTCCTGCGCTGCGCCTCGTCGGGGTGTTCACCCATCTGGCCGTGGCCGACGAACCCGACGCCGAGTTCACGGCGATGCAGCTGGCGCGTTTCGACGATGCACTTCGAGCCGCCGAGGCCTCCGGGGCGCTCGATCCGGCCGCGATGCTGATCCACACGGCGAACTCGGCGGGAGCCTTGGCGCACCCGGCGGCTCGTCGTTCGTTCGTTCGTGCCGGCATCGCGATGTACGGCATCTCGCCGGGCCACGACGTCGATCACCTCTGCAATGAGCTGCGACCGGCGCTCGCGCTCAAAGCCCGCGTTGCCCATGTGAAGCGGGTGGCTGCCGGTAGTGCCATCTCGTATGGGCAACGCCACACGTTCGACCACGACACCACCGTGGCCACCGTGCCGATCGGGTACGCCGATGGCGTGCCGCGGCGGTTGTGGTCGACGGGTGGATGCGTCCTGATCGGTGGCCGGCGCCACCCGATCGTGGGTGTGGTCACGATGGATCAGTTGATGGTCGACGTCGGGTCGAGCCCGGTGGCGGTGGGCGACGAGGTGGTGCTGCTCGGCGAGCAGAACGGCCCCGACGGTCTGCAACGCATCCGAGCCGAGGACTGGGCCGACCAGCTCGACACGATCGGCTACGAGATCGTGTGCGGCATCGGCAGTCGCGTGCCACGTCACACCCGTAGCATCGAGTCCTGATGACGGTTCGAGTGGCGACGGTTCGAGATGCTTGAGTTGCGAGCGAGTTCGCTGGCCGACACCCATGCCATCGCAGCGGCGCTGGCAACGCTGTGTCGGCCTGGTGACGTCATCGTGCTGTCCGGCGAGATGGGTGCCGGCAAGACCGCGTTTGCCAAGGGGTTCGGCAGCTCGCTCGGTGTCACCGAGCCGATCACCTCCCCGACGTTCACGTTGGTGCACACCTACGACCTCGGTGCCGGCAGCGGCAACGGGGCGGTGGCGCTGCACCACGCCGACCTGTATCGCCTCGACCGCACCGCCGAGATCGCCGACCTCGCCCTCGACGAACTCGCCGAGCACGACGGCATCGTGCTCGTCGAATGGGGTGACGTCGCCGAGGCGCTGTTGGGAGAGCATCTCGTGGTGCACCTCGAACCAGACCTCGACGACGATCCCGGTGAGCCTGACGATCTCGGTGGATCGGGCGACGGATCGCGCCGCATCGAGATCTCCGTGAGCGGAGCGACGTGGGCGCCACGTTGGACGAGGCTCGTCGACGCGTGCGAGGCGTTCCGATGCTGATCCTCGGGATCGAAACCGCCACCGAGCGGGTGAGTGTTGCCGTCGGCGGGCACGAAGGCGTGATCGGGCTGTTCGAGATCACCAGGGGCCGCCGCCACGTCGAAACGCTGGTGCCCGCAATCGAGTTCGTGCTGAAGCAGGCCGACATCGACCTCGAGGAGATCAGCGTGGTCGCGGTCGACGTGGGTCCTGGCCTCTTCACCGGCATGCGTGTCGGGTTGGCAGCAGCCAAGGCGATCGCGCTGGCGCTGCGCATCCCGATGATCGGAATCTCGTCGCTCGACCTCCTTGCGTTCCCGTGCCGTCACACCGATCGGGTCGTGGTGCCCGTGGTCGATGCACGCAAGGGCGAGGTGTTCTACGCCATGTATCGCCAGGTGCCCGGTGGCCTCCAGCAGGTCGCCGAACCAGCGGTGGGCCCGGTCGACGAGCTCGTTGCCGACCTGCTCGCACGCAGCCAGGACGCGCTCTGTGTCGGTGACGGCGCGCTGCGATATCGCGACGAGATCCTCGACGGGTTCCACTGCGAGATCGGTGGTGACGCCCACCCGTCGGCTGCGCCGCTGGTGCAACTCGCCCACGCCCGGGCGCTGCGCGAGGAGTGGGTGAACCCACGAGACATCGAGCCGATCTATCTGCGGGCGCCCGATGCTCAGATCAACTGGTCGACGAGGGCTGCACGGTGAGTGTGATCGAGCGCTTGCTTCGGCGCGATGCTGCCGGTGGGGTGTCGTCGATCGGCGATGTCACGCTGGAGCCGATGCGTCGACGCGACCTGCGTCACGGCGTGATGGACATCGAGGCGGTGAGCTATCCGAAGCCGTGGTCGGCGGGCGTGTTCGACAGCGAGTTGGCACAGGTTCGTTCGGGGTCGCGCTGCTACCTGGTGGCGCGACGTCGCCGCATTGCGGTGCGCGGGCAGAGTGAACTCGTGGGGTACGCCGGGCTCTGGTTCACCGCTGGCGAGGCACACGTGACCAACGTCGCGGTCGACCCATCGCATCAGCGCAGCGGTGTGGCCACCGCGCTGCTGTTGGCACTCGCCGACGAAGCGATCCGGCGCGACTGCACGGCGTGGACGTTGGAAGTCCGTGTGTCGAGCGTGGGAGCCCAGGAGCTCTATCGCCGGTTCGGGTTCGTCCCGGCCGGCGTGCGCAGCCGCTACTACGAAAACACCGAGGATGCCATCGTGATGTGGTGCAACGACATCCAGCTCGACGAGTACCAGTCGTTGCTGGCGTCGATCCGAACGAGCATCGAACAGGCGGAATCGTCATGACCGACCACCCGACCGCAGTGGTCGTCGACGAGTCGACCTTGATCCTCGGTATCGAGACGAGCTGTGACGAGACCGCAGCCGCGCTGGTGCTCGGCGGGTCCGATGTGGTGTCGAGTGTGGTGTCGACGCAGATCGACTTGCACGCCGACTTCGGTGGCGTGGTGCCCGAGATCGCCTCGCGTGCGCATCTCGATGTGCTCAACCCCACCGTTGCCCGAGCGATCGTGGAGGCGGGCGTCGACGAACAGCGCATCGACGCTGTTGCCTGCACCATCGGCCCCGGCCTGATCGGAGCGTTGCTGGTCGGCGTGTCGGCCGCCAAGGCGCTGTCGATGGCGTGGGACGTGCCCTTCATCGGTGTGAACCACATGGAGGCGCACCTCTACGCGGCATCGCTCGAAGACCCGTCGCTCGAGTTCCCGCTGCTGGTGCTGCTGGTGTCGGGCGGTCACACGATGCTCGTCGAGATGCAGGACCACGGCCGGTACCGGCTCGTCGGCCAGACCATCGACGATGCCGCGGGTGAGGCCTTCGACAAGGTGGCCCGTTTCCTCGACCTCGGGTACCCGGGCGGTCCGGCAATCGACCGGGCCGCGCTCGACGGCGACCCCGAAGCGATCCGTTTCCCGCGTGCGATCATGGACGACGGCTACGACTTCTCCTTCAGCGGATTGAAGACTGCGGTGGTCAACTACGTGCGCAAGCATCCCGATGTGTCGTCGCAGGATGTGGCGGCCTCGTTCCAGGCGGCGGTCGTCGACGTGCTGGTGACCAAGGCGCGTCGGGCCGCAGCCGAGGTGGGGGCGACGGGCATCGTGCTCGGTGGCGGAGTCGCCGCCAACTCGCTGTTGCGTGAACAGATCCTCGATGTCTGCAGCGCCGACGGCATCCAGGGATTCCTGCCGAGTCGTTCGATGTGCACCGACAACGCCGCCATGATCGCCGCGGCCGGTTGGTATCGACTGCGCTCCGATGGTCCCACCCCGCTCGATGTCGGTGCGATCCCCAACCTGCGTCTCCCGTTCATCAACTGATCGGGTGACGGACGTCGCTGGTCGGTCGAGATGAGCAACGCTGCACCACTCGTGGTCCTGGCGGTGCTGGAGGCAGGCACCACGATCGATGCATCGGGTGTCGAGTTGCCGACGGTGGTCGTCGATGCGTCGGGTCACCCCGAGATCGCCGACCTCGCTCGGGTGCACGCCATCGAGGGCATCGGCGACATCGCCACCGAGGCCGCTGCAGTTCGGGCGGGTGACGGGGCGTGGAGGTTCTTCCTCGCGGTGATCATCAACTCGCCGGTGCAGTGTGCGTTCGTGCTCGAGTTCGCCCTGCCCGCCGACCGGCGGGTGCTCGATGAAGCAGTTGCCGCTGGCCATCTGGTGATCGCCACCACGCCTCCCGATCGTGCCGGTGTCGACCAACCGCTCTGGTTGGCGATCGATCTCGACCCCCGATCGCTCGCCGCCGCCCTGCCGCTCTGACACGATCACGCCAGGGGTCAGACCCCAGGCGTGATCGCCGATACCGTGGCGGGGTCATGTCGTTCCGGATTGGTCAGTTCGAGCTGTCGGCTCCCGTGGTGCTCGCACCGATGGCGGGTGTCACCAACGCGCCGTTCCGCACGATGTGTCGGACGTTCGCTCCGGGCCTCGTGTACGTCAACGAGATGGTCATGGCCACACCCGTGGTGCAGTCCAATGCCAAGACCGATCGCATGATCAGCTTCGCCCCCGACGAGCATCCACGAAGTCTGCAGCTCTACGGCAGCGACCCCGAGATCATGGGCAAGGCCGTTGCGAAATTGTGCGATGCGGGCCGGGTCGATCACATCGACATCAACTTCGGGTGCCCGGCGGCCAAGGTCACCCGACGTGGTGGGGGAGCGGCTGTGCCCGCCCGCCCCGAGCTGCTCCGTGCGATTCTGAAGGCCGCGGTGTCGAATGCCTCGCCCTACGGCGTGCCGGTCACCGCCAAGTTCCGTATGGGCCTGTTCGACGATTGGCTGACCCACATCCGTACCGGCGAGGTCTGTGCCGAGGAAGGTGTGGCATCGATCGCGCTGCACGCCCGCACCGTCCAGCAGCACTACTCCGGCGAAGCGCGCTGGGAGGCGATTGCCGAGCTGAAGGACGCGGTTGGATCGATTCCGGTGCTCGGCAACGGCGACATCTGGGAGGCGTCCGATGCCGTGCGGATGATGGCCGAGACCGGATGCGACGGCGTGGTGATCGGGCGGGGGTGCCTCGGGCGGCCCTGGCTGTTCGGCGACCTCGTCGAAGCGTTGGCTGGCCGCCCGGTACCGCCGAGCCGTCTGCTCGGCGAGGTGTGTGCGGTGATGGTGCAGCATGCGCGGCTGCTGGTGGACCACTTGGGCGAGGACCATGCGATGCGTGACTTCCGCAAGCACACCGGCTGGTACATGAGCGGCTACCCGGTCGGGCCCGAGGTTCGCCGCCGTTTCTCGATGGTGAAGACCCTGATGGAACTCGACGACATCGTCGCCGGGCTCGACCCGACGGCGCAGATCGTGGCCGGAGGCGAGCGCATCAAGCGCGGGCACACCAACGGCCCCATCAAGGTCAGCCTGCCCGAGGGTTGGCTCGACGGACATCGACGTGACGAGCTGCTCGACGACGTCACCGTGCCCGACGACGACCAGGTCATGGCGCTCTCCGGCGGCTGAGCTCCCACACCGTGGCGGCCTGACGTGACACTGCTCGACCTCGCTGGTCGCCGGCTGGTGCTCGCCTCGGCGTCGCCTCGCCGAGCCGAGCTGCTGCGATCGGTGGGTCTCGAGTTCGAGGTGATGCCCGCCGACATCGACGAGTCCGTTCAGCAGGGCGAGGTGCCTGCCGACTACGTTGCCCGATTGTCCCGAGAAAAGGCTGCCGCCGTTGGCGCTCGCGTGGGATCCGATGTCGTGATCGTGGCGGCCGATACCACCGTCGACGTCGACGGCCAGATCCTCGAGAAGCCGCTCGACGCCGCCGACGCTCGCCGCATGTTGATGCTCCTGTCAGGTCGCACCCACCTCGTCCACACCGGGGTGACGGTCGCATGGTTCCCCGAGACCCGGGCTCTGGGAACCACCACGGCGGTGATCGAGACTGCGGTGCGCGTCGTCGAGCTGACGCCTCGCCTGGTCGACTGGTACGTGGGCACCGGCGAGCCGTTCGGCAAGGCCGGTGGCTATGCGATCCAAGGCACTGGCGGGGCCCTGGTGCGTGAGGTGCACGGAAGCGTCACGAACGTGATCGGTCTGCCGCTCGCCGAGACGCTGGAGCTGCTCCGCGGTCAGGGCGTGTCGGCCGGTGGGCCACCCGACATTGATACGGTCCGCTGATGCGATTGTCGAAGCGCCTGCTCGCAACGGTCACGGTCGGCGTGGTCGTCGGTGTGTCGGCCTGCGGATCCGATGCCGGTCCCGCCGCCGACGTCGCGACAACGGTGACCCCATCGCCGACCGCAGCCTCGCCGGCCCCGACGTCGGATCGAGCGGTGGTCGAAGCGGGCTCCGCGCTCGACGCGCTCGTTGCCTACGCCGACGACTGGTCGATTGCGTTCACCGACGAACAGCTCGAGTGCGTGTCGGACAACCTCGGCGAGGAGTTCCAGAGCGCCGGCGAGTCGCTCGGTGAGGTCGACAATGCCCTGTTCCTTCTGGCGTGCGAGGTCGATGTGAGCGCTGCCACCGGTGGCGATGGCCGGTCGCCGCTCGAAGCGATCGTGGCAGCGTTGCTCGTTGACGAAGACGCCGAGATCACCAACGAGCTGGTCACCTGTGTGACCGACGCGCTCGTCGCCGGATTCGGTGTCGACGGGTTCGTCGACCTGCTCACGAGTGCCGGCGAGCCGACATCGGACGACGATGCGACCGCCCAAGCGGCATTCGACTCGTGCGGGCTCGACGGCGACGCCATCGTCAACGGCTGATCAGCGCCGACACCCCGATTGCCGCCCCGCTGTCAACCCCGCCTGACCCCCGGCGACGCAGGCGCGGGGTGCGTTGGTTGTTCCCGCAGACCCGGGCTCGGGGAACCGTGAGGTTTGGCACTCTCGGGTGCCGGTTGCCAATGGTGGGGTCGAACGTCTAGCCTTGGCACTCGCCCGGTGCGAGTGCTAACTCGCTTCGGCACACCAGACCCAACGGGATCGATCCCGCCGTGAGCAAGCCAATGGAGGCTTACACCATGAACCTGAAGCCGCTGGATGACCGCATCGTGGTCCGTCCGAACGAGGCCGAGACGCAGACCGCATCAGGCCTCGTCATCCCCGACACTGCCAAGGAAAAGCCGCAGCAGGGCGAAGTCCTCGCCGTTGGCCCGGGCAAGCGCTCCGAGACCTCGGGCGACATCATCCCCGTCGACATCAAGGTCGGCGACACCGTTCTGTACTCGAAGTACGGCGGCACCGAAGTCGCCGTCAACGGCGAAGACCTGCTCGTACTGAACAGCCGCGACGTCCTCGCGGTCGTGGAGAACTGATCGTCGCTTCCGCGACCTCAGATCCCATCCAACACCGCAACCCGCAACACAATCGACAGCCAGAGAGGAACCCCCAATGGCAAAAGTACTGAAGTTCGACGATGAGGCACGACGTGCACTCGAAGCCGGCGTCAACAAGCTCGCTGACGCCGTCCGCGTGACCATCGGCCCCAAGGGCCGCAACGTGGTGCTCGACAAGAAGTTCGGCGCCCCGACGATCACCAACGATGGTGTGTCCATCGCCAAGGAGATCGAGCTCGAGGACCCCTTCGAGAACATGGGCGCTCAGCTCGTGAAGGAAGTCGCCACCAAGACCGACGACATCGCCGGTGACGGCACCACCACCGCCACCGTGCTCGCACAGGCAATGGTGTCGACCGGCATGAAGAACGTCGCTGCCGGCGCCAACCCGATGTCGATCAAGCGCGGCATCGAGAAGGCGGTTGCTGCAGCCGTCGAGTCGATCGCCAAGCAGGCCAAGGATGTCGACGACAAGTCCGACATCGCCAGCGTCGCCACGATCTCGGCCGCTGATGCGTCGATCGGCGAGGTCATCGCCGACGCCATCGACAAGGTCGGCAAAGACGGTGTGGTCACGGTCGAGGAGTCGAACACGTTCGGCACCGAGCTCGACTTCACCGAAGGCATGCAGTTCGACAAGGGCTACCTGTCGCCGTACTTCGTCACCGACGCCGAGCGCCAGGAAGTCGTCCTCGAAGACGCCTACATCCTGCTGAACAGCGCCAAGATCTCGACGGTGCAGGCCATGTTGCCGACCCTCGAGGCCGTGATGCAGACCGGCAAGCCGCTCGTGATCATCGCCGAGGACATCGAGGGCGAAGCCCTCGCCACCCTCGTGGTGAACAAGATCCGTGGCACGTTCAACGCCGCCGCCGTCAAGGCGCCCGGCTTCGGCGACCGTCGCAAGGCAATGCTCCAGGACATGGCCGTCCTCACCGGTGGCCAGGTCGTCAGCGAAGAGGTCGGTCTCAAGCTCGAGAACGTCACCCTCGACCTGCTCGGCACCGCCAAGCGCGTCGTGATCACCAAGGACAACACCACCATCGTCGACGGTGGCGGAACCACCGAGGACATCGACGGTCGTGTCAACCAGATCAAGGCCGAAATCGACAACACCGACTCCGACTGGGATCGTGAGAAGCTCCAGGAGCGTCTCGCGAAGCTGGCCGGTGGTGTGGCACTGATCAAGGTCGGCGCCGCCACCGAGGTGGAGCTCAAGGAGAAGAAGCACCGCATCGAAGACGCGGTGTCGTCGGTTCGTGCAGCCATCGAGGAAGGCGTGGTCGCCGGTGGCGGCACCGCCCTCATCCGTGCCCGCAAGGACGTCCAGGTCGTCGTCGACTCGCTGGAAGGCGACGAGAAGACCGGTGCCAAGACGGTGTGGGAAGCGCTCACCGCGCCAGCTCGCAACATCGCCAACAACGCTGGCCTCGAAGGCTCGGTCGTCGTTCGCGAGATCGAGGCCGCTGAAGGCCCGATGGGCATGAACGCTGCAACTGGCGAGATGATGGACCTCATCGCCGCCGGCATCATCGACCCGGCAAAGGTGACCCGTGCGGGTCTCCAGAACGCTGCGTCGATCGCCGCGATGGTGCTCACCACCGAGTGCCTCGTTGCCGACGAGCCCGAAGACGACGCTGGCGCCGGCATGGGCGGCGGCGGCGGTATGGGTGGCATGGGCGGCATGATGTGAGGACGGCCTCGGCCGTCGGATCACACATCCGAACCTGAACATCGAAGCGTCGACGAGGCCCCGGGATCCGTCCCGGGGCCTCGTCGCGTCCACAGCTCCGGGGCTGGTCGGCGCACGAACAGCGACACCGTGAGCGTTCGTGGGCTCCTAGGATCGTCGGCAATGGTCGACATCGAGCGAGTCCAACGTCCGTTCTGGACACACCAGCTCGTCGAGTACCTGCTCGGCATCGGGCTGATCAGCGCGGCGGTGCAGATGCCGCAGCCGGCGGTGCCATCGGTCTTGGGCCTCGTGATCATCCTGAATGCTGCGATCTCCAAGGGTGCTGCCGGGGCTTTTCGCCTCACGGGCAAGCGACTGCACAAGCACCTCGACGTGGTGGTCATGCTGCTGCTCATCGGCGGCGCCGTGCAGCCATGGGTGTCGATCGACAACACGAGCCGGATGCTGCTGGGCGGCGTGGCGTTCGTGCTGTGGTTCGTGTGGTTCCACACCGATTTCACCGAGAAGGTGCCCAAAGCCGAACGTGCCGCGACGTCCGATGCCGGCCGACCGAGCAGTGAGGACATCGGGCGGGGCGCAGGACGAGTGGTGGGTGGCGGTGTGAACTCGCTGAAGCGTTGGAAGGACTCGTTCAGCAGCGGTGCCGACGGCGAAGCCTGATCGCTCCTGGCGCAGGTACCGTCGCAGCATGACCGACTGGAGTCCGAACACCTGGCTGATCGCAGCCGCTCGCAACCGCACACCGGGTGAGCCGCTGAACGTGCCGCCGGTCTTCGCGTCGAACTTCTACCTCACCGACGATCGGGTCTACAGCCGTTCGGAGGGGACCCCCACCACCGATGCGCTCGAAACGCTGCTCGGGCGCCTCGATGGTGGACGAACCCTCGCCTTTGCGTCGGGGATGGCCGCTGCCGCAGTGGTCTTCCAGCGTCTTGCGGTTGGCTCGCACATCGCGGTACCGACCGAGCCGTACCACGGCGTGGCCGGCATCGTCGACGAAGGAGAGCGCCAGGGTCGCTGGACGGTTCGCCGGCTCGATCAGGCCGACACCGCGGCCTGGGTCGACGCGGTGGGCCACTGCGATCTCGTCTGGCTCGAATCGCCCGAGAACCCGCTGATCACCGTGGCCGATCTCCCCGTGATCTGTTCGACGCCGCGGCCCGACAGCACGATCGTCGCGGTCGACAGCACGTTCGCGACGCCACTCAATCAACAGCCATTGACGCTCGGCGCCGATGTGGTGATGCACTCGGCCACGAAGTTCATCGGCGGCCACTCCGACCTGTTGGCCGGCGTCCTCACGGTGGCCCGCGACGATCTGTACGACGAGTTCCACCAGCGACGTCTGCTGCACGGTGCGAGCATCGGCGCCATGGAGGCATTCCTGACGATTCGCGGCGCGCGAACCATGGGGCTCCGACTCGAGCGGGCGCAGGGGAATGCGATGGAGCTCGCGCAGCGTCTCGAATCGCACGATGAGATCGTGCGAGTTCGGTATCCGGGTCTCCCCAGCCACCCGACACATCAGGTGGCGGCCAGCTTCATGTCGGGGTTCGGGGCCATGGTGTCGTTCGAGACCGCCGGCTCCGGTGAGCGGGCCACTGCGGTGTGCGAACGCACTGAACTGATCAACCATGCGACCAGCCTGGGTGGTGTCGAGTCGACGATGGAGCGCCGCGCCGCGATCCCCGGCCAGGAGCGCATCCCGCCGACGCTCATCCGCTTCAGCGTGGGATGCGAAGACGTCGACGATCTGTGGGCCGACCTCGAGCAGGCGCTCGCCGCCACCGTCACGCAGGCACCGCAATGACGCAGCCCCGCCGCGGCGGCAACCAACAGATCCCCCGACCGGAGGTGTGGACCGAGCACTTCGAACCGCCGTTTGCGCACGTCGAACAACGGTCGGTCGCCGACCTCGTCGCGCCGGTGCCGGAGCATTCGGCGCCGCTGCTGCCATCGTTCCCCGACGCACGGGTGTCGGCGGTGCTGATCGCGCTGGTCGACGGTCCCGAGGGGGCCGAGGTGCTGCTCACCCGTCGATCGATGCACATGCGCAACCATCGCGGCGAGATCAGCTTCCCAGGTGGCCGACTCGACCCCGGCGAGACCCCGATCGAAACGGCGCTGCGCGAAGCCCACGAGGAGGTCGGCCTCGATCCGACGATCCCGGCCATCGTTGGCGAACTCGCCCACCTCAACACCATCGTGAGCCGGAGCTACATCGTGCCGGTGGTGTCGGTGCTCGATCATCGCCCCGCGCTGCAGCCGCGCACGGGCGAGGTCGATCGCGTGCTCTGGACGCCGCTCACCGAGCTCACCCGGCCCGGCACCTACCGGATGGAACGGTGGGGGAGCCCGCCCATGGATCGACCACTGCACTTCTTCGAGCTCGACGACGAAACCGTCTGGGGCGCCACCGCCCACATGCTCGTCGACCTCATGCTGCGCTCTGTGTGAGCAACAACGCCCGATTCGTGCGTTGTTGCTCACACAGAAGTCTGGAACGCCGTGCTCAGGTGCTCCAGCCGCCGCTGAAGCTGAAGAATTGACCGGTCTGGAACCGGCTGGTGCCATCGAGCAGCACCGAGGTGAACGCTGCCAGTTCGTCCATCGTGCCGAGCTTGCGCATCGGCACCTGCGCTTCGATCGCGGCGCGGCGTTCGGGGTCGGCATCGGCGCGTGACGCCTTGAGGAACCCGGGGAAGTCCATGTAGTTGGTGCCGACGGCGTTGACCTGCACGCCGTCGCGCGCGTGCTCGAGTCCAACGGCGCGCACGATGCCGTTCGCGCCGGCGCGGGTGCCGCCGTAGATCGAGGTGATCGGATCGGGTCGCGCTCCGGTGGCCGAGGTGAAGACCACGACCTGGCCCTGCTGCGCCTCCACCATCGTCGGCAGCACCGCCTGCAGCCCGTGAAACACCATGTCGAGGTTCATGCGCTTCACCCGCTCCCACTGGTCGATGGTCATGTCGAGGAACTTGCCCACCACGATCAGCCCGGTCACCAGGCAGGCTGAGTCGAGCCGGCCGAACCGGTCGAGGGCGGCGGTGACCAGCGCCTGGTTGCCCTCGGCGCAGGACAGGTCCACGTCGGTGACGGTGTGGACGCTCGCCCCGAGGGCTTCGAGTTCGGTGATCTGATCGGTGAACGGCACCTCGACGCCCACCATCGTGTCGTCGCCAGCCGTGCCCTGGAGCACGAGGTCGTAGCCCCGAGTCGCAAGCGACCGAGCGAGCGCCGGGCCGACGTAGCCGGTGGCCATGGTGATGAGTGCAACAGGACGCTGATCGGTCATGAAGGCATCGTGTCAGGCCGGCCCGATCGCCCCCGACCCGGCCGCATGTTGCCCAGCGAGCCGCCGCCACGCCCACGCCGAGCGATGAGTCTTCGCGCGACGTGCGCGCGGAAACTCATCGCTTCGGGTTTGGCCCTGGAGCGATGAGTCTTCGCGCGACGTGCGCGCGGAAACTCATCGCTCGGGAGTGGGCGAGGTCAGGTCGTGTGGTGTTGGAGGAGGCGCCACGCCGACTCGACGTGGTGACGCTCGGTGGCTCGGGCGCCGATCGATACCCGCAGCACCGATCGGCCGTCGAGCACCGTACGCGTGAACAGCGCATCGCCGGTGGCGTTCGCGGCCTCGATCAATGCGTCGGTGGCAACATTGGTGGATTGCTGGCAGGCGGCGTCGGCTTCGGGAGCTCGCAGGGCGAGGCACAGGAGGTTGAGTGGGTGTGGAGCGACGATCTCGAAACGATCGTCGTCGGCCACCCAGTTCGCCAGTTCCTGGGTGAGCGACACGTGCTCGCGGATCATGGCCTGGAACGACGCGACGCCATCGCAACGGATTGCGAACCAGAGCTTGAGCGCCCGGAACCGTCGTCCGAGTGGAATCTGCCAATCGCGGTAGTCGATCACCGCACCGGCCTCGGCGGCTTCTGATCGCAGGTACTCGGGCAGGATGCTGAGCGCCCCGAGCAGCGACGTGCGGTCGGCTGTCCAGTACAGGTTGCAGTCGAAGTTGATGCCCATCCATTTGTGCGGGTTGGTGCAGTACGAGTCGGCGAACTCCATCCCGTCGTTCACCCAGCGGAGTTCGGGTACCAGCGCAGCGATGCCGGACATCGCGGCGTCGACGTGCAGCCACACGCCGTGGCGCCGGCACACGTCGCCGATCGCAGCGGTGGGGTCGAACGCCATCGAGGACGTCGTGCCGTGGGTGGAACACACGAAGAACGGCACGAGCCCGGCCGCACGGTCGGCGGCGATCAAATCATCGAGCACGTCGGAGCGCATGGCGAATGCGTCGTCGTGGGCCACGATGCGGATCCGGTCGGTTCCGATCCCCGCGATCCGGAGCCCCTTCTCGATGCTCGAATGGGCCTGCGACGTGGCGTAGGCCACCAACCGTGTCGTGTCACCGTCGTGGTTGACCGCTCCCGCCGTGGCGCGCCACCGTGCCGACAGGATCGCCACCAACGTCGCCTCGCTCGCCGTGCCCTGGATCACGCCGCCACCGGCGTCGCTGGTGGACCGAAAGCGCTCGGGGAGGCCAAGCAACTCCTGCATCCAGTCGAGCATCAGCGTCTCGACCTCGGTGCATGCGGGTGAGGTCACCCAGCTCATCCCCTGCACGCCGAGTCCGGCCGACAGCAACTCGCCGAGGATCGACGGAAACGACGTGTTCGAGGGGAAGTAGGCAAAGAAGCCTGGGTGCTGCCATTGGGTGAGGCCCGGCACCACGACGCGCTCGATGTCGGCCATCACGGCGTCGAACGACTCGACGTCGGTCGGCGGATGCTCAGGAAGTTGAGCGCGTACATCGCCGGGCTGCACGGTCGAGCCGACCGGTCGCTCGTCGACGTTGCCGATGTACTCGGCAATCCAGTCGATCAGGTCGTGGCCGTGGCTGCGGAACTCGTCGGGTGTCACGCTCGCCAAGCGTAGAGCCGGCTCCCCCAGCCCGGGTCTCCGGGAACCCACGGTCGGGATGGGTTCCCGGAGACCCGGGCTCGGGGAACCCACCTGGGTGTGTGGGAGCCTGGGGTGATGCCTGTGCTCGCTCTCGATGTCGACGGTGTGCTGCTCGATCCGGAGCGTGGCGGCGCGGGACACTGGACGATCGAGATGGAGCGCGATTTCGGCATCACCCGGCCCCAGTTCCGCGAGGTCTTCTTCATGCGGTCGTGGGACGACATCATCAACGGCCGGCGTCGTCTCGAAGACGGCGTCGCCGAGGCGCTCGCCGACCTCGAATCCGACGCTGTGGTCGAGGACTTCCTCCAGGTGTGGTTCGAGGCCGATTTCTCGGTCGTTGACGACGCGATCGCACTGGCCAATCGTGCGAGCGACGCTGGGTGCACGGTGGTGCTCGCCACCAATCAGGAGCACCGGCGGGCGGCGTTCCTGCGCGAGCGACTCGGGGCCGTGATGCCGATCGACGACATGTGCTACTCGGCAGACCTCGGCGTGCAGAAGCACGACGCGAGGTTCTTCGAGCTTGCCTCGGCTCGGCTCGGTGTGGATCCCGACCATCGATCCGATGTGGTGTTCGTCGACGACGTCGAGCACAACGTTGCCCAGGCTCGACATGCCGGCTGGCGAGCGGTCCACGCTCTGCCGAGCGAACCAGCGATCACCTGGATCGCCGAGGTCGACCGTCTCCTCGGTCTCTGACCGCTGGTGGGTTCCCGGAGACCCGGGCTCGGGGAACAGGCGGTCAGTCGGGGGCGGTGAGGGCGGCGTTCTTCTGGCTGCGCCGGACACCCCAGGCCACCCGACCGAACACGATCAAGAGGCCCGACACCATCACGATGGCCACGGCGTTCTGATGCCAGCCACCTCGGGCCTCGCTGCCGCAACCAGGGCGCTCGAGCATGCCGACGCACGCAGTGAGATCCTGGGTCTCCGGCAGGAAGGGGTTGCCCTCATCGATGACGACCTCGGTGGTCGGCGGCGCAGCGGGCTCGTCGGGAGGTGCCGTGGCGTGTGCGGCGCTCGGGGCCAACACCCCGACGGTCACCGCCAACGCGAACAGGATGCGGATGATCCACGGACCTGATCTACGATTCACACCCTTGAGTCAACCGCAGCATCACGACGTCCACACCGACCGCCCCACCGTTCTCGTCGTCGACTTCGGCGCCCAGTACGCCCAGCTGATCGCCCGGCGGGTTCGCGAGCTGAAGGTGTACTCCGAGATCGTCCCGCATCGCATCACCGCCGAGGAGGTGGCCGAGCGCAAGCCGGCAGCGATCATCCTGTCCGGCGGGCCCAAGAGCGTGCACGTCGACGGCGCACCGTCGCTCGACGCGGGCATCTACGACCTCGGCGTGCCCGTGCTCGGCATCTGCTACGGCGCCCAGCTGATCGGCCAGCAACTCGGCGGTGTCGTGGGCCGCGGAATGCAGGGCGAGTACGGCCGCGCTCGGATGACGCGGTCGGGGCCGTCGCTGCTGCTTCCACCGGAGGCACCCGAGGAGCACGACGTCTGGATGAGCCACTTCGACGGCATCACCGACGCGCCCGAGGGCTTCAACGTGACCGCGAGCACGCCCGGTGCCCCGGTGGCGATGCTCGAGAACGACGAGCGTCGTCTCTACGGCGTGCAGTTCCACCCGGAGGTCGTGCACTCCCCGTTCGGTATGGCGGTGCTGGCGCGGTTCCTCCACGAACGTGCCGGCATTGCCAACGACTGGGAGATGTCGTCGGTGATCGACGAGCAGGTGGCAGAGATCCGCGAGCGGGTCGGAACGGACCGCGTGGTCTGTGGACTGTCGGGCGGCGTCGACTCGTCGGTGGCAGCAGCGCTGGTGCATGAGGCAATCGGCGCACAGCTCACCTGCATCTATGTGGACACCGGCCTGATGCGCAAGGGCGAGAGCGAACAGGTGGTCGAGACGTTCCGACGCAACCTCGGCATCGAACTGATCCACGTGGACGCCGGTGCGCGGTTCTTTGCTGCGTTGGAAGGCGTCACCGAGCCCGAGGCGAAGCGCAAGGCGATCGGCGAGCAGTTCATCAGGGTGTTCGAGGAGAACACCGGAGGGCTCACCGACGCCAAGTGGCTGGTGCAGGGCACGCTCTATCCTGACCTGATCGAGAGCGGCGGTGTCGATGGCACGGCGTCGGTGATCAAGAGCCATCACAACGTCGGCGGCCTCCCCGAGGACATGAGCCTGGAGCTGATCGAGCCGTTGCGCGAGCTGTTCAAGGACGAGGTCCGCAAGCTCGGCACCGAACTCGGGCTGCCCGACGAGATGGTGTGGCGCCAACCGTTCCCCGGCCCCGGACTCGGCGTGCGGATCATCGGCGAGGTCACACCCGATCGGGTGGCGCTGCTGCAGGAGGCCGACGCGATCGTGCGGGAAGAACTCCGCCTCGCCGGACTCGAACGCGAGATCTGGCAGTCGTTCGCCGTGCTCGCCGACATCCGCTCGGTGGGGGTGATGGGCGACGAACGCACCTACGGGCATCCGATCATCATCCGTGCGGTGACCAGCGACGATGCAATGACCGCCGACTGGGCCCGTATCCCGTACGACGTGCTCGAAACCATGTCGCAGCGCATCATCAACGAGGTGCCCGGGATCAACCGAGTTGCCTACGACATCACCTCCAAACCCCCTGGCACCATCGAGTGGGAGTGACGATCGAAGGCCGAACACCGGCACGGGTGTGACGCGCGTCACCTCGTTGTTTCGTCAGCCGATCGCAACACGTTCGTCATATTCGCTAGGGTGACGTTCCTGTCTATGAGTAGCCCTCTGAGCAAGTTCGTCCGCGGTGTTCCCGTGGCCCTCGCCGTCACTTTCATGGTCCCGGTGGTTCTGCCCACCGTCGTCGAGGCGCAGAGCGTCGACGAGCAGCGCCAGAAGGTCGAAGACATCGTCGATGAACTCGAGCGTCTCGAGGAGCAGGCACGCATTCTCGGCGAGGACTACGTCGAAGCGATCGAGGAGAAGGAACAGCTCGCCACCGAGATCACCGAGGCCGAAGCCCGCATCGCAGAACAAGAAGCCGAACTCGCCGTGCTCCGCTCGAACTTGAGCGACATGGCACTTGCGTTCGTTCGTGGGTGGTGGGTCCGTGCCGCTCGGACCATTGTTCGAGGACTCGGAGAACATCAACGACGCCGTCAAGCGTGATGAACTCGCCCGGGTTGCGTTGAGCGCCGGCGATGTCACCACCGACGAATTCGAAGCCCTGGTCGCTGACATCAACGACGAGAAGGACGACCTCGCCCGCAAGCGCGAGCAAGCAGAGCAGCAGGCCGAGTCGCTCACCGCTGCCCAGGCCGAGACCGACCGGCGCACCGGCGAGTACACCGCAGCGCGTGCCGATGCCGAAGCCAGGCTCGGCCAGCTCATCCAGGAAGAGGAAGAGCGCCGCGCCGCTGAATCGTTGCGTCGCGTCCAGGAAGAGGCCGCCGCCGCAGCAGCCGCTGACGCCGCTGCGAACGAGGCAGCGAACTCCAACACGAACTCGAACTCCGGTGGCGGAAACAGCACCTCGGGCAGCAGTTCCAGCTCCAGCTCGTCGTCCAGCAGCTCGTCGTCCAGCTCCGGCTCGTCCAGTTCCGGTTCGTCCAGTTCCGGTTCGTCGAGCTCGAGTGGCTCGTCGAGCTCGGGTGCGTCGTCGAGTTCCAGCGGTTCGTCGAGCGGGTCCGGTGGCGGGTACTCCACGCCAGCGGTGTCGTCACGAGCAGGCATTGCGGTGCAGGCAGCGCTCAGCCAGCAGGGCGTTCGCTACGTGTACGGCACCTCGATCCCCGGCGTGTCGTTCGACTGCTCGGGCCTCACGTCGTACGCCTGGGCCCAGGCCGGCGTCGGCATCCCACGCAACTCGCGGTCGCAGTACGCAGCGCTTCCCCGAGTGTCCGTCAGCTCCGCCCAGCCGGGCGATCTGCTCTTCTTCTACAGCCCGATCAGCCATGTGAGCATGTACATCGGCAACGGCATGCAGGTGCACGCCCCGAACACCGGCAGCGTGGTGCATGTGCGGGCGGTCAACTGGGGCAGTGTCGTCGGCGTCGGTCGACCGGGCTGACCCAGCACGGCTGACCCCAACCGACCAGCCCGTCGCGGCCTGCCTCTATCGATCCGCTCGGCTACGGTCGATCCTCGTGCACGACCCCATCCACGGCATCGACGTCGAACGTGTGACCGCCTGGCTCGTCGAGAACATCGATGGCGCCACTGCGCCGTTCGAGTTCTCCACGATCGTCGGCGGGCGCTCCAACCTCACCTTCACCGTCACGGACGCGAACGGCACCAGTACGTGCTGCGACGTCCCCCGACCGGGTGCCGTACTCGCCACCGCCCACGACATGGCGCGCGAGCACAAGATCATCTCGGCGGTCGGTCAGAGCAACGTCCCGGTACCGCCAGCGCTCGGGCTCTGTACCGACGAATCGGTCAACGGCGCACCGTTCTACGTGATGGGTTTCGTCGATGGCGTGGTTCTCGACAGCGTCGACAAGGGCGCCGCTGATGACGCCAGCGGCCAGGCGCTCCGCCGGATTCGACCTGATCGACGTGCTGGCCGACCTGCACGCCGTCGACGTCGACGCCGTCGGCCTCGGCGATCTCGCCAAGCGCGAGGGGTACGTCGAGCGGCAGGTGAAGCGGTGGAGCACCCAGTGGGAGCGCTCCAAGACGCGCGAACTCCCTGCAGTCGAAGAGGTCGCGCGGCGTCTCGCCGAGCAGATTCCCGACGCAGCAGGGTGTGTCGATCGCTCACGGCGACTACCGGTTCGGCAACGTGCTCACCGACCTCGAACACGGTCGGGTCACGGCGGTGCTCGACTGGGAGCTGTGCACGCTCGGCGACCCCTTGGCCGACGTCGGCTACATCGGCGTGTACTGGGCCGATCCGGGCTCCACCCAGACCCGGCACAACGACCCGACCGGCATCGACGGCTTTCCCACCTTCGCCGAACTGCTCGACCGCTACGAGCGCCGCACCGGCCGCGACCTGTCGGGGATCGACTACTACATCGCGTTCGGATCGTTTCGGCTCGCGGTGATCTCCGAGGGTGTCTACGCCCGCTACCTCCACGGAGCCATGGGCGACCAGGGCATCAGCGACGAACAGCTCGCAGGTGTTCAAGACCGGCACCGAGATGCTGGCCGAGTCCGCGCTCGAAGCCATGTCAGCGACAGTGACCTGACAGGATCGTCGACATGAGCACCGCACCGGAGCATGCAGCAGTTCTCGAGGGATGGGACCTGGGCGAGTTCAGCGCCGCCGGAATGACGTATCCGACCTACCGCCGAGGGAGTGGCCCGGGTGTGATCGTGATCCATGAGGTGCCCAGCATCACCCCGCTGGTCACCAAGTTCGCGAACGAGGTGGTCGATCGAGGTTTCACGGTGGTCATGCCGTCGCTGCTCGGCACCCCGGGCAAGCCGCCGAGCAACGCTCTGGCGGTCGCTGCACTGGCGAAGATCTGCGTGGCCAAGGAGTTCACCACGATGGCGCTCAACCAGACCTCGCCGATCATTTCGTGGCTGCGGGCACTGGCCCGCAATCTTCATCAGGAGGTCGGCGGACCCGGGGTCGGTGCGGTCGGCATGTGCTTCTCGGGCGGCTTCGCGCTCGGCATGATGGTCGACGACATCATGATCGCGCCGGTGCTGTCACAGCCGTCGCTCCCGTTTCCGGTCGGCTCGGCCCGTGGCGCCGACCTCAACGTGTCGCCTGACGACGCAGCGGTGATCGCCGAACGTGCAGCGGGCGGGTGTCAGGTGCTCGGGCTGCGCTACGTCGACGACGTGTCGGTGGGTGATCGGTTCTCGACGTTGCGCGAGCTGCTCGGCGACTGCATTCATCGCCGTCGAGCTGCCCAGCCGATCCAAGCGAGACCATTCGGTGCTCACCGAGCAACGCGACGACCCGAGCGTCGAGCGTGTGCTCGACTTCTTCGTCGAGAAGCTGCACGTCTGAAGTTCACTCGCGGCCGTCGGCTCGTAGCCTGAGCGGATGCGTATGGAAGCCGGTCTCAGCGTCGTTCACCTCTTCGGGAAGTCCACGGCGGCACTCGATCGAGGTGCCGTGATCGAGGCGGTCAAGGCGGCTGAGGCCGACGACTGCCAGGTGATCACGGCTGCCATGCTCGGCCACAAGGCCGACATTGCCTTCATGGCGCTCGCTCCCGACTGGCGCACGCTGCGCTCGTTGCAAACGGCGCTCCAGCATGCCGGCATCGACATCGTCGACAGCTACGTGTCGATCACCGAAGTGAGCGAGTACGCCAAGGGCATGCCCGAGCACATGCTGCAAGCGCGTCTGCAATCCGGTGATCCCGCCGGAAGGTTTGAACGCGTTCTGTTTCTACCCGATGAGCAAGAAGCGTGACGCTCACGCCAACTGGTTCGCCACGCCGTACGACGGATCGCAACGAGATGATGATGGAGCACGGCAAGAGTGGGCGGACATTCGCAGGGCGCGTCTCGCAGCTCGTCACGGGCTCGACCGGCCTCGACGACTTCGAGTGGGGCGTCACCCTGTTCGCTGCGAGCCCCGACGTGATCAAGGACGTCGTCTACACCATGCGTTTCGACAAGGGCTCAGCCCTCTACGGCGAATTCGGGGCGTTCTACGTCGGGTATCTCGACTTCATCGAGAACATCATCTGAATCGCGTCATCTGAATCGCGTCGGCGGCCGCTCAGCCGCCCACGACGACCGACCGTTCGAGCACGTCGACCCCCGACGCGTCGAAGATGAATCGGCTGAACACCGCACGCGACGGATCTCCGTTGCGTGCCTGCAACTCAGTGATCCCTGATGGGCCGTTGTAGTCGATTTCGAGTCCCGACTCGATGGCAGCAGTGCACTCGGCGAACGTCCGACACAGCGAACCGCTGACGCTCACCTGGGCGAGTGTGGCTGCGATGTCGCGAGCGGCGTCCGAATCGGAGCGCACGGCACTCAACGCGATCAGATTGGCGCAATCGTAGGCGTTGGCAGCGAACAGCCCGGCGGATCGAACGGGGCCTGGCTGTCGGCTCGACTCGTGCCTGAGGTCGCCAGCCCGAGGATCTTGGTGCGCAAGCTCGAACTCGAGCGCCTCGATGCGCTGCGGCGCAGCGGGATTGCGGAGTGCATCGTTGACCACCACGGTCGCGATGTCGCTGGTGTCCTGGTCGTCGAGCGCTTCGAGGAATCGGGTGACGTCGTTGGCGTCAGCGAGCACGATCGCCACCTGGGCGTCGGCGTCGGCGACGGTGCCCGCTTCGTCGGTGAGGTTGTCGTCGTCGGTGGCGAACGGCACCTGCTCCACCACCGTCACGCCGAGGTTGCCGAGCCAGGTCTCGGTGGCGTCGGCGAACCCACGCCCGTACGCGTCGTCGACGTGGGCAATCGTGACGCGTTGGGCTCCGGTCTGGTCGGCGGCTTCGGCGATGGCGCGAGCCTGGAGCGAGTCGCTCGGGACGGTTCGAAAGAACAGGCCGTCGTCGGGAAAGGCGTCGAGGGACAGTGCGCTGGCCGTGGGTGAGCAGGTCACCACGTCGGCAGACACGAGCCGTTCGAGCGTGCTCAAGGCGGTGATCGACGATGCGGGCCCGACCACGGCGTCGACGCCGCTGTCGAGCAGGGTCTGAATCGATGTCGTCGCCGTTGCGGTGCTGCTGCCCTCGTCGGCCACGACGAGGCGCACCGGCCGATCGAAGACACCGCCGGCGGTGTTGATCCGCTCCACCGCGGTCTCGACCGCGGCTTGCATGGGTTGCCCGATCACGCTGTCGCTGATCGGCAGCAGCGCCCCGATCACCAACTGCCCATCGCTGACCGGCTGCTCGCGTATCGTGGTGGTCGTGGTGTCGACCACGGTGTCGGTGGCGCCGTTGTCATCGTCACCCGAACAGGCCGCGAGCACGAGCAGCGAGACGAGTGCGGCGCAGGCGACGCTGCGGTGGGACGGATTCACGACTCCTCAGCGTAGAAGAGCGCAAGGCAATGGCAGCGCCACCTATCCTTTCGACATCGTGACCGCCGCCGTTCGACGCGAACACCTCGACCTGGTCGACGCCGATCTTCGCCGTGGCGGGTTGGCGTGGTGCCGCGAGCTCGCCGAGGTCACCGACGACTGGGTGATCTCGCTGTTCGACGCCGCCGACGAACGAAGCCCCGGTGTTCGCATGGCGGTGCTGGCCACCGGTGGATACGGGCGAGGTGAGTTGGCTCCGCAGAGCGACCTCGACCTGCTGCTGGTGCACGACGTCAAGCCGAGGAAGGTCGCCAAGCTCGTCGAGCCCGTGGCCAGTGCGCTGTGGTACCCGATCTGGGATGTGGGGGTGAAGCTCGGCCACGCCGTGCGACGCGTCGATGAGCAACTCGACCTCGCCGCCACCGACCTCGACTCAGCGACTGCGCTGGTGACCGCGCGATATCTCGCCGGTGACAGCGAGCTGGCTGCCGAGGTCGTCGAGCAGGGGGCGACGCTGTGGCGCACCAACGGCCAGCAGCACCTGGCAGGACTTCGCGACCGGGTGCGTCGTCGTCAGGAGTCCGCTGGTGACGTCGCCTACCGGCTCGAGCCGGACCTCAAGGACGGACACGGCGGGCTGCGTGACGTGCAGTCACTGTGGTGGGCCGAAGCCGCCGGTCTGCACCTGATCGCCGAGGATCTGATCGCCCTCGACCGCTGCTACGACATGCTGCTGCGTGCCAGGGTTGCGTTGCACGTCACCACCGGGCGCGTCGGTGACGTCCTGCGGCTGGAGGACCAAGACGCCGTTGCCGCCACGGGTGGGTGGTCGAATGCCGACGCCTTGATGGCGGACGTGGCAGCTGCCGGGCGCACCATTGCCTGGTTGTGCGACGAGAACTGGGGTCGTGCCGTTGCACCTGCGGTGAAGGAACCCGACCGGGCGGTTGCGCCGGGCGTGGTGCTGCTCAACGGTGAGATCGAACTCGCCGAGCATGCCGACCCGGCCGCCGATGCCACCCTCGTGTTGCAGACCGCTGTCGCAGCGGCCCGCTCCGGTTGCCGCATCGGCAGGTCGACGCTCGACCGGCTGAGCAACGACGTCGACGGCTGGCCCGGAACGTGGCCGGTCGGAGCCACCGACGACCTGATCGCGCTGCTGCTCGAAGGGCACCGTGCGATCCCCGTGCTCGAGTCGCTCGACCAGCGCGACCTGATCGCCCGCCTGCTGCCCGAATGGGCCCCGGTGCAGTCGAAGCCGCAGCGCAACGCCTATCACCGCTTCACCGTCGACCGGCATCTCTGGGAGGCGGCGGCGAACGCGGCGGCGCTGGTGGATCGCGTGCGCCGCCCCGACCTGCTCGTGCTCGGCGCGCTCTTCCACGATCTCGGCAAGGGCTACCCAGGCGATCACACCGAGGTGGGCATCGAGCTGGTTCGTGCGATCGGGCCCCGGCTCGGTCTGGTCGCGGCGGATGTCGACACGTTGGCGGCGATGATCGAACACCACCTGCTGTTGCCCGACCTGGCCATGCGGCGCGACCTCACCGACCCGTCGACGATCGAACAGGTCGCTGCGGCGGTGGTGACGGTCGAGCGACTGGAGCTGCTGCACGCCCTGACCGAGGCCGACTCGCTGGCCACCGGTCCGTCGGCGTGGGGCGATTGGAAAGCGGGGTTGGTGTCGGAACTCGTCGCTCGAACCCGCCACGTGCTGGGTGGTGGCGACGTGGCCGAGGTGACCTGGCGGCTCTTCCCCGACGCCGACACGCTCGCCGTGATGGCCGCAGGGGAGCTGCACGTTTCGCGTCGCCAGGACGTCATCACCGTCGTGAACCCCGACGCGGCGGGAACGTTCGGTCAGATCGCCGGTGTGTTGTCGTTGCATGGTCTCGACGTGATCAGCGCCCAGGCCCACTCCGACGAGGGCGGCATGGCGGCGTCACAGTTCCGCATCGTGCTGCCCGAGGAGGCCATGAACTGGCGAGCGGTGAAAGCCGACCTGGGTCGAGCGTTGCAGCGTCGCCTCGCCATCGAAGCACGCGTGGCCGAGCGAGCATCCACGTACCGGCGTCGGCGGCGAACACAGGCCGCAGCACCGGGTCCGCCGTCGGTGGTGTTCGACGACGATGCGTCCAGCAATGCCACGGTGATCGTGGTCGCGCGCCGTCACCAAGGTCGGCATCTTGCACCGGATCTCCAAAGCGCTCGGCGAACTCGGCCTCGACATCCGTCATGCAACGGTGCAGACGCTGGGCATGGAGGTCGTCGACACGTTCTACGTTCGTTCGGCGGGCGCGCTGGTCACCGATCCCGGACATCGCAAGGAGATCCAGCGGGCGCTGTTGCACGCTGTGTCGTGATGCGTGATGGCCTAACGTGGCCGCCGTGAGCGCAACGGCCCGTGACCTGGCGAGATGGAGCGAATCGCTCGCTGCGATCGCACGTACCGGGCTCGGGTTCACCGACAGCCTCTACGAGCGCGAACGCTTCGAAGAGGTGCTGCACATCGCCGCCGACATCAAGGCCGCTGCGAACGAGATCGAAACCGCCGACGAACTCGATCACGAAGCAGCAGCGGTTCAACGTGAGACCGACCATTTCGTGCAGGAGTGGATGGAGTCGATCGGCGAGGGTGTGCCGGGCTACGTCACGCCGAAGGTGGCGGTGGGAGCGATCGTCGGCAACGAGGCAGGTGAGATCCTGCTCGTGCAGCGCAAGGATTCGGGCATCTGGTTGTACCCGACCGGCTGGGCTGACGTCGGGTACTCGCCGGCCGAGGTGGCGGTGAAGGAAGTGAGCGAAGAGACCGGCATCGACTGTGAGCCGGTTCGGTTGCTCGGGGTGGTCGACGGCCAACGGATGGGTTTCAGCCGGTTCGGCATGTACATGCTGCTCTTCCACTGCCGTGCCACCGGCGGAACACTCACTCCCCATCCGCTCGAAACCGCTGACGTCGGCTGGTTCGCCGCCGGGGAGCTTCCCGAGGCCACCGCTGGCGCTCAGTGGTGGGGATCGATGGCGTTCGCTGCGATCGACGGCGAAGAGTCGCCGGCAACCTTCGATGCGGTCCGCTCACCGGTGTGGCGCACCGACTGACGCCGCCGTTGGTGCTTGCTCAGTCGGCGTCGCGGTCGCGAAGGAACTGTTCGACTTCCTCGACGAGCACGTCGGGATCGACCGGCGTTGCTGAGGCCAGGTCGTCGTCGGCATCGTCGCTGGACTCTTCGTCGGTGAGCTGTTCGAGGCGCGACAGGTAGGTGATCATGTCGTCGTCGTCGCCGATCATCGCTGCGACCTGGACGTCGTAGGCAGCGGCGTCATTGGCGAGCGCAGCGGTGGGCGCAGGCGTTCCGATCATCGAGCAGGCCCGATCGATCAGTGCCATGGCTGCTTTCGGTGATGGGATCTGGGAGGCGTAGCCGGGCACGGCGGCCCACAACGAGGTGGTCGCCAGGCCGTTGCGGTGCAGTGCATCCTGCAACACGCCGACGATGCCGGTGGGCCCCTCGTATTCGGAGCGGCGGAGGTCGAAGCGCTCGATGAGCGCATCGTCGGTGGCGGTGCCGATCACCGGCACGGGGCGGGAGTGGGGAACGTCGGCAAGCAACGCACCCAGCGAAATCGCCATCGTGGCGCCGAACGCCTCGGCGATGCCCTCGATCTGTTCGCAGAACAGGCGCCAACGCAGTGCGGGCTCGGGCCCGAGCACCAGGATCAGATCGCCGCCCGGCAGCGACACGGACCACACACCCACGGCGGGCCACACGATCGAGCGATGCTGCTCCTCGTCGAGGCGGACGTGAGGGCGCACCGTCGCAAAGTCGGTGAACATCTCGGGGTCGAGTTCGGCGAGTGCCTCGGCGCCCCACGCCTCGATCATGGTGCGCAAGGCCGTGGAGGCGGCATCGCCGGCATCGTTCCACCCGGTGAAGCCGGCCACCAGGACAGGCCGGTTGAGGTTCGGCTCGGCCAGCCAACGGACGTGATCGGTTCCCACGGACCTCACGCTACCGGCGAGACGCAGTAGCGTCAGCGGGTGGTGAGTGAGCAATCCGAGACATCCAAGCTCGACGATGTGGTCGTGGCGGCGGTCGACGCCGTCGACGATGAGGTGGTCGAAGCGTTCGATCGTTTGATCCCGCAGTTGTCGTCGTCGTCACCCCCGCCGACCCGTGAGCACCTCCGTGCGCTGGTCGACAGCCCCGACACGGTGCTGTTGGTCGCTCGTGTCGGAGGACAGATCCTCGGCAGCCTGACGTTGGCGTTCTACCGCATTCCGACGGGCACCAAGGCGTGGATCGAGGACGTCGTGGTCGACGATGCCGCCCGCGGACGTGGGGTCGGCGAACTCCTCAATCGGTCGGCGCTCGATGAGGCACGCGCCCGCGGTGCCAAGGACGTGAGCCTCACGAGCCGCCCATCACGTGAGGCCGCCAACCGTCTGTACCAGCGCATCGGGTTCGAACCCCGCACCACCAACGTCTACCGATACACGCTCTGACTGCTCGTTTGCGTTGCGTTTTCGGTGACCCGGGTCACCGAAAACGCAACGCAAACGGGGTGCTGGGGGCGATCTGGGGCGTCAGTGGCGGGCGCGTTCGAGGTCTTCGGCGGCTTGGCGTACCTGCCAGTCTCGGTCGACGAGTGCCCGTTCGATCGTGGCCTCGACGGCGTCGCCGTCGAATGGCGCCAACGCCAGGACCGCTCGCCGACGTACCGCAGGCTTGTCGGCACACGCGGCGATGATCGCAGGGAGGCCCCGATCGTCGCCGATCGCGCCGAGCGCGGCAACCGATGCTTCGCGGATCAAGGCCTCGGGCGAGTCGGTCGCGAGGGCCACGAGGCGATCGACGATCGCCGCACGATTCGATTCGTGCTCGCCGCACGCCCAGGCCGCGACCTCCACCACACGAGGGTCGGTGTCGTGCAACACCGCGAGCAGATCGACCCCAGGGTGTGTGGCGGCGACCTCGGCGGCTCGGCGACGCACGATCGGATCGTCATCGCGGAGGCCTTCGGCGATTGTTGCATCGTCGAGTTCGCCGAGTCGCTCCATCGCCCCGAACGCCGTGGCGCGTACCGCAGCGTCGCGCGACGCGAGGCCGGCGCGCGCCGTGTCGAGGTCGCCCGTGTGGCCGGCGATCGCAACGAGGCGCCGATCGGGTGCCGCGTCGGGTGCCGCGTCGGGTGCCGCGTCGGGTGGGGAGCGGTCACTGGTTGAGCAGGTCGGTGAAGGTGATCACGAGGAACCCTGCGGCAAATGCCAGCAGGACAGCAAGCACTGCGCCGATCACCACCGCAATTGCCGAACTGGCAACGGCCGCCCAGACTCGTCGTAGCGGACCGGGGCGTTTGTAGAGCGTGGTCGTGGTCTCCGCGACCGGGATCGCTTGGCGCTCTCGGCGAAGAATTGTCTCGCCGCGTGGTGTTGGGGGCGCCGCTCTGGCAGTCTTGCGCCACCCCGCCAGAACGAGCGCGAGCAGCGCGAGTCCGGCCATCCAGGCAGCCTGAGTGGTGAGTTCCGTGACCGACACGACGAGAGACATAGTACCCATCGCCCCCCGCAACCGCTGGTGGGCGTGGTTGATGGCCGCAGTTGGCCTGATCGCGCTCGCTGCGATCGGCGTGACGTCGCTGTTGCCGGCCACGCTCGTCGCGGAGAAGGAGAATCGACGCACGGGCGAGTTCGAGCCCACCCCGTACGCGCTCACGCCGGCATCAGCCGACCCCGTGAATGCTCGTATCGAGTTCGGCGAACTGCCTGACGGTGTCGATCGGTTCGACACGGCGAACGACTTCCACTTCGTGACGGTCACCGCTCCGAATCAGTCGGTGCTGTCGTGGCTGGTCGGACGCAACGACCCGGCGATCGACTTCATGACCGAGGAGGACAAGTTCGGTGTGCGCACACCGACGCAGCGCCGAGAATTCAACCTGCAGATGATGCGCACCGCTGAGCAGGAGGCCCAGTACGTGGCGCTGACCACACTCGGCTACGACGTCGACATCACTCCTGGCGACGTGATCGTGCAGGACGTGCTCTGCAAGACGTCGGGTGAACCGGGCGAATGTGCCGAGTGGTTCCCGTCCGACGAGCAGATCGATCCGGCCGACCGCATCATCGAGGCCGACGGTGTCACGCTGGAGTCCGTCCAGGACCTCAGCGCCGTGCTGGAAGCCAAGGAGCCGGGCGATGAGATCGAGATGCTCATCGATCGGCCCGGCGAGGGCGAACTGACCGTGTCGGTCGAGTTGTCGGCGTCGCCCGATGATCCCGATCGGACGATCATCGGGTTCGTGCCCTTCGACACCCAGGCGATCAGCCTGCCGTTCGAGGTCGACATCAAGACCGACGACATCGGCGGACCGTCCGCCGGGTTGGCGTTCACCTTGGCGCTGATCGACGAGTTGTCGCCCGGCGACCTCACGGGACCGCGTGACGTTGCGGTCACGGGAACGATCAATCTCGATGGTTCGGTCGGCGCGATCGGGGGGCTCACGCAGAAGGTGTCGGCCGTGCATCAGAACGGCATCACGGTGTTCCTGGTGCCTGCGTCCCAGGCCGAGCTGGCCGACCCCGCGGCACGTCAGCGCCTCGAGGATGCTGGAGGCGGCGAGGTGGAGATCATCCCCGTGGCCAGCCTCGATGAGGCGCTCGCTGCGCTCGAGGCGCTCGGCGGCGACCCGCTCGTCGAGGTCAGCTGACCGATTGCCACCACCTGGGGGGCGCTGATGCGTAGCGTTGGCGAATGGCCATGTCCTTCGTTCGTCCCGATCCGTCGTCACCGGCGTCGGTAGCCGACGCCGCGTTCGGCACTGGTCGACGCGGTTTCGACCAGACCGAGGTGCGCGATTTTCTCCGGATGGTTGCCGCCGAACTCGGACGGCTGCAGGAACGAGAGCGTTTCCTCGAACGGGAACTGCGTACCTCGCAGGCCAAACCCGATGCCGGATCGGCGCCCCTCGACGACCAGACGCTCACCAGGATGCTCGGTGAGGAGACTGCCCGGGTGCTGATCACGGCCCGCGAGAGCGCCGCCGAGATCCGCCAGAAGGCCGAGGCGAGCGCGTCGCAACTCGTCAGCGAAGCGAGCGACGAAGCCAAGCGGCTCCGCGAAGAGGCCGAGACCGAAGCCTCACGTCGCCGCTCCGACGCAGCTGCTGACGCCGAAGCCGAGTTGGCGATGGCGAAACAGCAGGGCCGCGAGATGGTGAACGAAGCTCGTGCCTACCGCGAGCGTGTCCTCAGCGAACTCTCACGTCGTCGCGAGCTCGCCCGGGAACAGATCGAGCAGTTGTTGCACGGACGCGATCGTCTGATCGCCACCTTCGAGAACGCACGTGTCGCGGCGGTCGACGTGATTGCCGAGTTGCAGCCGCTCGGCGAGCCCAGCGAATACGTGAACCTGGCTCCGACCACCGGGCCGGTGCCGGTGATGGTGCCGAACTCTCCTCGTCCAGCGCCCTTCGATGATCAGGCCGACCCTGCGGCCGACGCGACCCCCGAGGTGGTGGAGACCGCCGAAGTTGTGGAGGTTGTCGACGAGGTCGTGGAGGTTGTCGACGAGGTCGTGGCGGAAGTCGTCGACACCGACGCCGACATCGACGCAGCGGCCGACATCGACGCCACCGTGGTCGAACTGGTCGTGGTCCCCGATGACGCGAACATCGCCGATGCCGATGCTGCGCCCGGCGAGGATGTTGCTGTTGAGCCCGATGCGGTTCCTGACGCAGATCTCGTCGAGGTCGATGAGGAGCCGGCGGATGAGGTCGTCGAAATCGTCGAGGGCGTGGATGAGATCGCCGATGAACCCGACGATCAGCACGTTGACGACCCGCAGACCGATGACCACGTGGTGGTCGACCTGTTTGCTCGTCTCCGAGCTGATGCAACGACGTCGAACCCGGAAACCGCCGACATCCAGTCAGCAGCTGTCGAGCCGGCGAACGTCGAGCCGGCGCGTGCGGACGGTGCCGTCGACGGTGCCGTCGAGGTCGATGACCTCGTCGAGGTCGACGCGGAGGTCACACCGTTCGAGCAGCGCGACGCCGATCTCACGCCGTTGATCGTTGCCAGTGCGAAGAAGATCAAGCGGGTGCTGGCCGACGAGCAGAACGAAGTGCTCGATGCGCTGCGCCGCAACGATCCTGTTCGCGGTGTCGATGCACTGCTGCCGGCACCACCGGAGCATCTCGCTCGCTACCGGGCGGCGATTGCGGATGACCTGTCCGCAGCGGCTCATGCCGGCGCGTCGTCGGTGACCCCCGGTCGGGTGGCCCGCCTCGACAAGGCCGAATCCACCGCTGCCACCGCTGCTGCCGAGGCCGTGCTCGACGAATGGCTGATCGTGCCGCTTCGGGAGCGACTCGATCGTTGTGTGATCGACGGTGGGGGCGACAATGCCGACGTCACCCGGCGGGTTCGTGCGGTGTATCGCGAGTGGAAGACCCAACACATCGACGAACAACTCGACGACGTGATCCTCACCGCTCACGGACGCGGAGCGTTTGCGGCGATCGCACCGGGAACCTCGGTGGTGTGGACATCGGATCGGTCACATGCGGTGTGTTCCGACTGCGACGACAACACGCTGTCCGGCCAAGTGAGCGCTGGCGACGAGTTCCCAACCGGCCATGTGTGCGTCCCGGCACACCTCGGGTGCCGATGCATCTTGGTCCCGGCTAAGGGTTAGCCTCGGCGCCAATGCGGCGCCAATCTGATCTGTCGGTCGATCGTCCCCGCCGCCGATTCAGCGGTCGTGGGTTCCTGATCGCCATCGGTGGCATCTTCCTGTTCGTGCTCATCTTCGGGCGTGCCATCGCTCGGTTCTACGTTGACTACCTGTGGTACGACGCGCTCGGCCGCAGCGATGTCTTCTGGGGCGTGCTCTCGGCCAAAGTGACGCTCTTCGTGGTGTTCTTCGTGGCGTTTGCCGTGATCGCAGGGCTCAATCTGTTCCTTGCCGACCGGGCAGCGCCGAAACAGTTCCCCGCCAACGTGCACCCGTACGTCGAGCGGTTCCACGAGTTGTTCGGTCAGCGCCTCCGTCTGGTGCGGTACGGCATCGCGCTGCTGTTCGCCGTTGCTGCTCGCACTGCCCGCGGTGGCGCTGTGGCAGGACTGGATGCTGTTCCGCAATGCCCGCGAGTTCGGCATCGCCGACTCCCAGTTCACTGCCGATGTCGGCTTCTACGTGTTCCAGTTGCCGTTCCTGTCGTTCGTGCTCAACTGGTTGTTCGCAGCGCTGATCGTCACGCTGTTGCTCACGGCGGCAGCGCACATCCTCAATGGCGGTGTGGTGTTCGTGTCGCCGGTGCCGGTGATTCGTCAGAGCACCAAGGCCCACCTCGCCGTGCTCCTGGCGGTGCTCGCCGTGGTGAAGGCCGGCGACTACTGGCTCGACCGGTACAACGTCACCAGCAGCCAAACCGGCATCGTGCAGGGTGCCACCTACTCGGTGGTCAATGCGCAGCTTCCGGCGATCATGCTGCTGATCCTGATTGCCCTGCTCACCGCAGGGCTGTATCTGTCGGTCGTGAAGACAGGTTCGTTCCGGGTGCCGCTGATCGCCTCGGCGCTGTGGCTCGTGGTGGCGATCGTCGGTGGTGTGATCTACCCGGCGTTCGTGCAGGCGCTGGTGGTCAACCCCAACCAGCAAGAACGTGAGCAGGAGTTCATCGCTCGCAACGTCGACGCCACCAAGCAGGCGTTGGGTCTCACCGATGTGGAAGTGCGCGACGTCGAGTTCGAGTCGTTGAACGCCACCGACGTCGAAGACGATCTGGAGCCGCTCGACAACGTGCGCCTGCTGAATCCGGCGCAGATGGTGAACCGTTTCAAGGTCGACCGTGGCGAGGTGGCCGGGCTCACCATTGCCGACCTCGACGTCGATCGGTATGTGCTCGAGGACTCGGTCGATGGTCAGCCCGAAGAAGTGCTGATCGCAGCTCGCGAGCTGCAGCTGAGCGGTGTCACCAACACCAGCTGGCAGGGGTTGCACCTGATCAACACACGCGGTTGCGGCCTCGTGCTGGCCCCCACGGGCCGTGTGCTCGAGAGCCAGCGCCCCGACTACCGCACGGTTGACCTCGAACGGCCCGAGCTGTACTTCAGCCCCGTGCTCACCGGGTACGCCATTGCGAACACGTCGTCGACCGAGCGCGAGTGCTCGGAGCCGCATCAGTACGAGGGCACCAGTGGCGTGGCGATGAGTTCGTTCGCTCGCCGTGCTGCCTTTGCGCTGGCATTTCTCGACTACAACGTGATCGGCTTCGGCGGCATCCAGGACGACTCGCAGATGCTGTGGGTGCGTGGCATCAACGATCGTCTCGAGAAGCTGGCGCCGTTCCTGTCCTACGACGCCGACCCGTACCCGGTGGATCTCGACGGGCGCGTCGTGTGGGTGACCGACGCCTACACCACCACCAGCCGCTACCCCTACGGCCAGCGGATCGGTGACGTGCAGCGCTCGCCGCAGTCGGGCCTCAGCGACAACGACAACTACGTCCGCAACAGTGTCAAGGCCGTCACCGACGCCTACACCGGCGAGGTCACCTTCTACGTCGTCGACGAACAGGATCCGATTCTGCGTTCGTGGCGAGGTGCATTCCCCGACCTGTTCACGCCGATCTCGGAGATGCCCGAGGACTTGCGCGACAACCTGCGCTTCCCCGAAGATCTGTTCCGCATCCAGACCGACGTGTGGTCGAAGTACCGCATCGCTCCCGACCAGTTCTTCCAGCGCGTTGGCGCATGGTCGGTGGCCCAGGCGCCGGGCATCGAGCCCTCGCAGGCGGCCGCCGCGCCAGGGGTTGCCGACACCGGTGCCGCACCGACCGCCGCACAGAGCACCTTCGCCGACGAGTCCAACACCGGGCGATTCACGCCGTACTACACCATGTTCGACACCTCGGCGGAGGGCGAGCCGCCGTCGGAGGACTTCGTGATCCTGCGCCCGTTCGTGCCGTTCTCCACCAACGATCAACGCACCGAGCTGCAGGCCTACATGACGGCGTCGAGCGCGCCGGAAACCTACGGTCAACTCACGTCGTACATCGTGCGTGAAACCGACAATCGCCTGCCCGACGGCCCGTTGCGTGTTGCCAGCAACGCCGAGTCGACCGAGCTGATCTCGCGCCGTATCTCCCTCGACAACGTGGGCGGCGGCGGCAGTGAGGTGCGCTTCGGTGACCTGCAGTTGATCCCGGTGTCGCAGGGGCTCGTGTGGGTGCGCCCGTACTACGTGTCGGTACCGCAGAACTCCGCCGAGGTCACCTCGGTGACCGAATACCGCGGCGTGATCGTGTCGTACAACGACCAAGCGGTGCTCGAAGACACCGTCAGCGAGGCGCTGACCGAGCTGTTCCCGGGCTTCGAGGGCGACATCGAGGAAACGATCGAGCAGCCGACCGAACCCACCAATGGTGGCGATCCCGACCAGCCTGATGCGCCCGATGCCGGCGAGACCGACCCCGCCGACCCGAACACCGACCCCTCGGTCGGCAACAGCGACGATCCGATCGCGCTGCTGGAGCAGGCCGATGAGTTGTTCGTCGAAGCCGACGCCGCACTGATCGACAGCGACCTCGGGTTGTACCAGGAGAAGATCGGTGAGGCCCGCGAGCTGATCGCCAGGGCATTCGAGATCATCGACGGCCCCTGACACCTCGGCGGGTCAGCCCGTTGGGGTGTCGGCCGTCGTCGGTCGCTGTTGGCCAGCCCGGTCTGGCGGTCGGCCTGGTCAGGTGGCGTCGGGTCGACGGAGTCGGTCGGCCAGCTCTGCCAGGTCGGCTCGGAACTGGATCTGGTAGCGGGCCTGGTCTTGGGCGAGACGCTCGGTGGTGTCGAGCACGTCGTCGATCGCGATGTCGAGGCGCTCGGCGATGCGTGCTTCGAGTTCCGTCGTGTCGACCGGGGCGGCCGCGCCTGACGAAGCGCCTGGTGCGGTGTCGGCGCTGGTCGCCTGATTGAGCGTGTCGATGTCGCGGCTGAGTTCCACGAGTTGATTGGTGAGTTCGGTCGACACGTTGGTGACGCGTTCGTCGAGGGTGGCGCTCTGTTGGGTGAGGGCGTCGAGCTGCTCGCGCAGGGTTTCGATCCGATCGTTGAGCCCGGTGTCGCTCGTTGCTGCCGACAGCAGTGGCGGAGGCGGGAATGGCGATGCCGCCGTGGGTGATTCGGTGGGCGAGTCGGTCGAGGCATCGGTCGACGCGGCGTCGGCGACTGCCGCGGCGAGTTCATCGATGTGACGGCGTACACCGCTGACCCCGCCGTCGAGGCCGGCGACGTGAACGTCGAGGTTGGTGAGATGGTCGTCGACGGTGCCGAGCCGATCAGCGAGCTGGGTGTTGGTGCGTGCAAGTGTCGCCAGTCGCTGTTCGAGCTGCGCGTTCTGGGCCGAGATCGCCTGGAGTTCGGTGCGCAGCTTGTCGGTTGCAGCCTGCTGGGCCTCGACCGCTGCGCGCGCAGCTTCGATCGCCGCTTGCTGTTGCTGCTTCTTCTTGCTGTTGAACAATCGGATCGACCTCGCTGGTGTGGGCGTGAGCGAACGGTACCTGACTACGGTTGGTCCACGATGGCTCCTCACGTTCCCCACCAGATCCACCTCACCGAAGACGAGATGCCCACACAGTGGTACAACCTCGTCGCCGACCTGCCGACACCGCCGCCGCCTGCGCTGCATCCGGGTACGCACGAACCTGCCGGGCCGGACGATTTCGCCCCGTTGTTTCCCATGGCGCTCATCGAGCAGGAGGTCACCACCGAGCGCTACATCGACATCCCCGGTGGTGTGCTCGACGTGTACAAGCTGTGGCGGCCGAGCCCGCTGTTTCGGGCCCACCGGCTCGAGGCGTTGCTCGACACCCCGGCGCGCATCTACTACAAGTACGAAGGCGTCAGCCCGGCGGGTTCGCACAAGCCCAACACCGCAGTGCCGCAGGCCTGGTACAACCACCAGGAGGGCATCACCAAGCTCACCACCGAGACCGGCGCCGGCCAGTGGGGTACGGCACTCGCGTTCGCCACGGCGCAGTACGGCATGGAGTGCGAGATCTGGCAGGTGGCCGCGTCGTACAAGCAGAAGCCGTACCGCAAGACGATGATGGAGATCTGGGGTGCCACCCTGCACTCGAGCCCGTCGGAGCTCACCGAGTTCGGTCGCTCGCTGCTGGCCGAAGATCCGGATCATCCGGGCTCGCTGGGGATTGCGATCTCCGAGGCGGTGGCGATGTGTGTGGCCGATCCCAACGCCCGGTACGCGCTCGGTTCGGTGCTGAACCATGTGCTGCTGCACCAGACGATCATCGGCGAAGAAGCGCTGCTGCAGCTCGCGAAGGTCGACGAAGTGCCCGACGTGCTGGTGGGCTGCACCGGCGGTGGCTCGAACTTCGGTGGGCTGGCGTTCCCGTTCCTGCGTGAGAAGTTGGCGGGCAAGATGAATCCCACCATCCGCTGTGTCGAGCCTGCGGCGTGCCCCACGCTCACCAAGGGCGAGTACCGCTACGACTTCGGCGATACCGCCGGCATGACCCCGCTGATGAAGATGCACACGCTCGGGCACACGTTCATCCCCGAGCCGATTCACGCTGGGGGCCTGCGCTACCACGGCATGAGCCCGCTGGTGTCGCACGTGTACAACGAGGGGCTCGTCGAGGCGATTGCGATCCCGCAGCGCGAGTGCTTCGCGGGTGCGCTGCAGTTCGCCCGCACCGAAGGCATCGTCCCGGCACCGGAGCCCACGCACGCGATCGCCGCGGCGATTCGCGAAGCGTTGGCGTGCAAGGAGTCGGGCGAGGAGAAGGTGATCCTCACCGCGCTGTGCGGGCACGGTCATCTCGATCTGGCCAGCTACGAGAAATATCTCTCCGGCGAGATGGTCGACTACGACCTGCCCGATTCGGTGATCGCCGACGCCATGGCCAGCGTCCCCGTCATCGCCTGACCCAGCCCCCGCCCCGCTCGCCACTTCCGTTTGCGTTGCATTTTCGGTGACCCGGGTCACGAAAAGTGCAACGCAAACGGGTTGGTGGTGGCGTCAGAGGGTGAGTTCGTAGAGGTCGGAGTCGGTCGCCGACGGGTGAAAGCCCACCCGTTGGAGATATTTGCGGTGGGTGTCGGTGTCGCCGGCGCTGCGCAGCTCGGTGAATCCGAGCTTGCGGAAGACCGCGGCGCCGGGGCCGTAGAGCCATCGTCCGAGGTGCGAGTCGCGGTAGGGGCTGAGGACGTAGTCGAGGTCGATCGTGAGGGTGTCGCCATCGCGTCGGCCGATCAGCAACCCGGCAGGCAGGCCGTCGCGGTTGAGCAGCAACGTGACGATGTCGTCGCCGGTGGGGAGATGGAAGTCGGGTTGGAACCGGTGGATGTCGACGAGGTGGAAGGTGACGAAGTCGGCGAGGAACGGTGAGTCGGCACGGATCGGCGACACGCCGAGGTCGACGCCGGCGGGCGTGCCAGAGGCGAACTCCTTGCGCAGGAACCACGTGTTGATCACGAGGATCGCCGAGTTGGTGAGGATGATCGGTGCCGACTCGATCAGGATGCCGTAGGTCAGGAAGGTGATCGAGCCGAGCAGCGAGAGGATCCGAAGCCGGACCACCGACGTCATCGTGAGCGAGAACACCACCAGCGCCGACGCGAGGTAGCCAACAAGTTCAACGGGCGAGAATTCGAACACGCTGGCACCGTACCGCCCGCCCCGGCGCCCCCATTCCCGTTTGCGTTGCAGTTTCGGTGGGCCGGCCCACCGAAACTGCAACGCAAACGGGGTGAAATGCCTGCGGGCGGGGTGGGCCGGGGTGGGGCGCGGCGGGCGAGGGTCAGTCGGCGTCGAGATCGGCGCCGGCGGGGGCCGACTCGACATGAGCGGGCACCGGCTGCGACTGGTTGCGCACCACCACGGCCAAGGCGCCGATCACCACCGCCATGGCGAGGCCTTGAATGAGCGTGACCGCTTCGCCGAGCACCAGCCAGGCGAGGAGCGCGGAGAACACGGGGATCAGCAGCGTGAACGTGGAGCCCACCCACAGCGGGATGCGCACGAGCGACCAGTTCATCATCGCGTGGCCGATCAAACCCGAGGTTGCCGCCATCAGGATGAGCCAGGCCCAGTTGGTGGCCGACGGCCACGACATGTCCTGGCCGAACGCAAACCCGAGCGGCGCGCAGATCGCCATGGTCCACAGCGCGGTGCCTGCGGTGAACTCGGTGGAGGTCATCGTCTTCTTCGAGTTCTTGGAGGCGATGAAGTAGGCACTCCACGAGAGCATCGCCGCGAGTGCGAGGAGGTCGCCGCGCAGGTCGCTTGCGTCGTCGCCAGCTCCGCCTGCGACCACCACGACGGTGCCGGCGAGGGCCACGACCGACCAGGCCACGTTTCGCATCCCGATCTTCTCGCCGAAGAACTTCGCCGCGATCACCCCGACCACGACGGGTTGCATCGAGCCGATGATGGTGGCGTTGACGATGCTGGTGAGCTTCACGGCGGAGAAGAACAGGGCGATGTCGGCACCGAGGGCGATGCCGCCCCACATCGAGTCGCGGATGATGCGCAGCCGGAACGGTGTACCCCGCACTTGCATCCAGAGCACGATGGCCAACCCGAAGAACGCGAACCGGTAGAAGCCGATCGCCAAGCTGCCCATGTCGATGTACTTGGCGAGGATCGTGCCGGTCGACCATGCGCACACGGCGATCGCTGCGCCGATCAGCCCGCGCGACACATCACGTGCGTCGCCGGCGACCGGAGCGGGAGCGTTGGTGGGCGTCGTGGTCACTGCGCGCAACGTAGCGGCGGGAACGCTCGTCCCTGCCATCCTGGGCCGATGGCACAGCACCCGACCACCGGCTTCGATCTCGAACAGACCGATCACCTCCTCAAGACCACAAAGCAGGTTCGCAAGCGCCTCGACCTCACTCGCCCGGTTCCGCACGCCGAGCTGTTGGAGTGCATCGATGTGGCCAGTCACGCGCCGATGGGCGGCAACCTGGAGCGCAATCGGTGGATGATCATCGACGACGCCGACACCAAGGCCAAGATCTCCGAGTACTTCGGTGCGGTCGGGCGGCCGTATCTGCAGGGCAACTCCGAGGTGCGCAGCGACGACCGCAGCACCAAGGTGATCGACTCCGCGATGTTCCTGGTGGAGCATCTCCACGAGGTGCCGGCCCTGGTGTTGTCGATGCGTCTCGACCGTGTGCCCGACGGCTCATCGACCGGCGCGTATGCCGGCTACTACGGCTCGGTGTTGCCGGGCGTGTGGAGCTTCCAGCTGGCGGCGCGGTCGCGGGGGATCGGCTCGGCGTGGACCACGTTCCACCTCGAACACGAGGCCGCCGTGGCCGAACTGCTCGGCATTCCCGGACTCGGTCACGCAGGTGTGCCTGCTCGCCGTGGGCTACTACACCGGCGACTCGTTCACCCCGGCGCCGCGGCGCCCGGCGACCGACGTCACCTACCTCAACCGCTGGAAGCAGCCCGTCGAGTAGGCCGCCGGACTCCGACCTCGAGGTGGCGGTGACGGCGGGTCGTGGTGGCGGTGCGCTCGAGGTAGTCGGATCGGAAGCGGTCGTAGAGCACGATCACGACGGTCATCACGAAACCGAACGTGAGCGTGAGCGCCCGGTTGAGGCCGTCGCCGACCAGCGATGCGTACAGGCTGAGCAGCACGGTGTTCACGATGGCGATCGCGGCGAACTCCACTGCGAGCGACGACCACTCGAATCCCCGCTTGGCGAGCGCCTCGCTGATAGCCGCGTTGACGAGCACCAACAGCAACGTGGCACCGACGATGCGCCACCACGTGGTGTCGACGTTGAGTGCACTGACGAAGATCGCGCCGATCAGGCCGACGAGGAGCAGCTTCTCCCAGAAGGGCGGCCACATGCCGACCGGCTCCTGCGGGAGCGCCGTCGTGGTCTCCGGCACCGGCTTGTCGACGTCGACGCGGAACGACCAATCGGGTGTCGGTGCTCGTCGCACGGCCCACACAGCGAGGGCGATCAGTCCGGCGATGGCGACGACGAGGGCGATGCTCACCGCTGGGCGATTGGTGATCGCGTCGGCCCACGACGTCGTGGGTGTCGTGCCGAAGACGTCCACCTTCATGAAGTCGGTGAAGTCGAGTTGGGCCACGTGGATCCACCATTCCTGGGGCAGCTTGATGAAGATCCAGATGAACGCTGCGAGCCGTAGACGACCTTGCGGGTGAGGCGCCGAGGGTCCCACTGCGTGCGAAGGAGTTCGTAGGCGATGAAGAAGTATTCGAAGGTGTTCGGGAAGATCATCAGCAGCCAACGCTCCTGGAACACCTCGAACAGCCAGACGCCGAGGAGCCGGTAGTACCAGAGGAAGCGGGCGACGACGATCGCGGTCGAGTTGGTCCAGTTCCGGTAGACCGCCAGGAAGGCGACCGTGAGGTAGAAGATGTCGAGGGCTTTGTCGTAGTTCTGGTAGCCGTCGAGGTTGAGGTTGGTGAACTGCTGGAAGATCGTCTGGTCGGCAGCGTCGATGACGAGGGCCAGCAGGATCGCCGGAAGGGGGAATCGAGGGATGAAGAGCGGGACGATGAAGCGCAGCGCGACCACGATGAAGAAGATGATCAGGTCACTGGAGTCGCCGCCCATCGCCGCACATTACGCACCGCGAGCGTGCTGCGACAGGTATTCCTGTCGCACCGACTGCCGGTAGCTGGCCGCCCTGGTCGTCGAGGTTCGATCGGGGGCGCGACCTCGATGAGTGCCCACTGCCGAGTCAGGGTGGGCTGATCGAGCGGTCTCCGGGTTGGTCGCAGCGTTCGGCGAGGCGGGTGATCGCGAGCGAGCGGTGGGCATGCGCCGCTACATGCGTGATCAGTTCGCCTACTTCGGTGTGCCGACGCCGGAGCGGCGGGCCATCACCAAGCGAGTGTTGGCCCCACTCGGCCCGCCACTGCCCGGTGACCTCGAAGCGATCGGCCCGCTGGCGTGGGAGATCGACGAGCGCGAGCTGCAGTACGCGGCGGTCGATGTGCTGGTGCGTCACGTGAAGGTGGCGCGACCGGAGCTCCTCGACGTGGTCGAAGGACTGGTGACCACGAAGAGCTGGTGGGACACCGTCGACGCATTGGCGTCGAACGTGGTGGGCCCGCTGGTGCGTCGGTACCCGCCGCTCGTGGCGACGCTCGACGAGTGGATCGCCGGTGACGAGTTGTGGCTGGCTCGCGCGGCGATCCTGCATCAGCTGTCGTACCGGGGTGACACCGACGTCGATCGCCTGTTCCGGTACTCGCTCGCTTGGGCCGGGTGCCCCGACTTCTTCGCCCGAAAGGCGATCGGCTGGGCGCTCCGCCAACACGCCCGCACCGATCCCGACGCGGTGCGACGGTTCCTCGCGGACCACGGCGACGTCCTGTCGGCACTGACGATGCGCGAGGCGTCGAAGCACCTGTGACGTGATCACGCGGCGGATCGTGCGGCCCGTGTTGCCATCGGGGCGTGACGTCGGCATACTTGAAGTCTTCGCCGCGGGGTGGAGCAGTTCGGTAGCTCGTCGGGCTCATAACCCGAAGGTCGCAGGTTCAAATCCTGCCCCCGCCACCACTTGGAAGGCCCGGAAACATTGCGTTTCCGGGTCTTCTGCGTTCTCCGGGCTTGTCTCGCCCGAGCGGCCTCCCGGAGGACTCGCTCAGTCGATGTGGCGGATCTCAGGCCAGAGTTCACTCCACGCCTGTCTCGGCGCCTCGCACCGCCAGACGGGTGCGCCCTGCTCTTCGTTGTCGACTTCGTATGGCATGACGATCGACGACAAGAAACGGCAGTCTGTCAAGAAGGCCCGAGGGTCGTGGTAGCCGACGACCAGCACTGGTCCGGCCACATCCGTCGGGATGCGGAAGTCGGCGTACGAATTGTGCGCCGAGTACGCGTGAGGAAGCCCGTGCACTCCACCGAAGCGGTCGATCGCTCCCGCTTCACCGTAGTTGGCGGTCAGGATCACAGCGGATCCGTCGCCATCGTCGACGAGCGCGTACTGCTCCGCAATCTGCTCGACGAATTCCGGCCAACCGATCATCTCCAACGGTTCGGGGTTGACCGCGGCTGCCAAGGAGCCCGCAGCCGACTCGACCGGCAGAAGCGGGAGCACGAGCGCGACGCTGATGAGTCCGTTGATGGCGATCATCGATGAGAAGACTGCACGATGTTGCCGGTACGAGCCGGTGAATTGGGTGGCGGCCACGGCGATCAGTGCGGGCAGCGCCCCGGCTGCGTAGTACGGCTTGCCAGCGGACGCGATGACCATCACCATCACCAGGACGAACCCGATGGCGATGAAGCGCTGATCAGCGACAGCTCGACCCCGTAGCTGTCGCCACCATCCGACAACGACGACGACCGCCACAGGCAGCCCGAGGAACAACACCTGAAAAGGGATCGCCAAGGTCCGGTTCTCGACCGCCTCGTCGGCAATCCCGGCAGTGAACTCGAACACAGGCCATCCGTTGTCGATCTGCCACCACAGATGCGGCGACCAAATCAACAGTGCAACGCCACCGCCGACGATCGTCCATCGACTCCACAAGACGCGGCGCTGGGGTGTCAGTAGCAGCGCGCCGCCGAAGGCTGCGATGGCCAGGAGAACGGTGAACTTGTTGAGCAGTCCCAGGCCGAGCACTGCGCCGAGGAGCACGAACCATCGTGCATCGCCAGTTCGTACGATTCGGGCGAGCAGCAAGATCGAAATCGTCCACACGAGGACGTCGACGGTGGGCGTCGTCAGCATGTGGCCGACCGCGAGCACCAGTGCCGTTGATGCTGTTGCCCACGCGGCGAGCGAGCAAGCCGTACGGTCACCTCCGAGTTCCCGACACACCCCAGCGGCAGCGATGACGATCCCGGCGGCGGCCACGGCAGTGAGCGTCCTCAGCCCGACGAGTGTGTCGCCGAACAGCTGCTGTGACAGCCACCCCAACGTCGGGGTCAGCGGCGGGTGATCGACGTACCCCCACGCTGGATGATCGGCGTTGGCCATGAAGTAGAGCTCGTCGCGGTGAAAGCCATATCTCGACGCACTACCCAGCAGCACCACCAGCACGACCACGGCTGGCACCATGACGGCGAGACCCAGGCCTGGCGCAGTGCTGCGTGGAGCCTCCATCAGGAGTGAACCGTCATCCGGTCGAGTCCCCAGGCGATGCGCAGTTCACCTGGCATCACGTCAGTATTCCGCAACAACCTTCGGAGAGCAGACGATCGTCAACAGGACACGAGTGAATGAACGCGCACGGGATCGGCAAATCCCTTCACCCTCCTGCGCCCGGCAGGCTCGAACCGACACGTCTCGTCCGCATTGTCGGCCAGTTCCTGTGTGACGAGGACCTCTTCGGGCACAGCCTCATCGACCACCCGAGATGCCAGGTTCACGATCGTGCCGTAGTAGTCGCCACCCCGCACGAGCACGCTGCCGAACGCCAGTCCTCCGCGGGGGACGACGTGTGTCAGCTCCGTGGCGAATCCGTCCATCAAGGCGCTGGCGGCGCGGCATGCGGCACCTGGGTCGGTGGCGGCGAACATCACCTCGTCGCCGATCAGTTTCACCACACGAGCGCCGGCGGCGGTGACCACGTCGTGAGCGCGGCCCTCGAACTCGCGGATGAATCCGCTGAGCGTCTTGGGGTTCATGCCGATCGACAGTTCGGTGAACCCGACGAGATCGACGAAGCCGATCGCATATCGAAACTGCAGCCCCTGGTCGTCGCTGGTCATCGCCCGACGTGTCCGCTCCGCTGCCTGCAACACATGGCGACGCATCACGAGGTCGAGGTGCGTGCCCAACTGATCGAGCAACCCGACGGCCTCGCGACTCCGCATGGCCAGCTCCAGTTCCTGGTATCCCGAGGTGACCATCTCCGACTCCACGTCGGACAAGAACGCCGCCACCGCCGCCTCGCCGACGCGGCTGATCGAGGACCCGAGCACGCGCAGGAAGCCAAGAGCCTCGTCGCGGGTGAAGACTTCGGCAAGCGCGCCGAATGCCCCGATCGCGGTCGCCTCGGAATGGGTGATGCCGAGTTCACCCGCTTGGGCCCCACCGATACGGTTGAAACCGAGCGCCCGGACGTATGCGTCGAAATCGTCGGGTTCGATTCCTGATGCTGCAATGGAATCGGCCCGACTGAGGCGTTTGCCCGGCACGATCCGTCTGTCGCTGGCCATCGTGCCGAGCGCGTCACCGTGCAGCCCGTCGACCATCTCGTCGAGCGTGAAGCCCAACTCGTCGAGCCATTCGAGCAATTCGAGTCGGTCGCTCGCCGCGTTCGAGCCCGGGTCGTACAGCCCAGCGGCGCTGTAGTCCTCGGTCGAAGGCATACCGGGACAGTACGACAGAACTGCGAGGTCGACAGCCCACGGGTCATCACAACGGGGATGCAGCCACGCCCGACACGGACACCCAGCCCGCACGATGAACCCGCCTCACTCGAGCTCACATCGAACGTGCCGTTCTCCGGCCGGGGGTTCCCGTCGTCACGCTGTCCGATTTCTGGGGTCCACCTCGAGATGGAGCGAACAATCCGCTTCCAGCCCGATGCCTGACCCCTCCGACGCTTGGTACTTGTGGAGTACCGAGAGGAGGACAAGCAGATGACGACCACCGAGATCCCGAATTCAACCGCAGCATCTCCGTCCGACAACTCACCCGGGTCGATGCGACGGGTGATGACGCTTCGCGACTTCCGCCTGCTGCTGGTCGGTACCGCGACATCGCTGCTGGGTGACCAGTTCGCGCTGATCGCGACACCATGGCTGGCGCTGCAGTTGACCGACGACCCGCTCGCCCTGGGAATCGTGTTGGCTCTCGAGGGCCTTCCTCGAGCGGCGTTCATGCTGGTCGGCGGCGCGGTCACCGACCGGTTCGCGCCGCGGCGCGTGATGATCGTCGCCGACGTCACCCGCGGCCTGTTGACCGCAGCGATGGCCGTGGCCGTCCTGACCGGTGCGGTCCAGATGTGGATGCTGTTCGGGTTCGCGCTCGCCTTCGGGTTGATCGCCGGTTTCTCCGTTCCCGCCGAGAACAGCATCGTG
>CAVQST010000004.1:0-12534 GCA_963716075.1 Ilumatobacteraceae bacterium | reverse complement strand
CGGCTACCTGTACCCCGACACGATTGGCGAGCTGACCAGCGACGAGGGCGTGCTCGAACGGGCGGAGCAGTGCGCCGAGGAGCCCTACTTCGAGATCGCCGTCCTGCAGTACACCTGACCGGGTGGCCCAGCAGCCGGAGGGGATCAGCCGGGAGCGGTGACCCAGGTGGCGATCGACGCGGTGACGTCGTCGACCAGGGAGTGCACTGCAACGCCGGCCCCACCATCGTCGCCGGGCAGTTCCGCATCCACGTCGAGGTGGGCGCCGTTGTAGGTGACGGCGCGGCCCGATGGCATCCAGGCCGCGACCGGGGTGTCGTGCACACGGCCATCGCATCCACGTCGATCAGCACGATGCCGCCGAGCTGCACCGCGCCGCCAGGAGCGGCGAGCGTGCCCACGCCGGTGGCGGCCAGGTGTCGTCCCTCGACACGGCCGATGTCCTGCAGGTCCACCCACCGTGTCGGCGTGGTCCGCTGCTCGAGGATTCGGCCCTCGGTGTCGAGGCGATACCAGCGGCGTGATGCCCACGACACGGCGAACAACGTGGCGTCGTCGAGCGGGCAGATCGCCCCGAGGTGATCGTCGAACGGGAACGACTCGACCAGCGCGAGATCGTCGTCGAACCGCATCACCGTCGTGGTCGACCTCGGCCGATACTCCGCAACCGCCGCCCAGCAACCCGAGCCGCCCGAACCGCCGGAGGTGTCGAGAGCGAATCCGCCCGGATGGAACCGCTCGCCGTCGGTGACGTCGACACGATGCACCACCTCGCCATCGCTGGCGATCACGATCAGTTCGCCCGTCGCCCGAGTCGGGTGCACCGTCGACACGAGCCAACCGTCGACCCCGTGACCACCCCAGCGAACGAGCCCCTGTGGATGTCCGACGTCGCCGAGCACCAGCGTGCTGTCGGCCACCTCCCACACGGTCGACCGTCCCAACGACCGCAGTGCTTCGAGCCCCATCGGCCCAGCCTGGTGCAGCACGATCGGCGCGGAAGAACCGTCGGTACCGTCACTCGCCGAGCACCGTTCGCAATGGCACTTGCACAACTCGCCGGCGAGGTGAAGACTGCCGCCCATCAATCCACGGCGCTGAGGTGCCCTGTTCCCAAAGGGGTTCGAATGTCGAGGCGTCTCATCGGCGTCGGTCTGCTGACCGGCGTGTTGCTCTCGGGTGCTGTGATGCCCACGGCGCTTGCCCAGGGCGAGGGGTCGGACGACGTGGTCACGCTCACGATCGGGCTCCAACAGGATCTGTCGTCACCGAACGTCACGGTCGGGTTCCTCGTGCCCGACTACGAGCTGTGGAACCTGCAGTACGCCACGCTCACCGACCGCGCCGCCGACGACTTCTCCACCACACCCGGCCTCGCCGAGTCGTGGGAGGAGTCCAACGACGGCCTCACGTACACCTACACACTGCGCGACGGCCTCGCATGGTCCGACGGCGAGCCGCTCACCGCCGATGACATTGCGTACACCGTCAATCGCTCGCGTGACGAGGAGTGGGCCAACCATTTCTCCACCACCGGCAATCTCGACGCCGTGGTGATCGACGACCAAACCGTGGAGATCACCAGCTCGGTACCCGACCCTCGCCTGCCGGGCATGGACGCCTACATCGTCCCCGAGCACATCTACGCCGACCTGTCGGCGGACGATCTCGCCGCCTACGACGGCCTCGACGGGGTGGCCTCCGGCCAGTACTCGCTCACCGAATGGCGCTCCGGCCAGGACTGGACGATGGAGGAGAACCCCAACTGGTACGGCGACGACAACGGCATCGACCGCATCGTGTTCCGTGTGTTCACCAATGGCGACGCCATGGTGGCGGCGCTGCAGGCGGGCGAGATCGACGCGGCCCACGACGTGCCCCGCTCGGCGTTGGAGCGCCTCCAGGGTGACGACAACATCGAGACGGTGTCGGGCGAGCAGGGATCGTTCACTGAGCTCGCCATGAACGGTGGGGCTGCAGGGATCGGCGACGGCCACCCCGCACTCGAAGACCTCGTGGTGCGTCAAGCGATCGCCCACGCCATCGACCGTGAGGTGCTGCTCGATCGGGTGGCGCTCGGCACCGGCTCGGTCGGCACCGTGATGATCCCATCGGCCGATCCCGCCTGGACCCCCGAACTCTCCGCCGACGAAGCGTTCGCCTTCGACCCCGAACTCGCCAACTCGATGCTCGACGACGCCGGCTACCTCGACACCGACGGTGACGGCGTGCGCGAGATGCCCGACGGCAGCCAGCCGCTCGACTTCCGCTACATCGAGCGTTCCGAATCGGAGCCGGCGCCGGCGATCCGCGAGTTCATCACGCAGTGGCTCGCCGACATCGGCATCGCCACCGAGGTGTCGGTGATGGACGACGACCAGCTCTACGAGGCCAGCATCGCCAGCGAGTACGACCTGTTCGTGTGGGGATGGACGCCGTTCGTCGACCCGGACCCGATGCTGTCGTTCTTCACCTGCGACCAACTGACCACCGACGTCGACGACCCCGGCACCAACGACGCCAACTGGTGCGACCCCGCGTACGACGAGCTCTACGAGCAGCAGCGGGTCGAACTCGACCGTGACCGGCGCATCGAGATCGTGCACGAGATGGTGAAGATGTTCCACGAGACCGGCACCTACGTGGTGTTGCTCGCCGACGCCGACCCGCAGGCCTACCGCACCGACCGCTTCGAGGGGTGGACTCGCCAGCCGGCCGAGATCGGCCCGGTGCTGTTCTCGAACAGCTCGCCGACCTACGCCAACCTCCGCCTGACCGACGGGGCCGGCAGCAGCGACGATGGCCTGCCCACCGGTCTGTTGATCGCGCTGGTCGTCGGTGGGATCGTGCTGATCGGCGGTGGCGTGGCGTTCGCCAAGTCACGCAAGAACGCCGACGACCGCGAATAGACCGATGCGGGCACGATTCGTCATCGCCAAGGTCGCAGGTTCGCTTGCGACCTTGGCGTTCGTGCTCGTCGTCAACTTCTTCCTGTTCCGGGTGGTCAACGACGACCCGACCGCATCGATGTTCCGCGGCCGCAACATGAGCCAGGATCAGATCCAGCAACGGCGCGAACAGTTCAACCTCACCGGCTCGCGCCTCGAGCAGTTCTTCGCATACGTGAGCCAGACGCTGCGCGGGAACCTCGGCGACTCGTTCCTCAGCAACCGGCCGGTGACCACGGAGATCCGCGAGGCGATCTGGCCCACGATCATGCTCGTCGGAACGTCGGCGGTACTCGCGATGGCGATCGGCGTGAGCCTCGGCATCTACGCCGGATGGCGTCGTCGCAGCAAGTTCGACGTCGCCTCGACCTCGTTCTCGATGTTCACGTACTCGGTGCCCGACTTCTGGCTCGGCATGCTGCTGCTCGCCTTCTTCGCCGTGCGCCTCGGATGGTTCCCCACCGGCGGGTTCGAGGATGCGGGCAGCACCGCCACCGGCCTGAGCGCGCTGCTCGACCAGGCGCACCACATGGTGCTGCCCGCGCTCACGCTCACGCTGGCCTACATCGGCGAGTACATGATCGTGATGCGCTCGTCGATGCTCGACACCGTTGGTGAGGACTACCTGCAGCTCGCCCGTGCCAAGGGCTTGCGTGAGGCCGCGGTGCGCAAGCGTCATGCCGTCCCGAACGCCATGTTGCCGGTGGTCAGCCTGACGGCGCTCAACTTCGGGTTCATCCTCTCGGGCGCGATTGCCGTCGAGGCGATCTTCTCGTGGCCCGGCCTGGGCCAAGCCACGCTGGAAGCGATCCGCGGGCCCGACTTCCCGATGCTGCAGGGGCTGTTCCTGCTGTTCAGTGCATCACTGATCCTCGCGAACCTCGCCGTCGATCTCCTCTACGGCTACCTCGACCCACGGGTGGAGGGCCGATGAGCGACACGACGAGCGACCGACGAGCACCGATGGTCGACTACTCGCCCCGCGCCGAAGCGTGGGCTCGCCGTCGTGCCAGCGCCGCCGACTTCGCTCGGCGGGTTCGGGCCGACCGGGTCGCGCTCGCCGGGCTCATCGTGCTCGGGATCTTCATTGCCATGGCAGTGGCCGCGCCGTTGATCAGCCCGCGCTCGGGGCTCAGCGCAGTCGACTCGATCGGCAACCCGGCGTGGGCCAGCCCGAGCGCCGACTATCCACTCGGCACCGATCACCTCGGACGATCGGTGGCGGCACAGTTCGTGTGGGGCGCCCGGGTGAGCCTCTTCGTCGGCTTCGCTGCGACCATCCTCACCGTTGGTATCGGCTCGTTCGTCGGCATCGTCTCCGGGTTCTTCGGTGGGCGGGTCGACTCGGTGATGATGCGGCTCACCGACTGGTTCCTCGTGATCCCGTTCCTGCCGCTTGCGATCGTGCTCGCCGCCATCCTCGACCGATCGTTGTGGAACATCATCTTCGTGATCGGCATCACGGCGTGGCCACCGACGGCCCGGCTGCTGCGCGCCCAGGTGCTCACCGTGAAACAACGCCTCTACGTCGACCGGGCCCGCGCGCTCGGCGCCCGTCGGGGCCACATCGTGAGCCGCCACATCCTGCCGAACGTCGCGCCGCTCATCCTGGCGAGCGTGACCCTTGCCGTGCCGATCTCGATCCTGACCGAGACCACGCTCGCCTTCCTCGGCCTGGCCGACCCCAACCAGACGTCGTGGGGCAAGACGCTCGAGGAGGCGTTCGGCGCCGGGGCCATCAGCCGCAACGCCTGGTGGTACTACCTGCCCGCCGGGCTCGGCATCGTGGCGGTCGTGCTCGCGTTCACGCTGTTCGGTCGGGCGCTCGAGGAGATCCTCGATCCCCGACTGCGCAGCGGATCGACCGAACGGAGCGATGCATGAGCCTGCTGGAGCTTCGTGACCTGCGCGTCACCTACCGATCCGCACGCGGCGATGTGCCAGCTGTTCGCGGGGTCGACCTCACGATCGATCGCGGCGAGACCGTGGGTCTGGCGGGTGAGTCGGGATGCGGCAAGTCGACGATCGCCGGCGCGGTGCTGCGTCTCCTCCCCAAAGAGACCGTGGTGGAGGGAACGGTGCTGCTCGGCGACGAGGACGTGTACGCCATGAAGCCCGGTCGCCTGCGTGCCGTGCGCTGGACCGGCGCCGCAGTGGTGTTCCAGGGGGCGCTGCACTCGCTCAACCCGGTGCGTCGCGTCGGCAGTCAGATCGAGGAGGCGATCATCCTGCACGCCGATCATCTGGGTCTCGATCGCACGCAAGCGGGCCAGCGAGTCGGCGAACTGCTGGAGGGGGTGGGCCTGCGCGCCGAGCAGGCGCGCAGCTATCCGCACCAGATGTCCGGCGGGCAGCGTCAGCGGGTGCTGATCGCGCTGGCGCTCGCGTGCGAACCCGACCTGCTGATCGCCGACGAACCCACCACGGCACTCGACGTGATGGTGCAGGCGCAGGTGTTGGCGCTGCTCGCCGATCTGCAAGCCGAACGGGGCCTCGCGTTGCTGTTCATCACCCACGATCTCTCGGTGCTCAACAGCGTCTGCGAACGGCTCGTGGTGATGTACGCCGGCCGGGTGGTGGAGGAGGGACCGAGCCGCGAGCTCTTCACCGACCCGCGGCATCCGTACGGCCGGGCGCTGTCGCAGGCCTTCCCCATCATCGGCGATCCGGCGTCGCGGATGCGCCCGAGCGGCCTCCCCGGCGACCCGCCCGATCCCGCTGCACTGCCCACCGGCTGCCCGTTCCACCCACGCTGTGACGTGGCGATCGACGAGTGCTCGAGCGTCGACGTCACACTGCGACGTGTCAGCGACACCCGCCGAGCCGCCTGCATCCACGTCGAGCCGACACCCGCCGAGCCGAACGCGGAGCCGATGGCATGAGCGACCTCCTTCGGCTCCACGACGTCCACGTCACGTTCCCGTCGCGCTCGGGCTCAGGCGGCGAGGTGCGCGCTGTCGACGGCGTCGACCTCACCGTCGCTCCGGGCGAAGTGCTGGCGCTCGTCGGCGAGTCCGGGTGCGGCAAGACCACGCTGATCCGCTCGGTGCTCGGGCTCGAGCCGCTGTCGTCGGGCACCGTCGAGTTCGACGGCGAGACACTGTCGGGAAGCGCCCGCGGGCTGCGCGCACTGCGGCGCAGGGTGCAGATGATCTTCCAGGACCCGACCGGAGCGCTCAACCCTCGCCACACCATCTACGAGGCGGTTGCTGAAGGCATCCGCATCCAGGGCGTCCCCGGTCGCGAAGTCGACCTCGTCGCCGATGCGCTCGGCCGGGCGGGGCTGCGGCCTGCTGAGCGGTACATGTCGCGCTACCCGCACGAGGTGTCGGGCGGGCAACGACAGCGCGTGTTGATCGCCGGGGCGATGGTGCTCACCCCACAGCTTCTGCTGGCCGACGAGCCTGTCGCATCGCTCGATGCGTCGATTCGTGGCGAGATCCTGGCGTTGATGCGCTCGCTCGTCGACGACACCGGGATCTCGATCGTGGCGGTCACCCACGACCTCGGCCTCGCCTGGAACATCGCCGACCGCATCGCCGTGATGTATCTCGGCCGCATCGTGGAGGTCGGCCCTGCCGAGGACGTCCTCGCCGACCCACAGCACCCGTACACCCGCGCCCTGCTCTCGGTCGTGCCCGAAGCCGATCGGATGGACCAGCAGATCCTGGTCGGTGAAACGCCGGACCCGTCGGCGATTCCCGGCGGCTGCCGATTCCATCCGCGGTGCCCGCTGGTGGCGTCGGGCGAGGCCGAACGTCTCGGCATCCTCGACCGCTGCCTCGGGGTCGATCCGGCCCTCGCACCTGCGACGCCGGATTCGGCGAGCACCGGTCATGCCGCCGCCTGCCATGCGATCGCGGCGCCCGTCACGTTTGGTGTCTGACACCAAACGTTACGCAGTCAGCGCGAGCGGGTGAGGCGCCAGGTGGCCATGATCGCGGCGATCAGCAGCAGCGCCAGTGATGCGATCATGCCGACGGTGGTGACGGCGTGGGGGATCGTCGACTCGGCGCCGGGATTGCGGTCGGCGATCCCCACCGGACGCGGCCCGATCTCCGAGTACGAACTCACCCACAGCCACACCGACACGCTCACACCACCGACGGCCAACCCGATGCCGTAGCTCCGCACGATCAGCATGCCGACCACACCAGCGAGCACGATGAGGCCGACCTGGCTGAGCCGCCCCGCAAAGAAGGCCGCGGGCAGATCGCGCAGCGGGTCGGTGGAGCGGAAGTTGTCGGCAAACGATGCGTTGCCCACGGGTACCAACGGACCGAATCCGAGCACCACCACCGCCACGGCGGTGAGCGCGGCGATCATCGGGTTGAGCGCCGACCGGCGTCCGGTGCCGATCCACCGCAACGATGCAAAGAACACGATCAGACCGATCGCCCCCAGCCCGACGATCAGCCACCAGCCGATGTCGCGCGTCACCCGCAGCGTGAACGGCTCCGGCGAGGTGGAGGTGCGTGTGATCGACTCGGCAACGGCGATCGGCAGTTCCGCCAACCCGATCGACAGCGCCGCCCAGCCAGCGATCGCAAGACCAGCACCGCCGGCGAGCCCGGCGCCCCACCGCAACCCGAAGCACGACAGCAGCGATCCGATCACCAGCACGGCCGCGCCGACGAATCCGGCCAAGGGGAGGTTGCCGCCGAAATCGTCGAGCAGCCGGGACCCCGTGACGATGCCGGCCGTCGGGCGGGTGGTGCGGATGTCGATGACGGTGGCGACGATCGTCATCAGCATGGCCGCTGCGGCGAAGATCGAGAGCAGGAAGATCACCCGCAGACGGAATGGTTCGCGCGGTTCGGGAAAGCTGGAGATGTCGTCGGACCCGTCGAACACGGTGTACACCGGCGGAGGCAACGACTCGACCACGGGATACTGCTCGGTGATCGTCGGAGCGGGTGCTGCTGCGGGCAGCTGCTCGGTGATGGCCACCGGCGGTGCCAGCCCGACCACGGCGACCTCCTCGGTGTCCGCCGCGGTCTCGGCGATTTCCGCGGTGTCATCGTCGGGGAGCGCGTCCGCGGTCGCCTCATCGGTGTCGGATTCAGACGGTTCGGATGCAGTCGGCTCGACATCACCTGCGGGCGCCGCGTGTGGTGCCCCGCACTCCGGACAGAACTTGTGTTGTTCGGCGACCTCGGCCGCACACGCAGGACACCGCATGGGCGCGACTGTACGTGGTCGCACAGGGTGGGGCCGATCGACAGCCGCCCATCGTTCGCTGGTCGACCACCAGGCGGTGGCTGCGCCGGACCGATCGGCGACACTGTGAACGTGACCGGTCGCTTCGCTCCTTCGCCCACGGGTGATCTCCACCTGGGGAATTTGCGCACCGCCGCGATCGCTTGGCTGGCAGCCCGATCGCGAAACGAGCCATTCCTCGTGCGTATGGAGGACCTCGATCGAGTGCAGGCGAGCCGAGCCATCGAGGCGTCACAGCTTCGGGATCTGGCAGCACTCGGCGTCGACTGGGACGGCGAGGTCGTGCGCCAGAGCGAGCGGTTCGGCCGGTACGAGGCCGCCATTGCCCGGCTCACCGACCGTGACCTGGTGTACGAGTGCTACTGCAGTCGCCGGGAGATCCGCGAGGAGATCGCTGCGGCATCGCAGGCACCTCATGGTCCGCCGGGTTCGTATCCGGGGACGTGCCGAGACCTCACCGACGTCCAGCGCGCCGAGCGCTCGGCCCAGGGCCGACCACCCGCGTTGCGCTTGCGGACTCACGGTGAGGAGATCCATTTCGCCGATGTGCTCCACGGCGACGTGAGTGGGATGGTCGACGACGTGGTGTTGCGTCGCAACGATGGCGTCCCCGCCTACAACTTGGCGGTGGTGATCGACGACGCCGCGCAGGGAATCACCGAAGTGGTGCGCGGCGATGACCTGTTGTCGTCGACCGCCCGACAGATCCACCTGCAGGAGCTGCTCGGCCTGCCGCGGCCTGCCTATGGGCACGTACCGCTGGTGCTCGACGACGACGGCGAGCGGCTCGCGAAGCGGCGGGACATGCCGTTGACGATCTCGGAACTCGGCTGCGATCGGGGTCGGACGCGACACGATCGTGGGATGGATTGCGACATCACTCGACCTCGCCGAACCCGGTGAGCCCGTTGCGCTCGCTCAACTCGTCGAGCGGTTCGACTGGGCGACGATCGAGCGCGGCCCCGTCGTGGTGGCGCCGTTCGTGCCCCGCGGCGCCTGAGGTCGGTCGCCGGCATCGCGTCGGCACAGGGTCACGCAGAGGCTGTAACGTGGACGACTGTGTTGCATTCTGAACGAGCCCGCTCCGTCCTCGGCACCCTGGCCGTGGCCGGCGCGCTCGTGCTCACCGGCTGTTCCACGGCGGTGAACAGCGGTACCGGCGGCGAGGGTGCCTCGGCGGCTCCGGCCACCACCGCCGACGCAACCACGACCACCACCACGCTGGCGCCCACCACGACCGAGGCCACCACGACCACGGCGGCGCCGACCACCACCGAAGCCACCACGACCACGGCGGCGCCGACCACCACGCTGCCGTCGAACATCGTTGCAGTGGCAGCGGTCGCCCCGCCACTGCAGGCCGTGGGCGGCGGTAACGGCCAGGAGACGTCGCGCATCCAGGCACGGTTGCTCGAGCTCGGGTTCTGGCTCGCTGGCGTCGACGGCAGCTACGGCCTCACCACCAGCCAAGCCGTGATGGCGTTCGAGAAGTACATGGGCTTCGAGGCCGATGGACGAGTCGACCAACAGACCGCCGACGCCCTCACCTCGATGACGCAACGACCGGTCGCTCGAGCCGACGCCGGCACCCTGGTCGAGGTCGACAAGGCAAAGCAGTTGCTCTACTTCGTGATCGGCGGCAAGACCGAGTGGATCGTCAACACCTCCACCGGCAATGGCGAGGAATACACCGAGTTCGACCAGAACACCCCCGGTGAAGTCATCACCGGCGTGTCGCTCACACCGAGCGGTCTCCACCAGGTGAACCGTGAGCGTCCCGACGGATGGTGGGAGGGCGACCTCGGTCGCATCTACCGGCCGAAGTACTTCGTGGGCGGCGTGGCGGTGCACGGTTCGAACAGCATCCCGAACTACCCTGCGTCGCACGGCTGCGTTCGGGTGAGCTTGCCCGCGATGGACTGGATCTGGGACAGCGGCATCTTGCCGCTGCGCACCCCGGTCTGGGTCCACGACGGCGCCTGAACCTCGTCTGAACTCCGCCGCCGATCATCGGCCCTGCTGATTCAGAAAATCCAATCGCTGTCTGAGAGACTCCCGCGATGCTTCCAGCAATCGGGTCCATTCGTGCCTGGGCCGACCCGCACGTCGTGTCGCTCGGCCGTCTCGACATGCGACCGCCAACACGTGCACTCGCCTCGGTCGAAGCCGCCCGCACCGACGAGGCAGCGTCCACGTGGCGGCGGTCGTTGAACGGGCGATGGAGTTTCCGGTTGTTCGACTCGCCCGAGGCGGTTCCTGCGAGCGCCATCGAGCGTCCGATCGCTGCGAAGGGCTGGGTCGATGTGAAGGTTCCCGGCAACTGGACGTTGCAGGGTGTCGGCGACCTCCCGCAGTACACCAATGTGCGGATGCCATTCCACGGCCCGCCGCCGCGCCTGCCCGACCGCAACCCCACCGGCGTGTACCGCCGAGAGCTGCGGGTGCCCACACGCTGGCTCGACCGCCAGGTGATCATTCACCTCGGCGGCGCCGAAAGCGTGCACGCGCTGTACGTCAACGGCACGTTCGTCGGGTATGGAACCGACAGCCGAGTCGCCAGCGAGTACGACATCACCCCGTTCGTGCGCGCCGGGGCGAACGACATCGCCGTCGTGGTGATGCGATGGAGCGCCCACAGCTACGTCGAAGATCAAGACCAATGGTGGATGGCAGGTCTGCATCGCGAGGTGTATGCAGAGGCCCGCGCCGCCACGCGGATCGAGGCGCTCGTCTGCGACGCAGGCCTGCGCGACCCCGACTCGGCGGATCGGGTCGGCACACTCGGCGTACGTGCGACCATCGCAGGGCTCGTGCCGCCGGGTCCGGGCTGGCGGGTCCGGTTCGGCGTGGAGACGCTCCGAGGTCGTCGCATCGGCCGTCAACAGACGATCGATGTGCCGCACCTCTTCGCCGCTCCGTACCTGTTCACCGGCCACATCGCCCATGCGAGCTTCGAGCTGGGTGGCATCGAGCCGTGGTCGGCCGAGTCGCCCACCCGATACCGGGTCACCGCCGAGTTGCTCGACCCTGCCGGTGCCGTCGTCGAGGTGCACACGCAACTGATCGGCTTCCGTTCGGTCGAGGTCCGAGACCGGCAACTGCTCGTGAACGGTCAGCCGATCTGGATCTTCGGGGTGAACCGCCACGACCATCACCCGGTGCGCGGCAAGGCGGTCACCGTCGACGACATGCGCGACGACCTGCTCGCCATGCGGCGTCACAACATCACTGCGGTGCGCTGTTCGCACTATCCGAACGATCCTCGATTCCTCGACCTCTGTGACGAGATCGGGATGTATGTCGTCGACGAAGCCAACATCGAGAGCCACGCATACAACACCAGCTTGTGCAACGACCCCCGGTACCGATCGACGTGGCTGTCGCGCGGCGCCCGCATGGTGGAGCGTGACCGGAACCATCCGAGCGTGATCATGTGGTCGCTCGGCAACGAAGCCGGCTACGGCACCAACCACGACGCCCTTGCTGCCTGGATCCGTCGTACCGACCCGTCGCGTCCACTGCACTACGAAGGAGCGGTGTTCCACGACGGTTGGGTCGATGGTGGTGTGGCGGCGAGTGACGTGGTGTGCCCGATGTATCCCACGATCGACGCGATCGCCGACTACGGGCGCAACGGTGCGGGCACGCGGCCGTTGATCATGTGCGAGTACAGCCACGCCATGGGCAACTCGAACGGATCGCTTGCCGACTATTGGGACGTGATCACCACGACACCAGGCTTGCAGGGAGGGTTCATCTGGGAGTGGAAGGACCACGGTCTGCTCACGAAGCTGCCGAGCGGCAAGCGCGGCTTCGCCTACGGCGGTCAGTTCGGTGACGAACCCAACGACGGCAACTTCGTGGCCGACGGCCTGATGTCGGCCGACCTCCAGCCGCACCCCGCGATGCTGGAGGTCACCTGGGTGCACCGACCGGTGGTGTGCGAACTCGGTGACGACGGCGCCACGTTGTGCATCACCAATCGGCGCAGCTTCACCGATCTGTCCGACCTCGCCGGAACCTGGGAACTGCTGGTTGCGGGCCACGTGATGTCGTCGGGCCCGCTGGACATCGCCGATCACGCCGGTCAGCCGCGTGGTGGCTCGCCGGGTGTCCGGATGGAGGTGGCACTGCCGTGCTCGGTGCCCGACGCCGACGATGTGCACCTGTCGATCTGCTGGACCCAACGCCGCGCCACCGCCTGGGCTCCGGCGGGCCACCTCGTGGCGTGGGATCAACTCGAACTCCGCCCGGCGGTGGTGCCGGCGACTTCGAGTCCGGCCGCCGGTGAACCCGTGGTCGGCGCCGGGCCGTTTGCCGAGTTCGCCGTGAGAAGCCCCGCCCCGCAATTGGCGCTGTTCCGCGC
>CAVQST010000003.1:0-116844 GCA_963716075.1 Ilumatobacteraceae bacterium | reverse complement strand
GCACACAAGAACTCACGTCGCGCATCCGATCAGCGAAGATCCCCGATCTGCTCGACCAGCTCGAGGTTCCCTTCACTGCGTCGAGGGAGAAGGGCGCCGACGGGAAGTTCCCGACCCCTCCACTCGACGTCGTGCTCGCCACGAACATGGTGTCGGTCGGTGTCGACGTGCAACGTCTCGGACTGATGGTGGTGTCCGGGCAGCCGAAAGCCACCGCCGAGTACATCCAGGCCTCCAGCCGCGTCGGGCGTGCCCACCCGGGCCTCGTCATCACCGTCTTGAACTGGGCGCGACCCCGCGACCTCAGCCACTACGAGCAGTTCGAGCACTACCACGCCGTGTTCTACCGCTACGTCGAGGCCCTCTCCGTCACCCCGTTCGCGCCGCGTGCACTCACACGAGGGCTCACCGGCGTGCTCGCGTCCATGATCCGCCTCGACGGATTCGAGCTCAATCCCAACCACGGTGCGGGAGAGGTCAAGGGGGCCGGACAGTTCCCAGAGCTGGCCGACGTGATGGCAAACCGTGCGCAGAACGCATCCTTCCCCGACGAGGAACACGTCGCCGTCGGATCCAAAGTGCGGCAGGCAGTCAGCGCCAAGCTCGACGAGTGGGCCGGCCAGGCAGCGGTGCCGAACCGCAAACTCGGCTACCGCAAACCGCCCAAGAAGGACGACGTCACGGTTCCACTTCTCCAACCGCCTGGCACCGGGCCCTGGGGTCCGTTCACCACGCCCACCTCGATGCGCGAGGTCGAGCCTGGTGTTGGTCTCGTGCTCGACGGCTCGGGCCGGGATCAGCTGCCCGCGTGGAAGTTCGCACCACCATCCAAGGACAAGGACTGACCATGAGCAGCACCCACGGCGTGCGTGTCGGCTCGATGCGGCCCAGCCAACTGATGTGGTCGTACGGCATCGGAGCGATGATCGATCTCCCGCGGCTCTCCGTGATGGTGGAAGGGCTCGACTTCTGGTCGACCGAACACGCACGGATCATCAGCGAGGACCGACTGCTCGGAGCCGTCCGCAGCTCGCTCGGCCCCCAGGTCAAACGGCTGCTGGAACCACCCCTCCCGGAGGAAGAGCCGTTCGGCGCCGACATCGGAGACCCCGTCTACCGGATCGGCGTGCCGGTCGGTGTCTTCCCGAAGTGGCTGCGGTGCCCGAGATGCGGACTCCTCAGCGACGTCGACTCCGGGGTCTTCAAGTTCAAGGGATCGTCGAAGCGACCCGACGAGGTGCAGTACCTGCACGAGGGGTGCTCGAAGGGAAAGAACCGTGCGCCAACGTGCGTCCCGGCCCGCTTCCTCGCCGCGTGCCGTGCCGGACACCTCGACGACTTCCCGTGGCGAGAATTCGTCCATCGCGGCCCGACCACCTGTCAGGGCACCCTCCGCTTCTACGAGAAGGGGTCGTCGCTCGAGACTGCCAACCTCTTCGTCGCATGCGACCTCGGTACTGGATTCTCGAAGCAGATCGAGGGTGAGGTCGAACACCCCGGCGCCGCGAGCGGCGGATGCGGCCAACGGCCACGGTCGATGGTCGACGCATTCGGTCCGGGCGCGAAGAGTGCTCTGCCGCTGTGCCGAGGCCGGCACCCCCATCTTCGTGACTCCACCGACGAATGCGGCCGAGAGCTGAAGACGATCCTGCTCGGATCGTCCAGCTCCTGGTTCCCGCAGGCGATCTCCGCACTGAGCATCCCGACCGGCTCGACCGAGCTGGCCCAGGCGGTGGAGGACAACTGGTCGAACCTCGGTGAGGTCACCTCCGTTGCCGAAGTCGCATTTCTCCGGAAGATCAATCAGCTCAGATCAGCGACGAAGTTCTCAGACGAGGAGATCTTCGCGGCGGTGAACGCTCGATCTGAATCAGGAGGAGGCGACCGTCGACACCGAGGACATGAAGATCCCCGAGTGGGAGGTGTTGTCCGATCCCGCGTCGGCCCCGAACGGCGAGGACTTCCTCGTCACTCTCGGAGTCAAGCCCGTCGGATTCGAGCAGTACTTCGAACCGACCGTGCTCGTCGAGAAGATCCGCGAGGTGAACGCACTGATCGGCTTCACCCGGCTCGAAGCGCCGGAGGAACTTCTCCGAGGCGACGACGACATCACCTACGCGCCGCTGTCACGGAATCCTCCCGAGTGGGTGCCCGCCAACGAGGTGCGCGGCGAGGGAATCCTTCTCAGGTTCCAGCCGGATGTCCTCGCCGAGTGGGAGCAACGCAAGGACGTCCAGGCTCACCTGCGTCAACTCGAGCTTGCGAACCAAGGCTGGCGTGCCGCGCGCCAACTCGAAACCGACAGCGGCTACCCGGGGCATCGCCACGTCCTGATCCACACGTTCTCGCACCTGTTGATGCGCGAGCTCGCGCTCGAATGTGGGTACTCGGCGACCTCCATCCGCGAACGGATCTACGCCTCGTTGCCGGGTGCCGACATCGACATGGCGGGCGTGCTGATCTACACGGCGGCCCCGGACTCGGAGGGCACCCTCGGTGGTCTGGTCCGACTCGGTGAACCGAAGATGCTCGGCCGCCTCATCGCCCAGGCGCTCGAGCACGCCGATCTCTGCGCGGCTGATCCGCTGTGCGCCGAGCACGATCCAATACCCGATCGATCGCTCCACGCCGCCGCGTGCCATGCCTGCACCTTCGCCCCAGAGACCGGATGCGAACAGGGCAACCGGTTCCTCGATCGTGCAGCCGTGATCCCGACCATGACCACCGCGGCCGCAGCGTTCTTCGGCGGCCAGTGATGCCGACGCCACGCGACGCCCTGCTTTCGAAAGCGGCTGAGGTCGTGTGCGAACTCTCTGCGGGACAGGCCGAGGCGTTGGCGCGCGCGAGCTGGCCGAGGCACCAGCGCCGCGACCAATTCTGCAGGTCGTCGGAATGAATGCGCCGCAGAAGGTCAAGGAGCTCGGCCAGCTCTGGATGGAAGCGGGTTCGGTCGACGGGCAGAGCCTGGCCGACGCAATCCGATGCGCTGCTCGTGCGGTGAAGACGGCGAGCTCGTACGAGAAGGTCGAGCTGCTGTACACCGGCCCCGACTCCGATCAACTCAGGCGCAACCTGCAGGGGCTCCTCGAAGTGATTCGTGGAGCCAGAGAACGGCTGTGGGTCGTGAGCTATGTGATCGTCGGCGTGCCAGACGTTCTGGCTGCACTTCAAGAGCGGGCGGCGGCAGGCATCGTCGTTCATGTGCTCGTCGACCATCGCGCCGACAATGGCGAACAGGCCGTCCGCGAACTGAGTGCCAAGGTGCCCGACTGCAATGTCTGCATCTGGCCTGACGAGAAGCGACTCCTGCCGTCCGGGAAGTACGTCAATCTCCATGCCAAGTGCGCGGTGGCCGATGGTCGCCAGGCCTTCGTGAGCAGCGCCAACCTGACCGGTTGGGCAATGGACCACAACCTCGAAGTCGGGTACCTCGTGACGGGTGGTGAGACGCCGCAAGCTCTTGCGCGTCACCTCGACGGACTCCTCGCTTCGGGTGAGCTCGTCGGTGTCGGGTCCTGACGCCCAGGCCGCTCCGAGAGATCCTTGTGACACCCAGTGTTCATGATGCTTGTCATGGACGCTGCCGCTCGAACCACCCACTCGTCTGCCCGTCAAGGGGGACCGGAATCGCAATCGTGTAGTTTGGTCGGCGTGTCGTCGTCGGGGTCGTTCAGCGTTGCCGGGTTGTTCGCCGGCATCGGCGGGATCGAACTCGGGCTCCACGAATCCGGTGGTCGCACCGAACTGCTGTGCGAATGGTGGGAACCGGCGCAGGCCGTCCTCGCCGAGCGCTTCCCCGGCGTTCCGCTCGCCGGCGACGTTCGGGAACTCGACCGGCTTCCCGACGTCGATGTCGTCACGGCCGGGTTCCCGTGCACCGACCTGTCGCAGGCCGGTCGCACCAAGGGCATCACCGGTGAGGCCTCGGGTCTCGTCGGCGAGGTGTTCCGGCTCCTGAAGGGTCGCCGAGCGCCGGTGCTGGTGCTCGAGAACGTGCGGAACATGCTCGTGCTCGACGGCGGCCAGGCGATGCGCTACCTCGTCGACGAACTCGAGTCGCTCGGGTATCGATGGGCCTACCGGCTCGTCGACTCTCGCTTCACTGGTGTGCCGCAGCGACGCCAGCGGGTCATCTTCGTTGCTGCGCTCGACCTCGATCCTCGCACGGTGCTGTTCGCCGACGAGGCTGGTGAACCCGACGACGAGTGGTTCGACGACACCGCGTACGGCTTCTACTGGACCGAGGGGCTTCGTGGAGTCGGCTGGGCCAAGGACGGAGTGCCGACGCTCAAGGCCGGTTCGACCATCGGCATTCCATCGCCGCCAGCGATCTGGAACCCTGGCGCCGACGCGGATCGTCTGATCGTGACACCGCAGATCGGCGATGCGGAGGAAATGCAGGGCTTCCCTCGTGGGTGGACCGAGCCTGCTGGGATCGTCTCGACACGGAAGGGCACCCGGTGGAAGCTGGTCGGCAACGCGGTGACCGTCGGTGTGTCTCGATGGGTCGGAGAACGGCTCATGACGCCCGGTGAGCCGCTGGTCGAGGGCGTCTCGATGACGTCGGGATCGAAGTGGCCGACAGCGGCGTACGGGTCGAAGGGTGATGCGTGGGCCGTCGACGTCTCGTTGTGGCCGAAGCAGATGCCGTACCGACACCTCGCCGATGTCGTGGACCTCGACGACGCACCGACCGCTGTCCGCCAGGGCGACGGCCGGTTTCCTGAATCGGGCCGAGCGCAGCACACTCAACTTCGCCGACGGCTTCCTCGCCGACATGGCACAACACGCCGCACTCATGTCGGGGGAGCGTGCCGTCGCCTGACGAGCCTGGGGCACTCACGCCTCCAACGGATGCCGTCCGCGATCGGCTGCGGCGGCAGGGACAGCGCGACACCGAACCAGAGATGCGTCTGCGGCGAGCCCTGTTCGCCCGTGGCCTTCGCTATCGAGTGGATCGTGCACCGCTGCGAGGGGTGCGCCGGCGTGCCGACATCGTGTTCGGGCCGGCGAAGGTCGCCGTGTACGTCGACGGCTGCTTCTGGCACTCCTGCCCCGAGCACGCCACCGTGCCGAAGAACAACCGTGAATGGTGGATCGAGAAGCTGGCAGGCCAACGTGGCGCGGGATCGTGACACCGATCGGCAGCTCGCGCGAGGCCGGTTGGCAAGTCATCCGGGTCTGGGAACACGAAGACATGGAGTCAGCGGCGGACCGAGTGATGCAGGCTGGTGCGGCCCGGCTCGTCGTACGGTGACGGCGATGACTGAGCGCAAGTGGGCGGACCTCGACCCGGACCCGGCAATGGTCGCCGCGCTCGACCGGGCCGATGCCGGAGGATCGAGAGCCGAGGCGCTGATGTCGAGCGCGTCGACGAAGAACGGCTGGAGCAATCGCCTGGCCGACGCGTGTGCGGTCATGGTCGCCGACGAGTTGCGTCGTCACTCGACTCTGAAGTCGCTCATCGTCCGGCCCCAGGACGTCGGGCCGGCTGAGCCGCTCACCTTCGTCGCCGGGGATCGCAGCAAGAAGGTCGACGTCGTCGTGTCGTCGATCGTGTCGGGTCTCCAGCTCGGCTTCTCGTTGAAGGGGATGAACTTCCGGGACGGCAAGGGCATGCAGTTCGACAAGAACCTCACCGGCCGGACCTACGAGCTCCAGGACGAGGTGTCGGTCATCCACCGTTACCAACCGGCGGCATTTCTCGTCGCCCTGTACTTCATGCCGATCGCCGCCACCGTCGACAAGCGGTCCGAGACCTCCACGTCGTCGTTCGCTCGTGCCGTCACCCACCTCCGTGCCCGCACCGGCCGCCTCGACCCGACACTGCCGAGCCAGATGGACCGCGTGGACGCCGCAGCGATTGCGCTGTACGTGCCCGGTGACGTCGAGACCGGCGGCGAATACGACTACGCCGACGATCTGCCGCGTGGAGTCGTTCGCTACTTCGACGTGCGAGACCGATCCGCCGAAGCGCGGCCGTCCGAGGATCGACACGACGCTCGACCTCGCACGGGCTCGTCGATCGAATCGCCACGAGCGCGTTCCCGTCGGACGAATCCGTCAACTGGGCCGAGCCCGAGCCTGGCAGCCTTTGAACACCAGTGACCATGCCAGCGCGGCTTCGGCCCGATCAGGTGGGAGTGGTGGGCTCGCCTGGAGCGAAGGGCATCGGCTTACGACGGGAGTCGATCCCTCATCGAGCCCGGGCCGTCGCTCACTCCGGATGCCCTGGTCTCAAAGTGGGGTAGACCGTCGTCATGACGTCGACAGAGGGAGGCCTGCGTGGCGCTGGACTGATCGACGATAGCGCCTGCCCCTGTGGCGGATGTCGTCCGCGAGCGAATGCGGACCCAGGCCGTCGAGACACGCCACCCGACCTGTCACTGCGTCGAGCGCTGTGGGCCGGGTTGCGGTACCGCGTGATCGTCCGGCGAGGCACGAGATGCGGCGCCGCTGGATGTCGTCTTCGGACCGCCAAGACCGGCGCGGACGTCGACGGTTGCTTCTGGCACCCAGCCCTCACCACGCCACTCTCCGCAGGAAGAACCGCGAGTGGTGGGCAGCGAAGCTCGAGGCGAACGTTCGTCGAGATCGCGACACGGATGCCCAGTTGCGAGCCGCCGGTTGGACCGTGGTCCGGTTCTGGGAACACGAGGACATGGAAGCTGCCGCTGCGGAGGTGTACCGAATCGTGAGGCCGAACTGCCGCTAGGAGCCACGAGAGCGGTCCGCACTCCTTCGCCCGAACGAGCTCAGAGGAGGTCGACGTCGGAGAGGTACGCAAAGCGGCCGTTGAGGCGAACAGCGATCGCAAGTGCGTACGGCTCGGGCTACTCCACCAGAGCTGGAAGTACCCTGCCCCCAGACCGGACCAGGGTGCAACGTGATGAGGGGCGGAAACGATGGACAATGAGATCGAGCTGATCAGTGACGGCGATGGACTGGCAGTCATCGGCAATCCAACGGCTGTCGAACGCTTCATCGGCTCGCTGGCATTGCCGTCGAAGGATCTCGGAACGGATCGTCTCGGCGGCCTTCATGCGCACTGGCGCTCAAGCTGCGCAGACCGGCTCGGAGATCGCTGCTGAATCGGGTCGCTGGGTGAAGCTGACGGAGGACTCCGCACAGCGCTGTCAGCCAGTTCGGATTGATGCCCACCAAGACGCCGGGTGTCAGCCATGCGATGATCGGAGAGCCGGGAGACATCAAGCAATGGATCCAGATCGTGCAAGGACACCAGCGTCGTTGGTGACCAACCCGGCGATGCTGGCTGGCGCGGCCGGGATCATGGCGCAACTTGCGATGCAGCAGAGCATGGCCGAGATCACCGACTATCTCGTCACGATCGACCAGAAGCTCGACGATGTCCTCCGGGCCCAGACGAACCAGGTGTTGGCGCGCATGGACGGCGTCGACCTCGCCGTCAAGGAGGCGACGAGCGTCCGAGAGTCGGTGGGTCGGGTCTCCGAGGTCACGTGGTCGAAGGTGCAGAACTCGTCGCGGACGATTCACGAGACCCAGGGGTACGCGTTGCGTCAGCTCGGAGATCTCGCCGAGAAGCTCGAGAGGAAGTCCAAGTTGGATGAGCTTGCCGAGATGGCGAAGGAAGCCGAGGCCGAAGTACAGAAGTGGCTGGCGGTACTGGCTCGTTGCTTCCAACTGCACGATGCAGTCGCAGTCCTCGAACTCGACCGTGTGCTCGACGCATCGCCGGACGAACTGGACCGGCATCGGCTCGGCCTGAAGGCGGCTCGCCAGGACCGGCTCGAACTCATCACGCAGTGCACCGAACACCTGTTGGAGCGCATGAAGGCGGCGGTCGGCATCGCCAACTCGAAGGTCCTGCTCAACCCGATTCAATCTCCGTCGGTGGTCAAGTCGAGCAACCATGTAGCAGTCTGACGTCCATGAGTTCCGCGAGACGCTCGGGATCGAGTCAGGTCACCAGTCTTCGGAGGCGGCGAAGTGGAAGGACGCTGCCGCCGAGCGGTGGGACAAGACGCGTGAGACCGGAGCGGAGGGCGTCGATGCCGCCAAGCACTTCGGCAAGGGAACCCTCGACCAGGCCAGCTCGGTAAAGGACAAGCTCTCCGGCAGATTCGCCGGGCTGAAGCTCCGTCGGAACAAGGACGACGAGGAGACCGACGAGCAGGACTGAGCGAAGCGGCGGCCCGGTTCGTGAGGCCAGCGTGGCGACGCTGCGATGCTGAGATCGCGCCCTGTACCTATGCCGGTGCACCGACCAAACTGACGCCTGCGTGGGGCCATCTCGCACGGCTCAAGGGCCCGGTTGTAATTGCGTTCGCCGACAACGAGCATTTGGCACTCATCAGCGGCATCGAGCACTTCCGGTGCTTCGTGAGGACTCTGCCGCCAGTGGTCGAGGGTCGTCCGCAATATCTCGAACAGGCGAAGCAGGTTCCCTACCCGATCCGGACCGGTTGAAGACGCGAGCCGCTCGCTGCTCGAACGACCGCGAGGCACCCGAGTGGATCGGGGCTGGCAAGATCATCAGTCGTGAATCTCGAGCCGGGTGATCTTCTCGAACAGGCGACGATTGGAGCACCCGTGGCTGGTCTGATCGATCTGCTGATCGGCACCAGCAATGTGCTGTGGCGTCCCGACGATCCCGCCGGGCTCGCAGAGGTGGTCGGCATGGGAGTGGTCGCACGGATGCTGCGCGAGGAGCGACGGTTTCGCGAGGTGGTGATGGTGCTACCGGACGGTTCGTCGATCCTGGTCCTGCCGCGGTTGACGTCGTCCGAAGGCCCGCACGACCTGCGTGAGTTCACCGGCAGTGTTGTCGAAGCAGAGGTCGACCAGGAGCACCGCCGGAGCGATGAGGTGTGGGACGAGTTCGGCCGGTGGCTCACCGGCGTGTTGCGTCGCGGCCGCGACCCGATCCGAGTTCATCGTGGTGGAGATGAACACCCCGGAGTTGCCCGAGGAGCCGTACGCACTCGCGATCGTGATGACCGACGCCGATCCGGTGATCGTCCAACTCGAATCCAACCCTCGCCCCGACGGCTCCACCATGTGGCCACCCGGCAATGTCCCCGAGGGTCAGACGATCTCGGCGCCTCTCAATCGTCGGAATCTCGACGTCGCCGACCCTACTCGCCGACGCCATTCGCACCTGGTGCGAGTCGCCCTACGACGTCACGGTGACGTTCTGCCCCATCGACCAGAGCCCCTTGGCGCCCGACGCGCTCTGAGCCAGGGCAACCCTCGGGCCCGCAGAACACTGTGGCAGCCCCTGACTACAGTCTTCCTCGTTGGACGCTCTCGGACGGGAGGTCGCAGCAGGAAGGCAACATGACCATTCACCCATCGACCGAGTTGGTGCTCGCCGGCCGAGCCATTCCCGATCCCCTCGATCACGTCCGCCGCTACTGCGGCCTGCCGTGGTCAGGCGGCCCAGCTGAGACCTGGGCCTACCGCTACTTCGACGTGATCGCCACCGATCCCGACGTGCTGGAACCGACCGACGTCGTCTGCGCCGGTTCGCTCCACCCGGTCTCGGCCGCGACGACCTCAGCTTCTTCGAGGACGCAAGGCCCACCATCGACGCGTGGCTGCACGCCGTGGGAAGAGACGCTGACATCCGAACTCCCGGTGCCGACGAGGCGCTGCAGGAACTGCTCGGATTCGGTGCGCCGTCGTTCACGCTGCTCACCAAGGTGCTTCATCACAAGCGGCCGAACCTCGTGCCGATGGTCGATCGACACGTGATCGATCGCTATCGGCCGATCACGGGTGAGCGGCGTCCCGAACTGGCCTGGCCGGGCCTGGTGGAGGCAGTGCGTGGGGATCTCGAATCGAACGCTGCGGCGCTGGAGGAGATCACACGCGAGATCGAGCTGACGCTCGACGTCACTCCGAGTCCGCTGCGGATCTGCGACATCGCCGTCTGGATGGAGGCCCGGCGATGACGCTCACCTCGTTGACGGAAGTGGGCCGTGGGACCGAACCGCTGATGGAAGACGTCTCGGCCAGCTTCGACAAGACCACCGAAGTCGGGTCGTATCCGCTGATCGTGTTCCATCAGCGCACGTTGGGGCTTCCACGGGCATCGGTCGTCCAGCGCACCATCGAGTTCGACGCCGAGCCGTCAGAGCTCGTACCGGAGACGTTCGAGTCGCTCATCGTTGTCGACTACTCCAGCGGCGGAGCGTTGGTGGCTGTCCATGGGTCGTGCTCGATCCTCCTCCGGTGGAACACGCCCGACGAAGTCATCGCAACGATCTCGGCGGAGACCGCGAACGAGGCCGAGCACTGGATGCAGGTCCTCGTGACCCGGCATCCGCGGCACTGCGAGGCCGGCCGGCCGGAGCTGCGGACCTGGCGCACCAATGACTTCGGCTCGACCGTACTCGACACTCGGCCGCTTGGACGCAGCGCCATGGTCGGAGACCTCCCGCAACTATCCCGGTGACACGGCTGCCAAGCTCGGCGAACTCATGGAGATGGGACCACCGCGCGCCCGGTGGGCCCCGGCTGATTCTGTGGTTCGGCGCCCCAGGCACGGGAAAGACATCCGCCATCCGCACCCTCGCCCGAGAGTGGAGCACGTGGTGCGATCTTCACGTGATGGCGGACCCCGAGTCGCTGCTCACCCGGCCGAACTACCTCGCCAAGGCCATCAGCCACCGCCCGGATGGTGCAGGCCGCGAGCGCAGTTCCGCGGCAACGCCTCGTCGTCGCAGAGGACTGTGATGCACTGCTCGGTGCTCCGCTGAGCCAGGTCGGCCCGGCGCTCGGGCGACTGCTGAACGTCACCGACGGTCTGTCCGCTGATGCCGCCGACTCGTTCGTGCTGATCACCACCAATCAGCCGCTGCATCGGCTGCATCCTGCCCTCGTGCGTCCCGGCCGCTGCCTGGCGCTCATCGAGTTCGCAGTCGTTCGACGAGCACTCGGCGAATCGATGGCTGCCGGACGACGACCCGCAGGTCACGGGTCGGCACACGCTCGCCGAGTTGTACGAACGCACACAGCGGGACACGCAGATCGATGTGAAACACTCAGACCAACACGAGACGGGGATACCTGTGAACACCATCAACGATCTCGAACCGTTGGGTCTGCCCGATGTCGTCAGCAGGCTCCTGAACCCGAGCCAGCATGTGCTCGAGCAGTCGATCAGGTGGAACCCCGCAACATGGACCGAGCGATTCGGCTCGGCGCCAGTGGCCAGCGGATCTCGGACGATACGTCGAGTCGATCGAGCGACTCGCCGACCAGTGCTCAGAAGAGGTGAGCCGTGCAGCGGTCATCGAAACGATGAAGTGTGGCGCTGTTGACGGGTTCCTGGCCGCAATGATCTGGGGATTCGGCACCACCGGCTACGGCGCCGATCGCACCGCTCAGATCGTGCGAACGCAGGTGACCCATCAACGCTGGAAGCGAAGCTCGAAGGAATTCGAGCTGCGGCGATGCAGGGACACAATGAGGCTCGCCGGGCGATCGTGAGCGGGTACAAGCTGAAAGGGCTCGGCCCGGCGTTCGGGACGAAAGTCGCGTACTTCGCTGCGCGGACCGAGAATCCGCTCCCTGATCGACCGATTCCGTTGATCGCCGACTTCTTCACCTCGCGAGCGTTCTGGCACCTCACCGGCAACGTCGGCAGCGTGGGCACTGCAGCTGGATATGACCGCTACGTCAGGACCCTGCACCGCTGGGCCGCCACCGCCGGCGTGACCGCCGATCACCTGGAGTGGAAGCTCTTCGAACTCGGCAAACGCTCCAAGGGACCCGACTGCTCGCACCAGAATCCGGGAGAGTGCTTCCCGGGATAGCGGAGTGGCGAGCGCTGCGCCGTGAGGTGTCAGGCGAACCGACCCAGAGGCTCTGCGCCGAGCGAACTACTCCGCGAACGTGCCGCTCAGTTTCCAGACCGTCTCGCGGAACTCGGTGAACGTCCCCCCGAGTCCCAGGCCAGCGCTGGCAATCTTCGCTTTGAGGTCGGCGTTGATGCCAAAGTCGTCGGTGTAGTTCACTTCGGTGGCGAAGTCCCGAAGCCCGCTCTCGAGCCGCGCGTCGGCAACCTCTTGCCAGAGAGGTTCTGACCGAAACCAGATGAGGTCCTCCGGAATGTGTGCCGGAGTGGTTGGCGACAGCTTCATGGAGCCCTTGGCGCGGGAGGTTGTCTTCTTCGTGGCGTTGACATCGACACCGATGTTGCCAATCGCGCCACCCGGTGGCGAGACCGAGAGATCCACGCCGGCACCCCGGTCGAAACCTTCGAGATACTCGATCGATATCTCGGTCGCCCCGAGGCTGCGCAGAAGGCGGATGGCTTCGGCGACCTTGCCCTCGAACAGCACACGATGAAAGCTGGCCACCGGATAGTAGTTGCCCGCGATTCCGGGATCGCCGACGTACACGACGTCTTCGAGGGGATGACCATTCGGAAATCTCAGATTCGCAGCTTGGCTGTTCGTCACGACGAGAAAGGGAAGGTGCGCCCTGTCTGCTTGCTTGCGTGCGTTCCACAGTTGAGCTGCTGCGACAGCGGCGGCTGTGGCAGCGACGGCCCCGCCCAGGCCCGGCACGGCAAGTGCTGCAAAGCCAGCGATGTCCCATACCCCCTTGTCTTCAACGTCCTCGCTTTCCGCACGCCGAACGACTTCAACTGCGTCGTCACTCGCCACAACGATCAGTCTGCGCTCTGGGTACAACAGCGTCATCACGTCGTCTTGAGCGAAGTCCATTGCAGTGACGGTAGTAGGCAGCGCGATGGCGGCAGTGGGCCAGGCCTACCTTGGAGCCCCCGTGGAAGCGGACGACCTTCCCGCCGAGGGCGTGGTCTCGCCGTCCGGGCGGTAGGCGACGAGATCGCCGTCCTTCGCCACGCTCGTTGGTGTCACCGACGGCGGGGGCATCCACGGCTTGGAGGAGGACTCCGCCACCTTCTCCAAGCGAGGCGAACGTCGGGCGGTCAGCGGGCGAGTACTGCTGCCGCGTCGGCCGCAATGCGCATGTCGTCCACCTCGGGCAATCCGCTCACACCGACTGCACCGACCACCGCGCCGTCGACGACCAGCGGGACTCCGCCACCCCACCCGGTGTAGCGCAGGTCGCCGAAGTTGGTCATCGGGAACCCGTCGTTGCGTGAGGCGTCGCCGATCTCGCGCGACGGGCGACGTTCGCGGGCAGCGGTGTACGCCTTGTTGATCGCGTTGGCGATCGACGGCAGCGGGCACCCGTCGGTGCGCACGAACGCAACGAGTTCGCCGTGATGGTCGACGACGGCCACCGCAGCACCGAGCCCATCACGCTCGAGCTCCGACTGGGCAGCAGCGAGGACGAGTTGGGCGTGCTGGTGTGAGAGGTCGGCCATCGCCGGATCGTAGCGACGCCCGTCGGCCCGAGTTCGCCGAACCGGCGGTCAGCGGACGGCGGTCCAGGCGCCGTTCGCGTCGCTCGACGCGATTGCGGCTTCGACGAACGCGACGCCTCGGTAGCCGTCGTCTGCAGTTGGGAAGTGCAGTGCCAGCGGGTCGGGCGCCACGCCGGCACGCCGAGCGGCGATCGCCTCGGCGGCGTCGCTGTACAGGTTCGCGAACCCCTCGTGGAACCCCTCGGGATGTCCCTTGACGATCCGGCTCGCCCGGGCCGCCAACGGCAGCGTCCCCGGCCCGTTCGGCGTCCGGATCTCCGCCGGAGCGCCGGCCGGCCGGAAGATCAGCTGGGTCGGCGTCTCCTGCATCCACTCGAGGGTGCCACGCACCCCCGAGACCCGCAGCCGCAGGCAGTTCTCGACGCCGGCGGCGGCCTGGGTCACCCAGAACGAACCGCGGGCGCCGTTGTCGAAGCGCAGCATCGCACCGGCGTAGTCGTCGACGAGCCGGTTGGGCACGATGTGGCCCACCTCGGCCGCGACGTCGCTCACCTCGAGGCCGGTGACGAACCGGACGAGGTTGTGGGCGTGGGTGCCGATGTCGCCCATCACGAGCGACGGCCCACCGCGGACCGGGTCGTACCGCCACGGCAGTGGACCGTCCGGATCGGGATCGCGTTCGGCCGCCTTGCCGCCCTGCACGTACTCGACCTGCACCAGTTGGATCTCGCCGAGCTGACCGTCGGCCACCATCGCCCGTGCCTGACGCACCAGTGGATAGCCGGTGTAGTTGTGGGTCAGGCAGAACACGAGGCCGGTGTCCGCAACGGCGGCGACGACGTCGGCGGCCTCGCTGAGTGTGTTGGTGATCGGCTTGTCGCAGATCACGTCGAACCCGGCGGCCAGCGCATCGAGTGCGTAACGGTGATGGCTGTCGTTGGGCGTCATGATCGCCACCACGTCGGCGCCGTCGGCGCGCTGCGACTCGGCGGAGTACATCTCCTCGACCCCGATGTACGCCCGTTCGGGCGCGACGCCAATCGCCGCCGCAGCGGCGCGTGATCGCTCCGGATCCGACGACAGCACCGCAGCGACCAGTTCGTAGCGATCGTCGATCCGGGCGGCTGCACGGTGCATCGCACCGATGAAGCTGCCGGGACCTCCGCCGACGACGGCCAGGCGCAGCCGACGGCCGAGCAGCTCGATCACCGGGTTGGCATCCATGGTCGCTCCTCCGTTGGTGGCGTGCCGACAGTAGTGCTCACCGGCGACCGGTGAGCCCGCCGTGCAAACACCTCGTCGGCGCTCACCAGGACTGCGGCAACTGTCGGAACCGGCGCGCCCGGCGCAGCGCGCGGTCCCATCACGGACTCACCGTCACCGGCACGCTGGTTCCTGCATTCGCAGGATCAGCGTCGACTTCGAAGTGGCTTCAGACGGCGCGGACGTTCTGGGCTTCGGCGCCCTTGCGACCCTCTCCGATCTCGAACTCGACGGTCTGACCCTCTTCGAGGTTCTTGAACCCGTCGCCCTCGACGTTCGAGAAGTGCACGAAGACGTCCTCGCCGTCTTCGCGCGAGATGAATCCGTAGCCCTTCTCGGTATTGAAGAACTTGACGGTGCCGGTGAGTGCCATGGCGGCCCTTTCTCTCGTCGGTTGGTGTGGAGCGACTGACGCCCTTGCTCTCGGCAAGAGTACTTCCCACGCCGATTGGGTCGAGCGAAGCAGGTCCGATCGCCAGCCGGCCAACGATGCGATGTCGTCCAGATCGGAGCTGTTCTCGTCCACTGCCGATGCGCTCGGCGATCGCGTCGAGCCGGACTACGGAGTGCAGCTGATGACAGCGGATCCGTCGACCGGATCGCCGTCTTCGTAGAAGACGTCGTTGTAGAAGTCGGCCGTGACTTCGACCGCGCCGCCCACCATCGTCGCCGAGCCGTTGACGAGGATGAAGAGCTCCTCGTTCTCGTCGACGAAGTTCGCGAGGAAGACCGTTCCGATGTCGGTGTTCCCGTCGAGCGGCCACGCGTCGAGGATCCCGAGTTCGGCGCCGTCCCCGTTGGAGCCGCCGATGTTGATCACTGCGGCACCCGGGCCGGTGGCGTCGGGGTCGAAGGAACACATGTCGGCATCGAGCGCCCAGGTCCGCCCGTCGTTCAGCACGATCGAGACCGCGCCGGAACCGGCCGGTTCGGCATCGGGCTCAGGGGCGGGTGGTGCAGTCTCGGCGGGCTCGGCCTCGGTCTCGACCGGCTCGCTGTCCGCCGCGGTCTCGGCCGATTCGGCGGTGGGCGCCGGAGTCGCAGGTGGGTCGGACGTGTCGTCGGAGGAACCGCATGCGGTTGCGAGCACCAGTGCTGCGACGAGGGTGGCATACCGGAATCGAAACCAGGTGATCGAGGTCATGTCGAACACAGTAGGCCTGTTCGCAACGGCGGTTCTCCGATTTCTCAGCACGGCTGACCATCACGCGCCGTCGGGTCGCTTCGTCGGCTTTGGCGGCATCGTCGAGGGTGCGTCGGTGGCTTCGAGCGACCAGAGTGTGCTGAGCCGGTCGGTGGACCCGGTGATCACGCCGGGAAACGGCCACGACACGGTGGGTTCCGGCGACCGCCGCCGGACTTCGCCTGGCGCTCGACCTTCTGACCTGATCGACGACCGGTATCCGTTCGGATACCAAGCAGCAGGTAGCATGAGGGAGATGGATGCAGCGCGCTTGATCCGGGTGGCTCGCATGAGGGCCGGCCTCTCGCTACGCGAGCTCGCTCGACGCGCGCACACCTCGCACTCGACCCTCGCTGCGTACGAGCAGGGTCGCAAGACACCGAACGTCGACACCCTCGACCGGATCCTCACCGCGTGCGGCTTCCGCGTCAGCGTCACGCTGGAGGCACGACCGGCCGACGTCGCCATCGATCCCGTCGCTCGTGGGCGTGAACTGGTCGAGGTGCTCGAGCTGGCCGACATGTTCCCGGCGCGCCACAGCCCCACGCTCACCGCCCCCAAGTTCGGTGCGGTCGCATGACCGCCGCACCCTCCCTGGCCGACAAGATCGTCGCCCTCCACCAAGCGCTCGACGCCGCGCACCTGCCGCATGCATTCGGCGGAGCGCTGGCGCTTGCCTGGTGCACGCAACGCGCCCGCGGCACCATCGACATCGATGTCAACGTGTTCGTCCCGGCCGAGCGCACCGGCGATCTCCTCGCGGCCCTGCCAACCGAGATCTCGGCCACCGACGCGGAGGTCGCACAACTCGAAGCCGACGGTCAGACCCGCCTCTGGTGGACGAGCACCCCGGTCGACGTCTTCCTCGACACCACGCCGTTCCACGCCGACGCCGGTGGGCGCATCCGATCGGAACCCTTCGCGGGACACGACGTCCCGTTCCTCGCCTGCCGGGACCTGGCGGTGTTCAAGGCGTTCTTCGACCGGACGAAGGACTGGGCCGACCTCGAGGAGATGCAGTTGGCCGGCACACTCGACGTCGAGGCCGTCGTCGGGGTGCTCGTGCACTACCTCGGCCCCGACGATCCCCGCGTTGCTCGGCTCCTCACGCTGGCCTGAACCTCCTGCCGAGATCGCTCAGCGATCGTCCGTCCCAGCTTGTAACTCGGGTGAGACGACGCAGAGACCCTCGTGACAAGTGGAGGGCAGAGGTTTAGGGTTCACGTAGGCCCGAAAAATCGGACGCACCTTGGAGAGGGGAGCGGGAAATGTCGGAAGTTCAGATTCCTCGTCAGGCGGTCTCCGATGGCAAGGATCTCCAAGCGCCAACACGAGCACTTCTCGAGAATCTGAAGCTGCTCGGATCGCAGCAGGACGAGGACGACGCCAACGGTTTCGCTGCAGCGTTCTCCGGGCCTCCGCAAAGTGTTGCACTGATCGAGTCGGGCGCCACTGCGGCCGCGAAGTGGTGGGCAGGCGGACTCGGGGCGTCGGTGGTGGCGATCTGGACCACGGTGATCAACTGGTGGGGCGATCAAGCGGACAATGTGAAAGTCGTCGTCATTGGCGGGGCAGCGTTCGTCACCGCGGCGGCGATCTTGGCGATCGGCTATCTGATTGCCTCGGATGTCCGAGGACGTGCAGCTGCTGCGGTGGCAACCATCAATGCGCGCAGCGCGGTCGCGCGAACCATGATCGAAGCAGCGGAACGCTCGTACGAGCCGGCAGTGTCGGGTGCTGCGACTCAAGTCGTCCCGCTCCCCACGAAGTTGAAGGTGGAGAACACCGCCGAACCAGCAGGCAATGAAGACGGTTGGCAGGCCATCGCCATGCTCCGCGAGGCCGACGGGGCAATCAAGTACGTCGTTGTCAAGAGCTCGACCCAGGCGATCGTCGGGGCCGAGGGACTCGTGTTCTTGTGACCGACGGTGCAGTCAGCCCGGCCCGGAAGTCGGCGTGCCAGTCTCGTGGAGGCGGCTCCAGCCGCTGACGGCTGAATGGAGGGAGATCACATGGGGGTACGCACGGGAGATCCGCGTCGGCGCGAGGTCCGCATCGCTCCGGTGATGACCGGAGGCACCAGCCTCGCGGTGTGGATGGGAGGCGTGACGTCGGAGTTGTACTCATTGCTGCGCCACGACGAGGCGCCACCTGGAAGCACTGCGGAGATCTATCACTCGCTGGTCGACCTCACGTCGACCGACCCGGTGGTCGACGTCGTCACCGGCACGAGTGCAGGTGGCTTGAACGGATGTCTCCTCAGCGTTGCGGTGTGTCTCGACCTTCCACTCTCCACGTTTGCGGAGCTGCGCTCCACCCTGATGACCACGGCTGATCTGTCGAAACTCCTGCGTCCCGCTGACGAGAGCGACCCGCCGTCGCTCCTGCAGGGCACCATCAAGTTCGAGAACGAGATCGCCAGTGTCTTGCAGGAGTGGGCCAGCGACACCGATTGGGCGGCGGCCATGCACCCCATCGACCTCGTCACCACCTACACCGCGATCACACCGGTCGCTCAGGGTCGCGTCGACGACTTCGGCGAACCGCTCACCGACGTCACACACGCGGGGACGCTGCGCTTCAGCCATCGAGACTTCGACGACCCGGACGTGCTGCTCAAGATCGCCTCAGCGGCAAAGACATCGGCCGGTATCCCTGGCGTCTTCGAACCGAGCTACCTCCCCAGTGGCCCCGCCGACGCCGCAGTGTCCGGGCGTCAGGATCTGGCCTCCCACAAGACGGCCAACTTCCGAGATGTCAGCCGCTGGGCAGTCGACGGCGGGCTCGTCGTCAACCTGCCGCTCGGTGAGGCGCTCGACCGGATCTTTCAGCGACCGGCGAACGGCATCGTGCGTCGCGTCATCTTGTACGTCTGTCCGACGCCTCAGGACCAGGTGGACAACTCGAGCGAGCCAGCGGAGCCGTCACCCAGCATCCTCGCGAGCGCGCTGACGGTGATTTCCGCGCCGCGAGCCGAGGGGATCACCGGCGACATCGACGAACTCCGGAGGCACAACGCCGGCGTGCACCGTCAGCTCATGATGCGGCGATCGATGGCGTCGATCCACACGGCGATCGGCGATGGTCTCGAAGCAGCGACGTATCCGGGCGCACCGGAGAGCCTGTTCGACGTCTACCGCAAACGGCGCACGGAGTCGTCGATCGACCATGTGGTCGAGCGTCGGCGGCAGGCCGTCGGGGCGTCCGACCCGGGTACCGATGAGACACTGAGGAACCAGCTCAGGGGACGGCGGCTCGCCGTCCTGCCGACCAACGTGATGGAGTTCTCGGGCGGCGATCGACCATGGGGATGGGGCATTGCACCGATCGAGGAAGCAGCGTCGGTGGTGCTGGGCGTCGTGAGCCGAGGGCTGCAGCTCGATGCCTACCGTCGGGGGGTCGACGCCGCAGAACAACGAGCGAAGGACGTTCGCTTCCAGACGCTCGCGCAGGCAAAGACCGCCGTACACGCCGCGCTCGAGACGATCAACGAAGTACGCGCCCTGGACCAACAGTTCTGGGCGGACGAACTCGCCGCCGAATCGATCGAGTCGCTCGAGGGCGTCTATCAGCGCTGGCCCTACGCCCCGGAATCGGATCTCCAAGAGGACATCGCGGAGGCGAGCCGTGTCGTGGTGTTCGACAACTTGCGGAGCGCTCACCACGCCATTGCCTCGGCGTTCGCTGACGCATGGCCGGTCCTCCGCGAGATCGCGCTGTCCGCGGGTGCGGTCGAACCCACCACGGCGCCGGGCGACGATGCACCCGAGCCGCCGCAGACCGACCCCGGCACGGCGATCCCGCCAGGCCGCCGGGCCGCCGCACAGGCCTTGGACGACGAGTTGCGAATGCTCGGCGACCAGGCCACCTCTGGCATCGAGGACATCCAACGCAGGTTGCTGCAGCACCACGTCATCGCAACGCTGCTGCTCGACGAGGTGATCAGTCGCGAACAGCCCAGCGAGTTGATGCAGGTGAGCTGGAACGCAGCCAACAGCCTCGACCCGCAACGATCGCCCGACAACAAACTGGTCGGTACCGAACTGGCCCGCCTCGGTGCGTTCCTGAAACCGTCATGGCGGGCGAACGACTGGTTCTGGGGGCGGATGGACGGCGCATCACGCCTGGCTCGGCTGCTGCTCGACCCCCGTCGCCTCTTCGAGCTCGGCGTCACCAGTGCAACGGTGCTCGAGACCCTTGGCATCGACGACCCCGATGGAGAGCTCTCGTTCCTCGACGGGGGTCTCGACGCAGAGGTTCCCAAGTTCGTGCCGGCAACAACGCAACGCCTCATCGAGCGGCTGCAACTCGGCATCGCACGCGAGGAGTTGCCGAAGATCGCCGACGCAATCGAGGCCTCGAACCAGCTGGGAGGCAACGAGCCTGACGGCGGCCTGTTCCGCAACGCTGTTCGCGACGCCTTTGCGGGAGGTCCGCCACCCGACGAACGGATTGCCGAACTCGTCACCATGCTCGACGATCGGTTCGGAGTCGGGGCAGACCGAGGCAGAGTCCGAACTCATGCGCACCACGTTGGAACGCACCTACGACGTCGCTCGGCAGGCAATCGGCGGGGCCAAATTCCGAAACACCGAGCGATCGAGGCCGATTCGTTGGGGCCTCCGGGTCCTCCGACGCCCGATTCTGAATCGCGTCCGCAGACTGCTCGCGGAGCCCCCGGCACCGAGTTGACGTCCCGAGCAGCGTCGACCGCCGGGGGTCACGGCCCAGCGGCGTTCAACGGTGGTCGTCGGGCTCGTGGTCCTCGTCGGGCGGTTCGGGCGACTGGGCGAGGGTGCGACGCGCTGTTGCCTGCTGTCCGTCGTCGTCGTAGTGCACCTGCACCGACTGGAAGCCCTTGAACTGCTGGGCGCTGACCGCGGCGAGGTACGCGCGCCGGTCGGCGTCGGTGAGGTCGACGTTGTCGGTGAACGGTGTCAGCAACGCCCGGGGGTACAGCCGCTTGGCGCGCACCACGTTGATCTCCGATCCGATCACCACGCCGACGGCGGCGAGGAAGATCCACGCCAACAAGCCGAGCACCAACGCGAACACGCCGTAGGTGGCGCCGGAGTCCTTGACGATGTTGCCGACGAACGCGGTTCCGAAGAACTGCAGGAGCTGCCAGATGACGGCGGCAACGATCGCTCCGGGGATCACGTCGCGATTGCGCACCCCGTTGGGACGGAAGATCCTGAACGTCACGACGAACACCGCACCGTTGACCAGGATCGACACGACGACGGCGGCCGTGGTGTTCCATGTCCCGCCGTCGGCACCGAAGGCCCCGGCGTTCGGTCCGGCACCCGCCAGCACCGTCGTGGCCACGATGGCCAACCCGGCGATGGCGATGAGACGCAGACTTCGCAGACGCGCCCGGATGGGGTTCGGGCGGTGGTTGCGCGGCACCGACCACGTGACGTTCATCGCGTTCTGGAGCGCCTGGGCGATGCCGAGGGCGCCGTACACCGCGACGAGACCGCCGACGATGATCGCGCCGACGCTGCCGCGGAGCCCCTGCGGGTCGGCGATCTCGTCACCGATCACCGGGAACTGGCTGAGTGTGGAATCGAGGATCTGCTGTTGCAGCTCGGGGCGGCCGTCGAGCACGAACCCGAGCACCGAGGTGAGCAGCAGCAGGAGCGGGAACAGCGACAGGAAGCCGTAGTAGGTGATCAGCGCCGCGAGGTATGGCCCCTGGTCCTCGCCGAACTTGTAGATCACCCCGAGGGGGAACCCGACGACCGGGTGGCGACGTTGGAAGGCGTCGACCCGCTCCGTCAACGACACTGCGCACCACCTCCTCGACCGTCAGCCACCCCTGCAGTGTGCCTGCGTTCAGCGGGTGGGCTCGGAGGTGCCGCCGAAAAGACGGGCGGCCTGCTCCGGGCGGAGCGCCAGGAACCGCCCCTCGGCTTCGACGAGCGCGTCGTCGGGTGCGCTCGCCAGGCTGATCGAACCCGTGACCGCCGCGCGGATGCCGAGCACGTCGACGAGCACGGCCCGCAGTCGGAGCGGCTGGCCCAGCGGGACCGTCGCCCGGTAGCGCACCTCCAGCCGGCCGGTGACGCCAGGGTGGCCCGCCGCCGCCACGGCGTAGCCCATGATCTGGTCGAGGAGCAGCGCGCTGACCCCACCGTGCGCGTAGGTGAAGGGTCCTTCGTAGCGCCAATCCAGGGTGCACGACCCGATCGCGGCGCCGTCGACGATCTCGACGTGCATCGGTGGTGCGACCGGATTGCCGAGGCCGGTGACCGGGTTGAACAGCCGTTGGCCCCGGCGCAGGTCGTCGACCGACGAGGGCTCGTCGAGACGTCGTTGCCGCTCGCCGAGTGTGGCGGCCAGCGCCCGTGCCTGCGATGCCACGTCGCGCATCACGTCGACCGCGACCTCGCTGCCGATCGCGCTCGACGTCAGGTCGCGCACTGCGTCGCCCAACTCCGCCACCGCCGCCCGACGCTCGGAGAGTTCCGCGGTCAGCTCCATCTCCGGAACGTCGACGTCGCGAATGCCGGCGAGCGGCCGGTCGGGCGCACCGTCGGGGACGGGTGGCGGACCGTCCGATGTGGTCATCTGACCATCCTGCCGCATGGCGCACGACGGCCACACCGCCATCGGGCGCTGGGCTACGATCTCTAGCAGTCTCTAAAAATGTCTAAAGAGGTCTACAGCAGTGCCCACGACGAATCCGTTCCGCCCGACCTTCGGGACCAGCCCACCACTCCTGGTCGGCCGTGAGGAGCTGCTCGACGCGTTCGTGCAGGCGCTCGACGAGGGACCGGGATCGCCGGGTCGAGCCACCGTGTACACCGGAGCCCGTGGCGTCGGCAAGACGGTCATGCTCAACGCGGTCGAGGACGCTGCACGTCAGCAGGGCTGGATCGTCATCTCCGAAACGGCGACGGCGGGCCTGGTCGAGCGCCTCACCCGCGACGCCCTGCCCGCAGCGCGCCGAGTGATGGAGGGAGACGGCCCGACGCGTCGGGTCAGCGGCGTGAGCCTGCCCGTCATCGGCGGAGGGGTCACGCTCGACGTCGACGACGAACCGCGGAGTTCGGGCCTGCGCACTCAGCTCACCGAACTCGCCGTCGCGGCCGAGGAGCACGACACCGGCGTGCTGCTCACCGTCGACGAGATCCAGGCCGCCGACATCAACGAACTGAGAACTCTCGCCACCACCGTCCAGCACTGCTTCCGCGAGAACCGCAACGTCGCGTTCGTCGCTGCCGGTCTGCCCGCGGCCCTCGAGCCCATCCTCAACGACGACGTCCTCACCTTCCTGCGCCGCGCCGACCGCTACGAACTCGCTGCCCTCGACCTCGCCGACGTGGCCCGAGCGATCCGCCGACCGATCGACGACGCAGGACGCAGCATCACCGGCGACGCGCTCGAGCGGGCCTCGGCCGCAACCGAGGGCTACCCGTTCATGATCCAGCTCGTCGGCTACCACAGCTACCGCCAACGTCCCGAACGCACGGCAATCGACGCAACCGACGTCGACCAGGGAGTCGAAGCAGCTCGCCGCCGGCTCGGCCAGCTCGTGATCGAACCGGAACTGTCCGCGCTGTCCGATGTCGACCGGACCTTCCTGGTCGCCATGGCCCACGACGACGGTCCCTCGAAGATGGCCGACATCCAACGCCGTCTCGGCGACGACATCGACGCCAACTACGCCAGCCAGTACCGGCTCCGCCTCATCAAGGCCGAGGTCATCGTGCAGGCCAAACACGGCTACGTCGACTTCGCCCTGCCCGCGATGCGTGACTACCTGCGCGACCAGGTGGCGCCCGCCGCACCTGACGACGAGCACCCCTGACCCGGGTCGAGCGACAGGATCGGGCCGCCGTGCCCGTCGGGGATCAGGGTTCGGGGAGGCGATCGGGATAGGTGACGTCGATCTCCGCGATCGCGGTCGGGAAGTCGGAGGAGTTGTTGGTGATGAACCGGTCGGCCCCGACAGACACGGCGGTGGCGAGATGCACTGCATCTGCTGCACGCAATCGGTAGGTGGCCCCGAGCGTGGTGGCGAGGTAGGCCACCTGTTCGTCGACCGGTCGGAGATCGAGTCGTGCCAGCAGTGCGGCCAGCGCTTCGGCTTCGCTGCGAGCCCCGTCGCGAGTTGGCTTCGTCAGCAGCTCGGGGATCAGGAGTACCGACCCTGTTCCGGCAACACGACCCGTCATCGACGGACCCTCGTCGTCGAACAACGCTCGGACGCGACGACCCAGCGGATGAGCGGGCACCGCCGCGTAGATCAACACGTCCGCGTCGAACGCGTCCATCACGAGGTCCGATCAGCGCGCATCGCGGGACGTGGCAACGTCGTGCACGAGGCGCTCAGCAGCGTCGGTGCTGATCGCCGGCACGTCGGACAGGCGGCTGCTTCGGCCGCGATCGACCAGGTCACGCAGGTGCCCCGCATCCGCGAGGGCCTGGTCGGCGCGGCGCGCCCGGACCGAATCAGGACGCATCACCACGGCCACCGCAACCCCGTGGCGCGTGATCGTGACCTCATCGCCGGCGATCACCCGGTCGAGGAGTTCCGGCAAGGCCGCACGAGCTTGGCTGACAGAAACGTTCGTCATACATCGATTGTACATGTGTGTACATCAACGTACAGAACGGAAGCGACCGCAGCAAACTGCTCGCTCACGCTCGGATGAGGTGGACATCGACGAAGCCCTCGGCTCGTCGTGCGAACACCTCGTCAGCGGTGACCAAGACTGCACCGGATTCAGCGGCGTGGGCAGCGATCCATGCGTCGTTGCCTCGCAGGCCGAAGCGACTCGCCGTTGCGTAGTGGTCGAGGATCGACTCCTCGATTGGCAGCAGCCGGAATCGGCGTGCCCGGCTCAGGGTGCGGTCGCGCGCTGCGCGAGTCGACGCGTCCGGTGAAAGTTCCACCCCAACGTGCAGCTCGGCGATCGTGACGAATGAGACGTACGGCCGGTCGCCTTCGCTGCGAATCAGGGCGGCGGCCGGCTCGCTGCCTCGTTCGACCAGGGAAACGACGGCCGATGTGTCGAACAGCAGGCTCACGCGAAACCGAGACGGCGGTCGTCGGTGTCGTCATCCTCATGCCGCAAGCGCTCCGTTTCGGCGAGGAGCCCGCTGTCGTGTGGATCAGCGGTGACCTCATCGAGCCATGCTGCGAGGTCGTCGTCGCCGGGTTCGATCGGAACGATGCGCGCAATCGGATGCCCACGCCGGGTGAGCACCACGTCGACACCACGCTCGACAGCGTCGATGACCGCTCTCGTGTCGTTGCGCAGATCTCGGATCGGGACTCGCATTCCGTCAACGTAGCATTTGTGTTGCTACGGCAGTCTTCGACTCACGCTGCGGCCTCGGCCAAGCGGAAGCTCGTCGGCCCACTCGCCGGCCAGACCGCTGAGTTCGTCGGCCAAACCGGCGTCGATCGTCCTGGTGCAGCCCGGACACGTGCGGCCAGCTGGCGCGGTATCGCAGTGAAGCAAGAGCGCGGTTCAGTCTGCAACGGTGAACGGGTTGACCACTGCCACACCGGTTCGTGCGACGTCGACGGTGTTCCTGGTGACCAGCACGAGATCCCGTTCGAGTGCGGTGGCGGCGAGCAGTCCGTCGATGACGGGCAGCGGGTCGGGCACGTTGAGCTGCGCCCAACGCTCGCACACGTCGGTGGTGACGGCCAGGATGCGATCGTCGAAATCGGTGACGACGGTGCTGAGCCAGTCGCTCAGCAGTTCGCCCGCTGTTGGGTCGCGGCGTCGGAGCAACTCAAGACCTCGCCGTAGCTCACCGACGACCAGCACCGACAGCCACAACTGATCGGCTGCGTGGTCATCGAACCATGCGAGTACCCCAGCGTCGGCGCGCGTGCCCTTGCGGAGTTCCGACACCACGTTGGTGTCGAGCAGGAATCCGCCAGTCATCGCAGGTCGAGTTCGCGTGGCAGGTCGGGCTGTCGCTCGAAGTCGTTGTCGGTGCCCACATTGGGTATTGCCAACAGCGCCTCGGCCAGGCCCTCGGTTCGCAACACCTGACGCAAGAGCTGACGATGCTCCTCCTCCGCCGACCGGCCATGTGCGGCGGCGCGGCGCTTGAGTCTTGCCACCAGGTCTTCATCGAGGTTGCGAACGATCAACTGCGCCACTGCTATCAACGCTATCAACTCTGACTCCAGCCAATCCACATGGTTGTTGGACGTATGGACCACCCGGTTGGCGAGGGGTGCGGTCGAGCTCGCTCGACCCAGCGTGGTCAGGGGCTGTCACAGGGTTCCGGGGGCCAGACGTCTGCGCGTCCGCGGACGCGCCCGGGTGCTCGAGCAATCTCTCGAGATGTCAACATGGGTTCGAGCCCAGTGACCGCCGCCAACTCGCTTCGCCCGACCGGCGATCCGCTCAGGCGCGAGCGTCGAACGACTCGACGTCGTACGGCTCGATCGCTCGGTCGGCGGTGACCAGCACCAGGGCTTCGATTCGAGCTTGGGCGATCAGCATCCGGTCGAACGGATCCTGGTGATGGGGCGGCAGCGTCGCAGCCGCCTCTCCGTGAGCTGCAGCGATGGGGAGCTCATCGAAACCACCGGCGACCAGTGCCTCGGTGAGGCCGTCAGGGAAGTCGAGTTTGCCGAGGGCCCGCTTGATGCCGAGCTCCCACGGGGTGAGCGCAGAGAAGAACACCTCATCAGCCGATCCGAGCAATTGTCGGGTGGCGGGGCCGAGTTTGTCGTTGCCGTCCAACCACCACAGTGCAACGTGGCTGTCGATGAGCACCCTCACGGCAGCGGCGTCGACGATGCCTGGTCGAACAGCTCGACAACATCGGCGTCGCTCGCGATCTCGTCGGCGTGATACGCCACCTGACCACGCCATGCACCGGCGGAGCGTTCAGGCCGAGCCGGGGGCCACGGGATGATCTTGGCGACGGGTTGGCCATTGCGAGCCACGATCACATCGTGACCCCGCTCGGCCTCACGGATCAGCTCCGAGAGGCGCGGACTTGGCCTCGTGGGTGTTGACGACTCGGGCAGCCACGGTCCTAGCTTAGCCAAGTAATGGACCAGCCATGGGGTTCCGGGCACCGCTCTTCCTCGCACCCGTTGTGGTCGTGCCCCTCGTGGCGCGGCTGCGCAAGTGGCATCCCTACCCGCACACGGCTGACGCGCTCCTCGCCGCACCGTTCCTCCTCGACACGCTCGCCAACCTGCTCGGGGTCTACGACAACGTCGTCCAGACCGACGATGTCCTGCACGCGCTCAACTGGGTGCTGCTGGTGGGTGCGTTCCATGCGTTCCGGTTCCGCAACATCGACGACCGTCGTGACGCCGTGCTGCTCGGCTACGGCTTTGGAACGATCGCGATCGTGTGGTGGGAGGTCATGGAATGGGCGGTGTCGGACGAAGGTTTCGGTGGCGCCGGCGGTCTGTCGCTCACCTACGGCGACACCGTTGGCGACCTGTTGCTGTCGTCGACCGGCGGCCTGATCGGGTCACTGATCGCCGTTCGGTGGCTCGGTCCCGAACGATCGGCCTGAGCGTGGTCACCGCCTCCGAATCGCGCGATGACCGGCTGACCTCGAACTCGAGCTCACCGGTGGCTGACGATCTTCGACGCCGAGAGGGTCGCCTCCCCGTCCCAGCGATAGGCGACCAGATCGCCGTCCTTGGCGACGCTGAAGTCGACACACAGGGCTCGGTCGCTGGTGATGCCGCGTTCGGCGGTCCACCAGTAGTGGCCGAAGACGACCGGTACGTCGGAGTCGTACACGAAGCCGTTCGTCGGTCTGCGATCGGGTCGTCGGGAAGTGACGCCGCGCGTGCCATCGGTGTCGAAGATCGTCGTGCCGCGCGGGCATCAGCGCCGCGTCCGACAGGGTCGTGGCCGACGTCCTTCCACCACGCGATGCGGGCCCGGTCGCGGACGTTGCCGTCCTTGTCGGAGTAGTGCAAATCGCCGAGTGAGATCTCCGGTCCCTTGAGAATCGTCTCGACGGCGTCGTAGCTCGGGTCCCCTTCGTGCTCGCCGTCACGACGAGTTCCTCGGTGAGCGTGTCGTGCTCGCCCACGAGCGGCCGGAGGTAGTCGATGTGGTCGCTCGACCAGCAGGCGTGCACCACCCGCAGCCCACCGAGGTCGAGCCACAACGGGATCGTCATGAACCACTCGATGATCTCGCGGTGCAGCGTCGAGCCGAAGCCGACCGCGTCGATGAACGCGTCGTGCTGACCGTGGTTCTTGCGCTGTGCCGTCGGAGGTAGTCGCCTCGACCGTCCGGTGTGGCGTAAGCGACGGCGTTGAACTCGTGGTTGCCGAGCACGATCTGCGCCGTGCCCGCCTCCACCATGGCCCGCACGATCGCCACCGACTCGACCTGCTTCGGCCCCCGGTCGATCAGATCACCGACGAAGATCGCCTGGCGCTCATCGTGTCGCCACGTACGCCGTCGCGCTCGCGGTAGCCCATCGTCGTCAACAGGTCGACGAGCGCATCGGCGTGGCCGTGCACATCGCCGATCACGTCGTAACCGCCGCCGTTGGATCCGAAGGTCATCGATCGATCCGCTCGAAGCGACTGACTCGGTGGATGCCGAAGTCCGACTCCTCGTGCAGGGCGCGCAGCAGGGTGACGGGGTGGGGGAACCGGGCGTCGAACTGGGCCTGCAACGCCTGCTGCAGTTGCTCGTCGCCCACCAGGCGCCACGATTCGATCGACTCCCACACGAAGATCAGGGTGATGCGCCCGGGGTGCGCGTCGTCGAGCCACACCTCCTTCGACAGGAACGCGATGTGCTCGGAGCCGTCGACGTGGGCCTCACCCAACGTCCACACCTCGTGATCGACGGCCAGGAACTCCTCGACGTGCTCGGGGGCGACCTCGAACACGAGCACCTCGACGGGAAGGCGTTCACCGGAGGTGTATCGGTAGTCGTTCGACACCTCAGCGACCGTAGCGGCACCCACCGTCGTCAGTCGGCGACGCCGAACGCGGCCGTCACCTTGGCCGGGTGCAGGCGCACGAGCAGTTCGCCCGGTACGCCGTTTCGGCGGCCGAACTCCTCGGCGCGGTCGGCACCCATGTAGCGGCCGCCGATCATGGTGGCGAATCGTCGCACCTCGTCGAGGTCGTCGTGCAGCGTGACCGCACCGTCGATCTTCACGAACGAGAACGGCGGCGCGTCGTCGTCGACCACCAGCGAAGCCCGGCCCTCTCGGGCAAGCGATCGACCCTTGCCGGTGTCGGCGCCCGTGTTGAACACGACGTCATCGCCGTCGAGCACGAACCAGATCGGCGCCACGTGAGGAGCCCCGTTGGATGCGACCCAGGCGATCTTGCCGGTGCGGGTGTCGTGCAGGAGAAAGCTGCGAACGCGGTCGTCGGAGAGTGAGGCCATGGTCCAGTCTGGCGCGCTGGTGAACCCTCGTGACGCGTCACTCGCCGGCGACGACGCTGAGTTCCACCGAACACACCGAGCCCTCAGCCAGCGCTTCAGCGGTTCGCACCTGCTTCTTCACCGGCAACAGGTAGGTCCCCCGCTTGGTGTCGGGAAAGACCGACGTCCGCCACGTCGTCGACCCGACCGTCACCTCCACGCGCAGCGAACCGAATCCCGCTTCCAGGTGGCCGTAGCGCTCGTCGATGTCGTCGGCCACCTCCTCGGGAAGGCTCACGAAGAACCAGGCCGCCGACCCCTGGTGTTCCCACAACTCCGCCTCGAACCGGTACGGATCCGCGTCCATCGCTGGGACCGTAGCGCCGACGGCTTCGGGCCGGTGACAGGGATGACGCGCACCCATCACGTGGGTCTGAGCGCCGATGCGGCGATACTCGGTTGCACGATGGTTCAGCATCCCGTACCGCGAGCACCCCAGGGTGGGCAACCGAGTCGCTCCCCGAAGCCGACCACCGAGGAGGCTCCGCTCACCCCCAAGCAACAGCAGGCGCTGGCGCATTCGCGGGGCCGCATCTGCAAGAAGAAGGGCTGCGAGATCTGCGCGCCGCTGCGCGAGCAGCGCCGGCTGGCCAAGGCCCAACGCAAGGCCGACGCACAAGCGCAGGCGCATGCGAAGGGCCAGCCCTGCGGCCGGAACAACTGCCCGGTGCCGGTCTGCGTGAAGGCGCAGCACGCCGACCCTGTGGACCCCGCCGACTCCGCCCCGGCGGCGCCTGGTGCTGGCGCGCCGAACGACGATGCCGCCCAGGTCGTCCGCCGACAGACCGAGCGGCACCGTGTCGGACTGCCCTGCGGAACCGAGAGCTGCCCGAACGAGGTGTGCGTCGAAGGATTTGCACAGGAACGAGTCCGCCGCCATCGCGCCCGCCGACCCTGCAAGTCGCTCGGCTGCACCAACCCGATCTGCGTCGCCAGCCGATCGAGCCGCTGACTCGTTGCTCTTGACCCGCTGACCCTGATCCGGTCAGCGTCGGGGCACCACCACGATCTTGGCGCGGGCGTGGCCGGAGCCGATCTCCGCGAGTCCGTCGGCGACGCCATCGAGGCCGACCACGCGATCGATCGCCGGCACGAGCCGCCCCGAGGCGAGCAGCTCGCCGAGGAACGTCAGGTCGTCGACGTTGGGCGCGGCGGTGAACTGGTGGAACGACGCATCCGCCCGCACGAACGCCATCCGCGCCCGCGCGAGGTACGGCAGCGGATCGACCCACCGGTTGGCCTTCGGCCCGCTGACCGCCACGTACCGACCGCCCGCGACGAGCACGCTGCGGCACTCCTTGGGATGCCGGTTGCCGACGTTGTCGAGCATCACGTCGAAGCGAGCGCCCCAGCGACGAAATCGTCGCTGGTGTAGTCGAGCACCTCGTCGGCGCCGAGCGCGCGGACCATGTCGACGTTGCGGGTGCTGCACACCGCCGTCACGTGGGCGCCGAGGGCCTTGGCGATCTGCACCGCCATCGTGCCCACACCGCCCGCGGCGCCGTTGATCAACACCCGATCGCCCGCCTCGACGGCACCGTGGGTGCGCAGCCCCTGCAACGCCGTCAGCCCGGCGACCGGGGTGGCCCCGGCGGCCTCGAACGACACGCCCTCGGGGATCGGCACCACACTGGCGTCCTTCAGGGTGAGGTACTCGCCACAGCCGCCACCCGGGCCCTCGCCGAAGACCGAGTCGCCGACCCCGAACTGCGTGACGCCGTCGCCGACCGCGACGACCACGCCGGCGACGTCGGCGCCGCGCACGAAGCGCTTCGGGCGCCGCAGGCCGAACGCCGCGCGCGCCACGTACGGGGTGCCGGTGAGGAAGTGCCAGTCGAGCGCGTTGAGCGACGTCGCTCGCACTTCCACGAGCAGCTCGCCGGCAGCCGGAGTGGGCACCGGCAACGTCTCGATCGCGAGCACCTCCGGCCCGCCGTAGGTGCGTGCGGTGACTGCGGTCATCGTGGTGGGGAGGTGGCCGGCAGCGGCCGACTCGTTGGCTGGCTCGTGAGCGGTGGTGGGGGACGGCATGTGGATCTCCGATCGGGTCGTGACGTACACCGTACGTTGTACTGCGTACAGTGTACGTTGTCAAGGGTGAGTGCGGCCAGGAACGAACGCGAACCTCTCGATCGTGACGCGATCGTCGCCCGGGCGGTCGCCTTCGCCGACGAGCACGGCACCGACGCCCTCTCGATGCGCAAGCTCGCCGCCGAGCTCGGCTACGAGGTGATGTCGCTCTACAACCACGTGGCCAACAAAGCCGAGGTGCTCGCGCTGATGGTCGACGCGGTCGCCGCCGAGGTTCCCGCCCCGAACCCCGACGACGATCCACTCGTCGCAGTGCGCACCCTCGCCATCGAGACACGTGCCGCGCTCGTGCGGCACCCGTGGGCCGCGGCGCTGTGGTTGCGGCATCTCCCCGGCCCGGAGCGCGTCCAGCACATGGAGTACCTCCTCGCGGCGCTCGCCGCCACCGACATGACCCCCGCCGTTGCCCACCTCGCGTTCCACGCCGTCAACAACCACGTGATCGGCTACACCCTCCAGGAACAGGCGATGGCCTACATCGTCCCCACCGATGCCGACCCCGACGCGCTCGCCCGCTCGTTCATGGAGGGGCTGTCCGCCGACGACCTGCCCCACACCGTCACCCACATCCAGCAACACCTCGACGGTGACACCGCGCGCAGCTTCGACCTCGTGCTCGACCTCATCCTCGACGGCTTGGCCCGGACGACCTGAACCCGGACGACCTGAACCCGCACGACCTGAACCGGCACATCGCACGTGTCGTGGCCCACCTTCGGCCTGTGGGGCATACCCTCGACGCATGCCCGACACCTCTCGACCTGTCCCCGGCTCCGGTTTCCGGACCGTGTTGCGATGGCTGCTCGGTGGCGCGCTGATCGGCGCCGGGATCGGCCACCTCACCACCCAGCGTGCGGAATTCCAGGCCCAGGTGCCCGGGTGGTTCCCGATCGACGAGGACGTCGTGGTGATTGCCTCCGGCATCGTGGAGATCGCGCTCGGTGCCGCGCTCATCGGGTTGCCTCGTCACCGGGTGATCGTCGGCACGATCGTGGCCGCGTTCTTCGTGGTGATCTTTCCGGGAAACATCGCCCAGTGGGCCGAAGGCGTCGACGCGTTCGGGCTCGACACCGACGCCAAGCGGTTCGGCCGACTGTTCTTCCAGCCCGTGCTGGTGGTGTGGGCGCTCGGCGCCACCGGTGCCTGGGCGGCGTTCCGAGCCGGCACCTGGCCGACCACACCGGCCCGCATCGACCGCTGACGTCGGGTTCGCGATTCGCTTCGGCGGGTCCGCCGGCGATGCCAGACTGGTGGGGTGCTGATCGTTCGAGGGACCAAGAAGTTGCGCGACCGCGCCAAGGAGCAACCGGTGGCACCGTCCGACCGATCGACCACGGTGCTCGGCGACTGGTTCGCCACGGCGATGTTGTGGCGGCCGCAGGTGGCGATGTTCGTGAACACTCGCACGCTGCTGCCGGTGTTCGTTCCGCTCGCCCCCGGAGCCACGTTGTACAAGCGGGCGCCGGATGCGATCGCGGCGGTGCTCGCACGCCACGGCGTCGACGATGAGGTGATCGCCGCCGAGCTCGCCGAGATGCGCGAGGTCCGCCTCGGGCCCACCAACGACCGCAGCATCGTCGGCGTGATGAACGAGTTCACTCGATTCGCTGAGTTCTCGGTCGACGACGGCATCACCGATCTGGAGGAACTCTCCATGCGGGTGTCGCGCGTGATCATCGGCCCGCTCATGAAGGGGTCCGGGTCGCCCGATCGCGAACTGGCAGCCTTCTTCGGTACCGGCGACCGCAACGGCGGCTCCGATGGCGGCGACGACCTCGACCCGCAGCTGCCCTCCAACGTGATCCCGTTCCCCGGCACGTACCGCCCCGACCACCCGTCTACGTCGAACCAGGCTCCGGTGCACCCGTCCACGTCGAACCAGGCTCCGGCGCGCACTCCGGCCCGGCGGGTCAACCGGCTTCCAGGTGGCGTGTATCAACTGAAGATCACGATCAAGGGCATCAAGCCGCCGGTGTGGCGACGGGTGCTCGTCGACGGCTCGGCCACGTTCGGCGAACTCCACGAGGTGATCCAGGCGGCGTTCGGCTGGTGGAACTACCACCTCTACGAGTTCGAGATCGGCGGCAACCGCTACGGCGTTCCGGACCCCGACGACGACTGGGGGACCCCGACCATCGACGCCAGCGATGTCCGCATCGACTCGCTGCTGGTCGACAACGCCTCCTTCGACTACACCTACGACTTCGGTGACGGCTGGGTTCACCGGATCGTGGTCGAGAAGGTGGTGTCAACGGTGGAGGTTCCCGTGCCGGCCTGCATCGCCGGACGTCGCGCCGGGCCACCCGAGGACTGCGGCGGCCCCTGGGGCTACCAGCATCTGCTCGAGATTCTCGCCGATCCCGCCCACCCGGAGCACCGCGAGCGCGTGGAGTGGATCGGCCGTCCGTTCGACCCCGAGGCCTTCGACAAGGACGAGTTCGAACACGAGCTGCACCAGGTGCGCACCAACGTCTTCGACGACTGAGCCACGAAGTCGCCGGGTGTTGGTTGGGTGCCGAGCAGTTCAACCACCGTGACGCAGAGCTCGCCGATGACAGCGACGCATGGGCCGACGTGCTCGCCGAGCGGGCCATCGAATCCGGAGCGCTCGGCGACGCCGGGTGATGGCGACGTCTCGACCCCGGCGCGGCGACATCTGGATCGTCGACTTCGGCACACCGATCGGACGAGAGCAGGCCGGACAACGACCCGCGGTCATCGTGTCCGACGACCTGATGAACACCGTCCTACGCCAAATGCGAGGACGTGAAATCGATCTCCACCGATCGGTTGGTGCATCTCCTTGGAGGTGTCGGAGCCGATGAGATCGGCCACATCGCAATGATTCTGGCGCGGCTGTTGTCGATCTGATCGACCTGCGCTCGACGCCGCCGTGAGATGGATGCTGCCGTGCGATGGCGCAGCGACCGGCTGGGCCGGCCCGCTACGGTCGTGCCGTGGGCAGCAACGACCCGGTGTTCACAACCGCCACCGATCTTCCCGGTGCCGTTCGAACCCTGCTGGTGGATGCTGGTCCGGTCGATGCTGGCCGATCGGAGCCAGCGGTCGCTCGGGTGATCGTGTTCTTCTCGGGCTTCATGGTGTCGCCGTGGAGCTACCGGTCGCTGTTCGCCGCGGTTGCGTCGGATGGCATGTCGATCGTGGCGCCGCAGATGTACCGCCGGGGCCTCGGCCCGCTCGCCGGCCGGCCGTCAGCCATCGAGGAGGCCGAACAGGGCGTCCGAGTCGCACGACATGTCGTGGCAACTCGACGCACGGCCGAGTCGAGATCGGCCGAGCTGTGGCTGGCCGGGCACTCCCGCGGCGGTCAGGTCGCGTGGCGTGTGGCGGAGCAGGTCGACGCCCATGGCGTGGTGGTCGTCGACCCGGTCGACGGTGCCGGACGACACCCGACCACGCTCGCGGCAACAGCCGAGCCGGCCCGGTTCACGGCCAGGACGCTCGTGATCGGTGCTGGGCTCGGCGGTCGTTGCGCTCCCGCATCGGTGAACCACCGGCACTTCGCAGCCGCGGCACCGGCCGGCGCGGAACACGTGGTGATCGAATCGATGGGCCACGGTGACCTGCTCGACGATCGGCCGGCGCGAGCCTCACGCCGCCTGTGCGGTGGCAGCGCCGACCCGCGACACGAGCGCATCACCGTCGCCGACATGGTCCGTCGATTCATCGAGACGGGCTGATCGGCGGACCCTGGCGGTCGGGTGTCGCTCCCCGCAACTCTGTGACACCCCCACGTCATGCTGGTTGGTATGGAACTCCGCACGATTCCGACCCCGGCGCAGGTGGCCGAGCTGTCGGGTGCGGAACTGGATCAGGTGTTGGTCGAACTCGAGGTGCTGCGGCGCCAACTCGAGGCGACGGCCGTGGCGGTGCTCGACCGAGCCGACGCCACGAGGCGCTTCGCCACCGACGGTCATGCATCGGTTCGGGGCTGGGCGATCGCGCTCACGAACTCGTCGCCGGCGGAGACGAGGCGCCGATTGCAGACCATGCGGGCGCTGCGGGAGCTTCCCGTTGCCGAACGCCAACTCGCCGACGGGTCGATCGGCGTCGAGCAGGTCCGTGAGATCGCCAAGCTGCACGCCAACCCACGCCTGCGCGAGTTGGTCGTCGACGGCGACGAGCGACTCACCCGGCACGCCACGAAGAGCTTCGAGTCGTTCAGCGAGGTACTGCATCGGTGGGCGCAGTTCGGTGATCCTCTCGGTACCGAGGGGAGATGCCGACAGGCCCACGAGGGGCGTGAGGCGACGGTGTTCGAACGCGATGGAGTCGTGCAGATCCACGCCAGGTGCGGTGCCGGACAAGGTGCGGCGTTGATGGAGATCTTCCAGCACCAGTGCGATGCCGAGTTCCTCGCCGACTTCGAAGCCGCGCAGGCCGTCGAGGCCGACGATGACGGCATTGTGGGCGACGGCGTTGCGGACGACGGTGCTGCGGGTGACTCCATGGCGCGGCTCGCTCGAACCGATGCGCAACGACGCATGGATGCGCTGCACCGCCTCGTCGTGCGCGGTGCGACGGCCGCTCCCGATGCAGCGACCCCCGAACCGTTGGTCAACATCGTGATGACCAAGGCCGAGTTCGATGCCGAACTCAGCGCCCTGCTCGGCGGCGATCTCCCGGCGCCGGCCACGGTCGACGACATCGACGACAAGCGATGCGAGACCACCACGGGCATCCCGATCAGTCCTCGCGACGCCGTGATCGCCTCGTTCCTCGGTCACGTGCGCCGGGTGGTGGTCGACGGTTCCGGGCGGGTGATCGACCTCGGAAGGCGACGCCGGTTCACCGGCGCCGCCCGTGACGCAGTGTTGCTCGACGGGCGACGATGTCTGTGGCCCGGCTGCGGTCGGGCGTCGGCACGCAACCAGATCGACCACACCCACGAGCACAGCCGTGGCGGCCTGACCACGCCCGACAACGGCGGCCCCGCCTGCGGCCGCCACAACCGACTCAAGTCGCACGGGTACACGGCCCACCGTGACGCCGGCGGCACCTGGCACGTCCATCGCCCCGACGGCACCGAACTCACCGAACCCGCCGCCGCCTGACACCGGGCACCCGTCCCTGGCACTGGGCCGAAGTCCGGCGCCCGGTTCGTGGCCCTGACAGCGGGCCAAAGTCTGGGAGCGTCGTGCAAGACTCACCGGCGTGACGAACCAGCCGAGCGACGGACTCGACGGACCTGACGGACCTGACGGACCTGACGGACCTGACGACTCCGACGGCTCGGCGGCACCGGGGGAGCAGGCGGCCGACCAACTGGCGGATCAACGGGAGCAACAGCCGGCCCGTCGTCCCCGGTGGTGGCCGATCGGCGTGGGGGTCGGCATCGCGCTGGTGGTCGTGTGGGCGTTCGTCACGGCCTGGGTGGGCATCTGGGGATCGAGCCCGGCCTACCTGATCACGTTGCTGCTGTCGCTCGGCATCGCGATCGGACTCGTCACCTGGGCGCTGCTCGTCGGGGCGCCGCCGCAGCGTTCTGCGTGGTGGATCTGGTTGGCGCGCATCGGCCTGGTCGTCGGTGGCGTGGCGCTGGTGGGCGCGCTCGTGTACCTGAAGCCGCTGTCGGCGAAGCCGATCGCGATCGACGCACTGGAGAACGGCGACGGGGTCACGGTCGACGTCTCGAGCGGCCAGATCCGCCTGACCCCGACCGGCGACGCGAGCAAGGTCGGACTCGCCTTCTATCCGGGGGCGAAGGTCGACCCCCAGGCCTACGCCCATGTGCTGCGACCGCTGGCCGAGGCCGGTTTCACCGTCGTGATCTTCAAGCAGCCCTACAACCTGGCGATCCTCGACGTGAACGCGGCGAACGCGGTGATCGGCGACGCCGATGACGACATCGACCAGTGGGTGATCGGGGGCCACTCGCTCGGTGGCGCCATGGCGTCCAGCTACGCCGAGACGGACCGTGACGAACTGGCCGGCCTGCTGCTGTACGCCGCGTGGCCGGTGAACGACATGTCGGAGCGTGCCGACCTCGCCGTGATGTCGGTGTCGGGCACCAACGACGGCCTGGCCACGCCGGCCGAGATCGACGAGCGCAAGCCCGACCTCCCGGCATCCACGCAGTACGTGCCGATCGACGGCGCGATCCACTCGTTCTTCGGCGACTACGGCCTGCAACGTGGCGACGGCACGCCCACGATCACCCGCACCGACGCCCAACGCCAGATCGCTGACGCCTCGCTCGAGTTCCTCGACACCCTCACCCCCCAGTAACCCCGTGGGTTCCCCGAGCCCGGGTCTCGGGGAACAGGCAAACCCGTGGGTTCCCCGAGCCCGGGTCTCGGGGAACAGGCAAACCGGCACCCGCCGCAGTGTCAGGGTTGGGCAGGGTTGCGTTTGGCTTGCGCCGCTTGCTGGCCCACCATCTCGGCGGAAGTGTTCGTCCTCACCCAGGTACCGGCCACGCCCTCGCACACCGAGGTCATGTCCACAACCGCACCATTCGCACCCTTCTTGTACCCGGCGACGCCGAGGTAGACCGTCTTGTCGATCAGGTCCTGTTCGACCATCTGGGCTCGTTTCGCGCCGAGCTTGAGGGTCAACGACTCGATCGAGCTCCAGATGTTGTAGTCGGGATTGTCGAACTCGACCCCACACATGACGACGATTCGCTTGCTCGGGTCCTTCACGATTGCATCCATGACCATCGCTGCGTACGCACGAGAGAGCTCGGCCCAGAGCTGTGGGTCCCACGACTTGCTTTCGATCCCCTTCGAGAAATCCGCATAGCTGCCGAAGCCGTCGAACAGACCGCCGATCGCCGACGACTCGAGCGCGAGCACCCCGCCGCCCTTCGCGGCGACCGCCACGTCCTTGGCCCCTGGGCTGTTCCAGAAGGCGAAGGTCTGGTACTTGTCGAACTGAAGTTGTGACAGCCCCTTCAACGTGTTCGTCAACAGGTTGAACGACTCGCTCATGTTCGTCTTGTACGAGCCCTCTTGAAGCGGCTGCCCCTTGGCAGCGGCTGCCCCCGGCGCCGCGTTGTAGTACATCGGATTCGTTGCCCGGTTGTCTCGCATCCACGGCTTGGTGGGGTCGGGCGTCGGAACCTTGTTGCTCTTTCCTTCGCTCGCCAGATCCACTTCACCGCCGCCCTTCGCACTCATTCCCTTCTCCCCGGAGATCGTCCCGGCGTAGGCCGACCACAGCGCTTCGCCCGTCGCCGCGATGTTCTGTCCCTTCAGCTGAGGAATCTCGCCCTCCAGCGAGGTGATCCGCTGCATGAACTCGTCGTGGACCTTCTGCATTTCGTCGTTCGCCTGGGCAACGGGCTGCTGTGGGGCGGCGGCTGCGTTCGCGTCCCAGCCGAGCTTTCCTCGCACCCAATCCCCCAATCCGCTGCGCTGCACGCTGGGCACACTGCGGCGGATCGGTGCCGCGCCTTGCTGAATGGTGTGGGTGAGTTCGTGGGCGAGCAGTTCCTGGCCGTTGCTGGAGCCGACATCGGGCAGGCCGTCGCGGAAGTAGATGTCGTTGCCGGTGGTGAATGCCTTCGCCTGGATCCGATCGTTGAGGGCCGTCGACGTCGGTCCGGCATGGACACGCACCGGCACCGAAGTCGGCACCGAACGCCGACTCCATCTTCGACTTGGCCTCGTTGGGCAGCGGTGAGCCGCCCGAGCGCGACGCCCTCAGCACGCGATCGGTGTCGGCGTCCAGTTCGCCCCCTCCGGCGCCGACCGTCGCTGTGTTCGCAGCGCGCTGGATCCGTCGAATCGCCGGCATCGGCTTGTCAGCCCGCATCTCGTTCGAGTCGACCGGCATCGCGCTGCGCTGCACCCGCGGGCCGCTCGCGCCAGTGTCACCGTGGCGATCGGTGTCGGCGTCCAGTTCGCCCCGTCCGGCACCGATCGAGTTCGCGCTGCGCTGCACTCTCGGGTTGCTCGTGCTGGCGTCATGGTGGCGATCGGTGTCGGTCGAGCGCAACGTGGCCACCACGCGAGCGGCGACGGCGTCGGCCTCACGCTCGTACACGTCATTGGCGGGCCCGACGGTGAGCTTGGCCTGGAGGATCAGGCCATCGATGTCGCCTGCGGTCAGGGCCACCTGCCCCGGGGAGAACTGCTGTGTGATCGAGGGCTTCGGATCGGTCGATCGTTCGGCGCTCTGCGTGGAATTCTCATTCCCCTGCGTTGGCTTCATGTGGTCGGACATCTTGTTCTCCCGTCGGCGCCGCCTGTCGACCGTAGCAGCCGGTCTCCGGAATCCCGGATCCTCGGTGAAACGCAGCGCGAAGATCCCGGCGCCCTTGCTAGCCCTCGTCGGCGGCGGCGATGTCGGGGTACACGGCCTGGCAGGCGTGCAGCAGCGGTTCGAGGCCCATCGCCTTCGATTTCGAGCCCGACACCTTCAACTTGCGGAACAGCAGCGCTTTGCCGAGCGGGAGCGAGCCGAGCAGGAGCTCGTGCATCGAGTCGGCGCTGAGCTTGGCGGTCAGGCTTGCATCGACACCAGCGATCGGCGCAAACGTGGTCACCACGGGTCGGGATCGACCGTCGATCCAGATGTCGGCGTCGGGGTCGTTGAGCCGGAAGTTGATCACCATCTGCGCGTCGACCAGGGAATCCATCGAGTCGTCATCGGCGACGGCGTCGAACATCGTGGTGTAGACGCGTTCGAGCTGTTCGGCGTCGGTGTAGTGGTGGCCCATGGCTCGCAACCCTAGGGCTGCCAGTGGGTTCCCCGAGCCCGGGTCTGGGGGAACCACCAACGATCAGGGTGCGAGTTGCTCGCGCCAGGTGTGGCGGGGCGTGAAACCGACCAGGCGCTTGGCCTTGTCGTTGGCGTAGAACGTCTCGTACTCGCCCAGCTCACGGGTGGTTGCCACGCCGTCGTAGAAGCGTTCGAGCACTTCGGCGCTCGTGATCGCCACCGAGGTGTCGTCGTTGCTCACGTTGAACACCTCGTAACCGAGGCCGTCGGTCCGCAGGCAACAGTCGACCATGTGCCCGAGGTCGCGTGCGTCGATGTAGGCAAAGATGTTGCGTCGCCGCAGGCCGGGGTCGGCGACGAACGCCGGGAACTTGGTGGCGTACTCGTGCGGCTCGATCACGTTGTTGATCCGCAGACCGTAGATGTCGATGCCCGATCGGGCCTGGAAGGAGCGGGCCGTCACCTCGTTGACCACCTTCGACATCGCGTAGCTGTCCTCGGGCACGGTGGGATGCTCCTCGTCGACGGGGAGGTACTCGGGCCGCACCTCGCCGTCGGCGAAACAGACCCCGTAGGTGGTCTCGGAGCTGGCGAAGATGACCTTGCGGAGCCCGAGCTTCACCGCGGCATCGAGCACGTTGTACGTGCTCAGCGTGTTCACGCGGAACGTCTCGTTGTCGGGACGGATCAGGATCGCAGGGACCGCTGCGAAGTGCACGACCGCGTCGTAACGAGGCACGCCGGTGCCGGGTTCGAGGTCCTCGTGGCGGGCGTAGGCCGACAATGCGTTGAACACCTGGCCGGCGTCGGTGAGGTCGATCCGCAGGTCGGCAACGCCGTCGATGCCGGCCGGCACGAGGTCGGCGTTGGTGACGAGGTGGCCCTGTTCCACGAGGTGCGCGAGTGCATGACGCCCCGCCTTGCCGCTGCCACCGGTGAAGAAGATACGCATGGTCTCGACGGTACCGAGTCGGCCGACGGTCGCCCCCGGCAGGCGAACACTGGGGCACCCCTCCGTCATGATGGGTGCATGGCGGAACCCGATCCACTGCTCGAAGCGCTCCGGCGGCTCACCGGCCGGCCCGACGCGACCTTCCGCGACGGCCAGCGCGAGGCCATCGGCGCGCTCGTCGACGAACGCTCGCGGGTGCTCGTCGTGCAGCGCACCGGGTGGGGCAAGAGTGCCGTCTACTTCCTCACCACCCACCTGCTGCGCGAGCAGGGCCTCGGCCCCACACTGCTGATCTCACCGCTGCTCGCGCTCATGCGCAACCAGATCGAGGCGGCCGCCCGGCTCGGGCTGCGCTGCGAAACGATCAACAGCGCGTCGGCCACCACCGTGTCCGAACTCGAACGGGCCCTGCGTGCCGACGAGGTCGACCTGCTGTTGATCTCGCCCGAGCGGCTCGCCAATCCCGAGTTCGCCAGCAAGATCATGCCGATCGTGGGCGCCCGGCCCGGGCTGATCGTCATCGACGAGGTGCACTGCATCTCCGACTGGGGCCACGACTTCCGCCCCGACTACCGCCGCATCGGGCGCATCGTCGACCGCCTTGCTGGATCCACGGTGCCCATCCTCGGCTGCACTGCCACCGCCAACGATCGCGTGGTGGCCGACGTGGCCGAACAGCTCGGCGCCGAGCTCACCACGTTCCGCGGGCCGCTGCGACGCGACGGATTGGCGCTGAGCACGATTCGCCTCGACCGGCCCGCCGAACGACTCGCCTGGCTGGCCGAGACGATCCCGCAGCTGGAGGGCTCGGGCATCGTCTACTGCCTCACGGTGCGCGACGTCGAGAACGTGGCGGCCTGGCTCGCCTCGCAGGGCATCGAGGTCGAGGCCTACTTCGGGGCGCTCGACAACGACACCCGCATCGAGGCCGAACGCAAGCTCCAGCACAACGAGATCAAGGCCCTCGTGGCCACCACCGCGCTCGGCATGGGCTACGACAAACCCGACCTCAGCTTCGTGGTCCACTTCCAGTCGCCCGGTTCGCCGGTGGCCTACTACCAGCAGGTCGGTCGCGCCGGCCGAGCGCTGGAGACCAGTCGCGGCATCCTGCTGCGCGGCCAGGAGGACGAGCAGATCCAGGACTGGTTCATCGAGCAGGCATTCGCCGCAGAACACCTGGTCAACGACATCGTGGCCGCGTTCGACTCGTTCGACGGACCGGTGCCGCTGATGCGCATCCAGGTGCAGCTCAACGTGAAGATCGGCACCCTCGAACTCGTCGTCAAGCAGCTCGATGTCGACGGCGTGTTGGAGCGGGTGTCGGGCACCAGCTACCAACGCACGTTGCAGCCGTGGACGTATCCGGCCAGCCGGGTCGAGGCGGTCACGATGGAACGTCGGCTCGAGCAACAGGCGATGGTCGACTACTTCCACACCACCGACTGTCGGATGCACTTCATCGCCAACCTGCTCGACGACCCCGCCGCCGACGACCCGGCGGCGAACCGGTGCGGCATCTGCGACAACTGCACTGGCGAGCGTGCTGATCACACCGACAACACCGAGGTGGCGAGCGCGCTGTCGGTGGACCTGGTCGCAGCCGCGGAGCGGTTCCTGCGCACCCGACCCATCGAGTTCTCCGCGAAGAAGATGTACCTCGACCACGAGACCGGTGGTCGCAAACGCATCCCCGCCGGCGAGCTGAGCCAGAACGGACGGGTGCTGTCGATGTGGGGCGACGCCGGCTGGGGGCAACTCGTGCGCGATGGGCGCACCGGCCCCAGGCGCTTCGACGACCGACTGATCGAGGCGCTCGCCGAACTCGTCGACACATGGACGCCCGATCCGGCTCCCGAGTGGATCGCGTCGGTGCCGTCCAACCGTCGTCCTGAACTCGTGGCCGACCTCGCCGAGCGCCTTGCCGCGCGGTTGGGCCTCCCGCACCACCCGGTGGTCGCTCGGCTGGTCGATCGGCCCGAGCAGCGCGAGCAGCAGAACTCGGCGCATCAGCAGGCGAACGTTGCTGGCGTGTTCGGCGTGGTCGAGTCGGTGCCGAACTCACCGTGCCTCCTCGTCGACGACACGGTCGACTCGGGCTGGACGATGACCGAGGTGGGCCGTCTCCTCCGGCGACAGGGAGCATCGGGCGTGTACCCGGTGGCGTTGGCACTGTCGACAGGGCGAACGTGACAGGTCGTCGCTGATGGAGTACTCAGCCGACAGCACACGAGCGGCGCTGCTGCTCACCAACCGGCTCGTGCCGCTGGCGGCCACACCGATGACCGCCCGCGAGTTCTGGGCACTCGTCGAGCGCCTCGACCCCGCCGACCTCCTGCCGCTCGACCCGGGCTCGATCGCCGAACAGCTCGGCACCGATGCCGACGAGGCGGTGCGCCTGCGGACGCTGCTCGACGCGTCGATGGCGCTGAGCTTCGAACAGGAACGCCTCCACGATGGTGGTGTCTCGCTGGTGTCCGCGCTCGACGCCGTGTTCCCGTCGATCCTGCGCGAGCGGCTCGGAGCTGCCTGCCCGCCGTTCCTGCTGGTGGCCGGTCGCTCCGACGTGCTCGGGCAACCAGCGCTCGCCGTGGTCGGTCCACGTGACGCCAGCGACGCCGCCCTCGATGTGGCCGCGCGCGCCGCCGAACTCGCTGTCGGGCACGGTTGGGCAGTGGTGACGGGTCTCGCCCAGGGCGTTGCTCAGGCGGCGATGGGGGGCGCCGCGGACGCGGGCGGTGTGGTGATCGGCGTCCCGGCCGAGGGGATCACACGAGCGTCCCGCAGCGCCGAGGTCCGCCGCCGAGTGCACGCCGGCCAACTCTGCATCGCCAGCCCGTACGCGCCCGACGCGCCGTCGCGCGCCGCTGCTGCACTGGGTCGCAACAAGATCGTCCACGCCCTGTCGCAGGCGGTGTTCGTGGCCGCGGTCGACAACGGCACGGCCGGCAGCCGCACGGCTGGCAGCCGCACAGCCGGGACCTGGGCCGGAGCGAAGGAGACCCTGGAGCGGCGCGACGTGCCGGTGGGCGTCTGGGCGGGCGACGGTGCCACCGACGCCAACCAGACCCTGGCGCGCCTCGGGGCCACCCCGATCACCGAACTCTCCAACCTGTTCGACCTGCAGCCGCCCGGACCGTCGCCGTCACAAGACCCGCTCTTCTGACTGTTGGTGCGCCCGAGGCCGCCGTCGACTCACGACTTCTGTGTGAGCAACAACGCCCAGAACCGACGTTGTTGCTCACGCAGACAGCGGATTGGCGCCCGCGGTTCCGGCCGAGGGCAGCACCGGGCAACCGGTACGTTGGAGCTGTGCCCGACCCGATGCCGATCTCCCGGTCGCTCGACTCGATCATGAAGTCGCTGCGCGGCACCGACCGCATCCAGATCGGCGGCGTGTTCGGCCGCTGGGACGAAGCGGTCGGCCCAGCGGTGGCCGCCCACGTGCAACCGGTGCGCCTCGACAACGGTGTGCTCACCGTCGAGGCCGACGAGCCGGCGTGGGCCACCCAGGTCAAATTCCTCACCGGCACGATCACCTCCCGACTGGCCGAGGTCGCGGGCGTCGAAATCGAGCGCATCGACGTCCGCGTGGCACGCCGCTGAACGCTCCGCACGGCCCGGGGTTCCCCATCTCTGTGGCACCCCGCTGGTAGGATGGAACCCATTCGCGAACCAGCGTGGGCGCCGGTTCGACCCCCGTGTCGAACGCCGGCTGACTGCGTTGAACGCCCATCACCACTGCCTGCTCGGGGCACGTGGCCACACCGCTAGCAAGTATCGAGGTACGAGTGTCCAACGACACCGCAACAGACACCGGAACACCACCGACTTCGCCGAAGAAGCCAGCCCGTTCGAAGAACTCGGCCACCACGACAGCGGCCTACGATGCCAAGGCGATCCAGGTCCTCGAAGGGCTCGATCCGGTGCGCAAGCGTCCCGGCATGTACATCGGCTCCACCGGTCTGCAGGGCTTGCACCACCTGATCTGGGAAGTCGTCGACAACTCCGTCGACGAGGCAATGGCGGGCCACTGCGACTCGCATCGGCATCACCCTGCTCGCCGACGGCGGCTGCCAAGTCGACGACAACGGCCGTGGTATCCCCATCGACCCGTTCACCTCCGGTGAGCACAAGGGCAAGAGCGCCGCCGAAGTGGTGCTCACCGTGCTGCACGCCGGCGGCAAGTTCGGCGGCGACGGCTACAAGGTGTCGGGCGGCCTCCACGGCGTGGGCGTCTCGGTGGTCAACGCACTGTCGGAGCGCCTCGTCATCGAGGTCGACCGCGACGGCAACCACCATCGCCAGGAATACGCCAAGGGCGGCAAGCCGCAGGGCAAGATGACCATCGTCGGCGACACCCCCAAGCGGGGCCGCGCCACCGGCACCACCATCACGTTCTGGCCCGATCCCACGATCTTCGCGGCCGAGGGCACCGAGTTCGTGGCGCGCACCGTGCTCGAACGGCTCCAGACCATGGCGTTCCTCAACAAGGGCCTCGAGATCGTGTTCGCCGACGAGCGCGAAGGTCGCGAGCAGACCGTCACGTACCAGTACAAGGGCGGCATCCTCGACTTCGTCAAGCATCTCAACGCCACCAAGGAGCCGTTGTTCTCCAAGGTCTGCCAGTTCGAGGACGAGGACGAGGCCGACGGCCAGATGCTCGACATCGCCATGCAGTGGAACACCGGGTACTACGAGGGCATCCACGGCTACGCCAACGGCATCTCCACCATCGAAGGTGGCATGCACGTCGAGGGCTTCAAGACGGCGCTCACCTCGGTGATCAACAAGTACGCCAGGGCGAAGAACCTGCTCAAGGAAAAGGACCCCAACCTGACGGGCGAAGACATCCGCGAGGGCATCACCGCCATCGTGTCGGTGAAACTGCGTGAGCCCCAGTTCGAGGGCCAGACCAAGGCCAAGCTCGGCAACGTGCCGATGCGGTCGTTCGTGCAGAAGGCCACCAACGAACGCCTCGCCGAATGGCTCGAGGAGAACCCGGCCGAAGCCAACAAGATCGTCAAGAAGGGCCTCGCCGCCGCGCAGGCGCGTGTGGCGGCCAAGAACGCCCGCAACGCCATCCGTCGCAAGACCGCACTGTCCGGCGCGGGCATGCCCGACAAGCTCAAGGACTGTTCGTCGAAGAATGCCGACGAATCCGAGATCTTCATCGTCGAGGGTGACTCGGCCGGTGGCACCGCCGTCGACGCACGCGATCCGCGCACGCAGGCGATCCTGCCCATTCGCGGCAAGATCCTCAACGTCGAGCGTGCCCGCATCGACAAGATGCTGAAGAACAACGAGATCCAGGCGCTGATCACCGCGATCGGCGCCGGCGTCGGCGACGAATTCGACGTCACCAAGGCCCGCTACCACAAGGTGATCTGCCTGGCCGACGCCGACGTCGACGGCAGCCACATCCGCACCCTGCTGCTCACGTTCTTCTTCCGCCAGATGCGCGAGATGGTCGAGGCGGGCTACGTCTACATCGCCCAACCGCCGCTGTACTCCACCGAGGTCGGCAAGGAGAAGGTCTACCTCAAGGACGACATCGAGAAGGCGGCGTTCCTCGAAGAGCGACCGAACCACAAGAAGCCGTTCCAACGCCTCAAGGGCCTCGGTGAGATGGACTGGGATGAGCTGCGCACCACGACGATGCTCGACGGCACCCGAACCCTCCTGCAGGTCAACGTCGACGAAGCGGCGCGGGCCGACGAGATCACCTCGACGCTCATGGGCGAGGACGTGCCGTCACGCAAGGAATTCATCACCAAGAACGCCCGCGATGTGCGCTGGGTCGATGTCTGATCACCGCGGCCCACACCCGACCGACCGACTGACTGAGCTGAGATGACTGACACCAACGACACCCCCCCGCACGAACCGACGCAACCGATCTCGTTGAGCGACGAGATGGAGAACTCGTTCCTCGAATACGCGATGTCGGTCATCATGTCGCGGGCGCTCCCCGACGTGCGCGACGGCCTCAAGCCGGTGCACCGTCGGATCATCTGGGACATGGAAGACCAGGGCTTCCGCCCCGACCGCCCGCACGTCAAGTGCGCCCGTGTCACCGGTGACACCATGGCTCGGTTCCACCCCCACGGCGACAGTGCCATCTACGACGCTCTCGTGCGCATGGCGCAGCCGTTCTCGCTGCGCCACCCGCTGATCGACTTCCACGGCAACTACGGCTCACCCGACTTCGGTGCGGCTGCCGCTCGATACACCGAGTGTCGACTGAATCCGTTGGCGATGCAGTTGCTCGCCGACATCGACGAAGACACCGTCGACATGATCCCGAACTACGACGGCAACTTCGAACAGCCCGTCGTGTTGCCGGCTCGGTTCCCGAACCTGCTGGTCAACGGCAGCCAAGGCATCGCCGTGGGCATGGCGACCAACATTCCGCCGCACAACCTCGGCGAAGTGATCGATGCCGTCGTGCACCTGCTCGACAACCCGGAGGCCACCCCCGACGACCTCATGGAGTTCGTGAAGGGCCCCGACTTCCCGACGGGTGCCAGCATCCTCGGCAAGGCGGGAATCATCGACGCCTACCGCACCGGTCGCGGTTCGGTGAAGATGCGTGCCCGAGTCGAGATCGAGGAGTCCAAGACCGGTCGCATGGAGATCGTCGTCACCGAACTGCCGTACCAGACGAGCTGTTCGTCGATCGCGGCCCGCATCCAGGAACTCGTCGACGGCGGAGACCTCGACGGTATCGCCGACGTCAACGACGCGTCGTCGGGTGGCAAGACCAACCTGATCATCACGCTCAAGCGTGACGCCAACGCGAACGTGGTCAAGAACAACCTGTTCAAGATGACGCAGCTGCAGTCGTCGTTCCCGATCAACATGGTGGCGCTCGTCGACGGCGTGCCACGTCAGATCAACCTGCGCGACGCGCTCGTCGCCTACGTCAAGCACCAGCGCGACGTCATCACCCGCCGGTCGCAGTATCGCCTCGACAAGGCCAAGCGCCGCGAGCACATCCTCGAAGGCCGCATCAAGGCACTCGACGTCATCGATGCGATCATCGCGCTCATCCGTGCCAGCGACGACGTCACGGCTGCCCGCAACGGTCTGATGGCCGCTCCGTACGAGTTCAGCGAGATCCAGGCCAACGACATCCTCGACATGCAGCTGCGCCAGCTCACCCGGCTGTCGCGCATCGACCTGCAGTCCGAACTCGACGAGACGCGGGCCAACATCATCGATCTCCAGGAGATCCTCGACAGCCCCGAGCGGCTCAGCACGGTGATTCGCGACGAGATACTCGAAATTCGCGACACCTTCGCCACCCCGCGTGTGTGCGAGCTCACCTACGACGACGGCGAGATGTCGATCGAAGACCTCGTCGACGACAAGGAACTGGTCATCGTGATGACCCAGGCCCAGTACATCAAGGCGGTGTCGGCCGATTCGTTCAAGACCCAGGGCCGCGGTGGCCGCGGCGTGTCGGGGGGCAAGATGAAGGTCGACGACATCGTGCGTCACGTGATCTTCACCACGGCCCACGCGCACCTGCTGTTCTTCTCGAACCGCGGCAAGGTCTACCGGCTGCGCACGTTGGAGATCCCCGAACGCGAACGCACCGCCAAGGGCATGCCGATCGTCAACCTGCTGCCGTTGCAGGCCGGCGAACAGATCCAGGCGATCATCGACACCCGCGACTTCGCCGGTGAACGCTTCTTGTTCTTCGCCACCAAGAAGGGCACCGTCAAGAAGACGGCGTTCGACGCGTACGACTCGAGCCGTCGCGACGGCCTCATCGCCATCAACCTGCGCGACGAGGACGAACTGGTTCGTGTCATCGAAACCAGCGGCAGCGACGACATCTTCATGGTCAGTCGAAATGGCATGACGATCCGCTTCAACGAGAACGACGTGCGTGCCATGGGCCGCACCGCCGGTGGCGTGCGCGGCATGAAACTCAAGAACGGCGACGACCGGGTCGTGTCGGTCGATGTTGCTCGTGACGACACCGCCATCTTGCTCATGACCGAAGCCGGCTACGGCAAGCGCACGCAACTCGACAAGTTCAACTCGCAGGGTCGAGGCGGACAAGGTGTGCGTGGTATCAAGCTCACCGGCAAGAAGGGCGCAGTGGTTGCGGCCTTCATGGTCGGTCTCGACGACGAGATCGTGGCGGTGTCCAGCAATGGCATCACCATCCGGATGGAAGTGCGCGGCATCTCCTCGCAGGGCCGCGATGCCACCGGCGTGCGGATCATGAACATCGACGACGGCGATTCCGTCAGCTCGGTTGCTCCCATCCTCGCTGCCGACGAAGTGTGACCCTCGCGCTTCGGCGCCATCTCGCGATCGTGTGATCGCCATCCATGTCCACCCGACACCAGGGGGCAACGATGAGCACCAGCACGCGCCTGCATCTCCAACCGCCAGCCCAGCGAGATGAGGGCCAGAGCGCACTGATCGTCGTGTTCGTGAGCAGCGCACTGTTCGTGGCGATCCTTGCAGCGATGGTCACCTTCGGCGGGCATCTCGTCGACCGGACACGAGCGCAGAGCGCCGCTGACGCAGCCGCCCTGGGTGGCGTCACCGGAGGTGCCGACGCGGCCGCCGAACTGGCCGAACGACACGGTGCCATCCTCGTGTCGTACGTGGCGAACGGCGAGGTGATCACGGTGGTGGTACGCGTCGACGACAGCACCGCAACCGCCTCGGCGACCGACGCGCCGTGAGTCCCACGCTTGCGTCTGTGCGCTTGTGACGATTCGACCGGGCGAGGGCTGCGTACACTCTTGGAGATGAGTCAGACCGAGCGCGACCTCGAGGAAGCAATCGGCGCGCTCGATGACGAGTTCACCAACGATGCTGCCGGCGATGACGTGGCTGCCGAGGAAGCGCTCGACGATGCTGCTGCCGACGACGGGGCCGACGACGATTTCGAACTCCCCGACATCATCATGGCCACCGAAGAAGACGACGACGAGTTCGACGACGAACCCTCGGTGGGGTACCTCCCGGTCGGTGACCCACTGCTGCGCGAAAGCGTGACCGGGACCCGCCCGACAGAGTCCGCCGAGACCGTGGAAACACCCACGACGCCCGCACCTGAGACCGTTGACGCACGAGTGTCCGATGACCTGCTCGACGAACTGCGCCGTGCCAACGTCGACGGCCCGATCGTGGCGCTGGCCCCGCAGGACGACAACTCACGAACCATCCGCCGACCGACCCGATCGGCCGACTACGACCCCGCACCGTTCCCGATCCAGATGTCGGTACCGCGAGTACTCGGACGCAAGCCTCGTGTGCGCCGGGTCACCCGAGTGGTCCGCCACGTCGATCCGTGGACGGTCTTCAAGATTGCGTTCGTCGCCAACATCCTGCTCTATTTCACCGTGCTCATCGCCGGCGTGCTGCTGTGGAACGTTGCCTACGCCACCGGCACGGTGGACAACGTCGAACGGTTCTTCGAGTCGTTCGGCTGGTCGTCGTTCGAGTTCGACGGTGGCGAGATCTACCACAACGCGTGGATCGGCGGCATCTTCGTGGTGATCGGGCTCACGGGCCTGTCCGTCCTGCTCGCTGCCATGTTCAACCTGATCACCGATCTCGTCGGTGGGATGCGCTTCACCGTGCTCGAAGAAGAAGTGGTGGAAGCCCGCCCGTCGCCAATGCGGCGCTTCGTGGTGCGCCGTGCCGAACCCGAGGTTCCTGCCATCACCTACGACGCATCGGGCCCGATCGTTCGTGAGACCATTCACGACGACAGTGGTCAGATCCCTCGCTGAGCAGTTTTCGCTCGACCGCGGAGGCGTGAACGCTCCGCACGACCGCTAACCTCACGTCCTTGCCGGGGCTATAGCTCAGTTGGTTAGAGCGCTGCCCTGATAAGGCAGAGGTCACAAGTTCGACTCTTGTTAGCCCCACCGGTGTGTGAACGAGGCGCCCGACGGGCGCCTCGTTTCGCGTCGGGGCCCGACTACGCTCGGCCTCGATGAAGTTCGTGCGCCGCGCTCTCGCCGCGATCCTCGCCATGGTGATCACCGCCACGGTCATGCGGGTGCGGGGAACCGGCGGCACCCCGCCGCAACACGGCGGCTGGCGCCCGCTCGAGCTCCCGGAGCGCTGATGACCACGATCGCCGTCGTCGGCAGCGGCATCGTCGGCAGTCGCATCGCCCGCCGGCTGACCAGCGTGATCAGCGGCGCCCACCTCGTTGCCGTCGACCCCCGACGTCCCGCCGTGCCCATCGGTGCCGACGTCGCGCTGTTCGCTCACGGTGGCGCGCACGCGCCGTTGGCCGAAGAGTTCCTGGCTGCTGGGATCAGCGTGATCTCGATGGGCTACGACCTCAGCGACGCCCGTGCGCTCTGCGACCTCGACGATCACGCTCGTGCCAACGACGCCACCCTCGTGGCGGGCGCCGGTATGTCACCCGGCCTGACCGGCCTGCTCGCACGCCTGCTCGCGTCGCAGTTGGCGACGGTCGACGAGATCCACGTCGCGGTGCACGGCACCGCCGGCCCGGCGTGTGCACGCGAGCAGCATCGGGCATTGCGAGGACGCGCCGTCGCGCTGCACGATGCCAGCTGGATCGAACCGCCCGCCGGCTCCGGCCGAGAGCTGTGCTACTTCCCTGAACCCGTGGGGCCGTACGACTGCTATCGGGCCGAGGTGGCCACGCCGATTTTGCTGCACCACTCGTTTCCGAACGCGACACGCATCAGTGAGCGGCTTTCAGCGAACCGGCGCGACCGACTCACTGCGTGGCTGCCGATGCTCACCCCGCCGCACCGTGAAGGTGGTGTCGGCGCAGCGCGCGTCGAAGTGCGCGGCGCCGACCACCGAGGTGGCCGAGCCACGCTCATCGGTGGTGTGGCCGAACTGGTCGGAACCGCTGCTGCGGCCACGTCCATCGCATTTGCCAGCCATGCGGTGCAGGGTCGTCTGGAGGCAGGGCTCGTGTGCGCCGGTGACGAGTCGCTCGACACCGTCGACCTGTTGCGCCTGGTGGAACGTGCCGGCGTACGCCTGCAGGAGTTCACCGGCGTGGCCTCCGACCAACGCATCAGCGCCAACGCCTGATTCCGCCGATCTGCGCCGGTTGCGTCCCGCTTTCCGGGACATATGTGGCGCAGATCCGGTGTCCGCTGCCGACTCAACGCTCGGAGTCGGAGTCGCCGGACGTCTCCACGAGTTGCTCGACTTTCACGCTGAGACGCTCGACGACCTCGGTGAGGCGATCGAGGCGGTCGTCGAACGCTTCGCCGGTGACCATGTCGGAGATCGTGAGGCGCACACCGGCGATCTCGCGGGCAAGGAACTCGGTGTCGGCCTGGGTGCGTTCGGCGACCTCGCGATCGTTCTGCGACGTCACACGGTCGCGGCGCTCCTGGCGGCTCTGGGCGAGCAGAATGAGCGGGGCGGCGTACGACGCCTGGATCGACAGCACCAGGGTGAGCAGCACGAGGCCGCGGTCCCACGGGTCGAACTGGAGGCGGCTCGGCAACAGCGTATTGAGCAGGATCCAGACCGTGATGACCACGGTCTGCCACACGAGAAACCGTGCCGTGCCGAGGAAGTTGGCGATCGACTCGCTGAAGCGACCGAACGTGTCGGAGTCGTACGACACGCCGACGCGTCCTGCGGCGCGCGGGGTGGTGAGATCTTCGCGGCGCTTCACGAGTCCACCGCTCGGTCGTCGACAACTCGCTTGCGCTGGGTACGCCACCCGACACCCAGCATCCGGTCGATGACGTCGTCGACGGTGACCGCCCCGAGGAACCGGTTGGCTTCGTCGGTGACGGCAACCGCCAGCAGGTCGTAGCTGGCCAACATCTCAGCGACCTCGCGGTCGGTGGCGCCCGCGTCGAGCGTGGGGTCGTCGGCCACCAGGCGACCGAGTTCCATGTGGGGAGGTTCACGCAGGAGGCGCTGCATGTGCACCACACCGATGAGCTTGCCGGTGGGCGCCTTGTACGGCGCCTGGGTGACGAACACCTGGGCGGCGATGCTGACCACCCAATCGGGATCGCGTACCTGGGCGAGCGCTTCGGCCACGGTGGCGTCGGGGCCGAGGATGATCACCTCGGGCGTCATCAGGCCACCGGCGGTGCCCTCCTCGTACGACAGCAGACGCCGCACCACGTCGGCGTCGTCGACGTCCATCACGCCGAGCATGCGCTCCTGATCGGCGGGGGCCATCTCGCCGAGCAGGTCGGCGAGGTCGTCGTACTCCATCTCGTCGAACACGCCCACGAGGCGATCGCGGTCGAGTTGCTCGACGATGCGTACCTGTTCCTCTTCGGGAAGTTCCTCGAGCACGTCGGCGAGGCGCTGGTCGTCCATGGCTTCGGCGAGTTGGCGACGCTGGTCGATCGGCAGGGCACGCACGACGGCGGCCACTTCGGCCGGGTGGAACTCGCGCAGCCGGGCTGCTTCGGCCTGCATGGCGGTCTGCGCGTCGAACAGCGCCGGCACCTCGTCGAAGTCGACCAGGCGGTAGCTGGGTCGGCGTCGCAGGGTGCTCTTGCGGGCGAGGCGCACCTTGTCGATCACCCAGTAGGTGGAGCGGGCGTTCTCCTGTGGGCGCAGCGCGATGTCGCTCACGGTTTCGTCGCCGATCTTGCGGTCGATCAGCTGGTCGCCGATCAGCACCTCGCCGGGGCGAGGCTTGAACGGGTTGAGGTCGACGTCCCAACTGCGCAGCCGGGCGCCGTCGCTGTTGAGCTCCGCGATGCGATTGGCGTTCACGAAGATGCGTCGCCGCTGGCTGCTCGCCACGAATCCGACCACGCGCGGCGGGATCGCCGGCTCGCGGCCCTTGCCGGCTCGGCCGGGGATCGCAACGATGTCCTCGACCCGTCCGATCGGTGCACCGCCGGCGTCGAGCAGCGGCAGCCGCATCACCCTGAACGCATAGATCAGGTCGGCGGACATGGCCGAAGGCTACCCAGCGCTCTCGGCGCTCACCTGAACCAGGGTGTCGCTGTAGGCAACACCGCCGCCCCATTCGGTGAGCGTGTCGTTGGTGAGGCTGTTGGCGATGCGCCCATCGGGATGATGACGGCTCCACCACCCGAACGGGATCGCCACCACGCCGGGCCGCAACCGCTCGGTGATCTTCACCGGCACGATCACCGAGGCGCGGTCGTTGAACACTCGTGCCATCGCACCATCGTCCAGACCGCGCGCTGCGGCATCGGCGGCCACCAACTCCACGAACGGACCGCCCTCGGCGGGGCCGTGCTTGGGCAGATCGGAGTAGCCCGAGTTCAGGAACCGGCTGTGGTGCTTCGGGGTGAGGAGCTGCAGCGGGAAGCGACCGACGAGGTCGGGGTCGCCGCCGGGGCCCTCGCGAGGTGCCACGTAGGTGGGCACGCGGGGCTGGCCCATGCGTTCGAGCTGGTCGGACGCGAGGTGCGCCTGCCCGGTCGGCGTGTCGAAGTGGCCGTCGCCGAACGGGCGGCCGTCGTCGGGGTACGGGGCACGAACCCAGCCGACCTGCTTCAGCTCGTCGAGGTCGATCGTGGGAAGGGCGGCGTGCAGCAGCGTGTCGTCGTCGTCGAACAACGACGGCTCGGTGTAGCCCATCGCCCGCCCGAGTCGGCGGAACATCTCGGTGTTCGAGCAGGTCTCGCCGGGCGGATCGACCGCCGCCGAGTTCCAGCCGATCCACAGGTGGCCCCACGGCAGCACCACGTCGTCGGTCTCGATCTGCATCGTGGCGGGCAGCACGATGTCGGCGTAGCGAGCGGTGTCGGTGAGGAACTGTTCGTGCACCACGGTGAAGAGGTCGTCACGCTCCATGCCCTGGCGGACCAGTTCGGCCTGGGGCACGGTCACCAACGGGTTGCAGTTCCAGTTGATCAGCGCGTGCACGCCCGGGCCATCCGCTCGGCCGGCGTGCGGTGTGGTGAGGATCTCGCCGAGGCGGCTCATGTTGAGTGTGCGTGGCTCGGCGCGTCCGCCGGCGCGTTCGAGGTCGGGCCGCATGAACGCGATGCCGTCGACCAGCGCGTCGCTGTAGGAGCCGACGCTCTTGGCGATCCCGCCGCCGCGTTCGGCCCATGCCCCGGTGAGTGCCGGCAGGCAGGCGAGCGTGCGGTGGAACATCGCGCCGTTCTCGTGGTGCTCGGCGCCGATCAACGTGCGGATGCCTGCGGGCCGAACGGTGGCGTAGTCGTGGGCGAGCTGCTCGATCACGTCGGCGTCCACGCCGGTGGTCGCGGCGCCGCGCTGGGGTGTCCAGTCGGCAACGGCGTCGCGCAGCTCGTCGAATCCGGTGGTGTGCTCGGCGATCCACGCATCGTTGGCGAGCCCGTCGCGGATGATCACGTGCATCATCGCCAGCATCATGGCGATGTCGGTGCCGGGCAGCGGCTGGATGAACTGATCGCCCCGATCGGTGTCGATCGCGTCGGCGGTGAGCGTGCGGATCGGGTCGATCACCACCACACGGGCGCCGCGCTCGCGGGCCGTCTCGATGGTGGGCCACAGGTGGCGGTTGGTGAGCTTGGTGTTGGTGGCCCACAAGATGATGAGTTTGGAGTGCTCGAGCTCCAGGGCATCCATGCCGCGCCCCGAGCCGTTGGTCATGCGCATGCCGGCACCGACCGTCGGCCCGCAGATCGCCCGCTCCAGCTTCGAGGCGCCCATGTGACCGAAGAAACGGCCGTTGATGCCCATCATCGACAGCAGGCTCTGGTTGCCGGCATCGGAGTAGGGCAGCACGGCCTCGGCACCGTGGGTGTCGATCACGGCGTGCAGCCGCTCGGCGATCTCGGCGAGAGCGACGTCCCACGAGACCTGCTCGAACTCACCAGCGCCCTTCGGGCCGACGCGTCGCAGCGGATGCAGTACGCGGTCGGGCGAGTACACGCGGTCGAGGAACCGGTTCACCTTCGGGCACAACTCGCCGGCCGAATACGGATGGTCGGGGTTGCCGCGCAGCTTCACGGCCACCGGCGAAGGTCCGCCGTTGGTGTCGGCGTTGTCGTCGACGGTCACCGTCCACCCGCAGGTGTCGGGGCAATCGTGATGGCAGGTGCCGTTGACGGTGCGTGTCGCCATGTTCGCCAGGCTAGGAGCCGCACCGTCGTCCGTTTGTGCGATGAGCGAATCACGCCTTGTGGTGTGCCCGCTCATCGCTCGGCTGATGCGTGCGACGGCGGGGAACGGTTCAGCGTTCGATGATCTCGCGGAGGTGCGGCCAGGCAGCGGCGAAACCGAAGTGCAGCGGGAGCTGGTCGACGTAGTCGAGCGGGAACCAGTCGACTTCGTCGGTTTCGAAGTTCATCGACGAGCCGAACGGCTCGTCGACCTCGACGACCACGGTGGTGTAGCGCCAGTCGGTGGCGGGCTCGAACACGTACTGCCCGAGCAGACGGGGCGTGCCCAATGGTGCGCCGACCTCTTCGGTGGCTTCGCGCAGGGCCCCTTCGTAGGGGGTTTCGCCGAGGTCGAGCGCCCCGCCGGCGCACGACCAGTTGCCGCCCTCGTGGGCCATCGCGGAACGCTTCTGCAGCATCACGATGGGTTCGCCGTGGGCGTCGCGCACCACGAACACCACGCCGGCGGCGCCGTACACACCCCAGCGCACGTGCCCGTCGCTGCATTGCATGAACCCGTCGCCCGTTCGTCGTTCCAACACCCGGCCACCCTACGCCGATCCTGGGTTCCCCGAGCCCGGGTCTCGCGGAACCCACGGGAAGGAAATGGGGGCCGGGGGCGTTGAGACTGCTTCGTGAGCAACTCCGACACCGGTACCGAGACATTCGATCTGATCATCGTGGGAAGCGGGTCCGGCAATTCGATCCCGGCGTACCTCGACGACTGGAACATCGCGCTCGTCGAACGCGATGTGTTCGGTGGTACCTGTCTCAATCGGGGCTGCATCCCCTCGAAGATGTTCGTGTATCCCGCCGATGTCGCGGTGGCGTCGCAGACGTCGGCCAAGCTCGGCATCGACGCCCAGTTCAACGGCGCCGACTGGGCGGCGATCCGCGACCGCGTGTTCGGCCTGATCGACCCGATCGCCGCGAGCGGGCGCGACTACCGAGCCACCGGCACCCCGAACGTGACACTCATCGAGGGCACCGCCGACTTCGTCGACGAACGGGTCCTCGACGTCGAAGGCCGCCGCATCACCGCCCCCAACATCCTGCTCGCCGCCGGCGCCCGCCCGGTGATCCCTCCGATCTCCGGGCTGGTCGAGACCGGGTTCCACACCTCCGACTCGATCATGCGGCTGCCCGAGCTTCCGAAACGGCTCGGCATCATCGGTGGCGGTTTCATCGCCGTCGAGATGGGCCACGTGTTCTCCGGGCTCGGCTCGCACGTCACCGTGTTCAACCGGTCGAACACCCTGCTGCGCGAGTTCGACCAGGACATCTCGTCCACGTTCACCGAGGCGTTCGGCCAGCGCGTCGACCTGCTCCTCGGCCACGTACCCACGCACGTCGAACGTGTCGCCGACGGGATCAAGATCACGTGTGCCATCGGTGAGACCATCGTCGACGAACTCCTCGTGGCCACCGGTCGTGAGCCGAACAGCGACCTCCTCAACGTCGACGCCGCCGGGCTCGAGTGCCACCATCACGGCACCATTGCCGTCGACGACACGATGGCCACCAGCGTCGAGGGGATCTGGGCCGTCGGCGACATCGCCAACAACTACCAACTCAAGCATCTCGCCAACGCCGAAGCAGCCATCGCCTTCTGGAACATCGCGCACCCCGACGACCTGCGCCGCCAGAGCTACAAGGCGGTGCCGAGTGCGGTGTTCTCCAGCCCGCAGGTGGCCACCGTTGGCCTCACCGAGCAGGAGGCCGTCAAGCAGGGCCGCTCGTTCAGCGTCGGCCGACGCGACTACGGCGGCACCGCCTACGGGTGGGCAATGGCCGACGAGACCGGTTTCGCGAAGGTGCTGGTCGACGACGTGACCGGCCTGATCATCGGCGCTCACGTGCTCGGCCCGCAGGCGTCGTCGCTCATCCAACCGATCATCCAGGCGATGCAGTTCGATCAGCGCGCCGAAGACATCGCCCGCCAGGTGTTCTACATCCACCCGGCGCTCACCGAAGTGATCGAGAACGCCCTGCTCGACGCACTCAGCTGATGGCTGCCGACGAGCCCAATCCGCTGATCCACCTCAACCATGCGGGGTCGTCGCTGCCGCCGCAGTCGGTGCTCGACGCGCAGCTCGGCCACCTACGCGACGAGGCGACGTTCGGCGGTTACGAAGCTGCGGCTGCGGCGATCGATCGACGGGCTGCGGTCTACGACTCGATCGCCACGTTGATCGGCGCACGCCCGCACGAGATCGCCCGGATGGAACACGCCACCGATGCCTGGAACGCGGCGTTCTGGTCGGTGCCGATGGCACCCGGCCAGCACCTCGTGGTGCACGACCACGAGTACGGCGCCAACATCGTGGCGTTCCTGGCAGCCGTCGAGCGACGCGGCGTGGTGATCGATCGGGTGCCGAACGATGCCTCGGGCCAGGTCGACGTGGCGGCCATCGCCGACCGGCTGCAACGCCACGACGTCGCGCTGGTGTCGCTCACCCACATCCCCACCAATGGCGGGCTGGTCAACCCGGCCGCCGAGGTCGGCGCGCTCACCCGAGCCGCGGGCGTGCCGTTCCTGCTCGATGCGTGTCAGTCGGTCGGCCAGCGCCAGATCGACGTGGACGCGATCGGCTGCGACCTGATGTCGGCCACCGGACGCAAATATCTGCGCGGCCCGCGCGGCACCGGATTCCTCTATGTGAGCGACACGATCGTCGACCGCCTCACCCCGCAGCAACCCGATCATCACGGCGCCGAACTCGTGGCGGGCGACCGGTTCGAGTGGCGCCCCGGCGCCCGCCGATTCGAACACTGGGAACACAGCGTGGCCGGATGGCTCGGCCTCGGCGCCGCCGTCGACCATGCGCTCGAACTCGGCATGGCCGAGATCGAAGCCACGATCACCCGTCGCGCCGAGCGGCTACGCGGCCTGCTCACCGATGCGGGCTTCGCCGTGTACGACGAAGGGGTGGTGCGCAGCGGCATCGTCACCTGCGCCACCGACGCCGTGGCGTCGAGCGAACTGCAACAACTGCTGGCTCGCCATCGCATCAACACCACCTCAACGCTCGCCGACTCGTCGCGCTGGGACGTCGAACGCCGTCACCTGCCCGAGTTGCTGCGGCTGTCGGTGCACTCGACCACCACCGACGCGGAACTCGACCGCGCCGTCGAGGTGCTCGCGGCGCGTCTCTGACAAGAGCGGTCACCCGGGCTCGCGGCAGGCGGGCCTCACCGCTCGGTCGCGCGCCCCCACGTAGGATCGCCGCCATGGAAGATCGCGACGCGCGAACTCACACCTCGGCCTTCGGTGTCGGCCGACGGGAGGGGCACGACGCGAGCGCGTTCTACGAACGATTCACGCCACCGGCGCTGTCCGACGACGACAGGATCAATCGGCCCACCGAGCTGCTCGACGAACTGGATCGTGGTCGGTTGTTCCACGGCACGAGCGCCGACATGCACCACCTCCCCGACAACAGCGTGGCGCTGGTGGTCACGTCGCCGCCCTACTTCGTCGGCAAGGAGTACGAGCTGGCCGTCACCGGCGAGGGGGCCAACGCAGGCGAGATGGCGCGTGTGCCCGCCACGTACCTCGAGTTCCTCGAGATGCTGCGCTCGGTGTTCGCCGAATGCGTGCGCGTGCTCGAGCCGGGCGGACGCATTGCCGTGAACGTGGCCAACCTCGGCCGCAAGCCGTACCGGAGCCTGAGTGCCGACATCATCACGATCCTCCAGGACGACCTGCGCCTGCTGTTGCGTGGCGAGGTGATCTGGGAGAAGGCGTCGGCATCGTCGGGGTCGTGTGCGTGGGGATCGTTCGCCAAGGCATCGAACCCGGTGCTTCGTGACATGACCGAGCGCGTGATCATCGCGTCGAAGGGCCGCTTCGCCCGAGCGGTGAACGCAAAGGATCGCCGCGATCGCGGCCTGCCGCACGAGTCGACGCTCGCCAACGACGAGTTCGTCGACGTCACCCGCGACGTGTGGCGCATCGACACCGAGTCGGCCACACGGATCGGACATCCCGCCCCGTTCCCTGTCGAGCTGCCCCGACGTCTGATCGACCTCTACACCTACGTCGACGACATCGTGCTCGACCCGTTCGCCGGCGCAGGCACCACGCTGGTGGCGGCTGCTCGCACCGGGCGCATCGGGGTCGGCTACGACACCGACGCGGAGTATCTGGTGCTCGCGCAGCAGCGCCTCGACACCGAACTCGAACGGGTGGCCAGGCGCCACGACACCAGTCGCCGCATCGAACTCTCGGTGCCGGCCGAGGAAGAAGCGCTCCTCGCCGACCTGGCCTTCGACGATCGCCAGGAGCACTTCCAAGCCCGAGCGGTGAGCGAGGCCAAGAAGGCCCAGGACATCGCGAAGCTGCGCCTGCACGAGGCAGGATTCGACGACATCGACGACAAGGCGAAGCACCCATCGGGCCTCGTCGAGTTCGACTTCCTGGTCACGAGTCCCGACGGCGAGCACCAGTGGTGGGTCGATGTGTCCGGCGCGTTCACCTCGATCCGCCCCGGGCTGCAGCGCATCGACGCCGTGTGGCGACTGCTCGGACGTCTTCACGTCGCGACAGCCAGCGCGAGCGATCACGGTGTGTTGGTGCTCACCTCGAACTTGCCGAAGGCCGGATCGCCCGGCGACCGAGCGTTGCGAGCGGTTGGCCCCGACGTGATCTTCGACGCCGTCGAACTGTACGACGCAGCTGGACTCGCCCGGCTCCGCGAGTACGCCACGTCGCCGACACCCACGCCGTCGCCCGGGTTCTGGGCTGACCACGACCTCGCCGGCTGACGCACCCTCGCCCACACGGGTTTACGCTGTGTCGATGGCAGTCCCCACCAAGAACTGGGCGGGCAACCAACGTTGCCTGCCAGCAGAGGTCCACGAGCCGAAATTCACCGACCAGGTGGCCACGATCGTGCGCACCGCGGCAGCTGCCGGCCAGCGGGTGAAAGTGATCGGCGGGGCGCACTCGTTCACCGACACCGCAATGACCGACGGCCACCTGTTGTCGCTCGACGCCATGGATCAGGTGCTTGCCGTCAACGGCGCCGACGTCACGGTCCAGGCCGGCATCCGCCTGCGAGATCTCAACGAGCGGCTGGCCGAACTCGGCCTGGCACTGCCGAACCTCGGCGACATCAACGTGCAGTCGATCGCCGGCGCCACGTCCACCGCCACCCACGGCACCGGCGTCGACTTCCCCAATCTCGCCACCAACATCGTCGGCTTCGAGATCGTCACCGGCGATGGCAGCGTGCTGCGCGCCGACGAACACCACGAACCCGAACTGCTGCGAGTGGGCCGGGTGGCGCTCGGTGCGCTGGGCATCATCACCGAGGTCACGTTGCGCTGCGTGCCTGCGTTCAACCTCCACGCCGTGGAGACCATCGAGATCCTCTCCGACGTGCTCGCCGACTTCGACAACGTGATGCGCTCGACCGACCACGTCGAGTTCTACCTGATGCCGGGCGCTCGTCGCTGCCAGGTGAAACGCAACACCCGCACCGACGAAGCAGCTCGCCCGCAGTCGAAGGCCGCGTACGTGCGCGACAAGTGGATCGGCGAGAACCTGGCGTTCGGCACGGTCTGCCGTGTGGGTCGGCGGTTCCCGTCGCTCGCGCCGAAGGTGGCCAAGCTCGTGATGTCGGCAGCCGCCGAACGCGACATCGTCGACCGCAGCGACCGGGTGTTCTGCAGTCCACGCCACGTGCGGTTCGTCGAGATGGAGTACGGCATTCCGGTCGATGCAGTGCCCGAGGCGATCGGTCGCATCGTGGATCTCACGTCACGCCTGCCGTTCAAGCCGATGTTCCCGATCGAGGTGCGCACCTCCAAGGGTGACGACATCCCGTTGTCCACCGCCAACAGCCGCGACTCCGGATGGATTGCGGTCCACCAGTACATCGGTGTGCCATACGAGCCCTACTTTCAGGGCGTCGAACAGATCATGAACGACTACGACGGCCGCCCGCACTGGGGCAAGATGCACTTCCAGAGCGACGCCACGCTCGCCGGCCGCTATCCCGAGTGGGACACGTTCCAGAGCTGGCGCACCAAGCTCGACGGCGCCGGCACGTTCCGCAACACCTACCTCGATCGAGTGCTCGGCGCTCCCTGACGCTGTCCTTGGCGCGACGCCGGGGTCAGCCAGTCGCCGGTGTCGACCGATGTCGTGAGCGTCCGCTCCGCTCGGTCGGATCGAGCAAATCGGCCGGAAGGTCGACGGTCCACGCCTGGTCGGCGGTGGCGGTGCTGCGGCTCCACACGATTCCCACGCCACCGCCCGGCAGATGCACCATCGCCCCGGAGTCGCCGGGCTCGATCGCGGCGCGCGATGCGCAGGCCAGGCCGCACGACGTCGCGGTCTCCCGTGATGTCGGTGGTCTCGATGGTGACTCGCTGCAGTACCTCGACGTCGGTGAGTTCGATCGAGCCGTCGTCGCCCACCAGCGCGAGCAGACCGATCTCGCCCGGCGTGGCCCGTTCGGCCCGCAGGAGTGCGGTCACCTCGGAGCTCGAGGTGGTGCCGGCGGCACGTAGCGCAGCCACATCGAGGTCGGGGTCGAACAGCACCACGTCGGCCGGCGTCGCCACTCCGGCGGCATCGAGCAGGACGACGTCGTCGGCGCCGGCCACGACATGTGCCGCGGTGACCACGACGCCGTCGCCGATCGCCGTTGCGGTACCCAACTCGGTGCGCGGTCCGCACCCGTTCGCCCTGACCCGCATCGTCGCCGCCGCAACTCTGCCCCCGTCGACGATGGTTGTGGCGTCCAGCATCAGGTCGTCGTCGAGCGCTGACTCCGAACCACAACCGGCGGTCGACGCGCCCGCGGCCAGCACGCCGGTCACCATCACTGCCAGACGAATGCTCCGACGGCGCGTCACGACAGCTCGACGAACGGACGGCTCATCCAGATCGAGTCGTCGACCACGAAACCGTGGCGCTCGTACAGGCCACGGGCGCGCCCGCTCGCTGCCTCGGTCTCGAGGAAGATGCGCGCCAACCCTCGCCGTTGCCGCGTCGGCGATGACGTGCTCGATCAGCCGTGAGCCGATGCCAGCGCTGCGTTCGGTCACGAAGATCTCGTCGAGTACCGCCTCGGCGCCGCCGGCCTCGATCGACCAGCCCCAGGTGAGCACCGCATATGCACTCGGGTCGTCGACGATCCACACCACCCCGTGGGCGTCGTCGTCGAGCAATCCGGCGAAGCCCGCACGTGCCCGGCCGTCGTCGAACGGGTGATGGTCGATCTTGCAGAACTGACGGTGCAAGTCCACGAGCACGTCGAGGTCTGCGCGAACAGCACGCCGAATGTCGGTCATCGCACTGCGACCCACGACTCGACCCACGACCGGTGATTCACGCAGCGACCGTAACGCTTGCGTCACCCCGCCGGCCGTGCACCCGCTTCACGAGATGCTGCTCGCGGCGGTCGACGGCGAGGCGGAGTTCGCCCAGGCTTCGCCCGGCAACGCCGCGTCCGCCCCACAACGGCGACAGGGTGGGCGTCGGAGTTCAGCGCCCGGCCATCGCACGCTGAACGTCGCATCGTCTGGGGTCGCCCGACCCGCGTAGCGTTGCGCCATGGTCCACCAGCTGCCCGCTCCCACCGACAAGCTCTGTCGCTCGACGCTGAACTTCGCGGCGCGCAGCGGCGAGTTCATGGCGGTGCCGACCGACATCGACATCTTCGATGGTCGCCGCGCCGACCTGCCGTCGTGGCAGGAGTGCGGCTTCGAACTGGTCGCCCACTCGACGTCGGCACCCGATTGGAGCGACGACGACGCGCTCGCAACGATCCATCACGGCGAGATGGAGCAGTTGGCACGAGACCTCACCGGCTGCGACGTGGCCCTCGTGTCGAACCACATCAAGCGCGGCCCCGAGCACGCGAAGCTCCACGACGACCTGGCGCCGATCTCGTTCGTCCACTCCGATTTCGCCGCTGGCTATGACGATCTCGTGCGTCAGTCGTACGTGCAGTCGGAGCGTGAAGGAACGGCGCGTGCTCTCGAACGCAACGGCGTCACCGGCGCCGACGTGATCGACGCCTCGCGTCTCGTGATCCTGCAGTTCTGGCGCAACATCGGCGAGGCGAAGATGGACTACCCGCTGGGGTTCTGCGATGCCCGCACGGTGGTGCCGGCCGATGGTCGACCCATCCCGGTCAACGACTACGCCGGCTCGGGTGTCGACTTCGAGGCGATTGCAGTTCTGGAGCCCGTCGAGGAGTCGCCGTATCACTGGTACGCCTTTGCCGAGCTGGGCCACGACGAGGTGGTTGCATTCCGCACCTACGACACCGCACTCGTTGAGCAGGGCGCCACCTGGTTCACGCCGCACTCTGCGTTCCGTGACCCCGACGTGGAGATCGGACGCCCCGCCCGCTCGAGCATCGAGCTGCGTGCGATCTGCCTCTACCGGTAGCCCCGACCGCCGCGCCAAACCCCGTTTGCGTTGCAGTTTCGGTGGGGCGCCCCACCGAAACTGCAACCCAAACGGGTGGAAAGGTCAGTAGTCGAGCTGGCCGCTGAGCGACTCGACGGCCTCGATGAACTCGGTCACCATGTCCATCACCACTTGGCCGGCCGACTTCGGCTGGTTCATCGTGCCCACGATCTGGCCGACGAAGTAGCCGGCGAGCTTCTCGGCACCCGAGCCGTGAGTGTGCGCGGCACGGTTGATGCGGGCCTGAGCCTCGTTGGTGAGGATCGGCTGCAACGGCATCCCCAACGGTGCGGGCGTGTCCTCGCGCTCCCACTCCTCGGTCCATGCGGTCTTCAGCATGCGTGCCGGCTTGCCGGTCATCGACCGCGAGCGGATCGTGTCGGCCGAGGTGGCGGCCAGGAACTTCTGCTTGACCACCGGGTGGGTTTCGGCCTCGTCGGTGGTGAGCCACACCGAGCCACACCACACGCCCTGCGCACCCAGCGCCATGGCGGCGGCCATCTGGCGGCCGCGGCCGATGCCGCCGGCGCCCAGCACCGGGATGTCGACGGCGTCGACGATCTCGGGGATCAGCACCATCGAGCCGATCTCACCGGTGTGGCCACCGGCCTCGGAACCCTGGGCGATGATGATGTCGACGCCGGCGGCCTGGTGACGTTCTGCGTGCACGGGACGTCCGGCGAGCGCACCGATGAGCCGGCCCTCCTCCTTGACCCGGTCGATCAGGAACTGCGGCGGCGGGCCGAGCGCGTTGGCCACGAACGCCGTCTTGTGGGCCAACGAGATCTCCAATTGCGGGCCGGCAGCTGCGGCGCTGAACGGAGCGACGCCGCTGTGGCCACCGGTGGATCGGCCCGAGGACCGCTCCTCGTCGGCGGGGAACTCGGGGACGTCGTAGCGGCGCAGGATGTCGTCGACGAACTCGCGATGGGTGTCGGGAATCAGCGAGCGGATGTCGTCGAGGGTGTAGCCACCACCCTCGTCACCGGCGTACTTGGCGGGCACGATCAGATCCACGCCGTACGGGCGGTCGCCGAGCTCGTCCTCGATCCACTTCAGGTCGATCTCGAGCTGCTCGGGGGAGTGGGCGACGGCGCCGAGTACGCCGAGTCCACCCGCCTTCGAGACGGCGGCGACGACATCACGGCAGTGGCTGAACGCGAAGATCGGGAACTCGATTCCCAGCATCTCGGTGGCGGCAGTTTTCATCGGAACTCCTGATCGATCGGGCGGACCCCGCCATTGTTGCCGGTCGGCAGTCGGTTCCCCGAGACCGGGTCTCCGGGAACCCACTGGTGGTTCCCCGAGACCCGGGCTGCGGGACCACTGTGTTCCCGGAGACCCGGGCTGCGGGGGCCGACGTGAGCGCGAGGGGTCACGTTGTGGCGTACGATTGGCGGGCCGGTATCCGCCGGCACCTACAGAAGACCAGGAAGTGATATCTCATGTCCGTGACCGACTCGATGCATACGTCCGAGCTCGCGGCCAGGGCCAAGGAGATCACCGAGCGCGAGCTGGTGACCTACTCCGAACGTACCCAGGGATCGCAGCGCGCCAGCGAACGAGCCCGCAAGGTGCTCCCCGCCGGCGTCCCCTCCAGTTTCCAGGCGTACGACCCCCACCCGATCGTCGTCAAGCACGCCGCCGGCTCCCGCATGGTCGATGTCGACGACAACGAGTACGTCGACTACGACATGGGTTTCGGCGCACTGTTCGCCGGCCACATGCACCCCGCTGTCCGCAAAGCGGTCGAGGCGCAGTTCGACCACGGCACGCTGTACGTGACCCCGTGCGACCTCGACGCCGACGTCGCCGAACTGCTCGGTGAGCGCTACGGCTTCCCGATGTGGCGTCCGACGAACTCGGGCACCGAGGCCACCATGGATGCCATCCGCCTCGCCCGCGGCGTCACCAAGCGCGAGAAGCTCGTCAAGGTCGAGGGTGGCTATCACGGCCACCACGACGAAGTGATGATCTCCAACAAGCCCGCCGTTGCCGAAGCCGGCCCGGCCGACGCCCCGTATTCGATCCCGCAGTCGGGGGGCATCACCCAGGGCACGATCGACGACGTCATCGTGATCCCCTACAACGATGCGCCGGCGCTCGAGCGGGTGCTCGCCAGCCGCGAGGTCGCCTGTTTCATCGTCGAGCCGGTCATGGAGAACATCGGCATCGTGCTGCCCGATCCGGGCTATCTCGAAGCGGTTCGCGAGATCTGCGACAAGTACGGCACGCTGCTCATCTTCGACGAGGTCAAGACCGGCCTCACCGCAGGTTTCGGCGGCGCCACCAAGCAGCTCGGGGTCACCCCCGACCTCGTCACGCTCGCCAAGTCGATCGGCGGCGGATTCCCCGTCGGTGCGTTCGGCGGCAAGGCCGAGTACATGGACCTGATCACCACCGGTGAAGTGCTGCACCTCGGTACGTACAACGGCAACCCGCTCGTGATGGCAGCCGCGAAGGCCACCCTCACCGAGGCGTGCACGAAGGAGAACATCGAGGCCGCGATCGCGCTCAACCACAAGTTGGTACAGGCGTGTCAGAAGATCATCGACGACGCCGACTTGCCGGCACACACCGTCGAGTTCGGCGCCAAGGGCTGCATCACCTGGTCGAAGGACCCGGTGCGCAACTACCGCGACTACAAGGCCACCGACTTCGACCTGGCGTTCGCGCAGTGGATGCACGGCATCAACCGCGGCATCCTGCTCCCGCCGGGTCTCGACGAGCAGTGGCTGATCTCGGTGATGCACACCGAAGCCGATGCCATGCGATACGCCGACGTGTTCTCCGAATTCGTCGACGAACTCATCGCCTGATCGGTCGCCTGAACGGGCACGATCACGCCTGGGGTCTGACCCCAGGCGTGATCGTGTGGCGAGCCACACTGGTGGACGTGGCACTCTTCTGCACCGACACGTTCATCGACGCCTACGCCGAGCGAATCGCGGAGATCGCACCCGATCTCGACGTGATTGCATTACGTCCGGGCGAAGAGGTGTCGGCGGCTGACATCGAGCGGATCACCGTGGTGTTCTTCTCCAACGACGCCTGGCCCGAGCGGGCCGCGCCGTTCTTCAAGGTCGCGCTGTCGGTCACCAACCTCGAGTGGTTCCACTCGATGTCGGCCGGGGTCGACAGCCCGGTGTTCGCGACATTCCTCGAACGCGGTGCCCGACTCACCACGTCATCGGGCGCCAGCGCGCCGCCGATCGCCGGCACCGTGATGTTGTATCTCCTCGCGCTCAGCCGGGGCCTGCCCGGCTGGCTGCGATCGCAGGCGGCCCACGAGTGGACGCCGGAGCCGTTCCGCGAACTCGACGGCCAACGCATCGTGGTGATCGGATACGGCCCGATCGGCCAGGAAGTGGTGCGCCTCGCCACTGCGTTCCGGATGGATCCGGTGATCGTGCGTCGATCGGCCCGTGGCGACGAGCCATGCCCGGTGCGTCCGCTGGAGGAGTTGACCGACACCGTCCGTGATGCCGACGTGGTGGTGCTGGCGCTGCCGTTGGCGCCCGAGACGCGCGGCATCATCGACGCTGATGTGATCGCGGCCATGCCCGACTCGGCGGTGTTCGTGAACGTGGGCCGCGGCGAGCTCGTCGATCAGGCCGCCCTCACCGACGCGCTCGCGGCCGGCCGCCTGGCCGGTGCCGGCCTCGATGTGTTCGATCCCGAACCGCTGCCACCCGAGGATGCGCTGTGGGATCTCCCGAACGTGATCATCAGCCCCCACAACTCGGGATCCAGCACCGGCACCACCGCGCGGGTTGCCGAGATCTTCCTCGACAACCTCGGCCGCTTCGTGCGCGGTGACGAGCTCCGCAACGAGATCACCCGCTGACGTCGCCGAGTCGCCAGCCGCAACCTTCAGCGCGCTGGGTCGGCGGGGCACGTCGCCGCGCCGGCGTCAGGCGGCGATCGGTTCGGCGTGGGTGCGCAGTTTGGCGATGGCGCGCTCGACGCGGCGGCGCACGGCTTGGGGGGTGACACCGAGCTCCTCGGCGATCGACGCGAACGTGGCCGGCTCGTGGCCGCGCAGCCCGAAGCGGGCGGCGACTGCGTAGGCGCTGGTGTCGTCGAGGTGATCGAGGAGGGCGTCGATCTGCTCACCGGTGACCATGCGCTCGGCGGCCTCGTCGGGGCCCTCGATGTCGCTGGCGACCATCGTGCCGAGGGTGTCGGCACCTTCGCCGATGGGGCGATCCATCGACTCGAGTTGGCTGAGCATGTCGATCATCGCCAGTTCGTCGGGCAGACGTCCGCCGCCGGCGGTGGCAGCCATCGCGGTGCGCAATTCCCGGCTGCGATGCCCGGGGATGCGGATCGTGGTGGCCGACGCTTCGAGCCCCCGCTGGATCGCCTGGCGGATCCACCAGGTGGCGTAGGTGGAGAACTTGTAGCCACGGCGCCAGTCGAACTTCTCGACCGCCTTCTGCAGCCCGATCATGCCGTCCTGCACGATGTCGTCACGGTCGAGATGCACCGGCACGCTGAACTTGTTGGCGATGCTCTGCACCAGGCGAACGTTGGCCTCGATGAAGTGCTGACGAGCCCGTTCGCCTTCGATGACCAGCTCGGCGTCGCCCTCGACGCTCTCGTTTCGTTCCAGGCGTTCGGCGGCCGCACTGCCCGCTTCGATGGCTTGAGCGAGCCATCGTTCGTCGGCTGCGGTCAGAAGTGCACGATGATCACGGCGAAAACGTCGCGTTGTCATGTGCTCAGGATAAAACACCCTTTCGAATAGGTCAATGTTGTCGTGCAAATAAATCGGGCCGTATCATCGATGCCTGTTGATCTGGTTTCTCCTCGCTCTGCACGTGCTCGTCGTGGTGGTGCTTCCCTCGCTCGGCGCCCGAATGGGCCGTCAGGTGCTGTGGGTTGCAGCGATTCCGATGGCCGTCACGGCACTGTGGTCGATCACTCGCCTGGGCTCGTCCGAGGTCATCGTCGCCGGCTTCGAGTGGGTGCCCGGCCTCGACGTGGCGTTCGAGTTCCGCGTGGACGCCATGTCCGCACTGCTCTCGGTGCTCGTGTCCGGCATCGGTGCGCTGGTGTGCGTGTACGCAGCCGGCTACTTCTCCGTCGGGGCGACCAGCATGGGGCGTTTCGCCGCAACACTGCTGGCCTTCTCGGCTGCGATGGTCGGCCTGGTCTGGGCCGATTCGGTGTGGACGCTGTTCATCTTCTGGGAACTCACCTCGATCACGTCGTTCCTGCTCGTGGGGTTCAAGCACGTCGATCCCGTTGCTCGCATGGCCGCCCGGCGTGCGCTGTTCATCACCGCGGGTGGCGGACTGTCGTTGCTGGCCGGCTTCGTGCTGTTCGTCGACGCCGCCGGCACCGCCAGCCTCAGTGAGATCACCCCGATCACCGGCGCCACCGCCAATGCCGCGGCGATCCTGATCCTCGTTGCGGCGGCCACCAAGTCGGCGCAGTTCCCCTTCCACGTGTGGCTTCCTGGCGCCATGGCCGCGCCCACCCCGGTGAGCGCCTACCTCCACTCGGCCACCATGGTGAAGGCCGGCGTGATTCTCGTGGCCGTGATCGCACCGGCGTTCCAGGACACCGACGTGTGGAAGCCGGTCGGACTCGCCTTCGGCCTGACCACCATGCTGTGGGGTGCCGTCGGTGCGCTGCGCCACGTCGACGCCAAGCTGATCCTGGCCTGGGGCACGGTGTCGCAACTCGGCCTGCTGATCACGTTGCTGGCGCTCGGCACCCCCAAAGCCACCTTCGCGGCGATCTCGATCCTCGTGGCTCACGCCGTGTTCAAGGCGGCGTTGTTCATGGTGGTCGGCGAAGTCGACGTGCGTACCGGCACCCGCAACATCAACGAACTCTCCGGCCTGCGACGCTCGATGCCGATCACCTTCGTGGTGGCGGTGATCTCGGGAGCGTCGATGGCCGGGGTGCCGCCGCTGCTCGGCTTCCCCACCAAGGAAGCAGCGATCGAGGCCGCGCTCGGGCTGTCCGGCACCGAGTTCCTGATCGTTGGTGGCCTGATCATCGGCGGCTCGGTGCTCACGGTTGCGTACACCACTCGCTTGCTCATCGGGATGTTCGGCAGCAGCGAGCCGATGCCCGACCGCCCGGTGAAGCCTCGCCGCCCTGCGATGACCGCTCCCGAAATGATCTTGGCCGCCGCCAGTCTGCTCGGCTTCGTGACGCTCGGCTGGGTGACCGGCGTGGTGCGACCCGCAGTGATCACGGTGGCACCCAAGGCCGAGGTCTACTCGCTGCTGCGCTGGCCCGGCCTCACCGACGCGTTCCTCACCTCGGTGGGCATCGTGGCGGTCGGACTCGTGGTGGGAGCGCTGCTCGCTCGGCGTCATGTGGTCAGCGGGCCGGTCGCCCGCGGTGCCGCCAACGTCGACTGGACCATCGACGGCATTGCTCGGCTCGCTCGCCAGGTCGCCGGACGAGTGCAGCACGGATCGCTCCCGCTCTACCTTGCGACCACGGTGGCCGTGGTCGGGGCCGCGTCGGTGCCGTTCCTCGGTGAGATCAACACCGACACCCTCTACTGGTGGGACAACCGTGCCCAGGCGGTGCTCGTGCTGATGGTGGTGGCCGCAGCGATCGCCGCCACCCAGGTGTCGTCGCGTCTCGGAGCGGCGCTCGTGCTCGGCGCCGTGGGCTTCAGCGTGGCCGGGCTGTTCGTGGCCCAGGGAGCGCCCGATCTGGTGCTCACGCAACTCCTGGTGGAAACCGTCGTGGTCGTCGGCTTCGTGGTGGGCCTCGGACGCCTCGGCACCAAGTTCCCCACTCCCACCCGTTTGTGGCTGATCGGCCGAGTCGTGATCGCCGGTGCGATGGGCACCGCCGTAGCGGTCGCCCTCGCCGGCGGTGCCGGATCGCCAGTGGGCCAAGCCCCCATTCGTGAGCTCGCCGACACCGCACAGGACGATGGCGGTGGCAAGAACGTGGTCAACGTGATCCTCACCGACACCCGTGCGCTCGACACGTTCGGCGAGATCATCGTGCTGCTCGTGGTGGCGGTGGGCATCCTCACCCTGAGTGGTCGCCGTGGCCGCAAGCGCCCCGTGCCGTCGAAGATCCCGCTGGCCGACATCGATCCCGACATCGCGGCCGACCTCGCCGTCGATGTCGCCGCTGACGTGAGCGCTTCGCAACAGGGGGTCGCGACGTGATCTCTCGTACCTCGCCGATCGTTGCGCTGTCGGTCCGCGCGGCAACGCCCATTGCACTGCTGATCGCCGCGTACGCGCTGTTCGCTGGGCACAACCAGCCGGGCGGCGGCTTCGCTGCGGGGCTGATGCTCGGCGCCGTGATCGTGTTGCGCACCGTCGCCGGCCTCCAGGAGCCCCGTCACGCCTATGCCTGGCTGTCGGCCGGCGGCGTGATCGCCGGCATCGTGGCCATCGCCCCCATGTTCTGGGGTGAGCCGCTGCTCGATCAGGTGGTGGTCACCTGGGACGCACCGCTCCTCGGCACGGTCAAGTCCGGCTCGGCGTTGCTGTTCGACCTCGGCGTGGTCGCCATCGTGGTGGGCCTCGTCGTGGCGCTGCTCGACGGGCTCGACGCCACCTCGCTCGTCGATCGTGGTCAGACGGCACCGGACACGCCGGACACGTCCGACTCGACGCCGACATCCGACTCGACGCGGAGCAGCGACGCATGAGTGTGGCACTGATCTTCGCCGTGGCCGGGCTGGTCGCCACCGGCACCTTCCTGGTCACGTCGCGTTCGCTGAGCCGGATCGTGCTCGGGTTCGCATTGCTCGGCCACGCCGCGGTGATTGCGCTGCTCGCCGCTGGCGGTCCGGCAGGTTCGCCGCCGATCGTCGACGGTGAACCGGCACCCGACATGTCGAACCCGTTGCCGCAGGCGCTGTCGCTCACCGCGATCGTGATCTCCTTCGGTCTCACGTTGTTCGTGCTCGCCCTCGCCCGCCGCCAGCAGGTGCTCACCGGTGACGACCTCGTCGAGGACGACGTCGAAGACCGCCGCATCGCCACCACCGAAGAGCAGCAGCGCATTGCGCTCGACGAAACGCGGGCCCTCGAAGCGTTGCACGACAACCCGGAGGGCGGATCGTGAGCGCGGTCGTCGGCCTTGCCGTCGCCCTGCCGTTGTTGGCAGCAGCGATGGTGCTGGGCGTACGCCGCATCGCGATGGCGCGCGACATCCTCACCGTCGGCACCATGAGCGCCGTCACGGCGCTGTCCGCCGTGCTCCTGGCAGAGGTCGACCGCAACGGCACGGTGGTGCTGCGGGTGGGCGATTGGGCGGCCGACCTCGGCATCATCCTCGTCGCCGACATGTTCGCGGCGCTGATCCTGTTGGTGGCGTCGGCGACCATCCTCGTGGTGGAGCTGTTCGCGATCGGCCAGCGCCGCACACCCGCAGGCGCCGATCCGGCCGTGGTGAGCCCGATCCTGCTCGTGCTGATGGGCGGCGTGAGCCTGGCCATCCTCACCGGCGACCTCTTCACGCTCTTCGTGGCGTTCGAACTGATCCTGGTGTCGAGCTACGTCCTGCTCACCCATCAGGGCCGTGAGGCCCAGGTGCGATCGGGCATGACCTACGTGGTCATCAACCTGTTCGCCTCCACGCTGTTCCTGTTCGGTGTGGCCATCGTGTACGCGGCGACCGGCACGGTCAACATGGCGCTGCTCGCCGAGCGATTCGGCGATCTGCCCGACGCCACCCAGGTCGGCATCGGACTGTGGTTCCTCGTGGTGTTCGGCACCAAGGCAGCCATCTTCCCGCTGTTCTCGTGGCTCCCCGACAGTTACCCGACGGCCCCCACCACGATCACCGCCGTGTTCGCCGGCCTGCTCACCAAGATCGGCGTGTACGTGCTGATCCGGTTCTTCACGTTGATGGACCTCAGCGAGCTCGGACCGCTGTTGCTGGTGATCGCTGGGCTCACGATGATCATCGGCGTGTTCGGAGCGCTCGCCCAGGACGACGTCAAGCGCATCTTGTCGTTCCACGTCGTGAGCCAGATCGGCTACATGATCATGGGTCTCGGGATGTTCACGGTGGCCGGTGTGGCCGGTGCGGTGCTGTTCCTGATCCATCAGATCCCGGTGAAGACCGTGATGTTCCTCGCCGGTGGTCTGATCGAGGACGACCAGGGCACGTCGGCGCTCAACAAGGTCGGCGGGCTCGCCACGAGCAAGCCGGTGATCGCCGTGATGTTCGCGCTGCCGGCGTTGAGCCTTGCGGGCATCCCGCCGTTCTCGGGCTTCATCGCCAAGCTGGCGCTGATCGACGCCGGCGTCGCGGCGGGCACCTACGTGATCGTGGCGGTGGCGTTGGTCGGCTCGATCCTCACGTTGCTGTCGATGACCAAGATCTGGCTGGGTGCGTTCTGGGGTGAGGTCACGCCGTCGGCACTGCCCGCGTCGAGTCATCGATCGAGAACGATCATGCAGACCGCCGCTGGATTGGCCGTGGCCGGAACGATCTTCATCGCCGTGGTGGCCGGGCCGCTGTGGGAGATGAGCGAACGTGCCGCCACCGAACTGCTCGCCCGCACGCCGTACATCGTCGAGGTGCTCGGCTGATGGCCCCCACCGTCGAGCGCACCAGCCCGGCCGCCGCCAACCGGCGGACCGCGCTGCGCCGCTCGCTGCGAGCACTGGTGTCCCCGCGCCGACTGGTCACGATGGCGCTGCTGGTGGCGGCGTGGTGCGCGTTGTGGGGAGCGGTGTCGGTGGCCAATGTCGCCTCGGGCACGGCGCTCGCCGTTGCGGTCACCGTGTTCGCCGGCGTCGATCCCAACGCCCGGCAGATCCGTCCATGGCCGTTGCTGCAGTTCCTGTGGCTGGTCGCCGTCGACCTCGTGGTGTCGACGGTGCACGTCGCCTGGGAGATCCTCACGCCCACCGACTACACCGACGAAGCAATCATCGCCGTCGACACCCAACTCGGCGCCCGCTCGCACCTGCTGATGCTCGTGGTGGCGATCACGGTCACACCGGGCACCGCCGTGGTCGACAGCGACGTCGCCACCGGTCGGCTGTACCTGCACCTCCTGCACGCCGACCAGGCCGAGGAGATCGAACGACACGTCCAGCGCCTCGCCGACCTGGCCTGCCGCGCCCTGCCTGTCACGGAGCCGACGACATGATCGCCGACATCGCCGTTGCCATCTTCCTGCTCGCCGGCATCCTCGCCGGCATCCGTCTCGTGCGCGGGCCGTCGCTCGCCGACCGGGTGATCTCACTCGACGCAGCGCTGGTGGCGTTGATGGGGGCGATCGGCGTGCGGGTGGCCGAGACCGGCAACACGCTCTACATCGGAGTGCTCGTGGTGATCGCCATCGTGGCCTTCACCGCCACGGTGGCGCTCAGTCGCTTCATCGAAACGACGGGGCGGTCATGAACCCGATTGCGTCGGTGTTCCTGCTGCTCGGTGCGTTCGTTGCGCTGCTCGCCGGCATCGGCCTGCTCACCTTCACCACGTCGTACGCACGGTTCCATGCGGCGGGCAAGGCCAGCCCGATCGCCTTCCTGCTGGTGGCGGTCGGCGCAGCGATCGAGGTCGGCTGGCGTGGCGCGGCCGAACTCGCGATCGTGGCAGCGGCATTGCTGTTGACGCTGCCGGCCAGCACCCACCTGCTGTTCCGGGCCACGCATCGCACCACCACGTCGGAGCATCTGCGCAGCGATGCACTGGCCGGCCCCGAGCACGAACTCGCCGAGGCCGACCCGATCGCCGCAGCATCGATCGCAGACCCACGACGACGACCCCGAGTCTCCGGCGTGACGGTCATCGGGACGCCGACCATGGCCGCAAAAGACCTTGGGCAACAGGTGTCTTCGGATACCTATGATGCGTATGTGACGTTGACCGAACCGAAACCTGACCTGCCGTCATGGACGTTCCTCACCAATCACGCGCACGTCATGGTGGCGTTGAGCCGCGACCCCGACCTGCGTCAGCGCGACCTCAGCTACGTGGTGGGCATCACGCCCGGCGCGGTGCAGCGCATCCTCGACGACCTCGAGCGCGCCGGGTACCTGCGGCGCGAGAAGGTCGGGCGTCGCAACCATTACGAGATCATCGATCGCACGCCGCTGCGACACCCCCTCGAGGGTCAGCACACCGTCGGCGAACTGCTCGACATGCTGCACGACTGACCCCGACGGAGATCCCCGCACTCGAACTGCGATGAGCCAAACCCCCAGATCTGGTGCGTTCGCTCATCGCTCGGGCCGGGTCGGCCGGGTGGGTCAGTGGCCGAGGAGCACCGTGGTGCGGTCGGCGCAGTGATCGAGCACGGTGTCGAGCACGCGGTCAGCGGTGTCGGCATCGAGGTTCGCGGTGGGCTCGTCGAGCACCACCACCTCGTGGCCGGCGAGGAGTACCCGGGCGAGTGCGAGCCGTTGCGCTTCGCCGCCGCTCATCGCGCCGCCCCCACGACCCAGCCGGCTGTCGAGGCCTGCAGGCAGGTGGGCGAACCACTGGTCGAGACGCACCGCAGCCAGCGCAGTCGTGAGCTGGTCGTCGGTGGCTGACGGATCGGCGAGACGCAGGTTCTCGCGCACCGTCGAGTCGGCCACCCACGGCAACTGCTGGATCCACGTGACACGCCGCCGCACGTCGCTCCCGGTCGCGTCGCCAACGGACGTCGGGCCGAGGCGATACTCGCCTGACTGCGCAGCGAGGAAGTCGACGAGCACCGCCGCGAGCGTCGACTTGCCTGCGCCGCTCGGGCCGTTGACTTCGGCGAACTCACCAGGTTGCAGCTGCATCGACACCGGCTCGAGCGCGTCGTCGGCAGCGCCCGGCCAGCGTGCGGTCACCCGATCGAGCGCCACGGTGGGATGTGCATCGATCGGTTGCGGGTCGGCCGGCGGCGCCACAGGGTCTGGTGTGTCGAGCAGCGTGATCACTCGGTGCGCGGAGCCGGCAATGCTCGGGACCGAGGCACTCGCTTCGTTGATCGTGCCAACCAGTTCGAGGATCGCCAGCGGCCACAGCACGAGCACGCCGATCAACGGACCGCTCAGCGAACCGCCCGTCATCGCGACCGCGGCCAGGGTGGCGGTTGCGGTGAGGAGCGGGGCTGCGGTGACCACGGCGCCGGTGAGCATTCGCAAGCGGGCGCGTCGCCGCTCGAGTTGGTCGATCGTGCGACCGGGGGCGTCGACCGCTCGTCGGGCTGCGGCGAATGTGCGGTTGGCCCAGAGTTGGTCGAGGCCTTCGGTGACGTCGAGCACTCTGGCGCCGAGCACCGCCCTGGCCTCGGCGAGCGCCGGACCGATCGTGGCCTCGCCGCGCATCGTCACTGCGGGTATGCCGACTCCCACCACCAGCAGCGCGAGCACAGTACCGTGCCGGCGACGGCATCGAGCGCGACGGTGATCGCCAGTGCTCCGAGGGCGGCGACGGCAACAGCGACGACGGGGCCGAGTGCTCGCACGAACAGGTCGAGCAGGCGGTCGACGTCGGCGACCACGCGCTGCACGAGGTCGCCGCGCTGCCAGCCTGGAATGCCGGCGGGAGCGATCTCGGCGAGCCGCGCCACCACGGCGGCACGGATCTCGCTCAGCGAACGCAGCCCGGTGTCGTGGGTGGCGAGACGTTCGGCGTAGCGGAACACGCCCTTGCCGGTACCGAACGCGCGCACGCCGAGGATCGCCACCGACAGCGCGGCCAACTCGGGTTGCTCGGCGGCGCGCACGACCAACCATGCCGCGGCGCCCGCCAGCCCGATGGTGCAGATCTCGGCCGCTGTGCCGAGCGCCGCTGCGCCGATGAAGCGCCGCCGCACCGGGCGGGCCATGGCCAACACGCGCCGCAACGCCTCGCGAAGGTCGCCCGGCGACGGGATCGGGGTCGGGGTGCTCGTGTGCCCGCCGATCGGCCGCCGGGCTGCCGAGCGGGCTGCGGATGGGAGTGCTGCCGCAGCAGGAAGCGCAGGGGTGGGCGTGGTTCCGGCGAGCGTCAGCGTGACGTCAGCGGTTCGGTGCTCGCGCGCGCAGCGGCCGCGATCCGCGCGGTTCGGTCGCTGCTTCGTCGCCCGCAGACAGGTCGATGACCCGATCGGCAATCGCTCTGCAGCGACCGTCGTGGGTGGCCACGAGCACGGCCGCCCCGTGCTGCTCGGCGAACTCGCGCACGACGGCCCACACGCCGTCGGCGTTCGCGTCGTCGAGATGCGCGGTGGGTTCGTCGGCGAACACGAACCGGGCGCTCCCATGGCGCACCGCCACGAGCGCCCGAGCCACTTGCACCCGGCGCAGCTGACCACCCGAGAGTTCGTCGGTGCGCCGCCACGCCATCTCGTTCGATGCCACCGCACCGGACGTCGCGTCGGCCAGTCCCAGGTCGGCAAGCGCGGCGAGGACCTGTTCGTCGGTTGCACCCGTGGCGGCACGCACCTCGTCGATCACGGTGGTGGTGCCCGGCACGAGGCGTTGGCCGATCACGGTGAGCTGGTCGGCCCACCACGCCGGGTCGAGGTCGCGCACGTCGACGCAGCTCTCGCCCGTGCCCGTGTCCGTGCCCGTGTCGAGGGTGATCGAACCGGATCGGTCGGCAAGGCGGCCTCGGCACGCTTCGATCAGTGTGCTCTTGCCGATCCCGCTCGGCCCGTACACCGCGGTGACGGTGCCGGGGGCCACGTCGAGCTCGAGTCCGTCGACGATGTTGCGACCGCCGCGCCCGATCGCCACGTCGCGCAACCGCAGCAGCCCCGAGGTGGGGCCGGTGTGGTCTCCGATGGCCAGCGTCGGGCGCTCGAGCAGATCGTGAAGATCGTCCGATGCGTCGAGGCCTGCTTGCGCAGCATGGAAGCTCGCTCCGACGCGTCGCAACGGCAGGTAGCACTCCGGCGCGAGCAGGAGCACCACCAGCGCAGTCCCGAGATCGAGGCTGCCGCCTGCGAGGCGGAGTCCGATCTCCACGGCGATCAACGCCACCGACAGCGTGGCGATCAACTCCAGCGCGAGCGCCGAGAGGAATGCGATCCGCAATGCTCCCAGGGTGGTCTCCCGGTACTGCTCCGACACCTCGTGCACCGAGTTTCTCTGCGCCTCCGCCCGTCCGAAGAGGCGCAGTGTCGGCATCCCTTCGAGGACGTCGAGGAAGTGCGCCCCCAGCCGCTGGAGCACAGCCCATTGACGGGCAGTGCGCCGCTCGGTCATCCGGCCGATCAGCACCATGAACACCGGGATCAACGGCACCGTCACCGCGATCAACACCGCCGACAGCAGGTCGGCGAACAGGATTCGGGTGCCGGCCACCAGCGGCACCGTCACCGCCAGGAGCAGCGCGGGCAGGAACTGGCGAACGTACGGCTCGAGTTGGTCGACGCCGGTGGTGGCGATGGTCGCCTCGCGGCTGGCGACACCCCCGGTGGCTCGGTCGGCGTCGAGCACGGCGTGGTCGAGCACACGTCGACGCACCTCGTGGCGCAGTGCTCGCATGGCCCGCGCCGACGACCACTCGGTGACGGTGGTCGCTGCGCCGCGCAGCAACGCAACGCTGATCAAGCACCCACACCAGGGTGGCGATGTCGGTGTCGCGGTCGGCAACCAGATCCCGCAGGCCGGTCGCCAGCGCCTCGGCCTGGACCACCACCGCCAGCGCGGTGGCGGACGCGACACCCGCCACCACCACGAGGTGGGTTCGAAGTGCCGGCACCAAACCGACGAGTCGGACGTCGACCGGGCCTCGCCGGTCGACCTCGCTCACGACCGCGATGCGACCGGCAGGTGCTGGGTTCCGATCCGCTTGCGGAACACCCAGTAGGTCCAACCCTGGTACACCAGCACCACGGGGGTCATCACCAGCGCCACGATCGTCATCACCTTCAAGGTGTAGTCGGTGGACGACGCGTTCGTCACGGTGAGGCTGAAGGCAGCGTCGGTGGTCGAGGGCATCACGTTGGGATACAGCGAACCGAACAGCGACACCACGGCCATGGCGATGGCCACGCCCGTGGCGGTGAAGGCAACGCCCTCACGGTTGCGGCGCTCGGCCACGATGCCCACCACGAGCGCACCCGCGGCGGCGAGTACCGGAATCCAGGTCCACCCCTTGCCGCGGGCGAGTTGGTTCCAGATCAGGAACGTGCCACCGCCCACCACGGCGACCGGTCCGGCGATCTCGGCCACACGGTGCGCTCGCTCGCGCACGTCGCCGAGCGTCTTGAGGCTCAGGAAGTTCGCGCCGTGCAACAGGAACAGCGTGGCGGTGACGACACCACCGAGCAGACCGAACGGGTTGAGCAGCGTGAACAGGGTGCCGGTGAAGTCGCCCTCGGCGTTGATCGGCACGCCCCGCACGATGTTGGCGAATGCCACGCCCCACAGCACCGCCGGCAGCCACGAACCGACCGCGATCGCCAGGTCCCACCGCGAGCGCCAGCGGGCGCTGTCGACCTTGCCGCGGTACTCGAAGGCCACGCCTCGGAAGATCAGGGCGAGCAGGATCAACAGCAACGGCAGGTAGAACCCGGAGAACAGCGTGGCGTACCAGTAGGGGAACGCGGCGAACATGGCGCCGCCCGCGGTGAGCAGCCAGACCTCGTTGCCGTCCCAGACGGGCCCGATGGTGTTGATCATCACCCGGCGGTCGGCGTCGGTGGTGCCGAGGGGATGCAGCAGCATCCCCACCCCGAAGTCGAATCCCTCGAGGAAGAAGTAGCCGGTCCACAACACGGCGATGAGGATGAACCAGAAGGTGGTGAGTTCCATGGGGTGCTCCGCTCAGTGCATGTCTCAGTAGGCAAAGACGAGTCGTTCGGACTCGTCGTCGAGTTGGTCCGGCGCCGTCGCCGTCCAGCCAGTCGTCGTGGTCTTCGGGGCCACGAGGCCCGTCGCGGCCGGTCGTCGTCACCGTCGGGGTCGTCGTTGCCACCGAGGATTCCGGTGATCGCGGCGTCGGGTCCGGCCTCGACGTACTTCTTGAGGAGGAACAACTCAACCAGGCCGAGCCCTCCGTAGACCAGGGTGAAGGTGACCATCGAGAACAGCACCATGGTGCCGCCGACCGATCCCGACACTGCGTCGGCGGTGAGGAGCCGGATTTCGGGAATGCCGGTCGGGTTGGGCGCCACCACCCAGGGTTGGCGGCCCATTTCGGTGAACAGCCAGCCGAACAGGTTGCCGAGGAAGGGTGTGACGATGAGCGCGATCGCGAAGCGGCCGCCCCACTTGCTCTGTGGAAGCACCTTCTTGAACTTGAGGTAGACCAGCGCGGCGGCAGCGCCGAACACGCTGACCATGCCGATGCCGATCATCGCCCGGAAGCTCCAGTACGTCACGATCAGGTTCGGGCGGTAGTCGCCGGGGCCGAACTGTTCCACGTAGGCGGCCTGGGTGTCGATCACGCCGGGGATCTCGGCATTCCACGTGTCGGTCGCGAGGAACGACAGCAGGCCGGGGATCACCAGCGACCGCACGTCGCATTCCTGGCTCACGTCACCGACGGCGAACACCGACAGCCCGGGTCCGGTCTCGGTCTCACAGAGCGCTTCGGCGGCGGCCATCTTCATCGGCTGCTGCTCGAACATCAGGCGGGTCTGGAAGTGGCCCGACACGCTGAGGGCGAGACCGGCGAAGATCGACACCCACAGCCCGAGACGCATCGCGCGGTTGAAGCCACGACGGTCGACGTCGCTCGGTCTGGCGGCGCATCAGCCACCAGGCCGAGATGCCGGCCACGAACACCGCGGCGGTGAGCACGGCGCCGCTGATCACATGGGGATAGGCGGCGAGGGTGGTGCTGTTGGTGAGAACCGCCCAGATGTCGGTCATCTCGGCGCGTCCGGTGTCGGGGTTGAAGATCGCCCCGACCGGGTGCTGCATCCACGAGTTCGCCGCCACGATGAAGTACGCCGACAGCCAGGTGCCGATCGCGGCGGCCCAGATCGTGGCGAGGTGCACCTTCGGGTTGAGCCGGCCCCACCCGAAGATCCACAGCCCCAGGAACGTCGACTCGAGGAAGAACGCCACGAGGGCCTCCATCGCCAGCGGAGCGCCGAAGACGTCGCCGACGAATCGCGAGTACTGGCTCCAGTTCATCCCGAACTGGAACTCCTGCACGATGCCGGTGACCACGCCCATCGAGAAGTTGATCAGGAACAACTTGCCGAAGAACTTCGTGAGGCGCAGGTCGGCTTCGTCGCCCTTGCGGTGCCAGCGGGTGTGGAAGATCGCCACGAGCATCGACAGCCCGATGGTCAGTGGCACCATCAAGAAGTGGTAGAGGGTGGTGATCCCGAACTGCCAACGGGCCAACGGGAGCGCTTCGATCGCGAACATCATCGCCCATCAGTCTCGCCGTACCCCCTGGGGCACCAACAGGGACCTATGACCCTGCGTCGCTCACTGTGACCGACGTCATGGCGACCTGTTCTCGCCCACAGCGGATCCCCAGTTGCTGAGTTGCGCCCGCTCAGCGGTCGCCGCGTCACGATCGGAAGTGCCGGTCCTGCGATGTCGTGGAATCCGTCGGTTGGTGACGTTCTGATCGGTTCGGGTCGGCAGGCGTCACGTGCGCGAGTCTGGGTGGAGTTGCACATCGGTATGTCGGGCGAGCACCGCAAAGTCGATGTCGGCGTGGAGAATCTCGGTCCCGGCGCGGACGGCGACTGCGCCGATCAGACAGTCGGTGAGTTTGCGGACGGTTTCGCCACTGGCTCGGCAAGAGCGGTACATCGAGGCTGCGTCGTCGTAGTCGGCGGGCGTGATGGGCAGCATCGTCGCTCGGGCCAGCAAACCGCGCAGCTGCAGCAGGTGCCGTTCATTGCGAGCGCCGGCAAGAACTTCCATCGACACGGCGTCACAGATCGCGAGGTCCGCATCAAGGAGGTGGTCGACGGCGACGCACACCTCGGAGCCGGTGTCGCGCAAGAACTCGATCCACGCCGACGTGTCGACCAAGATCACGTCTTGCTCGTGCGCATCTCGTCGAGGTCGCCATCCCAGCCGGTTCCACGCATGGACCTCGCGTCGTCGAGGCCGAGCGGTTCGCCTGCGACGTGGCGCAGTGCAAGGTTGACCGCCTCACGTTTTGTGCTGAGGTGGTAGCGGTCCATCACTCGCTGGCAGAGATCTTCGTCGATGTCGATGTTGGTGCGAGCCATACACCAAAAATACACCAAGCGGTTCACCGATCAACCGGCACCACCACGTTCGAGCCGCCTGTGACTTCGAAGACGCAATCGCCCCGCTCGAGCGGAGGCACCGATTCGTGTTCCTGCAAGGTCAGGCCCGGACCTGCAGTGCAGACGTCCTGCACGCGACGGCCAGCCCGCGGTGACTACGAGAGTTCTGACCCGGGCTCGGTCGGCATGAACGAGCGGCTCCAGGCCTCGAGTTCGTCGAGTTCGCAGGTTCGTGGGGTGACCACGAGCAGGATGTCGCCCGGTTCGATCGTGGTGCTGCCGGTGGGGATCACGGTGGTGTCATCACCTCGATGGATCACGGCCACCCGAGCACCGCTCGGCGGCGGATCGTCGCGCAACGTGATGTCGCGGATACGTGTGGTGCTCGGCACGGTGATCTCGATGATGTCGGCGTCGAGCGCGTCGACCGCCACGATCTCTCGCCGGACGAACACACTGTCGTCGGCCACGACACCGAGACGTCGGGCGAGCGCACCGATCGTCGGAGCCTGCACGGCCACCGACACCACGACCACCACGAACGCCACGTCGAAGATCACGGCGCCATCGGGATGCCCGGCGGTGAACGGGATTGTTGCCAACACCACCGGCACGGCGCCACGCAGGCCCGCCCACGAGACCACCGCCATCTGGCGAGGTGGCGTGCGCCACCACACCAGCACCAGGGCCACGGCGAGTGGGCGCGCCACGAAGATCAACACGGCGACGACCACGAGCGCCAAGCCCAGGTCGCCGAACAGTTCGGAGGGGAACACCAGGATGCCGAGCAGCAGGAACAGCACGCTCTGCGCAGTGGCCGCCAGTCCTTCGTGGAAATACAGCACGCTGCGACTGGCCCGCTCCGAACCGGTGAGCACCACACCCGTGAGGTACACGGCCAACAGCCCGGAACCGCCGAGCACTGCTGCACCGCCGTAGGAGATGGCCGCGATCGCCAAGGTGACCACGCCGAGCGACGCCGCTGCGCCACCGCGCACGTGGTCGACCACCCAGCGACCGAGCCAGCCGACGGCAAGACCGACAGAGACCCCGACGACGACTTGCACGCCGAGATAGCTCGCCCAGTCCCACCCGTCCGGATCGGCGCGCCACACCTCGACCATGCCGATCGTCAGCAACACCGCAGCAGGGTCGTTGAGGCCCGACTCCAACTCCAGCATGCGGCTGGTGCGCGGCGGCAGCGGCTCGGTGCGCAACGCCGCGAACACTGCAGCGGCGTCGGTGGAGGAGATCACGGCACCGATCAGGAGGGCGGTGGTCGGGTCGAGACCCGTCACCCTCCAAGCCGCCAGCCCCACGACACCAGCGGTGACCGCCACGCCGACCGTGGCCAGCAGACCTGCCTGGGGCCCCACCGTGCGGAACGAGCGGGGATCGGTGCCGAGCCCGCCATCGAACAGGATCACCGCGAGCGCGGCGATGGCGATGTTCTGTGCCAGCACGGCATTGTCGAAGCGCACCAACGCCAACCCGTCGTCGGCGACGAGCATGCCGAGGCCGAGGAACAACAGCAGGCTCGGGATGCGGAATCGCGAGGTGAACCCGCTTGCGACGACGCCCACCAGCAAGAGCACGCCGACGAGCAGCACACCGGGGTCGACCGAGAACGACGAGTTCACGCCCGGTCCAGTCGAATCACCCCATCATCCTGCCATCGCGGTGGCGATTGGCGACGTTGCACTTGACCATCGTGGGTTGCTCGTCGACCGCGCCGTCCGAGACAGCGGGTACGGACGCCGTCATCGGTACCACCTTCGTCACCGATGAGCGCATCGACGACGACGCGCTGCGCATCCTGGGTGTCTACGAGGTCGACGGGACCGAGCTCGAGGGCGATGTCGATCCGAGCCACGAGGCGGTGTGGGCCCGTTTCACCGAACTGGTCGACGTGACCGCCTGGCCGCAGATCACCGTGTTCGCCGCACTCGACCGCGACGCGTCCCCTCTGGGTACCGAGGGGGCCGTGAGCAACCTCGCGACCGACCCCTTGCAGTACTACGTCGCGCTCGACGTCACCGGGGTGCAGACGCCTGCAGCCCTCGACTCGACGATGATCCACGAGTTCGGTCACCTCGTCACCCTCCGGCCTGATCAGGTTCCGCTCGAGACGAGCGATCCGGACAGCTGTCCGGTCTTCGCGTTCAACGAACGCTGTGCCGTCGAGGGCTCGTACTTTCGGGCATGGTTGGAGCAGTTCTGGCCGGGCTTCACCAACCCACGGGTGACACGGTGCTCGATGCCAAGATGCGCTTCTTCGACGACGACCCCGAGGCCGTCGCGCTGAAGCAGTATGCGCTCGAGGCACTGGACGGCTGAGGCGCAGCGCTGTCCACCACATCACACGCATCCTGCGGTCGGGACGGCGATTGGGGACTTTGGGCGGTCGTCAGCGGGTTCGCCAGCAACCAAGATGGGACCCATGAGTTCGACGGCAACCGACGATCGCCCCACAACCGACTCCGTGGGGTCCGATCCGGCGGTGCCGCCCGCAGCAGCGGCCTGCATCGACGGCAACGAGGCAGCCGCCAAGGTGGCCTACGCGCTGTCGGAGGTGGTGGCGATCTACCCGATCACCCCGGCGTCGGCCATGGGCGAGTTGGCCGACGCGTGGTCGGCCGGTGCCGTGGCGAACCTGTGGGGTGCGGTGCCCGAAGTGGTGGAGCTGCAATCCGAGGCCGGCGCCGCTGGCACGTTGCACGGTGCGCTGCAGACCGGAGCGCTCGGCACCACGTTCACCGCATCGCAGGGCCTGCTGCTGATGCTGCCGAACATGTTCAAGATCGCCGGCGAACTCACCCCGACGGTGATCCACGTCGCCGCTCGGGCCATCGCCACGCACGCGCTGTCGATCTTCGGCGACCACAGCGACGTCATGGCCGCTCGCTCGACCGGATTCGCCATGCTCTGCGCCAGCTCGGTGCAGGAGGCCCACGACTTCGCCGCCGTCTCGCACGCCGCCACGCTGCGGGCCCGGGTGCCGTTCCTGCACTTCTTCGACGGCTTCCGCACCTCGCACGAGATCAACCGCATCGATCTGCTCGGCGACGACGATCTGCACGCGCTGATCACCGAGGACGACATCACCGCGCACAAGCTTCGTCGTCTGCGCCCGACCGCCCCCGTGGTGCGCGGCACCGCACAGAACCCCGACGTGTTCTTCCAGGCACGCGAGGCCGGCAACCGGTTCCACGACGCCGTGCCCAGCATCGTCGCGGAGGTGTTCGACGAGCTCGAAGCCCGCACCGGCCGTCGCTACGGCCTCGTCGACTACGAGGGCGCGCCCGACGCCGAACGGGTGATCGTGATCATGGGCTCGGGTGCCGGCGCCGTCGGTGAGGCCGTTGCCAAGCTGGTCGCCGAGGGAGAGAAGGTCGGCCTGGTCACGATCCGGTTGTTCCGGCCGTTCCCGACCGACGCGCTGCTTGCCGCGCTGCCCGACACGGTGCGTTCGATCGCCGTGCTCGACCGGTGCAAGGAGCCCGGCTCGGCGGGCGAGCCGCTCTTCCAGGACGTGATCACCACCATCGCCGAATCCGATCGCTCGGGGGTGCGCACCATCGGCGGTCGCTACGGCCTGGGCTCGAAGGAGTTCACCCCGGCCATGGCCAAGGCGGTGTTCGACGAGCTCACGCTGGAGGCGCCCAAGCGCCGGTTCACCGTGGGCATCATCGACGACGTCACCGACCTCAGCCTCGACGTCGACCGCTCGTTCCTGGTCGATCAGCCCGGTCGCTCCGCGGTGTTCTACGCCCTCGGCAGCGACGGCACGGTCGGCGCCAACAAGGCGTCGGTGAAGATCATCGGCCACGAACCCGACCTCTACGCGCAGGGCTACTTCGTGTACGACTCGAAGAAGTCCGGCTCGATGACGGTGTCGCATCTGCGCTTCGGGCCGGACCCGATCCGCTCGACCTACCTGGTGCAAGAGGCCGACCTGGTCGCCTGCCACCAGTTCGGTCTGCTCGACCGGTTCGCCGTGCTCGACGACATCCGCCAGGGCGGCACCTTCCTGCTCAACGCGCCGTACTCGGCCGACGAGCTGTGGGAGCACCTGCCGACGGCGATCCAGCGGCGCATCGTTGAACGCGAGCTGCGGGTGTTCACCATCGATGCCACCCGGATCGCTCGCGAGCTGAAGATGCCGGGGCGCATCAACACGATCATGCAGCCGTGTTTCTTCGCCCTCACCGACGTGATGGATCTCGACCGGGCAGTGGGCGCCATCAAGACCTCGATCGAGGCGGCGTACGGACGCCGCGGACGCCTGATCGTGGAACGCAACGAAGCCGCGGTCGACCGGGCCATCGCCGAACTCGCCGAAGTGGCGGTGCCCGCATCGATCGGCGACGTACCGGCCAGCATCGAGATCGACGAGACCTTCGACATCCTCGAGTCGGCACGAGACAACGCCGACATCGACTTCATCGACCGGGTCACGATGACGATGATCGCCAACCAGGGCGACCTGCTGCCGGTGTCGGCGATGCCGATCGACGGCACGTTCCCCACCGGCACCACCCAGTTCGAGAAGCGCAAGCTGGCCATCGAGATCCCGATCTGGGAGCCCGATCTCTGCATCGACTGCGGCAAGTGCGCGGTCGTGTGCCCGCATGCCACGATCCGGATGAAGGCGTACGAACCAGACGCCCTCGACGACGCCCCGGAGGGCTTCCTCACCAAGAAGTTCCGCTCGCGTGAACTCGACGGGCACCAGCTCACCATCCAGGTGGCTCCCGACGACTGCACGGGCTGCGGCATCTGCGTCGACGTGTGCCCCGCCAAGGACAAGAGCCAGGTCAAGCGCAAGGCGATCAACATGCGCCCAGCCCCGGAACATCGCGATGTCGAGCGCGAGCGCTGGGACTTCTTCACCACGATCGACGAGCTCGATCGGGCGTCGATCACCCACGATTCGGTCAAGAACAGCCAGCTGCTGCAGCCGCTGTTCGAGTTCTCCGGAGCCTGCTCGGGCTGCGGCGAGACGCCGTACCTGAAGCTGCTCACCCAACTGTTCGGCGACCGACTGGTGGCAGCCAACGCCACGGGTTGCTCGTCGATCTACGGCGGCAACCTGCCCACCACGCCGTGGGCCAAGGACGGCAACGGGCTCGGCCCGGCCTGGGCGAACTCGCTGTTCGAGGACAATGCCGAGTTCGGCTACGGCATGCGCCTCGGCATCGAGCACCACCAGCGAGAAGCTCGCCGGTTGGTCGGCGAACTCGCCGACGAGGTCGGCGCCGACCTCACCGCGGCGTTGCTCGCCGACCCGAATCCCACCGAGGCCGGCGTGGTCGAACAGCGCACCAGGGTGGCGGTGTTGCGTGAGCGTCTGGAAGCGCTCGTCGCATCGGATGACCAGGCCGTGGCCGACCTGGCCCGCCGTCTCGACGTGATCGCCGACGAACTGGTGCGTACCAGCACGTGGATCATCGGTGGCGACGGCTGGGCGTACGACATCGGCTTCGGCGGCGTCGACCACGTGCTCAGCAGCGGCCGCAACGTCAACCTGCTCGTGCTCGACACCGAGGTGTACTCCAACACCGGGGGCCAGGCGTCGAAGGCGACACCGCTGGGTGCCGTCGCCAAGTTCGCGATGGCCGGCAAACCGACCGGGAAGAAGGATCTCGGCGCCATCGCCCGGCGCTACGGCAACGTGTACGTGGCCCAGATCGCCATCGGCGGCAGCGACATCCAGACGGTGAAGGCATTGGCAGAGGCCGACGCCTGGGACGGGCCGTCGCTGATCATCGCCTACTCCACCTGCATCGCCCACGGGATCGACATGGAGACCTCGATGTCGCACCAGAAGGATGCGGTCAAGTCCGGGTACTGGCCGCTGTACCGCTACAAGCCGACCACCGACGAGCACGAGCATCCGTTCCAGCTCGACTCGGCAGCGCCGAGCATCCCGCTGAAGGACTTCGCGCTCAAGGAGGCCAGATTCTCGATGCTGGCCCGATCCGATCCGCAACGATCGGCACACCTGCTCGACCTGGCCCAGCAGGACATCGATGAGCGCTGGCGCTACTACGAACAACTCGCGGGACTCGAACGGATGGTGCCCGAGCCGCACCGTCTCGGCCTCGACGACCTCGACGACGATGTGATCGACCAAGGAGCAACCGACGATGCCTGACCTGCACACCACCTATCTGGGGTTGTCACTCCGGTCGCCGCTCGTGGCATCGGCGGGACCGTTCACCGGGCAACTCGACCGCATCGCCGAACTCGAGCAGGCCGGTGCCGGCGCCGTGGTGTTGCCGTCGCTGTTCGAAGAACAGATCGAGCACGAGACCGCCGAGATCGACCGGCTGTTCACGGTGCACGACGACAGCTTCAACGAGGCCACGTCGTTCTTCCCCGAGATCGAGGAGTACGACTCCGCCCTCGACCGGTACCTGGCCCTCATCGAGGGGGCCAAGACCCGTGTCGACGTTCCGGTGATCGCCAGCCTGAACGGTTCGAACATCGGTGGTTGGGTGAAGTACGCCCGGCTGCTGGAAGGTGCCGGCGCCGACGCGGTGGAGTTGAACCTCTACACCGTGGCTGCCGATCCGGAGATCAGCGGCGCGTCGATCGAGGCCGAACACCTGGAGTTGGTGTCGCTCGTGGTCGAGGAACTCGGTGTGCCGGTCGCCGTGAAGATCTCACCGTTCTATTCGTCGGTGGCATCGTTCGTCGTCGGCTTGCAGGCCGCCGGGGCCGCAGGCGTGGTGATGTTCAACCGCTTCTACTCGCCGGATCTCGATCTGGAGACACTCGACGTGATGCCTCGCATCGCACTGAGCACACCCGAAGAGTTGCGCCTGCCGTTGCGGTGGACGGGCATCATGCGTGAACACCTCACGATGTCGATCGCCTGCTCCACGGGGATGCACTCGGGGTTCGACGCTGCCAAGCTGATCCTCGCAGGCGCCGACGTGGCGATGTCGACCTCCGCGTTGCTCCACCATGGCACGGCGCATCTGGGCACGATCGAGGCCCAGCTGTGCGAGTGGATGACCGAGCACGACTACGACTCGGTGAGCCAGATGCGTGGTGCCGTTGCCAGCCACTCCGTGAGCGACCCAGCGGCGTACGAGCGAGCCAACTACATCGGCAACATCGCCACCTACACCAGCAGTTTCATCGGCGCCGGCGCCGTGCCCTTGGCCCGCCACCGCCTCGAGTAGCGCTGTTGCCGACGCGATCTGTCAGCAGACGGCGCGGACGTAGGGGTAGGGGTTCACGGCGCGACCGCCGCCTGGATGGATCTCGAAGTGCAAGTGGTTGGCCGAGGTGTTGCCGGTCTTGCCGACGTAGCCGATCACTTCGCCCTGTGACACGTTGCGGCTCGATCCCTCGTACGAGCGCAGATGGGCGTAGTAGTAGCGGTTGCCGTTGTTGCCGGTGAGCCACACGGCGTTGCCGCCGAGGCGATTGCTCGAGAATCGGACCGAGCCGGAGGTGACCGCCACCAGCGGCGTGCCGCCGGGCGACATCATGTCGACGCCCTGATGGCTGCGCCCGCCCGAGCGCGGCGCACCCCAGGTGTCGGAAAACGTGTGCGAGCCGCGGATGGGGCACACGAGGCCGTTGCCGGCATTCGAGGGCGGGGGGCTCGGAGCCACTGGCGCAGGTCGTGGCGCCGGAGCGGGAGCTGGTGCCGGTCTCGGTGCTGGTGCCGGAGCTGGTGCCGGAGCGGGTGCTGGTGCAGGTGCAGGAGTGGGTGCTGGTGCTGGAGCAGGCGCCGCAGCAGGCGCCTGCGTGGGTGACGGCGACGCGGTGTTGGCTGCTTCGGCGTCGTCCGTGGCCGCCTCGGCGCGAGCCTGCGCGGCGGCCGCTGCCTGTTCGGCCTGCGCTGCCTGTTCAGCGCGCGCTGCCTGGGCGGCGAGTTCGGCTTGGGCGGCTTCTTCGGCGAGTTGGGCCTGTCGCTGGCGTTCGAGTTCGCGTTGCACGGCCACGTCGGCGAGGCGTTGCTCCTCGATCTCGGCGAGTTCCACCACCTCGGCTTCGGCGGTCTCCTTCAACAGCTCGTACTGCTCGCGAGCCTGCGCCGTACGTTCCCGCTGCACGTCGAGCTCGGCGCGCTGGGTTCGCACCTCGTTCATCACGGCGTCGAAATCGTCGAGTTCCACGGAGCCCACCCCGCGGGCCACCGAAGCCTGGCGATCTGCGGTGATGCCGGCGTTGGCGTCATCGAGATCGATCAGCAGCGGCATGGCGCTGCCGGAGTTGACGAAGCTGCGCTGTGCGCTCTGCTGCAGGCTCGAGCGCATCGAGGCTGCTCGCGCTTCCACGTCGGCCAGATCCGACTCGGCCGCGGCGATCTCGCCGTCGAGGGTGTCGAGGCGCGAGATCGCGTCGAACATCGCCTGCGCGGCGGATGCTGCACGGTCGCGTGCCGCTTGGATCTCCTGTGCGGCACGCACGGCGTCGGGGTCCTCGGCGCTCGCAACCGCTCCGGGCAGCATGGTCGAGCCGATCGCCAGGCTCACCATCACCGCGATCGACGCAACGATCCGACGCGTGAGCACGGCACGTGGTGTCGACATGCAGCGAGAGCCTAGCCGTATATGACGGTTCAGTGACGATTCGGTGTCGGATGGGCGTCAGGTGAGGTCGTCACCGGCGTACGGGAACCAGCGCAGCGTCTCGAAATCGGCGTTGGTTTCGGGCATCGCGGCACCGGGTTCGCAGCCAGCGTGGAACAACCGGTGGGCGGTGGCCAGGTGGAGCGCGAGGTCGATCGGTTCGCTGTGGCGTCGGTTCTCGAACTCCATCGCGCCGGATGTGTACGAGATCTCCGACAGGCTCATCGACGGCCCGCGCGACCCGCGGCGGTGGTGCCACAGGCCGGTGTCGGGCTCGAAGTCGTATTCGCCCAGCAGCGCGGCGCCGTGCGAGGCGATCATCGTGACGGCCTCCACGATGTAGTCGAAGGTGTCGTCGTCGATGAAGTAGTTGAAGTTGACACGAACCCACCCCGGCTTGATGCCCTCGCAGCCTCGATTGATCTCGCGCTGGAACTCGTGCGACCGGTCGAGGTCGATACCGAGCAAGCGGTGCCCGTACGGCCCCGCGCACGAACAACCGCCACGCGACTGGATGCCGAACACGTCGTTGAGCAGCGCCACCACATAGTTGTGGTGGAGGTAGCGGTCACCGTGGCGGATCACGAACGACACGATCGACAGCCGGTCGGCTTCGTGACTCCCGAGCACGTTGATGTTGGGGTGCTGCTCCCATGACGCGATGGCCCTGCGCACGAAGTCGGACTCGTGAGCTTCGATCACGTCGGGGCCCACTGCCTCCTTCAGTTGGAAGACGAGGCCGGCTCGGATCGACTCGATGATCGCCGGTGTTCCCGCTTCCTCCCGGTGCTCGATCTCTCGGTGGTAGTCGTGCTCGGTGGTGCTCACGTAGCGAACCGTGCCGCCGCCGGGAACGTCGGGCACCCGGTTGGCGAAGAGTTCGCGTCGTGCCACGAGCACGCCGGGCGTGCCCGGCCCGCCGATCAGCTTGTGCGGCGAGATGAAGATGGCGTCCTTGTAGGCGAGGTTGCCGTCGCGCGTTCGAGCCCATGTCGATCGCCACGTACGGGGCCGCGGCCGCATAGTCCCACAGCGAGAGCGCGCCATGCTGATGCAACAGCGTCGACACCGCAATCGTGTCGGTGATGATCCCGGTGACGTTCGACGCGGCCGAGAACGAGCCGATCAAGGTGCGGCGGTGGGCATGGCGGATCAGCTCGCGTTCGAGGTGGTCGAGGCTGACGTGTCCATCGGCGTCCTCATCGATGATCACCACATCGGCGATCGACTCGCGCCATGGCAGCTCGTTCGAGTGATGTTCGAACGGGCCGATGAACACCACGGGCCGATCGTCGGCCGGGATCGTTTCGACCAGGTGGTACCGGTCGTCGAGCGCCGACGGAATCCGCAGGCCGAGCACCCCGAGCAGCTTGGCGATCGCGTGCGTCGCTCCACTGCCGCAGAACACCACGGCGTGTTCGTCGCGGGTGGCCCCGACGCACCGTTCGATGATGGTGCGGGCCTCCTCGCGCATGCGGGTGGTCTGCAATCCGGTCCCCGACGACTCGGTGTGGGTGTTGGCGTAGAGCGGCAACACGACACTGCGGATGTAGTCCTCGATGAAGCTGAGCGACCGCCCCGACGCCGTGTAGTCGGCGTAGATGATGGGTCGCGGGCCGTAGGGCCCGTCGATCACGTCGTCGCGTCCGATCACCGAATTGCGCACCGCAGCGATCAGATCGTCGGTGGCGGCGTCGGCTGAACCCATGACACCAGTGAACCACCTCGATCGTTGGTGGTCACACCGCGCGTTGTGTCTTACGCTGCGCAGCCGGATGGTGCAGCGCGACACGAACGACACGGCCGCCCTCGGGTTGACCACCGACGAGGTGGCAGAACGTGTCGCCGCCGGCCAGGTCAACATCACGCCGGAGCCGCCGGGGCGATCGTTCGGTCAGATCGTGGCGGCCAACGTGTTCACGGTGGTCAATGCGATCATGTTCACGTTGTTCGGCCTGGTGTTGGTGGCCGGCAGCCCACGCGACGGCCTCTTCGTCGGGGTCGTGGTCTCGAACTCGGTGATCGGCATCGTGCAGGAGGTGCGCGCCCGCCGGGAACTGCGACGTCTCGAGGTGGTCACCGAGCCGACTGCGACGGTGCTCCGCAACGGCGCTCCCGTGGAGGTTCCGACCGATGAGATCGTGCTCGACGATGCGATCGAACTGCGTCTCGGCGGCCAACTGGCTGTCGATGCCCAGGTGCTCGACGCCACCGGACTCCGGCTCGACGAATCGATGCTGACCGGCGAGTCGCTTCCCGTGTCGAAGCGTGAGGGCGACTCGGTGCTGTCGGGAAGCTTCGTGGTGGCAGGCAGCGGGCGTGTTCGAGCAACCGCCGTTGGCGCCGACAGCTACGCCAGCACCCTCGCCACCGAAGCCAAGCAGTTCGACGTCGCCCAGTCGGCGTTGCGGGCCGGCATCGACCAGATTCTGCGATGGCTCACCGTGATCATCCCGGTTGCGTCGATCTTCCTGTTCGTCAATCTGCTCGCTGCCGAGGACGAGTGGAGCAACGCGCTGCTCGGCACGGTTGCCGCTGCGGTGGCGATGGTGCCCGACGGCCTCGTGCTCCTCACCAGCTTGTCGTTCATGGCCGGCATTGTCGCGCTGGCCCGTCGCAACGCGCTGGCGAAACAGCTGTCGACGGTGGAGGTGCTCGCCCGTGTCGACGTGTTGTGTCTCGACAAGACCGGCACCATCACGACCGGCGAGATCACGTTCGCGGCCGCCCACGCCGCCGAGGGGTGCAGCGACGACGATGTCAGCGCTGCGCTGGTCGCGTTGGCCGCTGCTGACCGTTCCCCCAACCCCACGATGGCCGCCGTCGCGGCCGCGGTCGGGAGCGACACCACCTGGACGGTCGACGAGGTCGAGCCGTTCGACAGCGAGCGGAAATGGTCGGCGGCGTCGTTCGTGGACCGGGGCTGGTTCTTTCTGGGGGCGCCCGACTTCCTGCTCGGCTCCGACGATCCGGCGCAGACGATGGTCGAGCGGTTGAGCACTGCCGGCAAACGTCTGCTGGCGGTGGCGACCTCCGACGACGGCCCTGCCGGCGATCGGCTGCCGACCACGGTGCGCACGCTGGCGATCGTGGAACTCGAAGACGAGATCCGGCCCGACGCCGCGGAGATCCTGGCCTACTTCGCCGAGCAGGACGTGACGCTCAAGGTGATCTCGGGCGACAACCCTGAAACGGTGGCGGCCATCGCCGAACGCGCCGGGATGCACATCATCGGCACGCCGGTCGACGCGCGAGACCTTCCCGACGACCTCGATGCACTCGCCGGTGCGCTGGAGCGCGGCACCGTCTTCGGCCGGGTGAAGCCGCAGCAGAAGCAGGCGATCGTGCACGCGCTGCAATCGCGTGGCCACGTGGTGGCGATGACCGGCGACGGGGTGAACGACGTGCTCGCCCTCAAGGACGCCGACCTCGGCATCTCGATGGGATCGGGCAGCGAAGCCACCAGAGCGGTCGCCGATCTGGTGCTCACCGACAACGCGTTCTCGAGCCTGCCGACGGTGGTCAACGAGGGCCGCAAGGTGATCAACAACGTCGAGCGGGTCTCGAACCTGTTCGTCACCAAGGCGGCGTACGCCGTGCTGCTCACCGTGGCCGTCGCAGTGTTGAACAGCCCGTTCCCATTCCTCCCACGACACTTGACCCTGGTCGGCACGTTCAGCATCGGCGTCCCCGGGTTCTTCCTGGCGCTGGCACCCGAGGTCGATCTGGTGCGGCCCGGGTTCCTGCGTCGTGTGTTGCGCTTCTCGGTTCCCGCCGGCGTGGTGGCAGGAGCGGCCACGCTGGCGGCCTACGAGGCGGCGCTGCACGTGAGCAATGTCGACCTCGACGAGGCCCGCACCCTGGCCACGATGACGCTGCTCGCCATTGGGTTGGTGGTGCTCGCTGTGGCCAGCCGCCCGATGCGGCCCTGGAAGGTCGGGCTCGTGGCTGCCATGGGCCTGGGCTACGTCGTGGTGTTGGTGGTGCCGTGGCTGCGCAACTACTTCGCCTTGGTCGTGTTCTGGAGCGAGGCGTGGTGGTACTCGCTCGTCGCCGTGGCGGTCGCGGGAGCGGCGATCGTTTCGATCGGATGGTTCACCCGTCGGCGTTGACGGCGCGCGACATCCACGATCGGTGGATGATCGCCGTCAGGTGGCGGTCGACTCGGCCTCGACATCGTGGTCGAGAGCGAGCAGCGCGTTGTCGAAACTCTCGAGGAGCTCGGCGAACCAACGTCCAGCGCGGTGGAGAACGAACATGTCCGGGCCAGTCTTTCCGATACCGACCGCAAACACACCTTCGGCAGCCCGAGACGCCCACCACCTGCAGCGGATGGATCTGCGCTTGGTGGCGTGATCGTGTGGAATCTGGGGCATGCTCGGGTTGGATGCTCCGTGGGTCGACGTTCGACGGATCGGCCCCCAACCTCATGGCCTCGACGCAACTCTCTCCCGAACCAACCGGCGCCCGCTACGAGTACCGCGTGTGGGGCGAGCACCGTTCCGCTCGCAAACTCCTCGCCAAGTTGGCCAAGACGCAGACGACCGAGCGGGTGGTCGACTGTTACCTCCTCGTCGACGACGCCACGTGGAACGCCAAGATCCGCGACAACACCCTCAAGATCAAACAGCTCGTGGCCGCCCACGAGGGGTTCGAGCGGTGGACATCCGATCGCCACCGCTCCAAGGGCACCGCACCATCGCCCTTCGATGACATCTTCGAGCAGCTCCGACTCGACCGGCCGCAGCGAGGCAAGAAGTACGACCTGTTGAAGGAACTCGCGTCGCTCGAGTCGAACGACGAGGTGCGGGTGGTGTTCGTCACCAAGCACCGTCGCCGGTACCGGATCGGCAACCTCCGTGCCGAGGCCACCGACATCGAGGTGCACGAGACCGGCGAGGTGCTCAACACGTTGTCGATCGAAGGTGACGACGTCGCCGAACTCGCAGCGCTGCGCGAACGCCTGGGGCTGAGCGGGGAAGAGAACGTGGCGGTACCGCAGGCGCTCGAACCCGGCGTCGACACCCCGTTCGGTCCCGCTGAGCCCTCAGGTCGCTGAGCGGCCCTGCTTCCAGTAGCCGCGAGCTGTCACGTCTCGGCGCGTTCGCCCACGAGTGTCGAACAAATGGGTGCGCAGTCGTTGCACCGCTGCCGCCTCGCCGGCCACCCACACCGCGTCGGGGAGCGTGTCGATCGCTTCGACGGCAGCGATCATCGAGGCACCAGGCGACGCTCCAGCGGTGGCGTCGTGCCAGGTGATGGTGGCGTTCGGGTGGTGCGGGAGTTCGAAGCGTGCAGATGGGTCCGCAATCTCGATGTGGACGTCGACGTGGTGCGCTGGGTCGATCCATTCGAGGAGTTGGGCGATGGCGGGGATCGCTGATTCGTCGCCGGCCAGCAAGAACGAGGTCGCCGACGGATCGAGCGGCTCGCTGCGACCGGGCCCGGAGATCGCGACTTCATCGCCCACGCTTGCTCGCCGTGCCCAATCGGTCGCAGCGCCCTGATCGTGCAACACCATGTCGAGGGTGAGTTCGAGGCGCTCGGGGTCGAAGTACCGCGGCGTGAACGTGCGGATCGGTGCCCGCTCGCCATTCGCGAGTTCGAACTGGTTGCCGGTCCAGGTGGGCATCTCGATGGTCGCCCGGCCCGACGGCGGGAGCAGGAGGCGCACACTCGATGCCGGCGAGTCGAGCACGAATCCGTCGAGCTCGTCTCCGCCGAGCACCACTCGCAGCATCCGTGGGCTCAACGGTGCGACCGACCGAACCTGGAGGCGACGAAACGCCGGCGGCTCGCGTCGCACACGCTGCACCGTCGGCTCGTTCAGCGAGTTCGTCGTCGGCGGCGCTCACGTCCGCTGCGGCGATCGTCCGGACACCGCGCCGACCAACTCGCTGTCAGATCGCCGCACGGTGGCGTCGATCAGCTTCGCTGTCGACGCCGGCTGCGCCCCACACCAACCACGATCCTGTCGGGAACTCGCGCCCGGCGGCATCCGAGATCACCAGCACCACCCACGCGACGACCGCCACCCAACCGAGCGCCACGCGTCCAGGCGAGGCATCAGCAGGGCTCGTCGAGGTGAATCTTCGCGGCCGGGGGTCGACTGCGCGTCGGGAGTGATCGCCAGCGACATCGACGAAAAGCTACCCGACGTCGCCTCGACGGTCGGAACGGTGGCTTCGACGGAACGTGTACTGTCCTGCGAATGCGCAAAGTCTCCCTGGCGGTCATCGCCTCGTTCGCTGCACTCGCGATCACCACGTCCGTGACCGGAGGCGCCTTCGACGTCGGCACTCCTCAGGACCAGGGTCAGATCACGATCGTCAAGCAGGTCGAGGGCGACGGGACCCCGCCGGCGCAGTGGGAGTTCACGGTCACCAGCGAGAACTGCGGCGCATCGATCTTCGTGGATTCCGGCGCCGTCGAGTCGACCACGGTCACCATCGGCGCCAGCGGAGGTTCCCAGAGCGTCACGGTGCAGGACTTCCCGTTGCAAGCGGCAGTGGTCGACCGCTGCACCTACAGCGTCGCGGAGACCCCGGTCGAGGGATGGGTGGTGAACCCCGAGGCGTACGTCGCCGTCGGAGCGGGGGAGACCGTGACGTTCGTCAACACGGCGGACACCACGACCAGCTCCTCCAGCACGACGTCCACGACCTCCACGACGGAGGCACCGACCCCGAGCGACGAGACCGCGACGACCGCGGTGGTCACCACGTCGGCATCGGCCCCAGCGCCACGGTTGCCCGATACCGGGCCCGACTCGAACACGCAGCTCGCGCTGATTGCCGGATCGGTCTTGCTCGCAGGCATCGCTGCCACATTGGCTTCGCGCCGCCGCCCGGTGTCCTGATCGCCCGCCAACGGCCTGGGGCACCGTCACGGTGGTCGGTGTCGAGGGCACTGGGGCCTCTGGCGCCGGTCACGTTCGCTGTGGGGCTCGACCGGACACTGCGCCGACCAGCTCGCCGTCGGAGCGCCACACGGTGGCGTCGATCAGGTAGTGGTGCAGATTGAGGAACACGAACAACGCCAGCAGCCACGTCGCTGGTTCGATCTCCACGGGAATCATCCGTTGGAGCAGCGGGGAGGCGTAGCGGGTGAGGAACAGCCCGGCGCATGCCGCGGCCACGAAGATCTGGAGCAGTTCCCACTGCTCTCGGCGCGAGGTCGGAGCGCTGTACCCGTTGAGCGCATGTTGGGCCCGATAGCAGCAGGCGACGTACTGCAGTGCGTGGAACGCCGGCAGCATGATCACTGCGGCATAGAGGCTGGGGATCCACCCCACCCACATCACGGCGGCCACCAACGGTGCCACCACTGCAGCCGGAGGGAGCCGGTGTTGGCGGGCGGATGCGCGGGCGAGTACTCCCACGAGGACGGCAATGGTGACGACCACCACGATCGCTCGGGCGGATGTCGACAACGAGGGGACGAGGTCGGCTCGGATCGTGAATCCGTCGACGTCGGCAATCGTGCGTCCCGTGGCGTACGACGCCACCGAGAGCCCCCAGAGCGGATAGAGCCCGTAGCGAATCGCGAGTGCTTCACGCCGGGTGAGCCGGAAGCCGGCGAACCCCGCCGCGAGGCGTACGACCCCGTAGGTCTGCTTGATGTAGTGCCACATCGTGAGCAGGAAGACGATGGTGACGCTGGAGCGCAACACGTCGACCGCGGTGGCGGAGCCGGCGATCGCGCCGATGACACCGGCAGCGATGAGGGCGAACAACAGGACGGGTCCGTAGAGCAGCGCGATCGGGTGACGCCTGATCGATGCGCTGCGGTCGTGGTAGGCGAGCCGATACGACATCGCGAAGTGCATGGCACCGACCCCGGCAGCTCCCCAGATCAACCACGATCCGGTCGGGAACTCGCGTCCGGCAGCGTCGGAGACCATCAACACGACCCACGCGAGCACCGCGACCCATCCGAGCGCCCACGCGTCGAGTCTCGGTGTCAGCAGGGCTCGGCGGGGTGCATCGCCGCGGCCAGGTGTCGACTGCGCATCGGGGGAGATCGCCAGCGACATGGGGCACGATGGTACCCGAAGTGGATTCGGTGGTCTCGACCGTCGACGTGCTGCGTCGGTTGTGACTAGTGTTCGGCGATGCGCAAAGTGTCTCTCGCCGTCATTGGCTCGTTCACGGCGGTTGCCATCGCCACGTCGGTGTCGGGAGGTGCCTTCGACGTCGGAGGACTCGCGGGCAGCCAGCCCCTGACCATCGTCAAGGAGGTCGACGGTGACACGACCGGGCTCGATCCGTGGGAGTTCACGGTCGAGAGCGAGAACTGTGGCGCATCGATCGAGGGGCCGAGCGGCGAGGCCGTGGAATTTCGAACGGTCACGATTCCAGCTGGCGGCGGTTCGACAACTGTGAGGGCGCAACCGGCCCCCACTGCGATCGGCGCGTCGGCAAGGTGCACCTACACGGTTTCGGAGGCGCCGGTCGATGGTTGGGAGGCCGAGCGGGGCATCTTCACCGGCGTCGGGGTGCCCAACACGGTGACCTTCCAAAACGTTGAGTCGACCACCACATCGTCGTCGAGCAGTTCGTCGACGAGCACCACCTCGACCTCGGTTGCATCGGAACCGACGGCCACCGTCGACGACAGCGCAACGACAGTTGCTGCAGCAACGGCGCAGCCGCAGCTGCCCGATACCGGCTCCGACACCAGCATGCAGCTCGCGCTGATCGCTGGTGTGGCGCTGCTGATGGGTGTGGCAGCAACGATGGCCGCGCGCCGTCGTCCCACGTCCTGATCGACCATCGTCCGTTCATCTCGCACGCGCCTGCGTGATCAGGCCGTGGCAGGATGATCGCGATGGCCTCCCCAACCGACGTCGCTCGCTTCCACGCGGCGTACGACGTCCACCCGGACGATCGCATCCGATTGTTTCGTGCGATCGCCGACGTGGTGCCCCCAACGACACGGGTCCTGTACCCCGGCAGTTACGTCGACATCGCCCCGTCGGTCTGGTTCGACGACGTCACCTACGTCGATGTCGACAAGCGGGCCCCGAAATTCTTCGGTGAGACCGCAGCGGTCGAAGCACTCGTCGACGCCAAACGAGCGGCGCTCGACCTGCCGGATCGACCGAGCTCGATCGCATTCCACCACCTCGACTATCAGACAGCGCTGCCCGAGCCTGCAGAGTCGTTCGATCTCCTCGTGTCGCTCTACGCCGGGTTCATCTCGGAGCACTGCACCGACCACCTCCGACGTGGCGGGACGCTGCTCGTCAACCCCAGCCACGGTGACGCCGCGATGGCGTCGATCGACCCTCGCTACGAACTCGCCGGGGTGGTCATCAGCGACGCCGGCGACTACCGGGTCAGCAGTGTCGACCTCGAGACGTACCTCATTGCCAAGAAGCCCGACGCAATCACGGCCGAGTCCCTGCATCGCAGTGGTCGGGGTGTTGCCTACACGCGCTCGCCGTTCGCCTACCTGTTCACCCGAGTTCGTTGAAATTCACCGTGGGCGACCGATGAGTGATCGCGATGTGATCGTGATCGGCGGCGGGATCAGCGGGCTCGCCGTGGCTGATGGCCTCATCCGCGCCGGCCTCACCGTCACGGTGCTCGAAGCGCGTGCGCGGGTCGGCGGCCGGATGAGCTCACAACCCGTCGCCGGCGGGTACGTCGACCTGGGCGCAACGTGGTTCTGGCCGGGCGAGCAGCGCATCGCCTTCTTGGTCGATCGACTCGGTCTCGCCACCCACCGACAGTGGGGCGAGGGCGACGCCCTCATCTCGACGCACGGTGAGACGCGGCGTGTTGCGTGGCAGGCGCCGCCGGCATGGCGGTTCAGCCAGGGAGCGAGCGGTGTCCCCGAGGCGCTCGCCGCAGAACTCCCGGAAGGCACCGTCGAGGTGGGCGCCGACGTGCAGCGCATCGAGCCCACCGAGGCAGGAGTGGTGGGGCACCTCGGTGGCAGAGATGTGGCCGCCCGATGCGCTGTCGTTGCGCTGCCCCCGTCGCTCGCAGTTGCCACCGGGCTGGTCCCGTACGATCTCCTCGATCCCGATCTCGCCGCCGTGGCGTCCACGATTCCGGTCTGGATGGGCCACATCGTCAAGGCCGTGGCGGTCTACCGGGATCCGTTCTGGCGGACCGCCGGTCTGTCCGGCCAGGCGAGCTGCGGCGATGGTCCGCTCCACGAGGTGCACGACATGAGCGGGCCCAACGGGCAGCCGGCGATGCTGTTCGGGTTCGGCCAATCCGACCCTGGTCGCGCCATCACCCCTGCCGACGTCACCGAGCAATTCGGCGATCTGTTCGGCCCGGCGGCAGCGACTCCGATCGAGGTGCTGATCCGCGACTGGCGCCTCGAGGACCGCACCACGCCGCTGCATGCTCAGCCAGGGCAGCGCTACGACCTGTTCGGTTCGCCGTTGCTGCAGCGCCCCGCCTGGGAGGGCCGCCTGTACTGGACCTCGACCGAGACCGCACAGGAGGCGGCGGGTCACATCGAAGGAGCGCTCGCAGCTGCCGAGCGAACCGTCGAGTCGATCATCGAGCATCTCGCCAGCAAACGAATCGAGCCCACCGCATGACCACGAATCCGCCCCTGTCACTCGCCGATCTGATCGGCGAACTCGAACTCGCACGTCGACACACGGTCGAACTCGTCGCCGAACTCACCCCGGAACAGGTGGTCTGGCGACCCCACGAGCACAGCAGTGCGATCGGCTGGCACCTCGGCCATCAAGCAGCGGTGTGCCACTACATGGTCCGCAATCTCACGGCCGCCGAGCCGCCGATCGATCGCCACTTCGACGCGCTGTTCGACTCGGCCACTCCGGAGCCGGACCGCAGCCCGCTTCCCTCGGTGGCCGACATCTTCCACTATCGCGACGCCGTCGCCGCGAGCGCCAGCGCCACGCTCGAACGAATTGCTCGCCGCGAGGTCGGCGCCGCCGACCAGCTCGGTGCCGTCGCTGACGGACTCGTCCGTGCCGTGATCAACCACGAGTATCAACACAGCACCTGGATCGGTGAAGTACGCGACACGATGATCGAGACGCCCCGCCCGACTCCGGCATCGACACGCCTCGTGTCGATCGACGGCTACTGGATGATCCGCCGACTGACGTCGGCACGCAGCTGATTGGCGGAACGGACAGGATTCGAACCTGCGGGCCTTTCGGCCGGCCGCTTTCAAGGCGGCTGCATTCGTCCACTCTGCCACCGTTCCGCGTCCCGACGATACCGCCGCTACACTCCGGGCTCCCAGGAGAGGTGCCAGAGCGGCCGAATGGGATGCCCTGCTAAGGCATTGACCCTCCGGGGTCCGTGGGTTCAAATCCCACCCTCTCCGCCACGAACGACCGGCGCGCCACTCGGTGCGCCGGTCGTTTCGCGTTGGGCTACCATTCGAGTGCTGGCGCGCAATGTTGCGGTTTCGTGACAAACCGAGTAGACCAGTGGTCTGACATCCGGCGTCCACCGTGGCGAATGGGTGATCGACACTCGACGAGCGTGCCACGTGCATGCCGATCGGACGACACGACACCATGACGAACGACCACTACGACCCCGACGCCACACCGGCGAACCAGGACCGATTCTGGAACGAAGACGCCGACTGGACCCCCACCGAGTTCGACCGTCCACCCCCAGCGACGACCGTGGGCGTGGGCGCCACGATGACGCGTTGGTACGACTCGCTGCTGGGTGGGAGTACCCCCGGCGGTCGCAGTCACGGCACATCCGGCGCAACGACGTCGGGTGCAGCAAGCGGCGGCGCGTGGTCCGTCCAGCCGAAAGCGCGAGCAGCGCAGCGTGGCGGTCTCGACCCGCGAGTGGCGCGTCTCGGAGCGCTCGCGGTGGTGCTCACGGTGGCAGTGCCGGTGATCCTCGGGTTCTCCTCGTCCTCGGACGACGAAGCGATTCGCACCACGGCGGCATCATCCACGACCGTTGCATCGATCACCCCGATCACGCCCATCGCTCCCATCGCTGGACGCGTCCGGAGACGCTTCCAGCGCCTCGAGTTCGACGCAGGCCGCCGCCACACCAGTTGCACCAGCTTCAGCTCCGGCGTCCGACTCCACCGTCACCACCACAACGGCGCCCGCCACCACGAGTTCCTCGGCGTCGCCCGCGCCAGCCGCGACACAGGCTCCGGTGACGACCGCGCCTCCCACCACTGCTGCACGGTGCAGCAGTTCCTACGAGGTGGCCGCCGGCGACTACTGGATCCGTATCGCCGACGCCGCTGGCGTGTCGTTGTCATCGCTGCTCGACGTCAACGATGCGACGTCCGACTCGATGCTCACCCCGGGCCGCTCGATCTGCTTGCCCGCTGGCGCTTCCACGCCGTCGCCCCCGCCGCCTCCCACCACGTCGGCACCGCGGACGACCACGACGTCGCCGCCACGCACCACCAACCCGACCACCACGAGCGCTCCCACCACCACCCGACCGCCGACCACGACGTCGCCTCCGCGATCCAACGTGTCGGGCACCGAGGCCGAAGCGATCATCCGCAGCGTGTGGCCCGACTCGCTCGAAGACCGCGCCGTGCTGATCGCCCGCCGCGAGAGCAACCTGCAACCCGATGTGCGCAACTACTGCTGCTTCGGACTGTTCCAGATCTACTTCGACGTCCACAAGAGTTGGCTTGCCGACTTGGGCGTCACCTCGGCCGAACAGCTCTACGATCCGCTCGTCAACGCCCGTGCCGCCTACACGCTGTACCAGCGTTCCGGTGGATGGGGTCCGTGGAGTCAGACCGCATACGGCTGATTTTTTGTCGCCATCTCGGCGATCAGGGCCTACACTGCCTTCGACAATTGCGCCCGTAGCTCAATGGATAGAGCACTTGATTACGGATCAAGCGGTTGGGAGTTCGACTCTCTCCGGGCGCGCTGAACGACGAAGGCGGACCTCACGGTCCGCCTTCGTCGCGTAGGGGCTGCTGGTACGCAGGCCGTCACGTGCGACCATCGAGCTGCGACAGCTCCTCGAGCGTCCTCGCCACCCACATCGGAGCGCGAAATGCCCGGCGACACCACGAGACTCGCCGGCGCCGTCGCAGCGGAGCGATGACGCGCCATCACTATCATTGCGTCGTGGGTCATCTCCATGCGCGACGCACTGCGTTGCCAACCATCGACGCCGACGCCGACCGACCGAGGCACGCGCACGCGGCCGTCGTCGCTGCTCGTTGGGCGAGCCGACGATCCAGCCGAGCATCGCGCCGACTCGTTTGCCGACACCGTGCTGGCGGCGATGTCGACGTCGCCGAGAGTGTTGCCGCCGAGCGATGGGGGGCGGGTGCGACGGAGCGCAACGACCGACCCGCTGTCAGCGAAGCCGGTGCTCGATGCGTCCGGCCAGGGTGCGGGCCGAATTCGCCGACTGGCTCATCCACACGACGCGCTCGGCGGGACCGCCGTCGATCAGCCAACCTCAGCGCGGATCCAACGCGCGTCGGGCGGGTCAGCCCTGCCCGCAACGCTGCGCCGAGCCGCCGAGACCGCGTCGGGCCGCGACCTCGGCGCCGTTCGTGTTCACGCTGGCGGCACAGCGGCGGATCTGAACGATCGAGTGCAGGCCACGGCGTTCACGGTCGGGCACAACATCTTCCTCGGTAGCGACGCTGCTCGGCCTGGCACGTCAGCCGGCAACCAGCTGCTGGCGCACGAGGTCGGCCACGTGGTGGACGAGGGCGGTGGCGGCGCCGCGAGCAGTCGGGTTCGCCGCTCGACTGGTCTGCGACCCCTCGAGTCTGCCGGTGCGCCAACGGTGAGGCGCCTCTTCGGATCGGGCAAGAAGAAGCGCAAGAAGCAAGAGGAGCACCAGGCAGCCCTGCAGGCCAGTATCCATGCAGCGGCTGAGCGCGAGGCCGAGAACCATCCGCACTTCGCCCCGTTGAAGTCTGCGGTCGCCCGACTCGAGCGGATCGTGGCTGCGTTGCACGACGATCAGTCACAGTTGGCGGTCGCCGGCCCCAAGATCATCGCCCTGGCCCGCCAGATCGACGCCTCCTTCGAAGGTGCCGAGCGCGATCCGGGTTTCGGTCCGCTGAAGCGTCGTCTTCGCATCATGGCCGACGATGTGCAGATCCTGCTCGACCATGCATCGGTCGCCGACACCAAACGTCAGGCGGCCGACATCTACATGAACGAAGGTCGCCAGGGGAACTTCAAGGCACTGACCGCTGGCATGCGGCAATCGGAGTTCAGCGGGAACGCATCCAAACGCCAGGCCGCAGGCGAAGCGTTGGGGCTGTCGAAGGCGGAGCAGACGGCGATCACCGTGTTCACCGCCCAGGACTACAGGTACATCAACCCGGCCACAGCGAACAGCCGATCATGGATGCTTGCGATGCGTTCGGACGAGGACACGGTCGGCGAGCATGGACCGAAGAAGACCAACACCCGTATCGCCAGTCAGAACGACGACAGGCTCGTGGCCAATCGAATGGAGGAAGGTTCGCTGCACGCCGGCATGGCGATGCAAGGCCTTTCCAAGATGCCGGTGTTCGCTGGCCCCACATTTCGCGGCGAAACCTTCACCGAAGCGGCCTTCAAGCAGCGGTTCAAGGTGGACAAGAAGGGCCGGGTGACCGCCCGTCAATCCACGGTCACCCGGACATCGATCTCCAGCGCCGCAAAGGTCCGCGACGTTGCAGAATCCTTCATCGTGGCGTCGAGCCTCGACCTGGGTTTCGGTGCCCAGACGAGAAGCAAGGCGTACTGCCTCTTGTGGGAGTTCGACGTCACGAACGGCCGTGACATCGAGGCGATGTCGGCGAGCTCGCACGAGCGTGAGGTCGTCACGCTGCCCGGAGCATCATTCACGATCGTCTCGATCGAACCGATGCAAAAGAACGGCCATCCGAAGCTGGGCGGCTTCGAGAACATCTGGGTGGTGAAGGCCAAGCAGGTCAAGTAGTCGCTTGCGCTGCGTCCACGGACTCGCAGCGGCCACCGCTTGCGTACAGTTGCATCGTGAGGTCCCCGCTGTTGACGTCCAAGCTCGCCGGGTTCGGCACGACGATCTTCGCGGAGATGTCAGCGCTCGCCGCCGAGACCGGGGCGATCAATCTCGGCCAGGGCTTCCCCGACACCGACGGTCCACGCGAGGTGCTCGATGCGGCCATCGACGCGATCCGCAGCGGCGTCAACCAGTATCCGCCGGGGCCGGGCACGCTGGAACTCCGACAGGCGATTGCCGACCACCAGCGCCGCTGGTACGGCATCGACCTCGACCCGGCCAGCGAGGTGGTGGTCACCGCTGGCGCCACCGAAGCGCTGGCGGGCGCGCTGCTCGGCATGCTCGATGCCGGCGACGAGGTGGTGGTGTTCGAGCCGATGTACGACAGCTACCAGGCGTGCATCGCGCTCGCCGGCGCACGTGCGGTGCCGGTGCTGTTGGCCCCTGGTGACGACGGCCGCTACGTGTTCGACCCGGCGGAACTGGCGGGCGCCGTCAGCGATCGCACCAAGCTGATCCTCGTCAACACGCCCCACAATCCAACCGGCAAGGTGTTCGATCGTTCCGAGTTGCTGACGATCGCGGAGTTGGCGATCGAACGCGACCTGGTGGTGGTGACCGACGAGGTCTACGAGCATCTGCTGTTCGACGGGCACGAGCACGTGCCGATGGCGACGTTGCCTGGCATGTGGGATCGGACGCTCACCATCTCGTCGGGCGGCAAGACGTTCCACACCACCGGCTGGAAGATCGGGTGGATGTCGGGGCCCGAGCCCCTCGTGACTGCAGCGAAGACCGCCAAGCAGTTCCTCACCTACGTGAACGGTGCACCGTTCCAGCCGGCGATGGCGGTGGGGTTGGCGCTGCCCGACGCGTACTTCGACGACCTCGCAGCAACGCTCCAGGCCGCCCGTGACCATCTGGTGGCCGGCCTGCGTTCGGCGGGCTTCACCACGTACGAACCCGAGGGCACGTACTTCGCCACGGTCGACATTCGTGGTTCGGCCGGTGATGGCGACGGTCGAGCCGACGACGGCATGGCGTTCTGTCGGTCGCTGCCGGAGCGGTGCGGCGTGGTGGCGGTGCCGAGCGAGGTGTTCTACGTTCGCCCCGAGCACGGCCGCCATCTGGTGCGGTTCGCCTGCTGCAAACGCCTCGATGTGATCGACGAAGCGGTCGACCGTCTGGTCGCGGGGTTCGCCTCGTGAGCACCGTGACCAACCACCCCGTCAAGGTGGCCGCGATCCAGCACGACATCGCCTGGCACGACCGTGCCGCCAACTTCGAACACCTCGCCCCGATGATCGCTGGCGCGGCGGCGAGCAGCGCCCGTGTCGTGTTGCTCACCGAGACGTTCTCGACCGGCTTCTCGTTCGACACCCCCGGCATCGCCGAGCCCGAAGGCGGGCCGTCGTCGCAGTTCCTCACCGAGATGGCCGCCACGCATCAGGTGTGGGTCGGCGGGTCGTGCCCCGAGATCGCGCCGGATGCGCCCGCCGACGATCAGCGCCCGTCGAACGTGTTCGTGCTGGCGGCGCCCGACGGCAGTCACCACCCGGTACCGCAAGATCCACCCGTTCTCGCACGCCGACGAGGAGCGCTACGTGCGCGCCGGCACCGACTTCGTCACCGTCGACATCGACGGACTGCGAGTGGCGCTGTTCGTCTGCTACGACCTGCGATTCGCCGACGAGTTCTGGGCGCTCGCCGGCGACGTCGACGCCTACTTCGTGATTGCGAACTGGCCGGCCAAGCGACGTCTGCACTGGTCGACGCTGCTTGCGCGCCCGAGCCATCGAGAACCAGGCGTACGTCGTGGGCGTCAACCGAGTCGGCTCGGGCGGCGGCCTCGACTACTCCGGCGACAGCGCGATCATCGACCCGCTCGGCGAGATCCTCGCCACGGGCGTCGGCGTCGAGACCGTGCTGCTGGCCGACCTCGACCCTGCCCACGTCGCCTCCACCCGCACCCACTTCCGCTTCCTCCAAGACCGCCGCTGAGTAACGTTTGGTGTCAGACACCAAACGTTACGCCGGGCGGCCGACCGGGCGCATCTGCATCGACACGCGGATGCCGTACGGCGTGTCCTGTTGGCCGACCTCGACGAAGCCGCGTCGCGCATGGAACGCGAGCGACGGTTCGTTCGGTGGGTCGACGTTCACCTCGAGCGCCAGGTGTGCAGCGTCGTCCAGCTCGGCCATCATGCGATCGACCTCGGCGTAGAGCTGGGTGCCGAGTCCGCGTCCCTGTGCGGCAGCGTCGAACGCCACCCGGTCGAGGTACATGAAGTCGGTGTGGCGCTCGGTGAACCACCGATAGTTCACCGAGTCGTACGATGCATCCGACCGCATCACCAGGCAGAACCCGACGATGGCAGCGTCGAGTTCGACGGCGAGTGCAATCGGGCTCACCCCGAGCAGGAACTGCCATCCGGTCGGCCTCGACCGAGCCGACCTCGGGCACGTTGGCCTGGTTGATCTCCAGGATGCGGGCGCAGGTCGACGGACGGTGATCGAGCGGATGGTGGCAGTGGGCGCAGCGGACACGCGCCGAACCGTAACCGGATTGGATGACGGTCGCCGACTGCCGTACCGTGCAGCCCGTGTCGTCGCTGATCAGTGCCCGCAGTCTGCGCAAGGAGTTCGGTGACTTCGTGGCGGTCGACGACATCGACTTCGACGTGGCGCCGGGCGAGTCGTTCGGCTTTCTCGGCCCCAACGGTGCCGGCAAGACCTCGACGATGCGGATGGTCGGATGCGTGTCGCCGATCACGTCGGGCACGATGCGGATCTTCGACCTCGACCCCGGACAGCGACGGATCTGCCATCCGTGCACGCATGGGTGTGGTCCCCCAGGCCGACCAACTCGACTCGGAGCTGACCGTGGTCGAGAACCTGGTGATCTACGGTCGCTACTTCGACATTCCCGAGATCGAATGTCAAGCGACGCGCGCGGCGGAGCTGCTCGACTTCGTCCAATTCACCGAGCGGGCCGACGATCGCGTCGATCCGTTGTCGGGCGGCATGAAGCGGCGTCTCGACCATCGCCCGGTCGCTGATGAGCGAACCCGACCTGCTGCTGCTCGACGAACCGACCACCGGCCTCGACCCGCAAGCCCGTCACATCCTGTGGGACCGCCTGTACCGGCTCAAGCAGCGTGGCGTCACGCTCGTGCTCACCACGCACTACATGGACGAAGCCGAACAGCTCTGCGACCGTCTCGTCGTGATGGACGGCGGGCGCATCGTGGCCGAAGGATCACCGCGTGGCCTGATCGAACAGCACGCCACACGCGAGGTGCTGGAGCTTCGCCTGCGACCGCGACGAGATCGGGATCGAGTCGACCGCCGGCGCAGCGAGCGACGATGGTTCCGATGGCGCTCCGGCGATGCGGCTGCGTTGGCGTCGATCGACGGCATCGGCGACCGCCAGGAGGTGCTCCCCGACCGGGTGCTGATCTATGCCCACGACGGTGAAGCTGCGTTGGCCGAGGTGCACCGGCGCGGCATCGAACCGGTCGGCAGCCTGGTGCGTCGCAGCTCACTCGAAGACGTGTTCCTTCGGCTCACCGGGCGCACCCTGGTCGACTGATCGTGTGTCGACGCAGCGGGGAACGACGATGAGTACGCCCACCACGGTCCGGGTGTGGGAGAGCGAGTTCGCGGTCTACCGCAAGGTGTGGAAGTCGCATGTGCTGCTCGCATTCGTGCAGCCGCTGCTGTACCTGCTCGGCATCGGTCTCGGAGTCGGCGCGCTGATCGATGTCAACAGCGACGTCGATCTCGGCACTCGGCGGCATCTCGTACTTCGAGTACCTCGCTCCGGCGCTGCTCGCGACCACCGCCATGATCAGCGCCGGACAGGCCTCGCTGTGGCAGGTCCTCGACGGGTTCTTCTGGGGCAACCGCTATCGGGCGATGGCCGCCACGCCCCTCACGCCGAGCGACATCGCCACCGGCCTCACGCTCTGGCACGCCACCCGTACCGCCATCGGCGTCACCGGCGTGGCCGCGGTGTTGGCCCTCTTTCCCGGAGACCCGGTCGTGGGGGCTGATCGTGGCGATACCGGCGGCGGTGTTGACCGGGCTCGCGTTCGCGTTGCCGATCTCGGCGTGGTCGTCGACGCGCTACAGTGGCGGGTCGTTCCCCACGATCATCCGGTTCGGTCTCCTGCCGATGTTCCTGTTCGGCGGCGCCTTCTTCCCGATCGACCAACTTCCGGGCTGGTTGCAGCCGGTTGCCTACATCACCCCGTTGTGGCACGGCATCGAGTTGTGTCGTGGCGCGGTGATCGCAGAGGTCAGCGCCGGCAACGTTGCCGTGCACGTGCTGGTGCTCGTGGGTTACGCGACCGCCGGCTGGGTCGCCTGCCGCATCGCGTTCGCGAGGCGGTTGAAACCATGACCATCGCATTGCGCATCGTGCCGATCGAGGTGCTGCTGCGTGCCCGGCGCCCGCACCGCATGGTCGAGCGTTCGGTGATGTTCTACCGCCACGCCTGGATGCTGTTCGTCTCCGGGTTCTTCGAACCGCTGCTGTACCTGCTGTCGGTGCAGGTGGGCTTTGCGGTACTCGTCGGCGACATCGTGGTGAACGGTGTCGCGTACGACTACGCCCAGTTCGTGGCGCCCGGCCTGCTGGCCGCCTCCGCGATGAACGGGGCGATCTTCGATGCCACCGGCAACGTGTTCGAGAAGTTGAAGCACTCCAAGCTCTACGACACGGTGCTCGCCACGCCGATGACCGCCGCCGATGTGGCGGTGGGCGAGATCATGTCGGCGATGGGCCGTGGCACGCTCTACTCGACGGCGTTCGTGCTCACGATGTGGGCGCTCGGCCTGGTTGGTTCGCCCTGGATCGTGCTGGCGATCCCGGTGTGTGCGCTGGTCGGCTTTGCGTTCGCATCGATCGGCATGGCCTACACCACCTACATGCGCACCTGGTCCGACCTCGAGTACGTCAACGCCGTCACCCTGCCGCTGCTGCTGTTCTCGGCCACCTTCTATCCGATCTCCAGCTACGGAGACTGGGGCTGGCTGGTGCAGCTCAGCCCGCTCTATCACGGTGTGGCGGTGGTGCGTGGCCTCAATCTCGGACAGTTCGACTGGACGATGCTGGTCAATCTCGGCGTGCTCGCTGCGGTGGCACTCGTCGGCCTCGGCATCACCTCGCGCCGCATCGAGAACCTCCTCCTGCGCTGACGGTTCCCCGAGCCCGGGTCTGCGGGAACCGTCACGGTTCCCCCAGCCCCGGGCAAGGGGAACCAGCACCTGCTTGCGGGGCACGGTCGGGCGTGTCGCGGGAACCACTCGTAGGCTGATCGCATGCTTTTTCGCAAGCACGCTTCCATGGTTGCCGCTGACGATGCTCTGCCCGGCCGTACCGATCAGACGATGCCCGTCCCCGACGCGCACTTCGTCAACGGGAACCCGATGACTGGCCCGTGGCCCGACGGCATGCGCACCGCAGCCTTCGCCATGGGGTGCTTCTGGGGTGTCGAGCGAAAGTTCTGGCAACTCGACGGCGTGTACTCCACCTTCGTTGGATACGCCGGTGGTTTCACCCCCAATGCCACCTACGAAGAGGTGTGCTCGGGCCGCTCGGGTCACACCGAAGCCGTCGTGGTGGTGTTCGACCCCGAGGTGATCTCCTACGAGCAGCTCCTGCAGACGTTCTGGGAAGAGCACGACCCCACGCAGGGCATGCGCCAGGGCAACGACATCGGCAGCCAGTACCGCTCGGCGATCTTCGTCACCGACGAATCGCAGCGGCCGTTGATCGAGTCGTCGATGGCGATGTTCCAGGAGCGTCTCGACGCAGCCGGCTACGGGACGATCACCAGCGAGGTGCTTCCACTCGATCTCGACACCAACTGGTACTACGCCGAGCCGTACCACCAGCAGTACCTCGCCAAGAACCCCAACGGCTACTGCGGCGTGGGCGGCACCGGCGTGAGTTGCCCCATCGGCCTCGCCACCTGAGATCCCCCATCCCGAACCCCTCCCTGAACCGCATCCCGAACCCCTCCCAAAATTGTTCGGAATCGTGACGGTCACCGTCACGATCGGGGGCAATTTCGGGCGTTGGGCTCGGGCGTCGGGCGTTCGGCGTCGGGGGTGAGCGGGGTCAGGTCCAGCCGGAGCGGCGGATGTCGTCGCCGTCGGCGTCGAGGCCACGGCCCGACCAGCGCAGCACGCCCGGTGTGGCCGACAGTCGGGCGATCAGGCCCTGCATCGGCGTCCCCCCGACGTCGGTGATTGCACCCCGCGCGGCGTAGTGCGGATCGACAGCGATGTCGGCCATGTCGTACACCGGTCCAATGGCGGCCTCAGCCGCAGTGAACGCGTCGAGCACGTCGGCTTGCGTGCGCACCACACACCAGTCGGCCATGATCCGTTCGAGTTCGTCACGATGCTCGGTGCGGCCCGCGAACGTGGTGAAACGCTCGTCGCTGCCGACACCCAGCACTCCCATCACGCGGGCAGCCACCGTGTCGCTGCTCGTCGACACCGCCACCCATCGACCGTCGGCGCATTCATAGGTGCCGCGCGGCACGGTGTACGGCAGGCCCGCACCGAGGCGTGGCTGCTGCTCGCCGGTGACGCCGTAGAGCGACACGAGCGGTCCCATGATCTGGAACATCGTTTCGAGCAGATTCGCGTCCACCACCTGGCCGACACCCGAGTGCAGTGCCACCATCGTGGCGAATGCCGCTGCGAGGCCGGTCACCTCGTCGGTGAGCGCGATCGGCGGCAGCAGCGGCTGACCCTCGGGTTCTCCCGACAGCGACGCCAACCCCGACATCGCCTCGGCGATCGTGGCGAATCCGGGGCGTTGCGCGTATGGCCCGTCCTGGCCGAATCCGCTCACTCGGGTGATCACCAGCGACGGGTTGCGTCCCAACAGCACGTCGGGGCCGAGGCCGAGCCGTTCCAGCGTGCCTGGCCGGGAGTTCTCCACCAGCACGTGAGCGTCGGCCACGAGCGCGAGCAGCACGTCACGATCGGCGTCGTCCTTCACGTCGAGCACCGCCGTGCGCTTGTTGCGGTTGACGAGCTTCCACCACAGGCCCTCGCCGTCGCGTGGGTCGCGCCACGCCATGTTGCGCAAGCTGTCGCCGCCCGGTCGTTCGACCTTGATCACGTCGGCGCCGAAGTCGGCCAGGTAGCGAGCACAATTCGGCCCGGCGAGCACAGTCGACATGTCGATCACCCGCAGCCCGGCGAGGGCGGCTTCCGGCGTCGAACCACCGGCTTCGGTCATGCCCATGTCGCCAACAGCTCACACGCTTCGGCCATGTCGGCAGTGCCGCCGGCGTAGGAGAACCGGACGTACTCATGACCTCGGGCCAGGTCGAAATCGATCCCGGACGTTGCGGCAACGCCGAGTTCGTGCAGCCACCGGCGGGTGAGCTCGAGCGAATCGATGCCGCGGTCGGTGGTGAGATGGGGCACGTGGGCGTACACGTAGAAGCCGCCGTCAGCCGGTGCAATGTCGCTGATTCCGGCCGCAGCGAGCCCATCGAGCACCACCGCGCGGTTGGCCCGGTAGCGCGCCACGTGGCCGTCGAGCTCGTCGGCTGCGTCGAGTGCAGCGAGTGCCGCCACCTGCGACACGTGTGGCGCACAGATGTACAGGTTCTGTTGCAGACGCTCGACGGTGTCGACCAGCGAGTCGGGGACCACCACCCACCCGACGCGCCAGCCGGTCATCGACCAGTACTTCGAGAAGCTGTTCACCACGAACGCATCGCGATGATGGTCGAGCATCAGCGGCGCGGCGGGGCCACCCAGGCCATCAGATCCTGTTTGGCGCCGACAGACACCTGGCCCATCCCGGGTCCTCCGGGGACCGACACTGCATTGTCGTCTGAATTCGACAGGCTCAAATAGATGACGTCACCGAGAAAGGACCATTTCTGCTTTTTTACCTCATAGCTGCCCATGAAGACACCTTGCAGGCTGTCAATGAGCTCACTGGCAACCGCGCCTGCGCTGCTGCCACCACTGCTGCCACTTCCACCACTGCCGGGTATGTCGAAGTTCAGCGTGCCATCGATACTGGGAAACCAACCGTAGATCATGACCCGATGTCACCATTCATCTGAGTTGATTTTCTCTGCGGCCGAAACAGCTGAAGGAACAATCATTCCACACATGATGATCGGACCGATCAACCTGAACAGGGGGTTATCAATATTCATTCTTTATCTCCTTTGCGAAGCATAAGCGTTCGAAAACGCAGCCAGTATTCCGTGAATCGTCACTGAAGACTCTTCTCTTTTCAGGGACACTGTTTTTGGATAGCGTCGTAGGCACGTTGTTGCATTTCCGCCTTGTCTTCTTTCGAGAACCACCCACTGCGTGTCCCAGCAAGATCAGACACGACCGCTGCCAGCGCAAAGCTGCAGCCACTTGCGCGCTCCAGAAGCTCATCAATACGACACGCCTCGAGTGTTCTGGTTGAGGTAGCCTTATCATCGACATGAGCGAGAGAAGTGGCCAGGCAATGCCTGATAGGGTTGTATATCTTTTCCACCAGGCTTTGTTTCACCCCAGCCTCGACAAACTGATAGTTGTCGCTCGACAACAGGCCACGAAAAATAAGCAGCATACCCGGACGTTCCACGCTCCAATCCACATAGGCCTTTTCGTAGGCTTGTGCGGCGGCTGTCACCTTATCGTCAGGCATACTATTGCGTAGCATGCCTGCCAATATCTCCGCGTACACCCGCCACTCCTCGTTCAGCTCGGCAAATTCTTGTACTGTCTGCTTCTGGTCGATCGCACTTTGCGCCCGAAGCTTCTCCTGCTCGCGCTGGTCCAGAAAATGCTGAGTGATCGCTGTACCCAGGACACCCGTCAAAATAAACCCGAGCACCATGGTAACGAGCGGGTGTCGCAGCCAGCTTGATTGATCCGCACTCATTGTCGTGTATCTACCTTAGTAGCTGAAACGTAATCCGACACCTGTTGCCCAGTTGATAGGGTCGGTTACCGCCAATACCCGCCTGGAGATCAACGTACGCACCAAAGGCTGGGGTGAAGCTCTTGCCCAGCTGCAGTTCGAGAGGCCGGTACCTTGTCATTCTCCCAGTCATAGGAGGCTTTAAGGTCCGCCTTTGCCCAAACCTTGTTGGGCAAAGTCTGCAACGCGATCAGTCTGAACGCAGTCTCACTGATGTCCTCGCCGCTATAACTCTCAAAGTGCTGAACCAGTGGTATCAACGTGGTGCCGGGGCGTACAACCATGGCCAAGCCAACCAAAGGTGCAAACAGGTCAGCGTCGCTGCCAATCCCTTTGTCACTGTCACCCAGGTCCTTTACCCATTCAAGCCCGATGGCCAAACGATAAGGGCGGTCGCCTGAGAACTCTCCATCTTTTGCGAAATGTATCACTTGAGCGAGGCGGACTCCCTGAACTGTTCTCATCCCGGCCGGTTACATCCGTATCCCAGTAGTGCAACTCGTACTTGAGCTTCGTTTTCGGGGTGAGCATCGCGGCGCCATCGATGTAGTAATCCATCCTGTCACCCTGATCCAGGTCGAAGTACTTTGCCCGGACATCGGTATTGTTGACGGCAGCCAATGGGTTGGATGCATTCCCGCCGCTGATTGCTTGCACGCTACACAACAACAGCACCAGGAAAAACCAAACAGCCATAGTTATACTCATTTACTACATCGCGTGACAGGTAAGGCAGCACGCGTCCACTGAGCTTTCGCCTGATTTCAATTCACCCTGGCGGCATGGAGGGACATTCATTCAAGGGGGCGATGACAACGATCAATCAGGCATGCTGCAATCTGTCACCCGCTCCCTTTGGCCCGAGGAGCACCACCGAATCACCCAGCTGGACCAATGCGTCCGTATAAATGAGTGCCCTATTGTTGGGGTTGACCAAGCTTGAATACTTCAACAAGTTTTTGAGTTTCCGGCCTTAGATTCTCAATACCCTTATAAGGCATTCCATGCGTCGGCGGCCTGTTCGGGTACTTTTTCTTCTTTAACGCCATATGACGTTGGATCATGCTGGCGAACTGGCCGCCAGCCCATGGACCGATTTTGATCGAATCGATAGGACGTGACTCTCTCGGATCGCGGTAAAGATCGAAAAATCTGCACTTGTGATGGGGTTGGCGCCTGCAGGAGCCAGATGAGATCTCTGTATTTGTTTTTTACCACAGACTTGAGCTCAGTTCCTTCATAAATATGCAGATAATCACGTCGTCCATGCGTCTCACCCATGAGCAGTACACCGCTCTGATCCAGACCGTCGATTATCTTGTCCCTGGGTATTCCGTCCGTAGCATTGGCCAGGCGGGAGAAGGTGGTATATAGGTCGCTGACATGAATCATGTCCTCGGCATAACTTCCCGCCTCAATAACGCCCTCCCACTTCACCCAGGCATTGACCCTTACACCGCCTTCCAGGTGATCGGTTTTTCCACCGCGATAGATTCGGTCGGACTGACCAGTCGGTCCTGCATACTGCAGAAAGGGACCATTGTCTCCCATCACCACAATGACCGTATTCTCGGCAATACCCAGCTTGTCTACTTCATCTCGACAATCTGACCAATCCATTCGTCGACCTCAACCAATGAATCGGCAATCGTGCCGCCATTGAGTGTGTTGTATTCACTTTTATGTTCCTGAACAAAACGAAAATGGGAAACATCGGCCAGTAGTTGAGAAAGAATGGCTTGTCCTGCTTGGCAAGGGTGCGAAGCTGGTTTAGCGC
>CAVQST010000002.1:0-325726 GCA_963716075.1 Ilumatobacteraceae bacterium | reverse complement strand
CGCCGTTCTCGAGTTCGCTCAGCGTTGGTCAGGGGCCGTCGATTGGTCGACATACGAGGGCGCTCACCAGATTCTCATCGGCTGCAACGCATTCGAGGACCCGAACCGCGCCGAGAACCTGAACATCCGCCTCGTGATGCCGACGGCGTGAGTCGTGAAGGGCACGCACCGGCAGCGAGGACAGCAAGCTGGCGATCACGGCTGATGGGCTCCGATCGACCGTGACACCCTTCTTCTACGATGCATGATGTGACCTCACGCTGGCGGCTCAATCGTGCCGGCATCCTCAACGTGTACCAGTACGGCAACGAGACGCTGCAGTTTGGCGGCGGACGTCTGCTGCTACGCGGCGTGAACGGCTCGGGCAAGTCGACGGCGATGAACATGTTGCTGCCCTTTCTCATCGACGCCGACACGCGGCGCATCGACGCTGCGGGCGAGCAGTCCGCTGTGCTCCGCTCGTGGATGCTGTCAGGTCGCGAGGAGCAGCAACCCGTCGGCTATCTGTGGATCGAGTTCACCCGTGCCGGCGACGAACCTGAGCAACAGCAGTACCTCGTGTGCGGGTGTGGGATCAAGGCGAACCGAAGCACGGATCGCGTGACGACTTGGTGGTTCGTCACCGACCGACGGCCCGGGGTCGATCTCGCCTTGATGGAAGGGCGGGTTCCTCTCAGTGTCGACGTGCTGCGCTCCGAACTCGGGCCGCACGCCGTCTTCGCCCAGGATCAACGCGCTGGCTACCGCCAGGCGATCCGCGACGCCCTCTTCGGCGGACGTGACCTCGACCAGCACATCCGTCTTCTGCACATCGTTCGCAGCCCCCGTGTAGGCGATCGGATTGATACCGAGCTACCCGCCTATCTTCGCGACGCACTCCCGCAATTGTCCGAGGCCGCGATCGATGACGCCGCCCAACCGCTCGAGGATCTCGAGGAGCATCGTCGCAACGTCCAAGCACTTGCCCGCACTTCCGGCACCCTGCAGTCGCTGATCCAGGTCTATCGCGGCTACGCCTCTGGCGAACTGCTCCGCCGGGCATCCGATCTGACGGCACTGAGCGACGACGTTGGACGCCACCGAAAGGAAGCAGCTCGACGGCGGCAACGTGCCGACGAAGCCGGTGAGCAACTGCACGACGCCGAGCACCGCATCCAATCGATCACTGCCGACATCGCCCGTCTCGCTGGAGAAATCAAGGCGCTCGAAGCCACTCCGGCCTACCAACAGGGCATCGAGCTCGACGATCTACGCGACCACGTCATCTCGCTGAAGCGCCGCATCGATGATGCCAGGCAACGCTCGGCCGCCGAGGACAAGCGCAGGCAGAGCGCCGCTGAATCCGTCAGGGGCGCGTCGACTGGGACGGCGGAGGATCACCGGACGCTGCACGACACCGTGACCGAGCTTGCCGACTCGGCTCGATCGGTCCGGCTCGCGGTCGGCGTTCCGGACCTGCCTGGAATCGCCACCGAGGAACTCGAGGATTCGATCAACGTCCCGATCGGTGAGGTCACCATCGAACCCCTACACGCATCGATCGGTTCGATGAAGGCCGCGATGCTCCTTCGCCGCGGCGATGTGGATGAGGTGCTCGCGGCGATCGAACGCATCGACGCCCGTCGGACCGACCTGGTCAATGCCGAACACGACCACGAGCGGGCGCGTGACGACACCGCTGCCGCTCGCCAGGACCTCGATCGCCAGCGTCACGCTCTGGCCGATGCCGTCGATGCTTGGCGAAGCGACCTCCACGGCTGGCTCGACGAACTCGTCGTCGAGGCTGACGACGCCGAGATCGACCGATCGCTCGTCGACACGCCGGAGCTGCTCGACCGTCGCTCCGAGGTTGTCGCCAGCTGGTTCCGTGCCGCCTCCGAGCTGGTCGACCGCCGACAGGCAGCTCACGCCGAGGTCGCTGCTCGCCGACAGCTCGAACAAGCGGAAGTCGACCGGCTGGCTGCCGAGCTGGCGGAGCAACTGGCGCGCAGCTACCCCGATCCGCCGGCCGCGCCATGGCAACGAACCGACCGTCGCGCCTGCCTGGCCGACCTGATCGACTTCGCCGACCACGTGACCGAGGCTGATCGGATCGGGCTCGAAGCGGCGCTCGAGGCATCAGGGCTGCTCGGCGCGGAACTCGGGATCGACGGTGCTCTTCACCTCGCGAGCGGTGACCTCATCGTCTCTGCAGACCAGCAGGTCGACGCCCCACTGAGCGACCTGTTGACCGTCACCGTTCCCGAGTCCCTCCAGCCTGAGATCGACCCCGGCATCGTCACCAAGGTGCTCGACTCGATCTCCACCGATATTGGCGCCGCAGCGGACACCGTGGCGACCGTGACCGGCGAGTTCCGTATCGGTGCGCTGCACGGCCGCCACACCAAGAGCGAGGCCGAGCACGTCGGTGTCACCGCACGGCGTGCGGCGATCGAGCGACGACGGGCGATCACCGAACAGCGGCTCGCGGAAGCGACCGACGTGGTACGAACGACCGACGAGGAGCTCGCTGAGCGGCAGGCGCACATCGAACGGCTCAAATCACGCCGTGACACGTTGCCGACAACGAACCACCTCGACGTCACGCACGGGCTGGCACAAGCGGCCGCCGAGCGGCTCGACGATGCGAGCCTTCGGGAAGCCGACGCATCCAGGCGCGTGCAGATCGCCGATGACGCGCACGCAGCAGCGGTCACGGAGGCGACCCGCGTCGCCGCCACGCACCAGCTCCCGATGGACCATCAACAGCTGATGGACACTCTGAAGACTCTTGACCTGATCGGGACGCTGTGCCGCGACGCGACCACCCACCTCGACGTGTTCGCACGGTCGCATCGCAACTGGCACGCCCGTGCCGACGACTGGCGGACCGCCCGAGAAGCCGCCGAACTGGCAACTCAGCAGGTCACAGACGCCGAAACCGAACACCGCACACGCGCCATGCGGCTCGCCACCCTCGAAGACGCGATTGGTACGGAGTACCAGGAGATGCTGGCGTCGCTCGAGGTGAGCCGCGCCGACCTCAACACGGCAGAGATCGCCCTCGCGGCAGCACGCGACGCCGAGAAAGCAGCCATTCAAGGGCTCACCAACGCACGACGAGATGCCGAGGAGGTAGCGAGCGCGCTCGAAGGCGCGCACGCCCGGTGCGTCGCAGCGATCGACCCGATGCGCCGCGCCCTCACCGTGCCGGGTCTGCTCGACGCGGCGTTGGACACGGAGGTGGTCGACACCGCACAGCAACCTTCGGTACCGCCGGTCGAAGACACGCCAGAGGGAGCACGTGCGCTGGCCGTTGCCGTGACGTCGCTCGTTGCTCGGTCGGGGTGGGACGCGATCACCCCCGATGGAGTCCGTCAGTCCCTGCGGCAGCGGCGGGAACAGCTCGGCGCCGGATGGGACGCAGAGGACCATCAGCCCGACGACACCCTGCCGATCAGCATCACCGTCACGGGGCCACTCGGGCGGATGCCGCTGCCGACAGCGAACACCCACGTGCGAACGCAGCTCGGCCAACAGTCGAGTCTGCTCACTGCCAAGCAGGACCAAGCATTGCGCAACCTGCTCCAGGGTCTGGTCGCCAGAGAGGTCGCCGAGAAGATGCACGCGGCGGGCGAGCTGATCGGGTTGATGAACCAGCGACTCGAGAACGTCAGCACGGCGCATGGCATCGGCGCCCGCCTGACCTGGAAACGCCGCGGTGACCTCGATGGCGAACTCACCGAGATGATCGACCTCCTCCGACGACCACCTGACCTTCGCACCGCCGACCATGACGCTGCGCTGGCTGCTGCGCTGTCGACGCGGATCGAGCGAGCCCGCGGCGATGATCCTGAGCGGCGCTACCGAGATCTGATCGCAGAGATCCTCGACTACCGGGACTGGCACGAGATCGGGATCGTCGTCCGACGCGCCGGACGCGACGATGAACGCCTCACGCGTCGCACACCACTGTCGGAGGGCGAAAAGAAGATCGTCTCGTACCTGCCGCTGTTCGCCGCCGTCGCCGGCTCCTACGACGCGCTCGCCGAATCCGAGCCAGCCGTGCCTCGGTTCGTCCTGCTCGACGACGCCTTCGCCAAGGTTTCGGAGGACAATCACGCCCAGCTCTTCGGCCTGCTGGTCGAGTTCGATCTCGACTTCATCGCCACCAGCGAGCGACTGTGGGGCACCCACGCCACCGTGCCGGAGCTGGCGATCACCGAAGTACTCCGTGACGCCGCACTCGGCGTGATCGTGCTCGAGCACTCACGATGGGACGGCAAAGTGCGTACCGAGGACCCATGACTGACCCGGCCGGCATTCCAATGGGCACTGTCGAGGAGCACAACGCTGGCCGAGACGGCGCTGACCGAGCACGTCGATTGTTCCGATACGTCCACGGCGACGAATGGATCGAGTACCGGGCGATCATGGCCGTCTTCGCCGACACGTTCTTCGCCGAGTTCACACCCGACGACGTCGTCGCAGCCCTCGCCCGTTCTGACATCGCCCTCGACCCAGCCGTAGCGGCCGATCGGTTGGAGCGACTCCGTGAGTGGGGCAACCTCACCGTGTCGTCGTCGATCGGGCAGCCGTCCAACCTCGCCGACTACTACCGTCGCCGCAACCGCTACCTCATCACCCGCGCCGGCCAAGAGGTCTACGCCCTCGTCGAAGGAGTTCTCAGCCGAGTCGACGAAGTCCGTGACGTATCAACCGGTCGACTGCGTGCGCTGCTCGAATCACTCACCGAACTCGCAACCGCAGAACTCGACGCTTTGAGCGACGAGCGAATCAGCGATCTCGTGCGCGGCGTATTCGACGCTCATGCAGCCTTCGCCGACGAGATCACCCAATTCTCGGCATCGATCAATCAGTGGCAGAGCCGATACGACCTCAATCCCGACGAATTTCGCTTCTTCGCCGAGGTACTCGTCGGCTACGTGGCCGAACGCCTCGATGAGATCGAGCGCGTCGCACGGCCGATTGCACGCCACCTGGACGCGCTGACGCTGCGCTTGCCGGCGATCGCCGGCCGCGTTCAGCGCGGGCTGGCAGGTCGAGTCGAGCAGGCGGGACTGACTCAGTCGATCGCCGTGAGCCGGACCCAGGGCAGCACCGTCGCAGATTGGTACCACCTCGCCGCGTGGTTCGTCGCTCGGCCAGGTACACCGTCGCGCATCCAACGGCTCAGTCGGGACGCGATCGCCGCGATCCGCACCCTCACCCTCAACCTCACTCGGCTCTCCCGCGTCGGCATTGGGGCCTCGTCACGACGAGCCGACTTCCTCCGGCTTGCGAGCATCTTTCATCATGCCGACGTCGGCTCGGTCCCGCAGCTCGGGGTGGCCGCGTTCGGGCTCCACCCGCCGCAGCACCTCGGCGTCGTCGCCGAGGATTCGCTCGACCCTGTCAGCACCTCGACCTCGTGGCAGACCGCTCCACGTGCCCCTGTACCCGTCTCGATACGCGAGCGTGGCGACACCACCAATCGCGGTCGCCCCACACCCGTCGCCGACCGCTCCGCCGAACAGGAGCTCATCCGCCGGCGCCGCGAAGCAGAGCGGCGCGCTCGTGAACGCGTTGATATCGAGCTGCTGGAGGCCGGCACCATTGACGGTTCGACGCTGTCACAACCAGCCATGCAGCGCCTCCTCGGCTTGGTAGGCCGGACCTCGCACGGCGCCAACATCGTCGCCTCCGAACGATCACTCACCGATGGCCTGTTGACCTGCCACATCCGGCGGGAGCCGGGTCGCGAAACCATCGTTCGTAGTCCGGAGGGTGCGCTGACGCTCTTGGACCTTCGGGTCTTGATCGAACCAGCGGAGGGGCTGACCGCATCGGGAGGTGACAGCCGATGAATGACGGCGACCCCCAGGCTGACATCGAACGTCGCATCGCAGCGCGGCACCTCCTGATGCGACCACTGACATGTGACGAACACGACCCGTCGGCATTCCGTCTGATCCGCCGCCATGAAGCTGAGCTGAGCCGATGGTTCACCCAGCGGCTCGGATATCGCCTTCATCTCGACGCCGACACGGCTCGACTCTTCAAGTCCGGTGCAGTCATCGAGCGTCGGCCACTGCGCACCGCCACTGGGAGGCCGCTGACACAGCTCGAGTACACCCTTCTTGCGCTCGCTCTCGCCGCCAACGCGGCAGGTCCATCCGTGATCAGCCTCCGCGACCTCGTCGACGAGATCCGATCGGCCGCCGCCGAGGCCGACGTTGCGCTTCCCGGCGATGCGACCGAGCGACGCGCACTCGTTACTGCGCTCCGCTGGATGATCGACCACGGCCTCGCCGGCGAGATGCACGAACACGTAGACGCCTACGCCACCGACGATGAAGCAGACGCCATCTTCCGCGTCCGGCCGGACCGTATTGCGCTGATGCTGGTACCTGCCACGGCAGGCAGCGAAACGGCCGACGAACTGCTACAGCGCGCCGAGCGCCGATCTGCGACTCGTCAGTGGATGCGGGTGAGACTCGTCGAAGACCCTGTCCTCTACCGCGACGATCTCACCGACGACGAGTGGGCTGAACTCCGCCGACGGCTCGGCGAGGAAGAGCGCCAACTCCAGGAGATGTTCGGCATCGTGCTCGAAGCGCGCGCTGAGGGAGTCGCGATGATCGACCCGGCCGGCGTGCTCGCCGACCGACGGTTCCCGAGCACCGGCACCCTCGGCCACGCCGCCCTGCTCGTCATCGAACGGCTCATGGATGAATTCCCTACTGGAAAAGTCCCGCACGAGACCGTCACGTCGCTCCTCTCCGAGCTCGCCGAGCAGAACTCCAAGCGCTGGTCACAGGACTACGTCGACCGACCGGAGCGGCTTTCCCGCGATGTCACCACGATGCTGTGCGACATGCATCTGGCCGAGACGGACGACAACTCCTTCCGTCTGCTCTCAGCGGCGGCGAGGTTCAAGCCCGTCGAACCGCACGCAGAGGCCGACGATCGACAGGCCGCACTGTGGTGAAAGCTCCGGCCTCACTCACGTCACCCGCGATGTCGCCGGTCTGGCGGGCCATCCAGGACCGACTCGAATCGCGTGGACTGGACAACCGTGGTCGGGTTCGCCTGCCGTCGCTCTCTCGCGAGGCACGCCTTGCCGTGACCGGCCTGCTCGGGCGCGAGCCGACATCGACGCTCGATCTCACAGCGGTCGAGACGGCGCTCATCGGGCTCGACGTCGGTACCGACCTTCCGAGCGCGATCGGCAACCTGGGCTTCGCTCCTTCACCCGAGCCCGCTGCGCGACGGGCAGCACGTGCGGAACGTGAGACGGCACGCTCAGCTGTCCGGTCTGCAGCGATCGAGTGGCCCGAGCCGTGGTCCACGGAGTGGATCGACGAGGTCATCGGCGCCGGCCTGCTGAAGGGCCTCAACCCATCCGGGGCCGTCGCGCTCGTCGAGTCCGTGAGAAGAATCCTGGACCGGCTCGATGCGACATCGGCCGACGGTCCGATCTCGCGAACCGATCTCGCAGCGACGGTACTCGGCTCCTCGCACGCCCTCGACAGCGGTACTGCCCTCGAGGCCGTAGTCGCGCGAGCACTCATCCATCGCACCGAGTCGGAGGTAATCGAGAGAGCGTGGGAGAGCGTTGGTGTCCACACCGATCAGGTGTCCGGCGCCGCCCTCACGTGGGCACTCCCCGTGCTGCCGACCTCGGGACTCCACGCCATGGTCACCGCAGCCGCCGAGGCCGGAGTCCCAGTGCACCTGACGCGGTACGCGCTGTCCACACATCCTGTGCGAGTCGACGCCGGTACCACCATCCTGGTGACCGAGAACCCACGTGTCGTCGAAGCCGCAGCCCAGCGAGCGATCGATCGCGCGACGATCACCACGAACGGCAACCCGTCCAACGCCGTTCGGCTCCTGCTCGACCAGCTGCTCGCTTGCGGCGCCAGGCTGTTGTATCACGGCGACTTCGATGTGCCAGGACTCGCCATCTGCGCCCGAATGGAGCAGCTCGGGTTGAGCCCTTGGCTCATGGACTCAGCCCGCTATCGGGCTGCGGTCGACTCCGCTGCGGCCGACGGTGTAGACCTCCCGATCGAGACCCGCACAGCCGCCGTGACCCCGTGGGACCCATCGCTCCAAGACGCTATGAACGCGGTCCGCAGAATCGTGCACGAAGAACGCCTGTTGGACGATCTCTTGGAATGAGCGCGCCGCCACGCACCTACCGAAATCACCGAGAGTGACAATCGGTCCAACACGTTTGCCTCGACGTCAGGACGCGGGAGGACGCGAGAGGACGCGGAATGTGCGATTCTCACGGACACTGGCGGTCACTCCCGGTCACTCGAAAACTGATGCTGAGCAGGCCAGATGCTCGCTGACCAGGTCCGACGAAATCGCGCAGGCGGCAGTTCGATTCCCCCCAGCTCCACGAAGGGGTTCTCGTGGAATTCGGGGCTCTGGACTCGTAGAAATCGAGAGCGCCGTATCCGGACCACATCCGTCTGGGGTGACCGCCTCGCCGACAGTGGGCCCGCAACGACAACCGAATGATTGACAACCTCTTGCGCAAACGCACATTGTGATGAGGTGAGCCCGGACCCTCAGCCTTCCCCGCCCGAACCTGAGGCGCAGATCCGGCAACGCATCGCGGCGATTATCGACGAACTCTCAGCACTCCCCCGAGACGAGATTGCTCGAGCGCGCCACCCTGGCCCACGAACGCAACACCCTGGCCGCCCAACTGCGGGCACTGTCCGCCAACGACGACATCACCAGAGCATGGTCGGAACGGGCTCCATACCGAGAGCCTGACGCAGGGAAGCCCTACATCGCGTCCCGCGGTGAGGGCGGACAAGCAATCTGACCAGCATCCACCGCGAGGCTGGCAGAGCCGCAACACCGGTGAGAGCCCGCCTGTGTGAACACAGCTCTGGCAGGCCGGTGAGACCGACCACGCCAACACCTGCGTCCAGCCTTGCTGACCAGGCCTGATGCGCTTTCCACTGCTCACCCACGAACGAAACGTGCATCTACCAGGGGAAATACCGGGATGGCCGAGGGGGGTCGGCGGTCGACCGGATTCGCCCGGTGGAGGCCGATCATCACGATCGGGCGCTGTCCCCACCAGCAGCGCCGTCCGGCCTGGCCGAAGCGTCGACCGCTGCAACGTCTGCGGGGGCCGGCTCGGAGCCGGATTCGCGCACTGCGAGCTCGAGCAAACCGATCTGCCGTTCGATCGCCGACTGGCGAGGCGCCGGTGCCCCTCGACGCAACGACGCAAGAACCAGTTGCATCTCGCGGGCCACGAACGGCGAACTCGCGCCGTAGAGCCGGATCTCCGTGAACGCAAGCGTGAGGTAGTCGTCCCACGTCGGCGTCGGTTCGACGAGCCGGACCGTACCGGACCGGTCGGACCGACCTCCGGCCGTGCGGACGGTTGGCCTGTCCGCAGTCGGCAATCATACTCAGGCATATTTGACTCACTTCTTGTTGAATGATATGTTCACGGTGTGGAACGATCAGTCGACGATCGGGCAGCGGTGCATGCTGCGCTCGGTGATCCGATCCGTTTGGCGATGGTCGATGATCTCGCTGTCTCGGACCGCTCCCCGAGCGAACTCGCCGAACAGTTCGAGCTGCCCAGCAACCTGTTGGCGCATCATCTCGATGTGCTCGAGCAGGCCGGCGTGATCGAACGGTTCCGATCGGCCGGCGATCAGCGACGCCGATACGTACGCCTGGTCCTCGCGTCGCTCCACGGCCTGGTCCCGCCGAGGTTGCGTCTGCCCGAACGGGTCGTCTTCGTGTGCACCCACAACTCGGCACGCTCGCAACTCGCCGCGGCGTTGTGGCAACAGCTCGTCGGGCCGACGGCATCGTCTGCCGGCACGCAACCTGCCGAGCGGGTGCATCCGGCCGCTGTCGCCGCCGGGCAACGTCGTGGGCTGGACCTGAGCGGCGCGGTGCCGCACCCCCTCGACGACGCCGACCGTCGAGCGATGATCATCACGGTCTGCGACCGGGCCCACGAACAACTCGTCCCGTCGCTCGACCACTGGCACTGGTCGATCCCCGACCCCGTCGACATCGGCACCGACGACGCATTCGACCGCACCGTCACCCAACTCGACCACCGCATCCGCACCTTGAGCTGAACGGAGCCCACCGTCATGTCCGAACCCACCGACACTTCCGGCGATCGTGGTCGCTACGTCGAACAGCAACTGATGATCAAGCAAGCTGCCACACGCCTGCACGACGAGTTCGTCGGCACCTTCAACGCCGAGACCATCGAGCGCTACATCAACGACTCGCGCGACAAACTCAACCTCAACGCGACCGTCCCCCACTGGCTGCCGCTGCTCATCGAGCGATTCACCCGCGACCGGCTGCGCGCACTGCAGCGGCTCGAGACCGGCAACCTCGGCAAACCAGCGGTGCTGTTCCTGTGCGTCCACAACGCCGGCCGCTCCCAGATGGCGGCCGGATGGCTCCGCCACCTTGCCGCCGACACCGTCGATGTGTTCTCCGGCGGCTCCGACCCGGGCGTCGAGACGAACAAGGTCGCAGTCGCCGCAATGGCCGAGGTCGGCATCGACATCGCCAGCGAGTACCCGAAGCCGTGGACCGACGAGATCGCTCGCGCGGCCGACGTCATCGTGTCCATGGGATGCGGGGACGCGTGCCCCATCTTCCCCGGCAAACGCTACGAGGACTGGGAACTCGAGGACCCCTCCGGGCAATCCATCGACGTCGTACGGCGCATCCGTGACGACATCCGAACCCGCGTCGAAACGCTCATCGCCTCACTCCAACCAGCCACCACCTGACGCCCCTCGCAACGCGCGAACGGCACGAGACGGACGATCGATCGGCCCCACGATCGGAGCGCGACATCACCGTCGGTCTGGCTGTCTCGGACTTCCGGCACGGGCGCGAACACCAGAGCGGGTATATCCCACTGACCACGCGGTATATACTAGCTGGGTGACCAAACGACTGATCGACGTCGACGACGCCGCGCTCGACGCTGCGCGCAGCCAACTCGGCACCCGCACCATCAAGGACACCGTCAACGAGGCGCTGCGTCGCGCCGCCCAGCAGCGCAAGACCGAGCTCGCCAACGCCCTGACCGTTCTCGCCGACGCCGACCTCGACGACCGTTCCGCGGCCTGGCGCTGATGTTCCTGCTCGACACGAGCGTGCTGACCAGACTCCGTTTCCCCTCCATCCTCCGGCGAATTCGAGAACTCGACGGAGCCGGACTTGCACGCACGTCCATGACCGACCTCGAGATCGGCTTCTCGGCACGAAGCGCAGACGAGTGGGATCGCCTCCTCGCTGCTCTTGCAGCGTTCCGGCGATTCGACGTCGAGGCTCATCACTTCGATCGTGCCCGACAGGTCCAACGCGAACTCGCTGCCGGAGGACTCAGAGGCCGCAAGGTGCCCGATCTCCTCATCGCCGCGGTGGCAGAGGCCGCGTCGCTCACGGTCGTGCACTACGACGCGGACTTCGATCACATCGCAGCCGTCACCGGACAACCCACCGAGTGGGTCGTCGAACGAGGATCGATCGACTGACCGGCTCCTCCCTCCCCGAGGACGGCACTCGGACGGACGGAACGGGAAGCGGACGGGGAACACCGGTCACCATCGGTCGCTCACGGTCAACATCGGACACTCGAGCACCGGTGCTGACGTGGAGTGCAATGCGCTGAGCAGGTTGCGGGAAGAGTCGTGCAAGGTGGTTCGATTCCGCCAGCTCCACGAAACGAGCCATCTACCAGGGGAAACGCAGGTGGTGGACGGAACGTTCATTCCACCGCCCAACGCCCATGAAGTCTCCAGCTTCACCGACGACATCGGACCTCGCCTGCCGCCACTGCACCAGCCTCGCGCCGAGCCGCGCCCCGTAGAAATCGGGAGCGTCGATACGGGCCACATTCGCCTCGGCTGGCCGCACCGTCGGCAGTGACATCTGACATCTACGAGCCAGCGGGTCCACAACGTCAGCGGAATGATTGACAATCTCTTGCGCGAACGCACATTGTGATGAGGTGAGCCCGGACCCTCAGCCTTCCCCGCCCGAACCTGAGGCGCAGATTCGGCAACGCATCGCGGCGATTCTCGACGAACTCTCAGCACTCCCCCGAGACGAGATTGCTCAGCGCGCCTCACTGGCCCACGAACGCAACATCCTGGCCGCCCAACTGCGGGCACTGTCCGCCAACGACGACATCACCCGAGCGTGGTCGGAACGGGCTCCATACCGCGAGCCTGACGCAGGGAAGCCCTACATCGCGTCCCGCGGTGAGGGCGGACAAGCAATCTGACCAGCATCCGCTGCGAGGCTGGCAGAGCCGCAACACCGGTGAGAGCCCGCCTGTGTGAACACAGCTCTGGCAGGCCTGTGAGACCGACCACGCCAACACCTGCGTCCAGCCTTGCTGACCAGGCCTGATTCGCTTTCCACTACCTCCCCTCCCCCACGAAAAAGGCGATCCACCAGGGGTTTTGCGGGTGCTGGACGGAATGATCGTTCGCCCGTCCAACCTCCGGGAGTGTTCGGGTCCAGCCGACGAGCTGGGTGACCTACCAGGCCGGCTCGGCGGACGACGGAGCCATGGCCGCCACCGAGCCGAGCGGCGACTCGCCACTCCACCGCTTGGCCGGGGTGGTGAGCGACGACATCGGACCTCGCCTGCTGCAACTGCACCAGCCTCGCCTCGAGCAGCGCCCAATGATCAGAGCAGGCCGTGATCGCGGGCGGACTGCACCGCGGCGTGGCGGCCGTCGACACCCAGCTTGCGGTAGATCGCCTTGCAGTGCGTCTTGACCGTGTTGAGCGACACGTACAGCTCGCCGGCGATCTCGCGTTGCGACAGCTTCGACGGCAGATAGCGCAGTACCGACAGCTCGCGTTCGGTCAGGTCCTCGACCAGCCCGTCCGTCGACGGGCGCCCGGCGCGACCGTGGCGGGCCTCGACCCGCGCCAGGTACCGACCAGCGATGCCGGGGTCGGCACAGCGGTCGACGATTCCGCGCGCCTCGGCAAGCAGCCGATCGGCGTCGCCGTGGTCGTTTTCGAACGCCACGTCGGCCGCACTCGCGAGTGCGTAGGAGAGCATGACGTTCTCCGGCGACCGTCGCGCCAGCTGCACGCCGCGCAGTGCCGCGTCGACGGCCGTATCGGGCTCGTCGGCGGTCCGCGCGAGCACGCTGTGGGCCAGGGCGAGCTGCGCCGCCTCACCGATGCGGTGCTCGTCGGCCTCGCTGACCGATCGAAGCGCCAACGCACGCGCCACCTCGGGCCGTCCGGACTCGAGTTCGGCGACCGCTTCGAAGACCGGGGTGACGGCGGCGACGAAGTGGTCGGGTCGGCTCGCCGCCATCTCGTTGGCCCGGGCGAGGTACGGCCGCGCCTCGTCGAAACGTCCGCCCATCACCCTGACGCCACCGAGCACCATCGGGTTCGTCGGCTCCGTCGTCGGCACGTCGCCGTCGACGATGTCCAACGCCGCAGCCACGTCACCCTCGGCGAGATGGATCATCGCCGAGAGGGACTGAATCAGACCGGCGTCGACTCCGTCGACGTCGAGACGGCGAGCGACCTCGAGCGAGCGTTCGGCCTCGGCGAAGCGACCGGTCACGAACGACACCCAACCGTTCACGATCGCGAGTCCCTCGTGTTCGTCGACGAGATCTCCGAGCCGTTCGATGTAGCGGGTGACGGTGTAGACGCGGCCGACGTTCAGCAGCTTGGTCGCGTTGTCGGCGACGACGTCGGCCGCCTCGACCCGGCAGCCCGCCTGGAGCAGGTGCTCGACCGCCGCCATCAGATCGCCGGACGCGAGGTGCCATCGCCCGGCCGCTGCGTTGAGTTCGGCGAATCGTTCCGGTGCCGAGCGTTCGAGCTCGTTGCGCAGCAGGTCGCGCAGCAGATGGTGGAAGCGGAACCACGTACCGGTGCGGTCGAGCGAGATGACCAGCTGGTTCGACGCGGCGAGCGCGTCGAGCCACGTCGCACCGTCGCTGGTGCCACACACCTCGTCGATGAGGGGGCCCGACATCCGCTCCAGCACCGAGACGTCGAGCAGGCGTCGACGCTCGTCCGGCCCGATCGACTCGAGGAACTCCTCGCTGAGGTAGTCGGCGACCAGCTGGTCGTCACCGTGGAACGTCGAGACGAACTCGCCGGTGTCGCCGCCGTCGCGCATCGACAGTGATGCGAGGACCAGACCGGCTGCCCAGCCCTCGGTTCGCTCCACCAGTCGCTCGACCGCGGCGGCATCGAGGCCGACGGCGTCCGCGTCGAGCAGCCAATCCGCCTCGTCGAGATCGAACCTGAGGTCGGCGGCGCGGATCTCGGTCAGCTGATCGCTCACCCGCAGCCGCCCGAGGCGGAACGGAGGATCGATCCGTGTCGACACGACGACGACCAGGTTCGACGGCCGCAGCGTGATGAGCCGTTCGACGCTGCGGTGCACGTCGGGATTCGAGACGAGGTGATAGTCGTCGATGACCAGCACGACCTCGTGGCCGGCGTGACCGATCTCGTTGACCACGGCGTCGACGACGGCGTCGACACCATCACCGAAGGCCGTCCCGACGGCAGCGCCGAGCGACGGGACCGCCTCGCGGAGAGCCGCCGCCACACCCGCCCAGAACCGCGACGGGTCGTCGTCGCCCTCGTCGATCTGCAACCAGCCGACCTGACCGGACCGCCCGTCGAGCCATCCGTTGACCAGCGTCGACTTGCCGGCGCCGGCCGGGGCGCTGACCAGGACGACACCTCGCCCCGCAGCGATCGATTCGTCGAGCCGTTCGATCAGCCGGGCGCGGCGCAGGTACCGGCTCGGCGGCCGGGGTGCCGTGACCTTGGTGGCGGCGACCGCCGCGCTCGAACCAGCCATGCCATCAGGGTAGAAGAGGCCAGGCCGAGCCTGCCGGTTCCGCGAGTCACCCGGGTGAGATCGGCCGGAGAGCGATGGCCCCTCACCCCGGACGGGTGGAGCATCTCGTCCATGTCCACACCGAGCCGCTACGAGATCGAGGTCCGTGGCCGACCGACCCACCGGGTGCTCCACCCGGTCGTCGACGACTTCCGGATCGAACCCACCGGCCGCGGCACCACGCGCCTCGTCGGCGAGATCCGCGACCCGTCACACCTGAACGGTCTCCTCGCCCACTTCACCTCGATGAACGTCGAGGTCGTCGCACTCCGGTGTCTCGATTCGGACGCCCGAACCCACCCCGACCATCGAACCCACCCACCCAGAGAAAGGCACCACACCATGACCATCACCACACCCACCGCAACTGAGGCCACCGGCACGGAGAGAAGTCTCCTCGCCCGAGTCGGCGGCGCCGCGGCGATCCTCGCCGCGGGCACGTTCGGTTACGGCATCGCCATGTTCGCCACGACGTTCGTCGACTACACGGATCCCGACGCCACACCGGCAGAGTCGGTCGACTTCCTCGTCGGCCATCAGGGCTCGCTCCTCGCCTGGTACATCGGCATCTTCATCGTGTTCGGCGCCGCGCTCGTCCCGATGGCACTCGCGCTGCGGCCAGCGTCTGGTGGGCGCCGCACCGCTGCTCGCCAACACCGGGATGGTCTTCGCGGCGATCTGGGCGACGCTCATGTACGCCACCGGGATGATCTCGAACATCGGGATCGAAGCGGTCGCCGACCTCGCCGAGTCCGATCCCGACCGGGCCGCCACCGTGTGGTCGACGATCGACACCGTCACCAACGGGCTCGGCGGCGGCAACGAACTCGTCGGCGGCATCTGGATCCTCCTCGTGTCGATCGCCGGGCTCCTCACCGCTCGGCTCCCCCGCTGGCTGAACGTCGTCGGCATCGTCACTGCCGTCGCCGGACTGGCGACCGTCGTCCCCGACTTCGAAGCGATCGAGATGGTCTTCGGACTCGGCTCGATCGTCTGGTTCATCGGCATCGGTGTCACCCTCCTGCGTGATGGTCGTAGCGACGACGTGACCTCATGAACTCGACGCTCACGCCCTCCACGTCGAGTCGAACGACCGCATCGCCGGCAGTCGGCGCTGCCGCCATCGGCGCCCCACTCGGCGAACACGTGTGGGGAGGCACCCAGGAACGGGTGTTGAACACGGTCGGCAACCTGGCCTCGTCCAGCGACGGCGAACGCTGGTTGTTCGGGCCAGCCACGGCGATCGCCTCGGCCCTCACTGCGGTCGTGGCACTTCGCACTCGACGTGGGACGTCGACATGACGACGGTTCGGACGTCTCGAAGGGTTGATCACCGCAGACGGGAGCCGCTCGAATCATTTCCGAAGGTCGCAGACTCAGGTCCTGCCCCGTCACCCTGTGGACAGAGACACGTACCGGTACCCGAGTCGCTACCCGGTTCGCATCACGACCCGCCATCACCGGTCCGACCCGGCCGACACGGGTAGCAATCCGTGACCTCAACAGTGCTCCATGAAGGCGATGACGCCAACGGCCACCCACGTCCAGTTCCGAACTCGCATGCCAGCGACGGCCGGGCCAGAGGTGATCGCCATGTCCGACCACTTGATGCTCTCCATGCAGTCGCCTGGCGCCAGCGGTCTCGGCCTGCAGGACGGAATTCGGACGGACGGGACGGGACAAGGGTCCTCGGATCGACAAAGACATCAGGCGCCGAGGGCATCCACCACCTCGCACCGGTCTCGGTCGCCCACTTGCGTGTGCGACGTGATGAACAGAAACTCGAACGACACGCGATGGGCGCCAACTGGCGCGAGCACATCTACGACGGCGAGCGACTGTCAATGGTCTTCACCGCTGTACACGGCGGGCTCGCCAACCGTCAGGCCGTGACGAAGGAGATCGGCCGCGCAGCCAAGATCGCCGACGTCGCCCGCCACGTCGGCCATTCAGATCCGTCCACCACCGCCGAGTACGTCCGCAGCATCGGCAGTCGGCCCTCCGCCACAGCGGCCCGCGCCGCCCAACTCCTGGACCCGACGATCTGACTCGCCACGCTTTGGGTCCTCTCGTGTCGATGTATGCGCTCGGCTCGAGCCGCAACCGAGTCACGAAACGTCGGCGTGATCGGACGGCGCGCCATGCTGCTCGACAGCATCTTCGATCGGCAGCCAGCGAGGCCAGAAGTTGGTCACGACCTGAACTGGAAGTTCGCCGCGTGGGTCGTGCCGTCGGTGAACTTGAGCAGCAACTGACGACAGCCATCCCAGTTCTTCTGGGTCTTCCACACGAAGTGGTATCGATCCGAGCCGGAGTCGTAGGTGAGCGTGCTCCCGCCAGCAGTATCGATGGTGGTCTCGATCTCGTCGAGCAGCGCATGGCTGTCACACGCGATCGCGCGGGACTTCGGGTACCCGTCGGCGAAGATGTCGAGGCCTTGATCGCCGTCGAGGCTGAACTTCACCGGGATCGCACGTCCTGCCTTCACTGTGTTCACCAACGGCAAGTTGTTCACCGGCGCAAAGAATCCTGCGAAATCGAACAGCGGTGTCTCGGGCACTGCAAACGTCCACACGCTCGCCGTTGAGCTCAACACGGTGATCTCCACGCCGCCGCTTTGGTCAACGCGGCTCAGCACGCACGGATCCGGCGCCGCGGCACTCGACTGGACGTCGGTGCACGCCGGCACCGGGACGCCGTCCTTGAACACCGTGATGCTCTCCGCCGACTCGGTGGTCTCGACATCGAACACGAGCCGCAACGGGTTTGCCGCCGTCGGCACATTTTCCGGGTCCGCGGGGATGAAGGTGATGTCATACTGCTGATCGATCAGCACGAGGCCCGCAGGTGGCGGGCCGGTCGTCGGCGACGTCGTGATGTAGACGGCGCCGGGGGTCGGCGTGGTCACCGCTGCTGTGCCGGTCGACACCGTGCCACCCGCAGCGGCCTCCTCGGCAACGGTCGAGGAGCCCGACGCCCCACTGCAGGATGCTGTGCGGGGTTCCGGAGAGAACGGGTCCGAGCGCAGGGTGAACTCGCAGAACACCTGGTCGCCCTCGGACACCTCGAAGGTCACGATCGGCGTGCCCTGCGTCATCAACTGGAAGCCACTCGCTGTGTACGTCCCCGGCGGCAGGTCGTTGAACTCCGGACCGGGGAGACCCCCGCCGACGAACTGGAACTCACCCGTGACCGCATCCGCTTCCCGACCCGTTGAGGTCAGAGAAGAGCGACACGTGGCCGGGACCGTAAGGTGGCCTCATGTCGCGTCCACTGTTGGTCGGTGTGCAGCTCCCAGAGGTCGAGCGCGAGGTGCCGTTCGCCGAACTGATCCCGATGGCGCAGGCGGCAGAGGCCGTGGGCTTCGACTCGATCTGGTTGGGCGACCACCTCCTGTACGACCTCGAGGTCGGTCCCCGTGGCCCACACGAGGTGTGGACCACGTTGGCAGCGTTGGCGGCCTGCACCGAGCGGGTGCAACTCGGCCCACTCGTGGCCTCCACCAGCTTTCACCAGCCGGCGATGCTCGCAAAGCTTGCCGCCACGGTCGACTCGATCGCGGAGGGACGTCTCGTGCTCGGCCTCGGCGCTGGGTGGAACCTCCGTGAGTACACCGCGTTCGGGTTCCCGTACGACCGGCGCGTGAGTCGATTCGAGGAGGCGTTCACGATCGTTCGCGAACTGCTGACCGAGGGGCGATCGACCTTCACGGGCGAGTTCTACGCGATCGACGACTGCGTGTTGCACCCGGCCCCGTTCACCCCGGGCGGCCCACCGCTCATGGTGGGCTCGACCGGGCCACGGATGTTGTCGATCACCCTTCCCCACGTGCAGATGTGGAACGTGTGGTGGAGCGACTACGGCAACACGCCCGAGGGCTTCGCCGCGGTGCGCGCCGAGGTTGACGTCGCGATCGCCGCAGCCGGTCGGACCGATGAGGTGTACGGCACGTGCGCCGTGTACGTCCAGCTCCCCGACGGTGGCGGCCGGCCGATGGGCGACTACCCGGCCGGGCCGACCAAACCGCTACGCGGCGATGCGTCCGAGATCGCCGAGCACCTGCGGCGCTTCGCCGACGCTGGCGCACGCCACGTACAGCTCGTGATCGATCCGATCACCCAGCCGTCGATCGAATGGTTCGCCGAGGTGTTCGCCCACCTCGACCGTTGAGCCTCGCTCCAGTTTGGGCCCGCCGCTTGGGACACCCCACGACGAGACGGTCGACTCAGGTGCGATTCCGTTCGGACCGCCGTGTCAGGTGTTGACGATGCCGGTCGCCACGGTCGGGCTACCAGGCATACGCTTCGGGGGCTGTACCGCCGGGGCCAGGGAAGATGTCGTCGATCGATGTCAGCGTGTCTGGAGCGAGGGTGATCTCGAGGGAGCGCAGCGAGGCGCCGTCGAGCTGGCCGAGCGTGCGTGGGCCGATGATCGGGCAGGTGACGCCATCCTGTGCGAGCAGCCATGCCAACGCCACCGCTGCAGGCTCCTCACCGAGATCAGCGCACAGCTGCTCCCAGTGCTCCAGCTGAGGGCGCAGCTTGTCGATCCGCTTCAGCGATTGTGGAGACTGGCGACGGGCGCGGTCGGAGTCACCGAGTACGCCGCCGAGCAGCCCGCCCGACAGCGGGCTCCACGGGATCACGCCGACGCCGTACTCGCGACACGCCGGGAGCACTTCGAGCTCGACGGTCCGCACCAAGAGGTTGTAGTGGCTCTGCTCGCTGACGAGGCCGAGTGTGTTCCGGTGGGCGGCGGCTTCGTTCGCTCGAGCGATGTGCCACCCGGCGAAGTTGCTGCTGCCGACATAGGTGATCTTGCCCTGTTGAATCAGGGTGTCCATTGCCTGCCAGACCTCCTCCCAAGGCGCGGTCCGGTCGATGTGATGCATCTGGTAGAGGTCGATGTGGTCGGTCTGCATGCGCCGAAGGCTGTCCTCGCACGCCATCCGGATGTGACGTGCCGACAACCGGCCGTCATTCGGCCACTCGGACATCGCTCCGAAGAGCTTCGTCGCCAGGACGATCTTGTCCCGCCTGCCGCCGCCCTGAGCGAACCACCGTCCGATGATCGATTCGGTGGCGCCAGCGCCCTTGTCACCGCCGTAGCGGTTCGCTGTGTCGAAGAAGTTGATCCCCAGCTCGACCGCGCGATCCATGATCGCGAACGACTCGTCCTCGGGCGTCTGCGGTCCGAAGTTCATCGTGCCGAGACACAGCTCGCTGACCTGGAGAGCGGTACGGCCCAGTCGTCGATAGCGCATGGCCTCAGCTTCGCAGACCCACGTACCTGTGCCCGACGCCGAGCGATCCGTCGACCAGCTCGCCCTCGACTTCCTCGCCGCTCGAGTTACTCCTCGGCGGGCCCAAGGGTGACCGTGATGTCGTTGATGTAGTCGGCACACTCGACGTCGCCGATCGCGTCGGCGGTTTCTGCGTCGGAAGTGACCGGCCAGGCGTCTCGCGCTCCGGCGGGAACCTCGATCGAGTCGCTGACCCCGCCCCGACCGAGATCCGCATCGATCGTCACCGTGACCGTCTGCGCCACGTCGGAACCGTTCTCGACTTCAAGGGTCGTCGAGTAGCGGCGACTCCCATCGGACAGTTCCAGGACAAAGCAGTCGGCGACCATCGCCCGGACGCCGTCGACCTCAGCGTTGAACAGTTCGCGGTCGCCGGTTTGGGCGACGCCGCCGATGCACTCGTCGAGGCTGGCGACCCACGCTTGTAGCTCGACGTCGAATCCGTCGGTGCTCTCCGCGCCGATGTTGTCGATCAAGAACTGCGCCTGGTCGTCGGAGAGTTCGCTGGACTTGCCACGAACACACTCCATGTCGATGGCGATGCTGGCATCGGCGTCCTGAACGAGCAGCTCGGCCAGTTGCGCCTGGGCGTCGCCGCCTCCATCGTCGGTGCCACATCCCAACAGCACGAACGATCCCACCAGGACCATCGCCACTCGCCGCATGTCACCCTCCATCCCGCATCGACGTACTCCTCGAACGCTCGTCGGCGAGCGTTCCCACCGCCAGGGTCGGAGGACTCTCAGAGCCTCGTGGATCGAACTGTCTCACGCAGGCGATCCTGATGTGATCAGGCCCAGCGTGACGACGACACCCGGCACGATCGGGACCGAGAAGTCCGCAGTCAGTAGTCGGTGATCCGCCGTTCCGAACGCCGGATTCGGGACTCTGCGAAGGCCGCACGGAATCCGGCACTCGACCGGATGAACACGGCGAACGTCACGAGGACAGCTGACGGGATGAGGAGGAGCAGCGGGGACGAGCCGAGCGCAGAGGCTGCTGCCGCGCCACCGACATAGCTGGCCAGAACTCCAACGAGCACGACAACAGTTGCCGAGCGCCGACCCGAAGAGGTTCGTTCGGCACGTCGCAGACCCAGCGCTACCTTCTCGCCGATCCGAACAATGGTGCCCGTCCCATAGGTGGTGGCGACCGCGATGCTGCCGACCCGCCTGAGCGAGGAGGCCTGAATACCCATGGCCAGGGCGCCGATGCCGATCACGAGGTACTGGATGGGATCGGCTTGGATCGAGAACTCGACGTCACACAGGATCAAGATGGCCGGCAGCGAAAGTGTGAGCAGTGCTTCGACGATGAGGAGCTCGTCGGGGCGAACCGGCTTGTCCTGCTGGAGTTGGCGGTCGTGGTGCGCAATGGCAATCACCACCCCGACGGTGAAGGCAACAAGTGCCGCCACCGATGCCGCAGCAGTGGACCAGTCGCCTGACCCCGTGAAGATCCCGACGCGGACCATGTTGCCGCTCATGTTCGCGACGAACACGTTGGTCACATGCAAGAAGAGGTGCGCATCGACGAACCCGGCGACGCCGGCGAGCGAGAACGCCAGCACGAGCGGCCCCGACGGATGATGAGCGGTCTCGGCAGTCACGCCACGACGTGCTCTCCATCGACGTCGGCCACGCCGACCGAACCTAGTTCCCGGCCGTCTGCAGGGGTCAATGCAACTCCCTCGACGATGACCCACACCATCCCCATGCTCCGGTCCGGAGTGGCCCGCACCTAGGATCGGGAGCGCAAGGATGATCTCGAAAGGACGGATGCGATGAAGGTCAAAGCTGTAGGTGTGCTGATGTTGCTGGCGTTGGTCGGCGGCTACCTGCTCGGCACCGAGTCCGGTCGCGAACAGCGTGATCGGCTGCTGGTGAAACTCGGTCGCGAACAGCAGGCGACCGACGATGCGCTCGACCTCGCTGAAGCGGTCATCGAAGAAGCCCTGATCGACGAAGCCCTCGACGCCTGAGCCCGACCACGTCTCGGATCAGCCGAAGTTCGGGAAGTTCGACTCCGGTGCGAGCACCGCGACGAGGTTCCGCAAGATCGCCGTTGAGCCGTTGACACCGACATCGGCACCCTCACCGAAGGTGTTCGCAATGGCAATGCTCAGATTCTCCGACGGCAGGTAGGCCTGCACGCCGGCGATTCCAGTGAAGAGCGGTGTCTGGATGATCCAGTCGCCAGCGTTCGTGACGCCCATGCCGAAGTTCAGTTCGTCGGTCATGGGGATGCAGGTCGGGCACTCGTCAGTGCGGCGCCCGACCGCGAGCGTTCCTGGATCGAGGAAGATGTCGTACGCCTCGTCGGAGAGAAGGTCACCAGCTGCGACGACGGTGTTGGCGGTGACGACATCGCAGACGGTCGTGGCCATCGCTGCGCCCTCGGGGACACCCCAGGCGGCGCTCCACAGGCTCGAGTCTTCGTAGATGCCGCGCTCGTCGGTGAACATGAAGAGGCGGGGCGCCGGCATGTCGGAGTCGAACAGGATGCTCGTCGCCGTCAGTCCCAGCGGTTCGATGATTCGTTCGGTCAGCACATCGGCAAGTGGTTGACCGGTTGCCGCTTCGATGACTTCGCCGGCCAACCGGAAGTTGAGGTGCGAATAGCCGACGTTGGTTCCCGGCTCGAAACGCAGCGGCTGCTCGAAGACGTACGTCTCGAGTTCTTCTTGCGTGAACGCTCGGAACGGGTCGGCGTACAACTGGTCGATGAAGTCGTCGTCGGCCACGTAGTCGGTGTATCCGGACATGCTGGCCATCAGTAGCCGCGGCGTGATCAGGTCGGCCTCCGGTGGATCCGGCAGCCACCGGGCGATCGGTTCGTCGATGTCGAGCACACCCTCGTCGGCGAGCTGGAGCATCACCGTGCCCAGATACGAGAACACGATCGCCCCGTTCCAGAAGCGCATGTCGGGCGTCGCAGCAACACCGTTGATCGTCTCGCCGAGCGCGGTGGTCACGACGTCGTCGCCGCCTCGCCGGATGCTGAGGGTCACGGCCTCGAGGTCCTGCTCCGCCATCGAGTCACTGACAACAGCGAGAATCTCATCGACCTGTGGGTCCTGCGATGTCTCGGCCGTGTCGACACAGTCGGTCCGGGTGCCGGCATCAGTGGCCGCGGAGCCGCTGCCGATCGCAGCCGGAGCAGATCCCTCGACCGCCTCGTCGCCGTCGCCGCTACACGCACCGACGAACAGGGCGGAAGCACACAGCACAGCAGCACCTCGTCGGGTCCGCCAGGAATTCATCGACAGGACGGTAGCGGTCAGACCCGTTGCAGGGTGCCTTGGCCCTCGCCGTCGAACTCGGTGATCGCGACGCTGCCAGGAACGCCATCTGGACCGACGTCGAAAATGACCCCGGCAAGGAAGTCAGGGAGACACCCGCGAACCGATCTCGCCACATGGCGAACACGTCGTCTGACCACTCCCCCGTCTGGAGCTGGCTCACATAGGCATCGCTGATCGCCTCCGGAACACCGATCGGGCTGCCGATGGTGGGCGCCGGCGGCCCGCTGAGCGTGAGCCCGAGGACCACCAGAGCGGGCGATGACCGCCCAACGACTCTGCTGCCCAGTGCCAACGACGAGTTGACTGAGGGTATGGGCAGTCGTTGCACCCGCCGGAGTCGCCGAGCCCGATGGTTCGGGCTTGCGTGCTGCGTAGCGCTCGGCGTGGCCACCGGTTGCGATCGATCGAACCATCCCGACCCGATGTTCGGCTGGATGCTCGAACACGACTACCCCGATGGAGTTCCGCCCGAGCAGAGCGAGGCGTTGGACGACCAGGTGATCACCCGCGAAGAACTGGAGGCCGCTGCCGCCGCCGAGGTGGCGTGTATGGCCGAGCTCGACGGCGTCGTCAGCGTCGACGGGTACAACTGGCAGAACGAGATCGACCTGGTCGGTGGCGGTCCACACTTCGCAGCAGGCGTCGACGAGGCAGCCCTGGCTCCAGCGCTCGAGGCCTGCTACTACGACCACCTCGCCTTGGTGTTCACCGCATGGCTCGACCAGGAGTACTTCGGCGGGTGGACCGAGGACAACCGACTGGATTGACCGAGGCTCGCAGCATCAACCCTCGGAGACTCAGCGGCTCAGAGCGCGATCACCGCAAGCTGCAGTTCGGCCGCGAGCGCTCGCAGCTGCGGGCGGACGTCGCCGTACACGATGCCGTAGTGATGCTCGTGTCCCTCGGTCATGATCGTCTCCATCACGGCTTCGACCGGCCGATCGAACCGGATCACACCACCCGTGCCGGCGTACGGCAGCGGCGCGTCCAACATCTCCCCACCGCCGATCGTGAGTCGGCTGGTGTTGCGAGACTGACTGAGCCGCGCGATCGTCACCCGACCCGGCCGGAGTGGGAACTCGTTGAGCAACGGCATGCGCCGATTCGTGTGGATCGTGGCGCGAGCCACCGCGTTCGGGTTCGCCATCGAGATCGGTGCCATGCCGCAGTGCCAGAACACCCCGGTCTGATCGGTCGGATCGAGATCGACCAGATCCGCAACGAACGCCGGACCATCCGCCAGCCACTGCAGCATCAGACTCGTCACGGTCCCGTAGGCATCAGCCTCACAACAGCCCGGCACACCGTCGTCGTTGAGCAACGAGTGCGGAGCGCAGCACGCGGCGCCGAATTCGGTGAAGCACTCGGGCCAACAGCGTGTTGCCACACCGGACCAGCCCCGCTCGTCGATCAGGTCCCGGAGCCCGAGGTGCAGCCGCACGCTGCGATCCAGGCCCTCGGGGTCGACCTCCTCGACGCCCGTGAGCTGGGTAGCGACACGCACGCGCACCGCGTGCGCCGACTCGACGGTGGCCGAGGTGGCGCGGGCGAACAGATCCGGCAGGGTGGCCGTGTCGGCGGTGACGCCCGCCGTCCTTGCCAACACCTCGGGGTCGTAGTCGCACGGCTCGAACCCGTCCGGGCGTTCACCGACGATGCCGATCGTGCTGGCAGCGAGTCGTCGCTGCACCTCGCGGGCAGCGGTCGACGCCTCGGCGTCAGCCGACCCGACCGGTTCCACTGCGGCGATCGGGCGCATCGTGGGCAGCGGCGCATCGAGCAGTTCGGCCAGGACGTCGGTGGTGGCCACGTCGCGGGGATCTCGATACAGGTAGCGATACCTGCGGCCCTCGCTGGTGAGGCGATAGCCGGCGAGGTTGATGCCACAGAACGAGTTGAGCCGGAGTCGGCCACCGGTGCGCTCCTCCGGGATCGCCCACAGCAGCAGCGGCGCCAGATTGGCATCGGCGATGGCTGCGGCGAGCGTGGCGTCGGCAAACGTCGCCTGGACGATCACCAGTGCATCGAGTGATTCGTTCGCGAGCGCCGCAGTCGCCGCAGCGAGTGCAGCGGCGTCGAGGATCAGCTGGGGTGAGCCGATCAGTTCGCCACCGAGTTCGCCCAGGCGCTCCCATGCCGCGGCGGCCACCTCGGCGGCGTACTCCACGTCGAAGGTCGGTCTGGCGAGCACGGCCACGCCGATGCGACGCTGGCCCTCGCGGTCGGTTGCACTGGGTTCCATCAGACGGTCTCCTCCATGGGCGGGTTGGTGTTCCCGAGCGCGCCGCCCGGCGGCGGCACCGCGATCCGGAATGCCTCGAGCAGCGGCAACGCTTCGCCACTCACGAATCGAACGAGCGCTCCTCCCCCGGTGCTGACCAGCCCGATGTCGGCGAGATCGATGAATCGCTTGGCGCTCGCCACCGTGTCACCGCCACCGATCACCGTCATCCCGGGGGCAGCGGCGACCGCAGCCATCAGTCGCCGTGTCCCGACGTCGGCTCCTGTCTGTTCGTAGGCGCCGGCGGGACCGTTGACGAAGACCGTGCCGGCACCCGCGATCTCGTCTTCGTGGGCACGGATCGTCTCGGCACCGATGTCGACGATCAACTCCTCCGCCGGGAGATCCGCGACGGCGACCTCGTGCCGTTCTCCGCCGTGAAGCACCGCCACATCGAGCGGCACCGCGATGCGGTCGGGGAACTCGACCAGCAGTGAGGCGGCCTCGTCGACATAGCGGTGGAGGTCGCGCTCGGCGATGAACCGTTCGGTCGGCTCACCCAGCCGCACACCCTGGGCCTGCAGGAAGATCTCGCCGAGCACCCCGGCGGTGAGCACCCGGTCGGCGAGGCCGTTGCGGAGCGTCGCCCCCATCATCGAGAAGCCGTCGGACACCTTCAGCCCTCCGAGCAGGAAGACCGCAGGGCGAGCCGGATGGTCGAGGACCCGGCTCAGTCCTTCGATCTCGGCGTTCAGCAGGAGACCCGCAGCAGACGGCAACAACCGCTGGAAGGCGACCATCGACGGCGCCGACCGGTGCGCCGTGGCGAACGCGTCGTTCACGTACAGATCGAACAACGGTGCCAGGTTGCGCACCAGATAGGTGTCGGCCATCTGCTCGGGTGTCAGCGTGACATCGCGCTCGAACGTCGAGAGTTCCTCGCCGTAGATGCGGACGTTGTCGAGCAGCAGGATGTCGCCGTCGGTGAGCGCCTCGATCCGACGACGGGCTTCGGGTCCGGCGACGTCGTCGACCCACTGAACCTCCCGGCCCAGCTTGGCCGTGAGCCTGTCCGCGTGCTGCTGCGTCGGAACGAGGTTGTGATAGTCGAGCGCATCGCCCTGATGGGCCATGACGACCAGCCGCGCCCCACGCTCCGCCAGGTCGCGGATCGTCGGGAGGCTCCGGTCGATCCGCGCGTCGTCGACGATGCGCTTCGTCACCGGGTCGATGGGAGCGTTGATGTCGACCCGAAGCAACACCCTGCGCCCGGCGACGTCGACCTCCGCACTGGAGGGGATCTTCGGGACCGATTCCACGATGGTCAGATACCCAGGTACCCGTCGGTGGCGGCCACCGCGTCGGCGCTCGTGGACTGCATCTCCATCGCGGCCCGGACGGCATCGATCGTCTCGGGGATCGTCACGGCCTCCTGGGGGATGTTGATGGCGAACACGAGGTCGTCACCGGACAAGCCCACCATCTCTTCGAAGAGCCCGATCTCGTACATGTCGGCGCGCGGGTACTCCATGTAGCGGGCCCACTGGAACAGCGCCGAGTTCGAGTTGAACCCGTCGGCGATGCGCACGACCTTGATCCGGGGGTAGGCCCGGAAGGCGGCGAGCGCCTCGTCGACCGACATCTTCTGCTTCGGCGTCACCGAGATCGTGATGATGTGGCCGTGCGTGACCGGGGCGTGGATCAGCATGCCGGTCGCCTCGATCTCGGGGATGATGTGCATGAGGTCGACGGCCTGGTGATTGGGAATCGGCTCCACCTGCAGGACGTTGGTGAGGCCACGGTGCGTGTCGCCGGGGTCGGCCACGCGGCGAACGATGGTCATGAACGTCTTCGACACGCCGACCGCCTGATGGACGGCGTCGACCGCACGAACCAGGCCGGTGGTGTTGCACGAGGTCAGCTTCAGATAGTCGACGCCGAGCCCACGCTCGTAGTTGGCGGTGCCGTGGAAGAACACGTCGGCGACGTCACCCGATTCGCCACCCTGGAACACGGCCTTCACCCCGTGTTCGAGGTACTTGACCTTGTTCTTCGCACCGATGCCGCCGGGGGCGGCATCGAGCATGATGTCGACCTCGCCGAGCAGGTCATCGAACGATCCGCTGACGGGGACTCCAGCGTCACCGAGCACGTCCTCGGCGCCCGGCACTGCGGCGAAGAGCGGAAATGGCATGCCTCGCTCGACGAGGGCGCGAACCGCCAGCGTCGGTGCCACATCGGCAACTCCGACCAACTCCATGTCCGCCTGGGCGACCACACCCGCGGCGAGACGATTCCCGATGACGCCGTAGCCGGCGACACCGACTCTGACCGGGCCGCCGCCTCCTGTGCTGCCTGCTGTGTTCATGTCCGGGTCTCCTCTCCAACTCCTGCTTCGTGGGCGCCGCTGAGCAGCGCATCGACCATGTCTCGATCGGGAATGCCGGCGCGGCCGCCCGCCAGCGTGCACTTCGCCGCGGCAGCAGCCGAGGCGAATCGCACCGCTTCACGTTCGGTGCGCCCTTCGGCGAGCGCGAGCGCGAACGCTCCGTGGAACACGTCGCCGGCGCCGAGGGTGTCGATGGCGTCCACTCGGAAGGCCGGGAGATGCTGGACCTCGCCGCCTTCGAGCCAGTAGACGCCCTGCGGCCCGTCGGTGACTCCAATCCACGCGGCGCTGCGCCGAGCGGCCGCGGCGAGGGCCGAGTGGACATCGGCCTCGCCCGTGGTGCCGAGCAGTGCGTCCAACGAGTACACGAGGTGCGTCGCCAGTGTCAGGATCCGGCCGGTCTCGCTGCCCGGTTCGGCATCGATCGGCCGGTCGACGTCCACCACGGCAGGGATGCCCCGTTGCCGGGCTGTTTCGAGGGCCTGAATCGCTCCGATCGGCCAACGGCAGTCGACCAGGACTGCGGCAGCCTGGTCGACACCACGAGCGAACACGGGATTCGCTCGGTCGAAGAAGTCGGCAGAGACATAGTTGACCAGCTCACGATGTCCGTCTCGATCGACCAGGGCGAACGAGATCGGGGTGGAGCGGTTCGCGACACGCTGCATCGAGTCGGTGGCGATGTCGAGGGCTGCGAACTCCTCGAGGACCTGGTCGCCCGCGGCATCGTCGCCCACACATCCGATGAACGACGCCGCACCCCCGAGCCGCGCCACCGTGACTGCGGCGTTGGCCGCGACGCCACCGCCGACGGCGAGGTAACCCGTTGCGGAGTACTTGCCCTCCTCGGTGGGCAACGAGTCCACTCGAAAGATGTGATCCAGGGTGACGATGCCCGCGCATGCCACCACCGCGCGACCGCACCTGTTCGCTCATGGCACCATCGTGCGCCGTGTTCGGGTTCACCGGCAGAGCCCAAGGACCCAACGCCCGGAGCCATCGTCGCTGCTCCCGCCCGCGTTCCTACTTGTCCTCGTCGTCCAGTTCCACGACGTCTTCGACCTCGGTTCGTGGTCGGTTGGCACCGTTGCCTTTCAACCCGGTGTCGCGCCGGGCTGCGCGAACACACTGCGAGATGCTGTGCCAGAAACGTTCCTCACCCACCAGCTCACCGAAACCTGCCCGGTCCAGTACGGCTTGCACCCGGTGCGAGGCCCGTGCGAGATAGAGGCTGACCTCGAGTTTGGCCAACTCGGCCGCGAGGTGCGCAAGGACGTCGGCGCTCGTCGTGTCGAGTTGCGTGGTGGCTTCGAGGTCGAGCACGAGCGCTCGGGTGCCGGGCCACACGTCGAGTTCAGCCAGCACCCGATCCTCGATCGCCGTTGCGTTCGCCCAGAACAGTGGGGCATCGATCCGGATCACGATGACTCCCTCCACCGGCTTGCGGTCCGGGTGGTGCCGCAGGCGCCCCCAGGCTGCCTTCTCACCGTCGATCTTGCCCAAGACCTCCGCCCGGGGCGACGACGACCGGTAGACGATGGCGAGCAGCGACGTGACAATCGAGATGCCGAGGCCGGGAAGCGGTCCGAACAGCACCACCCCGGCCACCCCGACCACCGCCGCAACGAAGTCCGCTCGACGGACCCGACGGAACCGCCGCAGCGCCGACACGTCGATCAGGCTCCAGACCGCGGCCACCACGATCGCGCCGAGCACGGCCTGCGGGAGGTCGGTGAACACCCAGGTGAACGCAAGGAGCACGACGACAGTGAGCCCGGCGGCGGTGAGCCCGGTGAACTGGCTGCCACTTCCGGCCTGGTCTGCGGTGGCCGTCTTGGAGAGGCTCCCGGCCACCGCGAGCCCACCCGAGAGACCCGCCGCAACGTTCGCGGCGCCCATGCCAACGAGTTCGCGGTCGGTCTCGACCCGGTACCCACTTCGCGCCGCGAAAGAGGCGACTGGCGGCGAGGCCTTCGGCGAGCGCAACGAGGCCAAGTGACATCCCACCGATCACCACCTCCCCGACGTCATCACGCGGGATGAAGGGCAGCCCGAGGGGAGGAAGGCCCGACGGTACTTCGCCGATCATCGCCACGCCCTTGGCTTCGAGATCGAAGACCCGCGAGGCAACGATGCCGAGCACGAGGGTCACGAGGCCCCATGGCACACGCGGCGCGAACCGGTGACCAGCAAACAGCACCGACAGCGCGAGACCACCCACCACCGCCGTCTGCACATGGGTCTGGTCGAGGTCACCCACCGTGCGCACCAAGATGCTGATCAGGTCCCCGGTCGGCTTCGGGAAACCGAGCAGCGTTGGGACCTCACCGATGATGATGGTCAACGAGAGACCGAGGACGAAGCCGGTCACGATCGGTTTCGACAGGAACTCCGCGAGCCACGAGATCCGGAGGACGCCTGCCACGGCCAGGACCAGGCCGGCGGCGATCGCCAGCGCCGACGTGATGGCCACCGCGTCCTGTGGGTTGTCGCCGCGAGATGTCGGCGACCAGCGAGCCAGACACGATCGCCACCGTCGAGGCGGGCCCGACGATCAGCTGCGGTGACGATCCCAGCACCGCGTACGCGAGCAGCGCGAGCGGCACCGCATACAACCCGACCTGCACGGGGACACCGGCGATGGTCGCGTAGCCGAGCGATTGCGGCACCAACAGCGCCGCCACGATCGCGCCGGCGAGCATGTCGACCGGCAGTCGCTTGCGCTCGTACTTGGGCAACCACTGCATCACCGGCGCGAACTGGCCCACGCGTGCCCAACGTTTCGACGTGGTTGCGTCGGCCTCGGTCATCGATGCACAGATCTCCCCGGGCCGAACTCTACGCGCAGCGGCGATCACCAGATCCGATGGCAGGGCGGTGGTCAGCGACACCCCACCAGCAGCGCGTCACGGTTGCGGGGTTGCGACGAGCGTGGGTGCGGTACCCGCCTGGAACCTCGACACGAACCGATAGCGGTCGCCGCGAATCGTCGTGGTTCGCCACTCGACCGGACGGCCCTTCGCGATGCCGAGCCGCTCGAGAAAGAACGCCGCCTGCCCGCGCGGAAGCCGGAGCTGATCTCGTTCGTGCGGACTCGGCAGGATCGGCGTGATCCGCTCCCAGCCCGACTCGGGCCGCACACCGCAACTTCGCTCCATCTCGTCGTACAACGCCGTGCGTTCGAAGTCGGCGGCGAGCAGCGGGGCGCCGATCGACATCGGCATCCACGTGCGATCGATGGCCAACGGTTCGGTCGCCTGCACACCGCACCCGTTCGAGGAACAGCAGCGGCGTGTCCGGTTCGACCTCGAGGTGTTCGGCGGCGATGCCGTTGGTGTTCTCGCAGAGGCTCACGACCACGACTGCGCTGCTCCACCCCCGATCCCTCGATCGACTGGAACAGGCTGTAGAGCGCACCGAGCGGTTGCTCGAACTCGGTCCGATTGACCACGGTGCCGCGGCCCCGTTCACGCAGCAGGATGCCCGCAGCGTTGAGATGGCGGATCGCTTCGCGCACGGTGTGTCGGCTGACGGCGTACTGCTCGACGAGTTCATGGTCGGTCGGAAAGCGATCGTCGAAATCACCGTGCGTCGAGTCGCCTCCTCAGTTCGGCCTCGAGTTGTGCCCACAGCGGCATCGGGCTGGATCTGTCGAGTGACATCGGACCTCTTTGACAATCATTTCGATACCCGCAGAGCCGGATCGTACGAAGATCCGGACAATCAGACTCTACCGATCGATGTACGGCATGCGATGCACGCCATGACCCACCGTGACGGCCGACCGTGCCGCATCCATGGACCACTGGTTTCACGGCATTCGGCAGTACCCAACCGGGTATGTTGCTTTCCGAACAATTGTACGTACATTGAAGGCATGGATTACGAGTCGCAGCACCCTCGAGATGCCGCACCATCAGGGCGGCCCGATGATCGCCGAGATCATCGCGATCGCGCTCGGTCTCGGCGTGGGCCTCTCGCTCGGCGCGCTCGGCGGCGGCGGGTCCACGCTCGCGGTTCCGATCCTCGTCTTCGTCGCCGGCCTGTCGGTGCAGGACGCCACGACGGCATCGCTGCTCGTCGTCGGCACCGCTGCGGCGATCGGCGTGGTCGGCCACTACCGAAACGGCAACGTGCGCCTCGGGACCGGCATCGCCTTCGGGCTCGCCGGAACCGTCGGCTCTCGAGTCGGCACGCTGCTGAACCGCTCGCTCAGCGAGCAACTCCTCCTTCTGGCGTTCTCCGTGCTCATCGTCTTCGTGTCGATCCGGATGTATCGCAGCGCCGGCTCCACCGACAAGCGTGCCGCGGGCGCCGCTGCCGGTGAGGCCGTCGAGGGCGCCACCGAGGCGCGGCCCGGTTCCGTCGACGAGGGCGGCACGGTTGCAGTCGCCACCACGACACGAACCGGCATCGACCTCTCCGCGCCTGCACTGGCCAAGCTCGCTGGTGCCGCAACTGCTGTTGGGCTGCTGACCGGCCTCTTCGGCGTCGGTGGCGGCTTCGCCGTCGTTCCCGCCTTGACGCTGCTGCTCGGCTTCGGCGCCAAGGAAGCGATCGGCACCTCGCTCGTCGTCATTGCCATCAACGCCACGATTGCGCTCGGTATGCGCTCCGGCGACCTCGACTTCGACTGGGCAGTGGTGCTGCCCTTCCTCGTCACGGTCACGGTCGGCGTGCTCATCGGCACGCGTATCGCTCGCCAGATCGACGCCGACGAAGCTCACTCGGAGCTTCGCGGTGATGCTCGCCGTCGTCGCCGCCTACACCGCAGTGAGCACCTTGATCACCTGACCACAACGCCCCGACCCCAACCCCCGATCCCCTCACAGGAGCACCTCATGTCCACCATCTCGATTCCCGACACCGACACGATCAGCACTGCCGAACTGCGCCGACTCATCAGCGACGACCCGAATGTGCGCATCCTCGACGTCCGGTCGGGCGGCGAGTTCGACGCCCTTCACATTCCCGGGTCGTACAACGTGCCCCTCGACACGCTCCGAGAGCATGCGAGCGACCTCGCGGACGTCGAGCATGCGGTCGTGCTCGTGTGCAAGTCGGGCGCACGCGCCAGCCAGGCCCACGCCAACCTCACCGGTGCCGGCAAGCAGCGCCTCCACCTGCTCGACGGTGGCATCGACGCGTGGGAGTCGGCCGGTGGCGACGTCGTACACGGCAACACGCAGAAGTGGGCACTCGATCGTCAGGTGCGCCTCGTCGCCGGCTCGATCTCGCTCGCCGCCCTGCTGGCCAGCGTGGTGCCCCGAAGGCCAAGTGGGCTCGCCGGAGGGGTGGCGGCCGGGCCTCACCTTCTCCGCGGTCTCCAACACCTGTGCGATGGGCAACATGCTGCCGAGCTGCCGTACAACCGTCCGACGACTGCGACATCGACGGCGTGCTCGACGACCTGCGGACCCAACGTGACATGGCTTCCACCGAATCATCCCGCCTCCGACTACACCGCCGTCGTCGACTCGACGACACAGTTCATCGATGTTCGTCAACCCGAAGAAGTGGCCACCGGCAGCCTGCCCGGCGCCATCAACATCCCGCTCGACCAACTGCCTGGTCGCATCGGCGAACTCGACCCGCAGCGTCGAGTCGTGCTGCTGTGCCGCAGCGGCAACCGCAGCGGTCAGCGCCGCCGACTACCTCGCGACGTCGGCTTCGTCGACGTCGTCAACCTCGACGGTGGAATGCTTGCACTGGACCCCTCACGAAGGGAGCTCATCATGAAATTCACCCAGTACTACCTCGACTGCCTCTCACAGGCGTCGTACCTGATCGGTGACGAGACCACCGGACGAGCGGTCGTCGTCGACCCTCGCCGCGACATCGACGAGTACGTCGACGATGCCGAGGCCGCCGGCCTCTCGATCGAGCTGATCATCGAGACGCACTTCCACGCCGACTTCCTGTCCGGACACCTCGAACTGGCCGCGGCGACCGGCGCCGAGATCGCCTACTCCGACGTGGCCGAGACCGAGTTCGAATCGCGCAAGCTCGCCCACGGTGAGCGCATCGAGCTCGGCGACGTCGTCCTCGAGATCCGCCACACGCCGGGTCACACACCCGAGTCGATCAGCATCGTCGTGTGGGAACACCGCGACGACGACGCGCCGTACGGCGTGCTCACCGGCGACACGCTGTTCATCGGCGACGTCGGGCGTCCCGACCTGCTGGCCTCGATCGGCTTCACCCGTGAGGAACTGGCCGACAAGCTGTACGACAGCCTGCACGACCAGCTGCTGACGCTGCCCGACGCGACACGGTCTATCCGGCGCACGGCGCGGGCTCGGCCTGCGGCAAGAACCTGTCGACCGACACCTGGTCGACGATCGGCGAGCAGCGCGAGACGAACTACGCCCTGCTGGCCGCACGACAAGCAGGCGTTCTTCGACCTCGTCACCGAAGGCCAGCCGCCGGCGCCGGAGTACTTCGTCTACGACGCGGTGCTCAACCGCAAGGATCGCGAACTCCTCGACGAGACCGACGAGCCGACGGCGCTCACGACTCGAGCAGTTCGACGAGCTCGTCGCCGACGGAGCATTCATCCTCGACGGTCGCGACCCGGAGGAGTTCGCCCGCGGACACCTCACCGGCTCGATCAACGTCGGGCTCAACGGCCGCTACGCCGAGTTCGCCGGGTCGGTGATCCCGCACGACGTCGACATCGTCCTCGTCGTCGACGACGGCTTCGAACGCGAAGCGAAGAACCGGCTGGCTCGCATCGGCTTCGACCGAGTGGTCGGATTCCTCCACATCGCCGCAGGTCGTGATGGCCGACCACCCGCAACGCGTGCAACGTGCCTCACGCCTCACCGCTCGCGACTTCGAGTTGCGCCACAGCGACATCGATCGGCCTGCAACTGGTCGACATCCGCAACCCAGGCGAGGTCGAGCTCGGCACGATCGACGATGCCACCACGATTGCTGTCGGTCAGCTGCCGAGCCGCCTCGAGCGAGCTCGACCCCGCGGCGCCCACGGTCGTCTACTGCGCTGGCGGCTACCGTTCGTCGGTGGCGGCGAGCCTCCTTGCGGCGAGCCGATTTCGACGATGTCTCCGACATCATCGGCGGCTACGGCGCATGGGTCGAGATGCGCAACGCGACCGAGGCGTCGGCCGCCGGCTGAGGTCGACACGGCGTCGCGGTCTTCGGACAGCCCACAACGCCATGCACTAACGTGCGCCAGACCATGGCGTCACACAAGGACATCACCGTTGTCAATGTCACCTTCCAGGGCGACGAGTGGGACCACGACGAACAGGTCACGCTCGGCGGCCGACGATTCCGATTGGTTCGCATCGGCACGAGCGGTGATGCAACAGCGGCGCGCTCGGCAGTGGAGCAGTGGTCGAGCACTGCGGACGCCATCGCGCTCGAGCGGCGTTCGCGAGGCCCGAGCAGCCGGCCACACCGCCGGCCGCGACGACGACCTCCAGCAGATCAAGGCCGCCGCCACGGGAGTTCCCGTACGCGACGACGAACTGCTCGCCGACGTGTTCCAGGAATGGGCGATACGCCGAGTCGAGTCGGAGATGCCCGGCTACTTCACCAACGCCCGCGTCGTGGTGATCGGTGGCACCACCAGGGAACGCACCGTTGCGGTACTGCGTGAGTTCACCGACAACATCATCTTCGACGAGGCCGGCCACGACATCGTGCTGCCCGGCCGGGTCAAGACCAACCCGCTCACCGCAACCGCCGCGGGCGTCGGCGAGTTCGCCTGGCGGCAGGTGCCCGGGTTCGTCAAGGATCAGGTCGCCGGGCCGATCGGCGCCGTCAGCGGCAGAGTCGCTCACTTCGCAGCCGAAGATGCCGACGTGATCATCGGTTCGTTCTCCGAGCTGATGCGCTTCGGCCTCCCCGACCTCACCGGCAGAGCCGTGATCACCAGCACGATCAACGACGAGCGACTCGCCACGCTGCGCGACCTCGGCGCCGACCTCGTCGTCGACGTCACCCCGCAGCCGTTCGACTTCATGCTCGTCCCCGCGATGTACGAGGCAATGGCCGCAGCGACACTGCCCGCCGACACCGAACTCACCACCGACCACCTCGCAGGATTCATCCAGGCAGCCGGGCTGGAGCCACGGTTGCTCTGGCCACACGGGTACCGCCGCAAGAGCCGCTTTGCGTTCGTGATCCATCCGCTGTCGACCGAGTACTTCAAGAACGTCGAGCCGCTCGGCATCCTCACCAACATCCCCGGCATGACCCAAGTGGTCGAGAAGACCATGGCCTACGTCCCGCCGTTCGTGTACAGCAACGTCACCGGTGTGGTCTCCGAGACGGGCGACTCCGTGGAGGGCTGGCTGATCACCGTCGGCGGCACCCCGAAGGAGATGCTGGCGCACAAGCCCGAGTTCACCTACTCGCGCCTGCTGGAGGCAGCGGAACTGTCACGGCGCCTCGGCGCCCAGATCATGGGACTCGGCGCCTTCACCAAGGTCGTCGGCGATGCCGGCGTCACCGTGGCCAAGCAGGCCAAGCTGCCCGTCACCACCGGCAACAGCTACAGCGCCTCGGGGGCATTGTGGGCTGCCTCGGAGGCCATCCGCCGGCTCGGCATCGCCGAGGTCGACGACGATGGCACCCTGCACGGCAAGGCAATGGTGGTCGGCGCATCCGGCGCGATCGGGGCGGCCTGTTCCCGACTCCTCGCGCTTGCCTCCGACGAGCTCTGGCTCGTTTCGCCGGAAACCGCCAAGCTCCTCCAGCTGAAGCAGGACATCGAGCGCGACAACCCTCGCGCCACCGTGCACGTCGCCACCAGCCCCTCCGAGGCTCTCCCGGACATGGACCTGATCGTCACTGCAACGTCTGCGGCCGGGCACAAGGTGCTCGACATCATGCGGGTGAAGCCAGGTTGTGTGATCACCGACGTCGCCCGCCCGCTCGACATGTCAGCCGAGGACGTGGCCAAGCGACCAGACGTCCTCGTGATCGAATCCGGCGAGGTCGAGTTGCCCGGCGAGGTTCGGATGAAGGACATCGGCCTGCCGAACGGCGTGGTGTTCGCGTGCCTCGCCGAAACGATCGTGCTCGCCCTCGAAGGGCGCTACGAGAACTTCACGGTCGGGCGCAAACTCAGTTGGCCGAAGGTCAAGGAGATCTACCAGCTCGGGTTGAAGCACGGCATGAAGCTCGCGGCGATCTCCGGCATCAAGGGGCCGTACACCGACGAGGACTTCGACCGGGTCCGCAACGCTGCACTCGCCGCCCAGGCGGGCGCCCGAACCGAATCGACGGAGTCGTCATGACATCAGTGAAGGGAAGAAACGTCCTCGTCACGGGCGCAGCGATGGGGATGGGTCGGCTGTTCGCCGAGCGGGCGATCGCAGAGCAAGCCGCTGCAGTGGTCCTCTGGGACCTCGACGAGGCCGCGCTCAACGCCACGCTCGCCGAACTCGACGACGGGCAATGCGCCGTCACCGGCTACATCGTCGACGTCAGCGACGCCGACGCGGTTGCCGACGCCACCGCTGCTGTGCTCGACGACCTCGGCCGGATCGACGTGCTCGTCAACAACGCCGGCATCGTCAGAGGCAACCACTACTTCTGGGAGACCGACCTCCAGCGTGACGCCAAGCTCACCATCGACGTCAACACGCTGGCTCCCATGTACGTCGCCCACGGGTTCCTCCCAGCGATGATCGCTGCCGACCACCAGTGCCGAATCATGAACCTGGCGTCAGCGGCAGGTCTCACCCCCAACCCGCGGATGGCGGTGTACGCCGCCTCGAAGTGGGCGGTCGTCGGCTGGTCGGATTCGCTTCGCCTCGAACTCAAGCAGGCAGGCCATGACCACGTCACGGTCACCACGGTGTGCCCCTACTACGTCAACACCGGCATGTTCGACGGTGCGAAATCGGCGCCGCTGCTGCCGATCCTCGACCCCGCCGACGTCGTCGACGAGTCGTGGAAGGCCACACTCGACGGTCGGTCGTTCGTGATCATGCCGAAGACGGTGCAGCTCAGCGAGATGCTCAAGGGTGTGGTGCCCATCGGCGTGCGCGACTTCATTGCCGACCACGTGATCGGCGTGTACCACTCGATGGACGACTTCACCGGCCACGACGAACCCGGAAGCTGACTCACGTGAGCGCTCAGGCCGGCATGCTCGATGTCACCCAGCTCCGCCAACTCGCTGAGCAGGGCCACATCGACACCGTGATCGTCGCGTTCGCCGACATGCAGGGCCGGCTGGTCGGCAAGCGAGTGTCGTCACGGCTGTTCCTCGACCACGTGGTCGAGCACGGTGTGGAGTGTTGCGACTACCTCTTGGCGGTCGACGTCGACATGAACACCGTCGACGGGTACGCCATGTCGAGCTGGGACTCCGGCTACGGCGACCTCGTCCTCACCCCCGACCTCGCGACGCTCCGCCGAATCCCCTGGCTGCCCGGAACTGCGCTCGTGATCGCGGACGTCGGCGACCATCACGGCACCCCGACACCGGTGGCACCGAGAACCATCCTCCAGCAGCAGGTGGCACGGCTCGATGCCGCGAGGTCTCGTGGCATTCGCTGGCACCGAACTCGAATTCCAGGTGTTCGACGACAGCTTCCGCGACGCCTTCGCCAAGGGGTACGACCACCTGTCCGCTGCGTCCGATCACAACATCGACTACGCCATCGGAGCGAGCAGCCGCATGGAGCCGCTCATCCGGGCCATCCGCCTCGGCATGGACGGCGCCGGGCATGTATTGCGAGGGCTCGAAGGGCGAGTGCAACGTGGGCCAGCAGGAGATCGCCTTCCGCTACGACGACGTGATCGCCACGTGCGACAACCACACGATCTACAAGAACGGTGCCAAGGAGATCGCCGACCAGCACGCCACGAGCCTCACCTTCATGGCGAAGTTCGACGAGCGAGAGGGCAACAGCTGCCACATCCACCTGTCGATGCGTGGCACCGACGGCACTGCGGTCTTCGCCGACTCCGATGGCCCTCACGGCATGTCGGCGCATGTTCGAACACGCGATCGCCGGTGTGCTCGCATCCACACGCGACCTCACGTTGCTGTTCGCACCGAACATCAACTCCTACAAGCGTTTCGCCCGCGGCAGCTTTGCCCCGACGGCCGTTGCCTGGGGCCTCGACAACCGAACCTGCGCCGTCCGTGTCGTGGGCCAGGGATCGTCGATGCGGCTGGAATTGCGTGTGCCCGGCGGCGACGTCAACCCGTACCTCGCGATCGCGGCATTGATTGCGGCCTGCCTCGACGGCATCGACCGGGAACTCGAGCTCGGCGAACCTCTTGCCGGCAACGCCTACGACGCTGACGTGCCTCGCCTTCCGCTCACGCTGCGCGAGGCCGCGGCGCTCTTCGATGGTTCAACGCTCGCACGGCGAGTGTTCGGCGATGACGTCGTCGACCACTACGTGAACAACGCCCGCATCGAGATCGACGCCTTCGACGCCGCCGTCACCGACTGGGAACGATTCCGCGGCTTCGAACGGCTCTGACCAGCTCCCACCATCCCGATCTGCGCCGCGGAGGTCCCGCTTTCCGGGACGTATGTGGCGCAGATCGGGTGGTGGGACGTATCCGGCGCAGATCGGGAGAGGGGCCGGACTACTTGAGCAGCGGGTCGCGGGGGAGGCCGAGGATGCGCTCGCCGATCTGGTTGCGCTTGATCTCCGACGTTCCACCAGCGATCGACATGCCACGGTGCATCAGCACCAGCATGTTGCTCAACGCACCGGGGCCGTCCATGAACACCGAGTCGGGGCCGCTCAACTCGGTGAGAATGGCCGCCGCCTCGTGCCCGACCTCCGACAGCACGAGCTTGGTCATGGCTCCTTCGGGGCCGGGCTCGCCGCCCGCGACCGCTCGGTTCGCACTGCGCAGGTTCAGCAGCCCCATCGCCTGGTGTTCGGCGATGTACCGCCCGACCCGGGCTGCGCCGCCATCGAGTCGTTCGGGGTTCGCATCGAAGGGGGCGATCAGTGCGGCTCCCGGCATCGACATGCCACCGCCTCCCCCACCGATGCTCACGCTCTCGTTGCCGAGCGTGGCACGAGCCACGGTCCAGCCACCGTCGACCGGGCCCACCACGTCGTCGTCGGGAACGAACACGTCGTTGAAGAACACCTCGTTGAACTCCGAGTTGCCCGACGTCATCTTGAGCGGGCGCACCTCGACACCCTCCGCATGCATGTCGATCGCCATCATCGTGATGCCGTCGTGCTTGGGGACGTCGGGGTTCGTGCGCACCGTGGCGAAGCCCATGCCGGACACGTGGGCCCCGCTGGTCCACACCTTCTGCCCGTTGACGAGCCACCCACCGTCGACACGAGTCGCCTTGGTCTTCACCCCAGCAGCGTCCGACCCGGCGTCGGGCTCGCTGAAGAGCTGGCACCAGATCACTTCCTGATTGAGCGCCGGCCGCACCCACCGGTCGATCTGATCCTGTGTTGCGTACTGGATGATCGTGAGGATGTTCCACGCCGTGATCCCGTAGCCGGGGCGGGTGACACCGGCGTCGGCGAATTCCTGCTCGATCACGAGCTGCTCCACCGCTCCCGCGCCGCGTCCGTACGGCTTGGGCCAGTGCGGCATCACATAACCGGTCTCGATCAGGCGACCGCGCTGCTCGTCGGGCGACAAGCCCTTGATCCCATCGACGAAGGTGCGCACCTCGTCGCGGATCGCCTCCGCCTCGGGCGGCAGGTCAACCGCTTTTTCGCGCGTCACCCCACGACGGACGAGATCGGTCAACTCCTCGGCGGCGTCGGCAGGGGCGAGATAGTGCAGCAACGTGGTGGCGCGCCGCATGTACAGATGGGCGTCGTGCTCCCAGGTGATGGCGATGCCACCGTGCACCTGAGTGTTCAGGTTCGCGCACAGGTCAGCGGCGGGCGCCGCGAGTGTTGCGGCCACGGCCGCCGCATAGGTGAGTTGATCGCCACCGTTGGCTGCCGTTCGGGCGGCGTCCCACACGGCGCTGGTGGCCAATTCGGTGGCAACGGCCATGTTGGCGCAGTGGTGCTTCACGGCCTGGTACATCGCGATCGGACGACCGAACTGGATGCGCTCCTTGGAATAGGCGGCAGCCATCTCGGTGCACTCTCGAGCCACACCGACGGCGTCCGCCGACAGCACGACGCGGGCAAGATCCACCAGCGTTCGCCGAGCTCCCGTGATCACCGTCGCAGGCGCACCATCGAGCGTGACGCGGGCGCTCGGCCGGGTGGGGTCGAGGCTTGCAGGAGCGTCGATCGACACACCGTCGCCCATCTCCACCACGGCAATGTCGTCGCCGAGTGCGACCAAGAGCACGTTGGCAAGCCCAGCGCCGAGCACCACGCCCGCATCGCCGGACACCAACCCGTCGGCCAGGGTCACCGATCCGTCGAGCGCGACCGCGCCGACCACCGACCCGTCCGAAAACCCGGGCAGCAGGCGCTCGCGCAGACCGTCATCGCCAACTGCGGCGAGCGTTGCGCTTGCGATCACGGTGGGAACGAATGGCCCGGGCGCATCGGCGCGAGCGAGTTCCTCGACCACCACGACCAGCTCCGCAATCCCGTATCCCGACCCGCCGGCCGCCTCGGGCAGGTGCAGACCGAGCCAGCCCAGTTCGGCAATCTCGTCCCAGAACGGTGGAAGTGACTGGCTCGGCGACTCGAGCAACGCACGAGCCTCGCCACGCAGGTCGCGCTTGTCGGCGAAGCTGCTGACCGTTTCGGCGAGCGAGCGGTGGTCGTCGGTGATGGCGATGGACATGGTGATCAAACCTCGCAGGGCAGGCAATGAGACGCCGCCATCATCTCCGACGGAGCCGCCCGACGACGACTCCAACGCCCGGATCGGTGCGCCCGATCACCGCCCCGATCACCCGACCGGGGCGTACCGGGCGAATCCGTTGTGGGTGTCGCTGGCGAGTTCGCCGAGCTCGCGGAGGTGTTCGAGATGCGCGTACGTTTCGCTCTCGGCCATCTCACCCCACGAGCGCTCGCGGAACAGCACACGCATGAAGTCGTTCACGGTGCCGTTCGGCAGCTCGTGGCTTGCATCTCGAATGATGTCGAGGCGTCCCTCGTGATGCTCGATGATGTCCTCGGCCCGGCCGCCGAGGTCGGTGAACGGATGCCCGTGGGCTGGCAGCGCCACCGACACCTCGCCGATGTCCGACATCCGTCGCAGCGAGTCGAAGAACAGCGCGAGCGGATCGGCGTTGGGGGTCAATCCGCTGATGTGCGGTGTGATCGACGGCAGCACGTGATCGCCGGTGAGCACCACGCCGAATTCGGGGTCGTACAGGCAGAGGTGGTCGTAGGTGTGACCCGGGGTGTGCATGGCCACCCACTCGCGCCGTGCCAGCCGAATCGTCTGGCCGTCGACGAGTGTCACCGTGGGTTGCGGGGCAGCGAAGGGTGAGCCGCCGCTCCCCGCCGTACGGATCCGGTCGAGGAACTCCTTCGGCGGGCCCGCTCGGCGACCTCCCCACGGCGACGGCGCGTCGAAATACCGCTCGATGGCGGCGGCACGCTCGTCGCCGACGTTCACGTCGAGTCGCTCCGAGTCCTCATGGTCGTCCGCGCCGGCAACATCGAAGAGCGTGCGAAACGACTCGTGGGTCACAATCTCGGCGCCCGCCTCGTGGCGTAAGCGCATCGCGCCGCCGAAGTGATCCGGGTGCGAGTGGGTGACCATCACCGTGTGGACGTCGCCCACGCGGTACCCGGCCCGCTCCAGGCGATCGACGAGGTGCTTCCACGAGTCGTCGCCCGGCAGCCCGGGGTCGACCACGGCGACGCCCCGCTCGTCTTCGAGGAGGTAACAGTTCACGTGTCCCAGGCCCGGCATGCTGATCGGGAGCTGCGTCCTGACCACGCCAGGCGCCACCTCGGTGACGTCGCTCGTGGCGTCTTCCTGCTCCTGCTTGGGCGGCCGCTGGGGTTCGTGTGCCGGCGTCTGCTGGGGATCCGGGGCGTGGGAATGCTCGTGATCGTGCATGGTCGGTTCGGTCTCCGCCGCGGTGATCCTCGGCGCCGTGTTCACTCGAAGGTGATGACGCTGCGCGCGATGTTGCCGGTCTTCATGTCGGCAAAGCCCTCGTTGATCTCCTCGAGCGTGATCGTCTTGGACACCATCTCGTCGAGGTGCAGTCGACCATCGAGGTACATGTCGACGTAGCGAGGCATGTCGGTGCGGAACTGGTTCGAGCCCATGTTGGAGCCGGTGAGGGTCTTTTCCGTACAGCAACTCAGGGCCGTGGATCTCGATCTTGGTCCCCACCGGAATCATGCCGATCACCGTTGCCTGCCCGCCGTTGCGAAGCATCTCATAGGCCTGTTCCGCGGTCTGCTTGAGTCCGACCGCTTCGAACGAGTGGTGCACGCCGCCACCGGTGAGGTCCTTCACCGCGGCAACGGGGTCATCGGTGCTGGCGTTCACCACGTGCGTGGCACCGAGTTGTTGCGCCAGCTCCAACTTCGACGCGGACATGTCGACGGCGATGACCTTGTTGGCTCCGGCGATGCGTGCTCCCTGCACCGCCGAGAGACCGATCCCGCCGCAGCCGATCACCACCACGGTCTCGCCGGGGGCGACCCGGGCAGTGCGGAACACTGCACCGAGTCCGGTGGTGACACCGCACCCGATGAGTGCCGCTTTGTCGAGCGGCATGTCGTTGTCGACCTTCACCAGCGCCTGTTCGTGGACGAGCATCATCTCGGCGAACGACGAGAGGTGGAGGTACTGGTTCACGGTCTCGCCGCCGGCGCGACTCAGCCGAGGCGGCTCGCCGGGTTGACGCACCAGCTCCGTGCCCTTGTTCTCGCAGAGCGAGAGATGACCGTCAGTGCACTGCGAACAGTGCCCGCAGAACGCCGACAGACACGTGATCACGTGGTCGCCCGGCTGCACATAGTGCACCATCGACCCCACCGCCTCGACCACGCCGGCCGATTCGTGCCCGAGTACCGCAGGGCACGGGAACGGGTACTTGCCCTCCATGAAGTGCAGGTCGCTGTGGCAGAGGCCAGCTGCTGCGGTGCGGATCAGCACCTCGCGCGGACCCGGCTCGCCGATGTCGACATCTTCGATGTCGAGCTGCCCGGGGATCGAGTTGAGTACTGCTGCCTTCATGCACTGCCTCCGAGTGTTCGACGATCGATGATGGTCTCGGAACGTAGCCGATCGTCCGGCGGTGTCGATCAGCCGACGGCGAGAAGATCCACGACGAACACGAGCGTTTCGTTCGGCGCGATCACACCGCCTGCACCCGCTGCGCCGTAGCCCATCTCGGGCGGGATCGTGAGCCGACGACGGCCACCGACCTTCATGCCCTGGACCCCGTCGTCCCAACCCTGGATCACCTGACGGCGACCGAGGCCGAACTGGAACGGCTCCATCCGATCCCATGAGGCGTCGAACTGCTCGCCGGTGGACCACGACACACCCACGTAGTGCACCGAGACGTTCTGGCCGGCCACGGCTTCGTCGCCGTCGCCGACGGTCTCGTCCTCGATCAAGAGCTTGGCGGGTGGCGTTCCATCGGGAATCGTGACATCAGGCTTACGCATGGTCGCCGAGGCTATCCGCCACCTGGGGCGCCACTCGGATCACCGAGACCAGATCCCGGACGTTCGACGATGACGGTCGCAGCACCGGCATCGTGAGCATGCCGGCCGACCTCGACCACATAGGTGCCTCGCTCGGTGACCCAGCCACCGTCGACTCTCACATCGAGCATCGCCCAGTCCGGGATGATCTCGACCTGGGCGCTGCCCTGCGACGGCACCGACGTGCGAGCGAATCCGATCAGTCGCCGTCGAGGCCGCTCCCACTCGCTCTGCTCGAGCCCGGCGTGGACGAACACCACCGCACTGGTGTCCCGGTCGCTTCGATTGGCCAGCGACACCATGAGCGCGCCGGAGTCGGCCATCGCTGCGTCGATGATCTCGGCGGTGGCGTACCCCAGGCCCCAGCCGAAGGGGAAGTGGGCGACGTTGGCATCACGGTCGAGCTTCCACTGCCCGTGGAACAGGTCGTAGGTGACCGCGGTGGCGTTGCGATCGAAGTCGGGCAGGTGCGCTGGATCGGTCGGAATCACGAACGGCAGTCGGCCGGCCGGCTCGGCGTCGCCGGCGAGGATCGCCGCGAGGGCCGCGCCACCTTCGACGCCCGAATACCAGCTCAGCAGCACGGCGGGCACGGTTGCGGCCCACGGCATCACCACCGCCGAACCGCTGACGACCACCACGACCACGTTGGGGTTGACGGCACGAACGGCTGCGATCAACGATTCGTCGGCATCTGACAGCCGCAGCGACGCTCGGTCGCCGCCAGGAGCCATGCGATCCACGGCACCAGGAGCAGCAACATCGTCGGTGCTGCCAGCCGATGCAGGCGGGCGGACGGGGCCGGGTGGCACGTCCCAGGCAACCGCGGTGCCCAGTTCGGGATGATCGTTCGGCGGGAAGACCGTGCGGGCAAGGTCGGCGATTCCCGGCGCTTCGATGCACTCGCCCTCGTCGGCCTTGGTGTAACCAACGACCACCACCGCCACATCGGCGCCCGCCGCCACCGATGCGTCGTCGTCGGAATGCACGACCCGATCGCTGCCGAACCGGGTGCGCAGACCGTCGAGTGCTGTCACGACGTCAGTGGCTCGCACGTCGCTCGATCCCCCATCGCCGAGGTTGCGACGTGCGCCGAGCCGCCCGACCACCGCAATGGTGCCGATCGCGGACGGGTCGAGCGGCAGCAACGCCGCCTCGTTGCGCAACAGCACCGTCGACGCACTGGCCGCCTCACGCGCCAACGTCCGGTGGACGTCGCTGCCGACCACCTCCAGCGGCGGCTGCTGTTCGTACACCGCACTGCAGCGCAGCAGCGTGGCCACGACGCGCACCGCGGTGCTGGCCACGTCGGCCGTGGCAAGAGCTCCGCGCTCCAGCGCTGCCGGCAGCTCCATCGCCCGCTGTTGACGGAACGGCATCTCGATGTCGAGACCTGCGGACACCGACCGCACGGCGTCGCGCAGACCGAAGTTGAAGTCGGAGATCACGAACCCGTCCCATCCCCACTCGTCGCGCAAGATGTCCGTGAGCAAGTGTTCGTTCTGGCCGCACCACTCGCCGTTCACCGAGTTGTAGGCGCTCATCACCGATGCCACGCCGGCGGCGGCCACGGTGCGGAAGTGCGGGAGGTACACCTCGTGCAGGGCACGGTCGTCGACGGTGACATCCACCGTGAACCGGGCGTTCTCCATCGAGTTGAGCGCGAAGTGTTTCATGCATGCCATCACGTGGCGCTGCAGACCTCGGGTGAACGCTGCGGCCATGGCACCCACATGGTGGGGGTCTTCGCCGTAGGTCTCCTGCGCGCGCCCCACGCCGGATGCCGGAGCAGGTTCATGCAGACCGCCCCGGTGAACGTTGCACCGCTGGCACGCAACTCGGCGCCGATGGCATCGCCGATGCGCTCCTCGAGGTCCGGATCGAACGTGGCCCCACGTGCCATGCTCACGGGGAAGGCGGTCGCATCGCCGACCACACATCCGCGAGGCCCGTCGGCGAAGTCGATGCCCGGTACCCCGAGCCGGGCGACGCGCGCCGCCGGCCAGGTGTGGCGGTAGTAGCCCCCGGCCATCATGTCGATGAGGCCAGGCCAGAACGGCACATCGCCATCGAGACAACCGAGTTGCTCGTCGAGGGTCATCGACGCGACCAGCCGGGCGGCTTCTTCGTGGTGATCGGCACCGGCGCGAACACGAGCCGCCGCACCCTCGAACGGAGAGGTCATACCCGACGATGCCACATCGAGGAGCCGAGACCGGTGGCAGACTGGCCCGATGCCCGGCGCCTTCCTGCATCCGTTCGCCAAGCCCACCCGCGAGCAGTTCATCACCATCGCACGCGGCGAGGGCGCACTGCTGTGGGACGCCGACGGCAACGAACTCGTCGACGCCATGGCGAGCCTGTGGTACTGCCAGGTCGGCCACGGCCGGCGCGAGATCGCCGACGTCGTCGCCGAGCAGATCGCGACGATCGCTGCCTATTCGTGCTTCGACCCGTTCACGAACGCCCCCGCCGATGCGCTCGCCGAGCGGATCGTCGAGTTGACGCCGATGGCCGACGCTCGGGTCTTCTTCGCCGGATCGGGGTCCGAGGCGATCGATTCGGCAATGAAGCTGGCTCGCCTCGCCCACATTCGTGCCGGCAATCCTGAGCGACGGTTGATCATCTCGCGGGTGCGCGGCTACCACGGCACCAACTACGGCGGCACCAGTGCCCAGGGCATCGAGCTGAACCGCGACGGGTACGGCCAACTGCTCGACGAGGTGGTGCAGGTGCCGAGCGACGATGTCGAAGCCCTGGCAGTGCTCATGGCCGACAACGCCGACCGGCTCGCTGCGGTGATCACCGAACCCGTGCAAGGTGCAGCCGGTGTGTATCCGCCGGTCGACGGCTACCTGGCCGAGACCCGGCGACTGTGCGATCAGTACGGCGCACTGTTGGTCTTCGACGAGGTCATCACCGGGTTCGGCCGGTTGGGAAGCTGGTTCGCCGCCGACCACTACGGCGTCACGCCGGACATGACCACCTTCGCGAAAGGGGTGACGTCCGGTTACCAACCCCTCGGCGGCGTGATCGTCGGCACCCAGGTGCGAGCGGCGCTCGAATCCGATCCCGACTTCGTGTTGCGTCACGGCTACACGTACTCGGGGCATCCCACTGCGTGCGCGGCGGCGCTTGCCAACATCGACATCATCGAACGCGAAGGACTGCTCGATGCCGTGGTGAAGATGGGAGCTCGGCTCGAGAGCGGGCTCCGCTCGCTCGAAGCCGACGGAGCGTTCGCTCAGCTTCGTGGCGACGTGGCGATCTTCGGTGCCGCCATGCACCCGCACCAGAACGCGATGACGATCCGCGACCGCATGTTGGAACTCGGCGTGGTCACCCGCGCCATCGGCACCGACACCATCACCTTCTGCCCGCCGTTCGTGACCACCGACGATCAGGTCGACCGCATCGTCGACACGTTCGCAATGGCGCTCGGCGAACACCAGCCGGACTGACCCACCCCGCAGCCCGTTGCAGGGCCAGCGTCGCTACGACAGCAGACGGATGAGGCTGCTGGTGTCCCAGCGGTCGCCACCTTGCGCGACCACGGCCTTGTAGAACTGGTCCACGAGCGCCGTGACCGGGAGGCGGGCCCCGTTGCGATCGGCTTCGTCGAGCACGATGCCGAGGTCCTTGCGCATCCACTCGACTGCGAAGCCGAAGTCGAACTCGTCGGCTGCCATCGTGCGTGCCCGGTTGTCCATCTGCCAACTCTGCGCGGCACCGTTGCCGATGACCTCGACGACCTGATCGACGTCGAGGCCGGCGAGCTTGGCGAAGTTGATGCCCTCGGCCAGCCCCTGCAGCAGCCCGGCGATGCAGATCTGGTTGACCATCTTGGTGAGCTGGCCGGCACCGGCCGGGCCGAGTTGGACGCACGACTTCGCATACGCGTCGATCACGGTGGCGGCCGTGGCGAACACGTCGGCGTCGTCACACCCGCACATCACGGTGAGTTGGCCGCTCTCGGCGCCCGCCTGGCCACCGGACACCGGAGCATCGACGAATCCGACCGACCGCTCGGCACATGCTGCCGACAGGTCGCGGGCGAGCCCGGCAGATGCCGTGGTGTGATCGATCAGGATGGCACCGGGCGCCATGGCCTCGAGTGCACCGTTGGCACCGAGCACCACTTCGCGGACGTCGTCGTCGTTGCCGACACACAACGCCACGATGTCGGCCCCTGCCGCAGCCTCCGCTGGCGTGGGCGCCGCCTGGTTGCCGTTGAGCGCCACCCATGCGAGCGACTTGGCCGCCGTGCGGTTGTACACCTTGACGTCGTGGCCGGCCTTGGCCAGATGGCGCGCCATTGGCGCACCCATCACACCGAGGCCGAGAAAGGCGACCTTCACTTCTTCTTCTTGGGCTCCGCTGCAGGAGCCTTGAGCACGCCCTTGGCGAGCGCTTCGTCGAGGTACGCCTCGGCATCTTCGGCCGACACCTTGAGCGCCGGCGAGATCTCGGAGATGAGGTTCACACGGGCCCGCTCGTACATCGTGCGTTCCGCAGCCGACAACGATGCGTCCCGGTTACGCGCAGCGAGGTTTCGGACCACTTCGGCAACCTGATACACGTCGCCGCTCTTGAGCTTCTCCTGGTGATTCTTGAACCGACGGCTCCAGTTCGAGGGCACTCGGGGGTCGGGCTTGGCGAGCACGGACACCAGGTCTTCGAGTTCGTCGGCTGACACCGGAGGGCGAACGCCCACGTCGTCGGTACTCGAGATCGGCACCTTGAGCGTCATCTCGTTGATGACCGTCTTCAAGATGAGGTACTCCTGCTTCTCACCGAAGAACTCCATCTTCTTGGTCCCCTGTACGACGCACGCGCCATGTTGGGGATAGATGACGGTTTCGCCCTTCTTGAACTTCACGCAGAACCTCGCCTGTTGGGGGTGGGGCCACGGTGCACGCGGCGGCTCTCCAGGCTACCGCGCCTCGGCCTGTATCCGAACCTGGTGTCGGGCACGGGCTGCTCCGTCCGAGCGCCCGTGAACGTCAGGATGCTCCGGTGTCGTCGAGGATGTCCCATCGCAGGCCGCTCGATCGTTCTCCACGTCCTTGGCCACGCTGGCGCTGTACCCACAGATGGGTCGAGCCATCGGTCCACCGGGCGAATTGCCAACGTCGCTGGACGGTGAAACCCCCGCGGGGGATCTGCTCTTCGCGTAGCACCAGCGAATGGTGTGGTTCGAGGACCTCTCCCTTGGGGCCGACATGTTCGACGGGGAGTTGATTCCACGTCTGCAGGCGAGCGCGTCGGAAGTGGATGTCGCTGCGGTCCTCACGGGTGCGTTCGGGCACCAGAGGCATCCAGAACGGCGGCGCCGACGACTCGAGTCGATACTTCCAGGCTTGGTCGGCGTCTCTCGTCGGCTCCGATCGTCACCGCTCGCCGCGGTCGGAGCGGGCGCTGGCTTCTCCGGCGATCGCCGAGCCGCCAGCCAACTGTCGCGGCGCTCGATGCCACGCCCCGCCGGACTCTCGACGGTGCGCTCGATCGCCCAACCGAGGTTGGCCCCTTCGTCACGGGCGAACTCCACCCGTTCCAGAATCGGACCGTGCAACGACGCAGCCACCACCGGAGGCAGGAACAGCAGCGGTCGACTGGTCCTTCATCACCGACGTGTCGCCGTGCATCTCGAACATCGACCAGGTCCGGCCGAGTTGTCCACGCTGATCGTCGGCTGCGATCGACGCAACGGCGGTGTGCTCGCCGAAGTTGTCGACGATGTCGACGCTGCGAACCCGGGTGAGGCTGCCATGTGGCAACTCGAGCGGCACCAGAACCAATCGTCGCTGTAGACGGTGGCGAAATCGGCCACGATCATTCGGGCGAGGTCGCTGGACCCTGCTGCAATGTCGCCGAACTGCACGCTGCGATCTTCGAATTCCCACCACCGATTTGCCGGCATGCCGTCATATCGAACCGCGCGTCGGTGTCGTCGTGAAGCGTTCGACCTCGCTCGACAGCGGTTGATGGCTCTCTCCATCGACATCGAACGAGTACCAGTCGAGACGACCGCCGGGGTAGGCGTCGGCGTGCAACGTGATCATCCGCCTCGCCGGTCGTCGGGGCGGTGACGGCGGAAGTCGTGATCCATGCGGTCGGATCGCCAGGCACCATCCTTCACCGAGTACCGGGCACGCACCGAGTGACGCCACGCCTCGACGTCGCCGCCACCCGATCGGTGTCTGCGCCTTCGAGGATGCAGCCTCGACGATCTCGCGGAGCTTGGGTGCCGGAGAGGTGCGCGACGGCAAGTCCATCGAACGTCCGACGCCGCAGCAACGCCGTGTACGCCGTCGCCGCGATCGCCGAGGGTGATCTCGTCGGTCACCTCGATTGGGAACTGTGCCGATCAGTTCGGTGACCAGTCGGTGTGCACGGACGTGCCCAGCACGGCACGGATCAGCGACTGTGCTGCACCTCGACTGCTGCGGCCGAGTCGCGGCACCCCCCTGCGGGTGCCGGTGCAGCTTCGACGGAGTACTCCAACGGCGTCGTCGGGTCGTATGGCTGAATCGCCCGCTCCGGTGCCCGCCGAGTTCCCCCGGACGCAGGTTGATGGACGACCGGTCGTCTCGAAGTCGGTGTGGACCGCCAGCGGAGTGCCAGCGTCGTCACCGATGAACTCGCCCACCTGCCATTGTCGGGCCAGCAGCCACAGCGGGTCAGCGATCCGGGCCTCGACACCACCGGTCATGGCGATGCTGCGACTGCGGCCCTCGATGCGTATCCAGGGGTCATGTCGCGGCTCCCTCGTCGGACCCGCCGGGCAGCCTCGTCGACGCGCAGCGGCATCGCTGGTGAAGACGGTCGGGATCGTGTGGCCGTAGTCGCCGAGGTCCTCCGGGAGCGACGGCTCGCAACTTCATCCACTCCAGCGTGTCGAGCAGCGTCTGATCGCACCGTCGATCGTCCACGGTTCGTGAGTCTCGGACACGCCGAGCACCATCGCCTGCGGTGGTCGCTGACTGGGAGCGTCGTAGTGGATCGCGACGCCGGTGATCGCCGTTGCCGTCGGGTATCTGCTCGCTCCACTGATCGATCACGAGCCCAACGTCACCCGGTCGGCGGCGCGCCGGGGCCGTCGCCAGACCGCGTGACCATGTTGCGCCCACCCGTCCCGTCAGCGGGAAGCCAGTCGCTGCCCACGTGTCACCCGGGTCCTGCGGCGACTGGCTCGACACCAGCGACGGCTTCGACCCGGTGACCGAGCAGCAGGCCGAGTTCATGTCGCCACCACTCGTCGATCGACATCGGTGCGGACCTGGGCCACGTCGTCGAACCACCGCTGAACGTCGTCGACCGATGCCAATTGAGTGTCGAAGCGACGCTCGATGCAGCCACCGTCGATCGGTCGCCGACACCGGGAACGGCGCCGAAGCAACGCCCCGACCACTTCTCCCGAGGCGTCACCGAGGGCTACCGCTTGCGTCGGCGCGGCGAGTCGAGCACCTGCACGATGTCGTCGTCGACGCCGGTGAGGCCCATCAGGGCGAGCTGCGACGATATTCCGTCGTCGATGGGCCGGTCCTGACTCTCCTCGAGGAACGGATTGCGAGCACCGTGGTGGCGTCGACGTTGGTTGTGGTCGGATCGGCCGTACCGATCAGTTCGGGGTCGAGATCGTCGACCGTCGGCGACCCGATGCCTCGGACAGCATCCGCCGCAGCACTGGCGCCAGACCTGGAACTCCTCGAAGCGTGACACCGATGCGGCCGAGGTCGAGGGCGGTGATACGGCTGCCGACCATGTCGGGTTGCAGCCGAACGACAGTCGGACATGCCGGGCGTCGGCGACGGTCGGGTCGTCGCTGGCGAGGTACACAGCGTCGAGTGCACCGAGATCGAGAGGTCGGCGAGCGTGAACGAGTGCGACCCGCCGTTGTCGTCGATCACGGTCAGCGCCACCTCGGCAGGCGGCGGCAGCAGCGACGGCGGCGAGCGCCTCGAACGGCGGGGAGATCAGGTCGCGGATGCCGATGCCCCAACCGGTTTCCGCCGCCTGACCGACGGCTGCCGGTGTGGCATCGGCGAACAGCAGCACCTTGTGGTTGACCGTGCGTGACGAACGCATCGTGTCCATTCCGATCGGCATCGGTGGTGGAGTCGATCCGCCGGCGCCCGCCTCGATCGACGCTGCCGCCCGTTCGAAGTTGCCACCGAGCAGGTGGTGGGTCGACTCGGCGAGTAGCGCATCGTCGATCGCGTCGAACGACCAGGCGAGACCTTCGAGCAGGAGACGGACCTTCTCCGCTCGGCTCGGCGTCGTAGTCGCTGCGACACCGGCGAGGTGGTCGTCGAGTGCCTCCCTCGGCGAACAGTTCCATCAGCTCGATGCCGTCGACGGGGTCCTCGATGCCGTCGCTGCGACCGTGCGCCTCCGCGACGAGGAGCCGGACGGCGGCGATCTGTTCGTCGATGCCGAGATCGTGGCAGAGCCGTTCGAACTCGTAGCCGAGCAGGTCGCCCAGCGACTGGCCGGCACGGACGCCTTCGATCAGCCACATCGCGATAGCGGTAGCGGTTGCTGCGCAGGTCGACGGCTGCGGGTGAACCTCCGTCGGTGTTGCCACGAGCGTGCCACGCCGACCGGATCACCGACGCCGTGGCCGCATGGGCGAGCGACGGTGCGTGCAGGAACCCACTCGACGAGCGTTCGACCTGCGATCCGGAATGTCGAGATCGGTGACCCAGGCGTAGCTGCCCACGTGGAGGCCGGTCGGTTGCCGGTCGCGCACCTGGCGTAGGCGCTCGGTGGCTGTTGCCGTCGACCAGGCATCGAGCCGATGGATACCGAGGCCGAGGGTTTCGCGCAGAAGCCACTCGATCTCGTCGACAGGAAGTGCAGCGAGCGTGGCGATCGCGTCGTCGATCTGTGCCCGAGGGTGTCTGCTCAGTGTGTCAGCGGTCGCCGCGAGCAGTTGAGCGAACAGCGGGTCGTCGGCTGGATCGTCGCTCGTCGCAGCGCCGCGTGCGCGAGCGGCGATGTAGTCAGCCGGGTGCGTAGCGTTCGGGTTGTCAGCGTCGTGGACGAGTGGACGTTGCACGGCGTTGGCGTCGAATCGGAAGCGCGACACCAGCAGTGGTGGGTCCTGTTCCGAGAGCACGCCGTGGAAATTCGGCAGCGAGAGCCACGACAGTGGCCGTTGGCGCTGCTCGTGGGCGGCGAGCTGGGCGACGATCTCGTCGACGATCGGCAACGCTGCACCGGCTTGCGCGAACTGTTGGCCCATCAGCGACGTCCAGGCGAGCGCCGTCTGCCACGGGTTCATCGCAATCGTGTGCACCAGTTCACGAAACTTCGACCACAGCACCAACTGCTGCTGGCACCGTCGCGGGCTCGCCGAGTACGGCAAGGATGGCCTCGAGTTCGTCGTGCATCAGCGGCGTGTCGTTGCGTAGCTTCTCTCGGTCTTCGACGAACTCGCCGACGAAGCCGTTGTCGACATCGGTCCACGTGATCCTGTCCAGATCGAAGGTGCGCTGACCCTCGATCACGTTGACCAGCGGGAGACCACTGCCGATGCGGGTGAAGTCAGAGTCGACTCGGTCGTGCAAAGTCAGTGTGCGCACGGAGAAATCGATCGGATGCGGCTCACCGGCCAACACGCCCGCGATGTCACCCGCCAACCCGCCTGCGGCACCGTCCTCGTCATCGCCGGTGCCGTCACCGGCACCATCCCCGGAGTTGTGATCCAGGCGGAGAACGCCGTCGGCGAACGAACGACTCCACTCGTCGCGCAACTGATCGACAATCGCCGACACTCGGTGTGCGGTGGGTGAACCGATGTGTTCCGCGCTGCCGTGCAGCACGGGCAGCACGCCATAGGGCTGGTGGCCAACGCGCACCGTGGGCAACGGGGCGCCACCGGTCACGTTGTGCAGAAACCATGTGCGCAGCCCCGCGAGTTGCGTGGCGTTCATCACCGGCGCACCTGCACTCGAGATCAATTCGGACACGTAGTTTCCGAGGACCGGTCCGAACAGCAAGGTGCGCATCGCCCGGCTGCGTTGCCACTCCTGGTCGTCTCCGAAGGGCTGGCGCCGCAGTGTGCTGGTGTCAGCCAGCCCGAATGCCATGCCCAGTCGGGCGGCGTTGTCGCTCGCCCGCATGCTGAGTGCTTTCTCGTCGGGGTCCTTCTCGTCGGGTTCTCCCTGTGCGGTTGGTCGACCGACGATCTCACGTTCTCGTTGCGCTTCGATCGAGGCGGCTTCCCGGTTGAGCCGGGTCCAGCCCGACTCGACGGTGTCGGTGTTGTTGGTCGGGGTGCCCTGCGGCACGAACGCGAAGCCCTGGCTCACTGCGTGAGTGTCGAGGAGTCGTTGCAGTTCATCGGCGGTCGCCTCGGGCGACGAACGGTTGATGCCGACGACGAGCAGTGTGTCGATGGATTTCACTTCGGCGGCAACGTTGACGGTGATCGCCATGCCTCTGCGCTCCGCGTCGGGGTAGTCAATCATCCAACGCATGTGCGGTGTGACGGTGAGCCCATCGTCGGTCGTCTCGACCGTTGTCGGCAGACGGGTCGGGGCTCGTGTGATACGGCTTGTTGTCGAGGGGGTTGCCTTTCTGGCGGAACACTTCGACGCCGTTGCTCCATCCGATGGCCACGAATCGGTGCGGCAACATGCTGGCGCGGCCGGGTGCTTCGACGGTGTCGACGGCGACCTCGGGGAATTCGAGCTTTCCGTTCGTGCGGAGCGGCTGCGTCAGACGGGCGATGTGCCCGGCACGATGGATGTCGACACGATCCACCAACCAACGCCACGCTGCTCGCTCGCTGTCGAGATCGCTCGCTCGATCGCTCCCGCGCTGTTCGTCGGCTGAGCCGAGCGATTCGCGCAGCAGCTTCCAATACTCCCGCCCGATGTCGACCTCGGCCTGTGTCGGCACGACGAGGCCGTCGTCGATCTGGATCTGGTCGGGATAGATCCTGATCCGCAGTGGCGTCGTTCGGTTCATGTCGCCGTCGACCCTGGCGGGCTGACCGAATCGGGTCTCGATACGAACCGGAACCATCAGCAGCGGGATCCCGCCGCTGAGTCCCTGCTCCTCGGTGTCGGTCGATTCGAGTGACGGTCCGGTGTCGGGTCGAGGCGGCCGGAGACTGCCATCAGGAGTGTCGCCGAAGTCCTCGACACCGGCCGCCGTGGCTGCCTCGAGGGCGATCTTGGCGGCCTCCGCCGCGAGGTCGCGCGCAGCGTCGGCGATGGCCTGCTGCCGGCGTGCGGTGTCACGAGCGTCTGCTGCGGCGGCCCGTTGAGCCACGGCGATGGCAGCCACCTTGGTGGCGCTGGCAGCGTCGCGTTGTTCGACTGCTGCGGCGACCTCGTCTGCCGCACGTGCGCCCGCCACTGCTGCGGCGCGGGCCTGGTCCGCTGCCGTACGCGCTGCGGTCGCAGCGTTGGCGGCGATCTCGTACTGCGCCTTGGCCGTGGCTGCTGCGTCGGCTGCGGTCGCAGCATGCTGGCGCTGTTTGGTCGTACGGGCGGACCGAGCCGATGAAGCTGCGCTGGCTGCCGACGCCTTGGTTTCCTCGGCGGCTTGCTCGGCCGCGGCTGCTGCCTCGTCGGCGTCGGCGGCTGCGGCCCGGGCCAGTTCGGCATCGGACTTGGCGACCTCGATCATTGCCGCTGCGCTGCTCTGCGCTGCCTGGGCGAGGGCGTCGGCCGCTGCTTGCTGGGCATCGCGGCGGGCTGATTCGGCGAGCCCCGCTGCGTTGCGAGCAGTTTCCGCAAGGTCGCGGACCGCCTTGGCGGCCTCGTCGACGTCGCTCCGAGCGGTGCGAGCCGCCTCCCGGCCGGCCTGCGCCGCGTCCACATCGGGCACTCCGGCGGCTTTGTCGGCCTGTCGAGCGGCGGCCTTGGCAGCATCGAGCGCTCGGGCGGCGGCATCGAGCGCGTCCTTCGCTGCCTTGGCGGCCTCGGCAGCTTGGTCTGCATGGGTTCGTGCGCTGTTGGCGTGCCGGGCGACGGCGGTGTCACTGCCCTTGTCACTCCCCTCGGCGGAGGACTTGGCCACCGCCTCGGCAGCAGTTGCCGACGCCGCTGCAGCCTCTGCTGAGGTGCGGGCGCTGTCGGCTTCGACGACTGCCGCCTCGTGTGCTTTCGCCGCTGCGTCGAACTCCTCGCGGGCGCCTCTCGCCGCATCGGCTGCCGAGCGCTTGTCCAGCTCGGCCGCTTGGCCGCCTCCTCCGCGGCCAGCTTCGCTGCTTCCTCCGCCGCCGCTCAGCTTCAGCCCGCTTCGCCGCTTCCTCCGCCGCCGCTTCGCTGCTTCCTCCGCCCGCCGCTCAGCTTCAGCCCGCTTCGCTGCTTCCTCCGCCGCCCGCCTCTCGGCTTCTTCCGCGGCCTGCTTCGCTGCTTCCTCCGCGGCCTGCTTCGCTGCTTCCTCCGCCGCCCGCCGCTCAGCTTCAGCCTGCTTCGCTGCTTCCTCCGCGGCCTGCTTCGCTGCGGCCTCCGTGTCGGCCTGCTGCGCTGATTGGGCGGCGCTGATTGCTCGATCGGCCGCGGCGGTGGCGGCATCGTGTGCGGAGCGCGCCATCTGCGCAGCGTCGTCGGCTCGGTCGACCGCTGCATCGGCAATGACCGCGTCAGCCCGCGCCGTTTCCACGATGCCGGCCAGGCCCTTCTCGTCGCGCTGCTCGATGGCGGCGGCCGCTTGCTTCGCCGCACCGCGCAGCCCGTCGGCCGCGCGCTGCGCCTCCTCGGCTCGGGCCGCGGATTCCTTGGCTGCCCCCACCGCTGCCTCGGCATGTTTGCGCGCCTCGGCTGCGTGTTCGGCGGCCGCTGGATTCGGTGGCTTCCCCGCTGCCGCCTGCGCGGCACGCTGCGCTTGTTTGCGCGCACTCTCGGCATCGGCGCGTGCGGCATCGGCGCGTGCAGCTGCCTTGGCTGCCATGTCGCGTGCGGCATCGGCGAACTTCTCGATGCGTTTGAGTTCCTCAGCGGGCTTCGGCACGTCAGGCCTCCTCGAGCATGGCGGTGGCGTGCATCAGCACTCGAACAGGTTGGCGGAAGGTGATGGCGCCCATCGCAGCCGAATTGCCGAACCAGGCCTGGCCGTCGAAGGCGTGGCCCTCGAGGCCCGGCGGAGTGCGGGCACTGTCGACGAACAACGGCTTGTCGTCGGCGTCACGCTGCATGTGCCGCCAGGACAACGACCGCGCCGAGGCGGGCAACTTCGCGTCGTCGTCTGGTTTGTCGTCGGTCTCGCCGGAGAGTGTGCCGATCTCGTCGCGCTCGCCGGTGCTCAACCCGAAGCGTGGTGTCCTGACGCGCTCCTCGAGCGCAAAGAACCAGCCCTGACGCTTCTCGCCACCGGTCTGGGCTCGCTGGGCCTGCGACATCCCTGCGTCACCGTCCAGCTCGAACCCGTAGAAGTGGACGCCATTCGACAACTTGCCGGAAAACACCGGGACGGCGGTCGCCGCATCATCGGCGGCTCCACCGCGTCCCGTTCGGCAACAGCGACGCCTGGATCATGTAGATGGACACATCCGGGAAGCGTTCGATCAACTCGCCCTTCACCAGCACCACCAGCCGATCGCCGCCGGTGGCGTGTTCGCCGAGAGCCGTCGGCTTCCACTTGCCGATCGGCGCGATGTCGGCCGGCCCGCCAGCTGCGACGTCCCAGAACTGGTCGAACCACGTGAGGTGCAACGGCGCCGGGTACTCGCGCCAGCGGAACTCCCGGCTGAGTTCATGGTTGGCTCCGACGAGGAACGATTCGACGAACGCGTTGTTGATGCTCAGTGCGCCGACGGTGTTCTTCGGGACCATCCCGATGCCAGGAACGATGTACTCCACCGACAGTTCGCGCAGCCGCTCGTACATCGGGAGTTCGAACTTCGGGCGGGCAATCAACGCCGTTGGAATCGGCGCGCCCGTCGGTGCGACGTCGGCCGCTGGACCCTCGGCCGAATCGGCGGAGCGAATTCGACTGTTCGTCCAATCGCGAATGCCCTGCACCGGATCGATCGCCCGCGTCATGAGCGCAGCCACGTCAGCAGTCAGGAGTGGAAGTGCAGTGGCCACCACGCCCTGCTGGACCATGTCGCCCGGCCGTTCGGTGACCAGCTGAAATGGCTGGGCGATGATCTGGGCCCGGATCTCCGCAACCGTGATCGTACGAGTCCCCTGCGAGAAGTCGAATTGCACCGACCCGCTCGGAACGGCCGTCAATTCGCCGGATGGCCGAAACCGGCTGGTGGACCGTTGTGCACTCGGTCGCCTCGAACCTCGACGCTTGGGGCTCCCGATCGCTGCGGTAATCGTGGTGACCGGAGCACTTCCAGGCTGGACGCGGTCGATCTGGGCGGGGTCGGCGAGCACTGCGTCGAGTCGGGTTCGCGTGACCGTGACGCTGCTGGTGGCCGTGGCCCACGCGATGTCGAGCGAGCCGGGTTGGATGTCTACTGGCCGATCTGTCAGCCCGGCCAACGGTCGACGATGTTCGAGTGCTCCGAGTTCGAACGTGCCGGCCGGTGCCACCTGGGTGACTGCACGCATCCCGATGTCGACACCGAAAGGTGCCACGGTCGCAGTCGGTTGCCGGTAGGCCGCGACCCCGCGGGTCAGCACGCCGCCGACGAAGCGGTCGATCGGCGCCGCGACCCCCGCAGTGGTCGGTTGCACGGTGGTGGCGCGCTGCACCGGTCCGCCGGCGCGCGTGATCCGCCTGAACGATCCACCGAGCACGGCGCGGGGCACTTCGGCCACATCCAGGTCGGCGCCGAACAAGGCGTTGCCCGATCCGAGTGCTGCGATCACCGGACCGATCACCTGGGCCTTGTGTGTGGGCCGGAGCGCCTCGAACTTCTGCTTGCGTTGCGCGGCGGTTTCGGCGGCCAGCCTCGCTCGTTGCAGCGCCTCGTTGATCTGCGCCAGCGATGCGGCATGTTCCCACGCAGCAGCCATCAACGACTCCTGGTCGTTGCGCACCACTTCGGCGCCGAGCGCAGCCACGCTGCGATGCACCGGGTCGGTGCTCAGTTGGCGGTACCAGTGTCCGGCGTCGTCAGGCAGCGCCTCGCCGTGTTGCTGCGAGCTGCCGTAGAGCGGGAGCGCCACCACGGGGTCGTGCAGCAGCGCGTCGTAGCGTTCTGTCCGGCTGGGTTCCTTGGTGGATGCCGCACCACCGCGAGTACCGGTGTCGTCAGGTGTCAGTTGCTCGACGTAGGAGGCAGCGAACTCCGCGAGCACCCCGGTCCTGTCGGGCTGTGGTCGGTAGGCGGGAGAGAACATCGCACCCACGAAGTCGGTGCTGGCTTCGGGAATCGACGGCAACGGCGCGCCGGGATCGTGGAGTTCGAGGGTGCGCACACCGACGTCGGCGGTCAGTTCGCGTGGCATCAGCTTGGTGGCAAGCGAATAGAAGGTGCCGTCGTTCACACCCGTACGGAACGTCCACGAGTGGTACACCGGCAGTTCGACGTCGGTTTCGTTCGCCGCCCACGCTGGGCCTGCATCGGTGCCGATCGGCAGGCCGAGCCCGACGTTGCGGCCGGTGCGAAACGCGGGGACCAGACACGCACGCCAACCTGCATCGGGGCGGAGTCGGCGCGGGCAGAGCAGTCGGGCTCGGAAGAGGTCGGGGCGGGCAACGGGATCGCCATCGCCGAACGCGTGGGCCCATGCCCACAGGTCGTCTGGCGGTGGGAGCGATGCTGCTGATTCCACCGTGATCGTGGACCCTCGGGCATTCGTGGCGAAGGTCGCCTCGACTCCGTCTTCGACCACGATGAGTGCCAGCCACGGCGGTGCGATGTCGTCGCCGTCGGGTCCGGCAGGCGAGTACCGCCAGGGCAGATCGGCTTCGTGGAGTTCGAGGTAGGCAAAGAAGTTCCACTCTGCGTCGGGTGTGCCCGGCTGCGGGTAGACGGTGCGTACCTGGTTGTCGGCGAGCGCGACCACGTCGCCGGGGCCGTACAACTCGATCGACTGGGTGGTCGCTGCCTGGCTGTCGGCGCCATGGTTGGCGGTGGCGTCGAGACCGACGGTGGTGACGGCGCGTAGGTCGGTCGTGCGGCCGCGCACCGCGGCATTGGCGATGGTGGTGCTCAGCCCGCTCCGAATCCAGGGGATGATCTGGGTCATGAGAGCAACTCCACATTCCCGAGCTTCGAGTTGGCGGTGACAGTCACGTACTCGGGATATGCCCGGGCCGCCACGAGGAACGGGTTGTTTCGAGTCATCGTCAGTTCGGTGACCTTCAACGGTGGTCGAACCGCAGACCTCGGCGGTGGTGCGAGACCCACGAACTCGGGGTCGATCACGTGCTCGTAGTGGTCGTCGGGAAGTCGGACGCCCACACCGACCTGCACGGCGGAGGACCCGAAGGAGATACCGGCGTCGAACTCGAGGAACGAGGGCTGTGACAGCCGTTCCTTGGGTCCGTACTGGAAGTAGTCGCTCGGAGCGAACCACTCCGACACCACGCCGTCCGAGGTGAGTCCGCCGCTTGCGACGATGCCGAAATCGTTGTAACGGCCGAGTCCTGTGTTGCGGAACTTGTCGAGCGTGACACCGAGCGGCAGCACCTTCTGCGCGATGTTGATGATGGAGTCGGGGCGGGCACGCAAGGTTGCTGCAACCCCTTCGCCTGATGCAGCGCTGGGCGCCGGAGCTGCGCCGGCCAGCGCCGACGGCTCGGCCAGGGTGACGCCGCTGGCCGACGATGCCACCACCGACCAGTTCTCGGCGCGGCTGAGTTCTTCGGCGAGCAGTGCGAGGAGGTCGGGAGCGACCGGCGCCGGCGGCTGGGGCACGCGGGTCCCGAGGACCTTGTCGACGCGGATGTTCTTGGTGATGCCGACCACCTTGAACTCGGCGGTGCCGATGACGTGCCACGGCGACGGTCCGGTGAGCGACGCGTTCAACCACACGCCCATGAGGTCGACGCCGACCGCGCTCACCGAGACGTAGAGCCCGATGTTGGTGTTCAGCTCGAACGGCGAGAACCGGATCAGGGCGTCGAAGCTGACGCCGCCGGCGATCTCGAAGCCGGACACCTTGGCCCAGATGTCGAGCGCCGCGCCGAACTGGACGGTGTTCGACGTGACTGCGAAGTAGCAGGTGAAGCTGATCTCGATCACGCCGCCGACGCTGATGCCCAACGACATCCGATCGAGTTCGGGGAACCCGTCCGGTGGTGTGAATGCCGGGTGGAACCCGCCGACGCTGAAGAGGAACGACCGCGAGTCGGAGAAGCTGGCTCGCAGTGCCATGTCGCCGGCCAGCGCGAAGCCGACGATGTGGCTGTCGTGCAGGCTGGCGTCGAACCAGAGTCGTGCCCTTGCCCTGTGTCGATCGCCCCGGCGAAGTCGAGCCGCAGCGCGATGAGTTCCAGTTCTGGGTCGCGGGAGGATCGCGGTGATCGAGCCGAGCACGGCGATGATCACCCCGTCGGGGCCGAAGGAGATCACGACGCCGAGTTCGGCCTCGATGATCGGGGGCGTGCCCCAACCGATCTTCACGACCGGGCCGAACACGTAACTGTTGTTGGCCGGCGGGAAGATCGCCTCGAGCTCGCGGATGATCATCGGGGCGTCGACGATCGGGTCCTCGGGGAACAGGATCGAGCCGAGCGATCCCGGAGCGCACCGCCGAGCCGAGCGCTTCGGCGTCGATCGTGCGGTTGATGCCGGCGAGCCCACCGAGTCCGTTGAGCGAGAAGCCGAACCCGAGCTGGATCTGCGGGAACTCGATGAACAGCGCGAAGAACATCGACCAGCCGTCGATGTCGGGGCGCTTCGTCTCGATGATCACGACCGCGGTGATGCCGATCGACATCACCTCGGCACTCACCAGGCCCTTGTAGGTGCCGGCGTCGCGATCGATCTCGAGGTAGCCGCCGCCGGTGACCGGGGCCAGGTCGATCCCGATTCCCAACCCGGTCGGCGACTTGAAGCCGAGGGCCGGACGAATGGTGCCGTGTTCGTCGGGAGCGAGGTCGAGTTCGATCCCGATCTCGGAGACGGCAATGGTGAGCGGCCCCAGTTGACCGACCGCGGTGACGGCGGCGACGAAGCCGGCCGAGACCCCGCTGTTGCCGTCGGGGCCGGTGCTGGTGCCGATCGTGGCACCGAGCAGCAATTCGGTGACCGCGATGTAGGCGCCGGGTTGGCCGAGCACGAGATCGAGTGGGATGCGTACCTCGAGCCCTGCCGATCCTTCGACGGTGAACCCGTCGGCCGACGACCAGGCGACACCGAGGCCGATCGGCACCGACAAGCTGAGGTCGCCGAGCAGCGACGACACGAACCCGTCGCCTTCACCTGCCTCCACGATCAGCTCGGCGGCGTGGCCGTTGTGCTCGGCGAGTGCTGCGCGCGCGGTGATCTCGACGGTGCTGTCGACCTCGATCCCGAACTCGATGTCGAGGCCACGCACGATCAGGCGGGTGCCGGTGGTGCCTCCGATGATCGACTTCGGCTCGGAGAAACGGGCCTCGAGGCCGACCTCGAAACTGCCTGACGCACTCCCGACGTGCGGTGCGAACCCGGCCGGACTCGCCCACAACCCGATTGCACCGGTGGCGTTCGCGCCCGCCGCGATGGTCAGCGTCCACTCGCCCTGGTCGTCGAGTTCGGTCTCCGACGCCACGCTTCCGAAGATCGACGGCGTGAGCAGCAGCCCGTCGATCGGAGAATCCGCAGCCGATCCTGAGGTGCCGGGCACGAGCAGCATCGCCAACTCGGCGGCGCCGGCGCTACCGGAGGTGCGAGCGATCTGGATCTCGAGTTGACGCAGCGCCGACAGTTCGCTGTGAACAGTGGGCACGACCGACGCCGCGGCGTCGCCCTTGAACTGTTCGGCGATGCCCGGCACTCGCGGGCGCAACCCGAGCAGCGCGGCGACACCGGCGACTTCGGCGATGATCTTGGCGTGCTCCACGGGGCCCGTGGTCGTCCAGCCGTAGGTGCTCCTCAGGTGCGTCAGCGGATCGGTGAACAGATCGCCGAGGAGATCGAGTCGGAACAGTTCGCGCGAACCGGCGGCGTTCTCGAACGGAGTCGGCAAGGCGTCACGCTGCTCCTCGACGATGACTCCGAGGAGACGACACAGGCGGTACACGACCGGCTGGTCGACGTGCAGATAGGTGACGAGCAGGTGATGGGGGATGTCGGCCGCGAGTGCGATCCAGAACTCGGCGCAGCTGAGCGGTGAGGTGCTGGCGACCGCTGCTGGGTCGAAGGTCGCCATCTCTGCAACCGCCGGAGCGATGAAGGCGATCTCAGTGACGATCGTGGCGACTTGCTCGCCGGGAGCATCGCTGGTGGCGAGTTCAGCGGCGGCCTCGGCCGCCGGTGGCAGATGCTCGCGGATAGCGGCCAGCCCGGGAACGGAATCGAGGAGGGAGTCAGCGACGTCGGCCAACTCGATGCGGTAGCCCATGTTGCGAAGCAGGCGTTCGAATCCGTCCAGAGATTGGATACCTTCATAGACGGGGGCCACCGTGCTCAGCGCTGCACGTGCGACGGATTCTGGGATGCCGCTCAATTCAGCACCGCACCGACTCTGATGATGGCCGTTGCCGTACCGGTTCCGGTGTAGTCGACCGCTGCGCTGATTCCCGTTACGACGCCCGGTCGCTTGGCCCGGTAGTAGGTACCCGTCGTTTCGTCGCCCGTTCGTGCGAGTGGCTGTTCGGCATGGACGACATCTCCTTCGGCGACGAGGAGAGCGGAGAAGTCACCTCCGTTGGTCGGCGTACACCAGGTCTCCAGCTCCGGACGCACCGAGAACAGAACCGTGCTGCGCGTCGTGGGCTGCTCGATGACCGGGGCCACCGTCAACGAGCCAGGGATCGGGCTGGCCACGATCCACGTGGGGTACGCACTGGATCCGGCTTCGACGGGCTGCGGAAACCCGTACCCGGTGATGCCGTGGATGCCCGGCGTTTGAGAGAAGAAACCGGTGTCCCACGTGAACACCATCGGGTCGGGCACGCCCTGGAACATGGCACGACATTCCGCGATGAATGTGTACGAGGGCTCCGAGGTGCCGACGACCGGATCGATTGACACTGGAATGGGTACCCCGACCTCCACGGAGTCGTGAAGGTCAACCTCTGCCGGCGAGGGCCGTTCGACGACCACGACGTTGCCGACCTCGAGACCGAGTGAGAGCAGAACCGACGCCGATGGTTCGACGTGCCCGACCACCGGCGAGCGGATGCCGACGGTGGTGTCGAAGATCAGCGCCTCCGCTGTCGCGGTCGAGTGGAGCGAATAGTTCGCCTTGTAGTTCGCCCACCAGGCGCTGAAGAACATTTCGGCGGTGACGATGAAGGTTGCAGCGACCCCGAGAACTGCCGCTGGCCCCAATGCTGAGTATCCGACCATTGCAGCCACCGCATACCCTGTCGACCCGAGACTGAGGATCCCGCCAACGGACCGTGAGAGGAACGGAAGCCACTGATGGTTCTGCGCAGCCGTCACCGCCTCGTTGAAGTACTTCACCGTCGAGACGGCGCTACTGAGGAACGTGGCGAGGACGGCTGCATGGCCGAGCATTGTCGCCACGTTCTTTGCCGACAGCGCGAGCGCCGCATCATCGAGCACGGTGGTAGCGAAAAAGGCGCCCATGTCGGTGGCGAAGCGACTGAAATCGAGCGCCCCCACAGCGACGTCTCGAGCATTGCCCAGCCCGCTGGTCGACGCATCGAGCCCTCCAGCCTCATAGATCTGATACATCGCGAGCATTCCAGTGAACGTCGAGACGATCCGTCCGAACTGGTCCAGCCACTTGAGCCTGCCTGCGTACGCATGAAGTGCGGGCTGCTCAGCTTCGACGATCTCCCTGAACGCGATCGTCGTATCCAGTCTCGTTGCCTTCAGAAGTCCACCTTGGTCCTCGACGTTCCGAAGTCCCACCACGATCCAGAAGATGTCGACACCGCCGACGAGTGGGCGTGAGTCGGCGAGGTTGGCAAGCAGGAACACCTTGTGGAAACCCGCATACGACTTGCACATCTTGGACGCCTGCTTGGTGAGCCCGACGTATTCGGGGTGGTGGACCAGCAGCCCGTTGCCGTCCACCTGCGCGTCGATCTGCTGATCGCTGAACCCGGACATGACCTCGTGGGTCGACCGGATGACGTCGAGGAAGGCGAAATGATCGCGTACGGACTCTGCAGCTTCGGGCCGGACGAGGGCTGTGTTGCGCTGAATCAGGAGGGCGCGTTCGGTGACGACCTCGTGGCCGAGGGTGACGTGCACTGCCGCATGGCCGCTGTGCAGCAGCCAGTCTGACTGGGCCTGAGCAAACTGATCCAGCGTGATCTGCGAGTTGAGTTTGCCAGGAATGATTTTGGCGCGATATTCCAGTGCGGCCCGCAGACCGGCCAGACGGGCCGTCTCCAGTCCGGCGATCACATCGGTGTCGACGGCCGAGTCGGCGAGGACGCGGTTCAGTGCATGAGCGTTGTAACGCTTCACCTCGTTCTCGTCGAAGCGCGCAGCGATGTATCCCTGCGTGACTGCCAGCGTGTCGACGTACCTTCTCACTGCTGCGACGCTGCTCAGGGCCAGGCTGGAGTGGAAGGCCGGGAGGAATGCCTCCATGTTCAGACGTTCCATCGGCGAGAGACCGACGATACGGGTCACCGCCCTGGTGAAACTGGAAAACGTGGGGCTGGTATCCATGCCGAGCGACCACGCTGAGACCACGGCGTTCTGCAGGCGGGTGCTCCACCCGACGATGAGACTGGGTGAACCGGAACTGGTCGTCGGTGGCGGCACCGGCTGAGCGAAGTGCTGGACGCTGATCGATTGATCAAAATCGATGACCCCGTAGTGCTCGGCCAGCAGTGGTTCGTAGTGACCGAGCGTGTGGTCGAGAACGATTCGCCTCAGCGCTGTCGGTGCTGAAGCGAACGCGAACATCGCCGTCGAATTGAGTGCCGGGAGACGTGCATTGTCGACCATGGCGCCCTGCCATGCCGACCATGCGTGATCGCACTCTGCGGTGCGGTCGTTGCGGCATCGTCGTGGCAGAGCGCACCGCTCAACAACTGTGCATGGTCTTCAGCGGTGCCGGTGCCCGCATCACCGATCGGACTCCGAGCAATCACGAAGACGAGTGCATTGCGAATCCTCGTGCGGGGCTGTTGCTGCCCAGCGAACGTCGTGGCGTACGCGACCACCAGATGTTCGAGCACCCGGGTGGTTCGAGTGTCGATCACGTCGCTCTCCACCGCATCGCAGAGGAGTTCGACGCTGGCGGCGGTCAATACGACACCATTGCCGATGTCGTCGAGCGCCTCGTCGAGTCCGTACACCAATGCAGCGGTGGCAAACGATGAGAACACGTCCAGGTCGCCGCGATCGTGGAGCACCAACATCATGTCGACGACGGTGTTCGTCTGCGCATCGATGACCTGATTGTCGAGATCATCGACCAACCCCTTCGCCGTGAACCACCAGGCGCCTGGATAGAGGTCGGCGAGCGACGTGGCGACGGAGGTGGGTACGAATGCGATCTGGTCGGCGATCAGTTGTTGGACGACCGCAGTGGTGAGAACGGTCGCCATCGGCAGCGGAGTGCCGCTGGCTTCCGCATCGGCGGCCCCGGGGAGGTCTGTCTCGGTCGGACGACCGTGAATCACGTTGAGATAGCCGGTCAACACCTCGTTGAGGGTGCCGAAATCGGCGTTCGACATTCCCGGCGGTCGCTCGGTGCGGGGAATCACCATCGGCAACGTGCCGGTGACACCGGACACGAAGTCGACGTTCGATTCGACGTCGTCGCCGACCTGCCGAGCGAGGAGTTCCGCCTCCGTCCGCACGAAACCGACCATTGCTTCGATTGTCGACGGAATCGGGACCGGCTGGCCGTCGGGGCGGACCAGCGCCGACTCGAAGTTGATCGAATACCAGAATGACTCGGGCGTGCCGGCTGCGTTGACCCGTGGCCCGTTGTTGCCGAGGCTGATCGGAATCGCGATGGGAACGTGAGGGGCTTGCGTCGACACCAGCGCCAGGCGTTCGACGTGAATGATCAACCCGGACGGGCACGCGGCCACGTCGTTGGCGACCAATCGGAGGCACTTGTCCATTGCTCAACTGGAAGCGTTGGACGGAACGAGTTCTCGGTTCGAACGACAACCAATCGTTGGCCACCTTGAAGTGGCAGGAATCGATCCGATAGCCGGCGAGCATCAGGCACGACGACAACGGCGCGAAGGCCTCCATGAGGTGGCGGATCTTGAAGATCTGATTCTGGTCTCCGCCCCACCAAGTGAAGCTGTCGGGATTCGGCAGTGCAACGATGTCGGGCCGAGCCGGCGCCCTCGAATCAGAGGCCAGGCGTTTGACGCGCCCGTTCGGCAAGGGGCCGGACCTCCAGAGAGCACGAGGTATCAGCCCGAGCGGTGTCGTCATACGTGCTCATCCCATTTGCTCGATTGAACCCCCGGCTCGCCCATTCGAAGTTGATCGGCTCGGGTGGCGCCGGCAACAGTTCGACCTGATCGGCCCATGCCGTCGCCGTGTCGAGGGCAACGGTCCATGCGCTGTACTGCGCATCGTCGCTCTGTCCCAAGCTGCATCGACGCGTGGGCCTTCGCTGCGGTCGAGGAAGCGCCGGAACCCGAGCACCCGCACGATGATGAGCTCGCGTAGTGACGGGCCAGCCGGTCGGGGGCGTCGCCGAGATGCCGAGGCTTCGCTCCATCGGGTCGACGTGGACCCAGTCGGCACCTACGCCGATGCAGGCATCGCTGATGCGATGACCGGCGAGCACCAGCATCTGTGCCAGCGGCTGCAGAAGAAACTGGCTCGATGCGGCCGGTCGCTGTTGGGAGATCAGGCCCGTCAGCCAGGGCAGCGGAGGTGATCCGATCCGAACCCAGACGTCGAGCTCGCTGGACTTCCGACGGGACCACAGCGTGTCGGGAAGCAGCCCGAGCTTCACTGTCATGGATCGCCCCCCGGCTGCCGTCGATGGATGTCGAGATCAAACCTAGACGAACCCCGTGACGTCACTCGTGAAACGCCACCGGCGTTAAACGCCCTCCACATGCCTGGACTGGTGCCGACGTCAGCCGGGACGTGTCAGATCATGAACATCGACAAACCTGTTGTGTCACGGGCTCACTTCCATGCCTGGTACGCGACCCAATACCCCGGCAGGATTCGAACCTGCGACCTTGTCATGAGAACGGGGCTTCTCGATGTCGAGCTGGCACCCCCGGCAGGATTCGAACCTGCGACCTTGTCATTAGAAGGGACTTGCTCTGTCCAGCTGAGCTACGGGGGCCTCGCGGCCAACGCTATCCGTTGGCCAGCTGCGTCCGCAGCAGTCCCAGGGCGGTGATGACGGCGAACTGACGCATCTGTTCGCGCTGGCCGGGCAGGCGGAGTTGGCGAACCTCGTCGAAGCCGGGTCCGACCATCCCGATGAAGAGCGTGCCGACGGGCTGGCGGTCCTGCTCCTCCGGGCCGGCGACGCCGGTGAGCGACAGTCCGATGTCGGCACGCAGCCGCTCGCGCACGCCGTGCGCCATCTGCCGGGCGGCGGCCTCGCTCACCACCGGGCCGTCCGCCACGCCGAGCAACATCTGCTTCACTTCGGTGGCGTAGCTCACGATCGCTCCACGAAACACCGTGCTGGCGCCGGCGATTCCGGTGAGTCGCGCTCCGACCAGACCGCCCGTGACCGACTCCGCCGTGGCGAGCGTGAGCCCACGCTCGCGACACATCTCCAGCACCACCGACTCCATCGTGTCGTCGTCCACCCCGAACACGAGGTCGCCGAGACGTTCACGCACGACGGCATCCCAGTCGTCGAGTTGACGCTCACACTCCTCCAGCGTCGGCGCCTTGGCCGTGAGACGTACCTTGAGACCTTCCCAGCCACTGGCGAGAAATGCCAGCGTCGGCGTGTCGGGGCCTTCGAGTTGCTCGATCACGTCGTCGAGGCGCTCGTTGAGACCGCTCTCGCTCTCACCCCACGTGCGCAGCACCCGGCTCTTGATCACCGACTCCTCGCCGCTTCGGCGACGCAGGTCCGGCAGGATCGCCCGGTGCATCATGTCGTACATCTCGTGCGGCACACCCGGCACGGCGTACACCACCTTGTCGACACCGTCGACGGTGATCGGGCAGATCAAGCCGGGTGCGGTGCCACGCGTCTGCGGGATGATCGCGGCCCCATCCGGCACCATGGCCTGGCGCAGGTTGTTGTCCGACATGCGGCGCCCACGCGCCGCGAACATCTCACGAATCACGTCGGCAACAGCGTCGTCGAGCACGAGGTCGACCCCCATCACCGCGGCGATTGCGTCGCGGGTGAGGTCGTCGTGGGTGGGACCCAGTCCACCGCACATGATGACGGCATCAGCGTCGACGAGCAGGCGCCGCAGCTGGTGTTCGATGCGGGCGACGTTGTCGCCCACCTTGACCTGCACCAGCGAGTCGATGCCACTGGCGGCGAGTTCACCGCCCATCCACGCCGAGTTCGAGTCGATGATCTGACCCAGCAACAGCTCGGTGCCCACGGCGAGCACGTCGCACCGCAACGCCATTCAGCCCACCTGATCGAGACTCATCGGCACCTGCTGGTCGGCAGCTGCGCGGTGGGCCCGCCACAAGTACTGACCCCCGCTGATGAGCGCCAGAGCGACGGCGATCCAGAGGAGACTGTTCCACAACCACGTGCCGTCGAGCAGCGGTGGGCGGGAACAAGGCGAAGGCCACCGCGAACTGCTGGGCGACCGTCTTGTACTTGGCCAGCTTGCTGGCGGGCACACTGATGCCCTTGCCGCCGACCAACACCCGGTACACGCTGATGATGAACTCGCGTGCGGCGATGATGATCACCGGGACCACCCAGAACACACCGGTGCTGACCAGGGTGAACATGGCGCCGAGCACGAGCACTTTGTCGGCGAGCGGGTCGAGGAAGGCCCCCGCCGACGTGGTGCCGTGACGTCGGGCCATCCAGCCGTCGATGCCATCGCTGGCGCACAGCACGAACCACAACGAGACCGCGATCCACGAACCCTGATCGTCGTTGGGAATCGCCCAGAACATCAGCGGCGACAGCAGCAGCCGCCCGACGGTGATGGCGTTGGCCCATGTCGCGAGCTTGTCGGGCGGCACCGTCATCCGGCGGCCTCGAGGGCGTCGGCGCTCACCCCGGAAGCGACGAGGTCGGGTCCGAGCGCATCGACGATGTCGACATCGACCAACGAGCCGGGCTCCAGCGCCGGATCGAGATGCACCACGCCATCGATCTCAGGCGCCTCACGGTGGCCGCGCCCCACGCCGACGGTGTCGACCAAGACTTCGATCGTGGAGCCGATCAGTGCATCACGCCGAGTGGCGGTGATGTCGTCTTGCAGCTCGCGCAACTCGGCGAGCCGCTCGCTCATCAGGTTCGGGTCGACGGCGCCATCGAGATCGGCGGCGTAGGTGCCGTCTTCACGGCTGTAGGAGAAGAACCCGCACCAGTCGAGCTGCGCCTCTTCGACGAAGTGGAGCAGTTGGTCGTGATCGGCTTCGGTCTCGCCCGGATAGCCGACGATGAAGTTGCTCCGGAACGCCGCATCGGGCTCACGTTCGCGGATGTCGGCGATGCGATCGAGGAACCGCTGGCCGTCGCCCCATCGGCGCATCCGACGCAACAACGGCTTGCTGACATGCTGGAGCGACAGATCGAAGTAGGGCACGCCAGAGTCACAGATGGCATCGATCAGCCCGTCGGAGAGATCGCTCGGGTACAGGTACAGCAATCGCACCCGATCGGTGGCAGCAGCCACCGCCTGCACCAGTGGCACGATCGAGCCAGCGCCGAGTTCGTCGGGCCGATCCTTGCCGTACGACGCGAGATCCTGCGCCACCAAGACGATCTCTCGCGCCTCGAGCTGCTCGACCTCGGAGAGGATCGACGCCACATCGCGGCTGCGCTGCGGTCCCCGGAAGCTCGGGATCGCGCAGAACCCGCACGAGCGGTCGCAGCCCTCGGCGATCTTCACGTAGGCCCAGGGCACCACCGACTTCGGGCGAGGAAGATTCAGCAGATCGAATTCCGGCAGCGGCGTGGACGACACCGGGATGAGCTTGCGACCCACACCCGAGCCACCACGCTTTTCGGGCACTTCGCTGCCGTCACGGGCGACCGGCGAGACGTTGAACGCCTGGCCGAACCCGGCGACCTGATCGACCTCGGGCAGTTCAGCAGCCAGTTCGTCGCCGTAGCGCTCTGCCATGCATCCGGTGACCACGAGAACGCGAGCCGTCGGCGCGGAGTTCGTCGAGCGCCAAGATGGTGTCGATCGATTCACGCCGGGCATCGTCGATGAAGGCACAGGTGTTGACCACGACGAGATCCGCGAGGGCGGCGTCGTCGGTGGCTTCCATGCCGTCCGCGAGGAGCGCGCCGACCAGCTTGTCGGAGTCGACGTCGTTCTTCGGGCAGCCGAGCGTTTCGATGTAGAACCGCTGGGACACGATCGCTCACGCTATCTCCATGCAGACGCGCCGGGCCGCCTCTCCAGTGGCGAACACGTGACGAGGCGCTCTGGCGTCGAGCGTCGTTCAGGCGACCGTCGAGCGGAACTTCGCCATCAGGTGCGCGCCGGCGGTGGTGGGTGGGTACCTCGGTGGCTGACCATCGGAGACGATGCACTCGATGCGAGCATCCCAATTCGCGTTGTGGAAGAAAGGGATCGCCAACCGTCGACCCGAACCAGTGGCCAGCACCCGGTGCATGGCCGAGCGCCATCGGTCGTTCGTCCAACGGGCCAACAGGTCGCCGACGTTGACGAGCAGCGCACTCTCGACGGTGTCGACGTCGACCCAGCCACCTTCCACGCTGTGCACCTGCAGGCCGGCTTCACCGTCGGTCCACAACACGGTGAACGTGCCGTAGTCGGTGTGCGGCCCGGCGCGGAACCGGCCGGCAGGATGCGTCTCACCGCTGGGCAACGCCGGGTAGTGAGCGAGTCGCAGTGCGGATCCGTGCCGGTCGATGAAGGGGTCGAACGCGTCGTCCTCGAGGCCGAGCCCCACCGCAAAGGCCTCCATCAGCGTGGTCGCCAGGTGTTCCATCTCGCGGTAGTAGGCCTCGGCCGCCGGCCGCAACGACGCGAGCGCCGGTGGCCAGAGGTTGGGCAGCGTACACCGCGCGTTCGTCGACGTCGTCCATCTCCTCGAGCGGTCTCGGCGGTGGGCTGATCGGACCGATGTTGAAGGTCTCCTTCAAGTCGGCCGCAGCCGCTCCCCCGATCGAGCGGTTGAGCGCCTCGGCCTCGATCGGGCTGTAGCCGTACGGATAGCCCGGCTCGGGCATCGCCACGGCGAGTCGATCGTCGAGCGGGAGGCCGAAGAACGACAACGCTTCACGGCACAACGCCTCGGTGGCGGTTTTCGACACGTCGTGGCCGACGATCGCGAGCACACCGACGTCTTGGCATGCGCGATCGATCTGCTCGCCGATCACGCGCCGATGCGCCGGCGTACCACCGACGAATCCGCTGAGGTCGATGACCGGGATCATTGGTGGGCGAGGCGCAGACCGGGGCGGGGCCACGGGAACGACACCAGACGCCCCGTGCTCGAACACGTCACGTAGGCCGTACGGAGGTCGTCGCCGCCGAAGCAGATGTTGGTGGTGAGCAGGTCACCCGTGGCGTAGTGCTCGACCTGGCTGCCATCGGGCGAGATCGCCGTGATGCCGCCATTGAAGATCGTGGCCACACACACCCAACCGTCGCCGTCGACCGCCAGCGAGTCGAGGAATTGATGGCCGGGCAACCCGTAGAGCAGCCCCGGGTCGAGCAGGTCGGACGGTGCCAGTTCGCCGGTCGCCGTGACCGCACGCTGGAACACGCGACCGGTGTGTGTCTCGGCCCAGTAGAGCGTGTCGAGGTCGGGCGACAAGCCGATGCCGTTTGGTGAGTCGGTGGGAAAGACCGCCTCGGTGATCCCCGAGCCATCGGCGTGGGCGTAGTGGATGCCCGACAGGTCAGCGGTACGGGCCTCGGTGTCGCGGATGCCGTGGTCGGTGAACCAGAACCCGCCGTGGCCGTCCATCACGAGGTCGTTGGGGCCACGCAACGCGTTGCCGTCGCACTCGGTGTACAGGTCGGTGACGGTGCCGTCGTGAGGATCCACCCGCTGGATCCGACCACCGAGGTAGCCGTCTCGATCGAAGCCCCCCGGCAGCATCATCCCCCCGAGGTCGACCGGTGTGAACGAGCCGCCGTTGTTGCACAGATAGATCGCACCATCGGGTCCCACCGCAGCGCCGTTCGGACCGCCTGGGATCTCCGCGATCGTCTCCTTGGTGCCGTCGGGGTGCACCCGGGTGAGGCGGGGCCCGAACATCTCGACCAGCACGATCGAGCCGTCGGCCATGAAGATCGGGCCCTCGGGGAATGCCAGCCCGTCGGCGATCTCGGTCAACTCGGGCGTGAACTGTGTGACGTCGGGCTGGTCCATGAGGACATGTTGCCACCGCGGCCACACCGGCGCACCAACCAGCCGCCCGTCGGGTCGCGTCAGACCTGACCGTTCTGTTGGAGGAGCTCGAACTCCTCGACGGTCATCATCACCGAACGGGCCTTGGAGCCCTCGCTCGGGCCGACCACGCCTCGCTGCTCGAGCAGGTCCATGATCCTCCCGGCCCGTGCGAATCCGACCTTGAGCTTGCGTTGCAGCATCGACGTCGAACCCAACTGGCTGCGGACCACGAGCTCCATCGCCTGGCGCATCATGGCGGTGTCCTCGTCGTCGTCGCCGGCCGAGAAGGCGTTGATGTCAGCGGTGACCGCGTCGACGTCGTCCATCGACGGCATCGAGCCCGACGTCGGCGCACCGTTGGCCATGTCAGGGCGCGGAGCGACGAGCGAGGCCGATCCAGACCCGTCACCGGTGCGAGCGCCTGGGGTGCCCTCACCGCCGGACTCGACCTCGCCGGAGTAGACGGGTTCGGGCGACTGGCCCCGCCAATGAGCGACCACCTGGCGAACCTCCTCCTCGCTCACGAACGAGCCCTGGATGCGGTTGGCCACCGACGAGTTGCCCGGCAGCAGCAGCATGTCGCCCTTGCCCACCAGCTTCTCGGCGCCGGGCTGATCGAGGATCACCCGCGAGTCGGTGAGGCTCGACACGGCGAACGCCATACGGGCAGGGATGTTGGCCTTGATCACGCCGGTGATCACGTTCACCGACGGGCGCTGCGTGGCCACGATGAGGTGGATACCGACCGCACGAGCCTTCTGCGCGATGCGGGTGATCGATTCCTCGACGTCGCGGGCTGCCACCATCATCAAGTCGTTGAGTTCGTCGACCACCACCACGATGTACGTCATGTGCTCGTACTCGATCGTGGAACCGAGCGGCGGCTGGATCTGACCCTTGGCGAAGGCCTTGTTGTAACCGGTGATGTCGCGGTAGCCGAGTTCGGAGAGCACGTCGTAGCGGCGTTCCATCTCCTTGACCGCCCAGCCGAGCGCATTGGCGGCCTTCTTCGGGTTCGTGACCGGCTGCGTGAGCAGATGCGGCAGGCGGGCGTACTGGCCCATCTCGACCTGTTTCGGGTCGATCAGGATCAGGCGGACATCGTCGGGCGAGGTACGCATCAGCAACGACGTGATGATGCAGTTGATACCGCTCGACTTGCCGGCACCGGTCGCGCCCGCAATGAGCATGTGCGGCGTGGCGGCCAGATCGAGGAACACCGCTTTGCCTGAGATGTCCTTGCCGATCGCGACGTCGAGCGGATTGGTTGCCTTGGCTGCTTCGGCCGACGTGAGCAGGTCGCCGAGGGCGACGAGCTGACGTTGATGGTTCGGCACTTCCACACCGATCGCCGATCGGCCAGGGATCGGCGCAAGGATGCGTACGTCGACCGCCGCCATGGCGTAGGCGATGTCCTTCTGCAGGCTGGTGACCCGAGCGACCTTCACGCCAGGGCCGAGTTCGAGTTCGTAGCGGGTGACCGTCGGGCCCACCGTCATGCCGAGCAAGGTGGTGTCGACACCGTGGGAGGCCAGCGACTCGTGCAGCATCTTGCCGCGCGCTTCGACCGCCTTGCGGTCGATGACCTGTTCGCCCGGGCGATCGAGGAAGGTCATGGGTGGCAGGATCCACTCACCCACTTGGGCACCGTCACCCACCACCGCTGCGGCCGGTTGGCTGCCGGTGTCGAATTTGGGCTTCTTGGTTCGCCGGGTGGCGGGCGCAGGCTGTTCTGCGCCGAGGTCGTCGCCCTCGGCGGCGAAGTCGTACAACCCGGGGGAAACCCCAGAAGCTTCACCAGCGAAGTTCGGCTCGTCGAGCGTGGCTCCGCGCCCACCCTCCTCGGCGGCACGGTCACTACTGAGCGTGGAGATGTTGCTGAGACCGGATTTCGCTGCGCGTCCGACGGGTGCGCCGACCGCTGCGAGGAATCCGCCGGTCTGCTGCACGAAGGTCTTGATCGACGTGCGTGTGACGATGAGCGCGCCGCCCGTGAAGGCCAGCACCAGCACCACCGCTGCGCCGGCGGTGTCGAGCGACGCTTCGAGCGGGGTACCGATCAGCGCACCGATCCAACCTCCCGCCTCGTCGATGCCATCGGCGGCGTCACCCAGGCGCTCGGCGCCGCGTGCGACCTGCAGCAGGCCGAGGACCGACAACGACATCACCGACCAGCCGACCACCAGTTGGAACGGGCTGGCCGAGCGCCCCTTGCGGAGGTACGAGACGCCAACGGCGAACAACACCAGCGGTACGGCGTAGCGGCCGAGCCCGAACAGCCAACCGGCAAGGGTGGCGACACCTCGTCCGAGCGGGCCGGCGAGATCGAGATACACCGAGAAGGCGAGCAGGGCGCCGACAGCGATGAGCGCGAGTCCGACGAACTCGTGTTCGCGTCCGCCGACGGCGTCACGCAATTCGGCCTGCGCCTGACCGCGCCGCGAGATCGACCCATCCGGCGGCGTGAGGTCGTCGACGCTTCCGGTGGCTGCGCGCTTCGGGGCCTTCTTCGCCGAACTGCCCTTGGCACTGCCAGCCGGCTCGCGTTTCCCGGAGGCGGGGGCGGCCCTGCGGTTGTTCGAGGCCTTCGACGACGCGGTGGTCGACCGTTTCGACGTCGAACGCTTCTTGGACGGACCCCACGTACTCATGACATCAAACAACGTACCAAGGGGGTGTCATGCGCCACCACGATCCTCCCCACGCTCCCCCTACAGGGGAACCTCACCAGCGGTGCCGGCTCACGGCTCGAGGACGAGTTTGCCGACGAAGTCGCCGGAGCGCAGACGCGCCTGCGCTGCGGCGATGTCGGTGAGCGGGTAGGTGCCTGCGACGACCGGCTCGATTCGACCGGCAGCGGCGAGGTCGGCGAGCTGACGAAAGACCGCTGGTGTGTGCATCGTGGAACCGATCAGCGTTCGTTGCTGGAGGTACAGCCGTCGCAGGTCGAGTGCCACGACCGGACCGCCGATCGCTCCGGCGGTCACGAGGCGGCCGCCGTTGCGCAGCCGATCGACGAGACCGGCGAACTCGGCGCCACCGACGACGTCGACCACCACGTCGACGTGGGACACCTCCGAGAGGTCGTCGACGTCGCGCACCGACACCTCGGCAACGTTCAATCCGGCGATGAGTTCACGGTGCGCGGCGCTCGTTCGAGCAACCACCTCGCAGCCGAGGTCCACCAACAGCTGGATCGCTGCCATGCCGACGCCGCCGGAAGCTCCGGTCACCAACACCCGCTCTCCGGCGACGCAGTGAGCTCGGGTGATCATCCCCAGCGCAGTGCCACACGCCGTCGGCAAGCACGCGAGCTGCGCATCGGAGAGCGGAGACCCGTCGACGTCATGGAGTTGGCCGACCTGGCACACGTGATACTCGGCGAACCCTCCATCGACCTCGCTCCCGACGATCCGGCTCGGCTGGTCGTCGACGTATGTCGCCGCCGGGTCGACGATCACTCGTCGACCGAGCCACTCGACGGCGACACCAGGGCCGATGTCGCACACCCGCCCAGCGATGTCGATGCCCTGGATCAACGGGAACTCGAGCGGCACACCTTTCCAGCCGACGACGGCATCGGGGTCGGCCGCCGTGCCGTAGGCGCCACGGCGCGACCACTCGTCGGTGTTGTTCAGCGCGGCAGCCGTCACGCGCACCACGACCTCGGCGACGCCGGGCACCGGACGCGGCCAGTCGGTTCGCACCTGGAGCTGCTCGGGTCCACCGTGCCCGAACGTGACCGCGGCGGTCATCGTCTCGATCGTCCTCATACTGCGGTGCTCATGCGGCAGTGCTCATACGGGGGTGCCCATACCGGGCGATTCAGAGCGGATCGACTTCGAGCACGGAGCCGTCGCCGGCGACGGTGATCGCCAGCACGCCGCCCTGGGTCGACGTCACGGTGACCACGTACCGGGCGGCCCCCTCCGCGGTGCCTTCGATGCTGAGGGCTTCGATGGTCGCGTCGGGCAGCTCGACCGCGACGGTGTCGAGAATCGAGTCGTCGTCGAAGTCGACGTCGTCAGCGGTGAACGTGTTCCCCGACGCGCCGGTGAGTGTCGGCGCCGGTGGTTGGAGTTCGCCATCGAGAAACACGTAGGGGATTGCCGCAGTGCCGTCGTCGACGGCGACGAACAAGTTCGTGAACGCAGCGTTGGCCGTGATCTCGAAGAACTGTTGATCGGCGCCCAACTCGGCCTCGACGGCTTCGATCGCCGGAACGATGCTGGAAGCGAAGGAGCCTGCATTGCCCGAGTCGTCGCCGTCGCCGCTGCAACCCAACGTGATGGTGGCGATCAGCATCACTGCCGCCAGCCGCTGCAAGGCTCAGGCCTCCATCACGACAGGCACGATCATCGGACGACGCTTGGTGCGTTCGCTGACGAACTTGCCGGCCACGCGCCGCACGTCGCGTTCGAGTGCCTCGACGTCACGGATGCCCTTGCCGAGCGACTTCTCGACCGCATCGGCGACGGTGTCACACGCTTCGTCGAGGAGATCCTCGGCCTCAGGTGCGTACACCCAACCGCGGGTGATGATCTCGGGGCCCACCAGCACCTTGCCGGTCTGGATGTCGACGGTGACCACGACGACGACCACGCCCTCCTCGGCCAGCTTCTGGCGGTCGCGCAGCACGCCCTGGCCGACGTCGCCGACGATGCCGTCGACGTACAGGTAACCCGACGGCACCCGCCCGACCGGGCGGAGGTCAGCGGAGGTGAGTTCGAGGACGTCGCCGTCCTCACACAGCACGACTCGGTCGTGGGGAACACCCATCAACTCGCCGAGCTTGGCATTGGCCACCATGTGGCGGTACTCGCCGTGGATCGGTACGTACCACTCGGGGTTGACGATCGAGAGGTACGTCTTGATCTCGTCGGCCTGGGCATGTCCGGTGGCGTGCACGTCGAGGATGCCAGAGTGCACCACGTCGGCGCCCATACGGATCAGGCCGTCGATGACGGCGTTGACGTTGCCCTCGTTGCCCGGAATGGCGTGGCTCGACAGCACCACGGTGTCGTGCTCGCCGAGCTTCAGCCAGCGGTTCTCGCCACGGGCCATCAGCCCGAGCGCCGACATCGGTTCACCCTGGGATCCGGTGGAGATGATGCAGATCTGACCGGGCAGGTACTTGTCGATGTCCTCGATGTCGATGATCGCCGACTCGGGAATGTCGAGCACCTTGAGCTCGCGACCGAGGCGGATGTTCTTCTTCATGCTCAAGCCGAGCGTGGCGATCTTGCGACCGTCGGCCATCGCGGCATCGGCGATCTGCTGGATTCGGTGCAGGTGGCTGGCGAAACTGGCCGTGACGATCCGACGATCGCGATGCGAGGCGAACAGCCCCGTGAGCACCGAGCCGACACTCGTCTCGCTCGGCGAGTATCCGGCCTCCTCGGCATTGGTCGAATCGGCCATCAGCAGCCGGATGCCGGGATCCTTGGCGAGTTGGCCGATGCGGGCCAGGTCGGTGCGACGGGCGTCGACCGGCGTGAGGTCGATCTTGTAGTCACCGGAGTGCAGCACCACGCCCTGAGAGGTGTGCACGGCGATCGCGTGGGCGTGCGGCACCGAGTGGGTGACCGGGATGAACTCGACGGCCAGGTCGCCAATGGTGATCGTGTCGCCGTCGGCGACCTTGCGCATGTCGGTCTTGGGGAGCAGGCCCGCCTCTTCGATGCGGTTGCGGGCCAGGCCCAGCGTGAGTGCGGCGCCGTAGATCGGCAACGGTTCGCTGCGCAGGTCACCGATGCCGTCGTGGTCACGCAGCAGGTACTGGATGGCGCCCACATGGTCTTCGTGGCCGTGCGTGAGCACGAGCGCCGCAATGCGTTCGGCGTTCTCGCGCAGGTAGGTGAAGTCGGGCAGGATCAGATCGACGCCGTGCATGTTGGCGTCGGGGAACATCAACCCGCAGTCGATGAGGATGATCGTGCGATCTGGGTCGTCTGCGGCGCCCTGCTCGATCGCCATGCAGTTGCGGCCGATCTCACCGAGACCGCCGAGGAAGACCACGCGGACCGGCGCCGACCCGTCAGCCACGCCGTTGGCCGTCCTGGACTTGTTCACCTTGTTCGCCTTGCTGGACTTGTTCGGCTTGTTCGACGTGCTGGAGGTGTTCGAACGGCCACGATCAGCCACGGGCGGCCACCAGACGGTCGTACACGTCACGAGCGGCCTGCTCGAGGCCGTGAGGGGTGGGCCCCATTGGTGATCTGCATTCACCAACGGCGTGTCCGAGCGTTCTCAACATGGCCTTCGACGGTACCGGGTTCGGGGCGTCGTCGCTGGTTTCGAACTCGTAGCTCTCCAACTGGCGGGCATTGATCCGCTGGGCTTCGGCAACATCGTTGCGCCCCCATGCATCGAACATCGCCACGTGGTCCGGCGCGCACCAGTGTGTGGCCACGCCGATCGCTCCCACCGCACCGATGGCCAACAGCGGCAGCGTCATCGAATCGTCGCCGGAGTACACCTCGAAGTCGGCGGGGCAGTTCGCAACCACCGCTGCGGTGGCTCCCGGATTGCCCGCCGCGTCCTTGAGCGCCACGATGTTCGGGACGTCGGTGGCCAGACGCACCAGGGTGGTGCTGTCGATCTTGCGGCCGGTGCGCTTGGGGATGTCGTAGAGCACCACCGGCAGGTCGGTGGACCCCGCAATCGCCCGGAAATGCACCTCCAGCCCGGCCTGCGACGGCCGGCTGTAGAACGGGCACACGCCGAGGATGCCCGCCACGCCGAGATGCCCGGCTTCTTCGGTGAGCCCGATGTCGTGTCGCGTGTTCGATCCCGTCGTGCCGACGATCACGGGCACGGTCACGGCGTTCACCACCGCCTCGAACAGGGTCAGCTTCTCGTCGATCGAGAGCGTGGGTGACTCACCGGTGGTGCCGGAGACCACGAGGCCCTCGTTGCCCTGCTCGACGAGCCACTTCGCGAGAGCAACCGCCGCGTCGACATCGAGTTCACCAGCCGCGTCGAATGGCGTCACCATGGCGGTGAGGACTCGCCCGAAGCGCGCCATCAGCGACGCTCGGCGTTCGTGAGACGTGAGCAGGAAAGTTCGAATCGGCGTTCCACGTCTCGCAACCTATTCGATCGAACCGCGATCGCACGGTCTGTTTCGCCGATCTCCTCGCCTGATCTCAGGTGCCCTGGGCGGTGTGTGCGAGCCCGGACGCAAGCCACGTACCGGCATCGAGATTGCGCACCACCGTGAACACGACCAGGAGCACGCCCAGGGCGATGATCACGTCGGCACGGCGCACGAGGTCGGTGGCGGCGAAGGCCGCGGAACGCCGTGACGAATCTGGCGTCGGGCGTCGCCAGACCGCGTTCGTCCACACCACGAACGATGCAACGACGAACACGAGTGCGAACGGCACGAACACGTTCTGGTCGAATGCGGCGCCGATGTCCAGTTGGGTCAGGGCACCGAGCGACCGGGTGGAACCGCAGCCGGGGCAGTCGAGCCCGGTCAGCGCCTTGAACGGGCAGCCCACCGGCAACGCCGATGCCGTGGCGTTGTTGCGCTCCAGCCACCCGGCCGCACCGAGCCACAGTGCTCCAGCGGCACCGACGGCGACCGTCGAGGCCCGACGACGTTCGGTCGCAGCCTCGACGGCGGCCGTGAGCATCAGCCCGAGATGGTCGTGCTGCCGACGACCGCCACGAGGAACAGGATGTACAGCACGACGACGACCACACCCACGATCGCGGAGATCTTCGCCCACTTCTTCGCGTTCTCCGACGATGCAACAGCTCCGGCGTAGTCACCGCGGTTGTAATTCCCGTCGACCTGCGCCGCGTACACGATGCTGACCACACCGAACGGGAGACAGCAGAACAACGTGGTGAGAATCGCCCAGACCAGGTAGTTCGGCGGCTTCGGGCCCACCGGTTGCGGCTGCCACCCACCGGCGCCGAAGGGTTGTCCGGAGTCGCCACCAGGCGGGGGCGGCGGGTTGGAGGGCGGCGGCGGCGGCGGAGGAGGAGTCATCGACATGGTGAGTGCCCTTCGGTCGGGCGGCGGTCGCCGCGCTGGAACACGCGAAATCTAGACCATCGAGGCCGCGGCCGACGACGATCGCACCGGTCGAGGACGCCGTCGACACTGGACGCGCCAGCCCACGTACAACGCTGCTCCGAGCATGATCGGAAGCACGTAGGTGAGCAACCGGAACACGAGCACGCCTCCGAGCGCCACGGGCGCATCCACCCCAGCGGCCACCAACGCACCGGTGAGGCCGGCCTCGACCACGCCGAGGCCTCCGGGTACGGGGACGAACGAACTCAACAGGCTGACCACGAAGTAGATGCGGGCGAACTCCAGGGTTCCGAGTTCGCCACCGGCGCCGAGCCCGCGCAGCGCCACCAGCAAGATCACGGCACCAACCGACTGGGCAATGGCTGTTCGAAGCAGCAAGCCGGCTGGGCGCCCGGCGACCGCGCGCAGCGAGGTTCGCACCTCCAGCAGACCGCTCCCGAGGTCGTGAGTGCCGAGATGCTGCCCAGCGAGCGACCAGCGCCGGCCGATGCGAGCAGCGATCGACCGCAGGAGGTCCGCGGCCCACTGGCTGATCCGTTCCGAGCGCAGCACGACCGCCCAGAACAACGCCGAGGATCCCACCACCACCGCACACACCCCGAGCATGGCGAGATCGGTGCGTGTCGCTGGACGCTGAGTGATCTCTGCGAGCAGCACCCCGAACGGCAGCATCCACGTCACGAATGTGGTCGCCACGCCGTAGGCCACCAGCATCGAGGTGAAGGTGGTCGTCGGCACCAACGCATCGCGGGCGATCGACCACCGCAGACCGGTGCCGAGCGGACCGCCGAGCGGTACCCCTTTGCTGGCGGCGGTGCCGACGTCGTGGATCGTGAGCGACCGCCCGAACGACGTCGTGCCCAGCAGTCGCCTCACGATGTCGGCCCGGCTGACCCGCTCGATCACGGCCAGCAGCGCCAGCACGACCACCACCACCGACGACATCCCGCGCACCTCCACCAGCGCATCACCGATGGCCGCACGCTGGAGCCAAACTGCGCTCACGAGCAGCACGCCGATCAGCACGACGAGGCCCACGCGCAAGAGATCGGTCCTCGCTCGGTGCGCCACGATTCGAACGTAGACCCGACGCAGGGGGCGTGCAGCGTCCTGCCAGCCAGTAGTTTCAAGACCTGCGTGAACACCAACCTGAAGGAGAACCTCATGCGACGCTCCCCCGCCCTGCGCCGGATCATCCCCGCCATCGCTGTCAGCGCCCTCGTCCTGGCCGCCTGCGGTAGCGACGACGACGGCGGCGACTCCGCTGCCACCGACTCGTTGCCGGCGACCGACACCACCGAATCCACCGGTGATGCCGCCGGCGCCGCCGACTGCAGCGCCACCATCGACGACGGTGTGCTCACCATCGCCACCGGCGAACCGGCCTTCTTCCCCTGGGTGATCGATGATGCCCCGGAGACCGGCGACGGCTTCGAGGCAGCGGTTGCCTACGCCGTTGCGGCCGAGATGGGTTACGAGGGTGACGCCGTCGTCTGGACCCGCACCACGTTCGACGAGGCGATCCAGCCCGGCGCCAAGAGCTTCGACATGAACCTCCAGCAGTACTCGATCACCCCCGAGCGAGCCGAGAACATCGACTTCTCGCTGCCGTACTTCACCAGCAATCAGGCCATCGTGGCACTGAACGGTTCGTCGGCCGAAGGCGCCACCACCATTGCCGACCTCAAGGACGTCAAGTTCGGCGCCCAGGTGGGCACCACCAGCCTGGCGTTCATCACCGAGGTGATCCAGCCGACGCAGGAGCCGTTCGTGTACGACGACAACGTCGGCGCCAAGGCCGCGCTCGAAGCGAACCAGATCGACGCTGCCGTGTTCGACCTCCCGACCGCACTGTTCGTGTCGGGCGTGGAGATCGAGAACAGCAGCGTCACCGGCCAGTTCCCGGCCGACGCCGGCGGCACCACCGACCAGTTCGGCTTCGTCCTCGAAAAGGACAGCGCCCTGACCTCGTGCGTCGATGCCGCCATCACGGCGATCACCGACAGCGGCGAACTCGAAGCAATCACCCAGGAATGGCTGTCGGACTTCACCGGCGCTCCGGTGATCACCGTCGAGTGACCCCGTCGGCAACTCCAACCATCACCACCACGACCATCACCACCCGGTACTGATGTCCGACCGACCGACCCGGCGCGAGCGCTACGAGCGCGCTCGACGTCGGCGGTCGGTCGTCATCGCCACGGCGTCCACCGTCGTGGTGGTCGGCGCACTGGTGATCCTGATTCCGCTCACTCCGGGCTGGGATCGGGTGCGTCAGGCGTTCTTCGACGGCGACGTGTTCGTCGAGACGTTCCCCGGACTCCTCCGGGCGTTCTGGCTCGACGTGCAGATCCTGCTGTGGTCGACACCCTTCATCCTGATCGTGTCGCTGCTGATCGCGCTGGCACGCAACACCCGCAGCCCTGCGCTGTTCCCGCTGCGGGCATTCGCCGTGGTGTACACCGACGTGCTGCGCGGCATCCCGGTGATCCTGCTCGTGTTCCTGATCGGCTTCGGCGTGCCGGCGTTGGGGCTGTCACGCGAGTGGGCGAACCCGCTGATCTGGGGCACCGTCACCCTGGTGTTGTCGTATTCGGCCTATACCGCCGAGATCATCCGAGCCGGCATCGACGCCGTCCACGAGAGCCAACGCGCCGGCGCCCGATCACTCGGGATGACCAGCAGCCAGACCATGCGCTCGATCGTGCTGCCCCAGGCGTTCCGCAAGATCGTGCCGCCGCTGATGAACACCTTCGTGAGCCTGCAGAAGGACGTGGCGCTCGTGAGCCTGATCGGGCCCGTGGAGATCCTCCGCCAGGCCGGCATCGACAAGGCCACGTATGCCAACTTCACGCCCTACGTCGCGGCGTCGTTGATCTTCCTGGCGCTGACCATCCCCTGCACACGTCTCGCCGACTGGGCGCTCGCCCGTCAGCGTGCCCGCACCGGGGCAACGGCCATCGCATGACCGACATCCACGCCCCCGAGCCGAAGCTCTCGTTGCGCGGTGTGCGCAAGTCCTTCGGGTCGACGGTGGTGCTCGACGGCATCGACCTCGATGTGAACGAAGGCGACGTGATCACCCTGATCGGTGCGTCGGGGTCGGGCAAGTCGACGCTGCTGCGCTGCGTGAACCTGCTGGAGCCCACCGACGACGGCCAGGTGTTCTTCGACGGCGTCGACATCGCCGAACCCGGCCTCGACCCGGATCCGATCCGACGACGCATCGGGATGGTGTTTCAGAGCTTCAACCTGTTCCCACACATCAGCGTGATCGACAACGTGGCGATCGGCCCCCGCAAAGTGCTCGGCACCGACAAGGCAACCGCCCGCCGCGACGGGTTGGAGATGCTCACCCGCCTCGGGCTCGCCGAACGCGCCGATGCCTACCCCGACCAGCTCTCAGGCGGCCAGCAGCAACGCGTCGCCATCGCCCGATCACTGGCCATGCGTCCCGACGTGATGCTCCTCGACGAGATCACCTCGGCACTCGACCCCGAGCTGGTGGGTGAAGTCCTCGATGTCGTCCGTGGGCTCAAGGAGTCGGGTATGACGATGCTGTTCGCCACCCACGAGATGGCATTCGCCCGCGAGATCAGCGACCGGGTGTGCTTCTTGCACCAGGGCCGAATTCTCGAAGAAGGCCCTCCATCTCAGATCTTCGGATCGCCGACCGAACCGCGCACCCAGGCGTTCCTCCAGCGCGTCATCGACGCCGGCCGCCTCTGACCACTGCCTGTTCCCCGAGCCCGGGTCTCGGGGAACTCACTGCCTGTTCCCCGAGCCCGGGTCTCGGGGAACTCACTGGTCGTTCAATTGCACGAACGTCGTTGCGTACTCGTCGCGGAGGGTCTTCTTCGAGAACTTGCCGACGCTGGTCTTGGGAACCTCATCGATCCACACGATGCCTTTGGGCATCTGCCACTTGGCGATCTTGCCCTCCAGGAACGCAAGCACCTCGGCCTCGGTGAGGTCAGCACCCTCGGGTCCTCTGACCACGCACGCGAGCGGCGCCTCACCCCACCGCTCGTGGGCCACACCGATCACCGCAGCCTCGGCGATCAGCGGGTGGGCCATCAGTTCGTTCTCGAGCTCGACCGAGCTGATCCACTCGCCGCCCGACTTGATCAAGTCCTTGGTTCGATCGACCAGACGTACAAAACCGCGTTCGTCGACCGAGGCGACGTCGCCGGTCTTGAGCCACCCGTCCTCGGTGAAACTCTCGTGCGAACGTTCGTCGTCGTAGTAGTCCGAGGCGATCCAGTTGCCTCGGCACTGCAGTTCCCCGCTGCTCTCGCCGTCCCATGGCACTGCGTTGGTGGTGCCTGGTTCGACCACGCGACACTCCGACCCGAACACGATGCGACCGACCTGGGTGCGCAGTTCGGCCTGCTCCTCATGCGACAGCTGCTCCTGATCGGCATCGAGACGGCACACCGCCGCGATGGGGCTGGTCTCGGTCATCCCCCACGCCTGGAAGATCGGCAGGCCCGTCTGCTCGCGGTAGGCCTCCGACAGCGACTTCGGCACCGCCGAACCGCCGCACGGGATCGAACGCAGCGACGAGGTGTCGCGTCCCTTCAGCTCCGGCAGCACCGCCATCCAGATCGTCGGCACGCCTGCGGCGACGGTCACCTTCTCGTTCACGATCAGGTCCGCCACCGCGGGGCCCGACAGGTTCGGACCCGGCATCACGAGGCTCGCTCCCGTCGCCACAGCAGCATGGGCGAGGCCCCATGCGTTGGCGTGAAACATCGGCACCACGGGCAAGATGACGTCGCTCTCTCTGGCACCGAGACTGTCAGCGGTCATTGCGCCCATCGTGTGCAGAAAGGTCGAACGGTGGGTGTAGACCACGCCTTTCGGATTTCCGGTGGTGCCGCTGGTGTAACACATGCTCGCTGCACGGTTCTCGTCGTCGACCGCGAAGTCGACAGGTGTTGCAGCAGCGAGCAACTCCTCGTAGTCGAGGAGTTCATGGCCGGCGAGGTCAGCAGGGATGTCGCCCTTGCCGTCATCCATCATCACGAGGTGCTTCAGGTTCTCGAACGTCGGCAGGAGTGGCGCGAGCAGCCCGAGCAGTGACCGATCAACGAAGATCACTTCGTCGTCGGCATGGTTGACGATGTAGGTGAGCTGTTCGGGAAACAGGCGGATGTTCAGGGTGTGCAGGACCCGCCCGGTGCACGGAGCGGCGAAATACAACTCGAGGTGCCGAGCCGTGTTCCACGCGAACGTGGCAACTCGTCCGTCGGCGGAGATGCCGAGGTCGTCGAGCACCCCGCCGAGCCTCCGGGTACGGGCCGCCCACTCGCCGTAGCTGATCCGCTCGAGTCCAGCGCCGGTTGCGGTGACGATCTCCTTGTGCGGGAAGTACTTCTCCGCTCGCTCGAAGATGTGCGGAATCGCGAGTGGAACGTTTTGCATCAGGCCCTGCATGACCCGCGAACGTAGCGCGAGAGGCCCGAGCGCCCGCCCACCGAGGGCGATACCGTTGCGCCGCATGAACGAGAGCGCGGCGATCGACACCACCGACACGCCGCATGTGCGCCCCTCGTGGGCCCCGCTGACGCTCGTTGCATTCGTGTTGCTCGTGGTCGCCACCAACATCGCCAGTGCCGTGTGGGCTCGATGGGTCAACACCAACCCTGAGGGGTTGCTGATGCTCTCCTCGCGTAATCGGTACCTCGCGCTGACCTTGGCCGCAGGCGTGCCCGTCGGCGTCTACACCGTGATCGCCTTCGTTCGTGTCGGTGCAGCGTTCGTGGTGTGCCACCTCATCGGTCGCGCGTATCACGACGACGCGCTCGGCTGGTTCCGCAAGTATCTCGGTGTCACGCCGGAGACGATCGACACCTTCAATCGAGGCTTCGCACGCGCCGAATGGTTCCTGATCCCGTTCTTCGCCGGCTCCAACATCGTGGCGGCACTGAGCGGCGTGCACCGCACCCCGCCGGCGCGGCTGGCCGTACTGCTGTCGGTCGGCATCGCCGGTCGGCTCGCGTTGATGTGGTGGTTGGCGCGCACGTTCGAAGCGCAGCTCGTCGAGTTCCTCGAATGGTTGCAGCGATATCAGTGGTGGGCGGTCGGAATCTCGATCGGCATCGTGCTGCTGATCAACGTCCGCAATCTCCGCGGCGCCTGAAGCTCATGTGGGCCGATCCGGTCCTGCATTGATAGAACGAGGGGATGGCTCAAGTCACCCTTGGGGGCAACCCCGTCCACACATCAGGCGATCTCCCCGAAGTGGGCGGTCCGGCACCCGCCTACTCGCTGGTTGGCGCTGACCTCGGCGAGTACGACGCATCGGCGTTCGCCGGCAAGAACGTGATCCTGAACATCTTCCCCAGCATCGACACCCCGACCTGCGCCACCAGCGTGCGTCAGTTCAACGAGCGAGCTGCCGGGATGGACGAGACCGTGGTGCTGTGCGTCTCCGCGGATCTCCCGTTCGCCATGGGACGCTTCTGCGGCGCCGAGGGCATCGAGAACGTCAAGGTGGGCTCCACCTTCCGCTCCGACTTCGGTTCCGACTACGGCGTCACACTCACCGACGGCGCTCTGGCTGGTGTCCTCGCTCGAGCCGTCGTGGTCATCGGCCCGGACGGCAACGTGAAGCACACCGAGCTCGTGTCCGAGATCGCACAGGAACCCGACTACGACGCCGCCCTCGCCGCCCTCTGATCACGCCAGGGGTCAGACCCCAGGCGTGATCGCGCAGGTGTGGCCGTGAGATCTGCGGCGTGGCCGACGACGAGTTGCAGTGACGGTGTTGACGTCACACGCCTTCGAGCACGGTGACTGGCCGAGTGGACGGCGCCTCGGGTCATCCCGAAGGCAGTCATCACGACGGTCGGGTCGACTCCACAGTCCGCCGCCCAACCGATCACCAGGAGGCGGGCCAGTCTCGTGGCAGCTCCTTCGTACTCGTCGAGCGCCATTGCGCACGCTGCGGCCATTGTCTGCAGGCGCTGCGGATCGACCTCCGGGCGACTGTCGGCGACGTCGCGTCTGACGAATTCGTCGAATGCAGCCCTGCTCCCGTTCCAGTGGCCCAAGACCTCGTCGGTGCGCATCCACGACGGTGTCGCCCGCAGCCCGAGATAGGTCCGATGGCTCGACCATCGATACGCCGTGACGTCCGTGACGCCGCTGAGGTCGAGGGCGTTGCGGTGGATGTACCGGCACGCCGTCAGCAGGTAGTCGTCGTTGTCGATCAGCCTCGAGGCGAAGCGACCACGGAAGAGCGCTCCGTCGCGATCGAGTCGATCGTTGACGTGGCGGGTGTACATCGAGCTCAGGCGCTGCATCGCTTCGGACAGCCTCCCATTCGGACACTCGAGCAGCAGGTGGAAATGCGTCGTCATCAAGCAGTAGGCGTGGGTGACGACGCCGAATCGTTCGAAGATGTCGGCGAGCCGCTGGCCGAACTCGACACGGTCGGAGTCGTCTCGGAACGCCGGGCCATGATCGATGGCACGATTCATGACGTGATGGAAGGTCTCGGGCAGATTCGGGCGCAGCGGTCGAGGCATTCCTCGATCATGACGACGGGGTGTAACAGGGTTCGATCACGCCTGGGGTCTGACCCCTGGCGTGATCGTCACAGGAAGGGATCGAGGCTGCGGGTGAGACCCGGCACGGTCGAGATCTTCTTGCAGGCAAGGACGACGCCGGGCATGAAGCTGTCGCGGTCGTAGCTGTCCTGGCGGATCGTGAGGGTCTGGCCCTGCGCTCCCAGGATCACTTCCTGGTGGGCGACCATGCCCCGCATCCGCACCGCATGCACCCTGATCCCGCTGGGCCCGAGGCCGCCGCGGGCGCCTGCGTACACCTCGTCGACGGTCGGATCCTCGGCGAAGTCGGCCCCACGAGCTTCGGCCATCCGCTCGGCGGTCTTCACCGCCGTGCCGGACGGGGCGTCGACCTTGCGGTCGTGGTGCAGCTCGATGATCTCGGCGGTGTCGAAGAATGGCGCCGCCATCTCGGCGAACCGCATCATCAGCACCGCCGAGATCGCAAAGTTCGGGGCGATGACACAATTCGGTCCGTCCGCACCGCCGAACACCGACGAGAACAGCTCGAAATCAGCAGCGGCGAATCCGGTGGTTCCGACAACGGCGTGGATGCCGTGATCGGCGAGCCACGGCAGCGTGACCCGGGCAGCGTCAGCCACGGTGAAGTCGACAACGACATCACACGACGCTTCGGCGAAGGCGCTCAGATCGCTGCCCACCTCGACACCCTCGATCACCTCGCCGGCGCCGTGGACATCCACCGCTGCGGCGACAACGAGATCGGGGTCAGCGGCCACCGCCGCACAAACGGTTCGACCCATTCGTCCGGCAGCGCCGCTGACCCCAATTCTCATGTCTTCAGTGTGGCCGACGCGCATGCGTCGGCCGCGATCACATCGCGGGTCTGACCCGTGACGTGATGATCAGCGGTGACGACGACGGCCACCGCCGCCGTTGCGTCGTCCGCCACCGTCTTCGGCCGGACGGTCGGACTTCGGGCCGAGATCGCCGAGTTCGTCAGCGAGCTGTGCATCGAAGCTGTCCTCGAAACTCACCTCGACGACATCGGTCGCTGCAGGAGCCGACGACGACTCCTGACGAGGCGCCCGCTCGGAACGCTCACGGCGCGGCGGGCGATCGTCGTTTCTCGACGAGCTGCTCGACGACGAGCCTTCCTTGGCTGCTGGCGGATCGCCGGCTGGGGTCAAGCTGACCTTGCCCTTGTCGTCGATCTCCTCGACGCGGACCTCGATCTCCTGACCCAGTTCCAGCACGTCTTCGACCGCGTTGATGCGCTTGCCGCCACCGAGCTTGGAGATGTGCACGAGACCGTCACGACCCGGAAGGATGTTGACGAACGCACCGAACTTGGTGATGTTGACGACACGGCCCATGTACACCTTGTCGAGTTCGGCCTTCGGCGGGTCGACGATCGCGAGGATCGCAGCCTTGGCCTCTTCCATGCGCCAGGCCTCGACGGCACCGATGGTGACGATGCCGCGGGCACCGTCGTCGTCGACGCCGATGTCGGCTCCGGTCTCCTGCTGGATCGTGTTGATGACCTTGCCCTTCGGGCCGATCACTTCACCGACCTTGTCGAGCGGGATGTAGATCGTGGAGATCTTCGGAGCGGTCTCGGCCACTTCGGCGTTCGACTGCGGGATGCAGGCGTTCATGACCTCGAGGATCTCGAGACGAGCCGTGCGTGCCTGAGCGAGCGCCGCAGCGAGTACATCGGCGGGGATGCCGTCGATCTTCGTGTCGAGCTGCAACGCCGTGATGGCGTCCTCGGTACCGGCGACCTTGAAGTCCATGTCGCCGAAGGCATCCTCGGAACCGAGGATGTCGGTCAGCGTGATGTACTTGCCGTCTTCGTAGATGAGGCCCATGGCGATACCGGAGACGTGACCCTTGGAGGGCACACCGGCGTCCATCAGCGCAAGGCTGGAGGCACACACCGACGCCATCGACGTGGAGCCGTTCGACGCCATGACCTCGGAGACGAGGCGCAGCGTGTACGCGAAGTCTTCCTGGTTCGGGATGACGGGCAGGACTGCACGGGCGGCGAGCGCACCGTGGCCGATCTCGCGGCGCTTCGGCGAACCGACGCGTCCGGTCTCACCGTTGGCCCACGGCGGCATGTTGTAGTGATGCAGGTACCGCTTGGTGTCGTTCGGCGACAGCGAGTCGATCATCTGGTTCATGCGCGGCATGGCCATGGTGAGCACCGTCAGGACCTGGGTCTCGCCACGCTGGAACAGGCCGGAGCCGTGTGCGGTCGGCAGGGCGCCGACTTCAGCGGACACCGGACGCAGGTCGGCGACACCGCGGCCGTCCATGCGGACGCCCTCGTTGACGACGCGCGCACGCATCAGCTTCTTGTTCAGCGAACGAGCGGCTTCCTTGACCATCTTCTCGCTTCCGGCGAACTCGCCAGGGGCGTCCTTGGTGCCACACAGCTCGGCAACGATCTCGGCCGTGACGGCGTCGGTCGCAGCGTTGCGCTCGTGCTTGTCGGCAATCGTGATCACCGGGGCGAGCTTGTCGCTGCCGGCGGACTCGACGGCGGCGAAGATCTCCGGGGTGTAGTCGAGGACCGGGGTCCACGCCATCGGGGTGATCGGGCCGTTGGTGGCGATCACCGAGGCGACGAGCTGACGCTGCAGGCCGATCGACTCCTTGATCCACACCTTGCAGGCATCGAGGCCGTCAGCGAGGACTTCCTCGGTGACCTTCTTGGCGCCGTCGTCGTAGTAGTAGAACGCGTTCTCGGAACCGCCGGCCTCGACCATCATCACGGCAACGTCGCCGTTGTCGAGTTCGCGGCCGGCCACGACCAGCTCGAAGGTGCCGTTCTCGGCCTCTTCGTAGGTGGGGTGCGGGATCCACTCGCCGCTCTGGCTGTAGGCCATGCGGATCGCGCCGATCGGACCGTCGAACGGGATGCCCGAGATCATCAGCGCAGCAGATGCTGCATTGATCGACAGCACGTCGTGCGGGTTGGCCTGGTCGGCGCCGAGCACGGTCGTGACGACCTGGGTCTCGTTGCGGAAGCCGTCGGGGAACGACGGGCGCAGCGGCCGGTCGGTGAGACGACAGGTGAGGATCGCGTCCTCGGTCGGACGACCTTCACGACGGAAGAACGAGCCGGGGATCTTGCCGGCCGCATAGGCCCGCTCCTCGACGTCCACCGTCAGGGGGAAGAAGTCCATGCCTTCGCGCACGCTCTTGGCGGCGTTGGCGGTGGTCAGCACCTTCGTACCACCGATCGATGCCACCACGGCACCCATCGACTGGGGGGCAAACTTGCCCGTTTCGAAGGTCAGTGTCTTGTCGGTCCCAGAGACGGGTCCGGACACGGTAATGGGGTCAGCCACAAGGGCTCCTTTCGTGTGCACTCCCCCTCGGGAGTGCGCCTCTGGAGCGATCGGCCGGTTCCCAGTTGGTCAACCCGACGTCACCGGCACCGTCGTAGAACGTGCTGGGTTCGGATTCAGCAACCGGCAACCGACAACGGTTCGCTCATGTTGCGGGGTCGGACGTTCCGACTCCGGATGACATGCTACCTGATCAGGCGCCCGAACGGCGATCAGTGCACGTAGCGCGACGCCCGAGGCCAGGCGCGGTTCACCGGACCATTCGGCCCGGTGTCACGGAACTCAGCGGCGCAGGCCCTGGGCCGCGATGATCTCGCGGTAGCGCTCGATGTCGATGCGCTTGACGTAGTCGAGCATGCGACGACGACGGCCCACGATCATCAGCAGACCGCGGCGGCTGTGGTGGTCCTTCTTGTGGATCTTGAGGTGCTCGGTGAGATGCGTGATGCGCTCGGTCATCAGTGCGATCTGCACCTCGGGCGAACCGGTGTCGCTCTCGTGGGTGCGGAACTTCTCGATGGTCGCCGAGGTGTTCGGCTTGGTGTCGGCAATGTCGGCCATGGTGTGTCGCCTTCTGGTTGACGCATCGATGACGATGCGTGGAGGTCGCACGCTGCTTCGATCGAAGCCGGGTGCATCACACCCGCGCCGGAGATCTCCAGCCCGAGAGGACATGGCAATGCTAGGGCGGAGGTGGTCACACCACAACGGGAGCGGGCGACGGCGCCCGCCGAGGTTACGCTCGGCGGTCGTGTCCCCCCGGATCGAGTTGCGTGGCGTGTCGAAGTCGTTCGGCCCGCTCGACGCAGTGTCGGCAGTCTCGCTCGAAGTGGCCCAGGGCGAGACCATCACGCTGCTCGGTCCGTCCGGCTGCGGCAAGACCACACTGTTGCGCCTGATCGCCGGGCTCGAGGCACCGTCCGCCGGCACGATCGTCGTGAACGGCACCACGCCCCAGGAAGCCCGACGGCGCAAGCAGATCGGTTTCATCCCGCAATCGCCGGCCCTGCTGCCGTGGCGCACGGTCGAGGCCAACGCCCGGTTGCTGCTCGACATCAACCGGGCGCAGTCGCCGACGACTCCGACGGCGTCGGTCGGCGACCTCCTCGACGAGGTGGGTCTGGGAGAGTTCCGTGACGCCTACCCGCACGAGCTGTCCGGGCGGCATGCAACAGCGGGTCGGCCTGGTCCGAGCGTTTGCGCTCGATGCCCCCATCCTGCTGATGGACGAGCCCTTCGCCGCGCTCGACGAGATGACCCGCACCGACATGCGTCACCTGCTCGGCCGGCTGTGCGAGCCGCTCGGGACCACGGTGGTGTTCGTCACCCACTCGATTCCCGAAGCCACCTTCCTGTCGGACCGTGTCGCCGTGATGTCGGCACGACCGGGCCGGGTGAGCGAGATGACCACGGTGGAACTCGACCACCCACGACATCCCGACATCGAAGACACCGAAGCCTTCTTCCACGTCACCACACGACTTCGCAGTGCCCTCGCCGCAGGCGCCCCTCGATGAGTCCCGGCACACGGCGAATCGTCGCCCCGCTGGTCGGCATCGTGACCTTCGGTGTGCTCTGGGAGTTGCTGGTCCACGTGTTCGACATCCGTCGTTTCGTGCTGCTGCCGCCGTCGACGATCTTGAGCGAACTGGCCGAAGCACCGGACTTCTACTGGTCGAATGCACTGGTGACGGGCCGCCACATGGTGGTTGGCCTGTCGATCTCGATGGTGTGCGCGATCGTGGTCGGCGCACTGATGGCCTCTTCACGATTCGTCGAAGAAGCAACGCAGCCGGTGTTGATCCTCATCCTGGTCACGCCATGGGTGGCCTACATCACCTCGGTGGTGCTCTGGCTCGACGGCGGTGAGCCGACCATCCTGTTCATGGTGGCCTTCACGTCGTTCCCGGTGTTCACCTTCGGCGTGGTCGGCGGCATGAAGTCGGCCGACCCGGCGGCCCGTGAACTCCTCGCCAGCGTCGACGCGCGCCGGTGGGAGGTCTTCTGGAGGCTCCGCCTTCCCGCCGCGTTGCCGTCGATCTTCACGACCTTGCGCTTTGCGTTGGGCCTCGGACTCGCCGCTGCCTACTTCAGCGAAGGATCTGCGCTCACGCGTGACGGCCTCGGAGCGATCGGTCGGATCGCCGCATCGAGCAACCAGGCCGAAACGCTCTGGGCCACGATCACCACCGCTGCGATGCTCGGGATCGTCGGCCTCGTCGTGATCACCCTGCTCGAGCGCAACCTCCTGCGCTGGCACGCATCACAGCGCACCTGACTGCGTAGCCTGTCGCCAGAGATGGCCCCATCTCGCCCCTCGCTCGACACCTCGACTGGACCCCCCGATGCGCACTCGCTTGCTCACCGCCCTCGCCATCACTGCCACCGTGGCGCTCGCCGCATGCAGCAGCGACGGCGACTCCCCCACGGACGCCAGCTCCCCCATCGGCAGCACCATCTCGGCGCAACCCGACGTCGTCGCAGTCGCTGCGGGTGAGGCGTTCCCAGCCGAACGCTGCTCGGCGAACGAGGCGGCCGGCACCATCACCTACTTGACCGGGTTCGACTTCGCAGCCACCGCATCGATCGTGGACGTCATCGTGGCCGACGCCAACGGCTACTACGACGATCTCTGCCTCGACGTCGAGATCACGCCCAGCTTCTCCACGGCGAACTACCCGTTGATCGCCGAGAACGACGCCCAGTTCGCGTCGGGCGGGTCGTTCAGCGAGGTCGTCGCCTTTGCCGATGCGAACGACGCCGAGTTCCTCGTGACCGCGGTCGAGGGGCCGACAGCAATCGACTCGCTCATCGTCAAGCCGGGCGTGGCCACCGAGCTCGCCGACCTCGCCGGCACCACCATCGGCGTCAAGGGCAAGCTCCCGCCGAGCGTGGCGGCCATGCTCGCCACCGCCGGCCTCACCGAGAACGAGGACTACGAGACGGTCCTGATCGATGGATTCGACCCGTTGGCCCACATCGCCATCGAGTCGATCGACGGGTTCCCCGGCTACAAGAGCAACGAGCCCGGCACCCTCGAGCGCAACGGCGTCGAGTTCGATCTGTTCGACCCGCTCGACTACGACATCCCCGGCTCATTCGGCATCATCTACACCAACGCCGAGTTCGTCGCCGCCCACCCGACAGCCGCTGAGGACTTCATGCGGGCCACGATGCGTGGGCTCGATGATGCAATCGCCGACCCGGAGGGCGCAGCGACCACGGCACTCGAGCTGATCAACGCCGGTGGCAACCCGAACTTCCTCTCACCAGAAGGTGAGGTGTTCCGTTGGACCACCGACGCCGCGCTGATCAGCGATCTCACCCCAGCCGGCGCCGGGTTCGGCGTTCCCGACATCTCCGCACTCCAGAACGAACTCGACACCTACGGCGAGGTCGGACTGTTCGGTGACACCACCACCCCGCAGGCCACCGAGTTCCTGAGCGACATCATCAACGGCGTCTACGACGGTGCCACGGTGATCTGGCCGTCGAGCTGAACCTGTCGCCGTGTGAGTGGTCTGCGCGCGTGCGTCGACCGGACGCCGAACCACGGCTGAGGTTGCTCAGGCGAGCAGGTCGCGTGCGCTGTTGACGTCCTGGTTGAGCTGGGCAATCAGCGCATCCACGCCGTCGAACTTGCGCTCGCTGCGCAGGAAGTGGGTGAACCGCACGCGGGCGGTCTCGCCGTAGAGCTCGACGTCGACGTCGAGCAGATGCGCCTCCAGCAGCGAGGCATCAGCGTGCTCGTAGAACGTCGGACGTCGACCGAGGTTGATCGCGCAGCCGTGTACGTCGCCGTTCGGCCGCTCGTACCAGCCGGCGTACACCCCATCGGCGGGCAGACACATACCGGCCGGTACCGCAACGTTCGCCGTGGGGAAACCCAGCAGTCGCCCTCGTTGGTCGCCGGCGAACACCTCGCCACACATCTCGTACGAGCGCCCCAGCATCGAGTTGGCACGCACGATGTCGCCGCCGGCCAGTGCCCGTCGAATGGCCGTGCTGCTGATCGGCTCGTCGACGCCATCGAGTCGCTGCACGAGTTGCACGGGTTCGACGTCGAAATCGGTTTCGGCACCGATCTTGCGGAGCAGGTCCACGTTGCCATCTCGATGACGTCCGAAGTGGAAGTCCTCACCGACGACGATGATCTTCGTCTTCACGCAGTCGACCAGGACACGCTGAACGAACGACTCCGGACTCTCGGCGGCCTGCTCGGTGTCGAACGGCACGATCACGACGGCATCGATGCCGGTGGACGCGAGGAGTTCCAACTTCTGGTCGGCACTCGTGAGCAGCTTCGGCGCCGACTCCGGACGAACCACGCTGGCGGGGTGCCGGTCGAACGTGACCACCACCGATTTCGCACCGACCTCGTCGGCACGACGCCGGACCTGCTCGATGACCGCACGATGGCCGATGTGGACACCGTCGTACGCGCCGATGGTGATCACCGCCCGTTCGGGAGCCCATGGGCAGGCCTGGAGGTCGGTGACGACGAGCACGTGCGCAACGCTATCGGCCGACGAACCCGCCCACCAGACTCGGACGACGCACGAGCAACGCGGCCCCGCCTGCTGGTGGTGCCGTGCCACGAGTGAGCGCCTCAACGAGGCAGCACCACCGCCGGCTTGGCCTGGCCGCGAAAAGGTTCGTAGACGGCCAACAACTCGCCGTCAGCATCGAAGACGGCCCACGGCCCGTCGCCGTGCCACGCGTCGAGGACGCGTCCGTTGGCCACCAGCGCAGCGGTGTCGGCGTCCACGACGACGGCCGGGAGTGCTCGAACGGTCGTGGCCACGGGGAGCAGCTCACACTCGTCGGGCGCACCGGCTTCTTCGAGGGTGAACGCGCCAACTGCCGTACGTCGCAGGTTGCGCAGGTGTGCGCCTCCGCCGAGCAACCGCCCGAGGTCATCGGCCAGCGTGCGAATGTAGGTACCGGCGGAGCACTCGACCTCGATGGCGAGCACACCCGGCTCCACCCAGTCGAGTGCCTCGAAGCGGTGAACCGTGACCGGTCGCGGCGCCCGCTCGACCTCGACACCCTCGCGGGCCAGTTCGTGGAGCCGCTTGCCGTCGATCCTGATCGCTGACACCATCGGGGGAATCTGCTCGATGTCGCCCACGAGATGGTCGGCGATCGCCGCGCGAGCGTCCGCGAGCGTCACGCTGGACATGTCGAACGATGCAACGACGTCGCCAGAGGAATCGAGCGTGGAGGTCTGCGCGCCCAGCACGATCTCGCCGACGTATCCCTTGCGGGTCTTCTCGACGAACCGCAGCAGCCGAGTGGCTTTGCCCACCGCAACGACGAGCACGCCGGTGGCGTCGGGGTCGAGCGTTCCGGCATGGCCGACCTGACGCTCACCGAAGCGACGTCGCAACATTGCCACCACGTCGTGACTGGTCACCCCTGGGGGTTTGTCGACAACGGCGAGGCCGTGTGTGGTCGCCGGCTTGCGGCGCGCCATCAGCGCTCGGCGACGCCGTCAGCGTCCGGAGCCTCGACGGCTCCCGTCTCGTCGCTGTCGACTGCAGCTGACGACTCGCGCTCGAGGCGGGCCTGATCGGAACGCAGGATGTCGTCGATGCGCGCCGCCGACCGGATGGCCATGTCGGGTCGGAAGTCGAGAATCGGCGTCTTCTTCGCCCGGATCTGACGGGCGATCGACGACTGCAGCCGGATGCGATGGTCGGCGAACGCTTCGAGGATCTCCGGGTCGCCGTCTTCATCCGCGAGCGAGTCGAAGAACACGATCGCACGGTTCAGTTCGGGGTCGACATCGATACCCGTCACGGTGACGAACGTGAGGCGTTCATCGTCGATGCGCACCAGTTCATCCGCCACGATCTCCTGCAAGGTGGTGCTCACTCGGGCACTCCTCGAGTACTTCGGGGTGTTGCTTCTGCTGCTTCGCTTGCCTGCCATCTTGATCTCCTCGGGTCGGTGTGACGATTGGTGTCTGACACCAATCGTCACGTCAGGTGAAGTCGGGGGCGACTCGATTGGAGCGCTTGAGTTCGGCCATGCCCGACATGGTGGCCAGCTTCTCGACGGCATCCCACAACTCGACCGCCTCGGCACCCGTGGGTGCCTTGGAGATCACGGGGCCGAAGAAGCTCGCCTCGTTGTCGGCGCCGGGATGAAACGTGAGAATCGGTGTGCCGACGTCCTTGCCGGTGCGGCTCAGCGCCAACTCGGTGTCGGCCCGAATGTACGCGTCGTGCGACTCGTCGTCGGCCGCTGCCAGGAACTCGGCGTCGAATCCGGCGTCGGCCAGCAACGTTGCATACCAGGCAAGCCCATCGGCTCGGGCGGCGTCACGGTCGGCACCGACGTGCAGCCGCTCACCGATTGCGGTGTACCAACGCCCCACCGCCGACGGGTCGTCGAGTCGGATCGCATCAGCGATGCGCAGGCCTTGTTGGCCCAGGTAGTGCCCGGCGCGATACTGCGGCGTGTACCACTCCGCATGGTTGTCCTCATTGAGCATCCACAGCGAGATGAAGCGCCAGTCGACCTCGTAGTCACGCTGCTCGCGCACGTTGTCGACCCACCGAGAGGTGATCCACGCCCATGGGCACACGGGATCGAAGAAGAAGTCGAGGTCGGCAGCCATCAGGCCAACCTACCCACGGCTCGCGCCGTCTCGTCAGGTGCGAGCGATTTCGACGTCTTCGTAGGTTTCGATGAGGTCGCCGGGCTTGAGGTCCTGGAAATCGGAGAGGCCGATGCCGCACTCGAAGCCCTCGCGGACCTCGCGCACATCGTCCTTGAACCGGCGCAGCGAGTTGATCTCGCCCTTCCAGATGATCGTGCCGTCTCGCAGGAAGCGCACCTTGGAGTTGCGGGTGATCACGCCAGAGCGGATGTAGCAACCAGCGATGGCGCCGAGCTTCGGCACCCGGAAGATCTCGCGGACCTCCGCTTCACCGGTGACCTGCTCCTCGAACTCGGGCTCCAGCATGCCGATGACGGCCTGCTCGATGTCCTCGAGGAGCTTGTAGATGATCTCGTAGGTACGGATCTCCACTTCTTCCTGCTCGGCGAGCTTGCGTGCCTTGCCATCAGGTCGGACGTTGAAGCCGATGATGGTGGCATTGGTGGCGTTGGCGAGCGTGATGTCGTTCTCGGTGATCCCGCCCACCGCACGGTGGACGAAGCTCACATTGACCTCGTCGCGCTCCAGACGCCGCAACGACTCGGTGACCGCTTCGAGCGAACCCTGGACGTCGGCTTTGAGAATGAGGTTGACCGCAGCCTTCTCACCCGACTGGATCTGGGCGAAGATGTCCTCGAGCTTCGTGCCGGTCTTGACCCGAGCGTCCTCACGGAGATGGCGCGCCTTGAGCCGCAGCTCGCGGGACTCTGCGACCGTGCGTGCGATCTTGTCGTCGGGAGCGGCCCGGAACTCGTCGCCCGCTTCGGGCACCAGCGACAACCCGAGCACCTGCACGGGTGTGGACGGGCCGGCCACCTTGACCTGTTCGCCCTTGTCGTTGATCATCGCGCGGACCTTGCCCCACGCTGCGCCTGCAACGATGGGGTCGCCGACCTTGAGTTCGCCCTTGTCGACGAGGATGGTGGCCACCGGGCCACGGCCCTTGTCGAGTTGCGCCTCGATGACGATGCCCTTGGCGCGCCCCGTGGGGTTCGCGGTGAGCTCCTCGAGTTCGGCCACCACTTGCAGCTGCTCGATCAGGTCGTCGACGCCGAGGCCGGTGAGCGCCGACATCTCGACCACGATCGTGTCGCCGCCCCACGACTCGGGAACGAGTTCGTACTCGGCGAGCTGTGTGAGCACACGCTGGGGATCGGCGTTGTTCTTGTCGATCTTGTTGACGGCGACCACGATCGGCACGTCGGCGGCGCGAGCGTGATTGATGGCTTCGATCGTCTGGGGCATGATGCCGTCGTCGGCAGCGACCATCAGCACCACGATGTCGGTGGCGTCGGCGCCACGAGCACGCATCTGGGTGAACGCGGCGTGGCCCGGCGTGTCGAGGAACGTGACCGAGCCGTGTTCGTTCTGCACCTGGTAGGCACCGATGTGCTGGGTGATGCCACCCGCCTCCCCGTCGACGACGTTGGCGCCGCGGATGTGGTCCAGCAGCGTGGTCTTGCCGTGGTCGACGTGGCCCATCACGGTGATCACCGGCGGGCGCGGTTCCTGCATCTCGTCGTCGTCGGAGTCGTCGAACAACTTCTGCAGTTCGACCTCCTCCTGCTGACCAGGCTCGACGAGGAGAATCTCCGCGCCGACCTCGAGTGCGAACAGCTCCATCTGCTCATCAGCGAGCGTCATGGTCGCAGTGACCATCTCGCCGTTGTTGAGCAGGAAGCGGACCACGTCAGCAGCGGTGCGATTCAGTTTGGGAGCGAACTCCTGCGCCGAAACGCCACGCTCGATGATGACCACGCCGTCGGGGACAGGCGCGTCCGAGGACGTGTAGGCAGTGAACTGCGGCTGCAGATCGTCTTGGTCACGACGACGACGACGACGGCCGGTGCGTCGGGGCGGTCGACGCTGTCCGCTCGGGCGATTGCCGCCGGGACGGCCGGGACCGCCGCCGCCGGGACCGCCACCGCCGCCAGGACCGCCACCAGGACGACCACCGGGGGCACCGCCGGGACGCGGGGTGAATCCACCGGGACGCGGGCGGGCCCCACCAGGACCGCCGCCGGCGCGCGCTGCTGGACGAGCTGATCCAGGCGGCGGCGGAATCGGCTTACCGCTCGGCGACAACGGACGACCGGGCGGCGGCGGAATCGCCTTGCCACTCGGCGACAACGGCTTGTCGGCCGGCGGCGCAGCGGGCTGATCGCCAACCGGACGACGAGCTTCTGGGGGCGCTGCCTGCTCGGGTGGGCGGCCGTCCGCTGTGGGGCGGGCGCTCGAGATCACGTGCGTCGAGTTGGCGGGCGCTTCGGGGGCCGGTGCTGGCGCTGGTGCTGCAGCCTGGGCCGGGGCCGGGGCCGGGGCCGCAGCAGTTTCAGCCTCAGGCGCCGGGGCGGGCGTGGGCTCCGGCGCGGCAACCGGGGGCTGCTCGGCCACGGGGGCGGGCTCGGCAACAGGCGCAGGCGCGGCGGTCGGAGCGGGAGCGGGGGGTGCTGCGGGGGCGGCCTCGGCGGCAGGGACCTCGGCAGCGGCCGGAGCAGCTGCTGGGTTCGCGGGCGCCGGGGATGTCGGGCGCCGGGGCTGCGGCTGCTTCGGGGGCCGGGGCTGCGGGTGCAGCTTCCGGGGCTTCTGCCACCGTTGGCTCGACGGCGGCCGGAGCCGGAGCGGGCGCCGGCGTGGGCTCGGACACCGGCGCGACATCGTCGTCCGACGGCGCTGGTGTCGCAGGCTGCGCAGCAGCCTTCTTGGCCGGCTTCGGCGAGGCGGTCGGCGATGCGTCCGCCTTCTTCTTGGCCGCGGCCGTGCTCTTCTTGGCGGCCTTCTTGACCGGCTTGGCGTCTTCGGGCTGCTCGTCACGAGTCAACCCGTCGCGCTGAGCGCGGCGGGTGACCATGTCGGCGTAGGCCTCGGCCAGCGATGATGACGGCCCCTTGGCCGCGACACCGAGCACGCCGCACAGGGCGAGGACCTCGGCGTTTGTCATCCCGAGCTCCTTCGCGAGCTCATGGATCCTGATCTTCTTCGCTGCCACGTTTCGATTCAACCTTTCACAGTCGTCTTTGCCTCGCGGATGCAGGAATCAATGCGCATCCGGGTCTTCGTCGTCAACACGAGCACATTGCTCACGAAGTGCCTGCTCATCGGCGGCTTCGAGGGTCGATTTCCAGGCTCGTCCAAATGCCCGTCTCGACAGTGCCTGTTCGAGACAGTCACGTTCGACTCGTTCGTTCGCGTCGGGTGCCCGACACAACCATGCGCCCCGGCCCATGCTGGGTCCGTCGACACCGAGACCTGCATCCGATCTCGTGACGCGCACGAGTTCGGCCGCGGGGCGGCGTTGCCGACAGCCGATGCAGCTGCGAACGGGCGAGGAGCGAAGGGCACCACTCAGTCGTCGTCGCCCTTCTCGATGGCGGGCTCGTCGTCAGATGCGTCCGCAACCACAGTTGCTTGCGCGTCGTCAGACGATTCGACAACCTCAGGCACGTCCGCGCCGTCGGATGATTCCACAACCTCTGATGCTTCGCGCACCGTCAGACGCTTCCGCGTCGCCGGACACTTCCGCGTCGCCGGACGTTGCAGCGTCGCCGGACGTTGCAGCGTTGTCATCGGTGCTGGCGCCACTCGCTTGTGCCTGCCAGTCCGATTCGCTGATCACGCTGCCGTCGGCCGCGTGCCATTCCATCTCACCGGACTCGGCATTGGCTCGCCATTCGCCGTCCGCGTACTCGACGTCGGCGTCACGTCCACCGGACGGGATGCCCTCGGCGAGCTGGGTCTCGGAGCGGATGTCGACTCGTACACCCGTGAGGCGAGCGGCGAGGCGAGCGTTCTGTCCCTCACGGCCGATCGCCAAACTCAGCTGATGATCGGGCACGATCACGTCCGCTGCGGTGCCGTCGTCGGAGATGTTGACCTGCGTCACCTTGGCCGGCGACAGTGCCTTGGCGACGAAGTCGGCGAGGTCCTCGCTGAACGGCACGATGTCGATCTTCTCGCCACGCATCTCGTTGACGACCATGCGAACACGGCCACCACGAGCGCCAACGCAGGCACCGACGGGATCGACGTTGTGGTCGTTCGACCAGACGGCGATCTTGGTGCGGTGACCCGGTTCACGGGCGCAGGCCTTGATCTCGACGATGCCGTCGGCGATCTCGGGCACTTCGAGTTCGAACAGGCGCTTGATGAGGCCCGGGTGCGTACCGCGACACCACGATCTGCGGGCCCTTCGGCGTCCGGCGGACTTCGACGATGTACGCCTTCTGGCGGTCGCCCTGGGCGGGCCGCTCGAAGGGAACCTGCTCGGCCTGCGGCAGCAGCGCCTCGACGCGGCCGAGATCGAGCAACGTGTAGCGGGCGTCAGTGCGCTGAATGATGCCGGTGACGATGTCACCCTCACGGTTCGCGTACTCCTCGAACTTGCGCTCGGACTCGACCTCGCGGATGCGCTGGCTCATCACCTGACGGAAGGTCTGCGCGGCGATGCGGCCCAACTCTTCCTTCTTGGGGGTGTCGTCGCGTTCGTTGATCCAGTTGCCATCTTCATCGACGTCGTACGCGATGAAGGAGAACTCCATGGTCTCGGAGTTGACCTCGACGACCACTTCATCGGCAGCATCGGGACGACGCTTGTACGCCGAGGCGAGTGCATCGACGAGGACGTGCAGCAGCAGGTCTTCGGAGATGCCCTTCTCCTGGGCCAGCATGCCGATGGCCTCGCTCATGTCGAGGTTGCTCATGACGATTGCTTCTCCTTGTTCGAGGTGGACGCGTGAGATGCCGACGGTGTCTCGGCCGGCGGCTTCGTGCCGGACTGGTTCTTGCCGGGTTGCTTCTTGCCGGGTTGCTTCTTGCCCGGTTTGGGTTTCGGACCCCACTCGAACACCGTACGGGCCTTGTCGATGTCGGCAATGGCCACGACGCGCTCGGTGCCGTCGTCGAGCAACAACGTCGCAGCGACGTCATCGGCCGACACCAAGACACCCTGCAGACGTCGGGGATCGGCCTGCGGATCACTCAAGCGCACCGAGATGGTCTTGGCGACTTCACGCTGGAAGTGCGACGGGGTGCGCAATGGTCGTTCGAGACCAGGGCTCGTGACTTCGAGCGTGTAGTGCCCCGCGATGGGGTCGTCGTGGTCGAGTTCGCGTGAGATCAGGCGAGTGGCAAGCGACAGCGAGTCGAGGGTGATGCCACTCTCGGAGCCCGGATGCGTGTCGAGTGTGACGCGCATCGTGGCCCCGCGGCGCTCGATGTCGTACACGTCGAGGTCGAGGTCGGCAGCGATCGGAGCCACGAGGGCGTGCACGCGGTCGATCTCCGTCGATGCACTCATCCGAACTGCCTCCTTTCAACAAACAAGGCGTGGGGCTCAGCCCCACGCCTTTCGGTACCAAACCAAATGGACGTCCCATGATAGCAGCGGCCTCACCGAAGTCGACCGGCGACCGTCGGCGCGGACCGCCGCGCCAGGCCGATCGCTGGCGCCTCCCGGTCCGCCCTCGCACGGCGGTGCCTCCCCCACAGATAAGTTGCCCGGGTGCTCCGGATGTCGACCTTGTTCCTTCGTACCCTTCGAGACGACCCGGCCGACGCCGAAGTCGCCAGCCACCGCCTGTTGGTGCGTGCTGGCTACATTCGCCGGGCAGCACCGGGCGGATTCTCCTGGTTGCCACTCGGCTGGCGCGTGTACCGCAACGTCGAACGCGTCGTCCGTGAGGAGATGGACGCCGCCGGCCTGCAGGAGGTGCACTTTCCGGCGCTGCTGCCACGCGAGCCCTACGAGGCCACCGGCCGCTGGACGGAGTATGGCGACAACCTGTTCCGTCTGCAGGACCGCAAGGGCGCCGACTTCCTGCTGGCGCCCACACACGAGGAGATGTTCACCCTGCTGGTGAAGGACATCTGCGGCTCGTACAAGGACCTGCCGCTGTCGATCTACCAGATCCAGACCAAGTACCGCGACGAGGCCCGCCCACGCGCTGGGCTGTTGCGCGGGCGAGAGTTCGTGATGAAGGACTCCTACAGCTTCGACCTCGACGACGCAGGGCTGCAGGCCTCCTACGACAACCATCGGGCCGCCTACATCTCACTGTTCGACCGGCTCGGTTTGCCCTACGTGATCGTGTCCGCCATGTCGGGCGCGATGGGCGGCTCGGCCTCGGAGGAATTCCTTGCTCCGATGGACGTCGGCGAGGACACCTTCATCCGGTGCACGTCCTGCGACTACGCCGCCAACGTCGAAGCCGTGGTCACCCCCGCTCCCCCGGCGATCGCGTTCGACGGGCTCCCCGAGGCGATGGTTCACGACACGCCTGCCACACCGACGATCGCCACGCTCGTCGACTTCGTCAACGCCGACGTGGCACTGCGCCACCCCGAGCGCGACTGGACCGCCGCCGACACCTTGAAGAACGTCGTCGTGAACCTGCGCCACCCCGACGGCACCGTCGAAGCACTGGCCATCGGTGTGCCGGGCGACCGCGAGGTCGACATGAAGCGCCTCGAAGCCCAGGTGTCGCCGGCCGAACCGGAACCGTTCGACGAAGCCGACTTCGCGAAGCACCCGTCGCTCGTCAAGGGCTACATCGGGCCTGGCGTGCTCGGTGCCGCCAACGCCTCGGGCATCCGCTATCTGGTCGATCCCCGCATCAGCGACGGCACGGCCTGGATCACCGGCGCCGACTCGTCGGGCAACCACGTGATCAACCTCGTCGCGGGGCGTGACTTCACCCCCGACGGCACGATCGAAGCTGCCGAGATCCGCGACGGCGACGTGTGCCCGCACTGCGGCGCCGACGTCGAGATCGCTCGGGGCATCGAGATCGGCCACATCTTCCAGCTGGGGCGCAAGTACGCCGAGGCCCTGGGCCTCACGGTGCAGGACGAGCACGGCAAGCCTGCTGTTCCGACCATGGGCTCCTACGGCGTCGGCGTGACGCGGGCATTGGCGGCCATTGCCGAGGCGAACCACGACGACATCGGGCTGGTGTGGCCGCGCGAGATCTCACCTGCGGACGTTCACGTGGTGATCGCCGGCAAAGCCGACGGTCCACAGATTCCCGCCGGCGAGCAACTCGCTGCCGATCTCGAGGCGGCCGGACTCACGGTGCTGCTCGACGACCGCTACGGCCCATCGCCGGGCGTGAAGTTCAAGGATGCCGAACTGCTCGGCATCCCCACCATCGCCATCGTCGGACGCGGCGTCGGCGACGAGACCAACCCCACGATCGAGGTCAAGGACCGCCGCTCGGGCGACCGAGTCGACGTCGCGCTCGCCGACGTGGTGGCCCACCTCGTGAGCACCTGCCGCCCCTGAACACATCCACTCATCATCCGCTCATCGCGCCCCCACGCCCCCACGCCCCCAAATTGCCCGGAATCGTGACGGTCAGCGTCACGATTCCGGGCAGTTTCGGAGGTTTGCGGGTGTTTTCGGGGGTGTTGGGAGATCAGGCGTGGCGGAGCAGGCCTTGGTCGATCACCACGCGGGCGGTCGATGGGTCGGACGGGTCGACGGCGCTGGTGCTGAAGAGGGTCTCGCCATCGCCACTCGACCACATCGACACCGTGAGAGTGTCGCCGGGGAGCACGGGTGCCGCAAAGCGGGCTTCGATGTGGTGGAACCCGGCCGGGTCGCTGTTGCACACGGCGTGGAGCAGGGCGCGACCGGTGAAGCCGTAGCTGCACAGCCCGTGCAGGATCGGCCGATCGAAGCCGCCCATCGCAGCGAACGCCGGGTCGGTGTGCAGCGGATTGCGGTCGCCCGACAACCGGTACACGAACGCTTGGTCGATCGTCGTCTGATACTCGACAACGTGATCAGGATCGCGCTCGGGTGCAACGTTTTTCGGGCCGGACGGTCCGCGATCGCCGCCCCAACCGCCCTCACCACGGATGAACGCCGACGACGTGGTCGTGTACAACGGCTCGCCATTGGTGATCGCACGTGACTCCGTGACGATCACCGCCGCCTTGCCCTTGTCGTACATGCCGACGAGTTCGCTCGTGATGGTTGCAGCGCCTTCGACCGGGATCGGACGATGCAACGTGACCGCCTGCTGGCCGTGCACCAGCATCGCCGGGTTGAACGAGCCGATGTTGCGCATCGCCGAACCGCTCCCCCAGCCGATCACGACGGGAAACGTGGGGAACACGAGTTGATCGACACCGCTGGTGTTCTCGGTGGTGAAGGCCAACTCGTCGTGGCCGGCACCGATGCCCACCGCGTAGAGCAGGGCATCTTTCGAGGTCCAACTGACATCGACGGGATCGCTGGTGGATCCAACAGCTTCGGGATTCAGTGGCATGGCAGCTCGCTTTCGGTTGGTCGCGTTCGGTCTGGTCTGGTTCGGTCTGGTTCGGACTGCTTCGGTTCGGTCAGGCGTCGAGCATGGTCTGGGGCCAGCCACCGGGTTCGCCGTTCATGCCCGAGTTCGCCCGGGCACCGGCGAGCAGGTCGGCCACGACGGGGCCGATCTTGGTCGGGTCGTCGACCGGCTTGGTCGACGGTCCACGCACCCAGCCTTCGGCCACCGCCAAGGTCTGGCCAGATGCCTCGAACACACGACCGGTGACGCCCGCGGCCTCCTCCGAGCACAGCCAGGTGACGATCGGCGCGATCCAGTGGGGCGCTCGCGCCTCTCGTGCCTCGTCGGACTCGGGCGCCGGCCCGAGCCCTTCGGTCATCCGGGTCAGAGCCACCGGCCCGACCGCGTTGACCGTGACGCCGTAGCGGGCGACCTCCAACGCGACGATGTTGGTGAACGCAGCGATGCCCGCCTTGGCCGCTCCGTAGTTGGCCTGGCCAGGGTTGCCGTAGATGCCCGACACCGAGGTGGTGTTGACGATCCGCCCACTCACCGGCTGACCGGCCTTGGCCCGCTCACGCCAGTACGCAACGGCCCAGCGCGACGGAGCGAACGTGCCCTTCAGGTGCACGTTGATCACCGAGTCCCATTCCTCCTCGGTCATGTTCGCGAGCACCCGGTCGCGCAGGATGCCGGCGTTGTTGACCAGCGCGTGCAGGTCACCGAACGTCTCGATGGCGGTGTTGATCATCCGCTGGGCACCTTCCCAGTCGGCCACGTTGTCGCCGTTGGCAACGGCCTCGCCACCCATCTCGACGATCTCGTTCACGACCTGCTGGGCCGGCGAGAGGTCGCCGCCGCTGCCGTCGACGTTGCCACCGAGGTCGTTGACCACGACCTTCGCCCCCTGGCGGGCCAAGCTGAGCGCGTGCTCGCGCCCGATGCCACGACCGGCTCCCGTCACGATGGCTACTCGCCCCTCACACAGTCCACTCATCGGAGTTCTCCCACTCTCTCGGCTCAGGCGCTGACGCGCTCGCCCGACCCACGTCGAGCCCCGCCACGTTCGGCATCGTAGGACGGGGGCCCCGCCCACCTTCGAGCGGAGCGGCCCGCACCGACAACTCGACGTGGCAGCCGTGGACCACCACTCGTAGCCTGTGCGGCCGTGACCGACCTCGGCCCCACCATTCGCTCCGAGCCCCGTGAGGCGCGCAGCGCCGCGGATGTCGTCGTCGTCGGCATGGGTCCGGCCGGTGCGGCAGCCGCCATCGAGATGGCGCGTGCCGGGCGATCGGTGATCGGCATCGACAAGGCGGTGTTCCCGCGCGACAAGTGCTGCGGTGATGGCCTCACGACTCTGGCGCTTCGAGAACTCGAGCACCTCGGGTTCGACCCCGGTTCGGTCCCCGACTGGTTCCGCGTCAACAGTGCCGCGCTGCGGTCGCCAAGCGGTCGCGAAGTCGTCGTGCCGCTGCCGACCGAGGGCACCTACTCCGCCGTGGCGCCTCGCCTGCAGCTCGACAACGCACTGGTCGACCTGGCCAGGGCTGCCGGAGTGGATGTGCGCGACGGATGTGCGTTCGAGGGGCTCGATCACCACGACGAGTTCGTGACCGTGCGAGCCGGTGGCCACGAGATCGACACTCGATACGTCGTGGCCGCCGACGGCATGTGGAGCAAGGTGCGCAAGACGCTCGGCGCCAACGAAGCCGGGTACCTCGGCGAATGGCACGGCTTTCGCCAGTACGGCCGCAACGTCACCGGGCCGGCCGCCGAGCAGCTGTTCGTGTGGTTCGAACCAGACCTCGTCCCCGGATACGCGTGGTCGTTCCCGCTGCCGAACGGCCGGGTCAACATCGGCTTCGGCGTGTTGCGTGACGGCAGCCGACGCATCCAGGACATGAAGCAGCTCTGGCTCGACCTGCTCGAGCGGCCACACGTGCGAGCAGCTCTCGGCGACGAGTTCGAACTCGAGGACCGTCATACTGCATGGCCGATTCCGGCACGAATCGACGAGGCCACCCTCAGCGAGGGGCGTGTGCTGTTCGTCGGTGACGCTGCGATGGCCACCGACGTGATGACCGGCGAAGGGATCGGCCAGGCACTGCTGACCGGTCGTCTCGCTGCTGAGGCCATGCTCGCTGCCGGAGCGCTCCATCCCGATCACGCGGCAGCGATGTATCGCTCAACGGCCGAACATCACCTGTTTGCCGACCATCGAATGTCGCGCCGTCTCGGCGCGGTGCTCACCACACCGTGGGGTGCGCGTGGTGCAATCCGAGTGGTCGGCTCCAGCGGCACCTGGGGACGCCGCAACTTTGCTCGCTGGATGTTCGAGGACGAACCACGAGCGTTGGTGCTGACGCCGTCGCGCTGGCACCGACACTTCCTCGCCCGACCCGGCGCCTACGCCAACTGAGCAGCTTCAGCTGCGCGGATCGAGGGGCGGTGGGGCCCAGAAGTCGACGTCGGCGACCCGGCCGGTGATCCCGTCGATGTCGATGTCCTCCGGATCGCCGGGCGCCTCGGAGACGATCACGATGTCGTCCTCCTTCGGTGGGCCCTCATAGACGTCACGGATGCCGATCATGGCCCCGGCAGCAGCCGCACCGAACACACCACCCTTGCGTCGGCCGGCCTCGATCATCGAGAGGCGCCGAGTTGCGGCTGCCTCTTCGGCGTCGGTCTGTGGGTCGTGTTCGGGCGAAGCGGCCACGACAGCAGACTACGAGAACTTGGTGAGAGCCGTCTCGCCCTGCGTCTCGGACCGGGCGCCGCACCGCTACCGTCGTTTCGCAATGAGCGACGCCGTCCCGCCTCCCGTGCCCTCGCCCGCCGACGATCGGCACACCGCCGAGACCTTCGAGAAGATCTTCTTCGAACTCCGCAAGGTGATGGTCGGCCAGACGCGTCTGCTCGAGCGGCTCCTCGTCGGCGTGCTCTGTCGTGGACACTGCCTGCTCGAATCGGTCCCCGGGCTGGCCAAGACGCTGGCCGCCGAAACGCTCGCCGACGTGGTCGGCGGTTCCTTCGCCCGCATCCAGTTCACTCCCGACCTGTTGCCGTCCGACATCACCGGAACCCGTATCTACCGGGGCAGCAGTGAGACCTTCGACGTCGAGTTCGGGCCGGTGTTCGTGAACTTCCTCCTCACCGACGAGATCAACCGGGCGCCCGCCAAAGTCCAGTCGGCGCTGCTCGAAGTGATGGCCGAACAGCAGGTCACCATCGGCGGCATCACCCACCCGGTTCCGGAACCCTTCTTCACCGTGGCCACCCAGAACCCGATCGAGTCCGAAGGCGTCTACCAGCTACCCGACGCCCAACGTGACCGGTTCATGATGAAGATCGTGCTCGACTACCCCACGGCCGACGAAGAACTCACCATCATCGACCGGATGAGCGTCCGAGCGCCCGTACCCGCACAGGTGATCACGCTCGACGAACTGATTGCGCTGCAGCGCCGTGCCGACACCGTGTTCGTCGACCGGTCGGTGTCGCAGTACGCCGTCGATCTCGTGCAGTGCACTCGCTTCCCCGGCCGGTACGGCCTCGACGACCTGTCGACCGTGATCGGCCTCGGTGCCAGCCCGCGCGCATCGCTGAACCTCGTGCGCGGCGCTCGTGCGTTGGCGATGATGCGCGGGCGCTCGTACACCACACCACAAGACGTGTTCGACCTGGCGCCCGAGGTCCTGCGACATCGATTGCTGCTCACCTACGACGCACTCGCACGCGACATCACCACCGACCACGTCGTGCAGCGCATCCTCGCGACCGTGCCCGCCACGTGGGTGTCGCCGAAGCCGAACGACGCGCTCGCCAGCGGTCCCGGGAACTGAACGTGGTCAGCCTCGGTCCAGCGAGCGTGACGCCCGCTGCGGCCGCCTCGGCGTGGGCCTCTGCTGGCCCGCTGGGATCGTCCGGCTCAGCAGCGCCCGGCGTGTCGGGCGGTTGGGCGTCGGGGCCGCCGACCGAAACCGTGGCGGAGTTGCTCCGCACGCTCGAGCTCACGATCACCGGGCGACTCGACGGTGTGCTCCACGGCCACTACCAGGGGCTCACGCCGGGGCACGGTTCGGAGCCCGGTGAAGCTCGGCTGTACCAAGCCGGCGACGACGTGCGTCGCATCGACTGGAATGTGACCGCCCGCACGCAGGAGACCTACGTGCGCGAACAGATCGCCGATCGCGATCTCACCGCCTGGCTCGTGGTCGACGTGTCGGCCACGATGGCGTTCGGCACCACCACCAACGACAAGGCCCAGGTGGCCACTGCCGCCGCAGCGTGTGTCGGCTTCCTCACCGCACGCAATCAGAACCGGCTCGGGCGCCGTCCTCGTCGCCGGCCCATCGATCCACGTGGTGCCGCCCCGGTCCGGGATCGAATCAGGTCCGCGCGATCCTGTCGCTGCTCAGCACTCCACCGGCATCCGAGGGCCTCGGCCACGCCGACCTCGCCGGAGCGATCGATCGGGTGGGCGCGATTGCCAATCGTCGAGGGTTTCGTTGCGGTGATCAGCGACTTCCACGGCGAGGCGTGGCAGCCGTCGCTGCGCGCGGCTCAGCCTTCGCCACGACCTCCTGGCGATCACCGTGCACGATCCCCGCGAGCACGACGTCCCCCCGATCGGCCTGGTCGACGTGGTCGACCCGCGACCGGGCGCGTCCGAGAAGTTCGCGTCACCGGCCAAGGTGCAGGAACGTTTCGCTACCGCCGCCCGTGAAGAGTCCGACCGGCGCGCCGACGCGCTCGGGCGTTCGCGCGCCGATGTGATCGACCTCGCCACCGACAGCGACTGGCTCGGATCGATCGTGCAGCACACCCAGCGACGTCGGGTGCAAGCGGTGCGTGGCGACGGGATCGGCCGATGAGCACCGACTTCCTCGCTCCCGGGCGCCTCTGGCTGCTGTTGCTGGTGGTCGGCCTCGCGGTGCTCTACGTCGTGGTACTGCGATGGCGTCGAACGGCCACCGTGCGGTTCACGCAGGTCGACCTGCTCGACAAGGTGGCGCCCGAGCGCCCGAAGTGGCGGCGCCACGTGGTGGCCGGCATCCAGCTGCTCGGCCTCGCCTTCGCAGTCGTGGCAATCGCCCGACCGGTGGAACGATCCACCGAGAACACCACCACCGAAGGCCGCATTCTGGTGTTGTTCGACGTGTCGCTGTCGATGATGGCCGACGACGTCGAGCCGCGGCGTTTCGAAGCCGCTCAGGAGGCCGCCCGCGACTTCGTCGACCTGGTCGACGACGACGTCGAAGTGGGACTGATCGGGTTCTCCGGGTCAGTGGCCGTCGACGTCGACCCCACGCTCGACCGGGCCACGATGCTGCGCGGCATCGACAACCTCGAATTGGCCGAGTCGACCGCGATCGGTGATGCGCTGTCAGCCGGCACCCGATTGCTGGTGAACGCCTGCCGACCCCGAGAACGATTCCGACCTCCCGCCAGGTGTGATGGTGCTGCTCAGCGACGGTGAGACAACGGTCGGTCGCCTGACATCCGACGGTGCCGCCGAAGCAGCCGACGCCGGCATTCCGGTGTACACGATTGCGTTCGGCACCGACGACGGCATGATCCAAGACCCCGAGACCGGCGACATCGTGCCGGTGCCGGTGCGTCCTGCCGACCTCGAACTGGTCGCCGAAACCACCGGCGGCGACGCCTTCGAGGCTCGTACCGGCGACGAGTTGGCGACTGCCTACGACCAGATCGCCGACTCGCTCGGCGAAACGATCGGCGACCCGATCGAAGTGATCACCGAGCTCACCTGGCGGTGGGCGCTCGCCGCGTTCCTCAGCCTGGCGCTCGCCTGGGCGCTCAGCCTGTGGTGGCTGCGCGGCATGGTCTGAGCCGAGTCCTGGTTCCCCGAGACCCGGGCTGCGGGAACCTTCGTGGTTCCGCCGAGACCCGGGCTCGGGGAACCTGGCTGGTCAGAGCAGTGAGCGGAGCTGTTCGACGGTCTTGACCGGGTCGCCGCCGACCGGGTTGACCGACAGGTGGGTGACGCCGGCCTCCTTGTAGGCGGCGAGGCGTTCCTTGATGTAGCCGGTGGGGCCGACCAGGTTGGTCTTCTCCAGCATCTCGGCCGGAACCGCGGCCGCGGCCTCGTCCTTCTTGCCGTCGAGGTACAGATCCTGGATCGCCGCCGCCTCGTCGACGTAGCCGTACTTCTGGCAGATCGTGTTGTAGAAGTTCTTGTCGCGAGCGCCCATGCCACCGACGTACAGCGCCACGTTCGGCCGGGAGAAGTCGAGAATGCTGCGACTGCTTGTCGCCGACGAGATCGTCGCCGATCGCCACCATGCCGCCCGCGGAGATCTGCAGCGGACCCAGGTCGGGATCACGCTCGGCCTGGCCGGCCTTGAGGTCGTCGCCCCAGACCGTGTGGAACTTCTCCGGGATCGAAGAAGATCGGGATCCAGCCGTCGGCGAGCTTGGCGGTGGCCTTCACCGACTGGCCCATCAGGCTCGCCCAGAAGATCGGGACCGTGTCGCGGACCGGGTGGTTGATCAGCTTGAGCGGCTTGCCGAGCCCGGTGCCCTGGCCCTCCGGCAGCGGCACCTGCACGGTCGGGCCGTCGTAGACGACCTTCTCGCGCTTCATCGTCATCCGGCAGACGTTGATGTAGTCGCGGATGCGCGGCATCGGCTTCTCGTACGGCACCCCGTGGAACCCCTCGATCACCTGCGGGCCCGACGCGCCGAGTCCGAGGATGAACCGACCGCCCGACACGAAGTCGAGTCCGGCAGCGGTCTGCGCCATGCAGGTCGCCGTCCGCGAGAACACGTTGAGGATGGCCGAGCCGATCTCGATCGTGTCGGTCTTGGCGGCGAGGTAGCCCATCTGCGACACGGCGTCGAAGCTGTAGGCCTCGGGCACCCACACCACGTCGAGGCCGGCCTTCTCCAGCTCCACGACCTTGGCCACGTCGGCGTGGAAGTCGCCCGAATAGTTGATCATCATCGACAGCTTCATGGCCGGCTGACGCTACGTGGGGCGACCTCATCGAGCCGCAATCGGACGGCGGTTGCCGTGCGATCGCGCGGCAATCGCCCTCGGATCCACGCGGCGGATCAGCCGTTCAGATTGCCGGATCGGAAGCCCTCGAGGTCGACGGTGACGTAGCGGTAGCCCGCGCCGCGCACCGCATCGACGACCTCGTCGCGCTGCTCCACCACACCGGCCGAGATCGACCAGGTCCACCTCGATGCGTGCAGTGTCGTCGTAGTGACGCACCCGAACCTGCGCGAATCCGAGTCGATGCAGCGCCGCCTCGGCCCGGTCGACTCGACACAGGATCTCGACCGACACCTGCGTGCCGTACGGGATTCGGCTCGCCAGACACGCCGCCGCGGGCTTGTCCCACGTACGCAGCCCCATCGCTCGCGACGCCGCTCGTACATCGTCCTTCGTGAACCCGGCCGCCACCAGCGGGAACGCTGCGCCCGCCTCGCTGGCAGCGCGCTGGCCGGGGCGATGGTCACCGAGGTCGTCGACGTTCACACCGAGCACCACCGTCGAGTTGTTCGGCAGCGGCGATCGGTGCCACCACATCCATCAACTCGGCCTTGCAGTGGAAGCACCGATCCGTGTCGTTGAGCCGATACGCCGCCCGCTCCATCTCGGCAGTGGCCACCGGCGTCCAGCGCAAGCCCCACTCGTCTGCCAACGCCCGACAGTCAGCCTCCTCGTCGCCGGCCAACGACGGCGACACGGCGGTGACCGCATGGACACGATCGAAGCCCAACGTTCGAGTTGCAGCTGCGGCCAGGAAGGCCGAGTCGGCTCCGCCGCTGAATGCCACCACCACACGATCGAGGCGTCGCAGTTCGGCGTCGAGGGCGTCGAGCTTGGCGCTCAGGGTCTGGTCGAGGTCGCCGACCAGGGCCGACGTCGTGTCCATCGCTGCAGTATGGCCCTGGACGGGGCCGGTTGTGGTCATCAGCAGCGAGCCGATCTGCGCGCCGATGCCGAACTGGTTCGTCGCACCACGTCATGTGCGCGACACTTGGCGGTTGATGAGCATGCCGACCTGGTGGAACGATCGGCGCTTCGGCATCTTCGTGCACTCGAACCTCGCCACGGTGCCCGCATGGTCGCCGATCGGCGAGTACTCCGACTGGTATCGCAGCCATCTCGGCGAGGACGTCGCCGACGTGGTGCTGCATCCCCGGCCGATGGTCGAGGTGCTCGGGCACCATCGGGACCGATGGGGCCACATCGAGCACTTCGACGACTTCCTGCCGCTGCTCACCTTCGACCGCTTCGACGCCGAAGACTGGGCCCAACTCGTCGCCGACGCTGGTGCGGGGTACAGCATCCTGGTCACCAAGCACCATGACGGGTTGGCGTGGTGGGATGCACCGAACACCGAGCGGACGACGCTGCACGGTGGCCCCAACCGCAATGTTCTGGCCGAGTACGCAGCGGCCTGCGAACGCAACGACATCGTGTTCGGCACGTACTACTCCCTGCTCGACTGGGGCGACACCCGATTTCCCGATCCGTCCTACGTGAGCGAGGTGTTGCATCCGCACGTGATCGACCTGGTCGAACGTTACGGGTCGAGTGTGCTGTGGGGTGACGGGCACTGGGGCCACGGTCCCGATGTGTGGCGCACGGCCGACCTCCTCGAGCAGGTGTGGGCGATCGACCCCGATGTCGTGGTGAACGATCGATGGTGGGCGGCGCCCGACGCCGTTCGTCCGGGAAGCCCCGAGCTGGTTCGCACGTTCGAGTACGAGGCACCCACCGAGATCCTCGACGGCCCGTGGGAGCTGTGCCGGGGCATCGGGTCGAGCTTCTGCTACAACCGGGCCGAACGCGCCGAACACCACATGTCCGGCTTCGACATCGTGGCGCTGCTCACCGAGGTGGTCGCCAAGGGCGGCCACCTGCTGCTGAACATCGGGCCGGCAGCCGACGGAACCATTCCGTCGCTGCAGCGCATGCCGCTCGAAGCCGCTGGTCGATGGGTGCGTGCGAACCAGCGCCTGATCGACGCCTCGACGCCCTGGGAGACGTGGGGCGATGACGAGGTCAGGTACTTCCGCCTCGACGGCGCGGTCCACGTGGTCGACCTCAGCGGACGCGGACGGTTCGCCGCCATCACTCCCGACCGGTATCGCGTCATCACTGCAGACCGCGACGGCACGCCGGTCGGGTTTCGCCAGTCGGAGGACGGCGTGCAGGTCGTGGGTGGCCACTCGGCGCTCGAGCGCCGGTCGCACGTGGGGTCGGTCGAGGCGATCGCGGTCTACCACTTCGTGCTCGGTGCCGTCGAACGTCCCGTCGAGTTGTTCGCACCGCAACCACGCCTGCCGATCGACTTGTCACCGCTGCTTCGTGACGCTGCACCCGGCGACATCGTGCAATTGGGCGACGGCACCTACACCGGGCCCGTCACCGTGCCTGCTGGCGTGATCCTGCGCGGGCTCGGTGCAGGACGCACCACCATCGACGGCGCCGGCGCCACTGCGGTCACCCTGCAACGAAACGCCCGTCTCGAACATCTCGGCGTGGTCGGCGGGCCAGCACGTTTGGCATGGTTCCCAGCGTCCGCAGTCCGCGTGGACGGCCCGTACGCCACCTTGCTGGGATGCCATGTCGACGGCCATGTCGTGGTCCACGCCGACGATGTGGTGGTCCGCGCCACGGCTGCGGCGGGCGTCGTTGCGGAGGGGGCCGACCGTCTCACCGTGTCGCGCAGTCAGTTCCACGGGATGCGGTGGGACATCGGCGCTCACCTGATCGGCGGCAGCGGCCACGAGATCGACTCGTGCGAGTTCCGCGACCATCTCTGCGCAATCCGCGCGAGCGGCACCACCGCCACGATCGTCCGCGGCAACAACATCTCGGCTCGGTGGTGGGGCGTCCACCTCGAGCAGACCGAGGGAGCCCACGTGTACGGCAACTTCGTCGATCACACCATGCGAGGCATCGACATCGACGGTGGAGCGCAGGCCGTCGTCGACGGCAACGCCGTGTGTGACGGCGACAGTGGGTGCATCGTGCAATGGGGCGCCGCCGACTGTCAGGTGAGCGGCAACCGATGGGAGCGCTGCCGTATCGGTGTGTTGTCGTGGGAGTCGACCGGGCTCCACGCCCAGGGCAACGAGGCACTGGATCTCCATGAGCCCGACGCTGCCCTCACCACCGGCCCCCAGTAGCAGGCTCGGCGTAACGTTTGGTGTCTGACACCAAACGTTACGCCCCACATGTCAGGCGGACTGGCTGCGGCGCTTGGTCTCGCGGGCGCGGGTGCTGGGGTCCATGTCGACCTTGCGCAGGCGGATGTTCTGCGGCGTGACCTCGACGCACTCGTCGCCAGCGATGAACTCGAGCGCACCCTCGAGCGACAACTGGCGGTGCGGTGTGAGCTTGACCGTTTCGTCGGCCGAGGCGGCACGCACGTTGGTCATCTTCTTCTCACGGCAGACGTTGACGTCCATGTCACCAGCGCGCGAGTTCTCGCCCACGATCATGCCGCAGTACACCTCGGTGCCCGGGCCGACCATCATGGCGGCACGGTCCTGCAGGTTCATCATGGCGTAGGTGGTTGCCGGACCGATGCGGTCGGCCACGAGCACACCGGACTGACGCGAGCGGATCTCGCCGGCCCACGGCTCGTAGCCCTCGAAGGTGTGACTGATCACGCCGGTGCCCCGGGTCTCGGTGAGGAACTCGGTGCGGAAACCAATGAGTCCTCGTGCGGGCACGAGATAGTCGAGGCGCATCCACGCGGAGCCGGTCATGTTCTGCATCCGACCCTTGCGGGCTGCGAGCAGCTGCGTGACGTTGCCCAAGTAGTCCTGCGGCACGTCGATCGTGACCCGCTCGACCGGCTCGTGGACCTTGCCATCGACCTCGTGGGTGAGCACCACCGGCTTGCCGACGGTGAGCTCGAAGCCTTCGCGCCGCATCTGCTCGACCAGGATCGCGAGCTGCAGCTCGCCACGAGCCTGCACTTCCCACGCATCGGGGCGCTCGGTCGGGAGCACCCGGATCGACACGTTGCCGACGAGTTCGGCGTCGAGGCGGTTCTTGACGAGGCGGGCGGTGAGCTTCTTGCCCTCACGCCCTGCGAGCGGCGAGGTGTTGATGCCGATGGTCATCGACAGTGCCGGCTCGTCGACGGTGATCACCGGCAGCGCAATCGGATTCTCGGGATCGGCCAGCGTTTCGCCGATGAAGATGTCCTCGATGCCCGCAACGGCCACCAGGTCGCCCTGGCGTGCGGAGTCGACCGGCACGCGGGTCAGGTGCTCGGTGAGGAACAGCTCAGCAATCTTGGCCCGGGCAATCGTGCCATCGCGCTTGCACCAGGCGACCGACTGGCCCTTCTTGATCTCACCCTCCATCACGCGCAGCAGTGCGAGACGCCCGAGGTACGGCGACGCATCGAGGTTGGTGACCCATGCCTGCAGCGGGGCCCCCTCGTGATACGTCGGCGTGGGGATGTGATCGAGCAGCACCTCGACGAGTTCGGCGAGGTTCTTGTCGCCCTTGCCCTCGGCGATGATCCGCTCGGCTTCGTCGAAGTCGAGCGTTGCCCAGCCGTCGCGGCCCGAGCAGTACACGATGGGGAACTCGACCTGATGGTCCTTGGCGTCGAGGTCGAAGAACAGCTCGTACACCTCGTCGATCACCTCGACGGTGCGGGCATCGGCGCGGTCGACCTTGTTGATCACGAGGATCACGGGCAGATGGCGGGCGAGCGCTTTGCGCAGCACGAAACGCGTCTGCGGCAACGGGCCTTCGGCCGCGTCGACGAGCAGCACGATGCCGTCGACCATGGTGAGCGCGCGTTCGACCTCGCCACCGAAGTCGGCGTGGCCGGGGGTGTCGACGATGTTGAGGGTGATGTCGTCACCGTTGCGCGGGTCGTTCCACACGAGCGAGGTGTTCTTGGCGAGGATGGTGATGCCCTTCTCGCGCTCGAGGTCACCGGAGTCCATGACCCGCTCGGCGACCTCTTCGTTGGCGCGAAAGGCACCCGACTGGTGCAGCATCGCGTCGACGAGCGTGGTCTTGCCGTGGTCGACGTGCGCGACGATCGCGAGGTTGCGCACGTCGGAACGGTGCTGCACGGCCGAATCTGCGGCTGTGTCGACCTGGGTGGGGTCGTCGAGGATGGTTTGATCAGGTGTGGACACGACCTTCGACGCTATCGCCCGTTCACGAACGAACGATCGACGCCGACCAGCGTCACCTCGGTCGCAGCGCATCGCGCCGCACCGACCAGCCAATCGTGGCGCGCCGCAGCGTTTGCGCCACGACGTGGGCGGGCAGTCCCGCGTGGCCCGACAAGGAGGGACCCCCCAATGAACGAGTCCGACCACCACGACGCTCCCCGAGCTCCTGACACCGCGCCCACCGCAGCAACATCCACACGTCCCGTGAGTTTCGTCGACTGGGCGCGAGCGACTGCGCCGCACCTCACTGAGGTGTCCAACTCCAACCCTGACGCACAACTACGTCGCCACAACCTGGTGGTGCTCACCGACGACACCGAGTCCGCCCGAGCGGTCGCACTCGATTTCGAACGCACGACCACAGAGGACACCGACGCATCGATGCTCGTGCTCGGGCACCCGGAGGATCGAGAACGAACGCATCAGGCCGACCCCGAGGGTGTCACGACCCACGCCGCGCGACGCAGCCTGCTGGGCGGTCTTCCCGGTGCGGTGATCGTGGCGGCCATCATCGGCATCGGGGTGTGGCTCACCACCGACAGCCTGCCGGCAACCTTCGGCGCCGCCCTCGGCGGCGCCATCTTCGGCTTCTACGTCAGCGCCGTCTGGAGCTTTGTGATCGGCACCGGGCAGAGCCCGGCGTTTCAGCAGAGCTTCGTCGACCCAGACGCCGCCGACGCGATCTTCGTTGGGTTTCATGCCGACGATCAGGTCCTCGTCGACGAAGCACGCCGATCGATCAGCCACACCGATCGCGTACGGATCTACGACATCGACGCGCACGGCCAGCGCACCACCTGACCGCGCCGCCTGACCGGCCGCCTGACCGGGCCGCCTGACTGCGCCGCCGGATCTGCGCCGCCGGCGCGGTCAGCCCACCCGGCGCTCGTGGCCCACCCAGAACGGCTCGCGCAGGTCCTTCTTGAGGATCTTGCCGCTCGGGTTGCGTGGCAGCATGTCAGCCCAATCCACGCTGGTCGGGCACTTGTAGGTCGCCAAGCGCTCCTTGGCGTACGCGATGATGTCGGCCTCCGTCACCTCGGAGTCGGGCATCCTCACCACGATCGCCTTGCCGGTCTCACCCCACTTGTCGTGCGGCACGCCGATCACGGCGACGTCGGCGATGGCGGGATGCGCCATCAACACGTTCTCGACTTCGGCGGGATACACGTTCTCGCCACCCGACACGATCATGTCCTTCACCCGGTCGTGGATGTACACGTAGCCGTCAGCGTCGAGATAGCCGGCGTCACCGGTCTTGAACCAGCCGTCCGGCGTGATTGCCTCGGCCGTCGCCTCGGGCATGTTCCAGTAGCCCTTCATCACCTGAGGTGACCGCACCCAGATCTCTCCGACCGCTCCCGTCTCACAATCGGTTCCCTCGTCGCCGACAATGCGCAGCTCGACACCCGGGCCGGGAACGCCACACGAACGCAGCCGATGCTTGTTGGGGCTGTCCGATGCATGATCGTCGGGCGGGAGATTGACGACACCTCCGGTGGTCTCGGTGAGCCCGTAGGCCTGCCAGAACTTGCACGGCTTGAACAGCTCGACGCACTTCGACAGCACGTCTTCGCTGATCGGTGATGCTCCGTAGACCATCACCTTCAAGCTGCTGAAGTCGGCCTCCTCGACACCGGGCACCAGCAACACGAACTGCAGCGCCACCGGCACCAACAGTGCGTGGCTGATCCGATGCTCGGCGATCGTCGCCACGAGCGCCACGGGATCGAGGTCGCGGAAGATCACCGACGTACATCCCTCGTACATGCCCGCCACCGCCCAACCGCCGCCGGCGATGTGGAACAACGGCATCGCCACCAGGTTCACCGAGTCGGGTGTCAACTCCCAGAGTTCCTTCGCCATCGGCAGGAGGCTGAAGAAGTTGGCGTTGGTGAGCATGACGCCTTTGGGCCGGCCTGTCGTCCCCGACGAGTAGAGCTGGAACGCGACGTCGTCGAGGGCGGAGTCGGTTCCCGGGTCGATCGGGTCGAAGGTGGTGATCCACTCCTCGTAGTCGGTGAATCGTTCATGTCCACCGATCACCAGCACCGTGGTCACGTGCGTGAGGTTGTCGGCGATCGCGTCGAGGATGGGCACGAAGTCGGGGCCGACCACGAGCACCTTGGCCTCGGTGTCGTTGACGATGAACTCCACTTCCGGGGCGGCCAGACGCCAGTTGACGTCGACACACACGGCGTTGATCATCGCGGCGCCGAACATCACCTCGAAGTGTTCGAAGCCGTTCTTGTCGAGAAACGCGACCCGCTCCTGCGCTTCGACTCCGGCGGCGAGCAGACCTTGCGCCATCTGCGCCGATCGACCACGCAGCTCCGACCAGCTCAGGCGTTCGTCGCCCAGGATCAGCGCCGTCTTGTGTGGCTGTGCCTCACCGTGGACGCGAATGACCCCTGCAAGATTCGTGATGTTCCCCATGGCGATCACCGTAGCCGTCCTCGGGGCGGCTGGCCCGGGTTGTCAGCGAGGGGTGAAGCCGAGACGGAACGACTGCACGGCGCGGGCGAAGATGTTTGCTTCGACCACCGGCTCCTCGACCACACGCAGGTCGGTCACCCGTTGGCTCAGCTGGCCGAACACCGCAGCCAGCGATGCACGGGCCACGTGGGTACCGATGCAGAGGTGGGTGCCGAACCCGAACGACAGGTGTGGGTTCGGGTGCCGTGTGATGTCGAAGCGGAACGGGTCGGCGAACACCGCCTCGTCGCGGTTGGCCGACGGGTACAGCAGGATGATCCGGTCGCCGCGCTGGATGGGCTGGTCGCCGATCTGATCGTCGACCGCTGCCCGACGGAAGAAGTTGTTCAAGGGCGTCACCCAGCGCAGTACTTCCTCGACCGCGCCGGGCACGAGATCGGAGTCGGCACCGATCGCCTCCCACTGTTCGGGGTGCTGGGCGAAGGCGTGGAGGCCGTGGCTGATCGCCGTTCGAGTGGTCTCGGCGCCGCCGGCGATGAAGAGGCCCACCTCGTGCACGATCGTTGCGGGTGGGAGCGGTTGACCGTCGATCGTGGAGTGCAGCCACACGCTGATCAGGTCGTCGCCCGGCTCCGCCATCTTCTGCGGCGCGATCTCGCCGAGCACCTCGACGAACTCCATGTTGGCGGCGAAGAAGTCACGGAATGCTTCGCCGTCGCGGTCGCGCATGTCGGTGCGCATCAGCCGTTCGGACCAGGTCTTGATCTGTGGCCACATCTCTTCGGGGAAACCGAGGATTCGGGCGGTGAAGCGGGCGGGCAACTGCCCGGCGAGTGCCTCGATGACGTCCATCTCGTCGCCGTTGGCAACGATGTCGTCGATCAGTTCGGTGACCAGCGCCGCGATCTCGGCTTGGCGTTGGGCGACCGACTTCCCGGTGAGTTTGGGTTGCACCAGCATGCGCTGCTGACGGTGGCGGGGGTCGTCCTGGGCGATCATGTTGATCTCCTCGGGCGACCACAGCGCCCGGTAGCCCTGGCCCGAGAGGTACACCGTGGAGCGGCGCTCCACGTCCATCAGATCGGCGTGGCGGGTGACCGCCCACAGCCCGTTGCGGTCGTCGCGATACACCGGTTCGTTGGCCCGCATCCACGTCCACACGTCGTGCGGATTGCGCTGGTACAACGCCGGGTCGAGGAGGTCGACGGTGAGACGATCGGACTCGGTGGTGGTCATCGGCTCATCGTCGCAGACCGCCCGTGAGTTCCCCGAGCCCGGGTCTCCGGGAACCCACGCCTGTTCCCGGAGACCCGGGCTGGGGGAACAGGCGGTCAGTCGCGGCGGCGGTCGCCGTAGGTGTTCCAGTGGGTGACGGCGCTCGCGGGTTTGCGGGGGGCCACACCGAAGTTGCCGGCTGGGCGCCCGATCGGAATGCACGCGGCGATTTCGAATCGGGGGCTGCCGTCGTCGTTGGCGGGTACCCCGAGCGCCTCGAGCGTCTCGGCGGTGTGAATTCGAATCACCGTGGTCAGCGACGTGCCGATGCCCAGCGCGCGGGCAGCAACACAGAAGTTCTGGACCGCCGGGTACACGCTCGCATCGAGTCGACCGATGTCCATTGGACCCTCGGCATCCGACGGCGTCCACGGGATGATCGGCTGGAGGAAGAACACGATCGCCGGTGCCTCTTGCACATGGTCGGCCAAATGACGGCTGGCGGCACGGGTCTTGCGCCACGACTCGGCCGCTGCCTCGTCACGAAACGCGCTCGCGTCGGGCAACGACTGCTCGTAGCGGTCGAATGCCTTGCGGTACCACTGGGCGATCTCGGCCTTGCGCTCCGCATCGGTGACCACGACGTACTGCTGCGGCTGCACGTTGCCGCCGCTCGGCGCCTGCTGCGCTGCCCGCAGACAGGTGGCGATCTCCGCATCGGTGACCGGTTCAGCGCTGAACCGACGGATCGCCCGCGTGGTCATGATCGCTTCGATCGCTTCGATTCCGCCGTCACGTTCGGAGGCGTCGGTCCCAGTGGTGTCCATGGGCTGCGACCGTAGTTCGGATCGGGTTCAGAACATCGAGGTGTCGACATCGATGCCGAGCAGCAGCTTGCCGATCGTCTCGTTCAGCTTCGGCGCGGTCTGGATGTGCTGGGTGACCACATGCGCATCACGCAAGCAGCGCCCGAGCACGCTCGTGTCGTAGACCGCCGTGCCGCCAGCGAGGGTGAACGCGATGTCGGCCACCTTCGCACCGATCGCTGCGGCGTGGGTGGCCGCGAGCCGGATGCCCGTACGAGCCTCGACGGTGACCTCGTCGCCGGCGACCGCCGCCGCCCATGCGGCGCCGAGTTCAGCGAGCAGGAACGCTCGTGCGGCACGCAACTCGCCCTCGGCGCGGGCCAGTTCGATCTGGGTGAACGCACTCTGCGCGAGCGTCTTCGACGAGTACTGCGGCTTCTTGCCCTGGGCCAGCGCAACGAGTTCGTCGAGCGCACGTCGACCCACGCCGAGCCCCACCGCGGACACACCCGCCGCGAGCAGGGTGAAGTTCGGGAACTGCGACAGCGGCGTGGCGACCACCGGGCGCGTGACCGCCGGCTGAATCGTGCGGGCTGCGGGAACGAACACCTCGGTCACCGAATAATCGAGCGAGCCCGAACCGCGCATGCCCGATGTGTGCCAGGTGTCGTGGAACGACACCTCCGACTGGGGAAACCAGCAGAGCCGGAACGTACCGTCGTCACACAGGGCGCCCCCGAGTACCCAGCGGCAGTGCTGGGTGCCACTCCCCCACGCCCACCGGCCGGTGACCACGAAGCCGTCGACACCATCGACCACTGCGGCAACGCCCTTGCCGTTCGGAGCGAACACTCCGCCAGTGATCGAACTCGGGTCGCCGTAGATCTCGCGGGCACTCTGCTCGGGCAGGAACGATGCCATCGACGAGGTGGTCGAGGCGATCATCGTGCACCACCCAGCAGCGCCATCGCTGTGGGCCACGGCCTCGATTGCCTCCACCATCGTGACGGGGTCGACCGCCGGACCGCCGTAGGCCTCCGGCACGCACATTCGCATGAGCGACGCACCGCTGAGCGCCTTCACCGTGGGCAACGGCAGCCGCCGGATTCGCTCACCATCGTCGGCGTTCGCCTCGATCTGCTCAGCGAGCTCACGCGCGGTGTCAACGATGGTCGGAGCACTCATGACGCCAACTGTAGAACGGCCGCCCGATGAGGTGCGTACCGTCACGCCGTCTCGATCGAGACCCGTACGAGCCGCGTGCACATCGCGACCAAAGGGTCTACGGTCGGTACATGAAGTTCGGTTTCGTGGTGCCATGGGGTGATGCCGAGGACATCGGCGACCTGGCTGCCGCGGCCGAAGCGTCGGGCTGGGACGGGCTGTTCGTGTGGGAGCCGGTCTGGGGTGTCGACGCATGGATCTCTCTCGGGCTCGCAGCGGTGCGTACCTCCAAGATCCGCCTGGGCACGCTGCTCACGCCACCGTCACGGCGCCGGCCGTGGGAACTGGCCAGCCAGGTGGCCACTGTGGACCGCATCTCGGCGGGCCGGGTGACCCTGTCGGTCGGCCTCGGTGCCGTCGACTCGGGGTTCGACACCTTCGGTGAGGTCAGCGACCGTCGCGTCCGCGCCGAGTTGATGGACGAGTGTCTCGACATCGCGTGCGGGCTCTGGGCGGGGCAACCATTCTCCTATGAGGGCGCCCACTACACCGTGCGCGCCACGGAGTTTCCGACCATCGGCCACACGGTGCAACAGCCACGAGTGCCGATCTGGTGCGTCGGTGCCATCGGGCGGCCCAGGTCGATGGCCAGAGCCAAGCGTTGGGACGGTGTGATCCCCCAGGTGCTCGAAGCAGACGGCGGCGCCCGCCAGCCTCACCTCGACGAAGTGCATCAACTCCGACAGGAACTCGACGCCTCGCGTCCCGGCGAGTCGGTCGACATCATCGTGGAGGGCACGATGTCGGAACACTCACCGGCGGCCTACGCCGATGCCGGCGCCACGTGGTGGATCGAGTCGATGTGGGATGCCATGGCCGAACACTCCCCGGTGTCCGCCGCGTACGACCGGCTCGGGCAGGGCCCACCAGCCTGAATTCTCGGGCTCACGCCGGCCGGCCTGACCGCTCGGCCTCGCTGCCCGTCGCTGCGCCGCCCGGCCCGCTTTCATCGAGCAGTGGGTACGGTCGAATCCTCGCCGACCGATTTGCCGGGACTCGGCTCCCCCTGTTCGAAGCTCCCGGCACCAACGAGGAGTGAGCCGCACATGGGCGCCACCAACCGCAATCACGCCATCATCGCCGTCACGGATCGCAGCCCGATCTCGACCGAGCCGGGACCGCCGCTCAGCGAGATCTGGGCGACCGATGTCTTCAGCATCGCGACGATGGAGGAACGCCTCTCGAAGAACGCGTTCAAGGCGATGAAGGAAACGGTGCGGACTGGGGCGCCGCTCGATCCGCGGACCGCCGACGTGGTGGCCGCTGCGATGAAGGACTGGGCCCTCGGCAAGGGAGCGAAGTTCTTCTCTCACGTGTTCTTCCCGCTCACCAACATCACCGCCGAGAAACACGACGGCTTCATCGTCACCAACGCCGATGGCCATGCGATCACCGAGTTCACCGGCAGTCTGCTGATCAAGGGTGAGCCCGACGGCTCGTCGTTCCCCAACGGCAGCCTGCGGATGACCAACGAGGCGCGCGGGTACACCGCATGGGATCCAACGAGTCCGGTGTACATCGTGCACACCCCGAACGGCGCCACGCTGATGATCCCGAGCGTGTTCGTGTCGTGGACGGGCGAATCGCTCGACAAGAAGATCCCGCTGCTGCGCTCGAACGACGCCATGGACCGTGCCGCCCGGCGCGTGCTCACCCTGATGGGAGAAACCGACATCGAGCCGCTGCAGGCGAGTTGCGGCGCCGAGCAGGAGTACTTCCTCGTCGACGCCCACTTCGCCAACACCCGCCCCGACCTCCTGCTCTGCGGGCGGACGCTGTTCGGCGCACCGTCGCCCAAGGGCCAGGAGTTCGACGACCACTACTTCGGGGCGATTCCAGCACGGGTGCAGGTGTTCATGCAGGACGTCGAAGACCAGCTGTTCCGGCTCGGGGTGCCGATCAAGACCCGCCACAACGAGGTGGCTCCGGGCCAGTTCGAGCTGGCGCCGTACCACGAGAACGCCAACGTCGCTGCCGACCATCAGCAGCTGACGATGACCGTGATGAAGGCAACCGCCAAGAAGCACGGCTTTCTGTGTCTGCTGCACGAGAAGCCGTTCGCGGGTCTGAACGGCTCCGGCAAGCACGTGAACTGGTCGGTCGGCAACTCGACGCAGGGCAACCTGCTCGATCCCGGCCGCTCCCCGCACGAGAACCTGCACTTCCTCCTCTTCTGTGGTGCCGTCATCCGTGGCGTGCATCTGTTCGGCCCGCTGCTCCGCTCCGTCATCGCGTCAGCAGCCAACGACCACCGGCTCGGAGCCAACGAAGCACCCCCGGCCATCTTGTCGGTGTACCTCGGCGACCAGCTCGAGGGCGTGTTCAACGACATCAAGCACGGCAATCCGCACGACCTCGCAGTCACGGGCCTGATGGACCTCGGCCTGTCGCAGATCGTGCCGTTCACGCGTGATCCCGGCGACCGCAACCGCACCTCGCCGTTCGCGTTCACGGGGAACCGTTTCGAGTTCCGCGCTGTCGGGTCCTCGCATTCGATCGCTGGGCCCCTCACCGCCATGAACGCCATGCTCGCCGACTCGCTCGACTGGATTGCCGACCAGCTCGAGGCCGAACTCGCCGATGGTGTCACGCAACTCGAAGCGGTTGCGTCGGTGCTCAAGGATCTGATGGAACGCCACGGCGATGTCATCTTCGGCGGCGACGGCTATTCCCCCGAGTGGCACCGAATTGCCGTGGACGAACGGGGGCTGCGCAATCTGCCCACCGCGGCCGACGCGCTCCCGGTGCTGCAGGAGCAGGCGGTGATCGAGCTGCTGGAACGCACCAACATCATGTCGGCCGCCGAACTGCAGAGCCGGTACGAGGTGTACAGCGAGCAGTACATCATGTCGATCGGTGTCGAGTCACGGTTGATGGTCGAGATGGCCACCACCACCGTGTACCCCGCAGCGTTGGACGTATCTGGCCGACGTCGCCTCCACGATCACCACGGCAGCACAGGCCGGCGTCGAACTCGACGCCACCGTTGCCCAGAACGTGGCCCAGCATGCGAACGCACTGATGTCATCGGCGCGCGAACTGCGGAGGAGGCGGTCGATGCCGACGACTTCGACACGCCGCTGGATCACATGCGGTACTGCGCATCCACGCTGTGTCCGATGATGGACGAGGTCCGCTCCCACGCCGATGCCCTCGAAGCCGAGGTCGCCGACCGGTACTGGCCGCTGCCGAAGTACCGCGAGATGCTCTTCATCAAGTAACCGGTCATCAAGTGACCAGCGACGGGGAGTGGGCCCCCGTTGCCCCGGGCTCGGGGAACTGCGAGTACGTTCGTCGGCGTGACGACGACAGACGGTGGCTGGAACTTTGCAGATCTCTGGGAGACGGTGGCGCATCAGATTCCCGACGCGCTCGCCCAACAGCAGGGCGACCGCGCGCACACCTGGGGTGAATTCAACCGACGTGCCAACGGTGTCGCCGCTGCCCTGATGCGCCCCGAGTCGGCCGAGCAGGACAAGGTCGCCCAGTACCTGTACAACTCACCCGAGTATCTCGAGTCGATCTTTGCCGCGTTCAAGGCCGGATTCGCGGTGGTCAACACCAACTACCGGTACGCCGCCGATGAGCTCGTGTATCTGTGGGACAACGCCGATGCCACCGCCGTGGTGTTCCACGGGGCCTTCGCCGAGCAGTGCGAGGCAATCCGTGCACGCGTGCCGAAGGTGCAGACCTGGCTGTGGGTCGACGATGCCAGCGGCCCATGCCCCGAGTGGGCCACCCCGTACGAGGCCGCAGCTGCTGCCGGCACCGACGACAACATCGTGGGCCCGTGGGGCCGCAGCGGCGACCATCTGCTGCTGCTGTACACCGGCGGCACCACCGGGATGCCCAAAGGCGTGATGTGGCGCCAGGACGACCTGTTCGGCGTGCTCGACGCCAACAACAAGAAGCGGATGCCACCCGAGGAGGACCTCGACGCCGTGGCCGAACGGATCACCAAGGCGGGGCCGCGCAACATGCCAGCCGCCCCACTGATGCACGGAACCGGGTTGTTCAACGCGATCAGCAACCTGATGGTGGGTGGGTCGATCACCACGATGGAGGGCCGTCGCTTCAGCGCCGAGGAGTTCCTCGACGACGTCGAACGCTACGGCATCAACTCCACCTCGATCGTCGGTGATGCGTTTGCCAAGCCCATCCTGCGGGCCCTCGACGCCGAACCCGACCGCTGGGACATCTCCACGCTGCGAGTGATCGTGTCGTCAGGCGTGATGTGGTCGAAGGAGAGCAAGGAAGGCCTGCTCGGCCACAACGCTCGACTGATCATGGTCGACTCGCTGGGATCCAGCGAAGCGATCGGGATGGCGACCAACACCACCACGTCGGAGTCGAGCGGTGAGACCGCGAAGTTCGAACTGAGCCCCACCTCTCGCGTGGTCACCGACGATGGGCGCGACGTCGTTGCCGGATCAGGCGAACTCGGTCGAGTGGCACTGCGGGGCCGCACACCGATCGGCTACTACAAGGACGAGGCCAAGTCGGCGCAGACCTTCGTGACGATCGACGGCGAGCGCTACTCGATCCCCGGCGACTACGCCACCGTCGAGGCCGACGGCACCGTCACCCTGCTCGGTCGCGGCAGCCAGTGCATCAACACCGGCGGCGAGAAGGTGTACCCCGAGGAGGTCGAGGAGTGCCTCAAGCTCCACCCCGCGGTCGCCGACGTTGCCGTGGTCGGGGTGCCCGACGACAAGTGGGGCGAGGCGATCACCGCGCTCGTCGAACCTCACGTGGGCCACACCGTCGATGGGCCGGAGCTCATTGCGCACGTCAAGTCGCGGCTCGCCGCATACAAGGCGCCGAAGCAGGTGGTGCCGGTGACCTCGATCGGCCGCGCGGCCAACGGCAAGCTCGACTACAAGCAGTTGCGCGCCGACGCGCTGGCACACGACGCCACACCCGGTCTGGGCGGCCAAGGCGCGTGAATCGGCTCGATCCGCCCACCGGGCTCCCGCAGCACCGCTTCCCGGCCGACCCGTGGCGGCTCGTCGAGACCGCCTACTCCAACGACGATCTCGGTACCACCGAGACGCTCTTCGCCCTGGGCAACGGCTACCTCGGCATGCGGGCCAACCCCGAGGAGGGTCGCGAGGCCCACAGCCACGGCACCTACCTCAACGGGTTCCACGAGACGTGGCCGATCTTGCACGCCGAAGATGCCTTCGGGTTCGCCCAGACCGGCCAGACCATCGTGAACGTCCCCGACGCGAAGCTGATGAAGCTCTACGTCGACGACGAGCCGCTGCTGCTCGCGAGCGCCGACCTCGACAGCTACGAGCGGGCCCTCGACTTCCGCAACGGTGCACTCACCCGCGACATCGTGTGGCGCACCCCTGCAGGCAAGCGTGTGCGGGTGACCTCGCAACGGATGGTGAGCTTCGTGCATCGCCACCTCGCGGTGATGACCCTGGAGGTCACCCTGCTCGACGATGCCGCGCCGGTCGTGGTGTCGTCGCAGCTCCTCAACCGCCAGGACGGCGAGGACGAGTACCACGTGCGCTCCGCCGCCCTCGGCGAGGGCAAGGACCCTCGTCAGGCACGCAAGTTCGGCCATCGCGTCCTCGAACCTCGCCTACAACGAGAATCGGGCAACGAGATCGTGCTCGGCTACCGCTGCGCCAACAGCAAGATGACCCTCGCCTGCGGCACCCGCCACTACGTCGAAACGTCCTGCCAGGTCGAGGCGTCGACCGATGTCGGAGCCGACCTCGCCAAGAGCGTGTTCGCGATCCGTGCCACGCCTGGCGTGCCGATCACCATCACCAAGCTCGTGTCGTACCACTCGTCGAACGGGGTCCCCGCCGAGGAGTTGGCCGACCGTTGTACTCGCACGTTGCAGCGCGCCGAGTCCGACGGTGTCGGCCAGATCGTCACCGACCAGCGCGAGTGGCTCGACGAATTCTGGTCGGCCGCCGACATCGAGTTGCAGGGCGACGACACCGCTCAGCAGGCGCTGCGATGGAATCTGTTCCAGCTCGCACAAGCGTCGGCGCGCACCCAGGAGCAAGGCATCGCCGCCAAGGGAGTCACCGGCGGCGGGTACGACGGCCACTACTTCTGGGACACCGAGGTGTACGTCGCACCGTTCCTCGCCTACACGACGCCCGAAGCCGCTCGCAAGGTCGTCAGGTTCCGATGGCGCATGCTCGACGCGGCGCGAAAGCGTGCGCGAGAGATGAGCCAGATCGGAGCGCTCTACCCCTGGCGCACCATCAGCGGCGAGGAAGCCTCTGCGTACTACGCCGCCGGGACGGCGCAGTACCACATCAACGCAGCGGTGGTCCTGGCACTTCGGCGGTACCTCGAAGCGTCTGGGGACATCGAGTTCCTGTCACACGAAGGCGCCGAGATCCTCGTCGAGACCGCTCGCCTGTGGGCCGATCTCGGCTTCTACTCGCAGAACGGCGCCCGAACGTTCCACATCCATCGAGTCACCGGGCCCGACGAGTACACCACGGTGGTCAACGACAACTTCTACACGAACGTGATGGCGAGGTTCAATCTCCGCTATGCCGCTCGCGCCGTGCGATTCCTTCAGGAATGGAACGGCGATGCGTTCGACGCCCTGTGCCGTACGACCGACCTCGATCTGGACGAACTCGACCAGTGGGATGCTGCCGCTGATGCGATGTACCTCCCGTTCGACGACGATCTCGGCATCAATCCCCAGGACTCCGAGTTCCTCGACCTCGAACCATGGGACTGGGAGACCACCCCGCCCGACAAGTTCCCGCTGTTGCTGCACTATCACCCGTTGGTGATCTATCGCCACCAGGTCCTCAAGCAGGCCGACGTGGTGCTGGCGATGTTCTTGCGCTCCGAGCGGTTCCCCGTGGAGCAGAAGCGACGCAACTTCGACTTCTACGATCCGATCACCACCGGCGATTCGTCGCTGTCGGCCTGTGTTCAGAGTGTCGTGGCCGCCGAAGTCGGCTACGACGACCTCGCCTTCGAGTACTTCACGCGAGCGCTGTACCTCGATCTCTGCGACTCGCACGGCAACACCGCCGACGGCGTGCACGTCGCCAACGCCGGTGGCGTGTGGGCGGGCATCGTCCACGGGTTCGCCGGCATGGTCGAGCAGGGCGACTACCTCGAGTTCTCACCGCGGCTACCGGCAGCGTGGGATGCGCTCACATTCCAGTTGCGACGCCACGGCTCGAACATGCGGGTCGAGCTCGATGCCGATGGCCTCACGTTCACGGTGGTCACCGGGAGCGGCGTCCCCGTGCGTCGCGGCGACGGCGTCGTGCTCGTCACCCCCGACGAGCCACTGCGGATTCCACGCTCGGCAGTCTGAGCGATCCACGACAGCGGGCCGGTGCCACGCGATGATCGGAGCATGGCAACCACGCCTCAACCGCTCACCGGACGCGTTGCCCTCGTGACGGGCGTGTCCCGATCGATCGGGATCGGGGCCGGCCTCGCACGCCGACTGCACGACCTGGGGGCCACCGTCGTCGCCACGGGCTGGGGGCCGCATGACGCCGAGATGCCGTGGGGAGAAGACCCCGTCGACGGGCTGCCGTTCGATGTTGGTCGCCACGATCTCGAAGACGCCGGATGTTCCTGCGACAGTGATCGACGAGGTGGTGGCCGAGCACGGTCGGATCGACATCGTGCTCGCCGTGCATGCGCGGTCGTCGCATCACCCGCTCGCCGACGTGTCTGCCACCGAACTCGACCGCTGCTGGGCGGCGAACGTGCGCAGCGTGGTGCTGCTCGCCCAGCGGTTCGCCGACGTGCACGATCCCGCGCCCGCCGGCAGCATCCCGACCGGACGCATGGTGTGGTTCACGAGTGGTCAACACCTGCAGCCGATGGACGGCGAGATCGCCTATGCGGTGTCGAAGGGTGCGTTGCATCAGATGACGGCGTCCGTGGCTCACGCACTGTCGGCATCGGGAATCGTCGCGAATTGCATCAACCCCGGCCCCGTCGACACCGGTTACGCAACCGGCGAGGCCCATGACACGGTGGCACGGATGTTCCCCGACGGCCGGTGGGGGACGCCCGACGACGTTGCCAACCTCGTGGAGTTCCTGGTGAGCGATGGAGGCGCTTGGATGCGTGGGCAGGTGCTCGACCTCGAAGGCGGCTTCGACCGGTTCTCGCTCCACAACGTCCACGACCTCCCGGGAGACACCCGCCCCGAGCGATGAACGCGATGTGCGGGAAGAGCTGAGTGCCACACGCGCGCTCACCTCTCACCGGAAGATGGTTTTCCGCAGTTGCTGGGAGCGCCGTTAGCGTTGCGCTTCATGACTGATCTCGGATTCGACGGCAAAGTAGCGATCATCACCGGCGCCGGTGGCGGCCTGGGGCGCCAGCACGCACTGATGATGGCCAAGCGTGGCGCACTGATCGTGGTGAACGATCTCGGGGGCTCGGTCGACGGCACCGGCTCCGACAAGGGTGCCGCCCAGCTCGTGGTCGAGGAGATCCAGGCTGCCGGTGGCGAAGCCGTCGCCAACACCGATTCGGTCGCCACACCCGAGGGCGGCGCCGCGATCGTGCAGAGCGCCGTCGACGCGTTCGGCAAGGTCGACATCGTCATCAACAACGCCGGCATCCTGCGCGACAAGTCGTTCCACAACATGGACGCCGAATTGTTCGACCCGGTGATCGACGTCCACCTGCGTGGCGCGTTCAACGTCACGCAACCAGCCTGGAAGATCATGCGCGATCAGGGCTACGGCCGCATCGTCTCCACCTCGTCGGCAGCCGGCATCTTCGGCAACTTCGGCCAGGCCAACTACGGCGCCGCCAAGATGGGCCTCGTCGGGTTCACCAACGTGCTCGCGGTCGAGGGCGCCAAGTACAACATCAAGGCCAACGCCATTGCACCCCTCGCGAAGACCCGCATGACCGAGGATCTCCTGGGGGGCCTCGGCGACAAGCTCAACCCCGAGCTCGTCTCGCCGTTGGTCACCTACCTTGCGCACGAGTCGTGCGACGCCACCGGCCGGGTCTTCTCCGTCGGCGGCGGGCGCGTCGCCGAGGTCTTCATCGCCGAAGCAGTGGGCTACACCAACACCACCGGCCTCACCCCCGAGGACCTCGCAGCGAACTGGGCCACCGTCACCGACCAGGCCGGCTACAGCGTCCCGGCCAGCATCGCCGAAGAGACGGCGATGTTCCTCGGCGCCCTGGCCTGACAACGTCACGTTTGGTGTCAGACACCAAACGTGACGACCCGAGTCGTGGCGACCGGGCGCCGTTGGCCACACTGGCGCGGTGATCTCGGTCGAGCGGTTCCAGGCGGACGCGGCTGCATGGTTGCGAGACAACCACCAGCTTGCCCCACGCGACTACGGGGCGATCTGCCCGCCAGATCTCGTCGACGACGCGCTGGCTTGGCAACGGACACTGACCGATGCCGGCTGGGCCGGCATCCATTGGCCCGCCGAGCACGGGGGTCGTGGGCTCACCGCCGATCACCACGGCGCGTGGCTGCTCGAATGCGCTCGCGCCGGCGTGCCGGCGGTGTTCAACATGGTCGGGTTCGTCCTCGCCGGTGGCGCCGTCATGCGCTACGGCACACCGGAGCAGCAGACCATGCATCTTCGGTCGACGTTGACCACCGAGCACGTGTGGTGCCAGCTGTTCTCCGAGCCGGGCGCCGGCAGCGACCTCGGATCGCTGAACACCCGCGCCGATCTCGACGGCGATCGCTACGTGGTCAACGGTCAGAAGGTGTGGTGCTCCGGCGGGCGCTACAGCAACTGGGGCATCCTGATGGCGCGCACCCGCCCGATCGACCCCACCGGCGAGCACGGCGCACCCAAGCACGAGGGCATCTCGTTCTTCCTGTGCCCCATGGATCTCCCGGGCATCGAGATCCGCCCGCTGCAGCAGATGACCGGCGAGGCCGAGTTCGACGAGGTCTTCTTCACCGACGTGTCGCTCCCGGCCGACTGCCTGCTCGGACCGCTGCACGGCGGCTGGGGTGTCGGCATGGCCGTACTCACGAGCGAGCGAGGCCACATCGGCACGTCGGTGATCGGGCTCGAACGGCGACTCGACCAGATGGCTCACCTCGCCGAAGGTCGGGAGTTGACCGCCGTCGAACGACAGCAACTCGCCGGGTTGCTGGGTCGGGGCAGCGCGTACAAGGCAATGGCGCAGCGTCAGGGTCCAATCGCCTCCACCGCTGCGTCGCTCATGAAACTCGGCATCACCGAGATGATGTTCGAGGTGGCGATGCTGCGCGGCGACCTCGATGGCGGCGGACGCACTGCTCGATGGGGCGAGCGCCACGGGCATGCTCGCCGCTCCGGGCGGACGAATCGCCGGTGGATCGAGCCAGGTGCAGCGCAACATCATCGGCGAACGGCTGCTCGGGCTCCCCCGCGAACCGAAGCCGTGACTCGTGAGCGGCGAGCGGCGAGCGATAGCGATGCAAGCGGTCAGTCCGGGCTGACGTTGCGCTGCTTGTGCTCTTGGATCAATGCCAGCACCGCCAGCGCGATCGCAACCACCGCAAACGGTCCAGCGGCGATCACCATCAGCCCACCCCCGATGTTGGCGCCGATCACGGGCGCAGTGGCCACCGCGTAGGTCACGCCGCCGTACGCGGCGATGGCACCAAGCGCGATCAGGACGATCACCGCCGAGTGAGAGATCGCGCCGTCGCCAGACCATCTGGCGACGAGGAGCACGATGCCAACGGCCAGCACGGTGGCGGTGAGGCCGAGCGCGAGTCGCATGCCATCGCTGATGTCGGCGGGGTGCCACAGGTAGTCCGCATCGACGGGTGAGCGATCTGCGTCGACAAGCCCGGCGATCCAGGCAGCTGACAGGAAGACGCCAAGTGAACCGATGGGGGCCAGGACCACCAGTGCGAGGTGATGCGTGCTTCGGGTCATCGGATGCTCCCAGACACTCAACGGGCCCGGCGAGTGGCGGGCCCGACCAACGTCGGCCTTCGCGTGTGAACCTACAACAGCGCGGGCGACACGAACAGCGATTCGACGGGGTGGGTCGAGCCTCGTCATGATGACCGGGTGCGCGCTGCCTCGTCCGATCACGTCAACGTCGCCCTCCACGAGTTCGGTGGTGCCGGTCGACCGTTGCTGCTGTCGCACGCCACCGGCTTCCACGGCTACTGCTACCTGCCGATCGCCGACGAGCTGAGCGACAGCTTCACGTCCTACGCCCTCGACTACCGCGGCCACGGCGACACCGCCCGCCCCGACGACTGGGACGTCGAGTGGGCCAGTTACGGCGACGACGCCCTCGCGGCTGCCCGGGCGGTCGCCCCCGATGGGGGCCTCATCGGCTTCGGCCATTCGATGGGTGGGGCCGGTCTCCTGATGGCGGCACATCGAGACCCCGGCTTGTTCGACCTGATCGTGGCGTTCGAGCCGATCGTGTTCCCGCCCCGCGAGATCGACCCGCACGACGGCACCGAGAACAACGGCACCGTGTTGTCGCGAGGCGCTCGCAAGCGGCGAGCATCGTTCCCCACGTTTGCCGATGCAATCGCCAACTACTCGTCGAAACCGCCGATGATGGCGTTCGACCCCGACGTGCTCCGGCTCTACGTCGCCCACGGATTCCGGCCCGCACCCGAGGGGGTTCGGTTGAAGTGCGACCCCGAGCACGAGGCCCGTACGTTCGACACCGGTGGTACCCACACCACGTGGGCCGACTTGCCCGACATCCACACACGGGTGGTCGTGGTGGCCGGCAAGGTCGACGAGTTCGGTCCAGCGGCGATCGCGAGGGAGATCGCCGAACAACTGCCGAATGCCTCCTACGTCGAGCACGACGAGTGGAACCACTTCACGCCGTTCATCGATCCGGCAGCGATGGCGTCGTTGGTGCTCGAGGCATCCACACCTGGCACCGACACCGTCCCATCAACTCCGTGACAGCCCCCACCTACGATGGGTGACATGACCGCCACCGCAGCTCCCGCACCGACCTACCCGGTGCCCACCTCGCTGTCGCCGTCGCGCGTGTCGTCGTTCACGTCGTGCCCCATGCAGTTCCGGTTCTCCAGCATCGAGAAGCTCCCGGAGCCTCCCGGCGTTGCGACCACGAGGGGCACGATCGTGCACCGGGCCCTCGAGTTGCTGTTCGTTCGGCCCTCGGCTGATCGCACACCCGAAGCGCTGGGCGCCGACATGACCACGGCGCTCGACGAGTATCGGACGCACCCGGACTACGTCGGCCTCCGGCTCGACGATGCCGCCGCCGAGAAGTTCGATCGCGAGTGCCGGGCGCTGATCGACAAGTACTTCGCCATGGAAGACCCCACCAAGGTCCGCGAGATCGGCCTGGAGCTGTGGATGGAGGCCGAGGTCGGTGCACTCACCCTGCGCGGCATCATCGACCGCCTCGACCTCGACGCCGACGGCGAACTGGTCGTCACCGACTACAAGACCGGGCGGGCTCCGTCGGGCAACTACGAGCAGAAGAGCCTCGCGGGCGTGCATTTCTACTCGTTCCTCTGCGAGGCGGTGTTCGGCAAGCGGCCCGCCAAGATTCGGCTGATGTACTTGTCGTCTGGTGAGACGATCGAAACGGTGCCATCCGCGCAGTCGGTGAAGTTCATCACCACACGGACCACGGCGGTGTGGTCAGCAGTGGAACGGGCCTGCACCACCGGCGACTTCCGGCCGCGTCAGAGCAAGCTGTGCGACTGGTGTTCGTTCCAGCAGTGGTGCCCGGCCTTCGGCGGTGATCCATCACTCGCTGCGACCGAGGCCGTGGCGGCACACGAGGCCCTGCTGGCCACGGCCACCACGGCGAGCATCGCATGAGCGATTCAACGTCCTTGCCCGGCCACGCCGACCCCGACCCGATCGAACTCGGCCCGCTTCCGATCGTGCCCGGACAGGGCCAGCTCGGCCCGCAGATCCACGCGTTCGACACCAGGGTCGATGCGATGCTCGAACTGCTCCGCGGAAATCCGGCGGCCGACAAGTTGTTCAGCACGGCCAGTCACGTGGGCGACTTCAGCCTGGTCTGGCACACCATCGGCATCGTGCGAGGTCTCGCCAAGGGACGCCCCGACCAGGTGTTCCTCCTCGCCGGCATGCTGGCGGTCGAGAGCCTGGTCGTCAACCAGGGGGTGAAGCGCCTGTTCCGACGCGAGCGCCCCACCACCACCGGCGACGACCGACTGCAGGTCCGCAAGCCGAGGACGTCGTCGTTCCCGTCGGGCCATGCCAGCTCCGCCGCATTCGCAGCGATGGTGCTGTCGGGGTGGGACGGCCCGAGGGTGGGGATGATCTGGTGGAAAGTGGCCGCGATCGTGGGGATCAGCCGCGCCTACGTCCGCATCCACCACGGATCCGACGTGGTCGGTGGTGCCGTCGTCGGCACGTTGCTCGGCCTCGCGGGGCGACGCGTCGCCCGCCGATTCGCTCCCTGAGCACGGACGGATTCAGTCGATTGCCAGGCCGCGTAGATCAGCTCGGCCGGCGACTCCGAGCTTGCGGTAGACCCGCTGCAGGAGATTGTCGACGGTGCGGATCGACACACCGAGGTGCACCGAGACCTCCTTGGACGTTTGTCCAGCAGCGACGAGGGAGGCGATCTCGGTCTCGCGCATGGTGAGCGATGCGAGCCCGGCATGGCTTGCCAGTCCGGGTGTGGCTGCGAATGGTCGACGCCCCCGAAGCGACAGCACCCGCGAACGTAGGCGTTCCGCCGCGGTTGCGGCCCCTCGTCGGCGATGCACCCACGACGCTTGATTCACCGCCTCCGCGGCCAGGACGAGCGCCCCGAGCGACTCGAAGGAATCAGCGACGGCCAGGAGCGCATCAGCATCATTGGTACCGAACGCCTCGGCGTGAGTGATGCGAGTCGCATGGAGCGGCCCTTCCAGCCCGTCGGCGAGGACAACGAGGCGGTCGACCCAGTCGTTGCGGCCAAGGCGGACGAGGTCGTGGAGGGCGAGCGCTTCCATGCCCGCCTCACCGCTCTTGGCGGCACGATCGGCAGCCTGGAGGAGCCGCGTCGTGCCGCCTCGCAGGTCGCCCGCCGCAATCGACGCCCACGCCCGCGCTCGCTCGACCTCCGACGCCATCATCGACAACGGCGTCGACGGAGATGCATCGAGCGCGTCCAGGGCGCGACGGGATCTGGATGCGTCGCCCATCTGCGCATGACCGAGCAGTGCCCCGCCACGTGCCCAGCTGAGATGGAGACCCAGGTTGAGATCCAGCGCGGCCGATGCCGCCAACTCGAACACGGTGACCGCCTCCGGGAACCGTCCCTGGTCGAGCAGCGACCGGCCACGAACGACGCCGGCCCACATCACGCCGTTCGTCGCTGCCATGTCGGATGCTGCGCTCAGGACGAACTCGGTGAGTTCGTCGCCCTCGGCAAACCTCCCCGCCTCGGTGAGGCCCAGCCCCCGAACCAGCGCGTGCAGCCCAGCCGACTCGAGGAAGGCCTGATCACCGAGAACAATCCGTTCCTCGAGTGATGCCTGGGCGAGTTCGGCTGCCTGGTCGCATCGACCGATCACGATGAGCGCCGGGCCCGCCGCAGTCGCCGCCTCGACGAATTCGCGCCCGCTGCCGAGCTCCAGGAATGGGGCCACACGGGCCAGCGCTTCGTGCGGACGTCCGAGCATCAGCTCGATCACTCCCCGCAGTCCGATCATCTCCGCCGCCCACGGGCCATCCGCGAGTTCCTCGATCGCCGAATCCAAGATCTGGTTCGCTTCATCGACCTCATCGAGATGGATGCCGAGATTCACCGCCCGCGCCATGGCGATCAGCGCCCGCTCCTGATCGTCGCTGGCCACCAATCCGTCGAGCACGGATTCCGCCTCTCGGTTGCGGCCGGCATCGGTGAGCAGTTCCGACAGCAGGATCGTGAGCTCGGTGCTCCGCTCACCGATCTGGATCGCTTCGCAGAACTGGAGCGCGAGGGGAAGGTCGCCCGACGTGTGCGCCGCCCTGGCCGCCGACACCGCATCAGCGATGTCGAGCGACAGTCCCGCGGCGAGCCGCACCGACGCAATGACGACCGGGTCGGCGTCGACGATCTTGCCAGTGAGGGCATCGAGCAGTGTCCGGGCAAGTCCTCGACGACGGAGTCCGCCCATTTGGTGGAGGCGGGCCGACGCGACCACCGGCACCGACAGCTCGACAGTTGCGCCCGCAGATGTCTCGACCAGCGACACCAGGCCGCGTGCTTCGAGGGATGCGAGCACGGTGTGGTCGACGAGCGCTTCGAGCACCTCGACCGGCACTCGCGGCGCCAACGCCACCAGATCCAGACCATCGAGCTGTTCAGAGCTGAGTTCGTGGATGAGCGAATCGAGCCGGGCCAAGGTCGCTGGCGCGATGCGAAGGTCCGTCCGTTGGCGCCACACACCGCCCGAACGAACGATGCTTCCGTCGTCGACCGACGCCGTCAATTGCTCGATGATGGCGCCCGAGGCGCCGCCGACGAGTCTCGTCAACGAGCGGATGATTCGAGGCTCCACTGATCCGCCGAGCACCGCGGCAGCGAGTTCCGACACCGCCGCATCGTCGAGATCGGCGAGTTCGATCACCGTGAACCCCGTCGCCGCCGTCGCCAAGGGAGGCGGCAACGTCGTCGTCGGTCCGGTGATCAGCGCGAGTGGAGTTCCCCGTCGGAACGCTCCGATGATGGCGACCGCGGACGCCGCGTCGAGGCACGCGGCGTCGTCGACGATGCAGGGTGACGTTCCTCCGGAGCAGGCAGCGACGAGGCGCTCGCTCACCTGGGTCAGTCGATCGACGTCGACGTTCTCGTGGGCGCCGGCGAACGCCGCCAGGGCACCGAGGTCGATCGTCGATGTCAGCGGATCAGTACGGATGATCGTCGGGTTGCTGAACTCGGCAGCGAGGGCAGCGGTGAACTCCAGAGCACCCGCGCCCGGGGCGCCGCGTACGACGATGCCGCGTCGGTCGGGATCGGTCAACGACTCGATGGCACGCTGGCGCTGTGCGACCCGACCGATCGAATGGAGACGTTCCGACGTCAGGCCCGGCACGTCGCCAGCCTAGAAAAACGGGGCGTGCTTCGTGAACGTCAAGATGGCGAGCGCGCCGAACGGGGGCTTCCGCCCGAACCGTTCAGACGGTTTCGCTGGCGACCGGCTCGATCGTTTCGATCAACACGGTTGGCTCGGACGTGAGCAGCGTGCGCACGTCGAGCAACAGGTCGGCAACTTCACCCGTCGAAACGAGTTCCCGTTGCATCATTCGTGCAAGGGCGCCATCGATGACGCTCAATGCTTCGGTGATCACTGCTTCGGAGTCGATGCGCTCATCAGTCATTGGTTGACACGGTACCCCTGTCGCAGCAGGAGCGCGCGCACCTGCTCCGAGGTGAGCGAGGTGTCACACAATGCTTACCCACGGAAGGCGTCCATTCCGCAGGTCCGAGAGCGCGAGGTGACCTCCTTCTACGATGGCGCCATGGACTTCACAGGGCGCAACATCGTGGTCACCGGCGCAGGTCGCGGCATCGGCGAGGCACTTGCCCGGGAGTTCCACCAGAGAGGCGCCAACGTGGTCGTGGCCGACGTGGCAGGGGCACAGGGCGTTGCGTCATCGATGGAGCGAGCGACGGCGATCACCGCCGATGTGAGCACCGAGGACGGCAACCAGGCCCTCGTCGAGGCGGCGCGCGAGGCGCTCGGGACGATCGACCTGTTCTTCGCCAATGCGGGCGTCGGTACCGGCGGCGGCGTGGTCGAGACCCCCGAGGACGACTGGGACCTCGCATTCGCCGTCAACGTCCACGCACACCGATGGGCGGCCAAGTACTTGCTGCCGGAGTGGCTCGAACGTGGCGACGGCTACTTCTGCTCGACCGCGTCAGCGGCGGGATTGCTCCTGCAGATCGGGTCCGGACCGTACACGCTCACCAAACGCGCTGCGGTTGCGTTCGCCGAGTACATGGCAGTCACCTACGGTGACGCCGGGATCAAGGTGACATGTCTGTGCCCGCAGGGAGTGAACACCGCCATGCTCAACGGCGCTGACGATGCCGTGTCAGGCGGCAACGTGGTGCGAGCCGCTGGTGTCGTCCTCGAGCCCGCCGATGTCGCCCGCGACGTGGCGGATGCGATCGAAGCCGAGCGGTTCTTCGTGCTTCCCCACCCCGAGGTGGCCGACTACATGGCGCTCAAGGCGTCGGATCCCGAGCGCTGGCTGGGTGGCATGCGAAAGCTCCAACGTCGCACACTCGGCGCCTGAGACCACCCTCCCAACGCTGCCGTCCACATTCATCGAGATGCACCGCTCCCCCGCCGCCCTCGCCCGCCTCGGGCTGCGCATGGGTGAGCCGATCAGGTTCCGCCGCAATGACAAGGGCCGATGGGTCGTGGGTCGCGTGGCAGGCATCGAACTCGACGGCAGCATCAGTTTGCGCGATCCGGATGGATCAGCCCGATCGCTGCGGGCCGAGCGCGTCGAGGTCCGCCGACCCGGATCGCAAGGCCGGTTGCGGTGGCGTGTCGTCAGCGAGGTCGCCGTCACCTGGGAGCAGCTGGAGATGTTCGACGCCTGACCAGCGCGACCGTGGACCGTCAGAGCAGACCGTCGAGCAGAACGACGTCGAGGTGGACCAGCCGCTCGCCGTCGCGGGGGTAGCGGGCGAGGACCGCAGGACGTCCCGGGATCGTGATCACGCGCCGGTCGCCGACCTTGCCGTCGGTGCGGTATTGCTCGAACTCCTCGATCACCACTCGGTAGCGGTACCGCATCGTGTTCACTCCCCCCAATTGCAGGGCGCCCTGCCACCGGAACGGACGGCCTTGCCCCAGCGCGCCCGGGAGTCCGGCGAGTTGCGTTCTGGGCAGGCTCTCGGGATTCGTGATCGTTTCCCAGTCGACGTCGCTGGTGATGCGCAGCGATTGGCGCTCGAGGTGCGCTCGCACCACCGGTGCCGCGCGGTCGATGGCGGTGGTCGAGAAGCTCGGACCCTGCACCACGACGTTGATCGTCCGCACGACGTTGCCGCCGACCGTCACGGTCGCCGTCCGTCCGGGGGCCACCTGGACGATGTCGGCAAGCACAACGGGCGACAGCGCCAGGGTCGTGTCCCCTGGGGTGCCAGGGGGATCGGCGGCCACGATGGCGTTCGGTTGCCACCTGGCCAGCGCCAGACGGACGAACGGCCAGTAGGCACCGAGGTCGAGGTCGACGTCGCAATACCACATGTCGCGAGCACGGTGGTACGACACGCGGTGCGGCACCGCCCGCACGATCGGCCCGCCTGGAGGTCGAAGACCGGCCGAACCGCTCAAGCGAAGCGGGAAGGTGTCGTCGGACATCGTGCTGACGACGTTGCCGGCGGCGTGAATCGGGTCTCTGCCCCATTGCGAGACGAATGGCGACTGAGCTGGGTTCGGCTGTGCGGTTCCACCCTGGTAGAGCACTGCGAGCTGCTCGCCGAGGCCCGACGACCACCACGGTCGCTCCAGCCAGATGCGCACTCCAGCGGGCGTTCTCGTGCTGGTCGCCACGGACCCCGACGTCGAGCGCTGCCATCCGAAGGTCGGGAGCACCGAATGCACGAGCGGTGCTGCCGGGCGCGCCGACGCCTTGACGGTGCGGCGCACGGCATTCGAGCGGTGGCTGATCGGATTGGTGACGAAGCGCAGCGTGAGCGGCGTCTCCGATGGGATCACGTCGCCGACGCGGGTGAGCTTGGCCTTCGTGTCGCCGGGAGTGGACGAGATTGCGTACGCGACCGGTTCGTCATCGGCGCCGACGGTGCCGTCGTCACGGCGGAACGTGACCACCGCTGCGCCCTCGTCCTTGGTGATCGGTCCGCTCAGGCGGACGGTGCCGAGCGCGATGCCGGTGGCCTCGACGTCGAGCTCGAGGCCGTCGACGCCGTCGGGGAACATCACGATGCGGGTCTCGACGAAGTGGTCGAGGAAGGCGCCAGTCGCCTCCAGCGAGTAGGCGATACGGCGGTACTTCGTGTCGCCGTGCTCGTGACGCGTGCGGATCGAGTTCTCGATGACACCGTCGGGACCTGCGGTGCCGGTGCGGTCGAGTTCGGTCGCGAGCACCTCGACGGTCTCGCGTCGCGGGCGAGGGGTGCCCGGGCCGTCGTCGATGCCGACGGTCCAGCTGGCGAGCAGGTCGAGGCGGCCGGTGCTGGTGCCGTGCCAGCGGGCGGGCACCGTCACCTGGCTGGAGGTCTCGGCGAGCTGCCGGTCGATCACGCTGAAGGCGTTCACCGGGATGATCTCCGGGTCCCGCAGCGGGTCTCTGACGGCGTGGACGAGCGTCAGGGGCTGCCACGGGGTGAACGTCCAGTTCAGCCCGTCGACGATGCGCTGGCCGAGCGGTGTCGCTGCGAGGTCCTCGATCGACTTCGGCCAGTCGGGCGGGCCGGGGATCACCTTGCGGGCGACCCACTCGGCGAGGCCGAAGCGGGTGAGATCCTCACGGTCGAAGACGCTCGACAGACGCAGTGGCAGCGTCGTCGCCTTCGGGAGGCCGACGACCAGCTTCGAATTGCCCTCGTCGTAGCCAACCGAGAACGAATCACTCTCCTCGATCACCAGCAGCACGCTGTTCGCCTCGGGCCAGAAGCGTCCACCGATCGGAATGCCACGCGCGAGATCGCCAGGAAGGATCGAGCCGTTCTTGTTGCGCAGTTGCAGTCGACGCGCCAGCGGGTCAGGGAGGTGGTCGACGCTGAGCGCGGTGCCGATCGGGACGTAGCGGCCGGCGCCCTCGTCGTCGGGATCGAGAGCCGCCGGGTCGACCTGGCTGCGCGCGTCGAGGTGCAAGCTGTACGCGTCGCGAACCGCGAGCTCGCCGAACCGGCTCGGGTCCGGGCGACCGTCGGCGTCGTCGATGGCGCCGTGACGTTCCACCTCGACCTGAGTCGATCGGGGTGGGAGCAGGTGACGACCGGCGACCCCGTCGGCGGCGACATCGCGTGTCGTGCTGCGCAGGACCACTCGGTTCAGTTCCTCACCGGGCAGCCGCGGTGCAGTCATCACGATGTCGGGGCTGCCGACGGGGTCGAGGCGTCCGAACAACACCGGTGCGGTCTGTTCGAGGGCGAGATCGGAGGCGGCGTCGAGTTCCGGACCATTGCCGGCGATGTCGACGGCTCGTGCTCGCAGGCGATACCGGCGCCCGTAGCGCAGCGGCACGAGCGTGCCGGGCGTCGGCCGATAGCGGGCGACCACCGGCACGCCGGGCAGCGGGTCGGGCGTGGCGTCGCCGATCTGGTCCTCGGGGTCGATCAGCCGGCCGGGCTTGGGGGCGACGGGGCTCCACCCGTCCCAGCGCAACTGCTCCTCGCCGAGGTACAGCTCGCCCGCATCGTCGGAGACAGGCACTTCCGAGACCCACCCCTCGGAGATGTCGAGTGGGATCGGATCGCCATCGGCGACATCGAGCCGGCCGTCGCGGATCACCACCGAGCGCCAGTTGGCCGACCCCTCGGGTTGGACATCGAGGCGGTAGCCGCGCAGGACGTCCTCCGCATCGAGTTCCACGCTGTTCGGATCGTTGTTGAGCTTGTCGACGACGATGTCGCCCTTCTGGAAGGCAGTCTGGTGGAACGTCTGCGATCGAGCGATGCGGGTGACGGCGATGCCGCTGGCGCGCATGGTGGGCGTGGTCTCGGTGGTCGGCGTCGACAGCGACCGGCGAGCGTTGCGGAGCTGCACCGTGCCACCGAGCCCGATTGCCTTGAGCGTGGTCGCCTCCACGTCGAGCGTCTCCGTCGAGTAGCGGGCGGTGTCGCCGAGGCGGAGGAACCCACTGCTCGTCAGGTCGCTGTCGACGCCGGGCGTGAGCACGAACCGTTCGGCGTCGGCGGTGCATCGGGTCCACGGCGACGGGTCGGTGGTGAACGAACCGGATCGGCCGACCACGGACACTGCGTCGGGGTAGCCGCCGAGGATCTGGACCATCAGCTCCCAGCCGATGTTCGGAACGAGGTCGACGACCAAGCGGAGCGGTCGCAGCAGGGCGGCGTGGGCAGCACAGGCGGTGGTCAGCTGGTGGAAGTCGACCTGCGGCGGACGGACCCAGCTGATCCGGTTGGGTCGATCGCCGGGCTCGGCGCCGGTGTCGGGTGGGTCCTCGTTGCGGACGCGTGTGAGATACCGCCGGAATTCGAGGATGTCGCGGCGGGCCGCTTGCGCCGGACTCATCCCGGGTGGCGGTGCGTCGGGGACGTAACCGAAGTTGGCGAGCGTCGCCTCCAGTTCGCCGACGAGTTGTTCATCATCGAAGTCCTTGGCGCGGTTCTCGTCCCAGAGCCCGACGGACTCGAAGGCGGCGAACAACCCCGTGGTCGGGTCGTCGCCGACGGGCAGATGGTCGCCGTCGGGCCCGATCGCCTGGGCGAGGCTCACGTACGCGTCACGCCAGCGGTTCGCCAGCCGGGTCTGACGGAACGAGCGGATACGACGCTTGCTGCGATCGGTCGGCGGCGTGTAGCCGCGTACCGGCAGTCCCGGCTGGAAGATCGTCGACCACCAGTCGGCGACGGGATCGTCGCTGACGACCAGCGCCGGGAAGCTCTCGATGCGGTCGCCACGGCGGAACGTGAGGGTCCAGTCGATCGGCTGGGTCGGCCAGGCGAGCGCGCTCGGGAAATCGCCGAGCGTCCGATCGGCGGCGTCGGGGGTGAGGCGGAACGCGACGTGCGCGGACACGACGGGCTGCACGACGGGGTCACCGATGATGATCGGGTCGAGCTCGCTGCCACCGTCGTCGATCAGGACCGGCGGGCCGTCCTCGGTGGGCGGGCCGATCGGAACCTCCCCGTCGTCGGGGACGAGCGGGATGACCGACTGCAGGCCCTTGGGGAGGGCGGTGAAGCGCATGGCGTGGGTGTTGGGCATGTCAGGCGGCTCCGTAGGCGTCGCAGTAGTCGGTCCAGGCGGGTTCGTCGTACTGATCGGCGAAGGTCGGGTCGGCGGCGTCGGCTTTCAGGCTGCGCTCGACGGTGATCGTGATCGGCGGGGTCGGTAGGAGCGGCACGGAGATGTCGATCTCGAGGGTGCCGCGGCCATACAGCGTGCGAGCGGTCTTGCCGTTCTTCGTGCGCTCCTGGTAGCCGAGTTCGAGGGTGAGGGTGATGCTCGCCGACACCGGCCCGGCCGACACGGTGCCGTTGATGCGGAAGTAGGCGAGGAAGGCAGCGGTGTCGACGCCGTCCTGCTTGCTGACGAGCAGCACCACCCCGATCATCACCGACACCGATCCCGAGGCCACCCCGAAGTCGAGGGCCGCCTCGGCGCCCGCCTCGAAGCCGAGTTCGAGCGTTTCGAGGCCGTCGGCGCCGAAGGCGAGTGCGACGTACCCGCCGCCGCCCACGCACAGCACGGTGAGGCGGAACGGATCGTCGCGCGTCGACAGGGCGAAGCGGATCCTGACCGGGTCGCCCGAGAAGGGGATGTCGAGTCCGGCACTGAACCGCACGTTGCGGAGCGCGAACACGCCGAAGGTGATGTTCGGGATCGGGAGCGCCAGCCCGACGGCGATCCTGTCGGGCAGGACGTCGACCTCGAGGCCGCCGGCACCGAAGCTCAGGTACTTGCTGAGCGTCTCGATGTAGGCGAGGTCACCGCCGAAGGAGACGTCGCCGACCTCGACGTCGGTGTCGGCTTCGCGTCCGTCGGCGCTGGTGAAGGTGACCCGGTCGATCTCGATGCGGATGAGCGGCACGGCCCCGGTGGGGATGTTGAGCGAGAACGCCGACAGTTCCCCGTCGATCCGGCTGCTCGGTGTGCCGGCGACGCCGTCGAGCGGGGTGCGCACCAGCGCGTCGAGCCGGAACGTGCCGGGCTCGAAAATGCCGAGTGGGTCGGGTTGCAGGTCGGGCGTCCAGCGGATCAGCGACTCGATCGCCTGAGGCGTGCGGCGTGACGTGATCGACAGTGCCGTGCCCGGCGCCGGTTCGCCGGCGGGGAGCAGGACCGGAACGATGATGTCGAGCAGCGAGATCCCGCCGAGCAGCTTCGGCGAGGCCGGCCCAGCGAAGAAGCTGGCGGGGTCGAACGTGCCGGTGCGCAGCGCCGCCGGGTCACCCGCCGCGACACCGAGTGATCGTGACAGCCCGCGGATCTCCAGGTCGGGGGTGGCGACGCCGCCGGACTTGTTGCTGCCGGGCCCGGGCGTCGACGCCTGGCCCGGTGGACGGCTGAACCGCAGCGGGACGCCGGCCGCTCCCCCGACGGTGCCCCACAGGCCACCGGCGTTGGTGGTCGGGTCGAAGCCGTCCGATCGGTAGACGGGGTCGTAGGTGATCGTCGTCGTGCCGAGCGAGTTCGCCGAGATCGATTCGACCTCCTCCAACCGCACCGTGGCCTCGGCCATGTCGGCCCAGAAGCGACGCCGACCCGCCACTTGGGCAACTGCGTCGTCGGCGAGTGGGGACACGTCGAAACGGATGCTGGTGGTTGTCGCCGAGGTCGCACCACGTCGCTGCGGCAGCGGTTGCGCGAAGGCCACCCGCCGACCGTCCATCCGGGCCGTGCGGCGATCGAGCACCCCGTAGGAGTTCCACGCAGTGCGCGCCGCGGCCATCTTCGTGCGGTTCTCCGCGATGTCGGCCGGCACGAAGGCCATGGGCATCCGCAGGTCGATGCGTTGCCCGTCGCGATCCACGCCAACAGCGTGGAACACCACGTCGCGACCAGTGCCGACCTCGACGGGGAAGAAGGCGTTGGTCGACGGCAGCGGTGCTTGCGTGATCTCAGAGGTGACGGTGGTGGTGATGCGCACCGATGTGAACGGCAACTGGCGACCACCGGTCGCCAGCGTGACCGCCGAAGGGCCGAGGTGCTCGATCAGTGGCTGGGTGATCTGGAGGAAGGCTCGACGTTCGAGCACAGCCGTGCGGCTGCCACCGTTGCCGACGAACTTGCGCTCGCTGATGGTGACGAGATTGGCGCGGTGACCGAACGGCATCAGGTACCCGCGCTCGACGATGCGGACGTACTGGTCGCGGGCAAGCGTCGAGCGGTGCCGCCATTCGGTGACGATGATCCCGGTCGTGGACGCGTTGACGTCGGCGAAGGACTGACCGACATCGATCGTGGCGCCCAGCGACGACAGCATCAGCGTGTCGACGGGGACCTGGACCGGCCCCGTCGACGAGCCGGGCAGCAATCCGTCGCTGGTGAGGCGAACCAGCGAGATCCGGTCACGCTGGTGCATCGAGGCGGCGAACGGTTCGGAATCGTCGTCGGCCTCGGCAACATTCTCGAGGTAGGTCTGCAGCCTCGGGTCGGGATCCGGTGACCAGACCGCTCGGATGGCCCGGTCGGGCGACGGCGCCTCGGACAGCTCGCCCATCGGACCGATCCCACGCTCGGGGGTGCGGGTGGCCAGGCGAGCGTGCCACAGCTCGGCATGGCCGCTGAGGGCACCCACGACAGGTCGGGTGGCGCCGATGAACCCACCACGCCGGTTCGGGGAGATCTGCAGGCGCCACGGCGCTTCGATCGCTGTCTCGAAGGTGCGGGGTTCCTCGGGTCGCAATGGTGCGAAGGGGTTCGGTGGCGGATCGCCGTCGGCCCGCACAGCGGTTCGTGGGACATCGAGGAGCCAGTCGACCCAGTCGAGGAGCCCCCTCGTGTCGTAGCGGATGCCGGCCACGACCCGCGCCACCGGAATGGTGAAAGCAAGACGGCTCGGGCCGGACAACCGCGCGTCGAGATTTCCTGGAGCCAAGCTGCCCGGCACTTGGCTCTGGGCCGGGAACGGCACGGTCTGTTCGAGAAGCGCCTGTGGGGGAAGGGTCACCACGACGAACCCGTCTCGCAGCGGGTTGACGACCTCGAGCCTGGGAATCCGGGCCGTCCGGTTCACTCGGAGGTTGAAGCCATCGATCCGCAGCCGGACCAGGTCATCGGGTCGGCGGACCACCGTGGAGAACGATGGCGTGGGGTAGTTGTTCGGCAACTGCCACGGTCCGACCTCGGGGCCGTTGCCCACCGCCGATGCCGCCCCACTGAGCTTTGCCTCGGTGGCGAGCACTGCGCCGACAGCGCCGGCAAACTTCAAGAACGTTCGCCGCTGCACACCCTCCTCCCACATCGGTGTGTCCTCGTTCGTTGTCACCCGTCCTCCACTCTTCGGCGATCTCGGATGACAGTACGAATCGACCGGTTCGTTGTCGTGAGTAGTGATTGCTCACGAGCTTGAGCGACCCCGACGGGGCGGCACGGTCACTCGGGACTGAACGTGTCGAGATCCGTCGACCGGGATCGCAGGGTCGGCTGCGCTGGCGACCCGTCAGCGAGATGGTGGTCACCTGGGAGCAGTCGGAGATGTTCGACCTACTCGGCGACGTCAGCTGAGTGTCGCTTCGGGGGCCGCTGAGGTGTCACCTCGATCGGTCCGAGGATGCCCCAGTCGCCGAACCGCCAGGACCGCAGCGATCGAGGTCACGATCACGAAGCCGACGTAGGGATCGACCGGCGAGCTGCTCGTCGCGCTGGCCGTGATGAGGAAACCGCCGAGGAGCAGACCGGCCTGCAACGAGGTCGACGCGACCACGTCGAGCAGCGTGAACGCTCGAACACTGTTCTCGGGCCGCACCGTTCGATGGGCGGTTTCGAGCAGCGCGATCCGAATCGTCGTCCCGGCGGCCCCGATCACGGCGGTGACGGTCAGCACGACGGCCTGCGCCGCGGACGTGTCCACCGTCTCACCGACGAACGGGATCGTGCCGACAGCCGCCAGCAGCACGACCGACGCAACGAGGGCGCGCCTCGTGACATCGCCAGCCGTGGGCCGCCATGCAAGCAGCGCGACCATCGCAGACGCGGTCTGAATGCCGGCGACGATGCCGAGGTTGGCGCTCGGCCACAACACGGTGTCGAGGTAGACGAGCCACAGTGGGATCGCACCGATGTTCACCGCGCCGAGCACCACCAGGATGGCGCGGGTCTCCCTCGCCAGGGGTGTTCGTGGCACACGCTTCGGGTCATGGGCTGTCTCGGGCGATGCATCGAGCTGCCGCGGCGGGTCCGAAACCCGCTGCAATGCGAGCGCGCACCCTGCCGCAAGCAGCCCGGCAACGGTGATGAAGAGCGCTCTGCCGGGTCCGTCGAGCGCCGCGAAGAGCACGACGAGGCCGGCGAGCAGGCCGCGAGCTGCTGCGGGCCACGTCGCGTTGAGTCGTTGTCGTTGGGTCGTGTCGAAGGACCAGGACAGCAGCGGTTGCCATGCGGTCGCGAAGAGCACCGACAGGGCGATCTCGGCGGTGACCGTGACAACCAGTGCCGTCGATGCAGCGGGACCGGTCACGTCGAAGGCGATCAGCAGCGCCAGGATCCAGGCTTGGATGGCCGCGACGACCAGGAACAACTGTGCGTTGCGTCGCGCCCGGTGCAATGGAATGCGAGCGGCGTAGATCTGAACGGGAACCGACAGCATGCCGAACCCGAACGCGATCCCGATCGCCGTCGGGCTCAGTCCGAGATCTTCGATCGCGAGGATCTGGAAGATCGCTCCCCCATCGATGCCGAGCACCGAGCTGAACAACGGCAGAAACAGCGTGACGGTGACGAACCGCCGCACGCCGACGGGCGTCGTCACTGCGTCGCCGGGCGATCGCTGAGCGCCACGGTGCAGCAGATCAGTTCCACGAACGGACCGTGACGGGAACGATCGGGTGCAGCGGAGCCGACGAGGCCGACACGCTCACGACGTGCTGTGGCCACATGCGTTGGAACATATCCAATCGAGCGGCGACCGACCAACGACCCGGCCACACCACTCGACCCGTACCGGACAACCGCATTCTCCCAAGTGTGTGACACCCCCTCGTCATGATGGAACCATGAGCATCGTCGAGGTTCGTGAGCGGGTGGAGGCCCTCAGCCCTCAGGTCGGCGACCCCATCGACGACGACTGCACGTGGTTCACCGACGAGTCGTCCGCTCGTCCGTACAACCCGGTCACCGATGTACGGGTCGGCGCTGCGCCACTCGCCCGGGCAGCGTGGATCCACGCCGTCGTCGAGCAGTGTGCACAGGGTCTGGCCATGCTCGAGCACATCGACCCGAGCGAGTTCGACGCCCACACCACAGCCGCGTGGGCCCTCGGGGTCGAACAGTTGCGCCGCCAATCCGAAGCCACCGCAACTGCGGTCGCCGGCCACCTCGACGAGGCGCAGCCGTTTCGCGATCAAGGGTTCTTCACGGCGAAGGCGTGGATGAAGCATCACCTCCAGCTGTCCGGTCCCGAAGCCCACGGCCGGGTGCAGCAGGCGCGGCTGCGTCACGCCGTTCAGGTGTGGAACGACGCCCTCGGCGGCGGCCAGGTCGGCGTTGCCCAAACGCGGCTGATGGCACGGATCGCCGCCAACGCTCGGATTCCGGAAGCGGTGCTGCACGAAGGCGTGTGGCGGCTGATGGCTGACGCCATGGATGTGTCATTCGAAGAGTTCGAGCGGCGAGCACTCACCTGGGAGGCGCTCGCCGATCCGCTCGGCGCCGCCGAGAAGGCTGAGCGGGCAGCCGAGCGCCGAGCGGCGTCGATGCAACAGGCCCACGAGGGCGGCTGGGTCCTGCACGCCACGTTCGACGAGGTTGGTGGGCCCGAGTTCCTCGAGATCTTCAGCTGGTACGTCGATCGTGAATTCGCCCTCGACTGGGCGGAGGCAACCCAACGCCTCGGCGAGGGCAATGCCCACCTCAATTCACTGCAACGAACCGAGCCACAGCGGCGCTCCGATGCACTGTTGGAAATGGCGCGAGCGGCTGCAGCGTGCCCGCCCGATGCGAAGCGTCCGCTTCCCACCGTCAACTTCCTCATCAACGAAACTGCGGCAGCAGCAGTTGCCGACAACGAGCTGATCGATCCTGCCAGCTACGACGAGGTCGTCTCCCGCACCGATCGGGGCAACCGGGTCGACCCGGCTGCCATCATCGGCGTGTCGCTCTGGTCGCTGATCCGCAGAGTGGTCGTCGATGCCAAGGGTGTCGTCATCGACCTCGGGCGAACCTCTCGTCTGTTCACCGGCTTCGCTCGGGAGGCGGTGATGCTGCTGGAACCGTCGTGCATCTGGCCGGGTTGCGACCAACCCCACACCTGGTGCCATGCCGACCATCTCACGAGCTGGACCACCCGAGGCCCCACCGATCCCGACAACGGTGCTCCACTGTGCGCCCGCCACAACTACTTCAAGGAACAGGGCTTCACGGTGGCGCGCGATGCGCTCGGCGGCTGGCACATCATCGGCCCAGGCGGCGACGTGATCTGTTGACCGTTGCGTTGGCCGACCGGGTGGCGTGTCGTGGGCCCTCTGCCCGGATCGGAACAGCGGGCGCGGCGCGTGAGCAATCACTACTCACGACACGGCTGCGCCATGCTGGCACCGTTGCCTGAACCACACACTCAGGAGGGAACTGATGGGCTTGTTCAGGCAGATGAAGCAGATGAAGGACGCCGTTGCCGAGGCCCCGGACCTCGTTCGCAGCTCGATGGAGATGCAGCAGGCGATGCAGGCAACACCGCCGCCCGGATCCGCAGCGAGTTCGGATTCGGGTGCACCCGCGGCGCGGATGGCGCTCGACGACGAGGTGATCAGCAACGTCTCGCTCGCAAAGTATGCGGAGATCTGTCGGGTGGGCACCGAACGCGGCATCACCGACCTCGCCGGGGTCGCCGGCGTCGCCGCCGAGCACGGTGTCGACGCCGGCGACTGGAACGCAGCCATGAATGCCTGGAACGCTCGGTTCGCTCACGACACAGCGGCGGCGATGCGATTCAACGCGCTGTGGAGAGGCATCGGTTGATGGGCTTCCTCAAGGATCTCCGAGACCTGAAGAAGGTGTCGGACGAGGCGTCCAAGGACTTCGACCCGGCTGCACAGATGCGTGCTGCCACGGCGCAGATGCAGCAGGCCACGGCACAGTCCCGGCTGGCGTCGTCCCCGAACGCCGTCAGCGCCCCCGCCACCGTGGTCGCCATTCGGGACTCCGGTCGGATGGTCAACTATCAGTCGCTGGTCGACGTCGACGTGCTGGTCACCCCGGAGGGGGCTGCTCCCTGGCCGGCGACGGTCGCCGCGTTCGGCCACGGCCAGCTGGCCGGACTGCAGGTGGGCGTCCGCGTCGCCGTCCGTTTCGACCCTGCCGACCCGGCCACCGTCACGTTCGCGTGAAGACACTGGCGCGAGCGTTCGGTGCGGGGATCGCCGCCACGGTCCTCGCTGTAGCGATGGCCACGGCGTTCGCCAACGCCGGCGACTCGACGGGCCGCGCCGGGCCGCTGTCGCTGGCGATCTCGTTGGCAGTGCTCGTCGCGGTCGCCGTCGTGATGGGGGTGTTCGGCCGCGAGTTCGCACTGATCGCCGTGGCGCTCTGTGGCGTCTGGGCCACCCTGTCGACGGTGACGATCGTGCGTGTCGTACTCGACGACACCACGAACCTGCTCGGAGCCCTCGTCTTCGTGCTCGGAGCCTGCACCGCGGCGTTCTTCATCGCCTGGTTCGGCTGGTTCATCGGCACGATCGTGTGCGTCTCGATGGGCCACTTCACGTCGCGTGACTTGAGCGAGATCGCGTACGCACGATCGGGCCGCTCTGCGCCCGGCGGCACCTCGGTCTACGACGACGCGCTCGACGAACTCGCCCGGCGCCACGCCGGCAGCGATCGAGTGGTTGGGAAGTCGATGGCGATCGAACGACGCCCGACGTGGCATCGACCCCTCGCCGTGGTCGCCACCGATCGCCAGTTGGTGATGGCGCTGATGGACACCGACGGCGAACTCGGCGACGACGTGCTGTCGGTTCCCACGCACGCGCTGGCGGAGGGGTCGGTCAGCAGTCTCCGTCGAGACGGCACGTCCCGACGATCGTTGTCGAGCCACGACGACCTCGTCGCCATCATCACCAACGACGGCACCCGGTGCCGGTTCGTGCTCGCCTACGAAGCGCGAGTGCGGACCGGACCGAACGCCGGGGCCGATCCCGTCGGTGGGGCCGGCGCGATCCGGCACTGGGTTCGAACGAATGCAATCACCTATCACTGACACAGAGAGGAAGAACTGGACATGGGTGTCTGGGCCAACAGCCAGGAAGAAGCGCATCGCAAGATGCAGGAACTCGTCGAGGACGCGATGCCCGACGGCGACACACTCGTCGGAGCCATCCACGCGCACCAGCAGGGCGCCTTCTCCACGAAGTTCTACGTGGTCGGTGCCACCGACCACCATCTCATCGTGATCCCCGTCGACAAACGCTGGCGGGCCACCGACGCACCGCCGATCGTGTTGCGCCCGGACGAGATCGACGTCGAGAACCTCTTCGATGAGGGCCAGGGCACGATGAGTTCGCTTCTGCTCTCCAAGAAGGGCCAGGAGATCCGGTTCTCGGCGCGAGGTCAGAAGTACAAGTTCATGGCGCTCGGCGGGACGATGATCGAGAACGCGTTCGCCTCCGGCGGTCAGATCGAGGGGCTCACCGCCGTTGTCGAGTTCCTCCGCGCCGTCCCTCGCTGACGCCGAGTTGCAGCAAGAGGGCTGCGCCCGCTGGAGCCGTGGCGCATCTCCGCGAACCTGATCGGTTCAGAACGAGGGCTGGGCACCGACGATGCTCGCGCGTTCCATCACCCGCACGTCGGGCCAGTAGTCGCTCGACGCGTAGTGCTGCACGGCCAGATTGTCCCACATCGCGATCGTGTTCGGATGCCAGTGCAGTCGGCAGTGATACTCGAGGGTGTTGGCCTGAGCGAACAGCGTCACCAGCAACGCATCGGATTCAGCCGGATCGAGTCCGACGATCCGTGTCGTGAAGAACCGGTTCACGTAGAGCAGGCGGTGCCCGGAGATCGGGTGGTGGATCACCACGGGGTGTTCCACCACCGGATACTTCTCGCGCATCGCTGCTGCGTCGGCACCAGCGATGGTGGAGCCGAACGCCTGCATGTAATCGTGTTCGGCCACAAGGCCCTCGATGCGATCCTTCAGCTCGTCGGACAGGCCCTCATACGCGGCGTTCATGTCGCAGAACAGCGTGTCGCCGCCGGTGTCGGGCACCTCGATCGCACGGAGAATCGCCCCCTTGGAGGGAGCTTGACGCCAGGTGACGTCGTGGTGCCAGCCGTTCTCGTAGCCGCCGGTGTCGGCATCCTTGGCGAAGCGGACCAGCTCGGGGCGTTCGGCGTTGTTGTTGAGGAATGGATGTACTTCGAGCTCCCCGAATCGCCGGGCGAACTCGATGTGCTGCTCAGCGGTGAGCTGCTGATCGCGGAAGAACAACACCTTGTAGTCGACCCAGGCCCGGCCGAGTTCCTCGAACACCTCGTCGGCGAGCGGCTGCGAGAGGTCGATGCCCTTCACGATGCCTCCAAGGGTGGCGCCGACCTGACGGACCTCGAAGTGCTCCCACTCGAGCGCCGTGAGTCGGATGCGTTCGGCAGCAAGGTGGGCGACCGGTCCGATCAGCGCCTTGTCCGGACCGAACGCCAGCTTGCGGGCGTTGAACTCCCCGATGTCGCCGGATGCCTGGATCCCCTCCAGCTTGGCGATTGCCTCGCTCGTGCTCTCCAGGTGGTCGTCGGTGATGCTCATGTGGTCCTCTCGATCTCATCGCAGATTCGGGCGTCGTCCGCTGCTGGTGTCAACGTACTGCCCACGACCCTCCGGTACGTCACCCGCTCGGCCCGCGTCGTACCGTCGTCATCATGGGTGTACGTCTCGACGAGTCCGATGAATACATGCACGAACTCGGCCCCGAGCCGAACTTCAACGAGAGCATGTACATCAACTGCTTCGACCCCGTTCAGGGCGTCGGCGGATGGTTCCGGATGGGCAATCGGGCGAACGAGGGCACCGCCGAGATGACCGTGTGTCTCTACCTGCCGGCCGAGCAGCAGGACGGCGCCGACGGCGCCAACCGACAGGTGGGCTTCATGTTCAAACGGCCGTCGATCGACAACAACGACGCCTTCGACGCGGCCGGCCTCACGTGGACCATGGTCAAGCCATTCGAGGAACTGCGGATCGACTATGTCGGCAAGGTGGTGGTGCTCGACGAACCCGAGCAGATGGCCAATCCCAAGGAGGCGTTCACGAACAACCCGTTCGCTGAGGCCGAGGTCCACCTGACGTTCACCGGCCAGGGCCGCGCCAGCATGTTCGGCGGCGAACCGGACGAGCCGCACGAGAAGCCCGGCGAGGAGTTCGCAAAGGGCCACTACGAGCAGCTGATCGAGGCCACCGGCACGATGCGCGTCGGTGACCGCGAGTGGCAGGTCAACGGGTTCGGCCTGCGCGACCACTCGTGGGGACCCCGCTACTGGCAGGCACCGTGGTACTACCGCTGGCTCACCGTGAACGTCGACGAGAACTTCGGATTCATGGCCAGCCGGGTCGCCAAGCGCGACAGCGCCGGCTCCCGAGGTGGATTCGTGTGGGAGAACGGTGTGATGCACCTGTGCGATGACGTGCAGATCAGCACCGAGACCCGCGGCGACGAGAGCTACCACGACCGGATCGAGGGCACGATCCGCTCCAGCAGGAGCGACCGGGAGTGGAACTTCACCGGCGAGGCACTCAGCCTGATCCCGTTGCGCAATCGCCGTCAGACGCCTGACGGCGAGTGGCTCCAGACCCGCATTTCGGAGGCGTACACCAAGTGGACGATCCACTCCGGCGACTACGAGGGGCGCGTCGGCTACGGCATGTCGGAGTACCTCGACCAGATCATCGACGACCAGCCGGTCGGCATCGCCGAATGAGCTGCGCATGACCGCAACATCTCCCCATCGCACGATCGCCGAGCGCTTCATCGAGGGGCGCAACGGGGTCGGCCAGCCGGCGGTCTCGCCCGACGGCGAACACGTCGCCTTCGTGGTGTCCACCACCGACCTGGCGAAGAACACCACACGCTCGCTCGTGTGGCTCGACGACGCTCCGGTGACCGCCGGCGCGCACGATGCCAACCCCACCTGGTCGCCCGACGGCCGGTTTCTCGCCTTCACCTCCCGTCGCGGCGAGCACAAGGGTGACTCGACGCTGCACATCCTTCCGGTGGGCGCCGCTGGCGAATTGCGCACCGTCTGCACGATGCCCGACGGACTCGGCGACGTGTCATGGTCACCCGACGGCACCTGGCTCGCCTTCACCAGCCGGACGCGCCACGAGCGCTACGAGGCCGAGGACGTCTCATGGCAGGCACCACGCAAGGTCGAGCGCTTCTTCAGCCGTCTCAACGGCGACGACTGGATCTTCGACCGCCCCAAACACGTCTACGTCGTTGCTGCGGACGGCACCGGCCAGCCACGCAATCTCACCCCCGGCGAGTTCGAACACGACGGCACGAGCTGGCTGGCCGACTCCAGCGGCATCGTCACCTCGGCACAACGCCACGACACCTGGGACCGCGACCACGCGAGCGACCTGTACCTGGTGCCGCTCCCCGATTCCGACACCAGCATCGGCAGCGGCGTCGGCAGCGAGAGCGCCAGCGACACAGGCAGTCCATCTGTTCGGTCGCTCACCGCTCACGACGGCACCTACGGCTCACCGTCGGTGTCACCGGACGGCACGCTCGTCGCCTTCATCGGCGCGCCCGACTCGCGCACCTATCCCCAGAACGCCCGGGTGGGGGTCCTCTCGACCGCAGCCCACGAGGCACCGCACACCGACATCCGCTGGCTCACCAGTGCACTCGACCGCACCTTCGAGACCACCAACGGCACCGTTGCCCCGATCTGGGAGTCGAACCGCCACCTCCTCGGAACCGCCGAGGACCGGGGCGACACTCACCTGTACCGCATTGCCGTCGACGACTCCGGCGAAACGACTGCACTGACCAGCGGCCCGCTGACCGTGACCGCAGCAGCTGCGGTCGACGGGACCATCGCCACCGTTCGCTCCTCGGTGGACCACCCCGCCGAGCTGTACGTCGACGACGATCAATACACCCAGTTCGGCGACGCGTTCGCCCGACGCTCGTGCGGCTGGGAGAAGTTCGCCGTGCCCACCACCGACGGCACCGACGAGATCGATGCCTGGATCATGCGCCCCGCAGGGTTCGACGACACGCAGCGATACCCGGTGCTCCTCAACGTGCACGGCGGACCACACACCCAGTACGGCGAGTACTTCCACGACGAGTTCCAGATGCAGGCGGCTGCCGGATTCGTGGTGGTGCTCGCCAACCCTCGCGGCAGCAGCGGACGCCACACCGGCTGGGGCCAGGCCATTCAGGGCCCGAACCACCCCACGGTGCCCGGGCCCGGTTGGGGCACCGTCGATGTCGACGATGTGCTGGCTGTCATCGACACGACGCTCGATCGCTACCCGTTCTGCGACGCCGATCGGGTCGGCATGCTCGGTGGCTCGTACGGCGGTTGGATGGCGACCTGGCTCGCCGGACACCATGGCGGCCGATTTCGGGCCATCTGCTCCGAACGGGCGGTCAACAACGCCACGGCACTCGAGTTGTCCTCCGACATCGCAACAGCATTCGGCGCAATCCACGGCGTCAACCACCTCGAAGACCCGGCCGAGTACGCGCGCATGTCACCGATCACGGCGGTGCACGACATCGACACGCCGATGCTGATCATTCACTCAGAGGAGGACTGGCGCTGCCCCATCGGGCAAGCCGAAGAACTCTGGGTGGCGCTGAAGCTTCTCGGCAAAGCGGTCGACTTCTACCGATTCCCCGGCGAGAACCACGAGTTGTCACGTGCGGGCTCTCCGGTGCACCGCGTCCAGCGGGGCGAGATCATCCTCGACTGGTTCACCGAACAGCTCGCCTGACGTCACGTTTGGTGTCTGACGCCAAACGTGACGTCAGCGGCGGATGGCCTTGACGGCTTCGACGAGGGCGAGCAGGCCGAAGCCGGCGGCGGCGCAGACGGCCAGATCGGCGGCGTTCAACGCGTCGAGGTCGAGGAATGTGCTCAGGGGCGTGTACAGCGCGAGCAACTGCAGCGCGATCACCACGCCGGCAATGGCGAGCATCAGTGGGTTGCTGCGCCAGCCGATCGTACGCAACGATTCGGTCGACGAGCGGGTCGCGAACGCCTGGCCGACTTGCATGAACGCCAGCGTCGTGAACATCACCGTCTGCCACTGTTCGAGGTCGGCGGCGTAGTAGCCGAAGCCGAGCCCGAGGGTGACGGCGCCGATCACCAGCCCCACCCACACCGTCCGCAGCCCCAGCCCGTTGGCCCACAACCCGTCGCTCGGCGAGTGCGGTGGGCGTTGCATCACGGACTTCTCCGCCGGTTCGACGCCCATCGACAGCCCGAGCAGGCCGTCGGTCATCAAGTTGAGCCACAGCAACTGCAGCGGCAGGAACGCGATCGCCGTCGTGTCGGAGCCGACGATGAGGAACGGGATCGGCCAGCCGAGCATCACAATGATCTTGCCGAGGTTGCCCGCAACGGCGAAGCTGACGAACCGGCGCAAATTGTCGTAGATCACCCGGCCCTCTTCGACCGCCGCGACGATCGTGGCGAAGTTGTCGTCGCGCAGCACCATGTCGGCGGCTTCCTTCGACACGTCGGTGCCGGTGATGCCCATCGCCACGCCGATGTCGGCCCGCTTCAGCGCCGGTGCGTCGTTGACGCCGTCGCCGGTCATCGCAACGACCTGCTGTTGCTGTTGCAGCGCACCGACGATGCGCAGCTTGTGCTCGGGCGACACCCGGGCGAACACCGACACATCGCGAACCGCCGCCGCGAATTGCTCGTCATCGAGGTGGTCCAGCTCGGCACCGACGAGCGCACGGTCGGTGTCGCTGATCCCCAGATCGTTCGCGATGGCGACAGCTGTCAGTGGGTGATCGCCCGTGATCATCACCGGTCGGATGCCTGCCTCGCGACACACGGCGACGGCGTCTCGGACCTCGGAACGGGGAGGGTCGATGATGCCGACGAGGCCGAGCAGGACCAGATCCGACTCGGGGTCGTCGCCATCAGCGACCACCGGCCGGAACGCCACGCCGAGCACACGCATGCCCGCTGCGGCGAGTGCGTCGTTGCCGGCGGAGATCCGCTCGTGCCAGCCGGCATCGAACGCGACGGCGGTCCCGTTGTCCCACACAGCGGTCGTGTGTTGGAGCAAGCCGTCGACCGCACCCTTCACGAACGCCAGCCGGACGTCCTGGGGAAGCTCGGCGAGTTCGGAGATCTCGCCGGCCAGAGGATCATGTGTCGTGCTCATCCGCTTGCGGGTGGAATCGAACGGCTGCTCGTCGACCCGAGGAATCCGCACGCGGAGACCGTGTACGTCAAGGCCGACATCGACAGCGGCCTGGAGCAGCGCCGTCTCGGTCGGATCGCCCAACCAGATGCGCTTGCCCTCGCTGTCGACGTCTTCCGCGCCGTCGTTGCACAACGCTGCTGCCACGAGTGTGACCGTGACCGACGACGGTGCGGCGCTCACCGCCGAGGCGGCGTCGGAGTCGAGTCGCATCTGGTGTCCGGCGACGTCCAGCACGGTCACCGTCATCCGGTTCTGCGTCAGTGTGCCGGTCTTGTCGGAGCAGATCACCGTGACCGACCCGAGGGTCTCGACCGCGGGGAGCTTGCGGATCAGTGCCTGCCGTTTGAGCATCCGCTGCGATCCGATCGCCAACGTGAACGTGACGACCGCGGGCAGCCCTTCGGGAATCACGGCGACAGCGACGCTGATGGCGGTGAGCACGAGGTCGGTCGCCGCCTCGCCGGCGATCGCCCCCATGACGACCACGGCCAGCGCAACGGCCACGCCGAGCAACGCGAGCTGTTTCCCGACGCGGTCGAGCCGCCGCTGCAGCGGGGTCTGTTCGGACTGAACGTCCTGGAGCAGCGTGGCGATGCGACCGAGTTGGGTCCGCATGCCCGTCGCGACGACGACACCCTGTCCGCGTCCGGCGGCGACCTGCGTGCCGGAGTACGCCATGCACAGACGGTCGCCGAGCGCGAGGTCGGCGCGGTCGACCGGGCCGGTCTGCTTGTCGATCGGTTCGGATTCGCCCGTCAGCGTCGCTTCCTCGATGCGCAGGCTCGCGACCTCGACGAGCCGGAGATCCGCGGGGACGACGGATCCGGCCTCGAGATGCACGATGTCCCCCGGCACCAGCTCTCCGACCGGGATCGACGTCATGCGTCCGGCGCGAGTGACCCGTGCAGAGGGCACTGCCATGCGGCGCAGCGCCGCGATGGCCTGTTCAGCCCGGTACTCCTGGTAGAAGCCGAGCGCGGTGAACAGCACCACGATGGCACCGATCGCGCCAGCCTCCAGATACTTGCCCAGCAACAGCGACAGCACGGCGGCGCCGATGAGGATCAGCACCATCACCGACGACACCTGTCCCCAGATCAGAACGAGCGGACTCGTTCCGCCGCTCTCCTGCAGCTCGTTGGTGCCGAACTCGGCTCGTCGCTGAACGACGGTCGCAGCCTCGAGGCCGTCAGTGGACGACGCAAGCTCGGCGAGCACGGTGTCGACCGTGCGGCGGTGCCAGTCGGTCGACGGGGCTGCCTCGACGGCCGGGGCGGTGGCGGTCACGCGGCAACCTGGCTGCGTGCGCCGAGCAGGCGGGCGATGCGCTCCTCCATCGGCGGGTGCGTCATGAACAGTTTCGCGAAGTCGGCCTGCTTGCGACCGGTGAGCGGGTTGACGATGTAGGCCGTTGCGTGTGCCGGGTCGACGTCCATCGGAATCTGCTTCGACGTGCGGTCGAGCTTCGCCAACGCGCTGGCGAGCGGGCGTGGATCACCGAGCAACTCTGCGCCGATTCGGTCAGCCTCGAACTCCCGCGACCGCGACAGGGCCATCTGCATCAGGCCGGCCGCCATCGGAGCGAGGATCGCCAGCATCATCGTGACCGCAGGGTTCGGAGCATCCTCATCGCTGTTCCCGCCGAACATGCCGGCAAACATCGCGAGGTTGGCAATGGCAGAGATCGCCGTGGCGACAGCGGCAGCGATCGAACCGATCAGGATGTCCTTGTTGCGGATGTGGGCGACCTCGTGCGCGACGACGCCGCGCACCTCCGTGCGATCGAGCACCTGGAGCAGGCCGGCGGTGACGCACACGACGGCGGTCTTCTCGTTGCGGCCGGTGGCGAACGCGTTCGGTTGCGGGTCGGGCGAGATGAACAGGCGCGGCGTCGGCATGTTCGCCCGACGGGCGATCTCCGAGAGATCGGCGCGCAACCAGTCGAGTTGGCCTGGGGCGACTTCGGTCGCGCGGGCGGCCTTGATCGCGAGCTTGTCCGACTTCCAGTACGAGGCGCCGACGATGCCGAGGCCGAACAGCAGGCCGATGACGAGGCCGGTCGTGCCGCCGAGCAGCGTGCCGATCAGCACCATGAACCCGGCGAGGCCGGAGAGCAGGACGACGGTCTTGAAGGTGTTGGAGGTGTGCATCTTCAACTTTCAGCAAACGGTGAATGGTTCGCCGAAGGTCTCTCCGCCGTCCCACGGTCGGGACGACTGGCCCCGCCGACCTCATCCTGAGCGAGTCGGGAATCGGTGTGTTGACGACGGGCCTCGAGGGATACTCCCCTTCAGTGGGTCGAAATCTATCGACCGTCGGGAACAACCAGTCGTCCCGCGCAAAGTATTCCCGTGATCACCCCACTCGGCGGAGGGTGGCGCTCAGGTGGTGCTGGAGGGGTTGGCCGGCGGCGGCCATGCGGAACGTGTAGTGGAGGTCGTCGCCGGTGACCGAGATCGTGCGTTCGGTGATCGTGACCACCTTGGCGGTCGAGGTCGCAGTGACCGAGGTGGACCGGACGTCGATCACGAGCGGCGCATCACCGCCGACGACGGCACCTTCGTAGATTTCGGCGAGGCCGGTCGGCTGGGCCATGACGATCTCGATGCTGCCAGGTCGCGGCACGCGCAGGTAGCCCACCTCGGCGTGCATCGGCGCACCCGTCTCGGGGTGCCTGGTGCGCTGGGTGTAGGCCACGAACGGCTTGCCGACATGACTGAACGTGATCGACTCGAGATAGTCGAAGGCCTCGATGGTCGGGTACTCGCCGGCGCCTCGACCTTCCCAGGTGCCGATGATCGACGCCAGCACGGCCACGTCGGGATGCAGTTCGAACTCCATTGCCTCACCGTAGGAGACACCCGCCAGCCCGCGTGGTACGCATGCGGGCGATGGATCCACAGATGTCGCACCCGAACTCGTCCGAGTTGTACGCCGCACTCAACCTGGCGCCCACTGATCACGTTGGCGGCCACCGCTACATCCACGTCATCGGGACATCGGTGTTCGTCGACATCGAGGTGGCCGACGAGTCGTGGGAACGCCACGTGGTGGGAGTCGTCGATGGCGACGCGTGGTGGGCCGTCGACGTTCCCGCCGATGCCGACGATCCGTCGTACGGCTCGGCGCTGGACCTCTTCAGCTACTTCGGTCGTGCCGCCCAGAGCGAATGGATGGCCGCTGGACGTGCCGTCCAGATCGTGGAGTGGGCGCGGACGCACCGGTTCTGCGGACGGTGTGCCACACCCACCGAGGCCTCGAACGGCGAGCGCGGCCTGAAGTGCCCCGCCTGCGGCCTGGTCGCCTACCCCCGGCTGGCTCCGGCGATGATCGTGCTCGTCACACGCGGCGAGCCAGGTCCCGACCAGGAGGCGTTGCTCGCTCGGGGCACCAACTTTCCGATGCCGATGTACTCGTGTCTGGCGGGCTTCGTCGAGCCGGGCGAAGACCTCGAGGGCGCCGTGGTGCGCGAGGTCGCCGAGGAGGTCGGGGTGCAGGTCGCCAACGTCTCGTACCGGGCGAGCCAGCCGTGGCCGTTCCCTCACAGTCTGATGATCGGCTTCCGCGCAGAGTACGTCAGCGGTGACCTCGTCCTCGACGAGACGGAGATCGCCGACGCCAACTGGTATCGCCGCGACCAACTGCCCACGATTCCACCCGGTATCTCCGTCGCCCGCCGCCTGATCGACGAGTGGCTCCACGAATCCTGAGCACAACATCGCAACATCTACAGTCGACGACATGACCAGCTCTGATGTCGTGATCGTCGATGCCGTCCGCACCCCCATCGGGAAGCGCAACGGCGGATTGTCCACCCTCCACCCTGCCGAAACCCTCGCTCGGGTCCAGCGGGCGATCATCGACCGCAACGGGATCGAGCCGACGGAGGTCGGCCAGGTGATCACCGGCTGTGTCAGCCAGGTCGGCGAGCAGGCGTTCAACATCGGCCGCACCGCGTGGCTCTCGGCCGGCCTGCCGCTCACCGTGGCCAACACCACGATCGACACCCAGTGCGGCTCCAGCCAACAAGCCACCAACCTGGCATCGTCACTCGTCGGTTCCGGCGTGGTCGACGTCGCCCTGGCGTGTGGCGCCGAAGCGATGAGTCGGGTGCCGATCGGAGCGTCGGGCAACAAGGCCCTCGGCCTCGGCGTTCCCATCCCCTCGACCTATTTCGAGCAGTACGAGATGACGTCACAGTTCGAGGGCGCCGAGCGCATCGCCGACAAGTGGGGCATCACCCGCGACGACACCGACGCGTTCGGGTTCGCCTCGCAGCAGCGTGCCGCCCAGGCCTGGGCCGAAGATCGTTTCGCCGGTCAGTACATCACCATCGAGGCCCCAGACCTCGACGAAGACGGCAAGCCCACCGGCAGCACCCACACCGTCGCCCGCGACGAGGGCCTGCGCGAGACCACACTCGAGAAGCTGGCCACGTTGAAGCCGGTGGCCCGCGAGAACGGTGTGCACACCGCGGGCAATTCGTCGCAGATCTCCGACGGCGCCGCCGCCGTGATGATGGCCACCGAAGCCAAAGCCGCAGAGTTGGGCCTGACGGCTCGCGCTCGTGTGGTCGACACCTGCCTCGTCGGCACCGATCCGGTGCTGATGCTCACCGGCCCGATGGACGCCACCAAGCACCTCCTGGCCCGCACCGGGCTGTCGATCGACGACATCGACGTCTTCGAGATCAACGAGGCCTTCGCCTCCGTCGTGCTCGCCTGGGCCAAGGAGGTCGGCGCCGACCTCGACAAGACCAACCCGAACGGCGGGGCGATCGCACTCGGCCACCCGCTCGGCGCCACCGGCGCCTTCCTGATGACCAAAGCGCTCTACGAGCTCGAGCGCACGGGCGGCCGCTACGCGCTCGATCTCGATGTGCTGCGGTGGCGGCCTCGGCACCGGCACCATCATCGAACGCCTCTGACACCCTCACACACCACATACCCACGTTTGCGTTGCGTTTTCGGTGGCCCGGGTCACCGAAAATGCAACGCAAACGTGGGAGCAGGCATCGCGACGGGTTCGAGCGATAGGAACGCCACATGCGCCTCGTTGTCGCGACCTGCCTGCTGTGTGCGCTCGCTGTCGGGTGCACCGGCGAGCAGACGGCCGGTGACGGGATCGCCGTGGTCACGCACGTGGTCGACGGCGACACGATCGACGTCGAGATCGGCGGCCGCATCGAACGCGTCCGTTTGATCGGCATCGACACGCCGGAGACCAAGAAGCCCAACTCCCCCATCGAGTGCTTCGGCCCCGAAGCGAGCGAATTCACCGCCACCCTGCTGCCCGTCGGCGCCGTGGTGCGTATCGAGCGAGACGTCGTGGGCCGCGACGACTACGGGCGGCTGCTCGGCTATGTCCACCTGATCGGCAACGACGGCGCCGACACGTTCGTGAACCTCGCGATCGTCGAGGGCGGCTACGCCCAGCCGCTCACGATCGAGCCCAACAGCGCCTTCGCCAGCATGTTCGCCGCGGCAGCTCGTGTGGCCGAGCGCAACCACCTCGGCCTCTGGGCAGCCTGCTCGACGTGACGGCAGGGGCATCCGGTAGCGTCGCCGCGGTGACCACCGAGATCACCCTCGCCGAGCGTCTCGGCCATCGCCCCGATGATCGCCTGGTCATCTTGTCGTGCGACGACCTCGGGTCGTGTCACGCCGCCAACGTGGGCGTGTTCCAGGCGCTCCGCGAGGGCGCGGCGACCTGCGCGTCGATCATGGTGCCAGCGCCCTGGGCCAGCGTTGCTGCAGCACAGGCGCAACCATCCGACGACATCGGCGTGCACCTCACGCTCAACGCCGAGCACGAGTACTACCGCTGGGGCCCGATCACGCACGCGCCGTCGCTGCAGTCAGGGGAGGGTGGCTTTCCCCGCACCCTCGAAGACCTGTGGGAGCACGCCGACCACGCCGAGGTGCTGCGCGAACTTCGTGCTCAGATCGAGCGGGCGCTGGCGTGGGGCCTCGACGTCACCCACCTTGCTCCCCACCTCACGGCCATCACCCTGCGCCCCGAGTTCTTCGACGTCTATCTGGAACTGGCCGCGGAGTTCGTCCTGCCGATCCGCCTGCCCTCCACCGTGAGTGCCGAGCAGGCCGGCTTCCCGTTCCGGCAACTCGCGCACGAGGAGGGGGTGGTGTTCCCCGATCACTTCGATCACGACTGGCGTGCCGGGAGCGCCCAGCGTGTGCACGCAGCCATCGACGCGCTGCAGCCGGGCGTCACCGAGATCCACGTGCAGCCGGCGGTCGACACGCCGGAGGTGCGAGCACTCGGCACCCACACGCAGGGTTGGATCGACGATCTCGAACTCGTGACGAGCACGGACCTCCGAGCACGCCTCGATGCCGCCGGCGCCGTGATGATCGGCTACCGGGCGCTGCGCGACGCGATGCGCTCGGCCTGAACGACGAGGCGGCCCCGCGTCAGGGTGCAGCGACGAGCGCAGCGATGGCAGCGCCAGCGGCGCCCGACTTCAATGCGTCGAGCACGGCGCCGGTGTGACCCGAGGCCTTGAGCACACCGCGCATGTACGCGACGGTCGGATCGAACCCGTCCGCACCAGCGTCGGCGAGCGGCACGGTGAACACCGCATCAGCGTCGTCGGGCCCATCGACGCGCTCGTCCTTCTTCGCCACCACGACCCGGTACTGCACACTCACGACGCCACCCGTTCACGAACACCGGCGAACAGATCGCGTTCGCCGTCGTCGGGCGGAATCGGACCCACCAGCGAACGGGCCAGAATCCAGTCCTCCCACGGGTACGCAGCGGTGAACTCCTCGTCGTCGAAGCCGAATCCCCAGAACGCCGCCGACGGATCGACCTGCGTGGCGTGCGCCGCCAGCGCACCCCGGCGGACGTGACCCCACCCGGTGATGTCGATCTTGGTGGTGATCCGATGGTCCTGTGTCGGCCGATCGAGCCACTCCTGATCGAACGGCGATTCACCCTTCACGCGCAGCATCAGTTCGTGGATGGCCAGGATGCGAGCCTTCGACCACACCGAGTAGTACAGCTTCGACGGCGTGAACGGTTCTCCAGCGTCCGGGTACCAGTCCGGGTCGCCGGCACGCTCGAACGCCAGCACCGAGATGTCGTGCACTCGGAGGTGGTCGGGGTGCGGATAGCCACGCTGGTCGTCGCCGTAGGTGATGATCACCTGCGAGCGCTCACGCCGAATGATCGCCACCAGGCGCCCCGCAGCCTCGTCGATGTCGGCCTGGTGGAAACAGTCAGGGTGGTTGTTGGGCTCGGTCTCGGCCATGCCCGAGTCGCGATACCCGAGCATCTCGACCACGTCGAAGCCGATCACCTCGGCCGAAGCGGCCAATTCGGGAGCCCGCATCTCGGTGACCTTGGCCTTCTCCTCCTCGGGTGTCAGGCCGTGGAACGGCTGGCCGGGCTCGCGCAGCGAGGGGTTCTGCAGATCGCCCTCCTCGCCGCCGGTACAGCAGACGAGCACCGTGTGAACCCCGTCGTCGTGGTAGCGCGCCAGCGTCGGAGCCCCCTTGGAGGCTTCGTCGTCGGGGTGAGCGTGCACGGTCAGCAACGAGAGGCGTTCGGTCACCCGTGGGAGGCTACCGGCCTGGGCAACGGCGACGCCGCGTCGACATCAGCAGCGCCTACGATCCGGCGTGTGACCTCCACTCCGGGACGAACCCGTCAATCGTCGCCGCTCGCTTGCGTTGCGTGGCGAAGCCTCGTGGTGGCAGGTGTCGTGCTCCTCGCCGGTTGCGACACCGGCGACGGCAAGGACCTGCAGGCGTTCGACCCCGCCGACTACCCCAGCCCCGTCGTCGACACCACGATCGCCGAATTCGACGAACTGGGCGACCTGGATGACGGCGGGCAGTTCGGGGTCGACGAACTCGTCGGCGGCGAGGCCGGTTCGGTCGATCTCGAACCGCTGTCCATCGTCGCTCCGTGGGTCGACGGTGGCGTCATCGACATCGTCAACACGTGCGATGGCGACGACCTCTCGCCGGCACTGAGCTGGGGTGGCGTCCCTGCGGGCACGGCGGAGATCGCGATCACGATGGTCGACGACTCGGCACTCAACCAAGGGCAGCCGTTCGTGCACTGGGCGATCGGCGGCCTCGACCCGAACGAGATCGCACTGGTCGAGGGCGATGTCCCACCTGGCGCACTCCAGGGTCTCAACTTCTTCGGCGACGTCGGCTACGGCGGGCCATGCCCCCCACCAGGGGACGATCCGCACACCTACCGGATCACCGTGTACGCGCTCGCGCAACAACTCGAAGTGCAAGACGGTGCACCTGCGGCGGAGTTCATCGACATGGTCAACGCAACAGCGTTCGCGTCCGCCGATGTGACCGGCTCGTTCCAGCGCTGAGGCCCGATCGCAGCACGCCGTGACCGAGTGAGACCGACTCGGTACCCTTGGCGTCGTGCCGTTGCCCCCACCCCCGCTGCCGCCGCCGCCTCCGTCGAGTGCCGACGTCACCACGTGCTATCGGCATCACGACCGTCCAACAGGTCGGCGGTGCACCCGCTGCGGCACGCCTGCGTGCGGCGACTGCCTGGTCCAGGCCAACGTCGGCAGCCACTGCCTCGACTGCGCAAGAGCCAGCCGCCCCGACACCCGCACGAGGGTGAAGTTCTGGTCGGCGCGCCAACCCGTGTTGGTCACCATGCTGCTGATCGCCGTCAACGTGGCGGTGTTCGTCCTGGTGTTCCTGTCGACTCGCGATCCAGCCGCCCTCGGCGGCGGCGTCACCGACGTGCACCTCCGGTTCGGTCTGAGCAAGGAGGTGTTGGTGGAGCCGATCGCCTGGCAGAGCGACGACGGCACGGTGTTCATCACACAACCCGACGGGTGGTACCGACTCGTCACGTCGGGGTTCCTCCACTTCGGCATCATCCACCTGGCCTTCAACATGTACTTCCTCTACGTGCTCGGCCCGATGCTCGAGCCGGGTCTCGGGCGCATCAACTACCTGCTGCTGTACTTCGCGTCGCTGCTCGGTGGATCGCTCGGCGTGGTCCTGATCGGTAACGGGGGCATCACCGCCGGAGCCTCGGGTGCGGTCTTCGGACTGCTCGCAGCGGCCACGGTGGGGCTCTGGCGTCGAGGTGTCAACCCACTGAACACCCCGATCGGCATGGCGCTCATCCTCAACTTGTTCATCACCTTCGCCATCCCGGGCATCTCGATCGGCGGGCATCTCGGTGGCGCCGCTGCCGGCGCCATCTGCGGCGCGGTGATGCTCGCTCCTTCCCACCGCCGGGGCCAGGCATGGACCGTGTGGGCTACTCCGGTCGCCGTTGGCGTGGGTAGCGTTGTGGCCGTGGTGATGATCGTGATGGCGGCATGACACTTCGTGACCGCCACCTGCAGCGTCTGGCGAACGAGTCGTTCGACACGCTCGTCGTGGGCGGCGGCATCAATGGTGCCGTGGCAGCTGCGTCACTGGCCGGTCGGGGTGCGTCGGTGGCCATCATCGACCGGGGCGACTTCGGCAGTTTCACCAGCCAGGCATCGTCGAACCTCGTCTGGGGCGGCTTCAAGTACCTGGAGAACTACGAGTTCTTCCTGGTGTGGAAGCTGTGCCGATCGCGTAACCGGCTGATGGCGGCCTATCCCGACAACATCAAGCAAATCGGCTTCTACGCAACCTTGGACGAGACGTCGCCGTACAAGCCGTGGTTCGCCGGGCTCGGATCTCTCGGCTACTGGATCATCGGGATGTTCGGCACCAAACGACCCCGAGTGCTCAGCCGCAAGCACATCGAGCGCGAAGAGCCGGCGATCGACACGGCCAAGGCGCTCGGTGGGATCGAGTACTACGACGGCATCCTCGTCGACAACGACGCTCGCTTCGTGTTCTCGTTCGTCCGGGGAGCCATCGAAGCCGGGGCGGCCGCAGCGAACTACGTCGAGCTGGTGTCGGCCGAACGAGTCGGCGGTCGCTGGCTGGCCACCTTGCGCGATGTCGAGACCGGCAACGAATTCACCACCACGGCGACCACGATCGTCAATGCTGCCGGCCCGTTCGTCGACGACATCAACGAGCAGTGGGGGCTCACCACCGAGCACCGCATCGTGTACTCCAAGGGCATCCACCTCGTGGTGCCGCGACTCACCACCACCGAGCATCACAAGGTGCTGGCGTTCTTCGACGATTCGCAACGCCTCTTCTACGTGATCCCGATGGGCCGGCGCTCGGTGATCGGTACCACCGACACCCGCGTCGACACGCCGTTCACCGAAGTCACCGATGCCGACATCGACTTCCTGTTCGAGCAGATCAATGCACGGATGGATCTGCCGAAGCCGCTCACCCGCGACGACATCATCGCCGAACGAACCGGTGTGCGCCCGCTGGTCGTCAAGCGATCGTCGGGCGACCACGACGACGTCGACTGGACGAAACTCAGCCGCAAGCACGCCATCGAGACCGACACCAAGCGCGGCGTGGTCACGGTGTTCGGCGGCAAGCTCACCGACTGCATCAACGTCGGCGAGGAAGTCGCCGAGGAGATCGAGCGTCTCGGTGTGCCGCTCGAGGCCGACCTGCACAACTGGTATGGCGAACCTGCCGCTGCCACCCGAGACGAGTTCTTCCGCCAGGCACGCCTGATGCAACTCGACGAATACCGCACCAAGGCCGACACCGAGCCCCTGTCCGATCGGCTCTGGCGACGGTACGGACGCCGAGCGTTCGCCATGCTCGAAACGATCCGCGAAGACCCCACGATGGCCGACGACGTGATGGGGTCGGCCGACTACCTCCGCGCCGAACTCCACGTTGCAGCCAGCACCGAGATGGTGACCCGGCTCGACGACTTCATGCGTCGCCGCTCGAAGATCGAACTCGTCGTTCGCGACGCTGACATCCGGTCGTCGGAAGGGTTGGCCGAGGTCGCCCAGATCCTGTTCGGTCACGAGGCTGAGCAGCGCCTGGCGGAATACTTCGGCGGACGCGACGAGATCCCGCCCGAGGTGCGCGCCGCCCTGGGCGACCTCGAGGTCGATTGACCACCCGATGATCGGTCGACTCCGTCGGTGGACGCACCGTTCCACCGCTTCATTCGATCCGGCGTGGCACACGATGCTCGCACGCGACTTCGAGCATTGGCGGATGCTCGACCCCGGCGAGTTGCTTCGTATGGAGTTGCTCGTCGCGTCGTTCGTCCGCGACACCCGGTGGGAGGCTGCCAACGGATTCGAGTTGACGGACGACGTACGAGTGTCGATCGCCGCACAGGCATCGATGCTGCTGCTCGGACTCGAGATCGACGACTACCCCCAGCTCACCTCGGTCATCGTGCATCCATCGACCGTGCGTCTGAGCGGCGACCATGCGGTGGGAAGCGGCCTGCGATCGACCGGCACGCAGACGCTCGCCGGTCAGGCCCACTATCGCGGGCCCGTGGTGCTGTCGTGGTCGGCTGCTCGCCGAGGCGCGAGGTTCCCGGTGCACGGCCAGAACGTGGTGTATCACGAGTTTGCGCATCAACTCGACATGCTCGACGGCATCACCGACGGCACACCACCGCTCGGCGACGAGGCCGCTCGAGAACGCTGGGTGGAGGTGTGTACCACCGCCTACGACACCGTTCGCGCCGAGGGGTCACCGGTGCTACGCCCCTACGCCGGCACCAACCCGGCCGAGTTCTTCGCCGTCGCCACCGAGGTGTTCTTCAATCGTCCGCTCGAGGTGCGCGAGCACGAGCCGGCGCTGTACGCGGAGCTCCGAGCGTTCTACCGTCAGGACCCCGCGGTTCGCGCCGAGCGCTTCGCTGTCGCACTCGCTGCTGAGCTTTCGGCGTCGGACGCACCGTCCAACTGACCACGTGCGATGCCCATTCTCCTCGGCGCCTTCGCGTCGTTGTTCATCGGCTTCTCCGACTTCCTCGGCCGGTACGGCACTCGCCGATCGAATGCGGTCACCGCGACGAGCGGCGCCATGCTCGGCGGCGCCGCCACTGCACTGATCGCCCTGGCACTGATTCCCAGCGTGTTCGGCGCACAGGACGTGGCGCTCGGCGCCGCATCGGGGCTGCTGGTGGGCATCGCGCTCGCGTTGCTCTACGAGGCGATGGCCACGTCGTCGGCTGCAGTGGCGGGCCCACTGGTGGCGCTCGGCGCCGCGCTGATCCCGCTCGGCTGGGACGTGTTGCAGGGTGCCCGACCCTCGGGGCTGGTGCTGGTGGGCGTGGTGTTGGCGATCTCGAGCCTGCTGCTCGTGATGTACTCTCCGGCGCTGCGCGGCACGCTGCGGCGGGGTATTGGATTGTCGCTGATGGCATCGGTGCTGTTCGGTGTGTCGTTCGCGCTCGTCGGTGAAGCCGGCGAGAACAGCGGCGTCTGGGCGCCGGCCGCACAGCGTGTCGTGGCGCTCGTGGTGATGCTCAGCTTGGCCACGGTTCGACGTGTACCTCGTCTGCCGCCGCGTTCGCTGATGGGGCCGATGTTGATCTCGGGGACGTGCGGGTCGCTGGCGATCGTCGCGTTTGCACTTGGCGCCCAACAGGGTTCACTCGCAACGGTGGCGGTCTCGGCGTCGATGTTCCCGGCGGTGTCGGCAACGCTCGCCGCGCTGTTCGACGAAGACACGTTGCGGTGGTGGCAGATGATCGGCATCCTCGGTGTGATCGCCGGGATCTCGATGATGGCCCTCGCCTGACCGGGCACACCAGCGCTGAGCTGGGGCGATCCCCACCGGGCAACTGTGTGACACCCCCTGGTCATGATGGGAACCATGACCAGGACCGCCCGCATCACCCGCCCCCGGATGACACTCGTCGATGCCGATGCTGCGACGAACGAGCAGCTCACGCTGCTGCCCACCACGTCCACCCCGGCGCGCTTTCAGCTCAGCAGGGAGACCCGCGAGCGTGGCCTGCGCCATGTCGCGGAGATCCGCCAAATGCTCGCCACGAGCGCGCACGGCGCGCCTGGCACCGAGCAAGCCGCCTGACGATCTGGGCGCCCGCTCTTGGTGCCGAGGTGCCGAGGTGCCGAGGTGCCGAGGTGCCGACCATGCGCCCGCCGCGCTGCGTCTGTCAACCAGCCGACGGCGACAGGTCGGTCACGGCCTGCCAGTAGTCGAGTTCGGGGTCGAGCGGCAGAATGGCCAGCGAGCTGGTGGTCACCCCATTGTCGAAGTATGACTGAATCTGTGCCCGACACGCCTCCGGTGAGCCGTGCACCACGAGGTCGTCGACGACCTGATCGGGGATCGCCCCAAGTGCGGCCTTGCGGTCGCCGGCTTTCCACGCGTCCCACATGCCTTGGAGCTGGTCTCCACGGCCCAACCACTCGTGAAATGCGGCGTACACCGGCACGTTCAGATACGCGGCGATCGCGTATTTCGCAGCGGCACGGACCACCTCGGCGTTCTCGCTCGGGCAGCAGAAGATGCGCGCCACGATCTCGCGCTCCTCGCCGTTGGCCGCTCCATGCACCACTGGCGCCACCGTGGCGACATCCTCGGCCGACAGCCAGTTGATGATCGCTCCATCGGCTTCACGACCAGCGAGTCGCAACATCCCCTCGCGCAGCGCTGCCACGAGAATCGGCGGGGTCTGCTCAGGCCGCACGCCGAGCTTGAAACCATTGATCTCGAACGTGTCGTAGGCGTGTGTGATCTTCTCGCCACCGAGCGCGTCCTTGAGGAAGCGAACGACATCGCGCACCTTCTTGTAGGGCTCCTCGAACGGCACGCCGTTCCAGCGCTCGACGATCACGTTGCTCGACGATCCGATCCCGATCGCAAACCGGCCCGGCGCTGCATCGGCCATCGCAGCCACACTCTGGGCCATGCACGCCGGCGCCCGGGTGTACGCGGGAACGATCGCCGTACCCAACCGCAGACGAGGCTCCCACGCCGCCGCGAGCGCCAACGGCGTGAAGGCGTCGGCACCATCGGACTCGGCCGACCAGATGTCGGTGTAGCCCATGTCGGCGAGTTCGCCGAGCTTCTCTCGGTGGCTGTGCAACGGGCCAGGAAGGGGAACGGTCATGCCGGGACGGATCGGGAGCGCCATGGCGCCGACACTACGCAGCAGCCGACCGAACGAACGATCCCGCGAGCGCCTCAGCCCTTCCAGTACCGCACGATCACCGACTGGCTGGCGGTGGCGAGCAGCGTGCCGTCCTCGGCGAACATGTGCACCAGACCGTGGCCGAAGCCGCGCTCGACAGCGTGCACCCTGATGTCCATCAGCACCCACTCGGTCGGCACCATACGACACACCCGCAGCGTGTTGTCGAGGCTGTTGCCGCCGGCACGGGCACCGAGGGCCTGGCCGATACCCATCGGCACGAAGTCACCGAGAATCGCCAGCGTGGTGGCGTCGACGCCAGTGATCACATCCGGTAGCCGTGCCCACAGCATCGTCTGACCGTCGCCCCGTTCGCTGCCGTCGAGGTCCTCGAACGGCCGCGCCTTCACCATCCGCTCCTCGAGGCGATCGTTGATCGACCCCGAGATGTCCGCATGCCGCTGGCGTTGCACACACTCGCCGGGGCTGGGAATCCCGGTCGGCATCTGTTCCCACTGCCCCGACGCGTCGAGGTTGCGCTCGCCGAGTGCTGCGTTGACCGTGAGGATCTCCCGATCGGCGACATGGCAGACCGCCCGAGCTTGCGTGATCTGGTGCCCGGAGACCGCGATCCTGACGTCGATGTCGACCACCTCGCCCGGCTTGGCATACGACAGGTACTGGGCGGTCGCCCACACACACTGCCGCCCAGAGGTGCCCTCCAACGCGGAGATCGCCGCACCGAGCCCCGATCCGCCGAACAGGAAGTTGCCCATCGTCGAGATTCCCTTGGTCACCGGCAATCTCCACCGAAACGGGTTGTGCGTGGGTTCGAGTCCGAGAAACGTCCGTGAGTCCATGGCGACGACGATCGTAGGCGGGCCGTACAGTCCTGACCCATGAGTGCTGACACATGGCAAGGCGACGCAGTTGGACTGGTGGAGGCGTTCCGCTCCGGGGAACGATCGCCGAGCGAGGAGCTCGAGGCCGTGTTCGCCGCGGTCGACGCGAGCGATCTCAACGCCGTCTGCTTCGAGGACCGCGAGGCTGCCCGAGCTGCGGCAGCAGCTGCCGACGTGGGGTTGCCGTTCGGCGGCGTGCCGATCGGTGTGAAGGAACTCACTGCGGTGGAGGGATGGCCTGACACCGAAGCGTCGGTGCCGCTGCGCGACAACGTCGCCACGGCCACCTCCACGATGGTGCAGCGCATCGTCGACCGAGGTGGGGCCGTACTCGCCGGACAGACCACCGCCAGCGAGTTCGGCGGCGTCAACCTCACCCGCACTGTGCTGCACGGCGCCACGCACAACCCCTGGCAGCAGGGCACCACACCTGGCGGCTCGTCGGGTGGCTCGGCCGCCGCGGTGGCCGGCGGCATCTACTCGATCGCCACCGGCGGCGACGGCGGCGGGTCGATCCGCATCCCCGCCGGGTTCACCGGACTGGTCGGGTTGAAGGGCACCTTTGGCCGGATCCCCCTCGGACCGCACGCCCAGTACGGCAATCTCACCGTGTCGACCGGAGCGATGGCCCGCTCGGTCCGCGACACCGCACGATGGTTCGACGTCACCAACGGCCACGACGCCCGCGACCCGCTGAGCCTGCCTCGGGTCGAGGGGTGGGAGGACGGCCTCGGTTCGCACCTCGCATCGCTGTCGGGGGCACGGGTCGCCGTGGTTCACGACTGGGGCGGCGCTGTGGTGTCACCGATCATGTGGGAACTCCTCGACGAGGCAGCTGGCGCGCTCATTGCGGACGTCGGCATGCAGCGCATCGATGACGTCGACACCCATGTGCCCGCAATGGGCGGCGCCTGGTCGATCTCCGGGATGATCTCGATCGCGTCGCAGCTCGGCGACCGGTGGCCCGACTGCGCCGACGACCTCACCCCCGAGATGCGTTTCGGCCTCGAAGCAACCGCAGGCAAGTACGACGCCACGTCGCGAGCGCGCATCGAGCGGCGACGCACCGAGGTCAACGAGGCCATGGCCCGCATCTTCGACGCCGCCGACGGTGTCGACTTCGTGATCGCTGCCACCAACCCCGATGTCGCCTTCGGCGCCGAGGGTCCGTTGCCGTCGGTGTTCGGTGGCGTCGAAGGCGGCGCAGCGAACAACGGCCGGCTCACCTTCCCCGCGAACCTCCACGGGAACCCGGCGATCTCGGTCCCTGCCGGCGAGATCGATGGCCTGCCGATCGGTCTGCAGATCGTGGGTCGACACTTCTCCGAGCCGCTCCTGCTCGACCTCGCGCTCACGATGGAGCGCAACCGCCCCTGGCCGCTCACCGCGCCACGCTGACAACCACCCCAGCGATGAGTTCCCGCGCGACCTGTACGCGCGAAGACTCATCACCCTCACTACGCGATGAGTTTCCGTGCGACCCGTACGCGCGAAGACTCATCGCGTTGGAGATGGGTGGCGCAGGCGTCGGGTGCACCGGAGGTCGGCCGACGCGCATAGGTTCGGCGACATGAAGGTGGCACTCACAGTCAACGACTTCCTCCGCCGAGCCGAACTGGTCTACCCCGACCGGGCGGCGATCGTCGACGAGCCCGATCAACCAGCGGACTCGTGGGGCACGATCACCTACCGCGACATGGCGGAGCGGGCACGTGCGTTGGCAGCCGGGCTCGACGAACTGGGCATCGGAGTGGGCGAGCGCGTGGCCATGCTCAGCCACAACTCAGCACGCCTGCTCACCGCACTGTTCGGCGTCTCCGGATCGGGGCGCGTGCTCGTGCCGATCAACTTCCGCCTCGTGGCCGAAGAGGTCAAGTACATCGTTGCTCACAGCGGCGCCCGGCTCCTGCTGGTCGACCCGGAATTGGCCGAGGCCATGGCCGACGTCGAATGCGAACGAACGCTCGTCATCGGCGCCGAGAGCGATGCCGTGCTGATGAAGTTCGGCGTCGAGCCCGCTGCATGGGAGCCCGACGAGGACGCCACCGCCACCATCAACTACACCTCGGGCACCACGGCGCGTCCGAAGGGTGTGCAACTGACGCACCGCAACCTGTGGCTCAATGCCAGCGTGTTCGGCTGGCACATGGGGGTGAACGACCGCGACGTCTACCTCCACACCCTGCCCCAGTTCCACTGCAACGGCTGGGGAATGCTCTACGCCGTCACCGGCATGGGCGCCGAACACATCATCATCCGCAAGATCGACGGTGCCGAGATCCTCCGGCGCGTCGAGGAGCACGGCGTCACCCTGATGTGCGGCGCACCTGCGGTGCTCAACATGGTGCTCGACGCTGCCGCCACCTGGGAGGCCGACACCGGCCGCCCGATTCCGGGTCGCGATCGGGTCCGCATCGTGGTGGCCGGTGCTCCCCCACCGACCCGCACGATCGAACGGTGCATGACCGAACTGGGCTGGGAGTTCGTCCAGATCTACGGCCTCACCGAGACCACACCAGTGATCACCATGAATCGCCGACGGGCCGAATACGACGACCTCACGCCCCACGAGCTCGCGGTGAAGCTCAATCGGGCAGGGGCCCCCGTGGTGGGTTGCACGATGGCCATCGACGATCAGGGTGAGATCCTGGCCCGCGGCAACATGGTGATGGACGGCTACTGGGAGCAACCCGACCAGACCGCTGCTGCCATCCGCGACGGCTTCTTCCACACCGGCGACGGTGGCATCATCGACGACGAGCACTACGTGGTGATCTCCGACCGCAAGAAGGACGTGATCATCTCCGGTGCCGAGAACGTGTCGTCGATCGAGGTCGAAGACGTGCTGTTCCAACACCCCGACGTCGTCGAGGTCGCCGTCATCGGCATCCCCGACGAGAAGTGGGGCGAACTGGTGACCGCGCTCGTGGTCACCGGACCGGGGAGTTCGCTGACCGAGGCCGAACTGATCGCCTTCGCGAAGACCAAACTCGCCGGCTACAAGTGCCCGAAGAAGATCGAGTTCCGTGCCGAACTGGCTCGCACGGCCACCGGCAAACTCCAGAAGTTCAAACTCCGCGAACCGTTCTGGGCCGACCAGGCCCGCCAGATCAACTGATCGGCCGCCACCCGACACCGCAACCCCGGGGCGACTCAGCTCACTCGAGGGTGGCGTAGTTGGTGCTGCGGTCCTCGGTACGGGTGCCGACCACGGCGGCCACACACTCGGCGAGATCCTCGAGGTACTGATCGATCGCGCCGGTGTTGGTGTTGCTGATCGTGGAGTGCAGGTTGTCCGGCGGCCCCTGGCGGTCGTGATACCAGCCCTTGGCGAGGAGTGCGTCGCCGAGGGCGAAGATGTCGATCTCGGGGTCGAACTCCGGGTCCGATGCCACCGCCACGAGGTGGAACTGGCCGTCACCGAGCACCCGGATGCCATCGATGGCGCCAACACCGGCGCGGAACTGATCGGCATTCGCCAGCATCTGTCGGGTGAGGTCGACGTAGCCATCGATGCCGAGGTGCGACATCACCGCCCAGGCGCACGCCATCGGCAGACCCGATCGGGTGCCCTGCATGTTCGGTGATGCATAGAAGCCCCCGAGCCAGTCGTCGAACACGAACGTCTGATACGACCGCGACGCTCTGTTGCGGTGGAGGATCACCGACACGCCCTTGGGGGCGTAGCCGAGCTTGTGGATGTCGGCCGAGATGGTCGTGACCCCATCGACACGGAAGTCCCACGGCAACACCTCGCGCCCGAGCATCTCCACGAAGGGCAGGACGAAGCCACCCATGCACGCGTCGACGTGACAGTTCGCCCCGATCGACGCGGCGAGCGCAGCGATCGCCGGGATGTCGTCCTGCACTCCCTGGGGGTACTGCGGTGCTGAGCCGACGACCAGCACCGTGTTCTCGTTGCAGAGTGCTGCCATGGCCTCGACGTCGGCGGTCCAATCGGGCTTCACCGGTGCCTTGTGGAGCGTGAGGCCGAAGTTGTGCGCCGCCTTGTGGAACGCCGCGTGAGCTGATTCGGCCACCACCATCTCGGGTGCGGTGATGCCTCGCTCGCTCAGCCCCCGCTCACGAGCGGCGAGCACGCCACACAGGATCGACTCGGTCCCGCCACTGGTGAGGAACCCGGCGACGGCGTCGTCGCCGTGCAGCAGCCCAGCGGTCCAGCCGACGACCTCCGCCTGGATCTCACCGAGCGACGGGAACGCCTTGGTGTTGAGCGCGTTCTCGTGCAGATAGAGCCGCGCCGCCTGCTCGGCGACCTCGTGCACCAGTGGTCCACCGTCGTAGACCATGCCGAAGGTACGCCCATCAGCCCACTTGACGTCGTTGACACGCTTCGCCGTCAGATCCGAGATGACATCGTCGACGGGCCGGCGCTGCTGATGGAGTGAAGCCATGCGGAAAGTGTCGCGCACTACGACGCTGCGGGCGTACGCCGGCTGATCGACCAGGCCTCGACGTTCTCGTCGAGACCTGGCAGATCTTCCCGGCGTACCATCTCCCACACCTCCACCGTTTCGTCAGCCATCACATCGTGCACCTCGGTGTCGATGAGGATCTCGCCGGGTTGCGCCAGTGAGGCGAGCGAGAATGCGGTGCTCACCGGTTCGCCCCACACGCTGAACGCCAGCTGCTGTTGGCCGATCACGCCGCTCGCCACGTCACCAGTCGCCACACCTGCTCGAACCGTCAGCTCCTGGCCGTACTCCCGCCCAGCGCTCACCACCATGTCGATGATCGCCACGGTGAACCGCACGGCATCATCCACACAGGCGCCGGGCTGTCCGAGGCCCGCGACGAACAGCGCATTCGACGTCGAGAGCCGCACCCGTTGCACCTCGAACTCCTCAGCCAGGCGATCGACCTCCGCCACGAGGTGCTCGAGCAGTTCGAACACGGTGTCCTGGTTGGAACCTGTGGCCTCGGGAACACCATGGACCAGGAACGACATCGCCGACGCGGTGTCGACCAGGTCGGCGATGGTCTCCTCGCCGCAGCGCACGCGGTCGACGAGCCTGAGTGGCAGGACCGCGCCGAGGATCTCGTTGATCTGGCTCTCCTCAGCGGCGATCCGGTCGGCCTCTTCGTCGAGCCGCGCAGCAACACGTTCGAGCTGCCGACCCACATCGCCGAGTTCGTTCTTGCCCAGCGTGCTCACGGTCGGCGCCGACTCACCGCGGGCAATACAGCGAGCTGCATCGACGAGCTGGCGGAACGGACGCGTCAGCGACCGCGCCAGCCACACGCCGAGCAGTGCCGTGATCGGAAGCAACACCACCATGACGAGCAACACGCTGCGCAACAGCGTCCACAGCCCTTCGTTGGCCTCCGAGCGATCCTGTTCGACGACGACCGCCCACGTCTCGTTGCCCAGGACAACGGGCCCCGACGCAGCAAACGTTCGGTCGCCGTCGAAGCTCCCGACCCGCCCCACGAACTGATCACCGTTGAGCGCCGCCTCGATCGCTGCGTTGTCGACCACCTGACGCAACGCAGGTGAGCCGACGAGTCGCATCTGCTCGATGATCGGCTCGTCGCCGCTGCGCGCAAGCGCGGTCGTCAGGAATGCTTCTGGATCGTCCAACCACGTTCGGGGCTCCGTGCGCAGTGTCTGGTCAGGCCCGACGAGGTAGACGTCACCGGTCTTGCCCAACCCCAGCGACTCCCAGTCCTGCGAGCCGGTGATCAGATCGGTGAGCAGATCGACGGGCAGCATCGTGATGATCGCCCCGGTGACCTCGGAGCCCGAACGGACCGCGGTGGCCAGGAAGATCGTCGCCTCACCACGTGCCGGGACGTAGAACGTCATCTCCCCCACGACCGCCTCACCGACCGTGGTGCTCGTCAGCCGATCGATGACATCGCCGAGACCATTCTGCGCCCAGGGCCCAGTGGTGACGTTGGTACCGATGTCGATGTGCTTGTCCACCGAATAGACCACTTCGCGGGTGGCGGCGTCGACGAGCAACAGGTCGGACCAACCGGAATTGCGGGCGAGGGCGCGCAACACCGGGTGATACTCGGCATGCGCCGCGCTGTAGTCGGAGCCGTCGCCGGCGTCGTCGAGTTCGGCACGCTCGCCGAAATCGAACGGGTTCTCGAGGATGTAGTTGTACTGGAGCGCTCGACCCGCGTTCGATGTCGGCATCACCGCCCCTGTGGGCAGATCGAAACCTCCGGTGTCGACGAGTTCTTCGACGGCGATGTCATACGCGCCATCGAGTTGCGCCGACTGCTCCGGCGTCAACTCGACACGCTCGAGTTCTGCGTAGCCCGCAGCCAGCGCTTCGAGCCCGTCGACGACGCTCGGTGACACCGCCAGCGTGGCGGCATCCGCTTGCAAGCGGATCGCTCCTCGTTCGAGGGCCTGCACGCGGGTGTCGGCCAAGGCCGTCAGTTGCGCCTCCACACTCTCGGAGACGAGCACGCGTGCGAACACGTAGTTGATGCCCGACAGCAGCAGCACCGAGATCAACGCCACACCGACCATGGTGACTTCGAGTCGCCGGAGCAGCCCGCTGCGGTGACGGCGACTCATGACCCGTCCGCCTGCGGAGGCACTGGCGCCGCTCCCTCGGGAGCCTCGTCCGCAATCGCTTCGACCGCGGCCGCTGCAGCTTCCACTTCGGCGACCTCGAGCAGGCGCTCGACACGTCGCAGGACCCGCTCGCTGCGTCGGCGTCGCGATGCTCGGAGCTGATCGAGGGCCGCTGCCAGCTCGGTCGATGCCGTCACCGTGGATGCCGCCATGTCGGCGGGGATGCGAACGATCCTGCAGTCGGTGGTCGCCAGCACGACGGGACGTCGCCGGGAATCGGGAAGGTCATCGAGCAGCCCCAGGATCTCGCCTTCGGAATGCTCGAGCACCTCGATGACATCACTGGCACCGGCCCCATCCGCGTCGACGAGGTCGCTGCGCAAGACGAGGCGGGCGCGGCCGTCGTCGAGGACGCACAGATCGCTCATCTCGTCGGTGTCCGAGATGACTTCGCCCGCCTGAAAGCGCTCGAGCGATGACGCTGCAGCGAGTCGATCGAGGACGTCGTCGGGGACTTCGGCGAACAGCACGCTGCGCGAGAGGGCGCGGCGCACGTCGACCGCGGACACCTGCGCCTCGAGTGCGGTCCTCGCACCGTCGAACAGGTACAGGTCCTGGGCGGGATTGGGGAGCGGCACGTCGTGGCGATAGGACAGATACCACACCAGCGACGAGAAATCGGCTTGCACCTGCGGCGAGATCAGATAGTCGTCGATCCACATCAGCGTCGTGTAGTCCACGACGGGGTCGGCGATGTTGGTCACCCACACCTTCGGTGCCGGCTCGGTGAGCACGCCCGGTGTGGAGCGTGCTGCGTCCAGGAACATCTCCTTCGCCGCAGTGGGTGACGCCGTACGTTCGACCTGGACCAGCACCGTCACCCGATGCAGACGCGACGGCTGATCGAAGTTGGTGATGGTCGCCTTGGCGAGCTGACCATTCGGGATGACCACGAGGTCACCGTTGCGGTCCTGGATGCGAGTGCTGCGCCAGTTGACATCGATGACTCGACCCTCGACGTCACCCGACTCGATCCAGTCGCCGGCGCTGAACGGCTGATCGGCCAACAGCGTGAAGCCCGATGCGATACCGCCGAGCGTGTCCTGGAGCGCAAAGGAGACGACGAGGGAGGTGACTCCGAGGGCAGTCAGTGCCGATGAGAGGTCGACTCCCCAGACCCCGGCGATCAGCAGCCAGGCCGTGGCGAGCACCACCATCAGTCGGGGCACGGCCAGCAGCAGTCGGGGCACCGCACGACGCCCCGACTGGCGCGGGCGATCGGTGATGCGCTGAACCACGACCCTGAACGCCGACAGCAACGCGGCGGCAACCGACAGCAGCAGGATCGACTCGAGAAGTCGCAGCAGCGCGTTGTCGGACGCCACGTCGAACAGCGAGCTGACCAGCACCCACACCGCAGCGAGCGGGACCACCCACACCCGCACGATCGCCATCGCCGGTCGGAAACTCGAATCGCGCTGACGAAGGCGCTCTTCGACCTCGCCGGCACCGATGATCAGCGCCGGTAGCGCAAGAATGACCACCACCGCCAGCAGCACGTTCGAGGCGTTGATCGACTCGATCACGAGGGCGCCTCCGCGTTGTCGACCACCGTGAGCACCGCCGCGTCCTCCACACCGGATGCAGTGAGTCGGTACGTCGCCGGAAGCAGTTGTTGGCCGGCCCCGGACACCAGGATGTCGCCCGGTGCTGCGCTGCGCGCCAGGTCGGTTGCGTGCTGGACCGTGACCCCCCAGGTGTCGTGTACCAGCCTCGATCCTCCGGTGAGCCCCACCGTGATCGGGCCGACATCGATGGCCGCACGAACGTCCAGCTCACCATCCGGATCGAGGTCGGCCAGCACGTCGAAGATGTCCACCACGAACGCCGCGGTACGAGCGGCGTGGTCGAGGTGCGGCCGGCTCACGCCACAGGCCGCCACGTAGGTGTCACCGGTGAGTTGCACGCGGTCGAGTTGGCGCTCTGCGGCGAGTTCGTCCGCCTCGGTCACGAACCGATCGAGCAGCGTGCGTGCGTGTTCGGTCGAACCCGCAGAGACGAGCTTGCCGAGACCACCGATGACCAGCACCGCCACGGTCGCATTGGCGATCTGTTCGACCAGGTCTCGATCCCCCGCCTCGGCTCGCTCGGCGATGGTCACTGGCAGGAGCCGTCGCAGCACCCTGCGCCGCTCGTCGGCCCGGGCACGCGCTACTGCGGTTCGGTGCTGCAGCGTTGCCAGCATGGTGTCGATGTCGTGAGCGAGTTCGACGAACTCGTCGGCGCTCGATTCGGGCAGCTCCACCCGGCTCACGTCATCGTCCCCGTCTCGCGCCGCCCTCAGCCGATCGGAGATGATGCGTACCGGCTGCAGGAGTCGATCGGCCCAACGCACGGCGAGGAACGTGACCACGACGATGAACACCGCAATGGTGACCAGCAGATTGCGGATGAAGTCGTCGATCGGAGACCGAACACTGTCGATGTCGGCCTCGGTGAAGACCGCCCAGTCGAGGCCCTCGATGTCGACGGTTCGACGGTCGGCGAGCACGTCGTTGTCGAGGTAGTTCGTCGACTCGATGACATTGTCGCCGACGAACGGTTCGGCGAAGACCGAGTCGACCTGGCGACGATCGACCGGCTGGAACAGCACGGTGGTGTCGAAGAACTGCATCGAGCGGATCTCATCGTCGGTCGCAGCTCCCGCTTCGGTCACCTGATCGAAGAAGTCGATCCGATCCTCGAGGAACGGTCGCGACTCGGACCGAAGCAGCCCGTCAGCAGCCACGACATAGGTCTCACCGGTGGCCCCAAGCGAGTCCCATTCCTCGTCGTCGGTCATGATCGCGGTGAGGTCCTCGGTGCCGAACCGTCCCGCAACGAAACCCGCGAGTTCGCCTCCGTCGAACACCGGACTGCCCACGAACCCGCCCGCCGCATCTCCTGTTGGGGCATACGCTGCGAAATCCCGCACCGCCACGGACCCGACCGTTGGGTCGTTTGCCAGGTCGTCGACGAGAGCCGCCAACTGGCTGCCGCTGTGTGGTCCGTAGCGAAGACTGGTCGCGAAGTCGATGTTGTGGTCGGTGGAGTACACGATGACATACTCCTCGGGCTCGATGAGGTACACCTCGTCGAAGCCCGCGCTCCTCGCGAACTCCTGCAGCGGGTCGTCGAACGGCTCGTCGATCACTTCCCAGGCATCGATGTCGTCGGCGATGTCGCCGGTGGGGTCGTTGGTGATGTCCTCGGCAAGGCGCAGGTCGGGCTCCGGCACCACGTAGCGAGCCTGGAGGGTGATCGCGGCAGGGGCAACCGGCACCAGGCTCTCCACGCTGACCTCGGTGTTGCGCGCTGCAGCGAGTTCCACCGCGACCACGTCGGTGTAGTACTCCTCGACCGCTGCCTTGTCACTCCGGCTCGCTGGCTGCTCGTTGAGCCGCCGATAGATCGCCGAGTAGCCATCGATGGCCAGCGCCGGCCGCGGCGTGAGTGCCTGACCACCAATGGCTCGTTCGAGACCGTTGATGTACCGCTCGACCTGGTCGACACGCGCTGCGCCGCCGGCGGACAGTCGATCCCGGATCTGGCCCTCGGCCAGGCTGCGGCCACGCTCGAGACCGACGAGCGACGTGGTCACCACCGAGACCAGGGCCACCACCACCACCACCAGGGCAAGCCGACTGACCACCGAGATGTTGCGCGCGAACCCGCCTGGGGTGTCACGCAGTCTCCCGGTCGTCCGACGCACGACGCAGAAACTACCGCTTCGGTCCGCCTGAACGTCAGAACGGATGCGCAACGTCGCGGGCCACCCACGCTCTACCCTCGACCGACATGGAACTCGCCGATCTCCGAATTTTCACCGAGCCACAGCAGGGAGCGTCGTACGACGACCTCTTGGCCGTTGCCCTCCGAGCAGAAACCCTCGGATTCGGTGCCTTCTTCCGCAGCGATCACTTCTTGGCGATGGGTGGCGGCGACGGGTTGCCGGGCCCCACCGACGCCTGGATCACGCTGGGCGCCATTGCGCGAGAGACCACCACGATCCGCCTCGGCACGCTGGTCACCTCCATGACGTTCCGGCTGCCCGGACCGCTCGCGATCAGCGTCGCCCAGGTCGACGACATGTCGAACGGACGCATCGAGTTGGGGCTCGGCGCCGGCTGGTACCAGCAGGAACACGAGGCCTACGGCATCGCCTTCCCACCGCTGGGCGAGCGGTTCGACCGCCTCGAGGAGCAGCTTGAAATCATCACGGGACTCTGGGCGACCCCGGTCGGAGGCACCTTCGAGTCGCCCGACGGGCACTACCCGATCACTGGTTCACCGGCGCTGCCCAAGCCGGTGCAGTCGCCCGTGCCGATCATCATCGGCGGCGGCGGGCCGAAGCGAACACCGGCACTCGCCGCCCGCTTCGCAACCGAGTTCAACACCCCGTTCGTGAACCGCGAGTTCTTCGCCACGCAACGCGACCGGGTGTCCTCGGCATGCGAGGCGATCGACCGCGATCCCGCGACGATGACCCTGTCCGCCGCGCTCGTCGCCTGCGTTGGCAGCAACGAGGACGACCTGGCACGACGAGCTGCGGCGATCGGACGCGAGCCAGCCGAGCTCCGCGAGAACGGAGCGGCCGGGACACCCGACGAGGTGGCCGCCACCATCCGGGCCTGGGCCGAAGCCGGCGCCGAGCGGATCTATCTGCAGGTGCTCGACCTCGGCGACCTCGACCACCTGGATCTGATCGCCGCCGAGGTCGCCCCGCTCCTGGCCTGACACCCGTTTGTGTTGCATTTTCTGCGGGGCGGGCCACCAGAACTGCAACGCAAACGGGGTGGAGTCGCCCGGTTACGGTCGAACGGGTGACCGACACCACGATCTTCCCCGCCCGCACCATCGTCACGATGGACCCGTCACAGCCGGCGGTCGACGCCGTGGCGGTGCGCGACGGCAAGATCCTCGCCGCTGGGTCACTGGACGAATGCACGAGTTGGGGCCCGCACGAGATCGACCGGCGATTCCAGGACCACGTGCTCACACCGGGAATGATCGAGGCGCACGGCCACCGGCTCGAAGGGGCCTTTGCCCTGCTTCCCTACGTCGGCTGGTTCGACCGCCATCGCGTCGACGGGGGCGTGACACCCGGGATCCGGACCTATGACGCCTTCCTCGACCGGCTCCGTGAGCTCGACGACGAAACCCAGGGCAGTGCTGAGCCGATCGTGGTGGGAGGGTTCGACCCCATCTACTTCACCGGTGAGGATCGCCTCACGCGAGCCCACCTCGACCGGGTGTCGACCGAGCGCCCGATCTTCGTGTTCCACGCCAGCGCCCATCTCGCCACGGTCAACACCGCGATGCTCGACCGCCACGAGATCACCCGCGCATCGACCACCCCGGGCGTCGCCCGCGACGCCAACGGCGACCCGAACGGCGAGCTCCAGGAAATGCCCGCAATCGCGCTGGCCCGCTCGGGCATCGCGGTGATCGGTCGGGCGATGACCGACCCACGATCGTTGGAGGCGCTCGGCCAGCTGTGTGCCAACACCGGCACGACGATGCTCTGCGACCTGGGCAGCTTCGGGCTGACTCGACCCGAGGAAGTGGCCGATTGGCATACCGTCGTCGACCGCGACGACTACCCGGCGCGCATCCTGCAGCGCCATCTCCATGGCCTGCCACCCGGGAGCTCCGACTGGTCCGACGCCGCCGACCTGCTCGTGCAACTCGCAGCGGGCGACACCGACAAGCTGCGCACCGCCGGCCTCAAGATCGTGCTCGACGGTTCGATCCAGGGGTTCACCGCCAAGATGGGCTGGCCCGGCTACTACACCGGCACCGATCACGGCCAGTGGATGGTGGCACCCGACCAACTCCTCGACATTGCCCGCCCATTTCACGAGCGGGGCATCAACATCCACGCACACTGCAACGGGGACCTCACGATCGACGCCTGGATCGACACGGTGGAGCAGCTCGTCATCGAACGCCCGTGGCTCGACCATCGCCACACGGTGCAGCACTGCCAACTCACCACCGCCGCGCAGTTCCGGCGCATGGCCACGCTCGGCATGTGCGCGAACATCTTCGCCAATCACCTCTGGTACTGGGGAGACCAGCACCACGACATCACCGTCGGCCCCGAGCGCGCCCGCCGGATGGAGGCGGCTGCGACCGCCGAGCGTGCGGGCGTGTCGTTCTCGCTGCACTCCGACGCGAACATCACGCCGCTCGGACAGCTGCACACCATGTGGTGTGCGGTCAATCGCATGACACCCTCCGGCCGCGTGCTGGGCGAGCACGAGCGCATCTCGCCGACCTCAGCGCTGCGTGCAGTGACCCTCGGGTCTGCGTACCAGATGCACCTCGACGCCGAGTTCGGCACGATCGAGTGCGGCAAGGCGGCGGACTTCACCGTGCTGGAGGACAATCCCCTCACGGTCGACCCAACCGCCATCCGCGACATCGGCGTGTGGGGCACCGTCGTCGCAGGCCAGCCGTTCGAGGCGGCACGTCCGTCCTGAAATGGCCGCCCGGTGTCGGTCCGCAACGTCGACCGGAGCACCATTCGTCAGGCGAACGGTGACGGGGGCGCCGTCGGAGGATCGGTCCCCACGGCGATCGCCACCAACTCCGACACCTCGGGCACACGATCGCTCGGGCGGATCTCCACTCGCCGTCCGACCCGGTGCACCACCACTGCGGTCCCGTCGGCCAGCCGCACGACGCCCTTCACACGGAGCACGGTGTCGGGGTATCCCGTCACCACCTCGCGCAGCCAAACGAGATCCACCGAGCCGCGCGACGACCAGGCCCACGAGTCGTACCGACGCATGTGCTCGTCGGGGCCAGCCTGCTGATCGGTCGAGCCGAGGAGGTTGCCGGAACTCACGCCGAGCACCACCGTGGGGTCGATCACGCCGTTGACCACCTCGACCTGCGGCACACCAGGCGCCGCTCCGGCCAGCCACGACGCGACGCTCACCGTCTGCGCGTCCGAGCACAGATCGGTCTTGGTGACCAACAGGAGATCGGCCCCCCGGAGTTGGCGACACACCTCGTCGCCGACGTAGCGATCGTGAGCCAACCGTTGCACCGCCGAGGCGTCGGCGAGCACCACCACACCGGCCGGCTCGAATGGCGGCACCGTCGCCCAGGCAGCGGTGACCGCCGGGTCGGCGACACCACTGGCCTCGATGATGACGTGATCCAACCGCTCGGGTCGATGCACCAGCTGCTCCAGCGCCTCGTGGAGACCGGCACCGATCGAACAGCACACGCAGCCGTTGGTGAGGCCGATGACGTCGCCATCTCGTTGCGCTCCGACGAGCAGCTCGACATCGATCGCCAACGAACCGAAGTCGTTCACGATCACCCCGATGCGCCGCCCGTTCGCGTTGCGCAACAGATGGTTGACCAGCGAGGTCTTGCCCGCACCGAGGTACCCCCCGATCACCGTGAGTGCGATTCGGTCGGCCATCATCATCCGGGCACCATCATCCGGGCACCATCATCCGGGCACGAAGCCACCAGCGGCAAGTGCCCGATCGACCATGCCCATGATGCGCACGGTCTCGCTCGGGTTCTGGCCGCTCACCGTGACTGCCCATGTGACGTTGTCGGCACGGTCGAGCACCATGGCATGGGTGCTCTCGATCGTGCCGGTGTGCCCGGCGGCACCATTGCCGTACAGAATCAGTCCCATTGCGTAGCCGCGGTCGGGCGCTGCTGCGTTGGTGACACTGGTCTTCATGGCATCGAGCGTCTCCGCCTCGAGGGGCTTCCAGCCGGGCGTGCTCAGATCGAGCGAGTCGAAGATCGTCACGAGGTCGCTCGGCGACGCCACCCACGCACCCGCTGCTGCGAGCACCTCCATGTAGTTGCGTCCTGGCACCGTTCGATGGACCACTTCGCCGGGCTCCGGCTCACCCGGTTCGGGCTGCTGGGTGGGGGAAAGGCGCATTCCCGAGATGCCGAGCGGCGTCAGGAGACGCTCGTACACCGCATCCTCGTACGGCATCCCGGTCAGCTCCTCGATCAGCAGGCCGAGCACGCAGTAGTTCATGTTGCTGTACCGGAAGCTCGGGCCCTGCACCCCACGGGTCAGACCGACAGCTGCGGCCTCTTCGCATGAACCGGCCTGGTTGCGAAAGAACAGGTCCTCGTACTGGGCGAACCCGGAGGTGTGGGTCAACAGTTGCCGCACGGTGATGCCGGCCGAGGTCGCGTTCGGTGCAGCGACCCCGACTGCAGATGCCACCACCGCGCCCACCGGGTCGTCGAGGCCGACCAGGCCGTCCTCCACCAACTGCAGCGCCACGATCGCGGTGATCGGCTTGGAGATGCTCGCGATCCGGAACTTGTCGGCGGGCTCGGCCGGAACGAAGGTGTCGGGAATACGTGCGCCCATCGCCGATCGATGCACGATGTCGCCGTCGATCGAGACCGCCACGGAAACGGCATCCGATCCGCCTCGAAGCACCTCCCCCTGGAGCGATGCATCGAAGGCGGCCCATCCGGTCAAGGGCGCGCCATCTGCGTTCGACGCACCGGGCTGCGGGAGGGGGGCGATCGTGACCCGGTCGATCTCGTAGCCGGGGAACGGCAACGGGTCGCCCTCGGCGATGTCGAAGAGTTCGGTCGACGACGGAACCGGCTCGGGGGACGGCCCGTCGGACTCGACAGTGGGCGACGAACAGGCCGAGGCCACCACCATCGCGGCACCGATCGACAACGCAGCGATCGTGTTCAGGGGCACCGGCTTGACGCGCACCACACCATGATGACCGCCCGCACGGTGCCGATGGCGGCACACGTTCACTGATAGCTGATGTACACCGGCTGAGGCTCGACCGCGACCGACTGCGCCGGGGTGGGGGTCGGGGAGTCCTCGTCGTAGAAGTTCTTCCAACCGGTCAGCGCACCAGGCGGTAGGTCCTCCACCATCTGACGCCACGATTCGAGCTTGTTGTCGAGGGTTCCGAACCCATCCATCTGCACCAGCACCTTCACGCCATCGGTCCCGATGATCGTCTGCTTGTCGGTGATCATCTGTGGACGGAACTGATGCAGCACCAGCAGCTTGGCGGGAAGGTCGTTGGTGACGACGAGGTCGTCGAGGTACTCGATGGTCTCATTCACCTCGGCCGCCGACACCGTGCCGATGAACCCGCCGCCCGGCACGCCGTCGGGACCGACCCGCCATTCCGGGTCGAGCGCCAGACTCACGTGGGGATACAGCAGCAACGCCTCGATCTCCTCGGCCTGGTTGACGAACGTGTCGCGCCCCGACTGCAGGTCGACCACGACGTGCATGCCTGCCGCCCCCGCCGCCTCGATCCAGGGGATGAACTTCTCGTCGGAGTATTCGTTGGAGTAGTCGCCATCGCCGCCCTCCTCGAACGAGGCCACGGTGACGATGATCTCGAACGACGGCACCACCGGTCGGCCCAGACCCTCGTAGCCGCTGGCAACCTCTCGTGCACGGGCGATCGCAGCATCGATGTCCTGCTCGCCCATCACGCCGAGTACCGGCGCGCCGGGATGGCCGTAGAGCGCGACGTACAACGTGTCCGGCTGCCAGATCGCCGCAGGATCGACGCCCGCTGGACCAGCAAGCGTCGTCGCAGGGGCCGCTGCGGGCGACGCAACGGAGCTGCCCGATTCGGGTACCGACGCCGCCGACTCGTTCGCCGACGCATTCGCATCGCCATTCGTGTCTCCGCCCGCATCGTCGCCGTCGGGAGCGAGCAACACCGCGACCACCAGCGCGCCGATGAGCAGCCCGGCCGTGGTTCCCAACAGCACGCCGCGTCGTCGGCTCGGTGGCCTGAGCGGTGGCGACATCCAAACGGGGTTCACCGCGCAAGGCTACGTTCCGACCACGCTGATCAGGAACTTTGCGGGAGCCGCTGCTGCAGCGTCAACACCGGAGCGAACAGATCCCCGAGTGCCTCGATGCGCTGCAGCACCGCCGCTGCCTCGAACCGAAGCGGCTCGCCGCGCGCCGCGCAGTGCTCGACTTCGACCCACGTCACAGGGGTCGACACGGTGGGGTCGTGGCGGGCCCGCAACGAGTACGGTGCGATCGTCGTCTTGTGATGCGCGTTCTGGCTCCAGTCGACGAACACCTTGCCGGGCCGCTCGGCCTTGGCCATCACCGTGGTCACCCGCCCGGGCATCTGGCGCTCCATCACCTGACCCACGGCGAGCGCGAAATCGGCGGTCGCCTCGTGGGTGACACCGTCGGAGTTCAGCGGCACGTAGAGCTGTAACCCTTTCGACCCCGACGTCTTGCACCAGCCGTCGAGTCCGACGGCATCGAGGACGGCGCGCACGCGAACGGCGACCTCACAGCACTCGACGATCGACGTACCCGGGCCGGGATCGAAATCGAACACCAACGTGCGGGGACAGCCGAGATCGGCCGCCAGTGCCATGGGGGCGTGCAGCTCGATCGCAGCCAGGTTGGCGGCCCACACCATTGCGGCTGCATTCTCGATTCGGCAGTACTCGATGCCACCGCGGCGATCGCCCGGCCCCAGCGCCACCTGGACCCACTCGGGCCGGTGAGCAGGGCAACGCTTCTCGAAGAATCCATCCTGGTCAGTGCCATCGGGGTATCGACGGAACGTGATGCACCGCCCCGCCAGATGCGCCACGATCGTGGGCGCAACCCGCAGGTGATAGTCGACCACCTCCGCCTTGGTGAAGCCTGACGGGTACAGCACCTTGTCGAGGTTGGTGAGCCGCACCGAGCGCCCCTCGACGTCGACCTCGATCGGAGCAGCCACGGGTACCCGGTCGACCGGTCAGGCCGACTTCTCCGACGGATGACGCCCGCGCGCTTCCTTGGCTGCTGCCACGCTCGCTTCGAGCGCCGCCATGATGTCGACCACCTTCGGCTTCTCCGCCGCAGCGTCGGGCACGTCGAATTCTTCGCCGTCGGCCTTCATCTGGATCAGCGCCATCACTTCGTCGCGGTACTCGTCGCGATACTTCTCCGGCTCGAACACGGCGGTGAGCGACTCGACCAGCGCTTCGGCCATCGCCACCTCGCGGTCGGTCACCTCGACCTCGTCCAAGCCCTGGAGTTCATCGATGACACTCGGATCGAGGACCTCGTCGGCATAGGCGAGCGTCGACATCAGCAGGCGACCCTCGTCGGCCCTGATCGCTGCCGTGTACTGCTTGTTGCGCATCACGAATCGGCCGATCGCCACCTTGCCGCTGGCCTCCATGGCTCGCGCGAGGAGCACGTAGGGCTTCGGCGGACCGTCGGGTGCGAGGTGGTACGCCGTGTCGAAGAAGACCGGGTCGATCTCGGCGAGATCGACGAACTCCTCGAGATCGACCGACTTGGTGGCCGCCGGCATGAACGGCTCGAGTTCGTCGGGGTCGACGACCACGTAGCGGCCCTTGGAGATCTCGTAGCCCTTCACGATGTGGTCGTCGCCGACTTCCTCACCGGTTTCGGCGTTGACCTTGCGGTACCGGATGCGAGCCATGTTGCGCTCGTCGAGCTGGTTGAACGAGACGCTCTGGCGACGAACGGCGTGGAACAGCTTCACCGGAATCGCGACCAACCCGAACGAGATCGTGCCACTCCACACCGGCCTTGCCATGCGCAGAGTCAACCACATTGCGGCGTCGGTGAAACTCAAGGCGCCGCAAGCGGGTCGGTTCGGGTCGGACGGTTCAGGTGCCGGCGAGGATGGCACGCGGCACGATGTCCATGCCGAAACCGGTGAGGATCGCCAGGTACAGCAGGCCGGTGGCGGCCATCACTGCGGAATACGCGCGTTCCTTCAACGCTGCCTGCGTGACGAAGATCAAGATGATCGTGGTGATCGAACACATCAGCCACATCCAGCCGAGCATCCCTCCCCAGCCATCGTCGACCGAACCGGTGAGCACGGCGATCATGCCGACGGGCAACAGCATCACCGCCACCTCGGCCGGCCACAGCCATTTCAGCGCGGCCACCATCTCGTTGAGCAGGCGGCGCGGGAGCCCGGGCTGCGTGAGGTACCAATGTCCAAGCAGCATGGCGTCGGAGATCGCACCGATGAACGCGGCGCCCACCAGTGTGCGAGCCAGTGCAACAGCAGGATTCCCACCGGCATCGAGGGCAGCCGCGACGAGACCCACGGCCCCGATCGCCACCGGCACCAGATCGAGGATCGGCGGGAACTCCGGCCCGACATCGGCGGCCGATCCGTGGGATGCCTCGGCCTCGGCCCCGGCATCTTGATCCTCGGCCTGTCCCGTTCGCTCGATGCCGGTCATCGCCGCCACCCGTTCGCTGCGCCGGTCGTGTTCGGCGCGTGCTCCGCTCACACCAGCGGCCTTGCGGCGCACCGACACGCCCAGTGCCACGGCGCAGGCGACCATCACGCCGAGCGATGCAGCTTCACGAACCGGAACCACGCCGAACGACAAGCCCGCGGCGAGCGCACCCGCCGCGAAGCAGAAGTACACCCCACGCAAGAGCCAGCCGTAGCCGAGGCTGGCGATGCGCCGACGAGTGGTGAACCAGCAGAACAACATGCCGCCAGTGGCCCATTGCAGCAGCACCGTTGCGGCGTCGAGGCTGATCACGATCTCCAACGGTAACGCCGTAGCCTGGCGACGCCATGGCCCCGCCCTCCCGCCACCGTCACACCGTCGCCCACACCACCACTTGCACCACCGCCCGCACCACCACCCGCAACATCACCCGCACCATCGCCGCCCGAACCCGCATCGTGACCGCTGTGGTCGCCGCAACGCTGGTGTTCGGTGCGTGTGCCACCGGACCCCGACCCAGCTTCGACGAGGACCAACCGGTCCAGCAGTCGACCGGCGACCCGGCGATCGACGCCGTGCTCGATCGGCTCGACAACGTGCGGGCCGAGCAGTTCACCGCCGAGTACACGGTGTTGACCCGCCTCGGCAACATGCAATCGAGGGCGACGGTCGTTCAGGCCGACGACAGCCGGCGATCGATCACCGTCAACGAGGTGCGCTTCCTCGATGCCGGCGGCACCGTTGCCACCTGTGACCTCACCACCAGCACGTGCGAAGCGAGCATCAACGATGCCCGGGTGAGCGATGTCCAGATCACCCACGACTTCTACGGATCGAGCTTCGCCCGGCGATTGCGCGTCGACGCCGCACGACGCCTGGGAACGGCAACCGGGTACACCGCCGAGATCGCCGGCGAACCTGCGGTGTGTGCCGACGTCACGGTGTCGGGCGGCACCAAGGTGTACTGCGCCCTCGAAGCCGGCCCGCTCGCCCGGTACGACGGAAACGACGTGGCGATCGAACTCATCAGCCTGAGCCCGGTGCCCGACGAGGCCGCCTTCACCACGGGCTGACCGAGGCACCACCGGCTGACCGAGGCGCTGCGCCTCAGACGCTGACGAGTGCGTGGCTCGAGTCGTTCAAACGCCTCGGACCCTGCGAGGTGGCCACCACGATGTCCTCGAGGCGCATGCCCCACTTGCCGGGCACGTAGATCCCCGGCTCGACGCTGTAGGCATGGCCGGCGGCGAGCGGCAGCGAGTTGCCCTCGACGATGTAGGGATCCTCGTGCTCCTCCATGCCGATGCCGTGGCCCGTGCGATGGATGAAATAGTCGCCGAAACCGGCGTCGTCGATGACCTGGCGCGCCGCCCGATCGATGTCCTCGCACGCAGTACCGACCACTCCCGCATCGACACCTGCCTGTTGCGCCTCGTGCAGCACGGCGTATGCCTCGGCGACATCAGCAGCGGGCTCGCCCGTGAAGACGCACCGGGTGGTGTCGGAGCAGTAGCCGTTCATCGTGCCTCCGAAGTCGCAGAGCACGATCTCGTTGGCGCGGATCACCCGGGAGCCGGGGTGATGGTGCGGACTCGACGCGTTCTCGCCGGCAGCGACGATCGCGAAGTTGACCTTGTCGTGGCCCTCTTCGATGATGCGTCGGCCAAGATGCGCCGACACCTCGGCCTCGGTGCGCCCGACCAGCGGGATCTCCCCACGCTGGAGTTCACCGGCAATGCGATCGACTGCTGCGCCCGCTGCTGCAAGCGCGTCGATCTCTGCGGCGTCCTTCGCCATGCGTAGCGGTCCGACCACGTCGACCGCCCGGCGATACTCCGCGGCGGGCAGGTGCGCCAGGAGTTCGACGAGGAAACGGGCCCACATCTGATCGCCCACCGCAACACGCTGCGACCCCGAGGCGAGACGGGCCACGATGGCGGTCGGGTCCTCGGTCTCACCCCACGCCAACAGCTCGAAGACCCCTGGCTGTTCGACCACGCGGGGCGCTTCGAGCGCCGGGATCAGCAACGTGGCGTCGCCCTCGCGGGGCAGCACCAGCATGGTGAGGCGCTCCAGCGGCATCGCGGTGTACCCGGTGAGATACGGCAGATCGTGGCCGACCGAGAGCAGCACCGTGTCGACACCTTGCTCCCCCATCGCCGTGCGCACACGGGCGAGTCGGTCGAGCAGGACGGACGAGTCGAAGGCAGCTGCGCTCACCAGATCAGTCTGCCAGTCGATCGTCGGTGTCTGCTCAGTCCAGCACGGCGCCCGGCGTACCGCCCCCGTATTCGTCGTACCGGTTCGCAGCACTCGGCGGGGAGATCGGCTCCCAACCGCCGCCGCAGTCGCCGCCGGCCAGTTGCAGGTCCTGACACACCGTGGCTCGGGTGATCTTCCAGGACCCGTCGACAAACACCGCGATCCCGTACCGATTGGAGAAGTCGTTGCCGTCGGTGTCGACGCGGTAGCGGAACCACGCTTCGTCCGGGGCGGTGAACACCAACTCGTCGATCGTGGCGGTGGCGCTGGCCGCGTCGGCGGCAAAGCCGCCGCCTTGCACCTGCTCACGTGCCTCGGCCACACCGCTGGCGTCGTCGAGGAAGTCGCCTGCCTCACCGTCGGAGCCGATCGCCCCGTACAGCGCTGCCATCGCCGCGTTGATGTCGGCTTCAGCGGCCGCTGGATCAGCGGGCTGGTCACCGGCGTCGGGCAGTGCCGGAGGCGGGGGCGCGCACGACTCGAGGAACACCGGGTCGTCCCACGTGCCGATGGCGCCGCCGTACAGCTCGTCACCGCTGTCGATCCCACTGTCGGTGGGCTCGGGCAACACGCCCGGCACCGTCAACATTGCGAACCCGTTCTGCGGTGTCGTCTCGTCGGTCGAGCCGTCCTCGAAGGCAACACCTACGTTGGTGACCCCCGGCGGTGTCTGCACCACCACCACCCACTGCGGGTTGCTGTCGTTGGCGCCGAGCATGAGCGACGACACCGCTCGCCCCTCGAACGCCTCGGCGTACCACGGAGCGCCGCCGACGTCGACCACGCCGTCGCCCGTCAACGTCACACGCAACTGCCCCGACTCGAAACACCACGGCGCCGGCCGCCAATCGCCAGGACCCCACATGCCCTGGTCGTACATCTCCCACTGCGGCCCCATCTGCGCGCGGAGCACGAGTCCGCCGTCGGTGACCCGCTCGTACAACGTCTCCATCGGCTGCATCCCGAATGCCGGATAGCCCACGCCACCCGATGACACGACGCCGTCGCCCGCTGAGTCGCCGAGATCCTCGGCGCCGGTCGCGGGCGCGGCCGTACTCACGGTCTCCTCGGTCTCCTCGGCGGCCTCGGCGGTCGCTGGCTCCTCGGAGGTTCCCTGCCCCGCCGCCAGATCGGCCGACTCGCCATCGACACTCCGTCCGATCCCGTAGCCGGCGCCTGCGGCGGCAGCCACCAGCATCGTTGCGGCGACACCGGCCACCAGTCGACGTCGTCGGTGGTCGGAACCGTGAGGTCGGCTCTGTGTTCGACGTCCGGCACACCCCGCGTGGTTCCGTCGAGACGACATCGGGGAATACAACGCCAGCGTCGTCGTTGCACCCGGCATGGCCACCGAGACACCCGGATCCGACGCAGCCGACGCAACACCGTCCGCCGAATTGCCAACCACGCAGATCGACCTCTACTGGCGTCCCGGGTGTGGATTCTGCTCGATGTTGCAGCGCAAGCTCGACAAGTTCGGTATCGAGCGCACTGAGCACAACATCTGGAACGATCCGGCCGATGCCGCAATCGTGCGTGAACATGCCAACGGCAACGAGACGGTGCCCACCGTGGTCATCGGTGACGTCGGATTCGTCAACCCATCGGCGGGCACACTCCTGGCGTTCCTCGCCGAGCACCACCCCAACCTGCTGCCCGACGGGTTCGAAGCGCCGAGCCCGAACGCTGCAAGTCGTTTCGCCGACCGCGTCTTCGGGTGAACTCCCAACTCGGGGGTACTGTCGAGCGCATGACCGACACGATGTCTGCCGATCGACACGACGCCCGACTCGACGGCACCGAGATCCACGACTCCGTCGTCGACACCATCGGCAACACCCCGATGATCCGCCTCAAGCGGCTGAGCGAACTCGAAGACATCGAGTGCGTCTTCGCCATGAAGCACGAGGCCACCAATCCCGGGGGGTCAGCGAAGGACCGCCCAGCGTTGGAGATGATCCTCGCCGCCGAGCGCGAGGGGCTGCTGCAGCCGGGTGGCACGATCGTCGAGCCCACCAGTGGCAACACCGGCGTCGGTCTCGCCATCGTTGCCGCCCAGCGGGGCTACAGCTGCGTCTTCGTGATGACCGACAAAGTCGCTCCCGAGAAGATCTCCCTGCTCAAGGCATATGGCGCCGAGGTCGTCGTCTGTCCCGTCGCCGTCGAGCCCGACGATCCACAGAGCTACTACAGCGTTGCCGAGCGGCTCACCAACGAGCTCGGGGCGTTCCGGCCGAACCAGTACCAGAACCCGCACAACCCGGTCGCACACGTCAAGACCACTGGTCCCGAGATCTGGCGCCAGACCGGCGGACGGATCACGCATTTCATTGCCGGGGCGGGCACCTGCGGCTCGATCACCGGTGTGGCGCGCTACCTCAAGTCGATGAACCCCGACATCAAGATCATCGCGGCCGACCCGGAAGGTTCGGTGTTCTCCGGCGGTTCCGGACGCCCGTATCTGGTGGAGGGCGTGGGCGAAGACTTCTTTCCAGCGGCATGGGATCCCGACCTGCTCGACGACATCATTCCGATCAGCGACGAGGAGAGCTTTCTGACCGCTCGGTACGTGAGCCAGCGAGAAGGCATCCTCATCGGCGGCTCCGGCGGCATGGCCGTCGCTGCGGCCATCAAGGTCGCGAAGGCCGCCGGTCCCGACGACGTGGTCGTGGTGTTCAATCCCGACTCGGGGCGCGGCTACCTCTCTCGGGTGTTCGACGACGACTGGATGGCCAACTTCGGCTTCCTGCGCGAATGCGAGCAGTGTGTCGGCGCCGTCCTCGACACGCGCAACGCATCGATCGAGAATCTGCTCTACGTCAATCCGCAGCAGCTCGTGTCGGAGGCGATCGAACTCATGCGCTCCACCGGAGTGAGTCAGCTGCCGGTGTGCAAGAACACACCGCCGTTCGCTGCGGCCGAAGTGTCCGGCTCGATCGACGAACTGGAGTTGATGGAGTCGATCTACCGTGACCCCGGGGTGATGTCCACCCCGGTCGAGAAGGTGATGGGCCCGAAGCTTCCCACCATCGGCGTGGGCCAGAAGCTCGAACTCGCGGTCGCGATGCTCGAGACGTCGCCTGCACTCCTGGTGCTGTCGGGTGGACGTCCACTCAGCGTGCTCACCCGAACCGACGTGCTTGCCTACTTCGGCGCCGTTGCCGAGGCAACACTCGCCGCAGGAGCCGACGACCATGGGTGATCTCGACAGCACCGACACGGGCACGGGTCACGGCTTCGCCACGAGGGCCATCCACGCCGGCCAGGACCCCGAGCCGACGACCGGAGCGGTCGTCACACCGATCTCGTTGTCGACCACGTTCGCCCAAGACGGCGTGGGAGGGCACAAGGGGTTCGAGTACTCGCGGTCGGGCAACCCGACCCGAACGGCGCTCGAAACCCAAGTCGCCTCGCTCGAGCGGGCCGCGCACGGCTTGGCATTCGCCAGCGGACTCGCTGCGGAGGACAACATCCTGCGGCTGCTGCGGCCCGGGCAACGGATCCTGCTGGGCAACGACGCCTACGGCGGTACCTTCCGGCTGATCTCCAAGGTGTGGGGTCCGCTCGGATTCCCGTGGTCGGCCGTCGACCTCACCGACCTCGACGCACTGCGCGCCAACTGGCCCGACGACGTGGGCATGGTGTGGCTGGAGACGCCCACCAATCCGCTGCTCACCTGTTTCGACATCGAGGCAATCGCGGCGATCGGCCGCGAGCGCGGCGCCATCGTGGTGGTCGACAACACCTTCGCCACCCCCTACCTGCAACAGCCCCTCACCCTTGGCGCTCACGTGGTCGTGCACTCGGCCACGAAGTATCTCGGTGGCCACAGCGACGTGATCGGCGGCTTCGTTGCCGTCGACGACGACGAGTTGGCGGACCGGCTCCGCTTCACGCAGAACGCAGCCGGTGCGGTTCCTGCCCCGTTCGACTGCTACCTCGTCCTGCCGCGGCGTCAAGACGCTCGCTGTGCGCATGGACCGGCACTGCGAGAACGCGCGCGCTGTGGTCGACCTGCTCGGCGGGCACCCCGCGGTGGATCGTGTGCTCTACCCGCAGCTGCCCGACCATCCGGGCCACGCGGCAGCGGCCAAGCAGATGAGCGACTTCGGCGGCATGGTTTCGTTCACGGTCAAGGCGGGCATGCAGGCAGCGATGACCGTTGCCGATTCCACCGAGGTGTTCACGCTGGCCGAGTCGCTCGGTGCGGTCGAGAGCCTGATCGAACATCCCGCCGCGATGACGCACGCAGCCGCCGCCGGCTCGCCGCTGGAGGTCCCCGACAACCTGGTGCGATTGTCGGTGGGTATCGAGGACTCGGCTGATCTGGTGGCCGATCTCGCACAAGCCCTCGAACGAATCTCATGAGCCTGCCACCCGATTTCGCCGACGCCCAGGCGGCACCGGTGCCCGAGCGACCGATCGTGGTTGCCGCCAACCGACTGCCAGTGATGCGCACCGACGACGGCTGGACCGCCAGTCCTGGTGGCCTCGTGCGGGCGCTGCTCCCGATGCTGCGCGACACCGGTGGCACCTGGGTGGGCTGGACCGGGAACTCCGACGACCACACCGACCCGTTCGATGTCGAAGGCGTCGAGCTGCACCCGGTGCCGATCAGTGCCGAGGAGATCGAGCTCTACTACGAGGGCTTCTCCAACGATGCCCTCTGGCCGCTGTATCACGACGCGCTGCGCGAATCGACCTACTCCAGCGAGCAGTGGGACGCGTACCGTGCGGTCAACGAGCGCTTCGCTGCGACGTTGGCCGACATCGCCCCGCCGGATGCGTTGGTCTGGATCCACGACTATCAGTTGCAACTGGTGCCCCAACTGCTGCGCGAACTGCGCTCCGACCTCACCATCGGCTTCTTCCTGCACATCCCGTTCCCGCCGTACGAGCTGTTCTCCCGGCTCCCCTGGCGAACAGAGGTGGTCAACGGGCTGCTCGGGTGCGACCTCGTTGGCTTCCAGCGCCCGAAGGACGCCGCGAACTTCGTCGCTGCCGCGCATGAACTGGCCGGCGTCGACGCACACGACCACGTGATTGCAAACCACACACACCCCACGAGCGTCGGCACGTTCCCGATCTCGATCGACGTCGGCGATGTCGAAGCGACCGCCGCTGGTCGTGCCACTCGCCAACGGATGAGTCAGATCCGTGCCCGTCTCGGCGACCCCGAGGTGATCCTGCTCGGTGTCGACCGTCTCGACTACACCAAGGGGATCGGGCTGCGGCTCAAGGCCTTCGCAGCGTTGCTCGAGTCGGGCGAACTCGACCCCGAGCGTCACGTGATGGTGCAGGTCGCAACACCCACGCGCGAAGCGGTCGAGCACTATCAGGACGAACGCCACGAGGTCGAACGTCTTGTGGGCGAGATCAACGGTCGCTACAGCCGCATCGGCCTCCCGGTGGTGCACTACCTGTACCAGACGCTGCCGTTCGACGAGCTGATTGCGCTGTACCGCGCCGGCGACGTCATGCTCGTCACCCCGTTCCGCGACGGCATGAACCTCGTGGCCAAGGAGTACGCCGCCTCGCACATCGACGGCGACGGTGTGCTGGTGCTGTCGGAGTTCGCTGGGGCCGCCGACGAACTCACCGATGCCGTGCTGGTCAACCCCCACGACGACCATGCGCTGCAGCAAGCCATCGTCACCGCAGTCGAGATGCACCGCCACGAGCGCCGTGCCCGCATGGCCGGCCTTCGCGATCAGATCCGCAAGAGCGACGTACAGGGCTGGGCCGACCGCTTCCTCGCACAACTCTCCGCCATCACCTGATCCACCCCCGGTGGGTTCCCCGAGCCCGGGTCTCCGGGAACCCACGTGGGTTCCGCGAGACCCGGGCTGGGGGAACTCACGCTAGAAGAGGGTGGATTGGCCGGCGGGTGGGGTTCGCCGTATGGCGGTCCAGGGCACATAGTTGTCCATGAACACCCAGCTCCGGCGGTGGATCGCCGAGGGGCCATACCCCAACAGCGCGGCCTTGTGGACCGGGCAGGGGTACCCCTTGTTGGTGTCGAACGACCAGTGCGGGTAGCTCTCGGCATGTCCTCGCATCTCGCGATCACGAACGACTTTGGCCAAGATGCTGGCCGTTGCCACGCTCAAACAGCGCAGGTCGGCCTTGACCGCGAGTTCCACGTGCGGCACCACCGGCGACACGAAATCCCACGAACCGTCGGTGACGGCGACATCGGGCGCGACATCGAGTCCGTCGATCGCTCGTCGAGCAGCGAGCTTCTGCGCCGCCGACATGCCCAACCGGTCACACTCCTGCTCGCTCACCGAGCCGACCGACCAGGCCACACACCACGCGGCGAGCTTGGGGAACAGCGCCTCGCGTTCACGTTCGGTGAGCAGCTTCGAATCGCGCACCCCGTTCACACGGGTGTCTCGGGGCAGGATCGCGGCCCCCACCGACAGCGGGCCTGCCCACGCCCCACGGCCGACCTCGTCGATACCGACCACCACGTCGTGGCCTCGCTCCCACATCTCCTTCTCGATGGCGCGCGTGGGTGCCCGCTTCTTCGACTGCTTCGGACGAGCCGCGACGCGCCCCACCACCCGGACCTCAGCGATCGCCGAGGTCGATGCTGACACCGATGCGCGTCGGCTGCGGTGGTGCGGCCCACAGCGATTCGCCCGACGCGGCGTCGGTCGACCACTCGGGGTCGACCTTCGGCGCGGTGAGTGTGCAACCCGGCCCGTGCTGCTCCCACAGCACGGCGGGACGCTCGCCGTGCCACCGAACGGCGAATCCGACGGTGGAACGCGGTCCGGTGGGCACACCGTGCACTTCGAAGTTGGAACCCAACCAGCGACGTGGAATCCCGAGCGGCAAGAGACGCCCTTCGTCGGCGATGCGCTGCTCGACCTGTGCCACGAACCTCCCGACGGAGGCCCCGCGCTGCAGGTCGGAGAACGAACCGGGCGCATTCGACGCGAGCGTCGACGCATGACCATCGCGTACGCGGCGTTCACGAATTCGGGCGATGTCGGCGGCGGCCCGCTCGTCACCAGCGGCGACGGCGAGGCGCTCGCACGAGCGCAGCGCGAGGTCGACCTCGGTGTCGTCGCGCCGGGCGATCGTTGCAATCGGCTCGACGATCTCGGGCATCCAGGCATCGGCGTCATCGCCGAGCCGGCCGAGTTCAGCCACATCGAGCAGGAAACCGACCGGGTCCTCGGCCAGGTCGACGGGACCGGCAAGCAGCAGATCGGCACGTGCCGCGGTGACTGCCTCACCCAGACCCGCATCGGGCAGCACCAGACGGCTGGCTCGGTGCGCCACGGTCTCCCAGCCACGCACGATGGCCATCGCCGGGGCCAACGCGGGCAAGGCCCACGTCGAGAAACGGCTCGGGTCGTGCGGGATTGCCACACGAATCGACGTCCGGTGCGCCACGGGCAGCACGATTGCGTCGTCGGGGAGGTCGATGCCCTGGATCGGTGTGTCAGCGGGCGGGCGTTCGGTGAGCACCCGGAGGCCGGCGAATGCCACCGCGAACGGCAACACCGAGGCATTCTCGACCTCGATCACCGTCAGGCCGCCGGCGTCAGGAACCGACCACACACGCTGCACTGCATCGCCTTCGGGGACGCGCACCCGCGTTTCGATCACCGGTGTGCCCTCGATGCGATGCTGGCGGATCGCCGGCTCCGATGCGGGCAGGTGCCAACGGTCCTCGGCGGCGACGAACCACTGCAGGACACCGCCATCGGGGCCGGATCGCAGCGGGGTGACATCGCCACACGACGAGACCAGCGCACGGCACGCCACGCCGGTGGCTCCGATCAGCGTGGCGTCGATGGTCGAGCCTGCGGGTGTCTGGCTGGCAACACTCACGCGTCGAATTCGCTCTTGCGGCTGCGTTGCATCAGCGCCGCCAAGGCGTCCGGGGCGGGACGGTGCTCGTGGCAGACCGCCACGACCTGTTCGGTGATCGGCATCTCGACACCGTACCGGCGAGCGAGGTCGAGCACGCTCGGCGACGACTTCACACCCTCCGCGACCATGTTGGTGGCAGCGAGGATCGCTTCGATCGACTTGCCTTCGCCGAGCTGGAGACCCACCTGGTTGTTGCGGCTCTGCTTGGACGAACACGTCGCGATCAGGTCGCCCATCCCGGCCAGCCCGGCAAACGTCTCGGGATGTCCGCCCATCGCCACGCCCAGCCGGGTCATCTCAGCGAGCCCGCGGGTGATCAGCGTGGCTCGTGTGTTGTCACCGAAGCCCATGCCCTCGGCCATACCGGCAGCGATGGCAATGACGTTCTTGACCACCCCTGCCACCTCGCACCCCACGACGTCGGCGTTGGTGTAGACGCGCAGGCTCGGGCGGCTGAAGATGCGCTGCAGTTCGTTGGCGATGGTCTCGTCGTCGATGGCCACCACACTGGCCGCCGGCTGACCGCCGAGGATCTCCTTCGCGAGATTCGGTCCGGTCAGCACCGCCACCGGATGACCCGGCATCGCATCAGCGGTGACCTCGCTCATCCGCTTCAATGTGGTGCGCTCGAGGCCCTTCGACAGCGACACCACGGGCACCCACGGCCGGATCGAGGCCGCTGCCTCGATGGCCACGTCGCGGTACCCGTGCGATGGCACGGCCATCACCACCACGTCGGCATGGGCAACGGCATCGGCGAGCGAGTCGGTGGCGCGGAGTTCTTCCGGCAGTGTGAAGGTCGGCAGGTATTCGGCGTTGACGTGCGACGCGTTGATCTCATCGGCCAGTGACGCTCGACGCGCCCACAACATGGTCGGCGTGTTGACGGCAGCGAGTGCGGCAACGGTGGTGCCCCACGATCCCGCCCCGATCACTGTCACGTTGATGTTCGCTGTGCTCATGCGTCGTCCCCCGTCATCGCCCATCGTCTCGCGTCGTCGCGCTTGCCGCTGCGGCGCCACGACTCACCATACTGCGGCGTCGCCGCAGGAGCCGTTGCCCTCCTACAGTGACCAGCGTGCGTCTTGCCGTCCTGGTCCCGGTCAAGCGATTCTCCGCGGCCAAGGGTCGCCTCACCGGTGTGCTCGCCGACCATGATCGAGCACGCCTCGCCGAATGGATGGCAACCAGGGTGCTCGAGGTGGTCGCGGAAATCCCCACGTTCGTCGCGTGTGACGACGACGGCGTCGCTGCGTGGGCCCGACGCATGGGTGCCCAGGTGATCTGGGGCGCCGGGCTGGGGCTCAACGGGGCTGTCGACGACGGCGTGGAACGGATCACCGCTGACGGGTTCGGCCACGTGCTCGTGAGCCACGCCGATCTGGCCCGCCCCGAGCAGTTGCTCGAGGTCGTTCGGCCGGACACGATCACACTGGTGCCCGATCGCCGCCACGACGGCACCAACGTGATGTCGTTCCCCACGGCGACGCCGTTGCTGGCTGCCTATGGCGGCGGCTCGTTCTCGCGGCACCTCGCCCAAGCCTTGACGCTGAGCGCCGAGCCGGGTGGGGCGCAGATCGAGGTCGAGGTCCGCTCCGATCCGCATCTCTCACTCGATCTCGACACGGCGCGAGATCTTGCCCACCCACTCATTCGCGAGGTACTCCCGACATGGCTGCCAACGAACCCGGCCAACCACTGACCACGACCAACTCAGCAGCGACCTCGGTGGTCGAGCTCGAGACGCCCTCCTCGGCGCTCGCCATCGGGGCCCATCCCGATGATGTCGAGTTCGGCTGCGGCGGCCTGCTCGCAAAATGGGCGAGCCGGGGCTGCGTGGTCCACCACCTCGTGTGCACCGATGGATCGAAGGGAACCTGGGATCCCGATGTCGATGTGGCAGCACTTGCTGCTCGACGCCAGATCGAGCAGCGCGAGGCAGCACGACGGCTTGCGGGAGCGAATGCCGGCGAGGTGCGCTTCCTCGGGCGCATCGATGGTGAACTCGAGAGCGACCTCGCAACCCGGAGCGAGGTGGCGCTGGCCATTCGCCAGCTCCGGCCGCAGGTGGTGCTCAGCCACGACCCCTGGAAGCGTTATCGGTTGCATCCCGACCATCGACACGCTGGCATCCTGGCATGCGAGGGCATCGTGGCCGCTCGCGATCCACACTTCCATCGCGAGCACGGGGTGGCTCACCATCGCCCCGATGCACTGCTGCTCTGGGAGGCCGACGTCGTCGATCACGCCGAGGACGTCAGCGAGTTCGTCGACACCAAGCTGTTTGCACTCGCCGCACACGAGAGCCAGTTCGAATCGACGATGAAGGCCGTCGACGACGGACAACTCGCAGCATTCGGGCAGCGAATTCGAAATCGACTCGGCGACCTCGGACGACCGTTCGGCATGGACGCCGCGGAGGTGTTCAAGCTGATCACCGACCTCTGAACGCGGAACGAGGAGCCCCGTGGGGCCCCTCGCTCGCATTCGTTTTCGAGGTGTTCAGCGCTTCTTGGCCGGAGCCTTCTTGGCCGGAGCCTTCTTGGCCGGAGCCTTCTTCGCTGGCGCCTTCTTCGCTGGCGCCTTCTTCGCTGGCGCCTTCTTGACTGGCGCCTTCTTGGCCGGAGCCTTCTTCGCTGGCGCCTTCTTGGCCGGAGCCTTCTTGGCCGGAGCCTTCTTGACTGGCGCCTTCTTGACTGGCGCCTTCTTGGCTGGCGCCTTCTTGACTGGCGCCTTCTTGACTGGCGCCTTCTTGACTGGCGCCTTCTTGACTGGCGCCTTCTTGACTGGCGCCTTCTTGACTGGCGCCTTCTTGACTGGCGCCTTCTTGACTGGCGCCTTCTTGACTGGCGCCTTCTTGACTGGCGCCTTCTTGACTGGCGCCTTCTTGACTGGCGCCTTCTTGACTGGCGCCTTCTTCGACCTGGAGCCTTCTTGGCCGGAGCCTTCTTGGCCGGAGCCTTCTTGGCTGCCATCAGTTCACTTGCTGTTGAGGGCGGACTTCAGCGTCGAGCTGGCGCTGAACTTCATCGCCGTCGAGGCCTTGATCTGCACCGGCTCGCCGGTCTGCGGGTTGCGGCCCGTGCGGGCGCTGCGCTTGGTGGTGCTGAACGACCCGAAGCCCGCCCAGGCGACCTTCTCGCCCTTCTTGGTCTCCTCGACGACGTAGTCGAAGAACGCACCGAGTGTGCGCTCTGCCTCGGCCTTCGAGACGTCCGCATTGGAGGCGACTGCTTCGATCATTTCTGCTTTGGTTGCCATTGAGTCCTCTTTCGCATGGGTGTTGATGCTGTTCACCCCGGTGCGCTCGCACCGAGACCTTGTCCGCTGCTGTTGCAGCGGTGACGACCATGTGACCGACTGTGCGGGGGAGCTTTCAAGCACCAATGTCGTTGCATTTGCAACAACTAATCCGACGCCTGTTGGACGGTAGGCCCCGCAAGCTGGCCTCCGACGGGCTGCGACACGATCCCGCCGCACCGTTCGGACTCACCCGGCGGGGCATCCACCACTGTGGCCAACGGCTGCACTAGACCGTGGTTCCGTTGGGTATGAGCCGATTCGCATCGAATCCACGAGGCATGAACCGAGGAGCACTGGTGACCAACCTGCGCCCGTCCACCGAGACCCCGTCCATCAGCCCCCACCGGGCGGCGATGGATGCCGAGTCGACCGAGCCCGGGTCAACCAAGGGGGTGCAGCGCACACGGCTCGTGGTCGACACGTCGGTACTGATCGCGGATCCCACGTGCGTGCTCGAGTTCTGCGACGCCGACGTCATCGTTCCACTGACGGTCGTCGAGGAACTCGACGGATTGAAGAGTCGTCCGGATGATGTCGGCCGCTCGGCTCGCACTGCGTTGCGGACCCTCGAGGAACTGCGCGTCGCGCACGGCGGGTCGCTCGCACAGCCGGTCCCGACGGGCAACGGCACGGCAACGCTGCAGATCGAGATCAACAACATCCGCAAGCACCTGCTCGTCGAGCACGGCCTCGACCCTTCGGTTCCCGACAATCGCATCATCGGCGCGGCGATCGGACAGTCCGACTTCGGTCCGACCACGATGGTGAGCAACGACGCTGCGCTGCGCATCAAGGCAGCGCACCTCGGCGTCGACGCCGCTGAACATCGACTCACCAGATCGGACCGGGCCACCCAGACCGCCGGCTGGAGCACCCTCGAGGCACCGTATGAGTCGATCGATTGTCTGTACGCCTCCGGAGCCATCAGCATCGATGCGGTCACCGCCCCGGCTCGCAGCGGCGCTGCCACGAGCGTCGATGTCGCCGACTTCAAGGAGAACGAGTTCGCCGTGCTGCGCTCAGGGTCGCAGTCGGCGCTTGTGCGGTCGGTGAACGGCGAGTTCGTGCTGCTGTCACAACACACCCCCGAGCCATGGGGTCTGCGTCCTCGAAGCAAGGAACAGCGGTTTGCTCTCGAACTGCTCACCGATCCCGACATCGCAGTGATCGCGCTCGACGGGCGCGCCGGAACGGGCAAGACCATTCTCGCGATCGCCGCCGGCCTGGAGCAGGTCATCGAACAGAACCGCTACGAGCGTCTCGCGGTGTATCGCCCGCTCGTGCCCGTCGGGCGCGCCGACGTCGGCTTCCTTCCCGGGGGCCTCGACGAGAAACTCGACCCGTGGATGGCTGCCATCCACGACGCCGTCGTCGCACTGACCGATCGTGGCAACATCGACGACGCACGCAGCATGGTCGAGGAATTCACGAGTCGCGGCAAACTGTCGCTCGAATCGGTCACGTTCCTTCGGGGCCGATCGCTGCAGCGGCAGTTCGTGGTCGTCGACGAAGCCCAGAACCTCGAGCCGACCACGCTGCGCACGATCCTCACCCGAGTCGGCGACGGCACCAAGGTGATCTTCACCGGCGACACCAGCCAGATCGATGCGCCCTACCTCGGCGAATCGAACAACGCGCTCAGCGTGCTGACGTCGGCCTTTGCCGGCCAGACATGCTTCGGCCACATCACACTCACGGCGTGTGAGCGCAGCGATGTGGCCAGCCTCGCCGCCGAACTGCTCTGAGCCCACGCTGCGGCGCCTCTGCGGAACGTGCGCCTTCGGAAAATCCGGTTGCGGTCTCGGCTACGAACATTTAGTGTTAAATCATCTGATTTAGCAGTAAACACCGGATGGAGTCGTGAACGGCTCCGCAACGTGAATGTGCGAAGGGACCGACATGGCCATTGCAGAGCTGTACGACTACGGGTTCGACACTCCGTGGCAAGACCACGCTGCCTGCAAAGGCCGAACCCGGCTCTTCTTCCCGCCCAAGGCAGAACGTCCCCAGGCACGCGAACGACGTGAGGCGAAAGCCGCCAAGCTCTGCACGGCCTGTCCTGTCGCGCAGACCTGCCGCGAACATGCGCGATCCAATCACGAGTACGGATTCTGGGGCGGCGAGTCCGAAGAGGAACGCCACCTCGCTGGATTCACCGTGTCGGCGCCGATCGGGGTGCGAGCCCGGTTGGAGAAGCAGACGGGCTGAACACCCGAACGCTGCGACACCCCCTGTCTAGGGTGTCGATCGTGGTGCTCCCCCAATTCGCCGTCGTCGACCTCGAAACCTCTGGGCTCGACACGAAGCGACACCGCATTCTGCAACTCGGGCTCGTGGTGGTCGATGCCGATGGCACCGTCTCGGATCGCTGGTCGTCACTCGTTCGTCTGCGCTGGCCGCTGCAACGTGTCGGTCCCACCCACATCCACGGCATCACGCGGAGCACGTTGCGTGGAGCGCCGCGTCTCGATGCCACCCTCGACGAACTCGCCGAGCGCATCGACGGCGCGATCTTCACCGCCCACAACGCCGCGTTCGACAGCGAGTTCATTGCCCGGGCCATCCGCCGGCGACCTGCCGCCGACCCCCTGCGACGGAGCCTTCGACGGCGCCTGTGCACGCTCACGATGTCGCGACGCCTCGATCCCGACCGGCAGCTCTCGCATCGGCTGCCCGATGTGTGCGAGCGCTACGGCGTTGCCCTCGACCGCCCCCACGACGCCCTCGCCGACGCCGAGGCCACCGCAGCCGTACTGCCCCATCTCCTCGCTGCCCACCACATCACCGATGTCGAGCAGCTCGAACCATTCTTCGTTCGATGACGGCCGCTGCGGGCGGCTGGAACACCTCAGCGCTCAGGCTGTGTAGCGCGCCAGCATTGCCCTGGCCATCGGCACCGCCGGGTTGGCGATCGCGGCGTCGACGAGCATCGCATCGGGGCCAAGCCGAATCAGCAGCTTTGCCAGCCAGCGTTCGTTGACCACCGGCAGGCGAACCTCGAACGAGCCGTCGGCCAGTTCGCGACGCTCATCGATTGGATACTGATCCAGCACCCAGCTCGCTGCCGGCGCCAAGCGCAAGGTCACCCGCGGCACCTCCGCGTCGACGAAGAACGCGTCCGGGGCACGGGCGTCGGGATCGAGCGCAACCGTGCGTCCGGTCGCCTCGACCGATTCGATTCGGTCGATACGGAACGTCCGCCGAGCTCCCGATCGGTCGTCGTCGGCCAACACGTACCAGTTTCCGGCGTCGGCAAACACGTGGCGCGGCACGATCGATCGCTCGCTGGACTCATCGCTCGACGGCGAGTAGTACCCGATCCGCAGTTCCGCGCCGAGGCCCGCAGCATCGACGATCTCGTCGGTGAGCATGGGTCGGTCGAGATCGACGACGACCCCAGCGGTGCGGTCGTCGTCGTCGTGCGCTGGGTCGAGCCCTGCCCCTGCGAGCACCGAGGTGATCTTGGCAAGGCCCCGGCCGAGCGGTCCGTCAGGATCGGCTCCCGGCAACTCCATGGCGATCCGAGCTGAGGCGAGCAGCGAAAAGGCTTCGGGCGCCGTCAAGCGCAGCGGTCGGGTGAACAGCCGAGGGATACCGACGAACACCATGCCGTCGTCGATGAACACGTCGACCATCTCGTCGACGAACGGAGGAAGCCCACACATCGCGACCAGCTCAAGGTCGCGCTGCACCTGCTGCTCGGTGAGTTCGAAACGCCGAGCCACATCGGCGAGCGGCACCTCGCCCACCTCCATGAGCCACGGCAACATCACCAACAGCCGCTGCAGCCGGTCCTCGGCATTGCGCGGCCCGCTCACGAACGGTCTCCGGCAACGACATCGGCAGCAACGAGTGCGCTCAGCCAGTCGACGAGATGCGTGCGCAACTGCTCGGGCTGCTCCACCACGGCGTGCTCCAGCAGCCCGAGGATCCACGAGCGGAACGCGGGCAGGTTGGCGGCAGGCACAGCGACGAGGATGCTGCCATCGTTGCCTCGTTCTCGTACCCGTTCGACTCCCAGTTCCCGCTCGATCGCCGGCGCGCGTCTGGCGTCGATGCGGACCAGCGCGTCGATGCTCTCGAGCGTCCCGTGGCCGATCTGCTTCGGGTCGGCGGGAAACGCGGTCCGTGGGTCGAACGACACGGGCCGTTCGAACGACCCCGGCGGTCCCACGGTGACGGCGTCGCCGCCAGCGTCGACCGGGTCGATGCGATCCACACGAAAGGTACGCCGCTCGCCTCGTGCATGATCGTGACCGGTGACGTACCAGAATCCACCGCGCAGGAGCAGACCCCACGGGTCGAGCCGCCGCTCTTCGCCGCGATAGCTGAAGTCGATCGTCGACCGGGCGGCCACAGCAGCTCTGATGGCGGGAAGTTCGGGCCGGTCAGGGATCACCGCCGACACCGGCGGACGTTCGGCGGCCAACTCACCCCCGAGTTTCCAGATGGCCTCGCGACCAGCGCCGGTGCGCGCCATGGCAACAGCCACCTGGAGCGCTCGGACCTCATCGGGTGCGAGGTCGAGTTCGTCGAGCTCATACGCGGCTCGATCGATCCAGTATCGAGTCTGGCCGGCATAGGGGCCACCACCGACGACCTCGGTCTCGATCGGCACGCCGATCTGGCGCAGGCCGGACTTGTCTCGCTCGAAGGCAGCTCGACGGGAACGTTCGTTCTCCGGGTACTGGCCATCGAGCTCCGAGGCGATCTGCACCAGGCTCAGCGGCTCAGATGTTTCGAGCAGCAACGCCAGCAGGTTGGTCAGGCGTTCGATCCGATCGACCATCGTCACAGGACGCTATCCGACGGTGGTGCTCGTGGCATCGGCTGCCACGAGCACCACCGTCGCAGAGCACGATGCGCTCAGAGCTGCAGCGACTTGGTCTGCAGGAACTCGTCGATGCCGTACGGGCCGTTCTCGCGGCCGTAGCCCGACTGCTTGTACCCACCGAACGGGGCGGCGATGTTGAACCCGCCACCGTTGACGTCGACGGCACCAGTGCGCATGCGACGAGCAACGGCGATCGCTCGCTCCTGGTCGCCTGACCACACGCCGCCGGACAGCCCGTACAGGCTGTCGTTGGCGATGCGTACCGCGTCGTCCTCGTCGTCGTAGCCGATGATCGACAGCACGGGTCCGAAGATCTCTTCTTGGGCGACGGTCATGTCGTTGGTGACGTTGGCCAGCACGGTCGGCTTGACGAAGTAGCCGGTCTCATGACCTTCGGGCTTGCCGAGGCCGCCCGCCGCGATGACAGCACCTTCGTCGACGCCCTTCTGGATGTATCCCTGCACGCGGTCCCACTGGGCTTGGCTGATCAGCGGGCCGAGGTGCATGCCCTCCTTGCTCGGATCGTCGACGCCCATGGCCTCAGCAGCAGCAGCGGCGATGGCGACGGCCTCGTCGTAGCGGCTGTTGGGCACCAGCATCCGGGTGTGCGCCGTGCACGTCTGGCCGGAGTTGAGGTAGCAGGCGAAGATGCCCTTCGGGATCACGGTCGCGAAGTCGGCGTCGTCGAGCACGATGTTGGCCGACTTGCCGCCGAGTTCCAGCGCGACTCGCTTGACGGTGCCGGCTGCGGCTGCAGCGACCTGCTTGCCGGCGCGGGTCGAGCCGGTGAAGCTCACCATGTCGACGTCGGGGTGCTCGGAGATCGCAGCACCGACGACGGGGCCCGTTCCGGTGACCATGTTGAACACGCCTGCGGGCAGGCCGATCTCGTGAACGATCTCGGCGAGAATGAACGCGTTGAGCGGGGCGACCTCGGACGGCTTGAGCACGAACGTGCAACCCGCTGCCAGTGCCCCACCGAGCTTGCAGATGATCTGGTGCAGCGGGTAGTTCCACGGCGTGATGGCGCCGACGACACCCACGGGCTCCTTGACCACCAAGCTGTTGCCGATGGTCTCCTCGAACTCGAACGAGTCGAGCAGCGTGGCGTAGGTCTGCATGTTGCCGGCGGGCAGGCCGGCCTGGATCATGGTGGACCAGGTGATCGGCATCCCGACCTCACCAGCGATGACTTCGGCGATCTCGGGCGAGCGGGCCTGCAGCGCCTCATTGAGACGGATCATGTACTTCTGACGTTCCTCGACCGGCGTGGCTGCCCATCCGTCGAAGGCTCGGCGAGCTGCGGCGACGGCCTTGTCGACGTCGCTGGCGGTGCCCTCGGGGATCGAGCCCATCACCTGTTCGGTGCCGGCATTGATGACCTCGATCCGGCCGGTTCCGTCGGAGGGAACCCAGGCACCGTCGATGTAGATGTTGGAATAGTCGCGCATGTGCCGAGTCTGGCCGATCGGCGCCTCGGGGACGCAACCGAGCTGACCGCGCCCGACAGTCAGCTGAGCTTCATGAAGAGACGCTCGAGTTCGTCAGCGGTCAGTCCCGCCTCGTCGGGCACATCTTCGGCCGTGGTCGCACAGTGCCGCATTCCTGCCACGACGAGACGGTATCCAACGCGATCGAGCGCCGCCTTGCACGCCGACAGTTGCGTCACCACGTCGGCACAGTCCTGGCCCTCCTCGATCATGCGCTGCACGCCACGAATCTGACCTTCGAGCCGACGCAGACGATTCAACACGTCCGTGTTGACTTCTTCGGGAAAACGCATGTACGCACCGTAGCGCCCACCGCACGATCGAGCCCTCGCGCAGCGCCCGGGTCCGACGCTCGCTTGGGGAGTCAGCGGCGAGCCCGGTACCACTCGATGAGTGCATTGGTGGACGAGTCGTGAGCGTCTGGCGTCGCCTCACCAACGAGCTCCGGCGTGATCTGGTTGGCAAGCTCCTTGCCGAGTTCGACGCCCCACTGGTCGTAGCTGTTCACGCCCCACACCGTGCCTTGCACGTGGACCACGTGCTCGTAGAGCGCGATGAGCTGGCCGAGCACCGACGGGGTGAGCTGGTCGGCGAGGATCACCGTGTTGGGGCGATCTCCATCGAACTGCCGGAAGGGCTGACCGGGTGCAGCGTCGCGACCGAACGCAAGGGCTTCTGATTGTGCGAACAGATTGGCCATCAGCAGATCGTGGTGCTCGCGGTGGGGATGGTGCGGGGAGGCGAAGCCGATGAAGTCGACCGGCACGATGCGGGTGCCCTGATGAAGCAATTGGTAGAACGCATGCTGGCCATTGGTGCCCGGCTCGCCCCACACGATCGGGCCCGTGTTGCCCGACACACGCTGACCGTCGAGGCCCACCGATTTGCCGTTCGACTCCATGTCGAGCTGCTGCAGGTACGCAGGAAAGCGGCCCAACTCCTCGGCGTAGGGCAACACCGCCTTGGTGTCGAAGCCGAGGCCATTGGCATACCAGACCCCGAGCATCGCCATGATCACCGGGGCATTGCGCTCGAGCGGCGCCGTACGGAAGTGCTCGTCGACGAGATGGAAGCCATGGAGGAACTCGCGGAACCGATCGGGGCCGATGGCGATCATCAGCGACAGCCCGATTGCGGAATCGACCGAGTAGCGCCCACCCACCCAGTCCCAGAAACCGAACATGTTGGCCGGGTCGATCCCGAACTCGGTCACCCGCTCCGCGTTGGTCGAGACCGCCACGAAGTGACCCGCAACCGCATCGTCGCCCAGTGCGTCGACGAGCCATGTTCGCGCGGTGCGGGCGTTGGTCAGCGTTTCGATCGTGCCGAACGTCTTGGAAGCAACGATGAACAGTGTCGACGCCGGATCGGAGTCGGCCAGCACGCCGGCGATGTCGGCGCCGTCGATGTTCGACACGAACGAACAACGAATGCGCTCGTGGCGGTATGCGCCGAGCGCTTGGTAGGCCATGGCCGGGCCCAGGTCGGAGCCGCCGATGCCGATGTTGACCACGTGCGTGATCCGATCGTCGGCACGTACTCGTTCAGCGAAATCGCTCAGCTGGTCGAGCACGGCGTGCACGTCGGGAACCACATCGACGCCATCGACCAGCATCGTCTGATCACGTCGAGCCCGCAGCGCAACGTGCATCACGGCGCGGTCCTCGGTGACGTTCACGTGCTCACCGGCGAACATCGCATCGCGCCGTGCCTCCACACCTGCGCCCCTGGCCACGTCGAGCAGCCGGTCGAGTACCCGGTCGTCGAGGCGATGCTTGGAGTAGTCGATGCGAAGGTCGGCGACGTTCAACACGTAGCGGGCGGCACGATCGGGGTCGTCGCCGAACAGCTCGCGCAGATGAGCAGGAGGTTCGAGGTCAGCGAGCGAGGAGAACGAGTCAGCGGTATCCATCACCATCGAAACTATCGCGACGGCTTCATCAGCTCGCTCGGCAGTTCGCCCGCACCGTCGGGATCGAGGAACACGATCGTCGACGACGATCGCAGTCTCGCCACGGGAAGGCTTCGGTCGCGCAGTACCCAGCCCCGCACCATCGGCGCCTTCGACGAACCAGAAGTGAGCATCAGCCGCGACCTGGCGGCATTGACCACCCGCGGCGTGAGCGTCATTCGCTCGAAGCCGCTGAACGCTCCGATCACCTCACAGGCCCGTTCGCTGTCGACGACAGGATGTCCCGGCGGCCATGAGGCCGTGTGCCCGTCGTCGCCGAGCCCGAGATGCACCACATCGAAGCGTTCGGGCAGAGTCGTCGCGTATCGACGAGCTGCGCCTCGGAGATCTTTCGCCGTCACCGGCATGAGCCGGACCCGACACGGAAAGTTGGCCAGTTGGCCGGCATTGCGCTCGGGATCGCCATCCGGCGCCACCCGTTCGTCGACCTGCCACACGGTGACGGCCTGCCACGGCACGTCGAGTGCCAGCAGCACGTCGAACATCGGCGGAGCCGAGCCTCCTCCGCTCACCGCCAGCGTCGCCGACCCTCGCCGACGAACGGCATCACGAAGCCGCCGAGCCAGCCAGTAGGCCGCAGCCACCTCGGGGTCGATGCTGACACGCAGGTCCACGGCACCACCGTAGACACCGCGGCGCATCCGAGGTGGACATTCGCATTCGCATCCGGGCAGCGCGGTCCGTACCCTTCGCACACGATGGCCTCCTCGAACCCCACCACCGACGTCGAGCCCGGCGTGGATCGTCAACCGGTTCGCAGCGTGCAACGCGGCGTGCAGCTCGGCGTGATGGCCTATCTCCTGTGGGGCTTCCTCACGATCTACTGGAAGCGACTCTCGGCGTTCGATGCCGTCGAGCTGATCGCCTGGCGCATGATGTGCGCCGGTGTCGTGATGGCCATCATCGTCACTGCACGACGGACCTGGCCCAACATCGTTGCCGCGCTTCGGCATGGGCCGACGGCTCGACGGTTGGTGATGGCCTCGGTGCTGCTGACGGTCAACTGGGGCAGCTACGTGTGGGCGGTCACCAACGATCGTGTCATCGAGACGGCACTCGGCTACTTCATCGCACCACTCGCAATGATGGCGATCGGCGTGTTCGTCCTCGGCGAGCGTCCGACGAATGCTCAGCGAGCGGCCTTCGTGTTGGCAGCGATTGCCGTGGTGGTGCTCACGATCTCGTACGGCCGTCCGCCATGGATCGCACTGCTGATCGCCGGAACGTGGAGCATGTACGGCCTCGCCAAGCGCCGGGTTCCGCTCGGTGCGGTCGACAGCCTCGCCGGCGAGACCTTCGTGCTGTTCGCTCCCGCAGTGTTGGCGGTGGCGGCCTTTTCGATGCGCGCCGACAGCGTCGCCCAATCGGCAAGCAGCGCCGACTGGGCCCTGGTGCTGGCAACCGGGTTGGTCACCGCCGTGCCGCTGATGTTGTTCGCCGCAGCAGCGCAATCGATCCCCTTCACACTGCTCGGGCCGCTCAACCTGCTCGTGCCGGTGATCAACTTCGGACTCGGCTGGCTGGTCTACGACGAGAACGTCCCGGCGGACCGCGTGATCGGTTTCACCTTCGTCTGGGTGGCGCTGCTCGTGGTGATGGGCGATCGAGTCGCCACGCATCGCCGATCGGCCCGACTCGAACCGATCACCTGACGCACGGTCCCAGCGTGCCACCATGTGAGTGGTCCACCGAACGGGGGCTGCATCACGAGGAGCGCATCATGAAACGAATCGTCACCACCGCCGCCTTCGCCGCCGCCCTGGCCGTCACTGCGTGCGGCAGCGACAGCGACAGCGGACCGGAGCTGTCGGACTCGCAGGAGGCCGCCGCTGAGTCAGCCGTCGAATCAGCCGCCGAGGACGGCGTCACCCTCGACCGTTCCTGCGTCAATGACGTGGCTGCGCAGCTCTCGGAAGCGGACGCCGCGCTTGCTGCGCAATCCGGCGACGCCGAGTTGAGCCCCGAGGGCGAAGCCCTCACGCTCGGGTTGCTCCAATGCGCGAGCGATGAGGATCTCGTCGAGTTCTTCATCAGCAACCTTCGCGACAGTGGCGGGACCTTCGACGAAGACTGCCTCCGCGAAGAACTCGGAGCAATCGACCTGCAGGCGCTCATCGTCAGCTCCGCCCAGGACGAGGATCCGCCCGCCGAGTTCGTCACGGCGGTCGAATCGTGCGTCGCCGGCTGATCGCCGTCAGCGCAGCTGTCGCTGCTGCGACGCTGGCGGGCTGCTTCACGACCACGTCCGACTTCCGGGCCGATGCCGAGGACTTCATCGAGAGCGACAGCAGCCTTCGTACGGCGCTCTTCGCCGACTCCGGTGTGGTGATCGACAGCGCCACCTGCGCCGAGCCCGAGAACCAGAACGAGGGCACCACGTTCGCCTGCACCGCCCTCGACAGCGACGGTGACACCTGGGAATTCGAGGTCGCGATCACCGGCGACAACGAGTACGAGGTCAATCTGTCGCGATCGCCGGGCTGAGCGCCGACGCGACAGCGCCCGCCTCACCGGAGACGAACTCCAGGTCGGCGGGCGCTGCACGCTTCAGCGGTGGTAACCGCTGATCAGTTGTTGCTCAGGGCGTGTAGGTGCCGAGCGAGCCGTTGTAGTCGACGACGTCGCCGGCAGCCACGAACGCCTTCGCCGTGTCGTCCCACTGGACCAACTGCGTGCCCTCGGGATAGAACCCGTCTTCGGCGTTCATCTGCCCCGACAGGCCGTCAACGAGCAGACCGGGAACGAAGTCGATGTTGCGGACTGCGTTGATGATGCCGGCTCGGGAGTAGTCGCCCGACTCCAATGCCTGCTCAGCGGCATACACCGCGAGTTGCATCGACAACCAACCGGCGACTGCCGACTGATCGGTCGCGGTGGTTTCGGGCGCGTAGGTCGCCATGGCGTCGAGGAACGTCTGGACGTCGGCGTCGTCGGCGTACTCCTCCGAGGACACGAACTTGGCGTTGCTCGACGTGTACACGCCGTCGCTGCCGCCGTTGTCAACGAGCGCATCGAAGAACAGCGGGTTCGCACAGGTCGCCGTCACGTACACCTTGGGGTTGAAGTCAGGGTTGGCTGCCTTTGCATTGCCGAGTTCGGTCATGAACGCACCGCACTGAGCACCGAGCGGGACCGCGAGGATCGCGTCGGGATTGGCCTGCACGAGGTTGGTCATCTGACCGCTGGGGGCACCGGAGTCGGCCGGGTCGATCACTTCTTCGGCGACGATCTCCAGGCCGTTCTCCGCAGCAAGCTCGTTGAAGCTTGTCGCGTACGACTGGCCGAACTCGTTGTTCACGTAGAACAACGCGGCGGTCTCGGCGCCATCAGCGGCAACGCTCTCCGCCCACACACGTGACTCGATGGCGTACGGCACGAGGAGCCCTGAGGTCCACGGATACTCCTCGACGTTGCCCCAATCCGAGGCGCCGGTGGAAGCCCACAGCTGCGGGATGCACTGCGCGTTGACATCGGCCTGCACGGCGAGGTTGTTCGGCGAGCCGATGATCCCCGACAGCATCGTGACCTGATCGTCGAAGACCAGTTCGTCGACGTTGGTCTTGGTGAGATCGGCGGTGTACTGGTCGTCTTTGATGACCAGCTCGATCGGCTCGCCGTTGAGGCCACCGTTGGTGTCGTTGTACCAGTCGATGTACGCCTGCTGGCCGCCACCGAACGGCGCAAACAGCACCGCCGGGCCGCCGGACAGCGGAATCGACGTACCGATCGTGAGGGCACCGTCGATCTGGGCCGTCGCCGCATCCGGGTCGTCACAGTTCTCGGTGTCGACGACGAACTCAGCGCCGGAAGCCTCGACATCGTCAGTCGATTCGGGAGCGTCGGTGCTCTCGGGAGCATCGGTGCTCTCGGGAGCATCGGTGCTCTCGGGAGCGTCGGTGGCGGCAGGCGTGCTGTCGCCGGTGTCGGCAGAATCGCTGTCGCTACCGCAGGCAGCGAGCGTGAGTGCACCAACGGCGGCGAACGCCATCAGTTTTCTGGTCGTGAGCATGTTCAGAGTTCCCCCTCTGGGAGTGTGCGCTATGAGTGTGGGTGGTTTTCGAGCAGCGCGTGTTCGGTGTTCACGTGTCCGATGCGTCATCGCTGGGCGATGAGGTGTCGGACGCATCGACTGTAGTCGGCTCGGCGGGTGCGTCGCCAGCAGCCACTGTCGGAGCAGGGCCGGACACGGGGACCGCCGGCACCACCTGGACGACCTTGGAGCGCCAGATCCGCATCGTGCCCACGGCGCCGAGCGGCACGAAGCGGGCAAACAGGATCAGCATCAGACCGAAAACGACGCCGCCGAGACCGTTGAGCTTGGTGCCTTCATCGACGACCCAGCCGAGCAGCAGGCTGTCCGACGGGTTCTCCCCGACACTGCGAGCGAAGTCGTTGACGAACACGTAGAACATGGCGCCGACGAACGGCCCCCAGTTCTGCGCGGCGCCCCCGACCACCATGGCGACGAGGAACAAGACCGAGCCGAACAGACCGAAGATCGGTACGTCGGCCTCGACCAGGGTCAGCTTGAGCGCGTACAGCGCACCCGCGATACCGGCGATCGCTCCAGAAAGCCCGAAGACGACCGTCTTGATCGAGAACAAGTTGACGCCCATCACCGCAGCCGCCGTCTCGTTGTCGCGGACGGCCACCATTGCCCGCCCGATGCGACTGCGGATCAGACCCGCCGACAGCACCGACACCAGAATCAGGATCACCAGCGACAACCAGAAGAACCAGGTGACCAGGTCAGCGCGACCATCGAGCCCGGTCCATGTCGGCGGGAGGTAGCTCAAGCCCTTGATACCGGTGGCGCCGCCGGACACACCCTCGATCTGGTCGTACTTGAAGAAGGCCCGAACGGCCTCGGTGAACACCAACGTGACCAGCGCGAGGTAGATGCCCTTCAATCGCAGTGCGGGGATGCCCACGATCATGCCCACCAGGAAACACACCACCGCAGCAGCGATGAGCGTCCACCCCGGCGTCCAGAGGTTGGTGTCGATGAATGGTGTCCACACCTTGCCGGTGACCAGCATCGCGGAGACGAAGGCGCCGATCGCGAAGAACCCGGCGTGGCCGAGCGACAACTGGCCCGTGTAGCCGGAGATGAGGTTCAAGCCGGTGACCGCAATGGCGATGATCAACGCATCGGCGAGCAGGCCGAGGCCCGACCGGCTCCATTCGGTGACCGCCCGGTAGAAGAAGAGCCCGACTCCACCGAAGAGCAGGATCCGACCGGCCCAGTTCTGCCAGCTTCCCTTGGTGACACGACGAGGCAGATCCATCACACGCGCTCCACTCGCTCAGACCCGAACAATCCCGACGGTCGCACCAGCAGCACCGTCAGGAGGATCACCAACATCACCGGCATCAGCATGTCGGCGCCCAGGAAGTCGACGTACCCGACGATCACAGCTTCGGTGACGCCGATCAGTAGACCGCCGACCACGGCGCCGATCGGCGAGTCGAGCCCACCCAACACTGCTGCGACCGAGGCGAACAGGAACGGACTCAGCATCAGCGTGCCGCTGAGCCCGGCCGATGGGGCCAGCATCGCCGCCGCAAGGACACCGATCGCCCCAGCAAGACCCCACCCGATCACCAGCACCGATCCGACGCGGATACCCACGAGATTCGACGAATCCTGGTTGTTGGCAACGGCCCGCATCGCGAGACCGATCTTGGTCTTGGTGAACAGCAACCAGAGCAGGATCAGCACGACGATCAGCACGCCGATCACGCCGAGTCGGGCGATACGAAGCGGGGTCCCGAGAATGGTCACGAAGGCGTCGGCGCCATCAGGGAAGACGCTCGGGAGGCGACGGGCGTCGACACCCCAGATCATCGCGTTGAGTTGATTGACCGCGAGAAACACGCCGATGAGCGCCACGAGAACGGCACCGGGATTGCGGTGCTCGATGGGTCGAACCACGATGCGTTCGACGCCGGCCGAGATCATGAATCCGACGCCCATGGCGATCAAGATCGAGAGCCACACCGGCAGTCCCGACAGTGTGAGCGTGGACACGACGAACGCTCCCGTCGTGGCGATCTCGCCCTGGGCGAAGTTGAGCTGGCCGGTCGAGCGGAACACCACGACCAGGGCAAGGGCGAGGAGCGCATAGATCGAACCGTCCGCGACGCCATTGACCATGCGTTCGATGAACAACGACATCAGCTCACCACCCCGAGGTATGCCTCTTTGATCGTGTCGTCGGCAAGCAATTCGTCACCGGTGCCGGTCGCCACGATGTTGCCGGTTTCGAGCACGTAGGCCCGATCGGCCAGCGCGAGCGACATCCCGGCGTTCTGCTCGACGATCAACAACGACATGCCGTGATCGTCGCGCAGCGTGCCGAGCACGCGGAACAACTCCTTGGTGATCAACGGCGCCAGGCCGAGACTCGGCTCGTCACACAGCAGCAGTTTCGGCCGCGGCATCATGGCCCGGGCAACGGCAAGCATCTGCTGCTCACCGCCCGACAGCGAACCGGCCTTCTGGTTGCGGCGCTCCGACAGGCGCGGAAACTGTTCGTACCACCGTTCGAGATCCTCGTCGAGCGAGTCCTTCACCGTGTAGCCCCCCGCACGCAGATTGTCGTCGACCGTGAGGTCGGTGAACGTGCCGCGACCCTGGGGCACCTGGGAGATCCCCGCTCGCAGGATCGCATCGGGCTTGGCGTTTGCGATCTCTTGACCCTCGAACTTCACGCTGCCGCTGCGGGCGATCATCCCGGACACCGATCGCATCGTGGTGGTCTTGCCGGCACCGTTGGCGCCGAGAATCACCACGATCTCACCTTCGGCCACGGAGAAGTCGAGACCGTGCAACACCTCGATCGGGCCGTAGCCGGCCGTGAGCCCGGTCACCTGCAGGACGGTGTCGGCGCTCATGCCGGTGTCCCCAGGTACGCCTCGATCACCTTGGGGTCGCGCTGTACTTCCGACGGCGTTCCCTCGGCGATCTTGCGGCCGAATTCCATGGCCACCACCCGGTCGGAGATCCCCATCACCATGCCCATGTGGTGCTCGACCAACAACACGGTGAGGCCGTACTCGTCACGCACCCGACGGATCGTGGCACCGAGTTCGTCGACCTCCTGGTGGGTCAGGCCCGCAGCAGGCTCGTCGAGCAGCAGCAGGCGAGGGTGCGAAGCGAGCGCTCGTGCCAGTTCGAGGCGCTTGAGCGTGCCGAACGGCAGACCAGCGGCTGGACGAAAGGCGAGCTGGTGCAGATCGAGCGAACGAAGAATCGAGAAGGCGTCAGCAGCGAGGGCCTTCTCCTCTCGAGCGGCACCGATGCGGGTCATTGCACGCACGAAACTCACCTTGCCGAGGTGATGAGCGCCCGTCATCGTGTTCTGCAGCAGGCTCATCGTCGGAAAGAGGGCCAGGTTCTGGAAGGTGCGCGAGATGCCGAGACCGGCCACCCGATGCGGGCTCACGGCGAGCAGGTCCTGGCCGTCGAAGCGCAGCCGTCCCCGTGTCGGGTCATAGATGCGACTCACGACGTTGAACATCGTGGTCTTGCCAGCGCCGTTCGGACCGATCAGCCCCAGAATCTCCCCATCGGAGATGTGGAACGACAGCTCATCGAGGGCCACGATGCCGCCGAATTGCACCGAGATTTCATCCACTTCGAGCAGTGCCACCAGCTGTCCTCTCGCTCGACCGCCCCCTCGGCAGCCAGATCCGGCCACACCGTAGCAGCGCTGCCTCCCCTGAGGAAGTCTCGCCTAACATCTCACCATGGCTCGAGGGCGCAGGCTGGCACTACTGGGCGCTGGCGCCCTCGTGTTCGCGGCGTGTACCGGCCCGGTCGATGTCTCGACCGAGCGTGCGGAGCCAATTGCCGTCGGCGACGACCCGACGCTGGTCCCACCCACACCGCCGATCGACCCGGAGATCGACGATCCAGGCCTCGGCAACCCTACGGTCGATGAACCCGTGGCCGCCCCACCGACCGCCGGCAGCGGCGACCTCGAAACGATCGATTTCGGCGCCGACAAACCGCCGCGCAGACTACGACAGCTTCCTCCAAGCGGTGGTCGCCGACCTCGAGGTCTGGTGGACCGAGCAGTACCTGGCCATCTACGGCGCCAGGTTCGAGCCGCTGGCCGGCGGCATCTTCGCGGCCTACCCGAGCCGACCCGACGACATTCCCGGCTGCGGGGCGCCTCGCACCACCTACGACGACGTTGCCCAGTACGTTGCCTTCTACTGCGGTGAGGGCGACTTCATGGTGTACGACGATGGCGACGACGGCCTCCTCGTCGAACTCGCCCGGGCCTACGGAGCCGCCACGATCGGCACCGTGATCGCCCACGAGTACGCCCACGCCATCCAGTTCCGTTTCGGCGGCCTCGACCGCAATCTTCCCACTGTCGTCACCGAGCAGCAGGCCGACTGCTTTGCCGGCGCCTGGACTGCTCGAGCTGCCCGCGGTGAGTCCACCACGCTCGAGTTCAGCGATGGCGACGTTCGCGCCGGCCTGATCGCCATGACCAAGGTCAGCGACCCCGTCGGCATCGACCAGTTCGACGTCGGCGGGCACGGTTCCGGGTTCGATCGCGTCGGTGCCTTCCAGGTGGGGTTCAACGAGGGCCCGGCCCGCTGCTCCCAGTTGCTCGACCAGCCACTGCCGTTGATGCCGAACGAGTTCCTCGACGTCGACGACATCACCAATGGCGGCGACGCACCCTTCGGCTACGGCGACACCGAACTGATCGGCTTTCTCCCCGAGGACCTCAACCGATACTGGGACGAGGAACTCGCCGACGAGATTCCCGAACTCGACCGCTTGACGATCGTGGTCGCCCAGCGGCGCCGACGAAGTCGATTGCACCGATCTGCGCGGCGACTTCGATTCAGGTGCTGCGCTGTGCGCCTCGACCAGCGAGGTGTACGTGAACGAACCCGTCGCGCTCGACCTGTACCTCACCCTCGGCGATTTTGCCGTCGGCTACGTCCTCGGTGGCGCCTGGAGCGAGGCCGTGCAGATCGCCCTCGATTCGGGCGCCGACGGCGAGGATCGGGCGCTGCTCAACGACTGCCTCACCGGCGGATGGGTCAAGACCCTGACGCCGATCGACTTCGCGCTCCCCCAGCCACGGCTCGCAACACGCACCTCGGTGCGGATCTCCCCCGGCGACCTCGACGAATCGATCCAGACCGTGCTGTCGATCGCCGACCTGCGGATCGACGACAACGTGATCGGCAGCGCCTTCGAGAAGATCGACGCCTTCAGAACCGGCGTGCTCTCCGGCACGGCCGCTTGCCTCGACCAGCTCTGAGCCTCAGCACTGCGAGCCCGATCGGATCATCAGTGCCCGGCGACGAAGTCCGCGAGGAACGCGGCGAGCTCCAGCGGTCGGTCGCCCTGCACGCTGTGGCCAGCTCCGTCGATGACCCTGACGGTCAACTCCGGCTGGCGGCGGCGGGCCTCGGCGATGTCGTCGTCGTCGACGACCGGCGACAACGATCCGCGCACCAGCGCGAACGGACGATCGATGGCTTCGAAGTGGTCCCAGAGCGGCGAGAGCACCTCTTGTGCTGGATCGGCGGCCGGCGCGTCGGACGGCTGCCGATCGCCGGCACGAGCGTGACTTCCTCGGTCGTAGCGCCACTGCCACGAGCCGTCGGCGCGCTCGTACGCGTTGTGGAGGATGCCTCGCCGCAGCGAGCGCTCAGAGCGTGTCGGGTTGTGTTCGATGGTGCGTGCCAGCAGATCATCGAAGCTCGCGAATTCCTGCGGTCCGTCGACGAAGTCGGTGATGGCCTTCGTCTTGGCTCCGTTGACGCCAGGTGTGATGTCGACCATCACCACCGACCGCACGAGCGCTGGGTGGCGCACGGCGAGCTCCATCACCGTCAGCCCACCGAGTGACATGCCAACGACACACGCCGCGTTCGGCGTGTGCTCGGCAACCACCTGGGCAACATCGTCAGCCAGGTTCGAGGGGCTGTAGCCGCCGTCGTTGCGCCAATCGGAGTGCCCGTGGCCGGGAAGATCGACGGCCAGGAGCGGCCGGCCCATCGCGAGCGCCACCGTGTCCCACGTGTGTGCGTTCTGGGCGCCGCCGTGGACGAGCACGAACTCGGGTTCGTCGGTTCCCCAACGCAGTGCGCTCACCTCACGCATGCCAGCGTCGTCAGCGACCGCCGTGGCGACCCGGGCAACGATCGGGAGCGACTCGACCTCGAGGTCGAACTCGGCGATGTTCTCGACGAACAGCCCGAATTCGTCGTAGTGGGTCACGGCGTCGGCGCTGAGACGGCGACCGTGCTGGTGGTGGTGGTCGACGACGTGGTGGTGGTCGTGGTGGTCGGCCGCGGCGCACTGGTGGTGGTCGTGGTCGACGAGGTCGTGGTCGGGGGCGCCGTGGTGGTCGTGGTGCTCGCTCGTGGACGTCGTGGTCGAGTAGTCCGGGTCACGCCAGTTGAACACCGGCAGTTGCTCGCCGTAGAACTCGGGTTCCTCGACGCCATCGAACACGAAGACCTGATCTCCGGTCGCCGTGAGGTCCTGGAACGTCGGCGACAACGTGAGCGGCAGTCGGATGCAACCGTGGGACGCCGGGTACAGCGGGACGTTCAATGCCCCGTGCACGGCAATGCCGTAGTTGAAGTACACCGGGTCCCACATGCCACCGAGCGAACCCTGACGGATGCCCTCGATGCGACGGGTGAAGTTGTACACGCCACCCGGGGTGACCGACCTGCCGCATTCGCCGCGGAGGATCGGTTCGTCGGTCGGGTTGTTCCACTCCCCCGGGCTGATGGTGACCTCTTCGCACCACTCGGCGTTGTCACCGCTCGACATGTGACTGATGAACACCGCGGCATCGTCGTGGAAGACCGCGATCACCTGCTCGGGCAGGTAGATCTCGGTGTGGTTCGGAGTGGAATTGGGACGACGCGGCACGATCTCGAACGAATCCTGCATCTCGTCCCACATCACCGCCGTGACGGTGCCGGTCGGTTCGTTGAAGGGCACGCCCAGCACGAGCTTCTCGTAAGCCCACACCGAGCGACGGGTCTCATCGCCGAAATAGCCGTCGATGGGTCCTGGCCAGAAGCCGAGGTCGGTGAGTCGCTGCTGCAAGTCGGCCACGTCATCGCCGGCCATGCCCTTGCTCAGGCTGCGAGTGAGCTGCGTCTTGGTAGTGGGCTCGGACGTGGCGACGGTGGCGATCGGAGTCGTCGAGGACGGCGCAGCGAACGTCACGGTGGCCGCACTCGGCTGTGGAGCGGTGTCGCCCGTACCTCCGCCGAGGGCAACGCCTGCGGCCACCACGATGGCGAGCACGCCGGCCGCCGCTGCAGCAGGCAACCACTTGCGGGCTTCGGGGGAGATGAGGGAGCGGTCGTTCACGATGATTCCGAATCCGACGAGGCACCGAGTCGCTCGAAGGTATCGGGTCCCAGGCTAGCAACGGCAGGCATCGAGGTGGCCGCGGGCGCCAGACTCAGGTGGCGAAGATGTGTCACACCGTCAGCGCTTGTCGACCAGCGGCTCGATGTTCTCCAGGTCGCCGCGGAGCTCCCACATCTCCTTCAAGATGGTGGTGATCACCGATGGCGAACTCAATGTGGACACGCCACGGGTTCTCGGGTAGTAGTCGACACCGAATTGGAGCATCTCGTAGCCGAGGCGGGTGGCCCTGATGACGAGTTCGGCGTCGATGAAGGAGCCTTCGCTTCGCAACTCGACGTGATCGAACACCCGCGCCCGACACAGCTTGAAGGCGAAGTTGATGTCGCGTGCCTTCACGCCGAACAGGGTGCGGATCAACAGGTTGTACACGAACGTGTACACGGACCTGAGGTACCCCTCGCCGGTCCGGTCGAAGCGGTACGCGCTGACGATGTCGACGTCGTACTCGCGCGATCAGGCGTACCGCTCGGGGCAGTTCGGCCATGTCGAAGGGGAGATCGGCGTCGGTGTACAAGATCACGTCGCCCGTGGCCGTGGCGAAACCTGTCTTGATCGCACCACCGAGCTTGCGGTTGCGGGCGTGGTGCACCACGAGCACCCGAGGATCCTGCGCGGCGAGCCGATCAGCGATCTCGGGGGTGCGATCGGTGGATGCGTCATCGACCACGATCAGTTCGTAGTCGTTGATGTCGCCGCTGCGCATCAGCAGCTCACAGGCGCGTCGGCCCGCGCTCGAGGGCCCGCTCGATGTACGCCTCCTCGTTCCACATCGGATAGAAGACCGACAGCTTCTCGAACGGCACCCCGATCCGGTCGGCAAACGCGTCGTTGGGCAAGTCGGCGGCGACAACCATGGCGGCGCAGGGTATCCGCGTCGGCTCGTTGACGGCTCGAAATCCTCAGCGCCAGCCAGCACGACGGTCAGCGGGGCATCGGTGATCACGCGTGGTTCCGACGGCTGCTGGGTCGTAGGGTTCGACTTCGTGCCGGATCAGACCACGCCCCCAGGTCGCCCACTTCCGCCGCCTGTACCGACGGAGCATCCCGTGGGCCACCACACCGTGGCCACCGTCGATCCACCCTGGTTGTCCGCCGGTCGCTTCCGGCGCAACGGCCAGTTGACGCCGCCATGGCATGTCGCCACAGTCGCCACCTGGATCGGGGTCTTCGTGGCCTACCTCGCCGTCTGGAAAGCCAGCGAAGAAATCGGCTTGTCGACCTGGTGGCTCGGCGCACGATCCGACCCCCAACCGCTCGTGATCCGACTCATCCCGTTCTTCGTGGCTGCGTTGTTCGGCATCCTTGCGACCTACAACGTGCGCCGCATGCCCTGGTTCGGCATCGCTGGAGCCATCGTGCTCGCCGGCATTGCTGTCCCGGACCTCGCCAGGTCCACCGGGCTGGCAACCGTCGAGTTCACCATCGCTGCAGCCGTCCTGGTGGTGTCGATCGCGTCGCTCACCGGCACGTATCGGGCGCCACACGAGCAACCCGACCGGTAGCGTCGTCGGCCATGTCCGACGCTGCATCCTCCACCGCTTCCAACGCGAAGGTCCTCATGTCGCTCCCGGTCGGCGAACGGGTCGGTATTGCCTTCTCCGGCGGTCTCGACACGTCGGCGGCGGTGGCGTGGATGCGCGACCGTGGCGCCGTGCCCTACACCTACACCGCCGACCTCGGCCAGTACGACGAGCCCGATCTCGACTCCGTACCCGACCGGGCGAAGGTCTACGGCGCCGAGGAAGCGCGGATCGTCGATTGCCGCGACGAACTGGTGCGTGAAGGCCTGATCGTGTTGCAGTGCGGGGCGTTCCACATCACCACGGCGGGCAAGACGTACTTCAACACCACCCCCCTCGGACGTGCGGTCACCGGCACGTTGCTGGTGCGTGCCATGGCCGACGACGGCGTCGACATCTGGGGCGACGGCTCGACCTACAAGGGCAACGACATCGAGCGCTTCTACCGCTACGGACTCCTGGTGAATCCGAACCTGCGGATCTACAAGCCATGGCTCGACCCCACGTTCGTCGACGAACTCGGCGGCCGCCAGGGGATGAGCGAGTTCCTCACCGAGCGCGACCTCCCCTACCGAGATCCGGTCGAGAAGGCGTATTCGACCGATGCCAACATCTGGGGCGCCACCCACGAGGCCAAGTCGCTCGAAGAACTCGACACGACCATGGAGATCGTCACCCCGATCATGGGGGTCGCGCACTGGGACCCCGCCGTCGAGATCGAGTCGGAGGACGTGTCGATCAGGTTCGAGGAGGGTTGGCCCGTCGCGATCAACGGCCACACGTTCGAATCGCAGGTCGATCTCGTCATGGAGGCCAACGCCATCGGCGGGCGGCACGGGCTCGGCATGAGCGACCAGATCGAGAACCGGATCATCGAAGCCAAGAGCCGCGGCATCTACGAGGGCCCGGCACTCGCGTTGCTGCACATCTGCTATGAGCGCCTGGTCACCGGCATCCACAACGAGAACACCATCGAGAACTACCGCACGATGGGGCGCCGCCTCGGGCGTCTGCTCTACGAGGGCCGTTGGTTCGACCCGCAGAGCCTGATGCTGCGCGAGCCTCTCATGCGCTGGGTCGGCTCGGCCGTCACCGGCGAGGTCTCGCTTGCGCCTGCGACGCGGCGACGACTACTCGATCCTCGACACCGTGAGCGAGAACCTCACCTACGAGCCCGACCGCCTGTCGATGGAGCGGGTGGAGGACGCAGCCTTCGGTCCACTCGACCGCATCGGTCAGCTCACCATGCGCAACCTCGACATCGTCGACACCCGCAACAAGCTCGACGTGTACCGCAGGGTCGGTTCGCTCGGCTCGGGCGACATCACGCCCGCCCTCGACCGCTGACATCGCGTCGCCCCCACCCCGAGCGATGAGTCTTCGCGCGGACGGGTCGCGTGGAAACTCATCGCCTCAGAACACCCACCACGAGCGATGAGTCTTCGCGCGCACGGGTCGCGCTGGAAACTCATCGCTTGGAGGTTCACCCGACGGTCAGGCGGCGCAGATGCGCTCGACGATGCCGGCGACCAGCATCGCTCGGGCGGGCATCGTGTCGACCACCACGAACTCATGGTCGGCGTGGGCGCCGCCACCGACGGCACCCAGACCATCGAGGGTGGGGACCCCGATCGCCGCGGTGAAGTTGCCGTCACTTCCGCCGCCGACCGCGTAGCCGTCGAGACCAGGCGCGACCGCCCGGGCGATCGGCATGAGCTGGACCGACGCCGACTCGGGCATCGGCGGACGATTGACGGCACCGGTCACTTCGATGGTCACCGACGAATCGACGGGTCGCAACGATGCCATCGCCGCTTCGACCCGATCCTTCTCGTCGGCCGACTCGACCCGCACGTCGACCTTGATCCGGCCCTGCGCCGGCACGACGTTGTCGGCAGTTCCGACGTTGGCCACGGTCGGCGTCACGGTGGTGCCGACGTCGGGACGACCGAACTCGTTGATGGCCAACACCTGGTGGGCGACCTCGACCAGCGCGTTCACACCCCGTTCGGGCTCGAGCCCAGCGTGCGCTGCACGGCCGTTGACGACCACGTCGAACGTACCGCACCCCTTGCGACCGGTCTTCAACGCCCCACCGTCGGCCGACGGCTCGAGCACCAGCACCGCACCGCACGCAACCGCACGCTGCTCGATCAGCTCGCGAGACTGCGCGGAGCCGACCTCCTCGTCTGCGCTGAACAGCAGTTCCACACCGGCGAGGTCGTCGAGCGTCGCCAGCCCGTGCAGGGCCTGCACGATGCCGGCCAGCATGTCGAAGACCCCCGGACCGGTCGCGTGGCCATCGGCCACCGTGAACGGTCGAGCAGCGAGCGCACCGATCGGGAACACCGTGTCGTGATGTCCGAGCAGGAGCACCTTCGGCTCCCCGCCACCCGACCAGTGCACGTGAGGCCCCGCACTGCTGTCGACCAACGTCGCCGGCCGGCCGAGCAGCCGTTCGATCATGGCAGCGAGCGCCACAGCCGACGCGCCCAGCGCATCGAGATCGTTCGATGGGGACTCGATCTCCACCAGTGTGCGGAGATCGGCGAGCATCGCATCGAGAGAGACGTGTTCGGCGGTCGCGTTCGTCATCTGGTTCACCGTATTGCCTCTGCCGCTTCCCGCCGACGCTGCAGCGTGGAATCCGAGCACCTCGGGTGTCCACCTCTCACCGCTGCACCAGTCCTGGGCCGCGTGTTCGGGGCAGACTGTGCGCCATGGTTGCGACCGATCATCGACAGGAACTCGCCGAGTTCCTGCGCGCCCGTCGTGAAGCCACACGACCCGAGCAGGTCGGCCTGCCATCTGCGAGAGGGCGGCGCACACCTGGGCTACGGCGCGAGGAGGTCGCGATGCTCGCCGGCGTGTCGCTCACCTGGTACACCTGGCTGGAACAGGGACGGCGGATCAACGCATCCGATGACGTGCTGCTGTCGATCGGCCGTGCACTTCGCCTCGACGGTGCCGGCCTCGACCACCTGTTGTCGCTCACCGAGCCGGGCACGGCAACCCTGAGCGCACCTGCGGAGCCTCCGAGTGCACTCGTCCGGCTGCTCGACTCGCTGCTCCCGGCACCGGCCTACGTGCTCGGGCCCTGCTGGGAGTTCGTCGGCTGGAACGCAGCCCAGGAGCGGCTGTACCCACGCATCGCCGAACTCGTCCCACCTCGTCGCAACCTGATGTGGGTCCTCTTCGCCGATCCCGCCACCCGCGAACTGATCGTCGATTGGGACATCCATGCCCGCCAGGCACTCGCCGAGTTCCGGTCGGCCACGTCAGCGGTGCGCCACGACCCGGCAATGACAGAACTCATCTCGATGCTCACCGACGAGAGCGACGAGTTCGCTCGGTGGTGGAGCGAGCACGACGTGTCGGGTTTCGAGACTCGACTCCGACGGTTCCGCCATCCCACCGCAGGTGACCTGACCTTCGAGTACCAGCAGCTCACCCCTGCCGAGTGGCCCGCCTTGCGCGTGCGTCGCCCAACTCCCGGTTCCCGGCGACGATTCCGCCCAACGCCTCGGCGTGCGCCACCACCTCGTCTGATCGGCCCGTCACGATTGGTGTCTGACACCAATCGTGACACCCATCGTGACGGCGAAAGGGCTCGACGCCCCGGGTTCCATGAGCTACAACAGGGGTGGGGCGCCGACCGAGGGAGGTTGTGTGAGTATCGACAGCAGTGATGGGCTCGACACGCAGCACGCCGGCGTGCAGCGGAGCTACGAACTGGCCGACCGTTTCCGCCTCGAGGACGGCACGGTGTTCCTCTCCGGGGTGCAGGCCGTTGCACGCTTGGCCGTCGACCAACTCCGTCGCGACCGTCGGCTCGGGCTCACGACCGCGGCGTTCGCGTCGGGATACCAGGGGTCGCCACTCGGGATGTTCACCGAAGAGCTGCGCAGGGCGTCGGACACCGTTGGCGACCTGCCCATCGTGATCCGCCCTGCGGTCAACGAGGAGTTGGCAGCGACGGCAGTGATGGGCAGCCAGCTGGCGATGACGCTCGACGATGCGTCCTACGACGGCGTCGTCGGGATCTGGTACGGCAAGGGACCCGGCTTCGATCGAAGCAGCGATGCGATCCGCCACGCCGTGTTCGCTGGAACCGCCATGCACGGTGGCGTGGTCGCCGTGGTGGGTGACGATCCAGCGGCGAAGTCGTCGACGCTGCCCTCGTCGAGCGACGCCACGATGGTCGATCTGCACATGCCGGTGCTGTTTCCCGGTGACGTCCAAGAAGCGCTGGACCTGGCACGCCACGCCGTTGCGCTCTCGCGCTCATGCGGCCTGTGGGCCGGACTCAAACTGGTGACCGCCGTCGCCGACGGCACCGGAACCGTCGAGGTGCACCCCGATCGAGTTCGCGCCGTCGCTCCGGTCGTCGACGTCGATGGCGAACCGTTCCGACCGCACCCGAACGGTCGGCTGATCACGCCCTACACCCTCGACATGGAGCGGGAGTTCCAGGAGGTGCGATGGCCACTGGCACGTCGCTACGGCGTCGACAACCAACTCAACCGGGTGGTGGTTCGAAGCACCGACGACTGGATCGGCATCGCCGCCGGCGGACACACCTTCCACGAGACGCGCGAGGCGCTACGCGGTGATCGGCCTCACCACCGATGACGAGCTCCGCGGCGCAGGCGTGCGCCTGTTCCAGTTGCTGATGCCGGTGCCACTCGAGCCGCAACAGGTGCGGGAATTCGCAGCAGGTCTCGACGAGGTGCTGGTCATCGAGGAGAAGAACCCCACGCTCGAGCAGACGATCACGAGCGCCCTCTACGGCGGGCCTGATCATCCACGTGTGGTCGGCCGGCGCGACGAGCACGGCCAGTTGTTGGTACCTGGCCACGGCACCCTCGACGTCGACGCGTTGATCGCTCCGCTGCATGCCCGCCTGGCACCGCGCCTCGGTGACCGCCTGCGACCGCTCGACCAACTGATCGCCCCGAAGCGATCCCGCATTCCGCTCACCGTGAACCGTGCGCCGTTCTACTGCTCGGGCTGCCCGCACAACCGCAGCACCCGCGCCGAACCGGGCACCTTGGTGGGCGGCGGGATCGGCTGCCACGCGATGGTGGCGATGATGGACCCCGACCGGGTCGGCGACCTCGTCGGGCTCACCTGCATGGGGTCGGAGGGGGCGCAGTGGATCGGGATGGCACCGTTCGTCGGTCGCAACCACATCGTGCAGAACCTCGGCGACGGCACCTTCTTCCATTCCGGCTCGCTCGCCGTGCGCGCCGCCGTCGCGGCCGGCGTCGACATCACCTACAAGCTGCTCTACAACGGCACCGTTGCGATGACCGGCGGACAGGACGCCGAAGGACAGATGTCGGTCCCCGATGTCACCAAACTGCTGCTGCTCGAAGGCGTCACTCGCGTCATCGTGACGAGCGACGATCCCGAGCGACACCGCGCCAGCGCCTTCCCGAGCGGCGTCGACGTGTGGGACCGCAGCCGATTCGACGAAGCCCAGCGGGTGCTGGCCGAGCTCCGCGGGGTCACGGTGCACCTCCACGATCAGGCATGCGCCGCCGAAGAACGTCGTGGACGCTCACGAGGCACGATCGCCACGCCTGGGTTCCGGGTGGTGATCAACGAACGGGTCTGCGAAGGATGCGGTGACTGCGGCGACAAGAGCAACTGCCTCTCCGTACAACCCATCGACACGGCGTGGGGCCGCAAGACCCGCATTCATCAGACCAGCTGCAACTTCGACTACTCCTGCCTGCAGGGCGATTGCCCCTCGTTCGCCACGGTCACCGTCGACCCCAACGCTGCCTCGACGCGCAGTCGCGCGACCCCACCGGTCGAGCTTCCCGAGCCCAGCCACCCGATCGTGAACACCGACGACTTCACGCTGCGCCTCACCGGAATCGGCGGCACCGGTGTGGTCACCGTGAGCCAGATCCTCGGCACTGCGGCGATGTTGGCCGACCGTCACGTGCGTGGCCTCGACCAGACCGGGCTGTCGCAGAAGGCCGGCCCGGTGGTGAGCGACGTACGTATCACCACGAGCGACGCCTCGATGTCGAACCATGCCAACGTCTCGGGAATCGACTGCCTCCTCGGCTTCGACCTCCTCGTCGCGGCCAGCGACTCGAACCTGTCGGGGGCCCGCCCCGACCGCACCGTGATGATCGCCTCCACCGACGCCGTACCGACGGGACAGATGGTCACGCATCCCGACATCGCTCCACCGGCAGGAGCGGTACTGATCGACCGGGTCGAGCAGGTCACTCGCGCCGACGTCAACCACTACCTCGATGCTGCCGGGTTGGCAAACGGACTGCTCGGGTCGACGACCACGGCGAACGTCGTACTGGTCGGCGCTGCCATTCAGACAGGAGCGCTCCCGCTGCCGCCCGCGGCAGTCGAGCAGGCCATCCGGTTGAACGGCGTTGCCGTCGAGTCGAATCTCGACGCCTTTCGCTGGGGTCGGGCGTGGGTCGTCGATCCCGCAGCGGTGGAACGATCAGCCGGCCTCACGCCAGCTCCGCCACCCGAGACGCTCGACCAGCTCGTCGAGCGCCTGGCACATGATCTCGTTGCCTACCAATCGGCGTCGTATGCCCAACGCTTCCGCAGCGTGGTCGCCGCCGCCGCCGCCGCCGAGCGCCGCGTCGATCCCGACAGCACGCGGTACACCCAGGCGGTGGCGGGCAACCTCCACAAGCTGATGGCCTACAAGGACGAATACGAGGTGGCTCGTCTGCTGCTCGACGACGCTGCCCAGGCCGGCTACGAGGCGGTCGGCGGGTCGACGACCACGGTCACCTACCACTTGCACCCCCCGATGCTGCGGGCTCTGGGCGTCGAGCGCAAGCTCGAAGCTGCAGCGCACCGCAGTGCCGGCACTGCGAGCGCTTCGGTCGAGTCGGCGCCTGAGGGGCACGCCGCTCGATCCATTCCGGTGGGCCGAGGTCCGACGGGTCGAACGGGCCATGATCCCCGAGTACATCACCGCCGTCGGCACCCTCAACCGTCGCCTCGACGCGACGACGCTCGAGGCCTCGATCGCCACTGCATCGCTGCCGCAGACAGTGCGCGGGTACGAAGACCTGAAGTTGCGACGCGCCGCACATACCGCGAGGAGTTGGCACGACGAACCCGATGAGCCCCTAGCCTCCAACCGCTATGAGCGTGACCACGATCATCCTCCTGATCGTCGGATTGGTAGCACTCGTCGTCGGTGCCGAAGGCCTGGTGCGTGGCGCGGCCCGGCTCGCCGCCCGTACCGGCATGTCGAGCGTGGTGATCGGACTCACTGTCGTGGCGTTCGGCACCAGCGCCCCCGAGTTGGCGGTCAGCGTGGGCGACGTCGTGCGTGGCGGCGACGATGCCGGCTCGATCGCCATCGGCAACGTGGTGGGCTCGAACATCGCCAATGTCCTGCTCGTGCTGGGCCTGGCAGCCACCGTGGGCGGCTCGCTCTTCGTGGCGCAGAGGATCGTTCGGCTGGACGTCCCGATCATGATCGGTGCATCGGTGCTCGTGCTGGTGTTCGCCCTCGACGAACGCCTCGTCCGCATCGAAGGCATCGTGCTGGTGGTGTCACTGATCGTGTACATCACCTGGACCGTGATCGCCGCCACCCGCGGCTCCTCGCCCGATGTCGTGACCGAGTACGACGATGCCCTCGATCCGGAGAAACTCGCCGCAGCGTCCGTGCTGAGCGATCTCGCCTTTCTGGTCGGCGGCCTCGTGCTGCTGGTGCTCGGCTCCCAATCGCTGGTGAGTGCCGCGAGCGACATCGCCACCGATCTCGGCATCAGCGACCTCGTGGTGGGCCTCACCGTGGTGGCCATCGGCACATCGCTCCCCGAGGTCGCCACGTCGGTCCTGGCCGCACTCCGCGGGCAACGCGATCTCGCCGTCGGCAACGCAATCGGCTCGAACCTGTTCAACCTGCTCGCCGTGCTCGGTGTCACCGCCACCGTCTCGCCGAACGCGATCCCCGTGGCAGCAAGCGCCATTCGAGTCGACCTGCCGGTGATGATTGCCGTGGCAGTTGCCTGCCTGCCGATCTTCGCCAACGGGTACGGTGCTCAACCGTTGGGAAGGCATCGTCTTCCTCGTTGCCTACACCGCCTACCTGGTCTGGCTGGTGCTCGACGCCACCGAGCACAGCACACGCGACGCGTACGGCAACGTGATGTTGTTCTTCGTGATCCCGGTCATCGTGGTCACCATCACCACGATCTGGTTCCGCGGTCGCCACCAACCGCTTCCTCCCCAGGTCTGACGCCGGGCCCACGTCACGCGAGCGTGGCGGCCCTCAGCGCGTGGTGATGTTCGACCAGCGCGGCCCCGGCGATGCCGGCGTTGTTGGCCATGGCCGCCGGTTCGATCGGCGTGAGGATCTCGATCGACGGCAAGCCACTTGTCGGCCCGCTTCGACGCGCCGCCACCGACGATGATCAAGTCGGGCGAGAACAACATCTCGACATGGCGCAGGTACCGCTCGACACGACGACGCCCACTCCCTCCATCCGATGCCCTCGCGCTCGCGGACGCTTGCCGCTGCATGAGTCTCGGCATCACGCCCGTCGAGTTCGACGTGACCGAGTTCGGTGTTGGGCACCAGCGTGCCGTCGACGAACAACCCCGAGCCGATCCCCGTGCCGAACGTGAATACCAGCACGACGCCGTCGACATCGCGCCCCGCACCCCAGCGCATCTCGGCGAGCCCGGCGGCGTCCGCGTCGTTCACCATGGTGACCGTCCGAGACCACACGCCTCGGTGAACACCGCATCGGCATCGACGCCGAGCCAGCTGTCATCGATGTTCGCTGCCGAGTGGACCACCCCGTGACGGACGATCCCTGGAAAGCCCACGCCGATCGGGCCGCTCCAGCCATGCGCCGACACGAGCTCGCTGGCGACATCGGCCATCGCTGCCGGAGTGGCAGGTTTCGGGGTGGAGATCCTGATCCGCTCCGACGCCAGGTCGCCGGTGTCGAGGTCGACGACGGCGGCCTTCATGCCCGAACCACCGATGTCGATACCGAAACCCTGGTTCATGATCGCTGCTGGCGTGACTGCGCCCACGTCATGCCCTGTTCGAGATTCGGCTCTCGTGGGAGCCCGAGTACGAACTCGCCGACGATGTTGCGTTGCACGGCGAAGGTGCCTCCACCGAGGGTGAGCGCCGGGCTGAAGAGATAGCCGTAGTGCCAGATCGGATCGGTGTCCGGGTACTGGCCCGCGGCCCGGAAGTTGTTCTCGGTGGGCCCGTTCTGCGACGTCGGGGCCAGCGAGCCTGCCGGGCCCGATCCAGCGATCATCCCGTCGGCGCCGCTCACTGCCTTGGCCAACTCCATCACGTGCTGGCCATGTTCGTCGGCCATGATCTTCTGGATCGACGCCTCGGGGCCAGGGGTCTTGCCCTTCAACGTGGCACTCAGGCTCCGCATCCGATTGAGGTGCAACAGCTTCGCCTCGATGTGCAGCTTCACGGCCTGATCGCGCAACACCGGATCGTCGAGGCCGCCGTTGCGTCGAATCAACTCGATCAGGTCGTCGGCCGACGGACCGACGCCCCACAGCGACCCGGCAGCCGACAGCGAGACCCGCTCGTTCGACAGGGTCACCTTGGCCAGGCGCCAACCGTCGCCTTCCTCACCGACCAGCAACGACGCCGGGATGCGCACGTCGTCGAAGAACACCTGGTTGAAGGAATGCGCCGTGGTCATGTCGACGATTGGACTCATCGAGATGCCGGGCAGGTCCATCGGGCAGATGAAGTACGAGATGCCCTTGTGCTTGGGCTGGTCGATGTCGGTGCGGGCAATCAGGATGCCGAGCTGCGAATGATGGGCGCCACTCGACCAGATCTTGGAGCCGTTGACGATGTACTCGTCGCCGTCGCGAACTGCCCTGGTGGCCAGATTGGCGAGGTCGGAGCCGGCATCGGGTTCGGAGAACAACTGGCTCCAGAACTCCTCACCGCTGAAGATCTTCGGGAGGTAGCGCTCGTGCTGCTCCGGCGTGCCGGCCAGGAAGATCGTGGGTGCCGCCCAACCGATGCCGATGTGGTTGTTCGGTCGCCGAATCCCCGCCTTGGAGAGTTCGTCGTCGATGACGAGTTGGTCGATCGGATCCGCTTCGACCCCCCACGGCTTCGGCCAATGGGGCACCACGTAGCCGGCCTCGGCCAGTTCCTTGCCCGTTGGGTCGGGGTTGTCGGCGATCCAGTCGCGCACCACGCGCCTGGTGGGATGATCGTCTGGCGGCAGGTCGAAGTCCATCGAGCCCGAGTCTTGCCGCTCGCGCAGTGTCCGATCAGATTCGAGGTGTCAGGAGGTGGCGGTCGATGGCGTCGTGGAGGCCCGTTTCGTCGTGGCGGACGTCTTCTTCGTGGCCGTGGGCTTCTTCACCGCCGGGGACTTCTTCGCCGCGACCCGCTTCGTGGCGGCTGCCTTCTTCGCTGCTGCCTTCTTGGCTGGCACCTTCTTGGCGACTGTCTTCTTGGCTGCTGCCTTCCTGGGGGCGGTGGCAGTCGCAGGACCCCGGCGCATCGATGGCGCCTTCTGCTCCTCGGCCCACTCGGTTCCGGTCGCTTCGAAGAGCACACCGATCTCGGCGATGTGCAGATCGACGAGATCCCACAGGTCGGGCACCAACTCGCGGTCGGCGATCAGGCCGAAGTCGAGGCGGTCGAGGTAGCTGTGCACCGTGATGTTGAGGCCCATGTCGTCGGCAATCGTCGACACCGGGATGTAGTTCGTCATCTTCGCGCCGGCGAAGTACAGCTCACTTCGGGGGCCGGGCACGTTGGAGATCACCACGTTGGTGGGCAGGTTGACGCGGTCGGCCAACCGAAGGCGTTGCTGGAGGCGCATGGCGGCGGTGGCCGCAAGCGGCGGCGCCACCTGTGCCAGCTCCGCGATGTCTTCGGCCGGCAGCACGTCGAGCTGGTGCTTTGCCTCGTTCATCGCTTCGTGACATCGACGCAACCGTTCGAGCGGATCGTCACAGTTGGTCGGTAGATCGGCGATGATGCCGCCGACCCGGTTGGTCCACGGATCCTCCTCGAGCCCGGTGCGAATCGACACGGGCACCATGGCCCGCAACGGCTCGTCGGGAAGCGCGTCATGACTGAGCAGGTAGGAGCGAAGCGCACCGGTGCAGATCGCCATCACGACATCGTTGACGGTGCACCCCGACACGTCCTTCAGCGCCTTGATGTTCGCCAAGGCCGTCGAGCGCATGGCGAAGCGGCGGTGCGGCGTGATCGCACGGTTGAACGGCGTGGGAGGCGCCGGTGACAGCGGGATGCGCACGCGGCTCGCCGCATCGGAGGGGTCGGTCTCGCCCCCGACCGTCATCTGCTTGAGGAGATCTCGCGCCTGTGTTGCGGCCGACGACACGCTGTCGACGCCTGCGACGGCGGCCATGTTGCGCAACAGTCGCAGCGACAGTCGCATGCCCTTCACCGGATTCATTGCGAGGTTGCGGAAGGTGCGCTCGAGTAGTTCACGGTCGTCGGGAACGGGTTCACCGACCCAGTCGACATGGTCAGGCAGGGGCGTGTCGGGCGACGGATCGGTGAGCATGCCGAGCAGCAGGACACCAGCGGCGCCGTCGATGGTGGCATGGTGCGTCTTGGTGAGCATCGCCCATCGATCGTCCGCAAGCCCCTCGATCACATAGGCCTCCCAGAGCGGGCGCGTACGATCCATCCGGCGCCCGACGATGCGGGCGACCTGCTCGGCGAGCTGGTCGGCCCCACCGGGAGGGGCCAGACCGATGTGCCGTACGTGGTAACTGAGATCGAAGTCCGGATCGTCGATCCAATAGGGATGGTCGAGCTTGAACGGCACCTCCACGAGGCGACGGCGCATTGGTTCGAGTCGCCCGAGGAGCGCGTCGAAACGCTCATAGGCCGCCTGGTACGGATCGAAGTCGGCGGAGGGTCGCTCGTAGATGGCGAGCCCGTTGACATGGCCGTAGGTGTTGGCCGACTCCATGTACAGAAAGCTGGCGTCGAGACCGGTGAGCTGTTTCACGCGGGCAGTCTCGCGCCAATTGAGTCCCCGGTACACCTCTGGACGACTTCATCGCTGCGCAGGGTCACGCAATCGGTGGCACCCCAGTGGAGCGATCTGGACACAGATCAGTCGACATTCGCGGCCGTGGTGTACCTTCAGCGCATGGTGACCATGGGGTTCGGCCGAGCATGAACGATCTGCACTACGACGACTGGATGAGCGAAAGCGACTCCGTGCTGTGGCACATCGAGCGCGATCCGCTGTTGCGATCGACGATCACCAGCGTGTGGTTCCTCGACACGGTGCCCGATCGTGCGCGCATGGACGCCGTGGTCGAACGGATCGTGGAGCGGATCCCCCGGCTGCATCAGCGCGTGGTCGACGAACAACCCGGCGTTGCCACCCCGCGATGGGTCGATGAACCTCACATGGACATCGCCTACCACTACACCTGGGTGCGGCTGCCCGGTCGGCGTGTGGGACGACGCGACGTGCTCGACTTCGCCCAGCGAAGTGCCGCTCGCGCCTTCGACAAGGATCGCCCGTTGTGGGAATTGATCGTGGTCGAGGGCCTTCCCGGCAAACGGGCGGCATTCATCATGAAGATCCACCATGCGATCGCCGACGGGCTCGGCATGGTGCAACTGCTGTCGCACATGGTGGACCTCGAGGCCGAGCCACCGCCACCCGGCGAACCCGAGAGTGAGCCGATCAACGATCCCGGCGCTGCGGTGGACCCTGAGGTGTCCGATCGGTTCCGCATCTCGTCGCCGCTGTGGGCCATCCCCGGGTCTCGGTCGGTGGCACACCGGATCGCATCCGAGGCCAAGACCGGTGCCCGGATCGGTCGAGCGTCGCTGAAGACCGCGTCGGACCTGCTTCGTGATCCACGAGCCACCATCGAGCAGTTGGGCCGCACGACCGGGTCGATCGCACGCGTGGTCAAACCCGCCACCACACCGTTGAGCGCGGTGATGACCGAACGCTCGATGAACACCCGCTTCGATGCGATCGCCATACCGTTCCGCGACGTCAAAGCCGCGGCACGTGCCGCTGACGGAACACTCAACGACGCGTTCGTGGCCATCACGCTCGACGCGCTCGAGCGCTTCCACGATGCCGTCGGTCAGCCGTGCACCGAGGTCCGCATGAACATGCCGATCAGCGTGCGTGGCGGCGAAGGATCCAACAACTTCGACAACCAGTTCGTGCCGGCGCGCGTGGTGCTCCCACTCAGTCGCTTGGACCCAGCGGAGCGGATCGGGGAGGTTCGCGAGTTGCTCCGCACGGTTCGTGCAGAGCCGGCGCTCCCCCACATCAACGACATCTCCGGCGTGATCTCCCGATTCGGTCCAGCTGCGGCGGTGGCCATTCTGGGGGCGATGCTCAAAGGCGTCGACATCACCACCTCCAACGTGCCGGGGCCACCGTTCCCGGTGTTCATGGCCGGGGCACAGGTGGAGGAGTTCTATGCATTCGGCCCGTTGGCCGGCGCCGCGATCAACATCACCCTGTTCAGCTACGACGCCACGGTGCACCTCGGCGTGAACACCGACCGCGCCGCAGTCGTCGACCACGACCTGTTCATCCGGTGCCTGCACACCGCGATCGACGACACCGTTGCGCTGGCGGCAACGAGCATGAGTGCGCCCCGATGACCCTGCGCGAACGGTTGCTGCCTCCCGATCCTCGTCGCTCCGGCGCCGAACCCGACTACCGGTTCACGCTGGCAAACGAACGCACCTTCCTCGCGTGGATTCGCACCTCGCTGGCACTCGCGGCGGGTGGCCTCGCTGCAGTTGGTCTGCTCGACGAGTTCCGCGGCAGCGAGGGGCTCGGGATCCTGCTCCTGGCGTTGAGTTTCGCCACCGCAGCCAGCGCCTACCGGCGCTGGGCACTCAACGAACGATCCATGCGGATGAACGAACCGCTCCCCACGTCGCGTCTGCCGATGCTGATGGCCATCGGTACCGCCATCGTGGCCATCGTGGCCGCAGTGTTGCTGGTGCTCGATCAGCGATGAGTGCTGAGCGCGACCGCAGGGCGCTCGCACCGGACACGCGTCCCGATGCCGTGTTCGACGCCGGCCTGCAACACGAGCGCACGTCGTTGGCGTGGGAGCGAACGGCGTTCTCGATGATGGCGGCAGGCCTCGTCCTCAGCCGCTTCGCTGCCATCGAAGGCTTCGGGGCGCTGGCGATCGGCGGAATGCTGCAGGTGGTGTTGGGCGCGGCACTGCTGGTCTGGTCGGGCGCCCACTACGAGGAGTTGCACGGCGCGCTTCGAGTGGGTGGCGACGTGGTGCATCCACGCGCGGTGCGCTGGGTGGGCATCGGCACCATCGTCGCCACGGGCTCGGCCCTCGCTGCCGGGATCCTCGCCACTGCAGCCCGCTGACGGCGCGGCGTCAGAGGCGGGCGTGGAGACGGGCTGCCTGCTCGGCCGCCTTGGCGCGGATCTCCAGAGCGTCGACCCTGGTCGGCCGGCTGTCACGCAGCACGCCAGCTCCGTCGATGTCGACATCGATCGCCCGCACGGTGGGCGTGTAGGCCAACTGCCACGGTTCCATCGGCTCGTACGACCAGCGCACACGGTCCGTTCGAGCCTCGGGGACCAACGCCCACCCCTGCTCCAGCCAGGCCCACGCAACGTCCGGACTCACGGTGACATCGGCGGCACGCGCCGCGACGAAGGCCAGTTGGAACTCGGCGAGCATGTCGGCACCGATCCCGTCGGTACCCAGCGCGACCGGGTTGGCGAAGCGGACCGGTCTGCGCGTACCCGACACCGTTGTTCATGTTCGAGCGCGGGTTGTGCACGATCGTGCCTCGCAGACCGTGGTGGTCAGCGAGGTGCACACCGTGGATCAGGAGCCAGTCATCGGTGCTGAGCCCGGCCAGTCGGGTGGCGGCATCAGCATCGTCGACGCCCTCGGCGACATGGATGTGCACGCCGACGCCGTGGCGCAACGCCAGCTCAGCAGCCGCGGCCAGTGTGTCGTCGGAGCACGTGAAGGCAGCGTGGACGCCCACCATCGCTCGCCCGCCAGCGGTGAGGAAGCGGTCGTTCTCCTCGAGTCCTCGACGTGCGCCATCGGCACCGTGCCGGTCGGTGACCCCGTAGCACGGGATCACCCGCACCCCGACCTCGGCACATGCCTCAGCGATCACACTCAGCGAGCCCTCGATCGCATGTGGTGACTCGTGATGATCGATGATCGCCGTGCAGCCGGCCTCGAGCGCTTCGAGAGCTCCGAGTTTGGCCGACCACTGCAGCATCTCGAGGTCGAGCGCCGTGTCGAGACGCCACCAGATCTGCTCCAACACGGTGCGAAACGACGTCGGCACCGCGGGTGGCGGTGGCATTCCACGAGCCAACGTGGAATACAGGTGATGGTGTGCACACACCAGACCGGGAGTGACGTTCGACATCAGTGCGGTCTCACGCGGCCGGAGCAGCTCGTCGTGGTGGCGCCCCAGCGGGGCGCCTACTTGGCGGCACCGCTCTCGTCGGTACGCCCGCCGGCCCGAAGCCCACTGGTACACCGCGGTGATGATCAGGGCGCCGATGACCGAGCCGACGACGCCGCTCGGCTTGAACGTGAAGCCATCGCCCGAGATCAGGCTGAACAGCGTGGCACCGACGAACGAGCCGGCGAGACCGGCGAAGAGCGCCAGCGCCCAGTTGGTGGTGCCGGCAGCTCGACCGAGGATGAACTGCGCCAGCCAGCCGACACCATACCGAGTACGATGATTGCAAGAATGATCACGGCTGCACGATACCCGACCGGTTACATTCATCGCTGCCACTGCACGACGTGGCAGTCGACAAGAAAAGAGCACACCATGATCCGCGGACTGATCGGCCTTCTCATCGTCTTCCTCGTCGCCACCTTCCCGGCGACCTGGTTGCTGATGCTGTTCCTCGGCAACCTCGGCCTCGGCCTCAGCTACTGGGCCACGCTGCCCCTCGGCATCCTGGTGTCGGCGCTGCTCGGCACCGCCTCCGCGCCCTCGTTCGTCGTCAGACCCTGATCACGGCGCCCCTGGTGGGCGCCGACTCCGCATCGGCACTCGGATGTGCACCAGCGGCTCGACGCGCTCGGCCATGTCGGTCTCTCGAGGATGGGCCTCGACGAAATCGGCGTAGGTGTTCGACCCGCGCCATGCAGTTGCCCCGTGCAACACCACGCTCAACCCGACGGTGAACAACGCCGTTGCGCTGATCGTGTCGCTGCCGAGCAGCTCCTGCTCGCCGACGACCTCGATCGCCAAGATGATCGTGGCCAGTCCGCGAGGTCCGAACCAGCCCATGTAGGCAATCGACTGCGGGCGCAGTCCCGCCCCGATCAACGACACCGCCACCGCCACCAGTCGCACGACGGCCAGGCTGAGCACGGAGTAGAGCACGATCTGCCAGGTCAGGTTGGCGAGCACCGGCCCCAGGAAGACGCCGAACACGAAGAAGCTCGCAACCGTGAGCAGATCGCCGGTCGATTCGGCGAACTCCGGGAGTGTTTCGTCCTCGGTCGAGTCGTAGTGACGTCCGAACACGAAGCCCGCCACCCAGGCCGCGATGAATCCGGAGCCTCCGGCCGGCGCTGCCACGAGGTAGGCCATGGCCGCCAAGGGCGAGCACCCCGATCTGCGACCAGTAGGCGAGCGAGAGGTCGGCCCGTCGTCCGTAGGCAATGGCGATGGCACCGAACCGGCCGACGAGCACACCGACCGCCACTGCGATGCCGACTTGCTTGCCGAGCTCGACGAAGATGTCGACGACTGCCAGGGAGTCCTCCGTCGCCACCGCCGTCGCCAGGAACACCACGAACAGCGGCAGGGCAATGCCGTCGTTGAGCCCGCTCTCGATGTTGAGTGCCTGACGGATCCGCTGAGGAACGCGCTCGTTCGACACCACCGCCTTGCCGAGTGCTGCATCGGTGGGCGCCAACATGGTCGCCAGCACCGCTGCTTCCCACACCTCGAGATCGCCCAGCAGCACCAATGCCAGCAGCCAGCCCAGGCCGATGGAGAGCGGCAGACCGATGCCGAGCAGCCGTGCGGGAATGATGTCGTCACGCCAGTCCGACGAGTTGATGGCACTCGCATCGGTGAACAGCACCACGACCAGCGTGGCGATGAGCACCGCCGAGACGAACTCGGACTGCCCGAGCGACGCCGGTGGTGTCGACCAGGCCGAGCGCTTCGGGGCCGAGCGCGAGCCCGAGCCCTGCGAACAGCATCGTGCCGGTGACTGCCGATCGACCGAGCCGCTTGGACACGATCGCAAACGCAAACAGCGCGATCGTCACGATCGCCGGCGTGTACCCCATGGTGGCAGACCCTACGAGCACGACGTCAGCGAGCACGGCTGGAACCCGGGCCAGCGGCCCTGGTGCCGCCGCCGACGATGTCAAGCGAGGAGCTTGGCCTTTGCAGCAGCGAACTCCGCGTCGTCGAGCACGCCGGCGGCCTTGAGCTCGCCCAGCTTGGTGAGCTCGGCGAGCAGGTCATCGCTCGCCCGACGGCCGGAGCGGCGGCGGGCGGCGGGGCAGCCTGCTGCGCCTGCATCGCGTTCATCTGCGCCTGCATGTCGGCGAGCTGCGCCTGCGACTCGAACGCCGCCTGTTGAGCGGCCTGCTGTTCGGCTGCGGCCTGCTGCTTGGAATTCTGGCGATTGGACGACGCCCCGACCACTGCCGTGGCAGTGCCGGCGACCACTGCGGTTCGGGCCATCGTGCCCACGAGTCCAGGGCGTCCTCTACGACGTCGCATCATGGCTGTTCTCCTCTTGATCGGGTGTTGGCGGTGAGTTGGTTCGGTTGCGGAAGACTCAAGTGCGGACGGCTCAGACGTCGTCGAGCGAGTCGAGCTCAGCGAGGACTTCGTCGACGACGGCACCCGGCACCCGGAAGCTCGCCGCCAAGATGCCGCCGGACTCCACCATCGCGTCGCGCAGCGGCTTCGACCAGGTGTGCTCGAACACGAGGATCGCTTCAGAGTTGCCGGGCTCCAGCGCTGCAGCCAGTTCCATCACGTCCTCATCAGAGATCAGCGAATCGACCTGCGACATCACGGCAGCCAACTTCGCAGCGTCGGCGTCGCCGCCCAGCTCCTCGAACTCCATGAACGTGACGTCGCCGTCAGCGTCCTTGGTCACCAGCAGACCGTCGACGACGGTGATGGTGTCGTTCGCCACGAGACGTTCGAGTTCGGGGATGATCTCGCCCGTGAAGTCGTTGCCGGGGAAACTGATGACGAGCACTTCGATGGGGCCGAGGGCCATGGTTTCCTCCGAGATCGGGACGTTGAGCGGTGTTGCGAGGCACCGAAGACTAGCGGCACGACCGCGCGTCGAGATGTCGCCCGGGATCCCTGGCCCCCGGTTCCCTGATGCTCCGACATGTCTCATCGATCGGTAGTTGAAATCGTCCGTCTGGGCGGCGACAATGTGAGTGCTCGCGGCACTCCGCCGCGACCGAACGAAAGGCAACACCTTGCTCCTCGCAGCTGAATTCGGAACCGGTCAAGTTTTCTGGTCGATCCTCTGGTTCTTCCTCTTCTTCGTGTGGATCATGCTGATCTTCACCATCTTCGGAGACATCATCCGCAATCGAGACATGGGTGGCTTTGCCAAGGCCATCTGGTCGATCTTCATCATCTTCGTGCCGTTCCTCGGCATCTTTGCCTACCTGATCATCCACGGCTGCAAGATGGGCGAGCGCCAGGTCAAGGCCGCTCAGGCCCAAGAAGCAGCGATGCGGACTACATCCGCACCACCGCCGGCACCGCCAGCTCCGCCGACGAGCTCGCCAAGCTGGCCGACCTGCACTCGGGCGGCAAGCTCGACGACGCAGAGTTCGCTGCCGCCAAGGCGAAGATCGTCAGCTGACACTGAACACCCTCGACTGAACACCCTCAACACCCTGAAGGCGCCGCGTCGACACGACGCGGCGCCTTCGCGCTGTGGTGCTCCAGAACCTCGACGACGACATCCTCTCCGACGCGGCGAACCCGTCATGGTCACCGAGCGATGAGTCTTCGCGCGACCTGTCGCGCGCGAAGACTCATCGCTTCAGGCGGTCAGGTCGGGAAGACCGTTGCCCAGTCGTTGCGCATGCTCACCACGGTGACGCCGAGTTCCCTGGCGGTCGCCGCGAAGTCGTCCCCCGAGTCGAACGATGCGGCCTTGCTCTCGTAGGCGTACTCGCGTTCGGCATCGTCGTGATCGATCAGCAGCGCGAGTGACGGCCCGTCGGCCGCGAGCGCGTACTCGAGCATCTCGGTGTCGCCAGGAGAGTTGCCGGCAGCAAAGACCGGACGGCGTCCGAGTTGGCGGCGGATGTTGGCCACCTTCGCCTCACCTTCGTTGACGTCGCCGAACACCTCGTCGGTACGCACCAGAGTGGGAGCGCCGCTGTCGTCACGGACGAACCGGTACCCGACGAGCGACCCCACCACATCGTCGGGCGAGACGCCATAGAACGACCGGCTGACCGCCCGAACGAACTCGGTACCACCGCCCGACACGATGAAGACGTCGAAGTCGTGGTTGCGCAGCTCGTCGAGCAACTCGAGCATCGGTTGGTAGCGAAGTGCCAGGTAGCCGACGGCCCGGTCGGGATGCACGCTGCGGTCGAAGAAGTCGACCACCCGGGCGTTGAACTCCTCCGGAGAGATCCCGACGTCGAGTTCGAGCAACGCCATGGCGATCCGTTCGAGGCCGATGTCGGCCTGGGCAGCAGCATCGTGTTCGATCAGCGCTCGGTACTCGGCCCGATCGGCGAGCTTCGGGTCGGCGCCCACCGCTCGTCGGAGTTCGTCGAGCATGAACATCAACTGCGGGTAGTTGGGCCGCTCGCACCACAGGGTGCCGTCGTTGTCGAACACCGCGACGCGGTCTTCGACCGGGATGTCGACCGATGCAGCGTCGATGAAGTCGATCAGCGCCGCCCGTGCCGCACCATCACGCCACGACGCCAGCCTCACGACAGCCTCATTTCGTCACGGCGTGATGCCGGATGGTGCGAATGCCGATGTGACTCATGCCGGTGTCGACCATCTGCGGTCGACGCGGCTGCGGGGCGATACCGCTGGCAGTAGTTGTCGGCACACAGGAACGATCCTCCCTTGATCACTTTCCGCGGTATTCGAAACTGGGGTTGCTGGGGGTCGTAGCTGGACTCGATGTCGGGGCCTCGTGGGTTGGTCGGCACACAGCACGCCGTGTCGGCGTCGGCGGCGTGCTGCTGGGAGTACCAGTCCGTGGTCCATTCCCAGACGTTGCCCGCCATGTCGAACAAGCCCCAGCCGTTCGCTGGGAACGAACCGACCGGTGCTGTGCCGGTGAACCCGTCGGCTTCGGAGTTGCGCCACGGAAAGTCACCTTGCCAGAAGTTGGCGAGGTACCGCCCGTCGGGGACGGCCTCGTCACCCCACACGAACGCACGGTCGTCCAGTCCGCCGCGTGCCGCGTACTCCCACTCGGCCTCGCTCGGCAGCTCCTCCCCCGCCCACGATGCGTACGCCACTGCGTCGTCGAATGCCACGTGGACCACCGGGTGATCTGCTCGGTCATCGATTCTGGATCGTGGCCCCTCAGGGTGCTGCCACGAGGCGCCCGGCGTCCACGTCCACCACTGGCTGAGGTGCCGCAAGTCGACGGGGCCGGGCGTCATCGTGAACACCAACGAGCCGGCGACGAGATTCTCGGCCGGCGCGCCCGGGATAGTCGGCGGCCTCCAGCGGGCGCTCGGCCAAGGTGATGTACCCCGTGTCCTCGACGAACGCAGCGAACTGCGCGTTCGTGACCGTGGTCTCGCTGATCTCGAAGGCGTCGACGCGAACGCCAAGTGCGACGGCGCCTCCTCCGGATAGTGGTGATCGGAGCCCATGCGGAACGTGCCCGCCGGGATTTCGATCACGTGCTGGCGACTCCGGCCTGCAGCTTCTCGAGCACCTTGCTCGATCCCGAAGCTGCGCCGGTTCCTGACGCGGCGGGAACTCGACGAGCGTCGACAGCATGTTGGCCACGTACATCTGCGCGGGCACCAGCACCCACGCCCGGTCGATCAACCAGTCGTAGTACGTGTTCGACGTGATGTCGGCACGTTCGTACGGGTCGGTGCGCAGGTTGAAGATCTTCGGGACGCGCAGCTCGGTGTACGGCTCCGCCCACACCCGCAAGGTGCCGACCGCTCGCTGCTCGAGAAACACGACCTTCCAGTTGTCGTAGCGCAGCGCGGTGAGGTCGCCGTCGTCGGACACGTAGAAGAAGTGCTGTCGCGGGCTCGTGTCGGCAGTGCCGCAGATGTAGTCGAGTTGGTTGAAACCGTCGAGGTGCACCTTGTAGGTGGTGCCGTTCAGGTCGCATCCGGCCTTGAGTTCGTCCTGGATGTCCGGATCGCCGGCTGCGGCCAGCAACGTCACGAACCAGTCGTTGTGGCTGACGATGCCGTTGAGTACTTCGCCAGCTGGGATCCGGCCGGGCCAGCGCACCATCGCCGGCACGCGGTAGGCGCCCTCCCAGTTCGAGTTCTTCTCGTTGCGGAACGGGGTCATGCCGCCGTCGGGCCAGGTGTTCATGTGCGGCCCGTTGTCGGTGGAGTACATGACGATCGTGTCCTCGGCGAGGCCCTGCTCGTCGAGGTAGTCGAGGACCTGCCCGACGAGTTCGTCGTGGTCGCACATCACGTCGTGGTAGGCCGACTGCCAGCGTCCGGCCTTGCCGCGGCTGCCGTCCTTGATGTGGGTGCGGAAGTGCATGTGGGTGGTGTTGAGCCACACGAAGAACGGGGTGTCGTTCTCCTTGGCCTCGCCCATGAACCGCAGCGCCTCGGGAGCGATCTCCTCGTCGATGGTCTTCATGCGCTCGCGAGTGAGCGGGCCGGTGTCCTCGATGCGTTGGGTTCCGTCGCCGTTCGCCCACGAGTGGATCACGCCGCGTGGCCCGAAGTTCTTGCGGAAGTTCGGGAACTCCTCCTCGGTCGGGTAGTCGTCCTGCTCCGGCTCCTCCTCCGCATTCAAGTGGTAGAGGTTTCCGAAGAACTCGTCGAAGCCGTGCATCGTCGGCAGGAACTCGTCTTTGTCGCCGAGGTGGTTCTTGCCGAACTGGCCGGTGGCATAGCCCCTCGCCTTGAGCGCCGTGGCGATCGTGGGGTCCGGTGAGCGCAGACCGATGTCGGCACCGGGGAAGCCGACCTTGGTGAGTCCCGTGCGGTACGGGTTCTGGCCGGTGATGAACGCCGCCCGGCCCGCGGTGCAGCTCTGCTCGCCGTAGTAGTCCGTGAATCGCACACCCTCTGCAGCGATGCGGTCGATGTTGGGTGTGCGGTACCCCATCACCCCGTCGCTGTAGCAACTCAGGTTGCTCTGACCGATGTCGTCACCCCAGATGACGAGGATGTTGGGCTGACCGTTCGGCATGGAGGTGCTCCTTGAATTCGGGGGCGGATCGTGCGGGGCTTCTCGTTGAATGTAGTCAGCGCAGTTGAGGGGTGCAGCGTCACCCAGCGCCCTGCACGAGCACCGGACACGGACAGTGGCGCACGACGTAGTCGGACGTCGAGCCCATGATCGCGCGCTTGATGCCGCTGCGCCCATGCGTTCCCAGAACGACCACGCTCGCCGGCAGGCTGCCGGCGAGTTGGCAGATCTCGTGACCGGCGTCGCCGAGCAGCACCATGATCTCCGCGCCCTCGAGACCGAGTTCGTCCACGACGTTCGCGGCGTGCTCGTGCGCGGCCGACCGTTGGGCGTCGACCAGGTCGTTCTTCTCGTCGTAGGTCATCACACCTCCGGCGAATCCGGTTCCGGTGACCAGCGACGGGTCGATCGCCGAAGCCACCGACACCACCACCATCCGCTCGCCAGGCGCAAGCAGGTCGAGGCCCTGTCGGATCGCACTGATCGAGAGGTCGGAGCCGTCGGTGCACAGCAGAATGTTGGAAGCAGCCATGGACCCAGTCTCGCACTCGGGCGATGGTCCGGCCAGGACCAGAAGACTCTGCAAGAGTGGGCGCCATGAGTGACGTCGTCGTGGGCATCATCGCCCTCCTGACCGGTGCGGTGTTCTGCTTCCGGGGGTACCTGGCCATGCGTCTGGTCATCCCACTGTGGGGTGCGTTCGCCGGGTTCATGCTCGGTGCGGGCATCGTGGCGGGTGACGCCGGGTTCCTTGGCACCGCGCTCGGTTGGTTCGTCGGGTTGGGGGTGGCCGTGGTGTTCGGCGCCATTGCCTACCTCTACTACGAGGTGTCGGTGATCATCGGCATGATGGCGATCGGGTTCGTACTCGGCACGAGCGTGATGGTGGCGCTCGGGGTGAGCTGGTCGTGGGTGATCGTGCTCGGCGGCGTCACGCTTGCCGTGTTGCTCTCGTTCATCGCCATTGCGAGCGACCTGCCGATGGTGCTGCTCACCTTGCTCACGGCATTGGCGGGAGCGAGCACCATGGTGGCGGGCCTGATGCTGATGATCGGCACCGTCGACCTCGACGACTTCGATCTCGGCGTCACCACCGAAACCGTCGGCGACAGCTGGTGGTGGTTCATCTTGTATGGCGGCCTCGTCGTCGGGGGCCTCGTCGCACAGTTCACCGACGTCGATCGGCGACGCGAGACACTGCGCCAGGCGTGGCAGAGCGGCACACCGTCGACAGCCGGCACCTCGATCGGCAACTCGGCCGACGCCAACGAGCCCACCTGAGGTGACCTGAGGTGACGGTGCTCGCCGCCACTGCCGACTGCGAGCAGCGCGACGATTGGTTCCTCGAACAGGACGTCAATGCGTGGAGTTCTCTCGCCTACGTCGTCGCAGGGGTCGTGCTGCTGTGGCAGGTGGGACGCGGCCGGCTCCCCCGTGCGGTGGTCGGCCTCGGCACTGTCGTGGCGGTCGAGGGGTTCGGCAGTCTGGCGTACCACGGTGCAGCGAGTGACCTCTCGCAGTTCCTGCACGACATCCCCTTGATCGGGGCCCTCGGTTTCGTCGCGGGCTGGCACGTCGGGCGCCTGTCGGGTCGCAGCGACACCGGCTCGCTGGTGGGCCTGCTCGCCGGACTCGGGGTCTCGACGGCAGCCTGGTTCTGGCTGCCCGGCGCCACCAACGCAACGGTGGCCGTGGCCGTGGCGGTCATCGCTGGCGCGTCGATGCTGGCCCGACGGCGCGGCCTCGCCGGCGTCTGGTCGCTTCCGGTGCTGGCACTCGGCATCGTCGCGATCGCCACGTGGGTGCTCGGGCAGCCCGACAGCCCGTTGTGCCGCACCGATTCGTGGCTGCAACCGCACGGACTCTGGCATGCGCTCACCGCTGTGGTTGCGCTTGCATGGGTCGACAGCGCCTACGTCTCGGTCGATCCCCAGCATGCACCGCGTCTGTTTCGCCGATTCACCGATCGCACGATCGGGCTCGCCGCACACGGACTCGTGCTCGCCTTCCACCGGTCGGTCGACGTGCGCTGGATCGAACGACTCCCCACCAATCGACCGGTGCTGATCGTCGCCAACCACGCCAACGGATTCGTCGACCCCCTCGTGGTCGCCGGCGTGCTCGGACGTCTGCCCCGGTTCCTCGCCAAAGCAGCGCTGTGGAAGGTGGTGATCGCTCGACCCTTCCTCGGACTCGCCGGCGTCCTCCCGGTGTACCGCACCGGTGACGGCGATCGTGCGAGCGACAACGCCTCGGTCTTCGAGGCATGCCACCGCGAGCTCGATCAGGGTGCCACGGTCGCGATCTTTCCCGAGGGCACCACCGGCGACCGAGCTGGCCTCGATCGTGTCAAGTCCGGTGCTGCCCGCATTGCGCTCGGCGCGCTGACGACCGCTCCGGACCTGGTGATCGTGCCGATCGGCATGGCCTTCGAGAGCCGAGTCGAGACACGCAGCCGGGCGGTTGTCATGTTCGGTGAGCCGATCGAGGTGGCCACGTTCGCCGAGACCGACACCGAACTCGGCGACAGCGGGTTGCATCGCGCCGCAATCACACGATTGACCGATCGGATCACGGAGGCGCTCGAAGCGGTGTCGCCGCAGTTCGCCACGGTCGACGAACGAGAGCTGCTCCGTGCCGCGGCCAGAGAGGAGGCCGCCGCCAGCAGTGGCCGGGCCATTGCGACATTCGGCGACAGCGAGGTGGTCGCTCGACGGTTGGCCGCAGCTCCCGAGCACCGACGCGCCCGGGTCGCCGACGCCTACCGCGACTTCGCGACCCAGCTGCAGTTGATCGGCGTGACCGCACAGCAACTCCGCCAGGAGCGGGTGCCGATCGGTCGGCTGGTGTTGTCGCTCATCGTGGTGGTGCTCGCTGGACCCTCGCTCGTTGCGATCACCGTGCTGCACGCCCCTGCAGCCATGGTGGTCGTGATCGGCACTGGGCTGGTCCGCTCCACGGCCACGAAAGGGACCGTGCGCGTGTTGCTCGGCTTGATGACGTTGCTGCTGACCTGGGCCATCACGGGTGCAGTGGTCGCCGACGGTTGGGGTGCCGTCGGTGTTGCAGCGGTCGTCGCCGCCGGCGGCTTGGTCACGTTCATCGTGTGGCCACCGATCACGCGTCAGTCGGTGATGCTGTTCGGCAGACTCAAGGTGCGCGATCGGGTGGGGCTCGTCCCTCCCGTGATCGAGGCCAGAACTCGGCTGGTCGCGGTGGTTCGCGACGTTGCCCCGAGGCACACTGAGTCCGAGAGCACCCATGACGACATCTGACGCCGCCATCGATGAGCTGCCCGCCGCTCCCCCGCGCAGCATCCGCAAGATCGTGTTCCGGATCGTGTTCATCATCGCGGCGATCTCGATCTCGACCTGGATCCTCGCCAGGACGTTCGACGATCTCGACCCCGCCGAGGTCATGGACGCGGCCCGCTCGCTCAACGACGCCGAGATCATGTCCCTGGCGAGCATGTGGATCATCTGGATCGCGGCCCAGGGCCTGTTGACGGCATCGTTGGTGCCGGGCCTGGCGGTGCGACACGGCATCGTGGCCTTTCTGGGCCCGGCATCGATCACGTCGGTGGTGCCCGGCCCGAGCGACCTCCCGGTGAGGTACCGAATGCTCACCTCGTGGGGCCGCACCACCGCAGAGGCCACCCTCGCAGTGGCTGCTGGCGGCATCTTCAGCATCGGGATCAAGCTCGTCCTGCCGATCATCGCGGCGATCGGCTTGGTCGTCTCCGACGCACCGATGAGCGACACCTTGCAGACCGTGGTGACGATCTGTCTGATCGTCGGGCTCGGCGTGGTCGTGCTCGCGTTCGTGCTCGGCTCCGAACAGCGCACCGAACAGGCAGGCCGCCTGATCGCCCCGGTGTGGTCGAGGGTCCTGCGCCTGCTGCGCAAACCGACGCCCGAGGACCTCCCGGCGCAGATGGTCGCCGCGCGGGCCAACGCCGTGCAGACACTGCGCGACCGCTGGTTGGTTGCCAGTTGGGCCACCGTGCTCACCTCCGCGACCAAGTTCGCGCTGCTGTTGATGTGCCTGCGCTTCACCGGTGTCAGCGAAGGCGACCTGCGCTGGACCGAAGTGTTCGTGGTGTTCGCACTGGTGCAGGGACTCACCGTGTTCCCGATCACCGCAGGCGACGCCGGGGTCAGCGAGATCGCCTACATCGGCATGCTCACCGCTGCTGCAGGGTCGGAGTTCGTCAACCAGATCAGCGCAGCGGTCCTGGTGTTCCGCATCCTCACCTGGCTGCTGATCATCCCGGTCGGGCTCGGCACGCTCGGGGTCTGGAAGTACCAACTCAGACGCCAGACGTAACGTTTGGTGTCAGACACCAAACGTTACATGTGCACGTCGAACTGCACGGCGGCGCGGTCGGCGACCCGGCCGGTGATGTACTCGGCGATGAAGCGCTGGTGCTCGGGGTGGTCCCGGTAGGTGGCGAAGTCGTCGGTGCTGGCGAAGTCGGCGGTGATCGCGTAGGCGAAGTTCGTCGGCCCGATACCGAGGTCTGGACCGTGGTGGTAGGCAAGGATCTCGGGGATCTGTGCTGGGAGCGCATCGAGCGCAGCGGACATCGCTGCGAGGGCGGACTCGTTGAACAAGTCGTCGAAACGGAACAGCACGGCGTGGCGGATCATGATTCGCTCCTCACAGACCGATCGACTTGGCGATGATCGTCTTCATGACCTCGTTGGTGCCGCCGTAGATCGACGTCACCCGGGCGTCGACGTACGCGCGAGCGATGGGATACTCGGTCATGTAGCCGTAGCCGCCGAAGAGTTGCAGGCAGCGATCGACCACCCGGTTCTGGAGATCGGTGCACCAGTACTTGGCTTGTGCAGCCATGGCCGGGGTGAGCTGTTTGGCGTTGAGCTGCAGGATGCACTGGTCGACGTAGGCCTGCGTGACGTCGATCTCGGTGGCCACCTCGGCGAGTACGAACTTGGTGTTCTGGAACGTGCCGATCGACTTGCCGAACGCCGTGCGCTCGCCCACGTACTCGAGTGTCCACCCGAGGGCCGCCCGTGCCGCAGCGATGCCCGCGATCGCGATCGACAACCGCTCCTGCGCCAGATTGGCGGCCAGGTAGGTGAATCCCTTTCCTTCGTCGCCGAGCCGGTTCTCGACCGGCACCCGTACGTCGTTGAAGAACAGCTCCGCGGTGTCCTGGCTGTGCATCCCGATCTTGTCGAGGTTGCGGCCGCGCTCGAAGCCATCCATCCCCCGCTCGATCACCAGCAGGGACAGCCCGCTGTGGCGTTCTGTGGGGTCGGTCTTGGCGGCGACGATCACCAGGTCGGAGTTGATGCCGTTGGTGATGAACGTCTTCGAGCCGTTGACGACGTACTCGTCGCCGTCGCGGATCGCGGTGGTGGCGATCCCGGCGAGATCGGACCCCGTTCCCGGCTCGGTCATGGCAATCGCGGTGATCAGCGCGCCCGAAGCGATGCCAGGCATCCAACGAGCTGCCTGCTCATCGGTGCAGTATTCGATGAAGTAGGGCGTGCAGATGTCGTTGTGCAGCGTGAGCCCGAGCCCGGCACCGCCGATGCCGGCCGCGTTGAACTCCTCGCTGAGAATTGCGTTGAACCGGAAGTCGTCGGTGCCACCGCCACCGTGCTCCTCAGGGATCGCGAGGCCGACGAAGCCGTACTCGCCAGCGGACGCGTACAGCTCACGCGGAGCGATGCCCGCTTCTTCCCAGGCGAGATAGTGCGGCGTCACCTCCTTCGCGATGAATGAAGCGAATGACTCGCGGAAGGCCTCGTGATCGGCGTCGTACAGCGTGCGCATGTCCCTGATCGTACGTTCAGCGGCGCACGATTCCGGCCGCGGCGGCGGGCGCCCGGTAGGCAGCCGCCAGCGATGCAGTCGTCTCGTGGGCATTGAGGCCGCTCGGGTTCGGCACCACCCACAGACGTGCCCCCTCGAAACCATCGACCTGCTCACCCATCACCGCCTTGGGCAGGCCGAACGCCGCGCGGTACGCCGTGATGCCCGCCACCGCCACGACTGCAGGGTGGTGATCCCGCACGAACGCGCGCAGCCGCTCGCCGCCTGCGCGCATTCTCGGCGGTGGAGATCTCCGACGCCTTGGCTGTCGCGCGCTCGACCACATTGGTGATCCCGATGCCCCGCTCGATCATGTACGACCGGTCGTCGTCGGACATGCCGGTGCCACGGTCGATCGGCCGCTCGATGATCCCGGCGGCCAGCAGCGCCGGATAGAAGCGGTTGCCCGGGTGCGCGAAGTGGGTCGCAGTCGCCGCCGTCCAGAGCCCGGGATTGATGCCGACGAAAAGCAGACCGAAGACCCGGGCCGACCAGATCGGGAACCGACGCACCGGCGAACGTTTCGAGCTCTGCTCGGGAAAACCCCACATCGACGATGGTACGCAGCTGCAACACTGCCGTGGATGGCGAATGACCACTGGCCGCTCTTCGGACTCGAGGTGCACACGCCCCGACTCACGCTGCGCTCGCTCGACGACGAACTGGCGCACGAGGTCCTCGCAGTCGCGCGGCGCGGCGTCCACGACCCGGCCATGATGCCGTTCATGGTTCCGTGGACCGATCTGCCCTCGCCGCAGATGGAACAGGAGGCGATGCGGTTCTACTGGCGCACCCGGGCCGAGGTACGCCCCGAGCACTGGAACCTCCAGTTCGCCGTGATCGTCGACGGTGCTGCGATCGGTGCCTGCAACGTCGGCGCCGACCACTTCACGAAGCTCCGCCAGGTGACCACGGGGTCATGGATCGGACTCGAGTTCCAGGGGAAGGGCCTCGGCAAGGAGTTCCGCCTCGCCGCGTTGACGTTGGCATTCGAGGGCCTCGACGCGCTGTACGCCCTCTCGGCAGCCTGGCACGACAACGCCCCCTCGCATGGCGTCAGTCGCTCACTCGGGTACGACGAGGAGGGCCACCGCCGAGCACTCCGGCGCGGAGAGCCCGACGAACTGATCGGCTACCGCATGGGGCGAGCCCACTGGAACACGATTCGACGAGCTGACATCACCCTGCACGGGGTGGACGCAGCGCGAGAGTTCCTGGGCATCGCCGACTGACCGGGGCCGACACTCCAGGGATCAGACCGAGTCCGAACTCCGATGCTGCCCCAGCCTCGCCACGAGTTCGATGAGCGGCTCGCGGAAGTCGCGGAGCTCCTCGTAGCCGGCAGCGCGCCAGGCCGCGTTGTCGAGCACGCTGTTGGCGGGCCGGGGCGCGGGGCGCGGTGGATCGAGATCGGCGGTCGCGATCGGACGCACCCGCGTCGGGTCGTGGCCGGCTGCCGTCAGGATCTCACGCACGAACTCGTACCAGCTCACCGCACCGGCATTGGTGATGTGGTGAACACCCGACACCCGGTCGGCGGCGAGCGTCCGCAGCGCCGGCGCCAGGTCAGCAGTGAAGGTGGGATGTCCGCGTTGATCGTCGACGAACGCCAACGCCTGGTCCGGATTCGCTGCAAGCCGAAGCACGAGCTTGACCATGTTGTTGCCGTGCTCACCGCACACCCACGACGTGCGCGCGATGGCCGCGTTGGTTCCTGCCGCGATCTCGCCGGCGAGTTTCGACTGCCCGTACACCGATTGCGGATTGGTGCGGTCGTCCTCACGATACGGGCGGTCGAGGGTGCCGTCGAAGACGTAATCGGTGCTGACGTGCACGAGATGTGCGTCCACGGCATCACAGGCGCTGGCCAGGAACCCGACAGCGTTGGCGTTGACGGAAAAGGCGGTTGTCTCGTTGGTCTCACAGTTGTCGACGGCGGTGTACGCGGCTGCGTTGATCACCGCATCGGGACGGGCCGATCCGAGCAGCGCCTCGACGGCGGCGGCATCGGTGATGTCGAGCGATGCCCGATCGAGCGCGATGACCGTGTCACCCTGCGCTGTGCAGTGCTCGACCACGTCGCGACCCAGTTGTCCTGCGGCGCCGGTGACCAGCAGCTTCATGACAGGTTCAGAGCCCGGCCTTGGCCTTGAGCGGTTCCCACCAGTCGCGATGCTCGCGGTACCAGTCGACCGTGGCGGCCAACGAATCGTCGAACGACCGACTCAGCGACCAGCCGAGCGCGGCCACCTTGTCGATGTTCACCGAGTAGCGGCGGTCGTGACCGAGACGGTCCTCGACCGGACGGATGAACGACTGGTCACGGCCACACAGCTCCAACAACCGATGGGTGAGCTCGACGTTGGTGACCTCGTTGCCGGCACCGATGTTGTAGATCTCGCCGGCGGTGCCCTGCTCGAGCACCAGATGGGCAGCGATGTTGTGATCCTCGACGTGGATCCAGTCGCGCACGTTGAGCCCGTCGCCGTACAGCGGCACCTGTTTGCCGTCGAGCAGGTTGGTGGTGAACAGCGGGATCACCTTCTCCGGGAACTGGTACGGCCCGTAGTTGTTCGAGCACCGAGTGACCACGACCGGCAGGCCGTAGGTGGCGAAGTACGACAACGCGATCAGGTCGGAGCCCGCCTTGGCTGCCGAATACGGTGAACGCGGGGCCAACACGTCGGTCTCGACCGACGAACCCTCCTCGACAGATCCGTACACCTCATCGGTGGAGATGTGCAGGAACTTGCCGATGCCCACCGTGTTGGCCACATCACACAACACGTTGGTGCCCATGCAGTTGGTGCGCACGAACGTCGAACCGTCGGCGATCGAGCGATCGACGTGGCTCTCCGCAGCGAAGTGCACCACGGCGTCGTGGCCGTCCATCGAGCGTGCGACGTCGTCGGCATCACAGATGTCCGCGTGCACGAAGTCGGCGCGAGCATCATCGAGCACGTCGCGAATGCTGGCGAGGTTGCCGGCATAGGTGAGCGAGTCGTAGATCGTCACCGAGTGGTCGGTGGTGGCCAGCACGTGGCGTACGTAATTCGAGCCGATGAACCCGGCGGCGCCGGTGACGAACAGCTTCATGAGGGCCTCTTTCGGTGGCGATCGCTCAGGTACGCATCGGCCAGTAGGGCCGACGGTTGGTCGGTAGGTCGGCGCGCAGCGGATTCTGCTGATCGCGCTCGGACAGGATTGGCTCGGTGACACCCCAGTCGCCGGCGATGGCCGGGTCGTCCCAGGCAACACCGAGTTCGTCAGCAGCGTTGTAGTAGCCGTCGACGAGGTAGGTGATCACCATGTCAGTCAGCGCAGCAAACCCGTGGGCAACCCCTGGCGGGATGTAGACGCCCAGGTGGTTCTCGCCCGACAGGTCGAGACAGTGCGTGGCTCCGTCGGTCGGGCCACCTTCACGCAGGTCGTGCAACACGACGCGCGCCGTACCGAACGGGATGTACCAGTAGTCGCTCTGGTGCAGGTGGTAGTGCAAGCCCACCACGGCACCCTGCTGGCGGTTGGCCCGGTTGCTCTGGAGCATTTCGCGGGCGCCGGGAATCCACTCGCGACGATAGGTCTCGATGAACAACCCGCGCTGGTCGCCGTGGATGGTGGGTTCGACGACGTACACGCCAGCGATGTGCGGTGACTCGGTGATGTCCGGCATCTCGATGCTCCTTGCGTCGACTATTCGACGTCGATCTGGCAGTGGTCGCCCACCATGAGGCGGATCGCACGGGGCTTGCGTCTGGTCCGCGACACGACGGCGTCGCTGCCGATCAGGCTGTCCTCGAGTCGGGGGATGTCGATCACCTGGCTGCGATCCATCACGACCGAGTGCTCGATCTCGGACTCGCGAACTTCACAGCCCGCCCCAATCGCACTGAACGGCCCGATGAAGCTGTCGACGACCTTGGTGCCGGCACCAATGGCAACGGGACCACGAATCGTGGAGTTGATGATCTCCGCGCCGGTTTCGATCACGACCCGACCATCGATGAACGAGTCGGCGTCGACCTCGCCATCGATCCTGGTCGCGATCGTCTCGAGGATCAGGCGATTCGCTTCGAGCAGCGGCGTCAGCTTGCCGGTGTCGATCCACCAACCGGTGAGGATCTCGGTGCGGACCCGCCGGCCATGGTCGATCAGCCACTGGATTGCATCGGTGATCTCCAACTCGCCGCGCTCCGACGGCTCGATCGCCGCAACCGCTTCGTGGATCTCGTGGTCGAACAGGTAGACCCCGACCAGTGCGAGGTTCGACGGCGGATCGACCGGCTTCTCGACCAGGTGCTCCACGTTGCCATCGGCGTCGAGCGATGCAATGCCGAAGCGATGCGGATCGCTCACTTCCTTGAGCAGGATCTGGGCCGATGGTGGGTGCTCGCCGCTCCGAGCATGCGCAAACGCTCCGATGAACGCCTCGAGGTCCTGCTCGAGCAGGTTGTCACCGAGATACATCACGAAGTCGTCGTCGCCGAGGAAGTCGTGGGCAATCAGCACGCAGTGCGCCAGCCCGAGCGGCTCGTCCTGCGGGATGAACGTGATCGATGCGCCGAACTGCGACCCGTCGCCGAGATCGGCCATCACCTCGTCGCGGGTGTCGCCGACGATCACACCGAGTTCGGTGATGCCAGCCGACACCATCGAGCGGATGCCGTAGTGGAGAATCGGCGTGTTCGCCACAGGGACCAACTGTTTGGCCCGGGTGTGCGTGATCGGCCGCAGCCGTGTGCCTGCGCCGCCGGCGAGGATGAGTGCCTTCATGTCAGAGCGCAGTGTAGGACGCGACGTCGTCCGCGTCCGCTAGGGCTCGATCGGCGGGGGTGGCCCCAACCCGCGGAAATAGTTCAGGATCGGCTCCGCCGCATCGTCGAGGAGCAGCACGGACGCCCCACCACGGTCGACGCCGATCACGGGCAGCTGATACTTGTTCAACCCCGTACTGAAGGCCTTGCGAAGCGTGCCCGCCGCCGCGACCGGATCGAGGCCCGGATCCATCCGTACGGCGGCAGTTCCGGCGTCGATCAGCTCCGAGGCGAGGAACGGGTCGGATTGCAGTTGCTCGATCGTGCCGTTCGCTGTCTGCTGGAGGAAGTCCTGCTGGCGTTCGATGCGTCCGAGGTCGGAACGTGGATCGGTCTGCCAGGCACCGTCACGGAACTCCTCGTAGTAGCGGCTGCGTGCGTACTGCAGCGACTGCACGCCGTCGAGGACATGACAACCCGGCTGCTGGTCGAGCCCGGTGTTCTTGTCGCGGGTCGGATACTCGAAACACACCAGCGTGCCGCCGGTTGCGTCCACGAGATCCTTGAATCCGTTGAAATCGATGTCGACCACGTGATTGATCGGAATGCCCAGCTCCTGCGTGATCGTGGCAGCGAGCACATCGGTGCCATCGCTGTAGGCGGAGTTGATGCGTCCGGCCCCATCGCGTCCGGCGATGTTCACCCACAGGTCGCGGGGCAGGCTCACGATCGAGGCGCCGTTGCCGTCGGCTTCCTGTCGCAGGATCATGATCGTGTCCGAGCGGCGACCGGTGATCGACGCTTCGTCGCCGATCGATCCGAAGTCGGATGCGTTCGGATCGGCACCGGCGCGGCTGTCGGAACCGATCAGCAGGTAGTTCCGCGCGGGGCCGTCCTGGGCGGTGAGTGCCAGCTCCAGCCCTTCGATGCGTTGGATCTCCCCGGTACGTTCGTTCGCGGCGCGGATCACGCCGGCAGCACCGAACACGCCGACGAGCGCGGCGATCGCCAGCGCCATGGGCGCCGAACTCCGGCGTCGGGTGCGAACAGGACGTGGCATCAGTGCAACGCTAGTGGCGCCTCGGCGGCTCGCCGTGTCAGGCCGAACGGACGTGCACCACGTCGCCGACGTCGAGCACATGCAGCGCCGTTGCGGTGTGCACGATCAAGCGACCGAGGTCGTCGACATCGGTCGCTTGCCCTTCGAGTATCGATCCGCCCGGCAGTTCCACTCGGACCTCGCTCCCGAGGGTGAGCAGGTCACTGCGATACGCCGCAGCCAACTCGTGGGCGCTGAGCGCGTCGAGCACATCGAGTTCTTCGAGCACCGCGTGCAGCACGTCGACCGGCTCGATGTCCGGTGCGAGCGGGCTCGATGCCTGGGCGAGCGAGGCGGCACCGGTCGGCGCCCAGCGCACGTTGAGGCCGAGGCCGACCACGACCACGTCATGGCCAGGGACCCGTTGTGCCAACACTCCAGCGAGTTTGCGACCGTCGAGGAGCAGGTCGTTGGGCCACTTCAAGCCCAGTGTGGTTCTCGGCTCGACCACCCGCCGGCTCGCCCTGAGTGCAGCGAGGCCCACGCGCTGCGTCATCGACGCTGGAACCACCGGCACCGGTCCGAGCGCGATCGACACCAGCAGATTCGCCCCAGCCGGCGCCTCCCAACGACGGTCGAGCCGACCCCGTCCGGCGGTCTGGTGGTCGGCTGCGAGCACGGTGCATGCGCCGGCCGCACCGCGTGCGACGGCATCGAGCAGGTCGGTGTTCGTACTCGCGGTCTCGGCGACATGGCGAACATCCCAACCCAGCGGCCAGGTCACCGACTCCCAGATGTCTCCCACAGCGGTCACGGCCCCTACATTGGCAGTCGTGCTCAAGAAGATCCTGATCGCCAACCGAGGCGAAATCGCTGTCCGAGTCATCCGCGCTGCCCGCGAGATGGGCATCCCCACGGTGGCGGTGTACTCCGAACTGGACCGTGACTCACAACATGTCCGCCTTGCCGACGAGGCCTACGCCCTCGGCGGCCAGACCGCAGCCGAGAGTTACATCAACACCGAGGTGATGCTCGACGTCATCAAGCGCAGTGGCGCCGACTCGGTGCACCCCGGCTACGGGTTCTTCTCGGAGAACGCCGACTTCGCTCGCGCGATCGCCGAGATCGGCGTCGAATTCATCGGCCCGCCGGCGACGGCGATGGACGAGATGTCCGACAAGGTGTCGAGTCGTCTCGCCGCCATCCGCGGCGGCGCTCCCGTGGTGCCCGGCACCACCGAGTTCGCCAAGGGCCCCGACGAGATCAAGGCATTCGGCAACGATCACGGCTGGCCCGTGTGCATCAAGGCCGCCTTCGGTGGCGGCGGTCGCGGCATGAAGGTCGTGCACGACGCCGCCGACGTCGACCATGCAATGGCGAGTGCCCAACGCGAGGCGAAAGCCTTCTTCGGGCGCGACGAGGTGTACGTCGAGCGCTACCTCACCTGGCCACGCCATGTCGAGATCCAGCTGGTCGGCGACAAGCACGGCAACTGCGTGTGGATCTCGTCGCGCGACTGCTCAGCGCAGCGCCGGCACCAGAAGCTCGTCGAGGAGGCTCCGGCACCGGACCTGCCCGAAGGTGTCGAGCAGGCCATGGGCGAGGCCGCCGTCAAGGCCGCCAAAGCCGTTGGCTACTACGGCGCCGGCACCGTGGAGTTCATCTTCCAGGACGGCGACTTCTTCTTCCTCGAGATGAACACCCGGTTGCAGGTCGAGCACTGCGTGAGCGAGATGATCACCGACATCGATCTCGTCGAGTGGCAGATTCGCGTTGCGTCAGGCGAAGAGCTCCCGATGACCCAGGATGAAGTCGACGCGGCGCGCCGCGGCCACTCGATCGAGATCCGCATCAACGCCGAAGACGTCGCCGAGGGCAAGTTCCTGCCGTCACCGGGACCGATCACCAAGCTGCAGGCCCCCGACGGTTTCGGCGTCCGCTTCGACTCGGGGTACCAGACCGGCGACGAGATCAGCCAGTACTACGACAACCTGGTGGGCAAGCTCGTGGTGTGGGGCCGCGATCGCGAAGTCGCCATCGCCCGCACGATCCGAGCACTCGAGGAACTCATCGTGGAGGGTGTGGCCACCACGATCCCCGCCGATCTCGCGATCCTCCGGCACCCCGATTTCGCCGCGGTCACCCACTCGACCAAATGGGTCGAGGAGGTACTCGACCTCACCGGCCTCGGCGGCAAGGCCGAGAGCACAGCACCAGCGACCGATGACGATGCCGAGCCGCTCGTGAAGCGGGCCACCACCGTGGAGGTCAACGGCAAGCGCTTCGACGTCAACATGTGGGTGCCCGAGACACCGGTGATGGCAGTCGCGGGGGCGCAGCGCCGAAGAAGGCCAAGCGTGGCTCCAGCAGCAGCGGTGGCGGCGCGATCGCATCGGGCTCGGTCGAGGCGCCGATGCAGGGCACCATCGTCAAGTTGCTCGTCGAAGTCGGCCAGGAGGTCGAAGTCGGCGCTGGCATCGTGGTCCTCGAGGCCATGAAGATGGAGAATCAGATCAACGCCGAGAAGGCCGGGACCGTCAAGGAACTCAAAGTGGCAGCCGGCGACACCGTCGGCGGCGGCGACATCCTCGCAATCATCGAGTGACGCCAGGCCAGCGGCCTGACGATGCCGCCTGATTCGGCGATCGGGCGGATCAGCCGAGGAACGGCCCCATCGACGCGCAGCGTGCGAAATCGATGTCGCGCTGATTGCGGGCAACTTCTGCAACGTCGATGCTGGTTCGGCGAGCGTCGCTGCGTCGGTTCCAGGCTTCGACCAGCTGCTGGACGGCGGCGTTCGTGTGAGCTCTCATGATGAACCAGTCTACGGAGAGATCCCAGGCAGACCACTGTGAACACCATGCTTCGGTGGACCATCATCGCCAGTTTGTCATGTTTTCGTTAGCATTGTCGCTCTATGACTTTCGAAACCAAGGACGCGCATGTTCGTCCTCGATGACATCAACCGCGACCTCCTCGATCTGCTGCAGGTCGATGGACGCATGTCGTACCGCGATCTGGGTGAGCGAATCGGGCTCACTGCGCCTGCGGTCGCCGAGCGGGTCCGCAAGCTCGAAGCGGCCGGCGTGATCCGTGGCTACCGGGCAGAGGTCGACTACGAGGTGCTCGGCTTTCCCATCCTGAGCATCATTCGCCTCAACGCTCCTGGACGCGGCCGCGGCATCGACGACACGATCCGCCAGATCCCCGAGGTCATCGAGGCCAACCGTGTGACCGGCTCGGAATCGCACGTCATCCGTGCGTGCGTGCGCAGTACCGGCCATCTCGAGGAACTCCTGCAACCGCTGTGGGATCAGGGTGATTCGACCACGAACATCGTGACCAGCTCACCCGTGCCTCGTCGTCCGATGAACCTCACGTCCACCGGGGCCGGCCGCCTGGCCTGACGCCCCGATCTGCGCCACATACGTCCCACCGCCCGATCTGCGCTGCATACGTCCCGGGAACCGGGACGATCGGGGCACCGATTGAACAGGGAACGACGCGTCGAGTCACTCGGCAGCTTCGGCGAGCGCTTCGCTGAGCGCCGGGTGCACGAGGATGCTCTCGGCGAGATCGGTCACCGTGAGCCCGGCGGTGACCGCCACCGCGATCACCGAGATCAACTCGGCGGCCTGACGACCCACGATCGAACCGCCGAGCACTTCGCCGGTGGCCGGGTCGGAGATGATCTTGACGAAGCCGGTCGTGTCGTTGTTGATCATCGCCTTCGCGGTCGACGAGAAGGGCACCTTGGTGACGCGGATCTTGCGGCCGGAGCTGAACGCCTCCGCTTCGGCGAGGCCGACGTCGGCGATCTCGGGCTCGGTGAAGATCGCCGAGGCAGCTTTGTCATAGTCGAGATGGCGATGGTTCCGGGTGTGGCCGCCCATGACGTGCTCGGCCACCTTGCGACCCTGCATCGAGGCAACCGACGACAGCGGCAGTTTGCCGCTGATGTCACCGGCGGCGTAGATGTGATCGACATTGGTGACGCAATGCTGGTTGATGTCGACGTAGCCCCACTGGTTGACCGACACGCCGGCGGCGTCGAAGCCGATGTCCTCGGTGTTGGGAATGGAACCAATGGCCAGCACTGCATGCGTGGAGGTGATCGTCCGGCCGTCGTCGCAATGGACGATGACCTCGTCATCGGTGCGCTCCATCGACTCGGCCCGCGCCCCCATCACGAGCTTGACGCCGCGACGCATGAACTCCTGTTCGAGCACCGCCGCCACCTCGGGGTCCTTGCCGGGCAACACCTGCTGGCGGCTGACCACGAGCGTGACCTTGGAGCCGAACGACGAGAACATGTGCACGAATTCCACACCCGTGACCCCGGACCCGATGACCGTGATGCTCTCGGGGAAGATCTTCGGTGGGTAGCAGTCGCGGGTGGTCAGGATGCGGTCGCCATCGGGCTCACACCAGTCGGGGATTCTCGGCCGGGATCCCGTGGCCACCAGCGCAGCATCGAATGCAACCGTCTCGGTACCGTCGGCACTGACCAACTCGGCAGTGTGGGGGCCGGTCAGGCGGGCCACACCGCGCACCAGACGCACGCCCTGGCTCTCGAGCAGACGGGTGGTGTTGTCGCGCATCGTGTGCTCGACGCGTTGAATCCGATCGGTGAGCGTGCCGACATCGACGGTGGTGTCGACGCTCGCCAACCCCATCCCGCTGATCGCCCGGGTGCGGCTGATCGCTCGCCCGGTGGCGATCATCGACTTCGAGGGGATGCAGTCCCAGAGGTGTGCGGCGCCGCCGATGACATCACGCTCCACCATGGTCACCTCTGCCCCGAGGCGGGCGGCGGTGGTGGCTGCGGTGTTGCCGGCGGGACCGCCGCCGATGATCAGGAATCGTGTCGGCACACGTCAAGAGTACGGTATTGCGCCAGCGTTCGGGCAGATCGACCACGAAGGAACCGGACAACCGAACGCGCCGCGCGCCGCCCGGTTCGATACCGTCGTTGCACCGTGAGCACCGACGACACGAACACCCCAACCCCGCCCGATGCAGCAGCCCCGGCATCGTCCAACGGCAGTGGCGACGCGCCCGACGAGGCGGTCTCCGGAAGCGGTTTGGCTGCCGAGAAGGCCCGGCGCCTGGCACAACTCGATGACATGCGCGCCGCCGGTGGCACGCCGTACCCGTACCGATTCGACCGCACGCACGCCGCCGCCGACGTTCGTGCGGGTTGGGGCGAACTCGAACCCGGCGTCGAAACCGACGATGCCGTCGCCGTAGCGGGTCGAGTCATGCTCATGCGCGATTCGGGCAAGTTGATCTTCGCCACACTGCACGACCGCTCCGGCGACATCCAGCTGTTCATCTCGAAGGGTGTGGTCGGCGACGATGCGTTCGCCGCCATCAAGCGGCTCGATCTCGGCGATTGGGTCGGCGTGCACGGCACGGTGATGACCACCCGCAAGGGCGAGCTCTCGGTGAAGGCTGCATCGGTGCAGCTGCTCGCCAAGGCGGTTCGGCCGATGCCCGACAAGTGGCACGGCCTCAGCGACGTCGACACACGGTTCCGTCAGCGCTACGCCGACCTGATCGTGAATCCCGACGCACAACGGGCGTTCGAGATCCGTCACGAAATCGTCTCCAGCTTTCGTCGCACGCTGCACGAACGCGGCTTCATCGAGGTCGAGACGCCGGTGCTGCACGCCGAAGCGGGCGGTGCCCACGCTCGGCCCTTCACCACCCACCACAACGCGCTCGACATGCCGCTGTACCTGCGTATCGCTCTGGAGCTGCACCTCAAGCGACTGATCGTGGGTGGCATGGAGCGGGTGTACGAGATCGGGCGGATCTTCCGCAACGAAGGTGTGTCGACCCGCCACAACCCCGAGTTCACGATGATCGAGCTGTACCAGGCGTTCGGCGACTGGAATGACGTGATGGAGATCAGCGAGGCGCTGATCACCCAGGCCGCTCGCGATGCGATCGGCACCACGATGTTGGAGATCCGTGGCGAGACGTTCGATCTCTCCGAGCCCTGGCCACGAATCCGCATGGTCGACGCCGTGTCCGAGAAGATCGGTCGCACCGTGCATCCGAGCCAGCCCGTCGACGAACTGCGCACGCTCGCCGAGGAACACGAAGTTCGCTGGGAAGCCCGGTGGGGTGGCGGCAAGCTGGTGGAGGAACTGTTCGAGGCGGTGTGCGAAGCCGACATCGTGCGGCCGACCTTCGTGACCGGCCACCCCACCGAGATCTCGCCACTCGCGCGTGTTGATCGCAACGATCCGTGGCTCACCGAGCGATTCGAGATCTTCGTCGACGCTCGCGAGCTCGGCAACGGCTACTCCGAGCTCAACGACCCCGTCGAGCAACGCGCGCGCTTCGAGGATGAACAGGCCGCCAAGGATGCCGGCGATGCCGAGGCGGGAACCGTCGACGAGGACTACATCAGAGCACTCGAGTACGGCATGCCGCCCACCGGCGGGTTGGGCATCGGCATGGACCGTGTGGCCATGCTGTTGGCAGGCGTCGACTCGATCAAAGAAGTGATTCTGTTCCCGACGCTACGACCGGAGGTCATGTGACGATTGGTGTCAGACACCAATCGTCACATGTTGAAAGGACCGCAATGACACGGATGGCATGGGGCGCTGGCCTCGCAACGATCGCTGCTGACGGCTCGGTGCTCGACACCTGGTACCGGTGGTTGGGCTGGGGCGAGTTCGGCGACGACAACTGCCCGACCGACGAGATCGAGTCGCAACTCGGCAGGCGCGACACCACCGACGAGGTGCGCAACGTCACGATCCGACCGGTGCGGCTCTCGATCGACGTCGACGAGGCACCGGCGTCGGCGTCCGACGCCTACCTGCGCTTGCATCTGCTTTCACATCGGCTCGCGGCACCGCGAACGCTCAACCTCGATGGTCTCTTCGGCTCGCTGAACAACGTCGCCTGGACCAGCATCGGCCCCGTGGCCGTCTCGGAGATCGACCAGGTGCGGATGCGCCTGCGCACCGAAGGGCGCGTCATCTCGGTGCACGGGCTCGACAAGTTCCCGCGCATGACCGACTACGTGATCCCGTCGGGCGTGCGCATCGCCGACGCCGACCGTGTGCGCCTCGGCGCCCACCTCGCCGAGGGCACCACCGTGATGCACGAGGGGTTCTGCAACTTCAACGCCGGCACGCTCGGCGCATCGATGGTCGAGGGTCGCATCAGCGCAGGCGTGGTGGTCGGCGACGGCAGCGACATCGGCGGCGGGGCGTCCATCCAGGGCACCCTGTCGGGCGGCGGCACCGAGCAGATCACCATCGGTGAGCGTTGCCTGCTCGGCGCGAACGCCGGCATCGGCATCAGCCTGGGCGACGATTGCGTGGTCGAGGCCGGGCTGTACGTCACCGCCAGCACGCCGGTGCTGACCCCGCAGGGTGTGGTGAAGGCCCGCGAACTGTCGGGCGCCGATCGGATGATGTTCATTCGCGACGGCCAGAGCGGCAAGGTCGTTGCACGGGCCCGCCTCGGCAGCTGGGGCGCCCTCAACGACGAACTCCACGCCGACCAGTGACGATCACGCCAGGGGTCAGACCCCAGGCGTGATCGCTGTAGCGTGCGACCGATGGGGAAGGCCGACGAGTTCGGGGAGCCGGTCGAGATCGACACCGGTGAGCGCAGGGTGGCGATCACCAACCCGCACAAGGTGATGTTCCCCTCGGTGGGCCCAGCGAAGGAGCCACGCACCAAGCTCGACCTCGCTCACTACTACCTCGCTGTGGCTGACGCCTTGATGCCAACGGTGCTCGACCGTCCGGTGCTGCTCGAGCGGTATCCGAACGGGGTGCGCGAGAAGTCGTTCTTCCAGAAGCGCATCCCCGACTCGGCTCCCGACTGGCTGCAGACGACGACCGTCGAGACGATCAATGGCACGCCGTCGCGGGCCCTGGTGATCGCGGATCTCGCACACGTGCTGTGGGCGACGAACATGGGCGTGCTGGGTCTGCACGTGTGGCCGTTCCGAGCGTCATCGCCTGGCGATCACGACGAGATGCGGATCGATCTCGACCCCTCCCCCGGCGTGACGTTCGACATGGTGCGCGAGGCGGCGGGCCACGTGCGCGACCTGCTCGCCGAGTTCGACATGATCGGCTTCCCCAAGACCACCGGCAGCAAGGGCATCCACGTCTACGTGCGCGTGGAGCCGGGGTGGGATTCGTTTGCCGTTCGCGGCGCGGTGATCACCATCGGCCGCGAGTTGTCACGCCGCCACCCCGATCTGATCACCGACGAGTGGTGGAAGGAGGAGCGGGGCGCACGCGTCTTCGTCGACTTCAATCAGAACGCGCCGCACAAGAACATGTTCGGTGCCTGGTGCGCGCGGCCCAGAGTTGGCGCTCAGGTGTCGACGCCGTTCGGCTGGGACGAACTCGACACGATCGATCCCGAAACGATGACGATCGACACGGTGCCGGCCCGCGTCGCCGAGCGCGGAGATCCGTGGGAGCTGATGGAGGACACCGCGGTGTCGATCGCTCCCCTGGTGCAACGCTTCGCCGACGAGCTCGCCGACGGCATTCCCGATGCACCGTGGCCGCCCCAGTACCCGAAGATGCCGAACGAGGCCCCGAGGGTGCAGCCCAGCCGGGCCCGTCAGCCCGACTGAACACGAGCATCGCTGACCGGCACCGGCTCGAACGACACCTCTGCCGTACGGCCGACGATCAGGAGCCCGCCGAGCAGGCCGAAGATCCCGATCCATGCGAGCGGTTCGATCTGCTCACCGACCACCACCACGGCGAGCATCGTCGCGGTCAACGGTTCGGCCAGCACCAGGGTCACGGTGGTCGCCGAGGACAGTCGCTGCAGTCCGTAGCCGAAGAGGAGGTAGGCCGCGCCGGTCGCCAGGACGCCGAGCTGCAACGCCATCACTGCGCCGTCGATCGAGCCCAACCACCCGAACGGTTCACGAACTGCCAGCGCCACCACCGCCACCGCGCCCACCAGGAACATCGACGCGAGCGTGAGGACCGGGTCGACGCCGCGCTCGATGGCCACTTTCGCCGTCACCGAGTAGAGGGCGTACCCAGCGCCGGCCGAGAGCGCGAACACGATGCCAACGACATCGACCGGTTCTCCTGCTGTCGTACCTGCGTTCTGAGCGAGGACGAGCCATGCGCCGCCCGTCACCGTGACCGTGGTGCCGAGCGCCCACCAGCGACTCGGACGAACACCGCGCCACCCCCACTCCATCGCTCCTGCGAAGAACGGACCGCTTCCGACCGCAACAATGGTGCCGACCGCCACACCCGCCCGCTGGACCGCCTCGAAGAACGTCGGGGTGTACACCGCCACGCCAAGCCCACCGAGCAGGATCACCCATCGACTCGGGCGGATCGACGATGCGATCGACGGCACCGGACGCACCTGAGGCACCGGCAGCTCGGAAGCGGCTCGGCGACGAGCGAGTCGGCGTCCCCACCAGACCGCCACCCACAGCACGGTGGTCCCGATCACCGACGCGGCGACGCTCCCACGCCGAGCGCTGTTGCGTCGTCAGGGCCCAGTTCGCGTGCCGTGCCTGCAGTCCCGAACAGCGCTGCGGCAGCCACGACGGCGAGCACGGGTCGCAGCGATGTCTCCTGCCCTGGAATCGCATCGCTCCCGGTCACCGCCGAACCATAGAGCGGGGCAACAGCGTGGGAATATCATTGCGTTCGCAAGCGTTCTGATGAGCATGTCCACGTCTTCCGTCATCGACGTCCGCCGTGCCGCCGAACGGCCGCACACCAAGATCGGCTGGCTCGATTCGAAGCATTCGTTCAGCTTCGGGCGCCACTACGACCCCGCCAACACCGGCCACGGGCTGCTGCTCGTCAACAACGACGACATCGTCGCCGGTGGTTCCGGCTTCGACACCCACCCGCACCGCGACATGGAGATCGTCACGTGGGTGCTGTCGGGTGAGCTCGAACACAAGGACTCCGAGCGCAATCGGGGAATCCTCTACCCCGGCCTCGCCCAACGGATGTCGGCTGGCACCGGGATCTGGCACAGCGAGATGAACAACTCGGGTCGCGACGACGTCCACTTCATCCAGATGTGGGTCCGGCCAGACACCGAGTCGATCGATCCCGGCTACGAACAACTCGACATCAACGCCGAACTCGACAAGGGCGGTCTCGTCCCCATCGCTTCGGGGAAGGGGCACGACGCCGCCATCTCGATCCGCCAGCGAGGCGCCGTGCTGTGGGGCGGACGGCTCGCTGCCGGCGAGACCGTGATCGTGCCTGACGACCGCCACGCCCACGTCTTCGTTCCCCGAGGTTCCGCAACGCTCGACGGCGCAGGCACGCTGTCGACGGGCGATGCGGTGCGGCTCACCGGTGCGGGCTCGCCGACACTCACCGCCGGCGCGAACGGCGCCGAGGTGCTGATCTGGGCAACGGCGTGACATCCTGACGGGCATGGCCACCATCGACGAGATCGATCGCACGACGTTCGACGACTTTGCCGAGTTGGCTCGCTCACGCCGAACCTCGATGATCGTCGATCAGGGACGTGAGGTCCCACTCGAACTCGTCACCGAACTGTGTGGGCTCGCCACGTGGGCGCCGAACCACAAGAAGACCTGGCCGTGGCGATTTGCGTTGTTCACGGGTGACGGCCGAGCGCGCCTGGGCGACACCATGGCCGACGAGATGCAGCGAGTCGACTTCGGCGACGAGATCAAACGAGCCAAGACCCGCACCAAGTTCCTCCGCACCCCGACCACGCTGGTGGTCGGGTGCGCTCCGCACGACAACGAGATGCTGCACGACGAGAACCGGGACGCCGTTGCCGCCGGCATCCAGAACCTGCTCCTCGGTGCCACAGCGCTGGGGCTGGCGAGCTTCTGGTCGACCCCGGCGATCACGCAACCGCCAACCGTCCTGGAACTCTGCGGGTTCGACCCGGGCGATCGCCTCATCGGGATGGTGTATCTCGGCTGGTCCACGCAGATCTGCCCCGCCCCGGAGCGCCCGCAACTCCCGATCACCCACGTCACCACCTGACTCGACGCCTTCACCGGGATCGGCGTCGGCGCCGCCCGACGCCTTGGGCGACGAAGGGCGACAATGACACGATCACGCCATGCAACGACTGATTCCCCTTGCCCTTGCCGTCGTTGGCCTGATGGCATGCGGCAGCGACAACGAACCGAGCAACAACACCACGTCCACCGGTCTTGCGAATCCGGCATCGGCGTTCTGCATCGAACAGGGTGGCACGTTGGACATCGTCGACGAGACCGACGGCCAGGTGGGCTACTGCAATCTGCCCGACGGGACTCGTGTGGAGGAATGGGAGTACTTCCGGTCGGAGAACCCGGACGCCACCATCGCGCCCTGAGTCCGGGCGTCACCCCACGTTTGCGTTGCATTTTCGGTGACCCGGGTCACCGAAAATGCAACGCAAACGGGTGAACACCGCGACAATGGGGGCGTGAGCACTCCCGAGCAGCAGACGATCGTGACGCTCGACGTCGAAGGTGTGCTCGTCCCCGAGATCTGGATCGCTGTCGCCGAACGCACCGGCATCGAAGGGCTCCAACGAACGACCCGAGACGAGCCCGACTACGACGTGCTGATGCGCTATCGGCTCGACCTGCTCTCCGAGCATGGCCTCACGATGTCGCTGATCGAGGACGTGATCGCCGGTCTCGAGCCACTCGACGGTGCCCGGGCCTTCCTCGACGAGCTGCGGGCCGACACCCAAGTGATCCTGCTGTCGGACACGTTCGAGCAGTTCGCTCGCCCACTGATGCAACAACTCGGCTGGCCGACCGTGCTGTGCCACCGCCTGGTCGTGGCGAACGACCGCATCGTCGACTACGAGCTTCGCCAACCGAACCAGAAACAGCGTGCCGTCGAAGCGTTGCGATCGCTCAACTACCGCGTGATCGCGGCAGGCGACAGCTACAACGACACCACCATGCTCGGTGCGGCCGATGCTGGCTACCTGTTCCACGCACCGGCCAACGTGATCGCCGAGTTCCCCCAGTTCCCCGCGCTCGACGTCTACGACGACCTGCTCGCCGCCATCCGCACCCACCACTGATCCGGTTGCAACGACCAGGGACACAATCCCCTGGTCGGCACGGACACGACGGCGGAGTGTTCAAGTGTGCCGCACACCGCTGCGCCGAACGGGTTGACGTCAACCGAGGCCACGGCTCGCCTCGGCGAGACGGGGCCGAACTCGCTGCCAGAGGTCAGCGCGACCCCGACGTGGCGACGGCTGGTCGACCAGCTCACCCACTTCTTCGCAGCGATGCTGTGGGCAGCTGGCATCTTGGCGATTCTCGGCGGCCTCCCGCAGCTCGGTGTGGCGATCTTCGTCGTGATCGTCGTCAACGGTCTGTTTGCATTCGCGCAGGAATACCGGGCCGAGCAAGCTGCTGAGAAGCTGCGTGATCTGCTCCCTCGCCGCGTCACCGTCGTGCGTGACGGCGCCCCAATGGTGATTGGCGCCGGCGACCTCGTCCCAGACGACCTGGTGGTACTCGGCGACGGCGATCGGGTGGCGGCCGACATGGCGTGCGTGGAGAGCCACGGGCTGCTGGTCGACACCTCGACGCTCACCGGCGAGAGCGTTCCGGAGTCGGTGGGCGTCGACGACCTGCTGCGCGCCGGTACCTTCGTGGTGGAGGGCGAAGGCCACGCCGTCGTCACCGCCACAGGCGCTGCCACCGAATTCGCACGGATCGCGGTGCTCACACAAGGCACCGTCCGCCCCGACACACCGTTGACGCGCGAACTCCACCGGCTCGTGCGCACCATCGCCAAGATCGCCGTTGGTACCGGGGCTGCGTTCTTCATCCTGACTCTGTTCCTCGACACCCCACCGTCAGACGGGTTCCTCTTCGCGATCGGCATCACGGTGGCGTTGGTCCCCGAGGGTCTGTTGCCAACCGTCACCCTGTCGTTGGCGATCGGCGCCCAGCGGATGGCGGCCGAACATGCACTGGTGCGGCGACTGGAATCGGTCGAAACACTCGGTTCCACGACGTTCATCTGTACGGACAAGACCGGAACACTCACCCAGAATCGGATGCGCATCGTCGAGGTGTGGACACCGACCGGCAGTGTGCAACGTGCCGGAGTCGGCTACGAGCCGGTCGGCGACATCGAACCCACCGACGTCGCACTGCTGGCGACCGTGGCCGAGACAGCGAGGGTCGCCCGATCCTGCTCGCGTGGGCGAATCGTGCACGCCGACGATACGAACTGGACCGCCCATGGCGATCCGATGGAGGCAGCAATCGACTCGTTGGCGATGCAACTGATCGACGGTTCGCAACTCGTCGGCACCCCGGCGAGATCACGATTCGCCTTTGATCCGCGACGACGCCGATCGTCGGTGGTCACCGCCACCGAGGTGCTGGTGAAAGGTGCCCCTGACGCAGTGATGAGCCGATGTCGCCTGGACGCGGCTGGTCACGATGCTGCCTCGGCTGGCCTCGATCGATTGTCCAAGCGAGGTCTTCGAGTGTTGGCAGTGGCCTCCCGGACGGCACCCGACGTTCCGCCGGCGAGTGCCGACGAGGCCGAGTGTGACCTCGACCTGCTCGGGCTCCTCGGGTTCGAAGACCCACCCCGACCCGAGGCGCGTGAGGCGCTGGCGGCGTGTCGTGCCGCCGGCATCAAGGTGGCGATGATCACCGGCGACCACCCGCAGACTGCGATGGCCATCGCAGACGAGACAGGCTTGCGTCCAGCCAACGGCCCAGTGCTGACCGGCGCCGACCTGCCCGCCGACGACGTTTCGCTCGCCGCGCTCGTCGACCATGACGGCGTGGTGATCGCGAGGGTGACACCCGAGGACAAGCTGCGGATCGCACATGCCCTACGAGCGTCGGGCCATGTGGTTGCCATGACCGGCGACGGCGTCAACGACGGCCCGGCGCTGCGTGAGGCCGACATCGGTATCGCGATGGGTGCAAGCGGCAGCGACGTCGCCCGCGAAGCCGCCGACCTGGTGCTGCTCGACGACAACTTCGCCACGATCGTGGCCGCCGTCAAGCAGGGACGTGCCACGTTCGCCAACGCCCGCCGGTTCCTCACCTATCACCTCAGCGACAATGTTGCCGAGCTGACACCGTTCGCCGTCTGGGCGCTGTCCGGCGGGAGGTTCCCGCTGGCCTTGGGAGTGCTGCAAGTGCTGGCGCTCGACATCGGCACCGACACGCTGTCGGCCGCCGCGCTCGGTGCCGAACCGGCCGGCCCGGGCGTGATGACCCAACCGCCGAGTTCAGGTCGTCTACTCGACCGCACGGTGGCGCGCCGAGCCTTCGGGCTGCTGGGGCCCACCGAAGCAGCGTTCGAGATGGGTGCCTTCATGCTGGCGCTCTGGCTTGCCGGCTGGCGCTGGGGCGACAGTTTCCCGACAGGTGGTCCGCTCTACGCCGCGTCGGGCGCCGCGTTCCTCACCGTGGTGGTGGCACAGTCGGCCAACGCATTCGCCTGCCGCAGCACGCGCCGACCGGCGTGGTCGCTCGGTTGGTTCACGAACCGGTTCCTGCTCGCCTCGGTCGTCATCGAGTTGGCATTCGCTGTGGCTGTCGTCGGCATCCCGGCCGCTGCCGACCTGCTCGATCATCAGTGGCCGCCGGCGGGCGCGTGGTCGCTGATCCTCGCCTCGGCTCCCGCCGTGCTGCTGGTCGACGCAGCATGGAAGCGGTTCCATCGTTCGCTCCCCGACTGATCGGTGCGTTCACACACGTGCGCGGTCTGAGCAGTGGCATGGCGGCAGCCATGCAACAGTTCACCACCGTGGCACGTCGTAGTGGGTGTGATGACTGATCCAGACTCCGACGTCGCATCCGAGCGGCTCGCGGTGCTGTACGAGCGGGAGTGGCCGAAGCTGTTGCGGGTCGCGTTCGTCCTCACCGACTCGTTGCCGACCGCCGAGGAGATCGTGCAGGATGCCTTCGTTCGCCTCCACACCGCTCGGGCGCCGAATGCCAATCCCGGCGGCTACCTCCGCACCAGCGTGGTGAACGCCTGTCGTGACGTCCACCGACATCGCTCGGTGGTGCGTCGAACACCGCTGCCTGCAGCCGAGCCGACGATCGACGAGCACGACGAGTTGTTCGACGCACTCGCCGCGCTGCCGTGGAGGCAGCAGACCGCTTTGGTGCTGCGCTTCCATGTCGATCTCTCCGACGCCGACGTCGCCGTTGCCCTCGGCTGCCGGCCGAGCACCGTGCGCTCGATCATTCGCCGTGCCCTCATCTCCCTCCGAAAGGACCTCACCGCATGACCGCTGACCTCGACGACCGTCTGCGTACCCACTACGCCCGGAGAACCGCCGACCTCCCCACACAGGGGCCGGGCCTCGACGCGTCACCGGTCCTCACGTTCACGCAACCCGACTCGTCCCGCCCGTCGAGGCTGCGGATGGCGATCATCGGATCGGCCGCTGCGGCGCTGATCATCGGACTGGTGCTCGTCGCAGGCTTCCGCAGCACCGACGACGTACCTGCAGCGTCGGAGCCATCCGCGCCTCCACCACTCGAACCGATCCTGACGCTGCCAGACCGACCCGACGTGAGCGAACTGGTGCCAGCAACGGTGTTGAACCCCGAGCCGGTCGACTGGTACCGGCTCGCACCAGATCTCGACGTGTCGTGGTATCAGGCGGACTCGGACTCACCCTCGATGCTGTGCTGGCGCACACCCGTGGCGTCCGAATGCGTCGAGGACCTCGGCCTCGACACGTTTCCGCTGGTGGTGCCGACTGCTGGAACCCAGATCCTGGTGATCACCAACGACAACACCGTGTCGGAACGGCTCGACCTGATGCTCGACGACGGCACCGTGCTGAGCGCACCGATCGAACGCGACGACCAGATCGCCTGGGGTGTGAGCCGGTTCGAGATCCCTGCTGGTCGCAGCGTCTCCGACCCAGCGGTCATCCATGGTGCGTCGACGCTCGGCGATGCCACTCTCACTGCCGCCGAGCCGGTCGAGGTCACCGGCGCGACGCTGCCACCGTCCGCCGACCTCAACGAGTCGCCGATCACGATCGCGATGGGCACGCAGCTCAGCTACTGGCGCTGGTTTCCCGACCTCGACATCTCCGAGCGCCAGACCGCAACGGGTGACACCGAGTTCTGCTGGCGCACACCGGCTGGCGAAGGGTGCATCGACGACGACTTCACCTCACCGAAGGTGGGCCTGGTTCCCACCGACGGCGCCACCATCGTGCTGGTGCGGCCGGCTCTGACGCCAATCGTCCCAGCTCCCGATGATCCCCTGGAGCCGACGCTCGAGGTGGGCCCGAGCCCCACCAAGGTGGTCGCCACGCTCTCCGACGGCTCGACCGTGACCGCCGAGGTCAACTACGGCCAGTCGTTTGGAGTGGGTTGGGCTCGCATCGCGACGCCCGACGGCATCACGGTCACCGATGCCCGATCCGAGTAGTCGGCCGGTCACGGGGAGATGCTGCGACACTCGTCGCATGATGCACAGCGATCTTGCGACGGTCTACGACGAGATCGTGAGCAAGAACCCCGCCCAGCCGGAGTTCCACCAGGCCGCCCAGGAAGTACTCGAATCGATCGGGCCCGCCATCGTGCGCCACCCGGAGTTCGCCGACCACAAGATCATCCAGCGGATCTGCGAGCCCGAACGCCAGATCATCTTTCGTGTGCCCTGGCAGGACGACAGCGGCGAGGTCCACATCAATCGCGGGTTCCGGGTGCAGTTCAACAGTGCACTCGGCCCGTACAAGGGCGGGCTTCGCTTCGACCCCACGGTCGACCTCGGCGTCATCAAGTTCCTCGGATTCGAGCAGATCTTCAAGAACGCGCTCACCGGACAAGCCGATCGGCGGCGGCAAGGGTGGCGCCGACTTCGATCCCAAGGGCCGATCCGACAACGAGGTGATGCGGTTCTGTCAGAGCTTCATGACCGAGCTGTACCGCCACATCGGCGAGTTCACCGATGTACCAGCCGGCGACATCGGCGTCGGGCAGCGTGAAATCGGCTTCCTGTTCGGTCAGTACAAGCGCATCACGAACCGCTACGAATCGGGAGTGATCACCGGCAAGAACGTCGCCTGGGGCGGCTCGCTGGTGCGCACCGAGGCAACCGGCTACGGCGCCGTCTTCTTTGCCGAACAGATGCTGCTGGCCAGGGGCGATGTCGCTCGACGGGGCACGATGCGTCGTGTCGGGCTCGGGCAACGTGGCGATCTACGCAATCGAGAAGCTGCAGCAGTTGGGAGCGATCGTCGTTGCGTGTTCCGACTCCGGTGGTTTCGTGTACGAACCGACCGGTGTCGACCTCGACCTTCTCAAGCAGGTGAAACAGGTCGAACGTGGCCGCCTCACCCAGTACGCCGACCAGCGTGGAGCGACGTTCTCGACCGGGTCGATCTGGACGGTCGCCTGCGACATTGCTCTGCCCTGCGCCACGCAGAACGAACTCGATGGGGCCGATGCAGGCGCCCTGATCGCGAATGGATGCAAGGCGGTCGTCGAGGGCGCCAACATGCCCTGCACCGCCGCTGCCATCGACGCGTTCCACGCGGCCGGCGTCGCGTTCGGGCCCGGCAAGGCAGCCAATGCCGGCGGCGTGGCCACCTCCGTCGCTGGAGATGCAGCAGAACGCCAGCCGCGACTCGTGGAGCTTCGACCACACCGAGCAACGCTTGGCCGAGATCATGACCAGCATCCACGAAACCTGCCTGACGGTCGCCGACGAGTACGGCTCGCCGGGCAACTACGTGGTGGGCGCGAACATCGCTGGGTTCGAGCGGGTGGCGCGGGCAATGCTCGCACTCGGGCTGATCTGAGTTCGCCCGCCGGCTCGCGCCGGCCTCACCCCTGAACGGCAGCGAAAACGAGCGCAGCGCCGACCAACACGATCGTCATCGCAACCACCAACCGGTTGACCAATGTGTGGCGCATCGTTGCTCCTCGCTCCGCTTCAGACCCAGCCGAAGCGTTCGGTGTGGACCCGGTCAGGCGGCACGTCGAGCGCATCGAGGGCCACTTCCATGGCGTCCATCATCGCATCGGGGCCGCAGATGAAGTATTGCCAGCGCTGGTAGCGCTGGGGCAGGTGCCGGCGCATCATCTCCGCGTCGAGGCGGCCGGTCTCGCCGTTCCAATCATCGGGGGCGTCGCCCAGCGTGTGCACCACCGTGACGTTGTCGCGCTGCGCGTGCAGTTCCAACTCCTCACGGAACGTCACGTCGTCCCAGTTGTTGCTGGCAACGAACGCCACCACCGGTCGGCGGTCGTCGCGATCGGCGAGTGTGCGCAGGATGCTCATCGTGGGCGTGATGCCGACACCGCCGGCGATCAGCCCGAATCCTGGGCCCTCGTAGAGGTCGGGGCTGAACACGCCGTGGGGGCCGTCGATGTACACCTTGGTGCCGACCTCCAAGTCGGCGACCGTCGACGTGAAGTCGCCGAGGGACTTGATGCTCACCTGCACGGTGCCCTGGGCTTCACTGCTGGAGGAGAACGAGAACGGATGCTTGGTGAGCGCAAACGGCGACCGACCGATGGCGAACCACGCGTACTGACCCGGGAGGAAGTCGAAGCCGTCGTGCCCGTCGGATCGCAGCGTCAGCGTCGTGGTGTCTCCCCGCTCAGGCGTCACCCGCTCGACGGTCCACGGCTTCGACCACAGCAATGCCGGCTTTGCGATGCGCACCCACACCAGGACCGTTCCGAATGCGGCTGCCATGGCGATCCACAGCAACCGCTTCCAGGTGGTGTTGAGGTAGTAGTCGACGAGCAACGCGTGCATGAGCGACGCCACGATCGCCGTGACGGCCAGCAGTGCGTGCAGCACGTTCCATCGCTCGTAGGAGAGCCGCAGACGTGTCCGCCACACCGACGAGCCGATCAGTGCCAGCAGCGCCAGGGTCGCCAACAGTGCCCAGCGCACACGTGCCGGGGTGTCCGGATCGAACGGTCGGATCACCAGGTCCCACGGCGCCGAGATCGCGATGTGCACCACGATCAGGCTCAACCCAACGAGGCCCACCGCCCGGTGGAACTGCACCAGCGAATCGCTGCCGAACGGTGCTGCGACAGCCCGGAACCGTGCCACGAGCGCAAATTCGAGACCCATCAGCGACAGGGCGATGAAGCCGAGCGCCGCGGAGAATTCGGTCCAGAAGCCACGCCCTGGGCCAGACACCCCGATCACTGCGAACACGAGCGGCGCAAGTGTGACACCGAGGAACACACCGATCCACAGTGCTCCCCTGACGACGAGGTTCACGACGGCCCTGTGGCGTTCATGGCGAGGCAACGCTGTCGCAGCACGAGCACGGGGCCGACTGTACAAAGCACGGTCGGCGCTTGCGATGTCTTGGCCGTGATCGGGTTGCAACCTGCCGGTGTGGTCGTGCGTGTGTGATGGTGTGGCGACGGAGGCACCGGTGAGCGATCAGGACATCAGCCATGTCCACGGCTTCGACGACTTCGTCGCGGGCGAGTTCGCCAGCATCCTGGCGCTCGCGCTGGCCCTACTCCGCAATCGTGACGATGCACTCGATGTCGCCCAGGAGACGATGGCGCGCGCGTTCGCACGTTGGGATGACATCTCCACACTCGAACGACCAGGCGCATGGGCGAGGCGGGTGGCGCTCAATCTCGTCACCGACACACAGCGACGACGCACACGCCGCCGACGTCTGCAGTCACGCCTGCGTGCGCAGCCCACGGCCGCCGTCACTTCCGAATCCGACCGATGGGATCGGGCGTTCTGGGCCGAGGTTGCCGCTCTTCCCCACCGCCAGCGCGACGCGATCGCGCTGCACTACGTCGAGGACCTCCCGATCGCCGAGATCGCCACCGTGCTCGACGTGCCCGAGGGCACCGTCAAGTCCGACCTCTCACGGGCGCGCAACCGCCTCCGAACTGCCATGACCAACGCGAGGAGTGACCGATGAGTGACTTCGACGACCGGGCCCGAGCATCGGGCGAGCGGATCCGACACGAGGCAGATCACATCGCTGCGTCGGCCGAACCGCTGGGGCGCTTGCAGCAATCCGGCGGGGGCCGAGCCCGCGGACGCGTGCTCATGGTGGCGGCGGCAGCGCTGGTGGTGCTCGGCGGCGTCGCTGGTCTGTTCCTGACGAGCGACCGCAGCACCACCGATGTTCGTACCTCGACCCCGCCGGATTCTCCGCCGACGTCGAGCGCAACGAGCACCCCGGCAGCGCCAACGGCAACGTTCGAGGGCACCCGCACGAATCCGGCCACCACCGCGACCGCCGCCCCGACGGCCACCACCGAACCGCTCCAAGCATCGATCACACGACCGATCGTGGACCCTGCGATCTGCGAACCGATCTCGGCGTCCGGCGGCGCTCCATCGGGTCTGCCACGAGATCCCAACGCGAGTCTGCCGCTCACATTGTTCGCCCGGCCGAGCAGCTTCGCGGTGCCGATCCAGATCATCGGCGACCCCGTCGATGGCCAAGCGAAGCCGTTTGCCCTGCTCCAGCGGTATGTCGACCGCGATCGCCAGCTGACCTCGCCCGATCACGTCGAGTCGATCAATGGCATCGATGTCTTCGTTCGGGAGTATCCGAACGGCAACGGCGAGGCCGAGTGGACCCTGCCCGACGGCAGCATCGGCTACCTCCGGGCACGCGGACTCGATCGCGAGCAACTCGTGTCGATCCTCACCCAACTCACGCCCAGGCCAGCCGATGCCCCCATCCCCGGCTTCGACTACGGACCCGACGGACCCGACGGCCTCGAACTCGTCGCCGAAGCGTTGAACACCGATCCCAGGGAGAGCGAAGGCGCCGGCTCACAGTGCCGGGTGGCGTCGACGGGGTACGTCTACCGCATCAACACGCTCTCGGGCTCCGAGGTGCTCACCTACGCGATCGTGATCGACCGGCCACCGCCCGTCGATGTCGGCGTGGTGGGAGACCAGGTGATCGTGATCGGCGGCCCTGAGGATCCGGCAGCTCCGACCGCATCGGACGTGATCGACGCGAACGAGGAGGCCTGGCGGGAACTGCTCATCGCTGATGATTCGGACGAGCTGGCACAACTGATCGGTGGCGACACCGAGGTCGTGGTCGACTTCGTGCCGATCGACGACACCTCGACCCCCGTGGGATCGTTGACCCTGCGCGTGTCGGTCACCGACGGCCAGGCCTCGCTGGAGGTGTATTCCGCCAACGCAGTGGTCGCCGGTGAAGCCGAATACTGGAAGACCGAGATCGACGGGCGGATCCGCAGCCGCAGCACCGCGACGCCCGGGCCGGGCCGCGACGGCGCCTTCGGGTCGAGCCTCGGGCCTGCACCGGTGGGCGAGGAACTCGGCAGAGAGTTCACGGTGCGGATCTCGACCACCGACGGCGACGACCAGACGATCCAGACCACCGGAGAAATCCGCCTGGTACTGTCGGACCAGACCTGAGCGCACGAACCTGAGGAGGTTCCCGATGGCATGGTTCGCACGATTCCGTCGACGGCTGAAGAACTACACGTCGGACGGCGACTTCGCAGGCAGCCACGGCGGGGGTGGCAGCTCCGAGCGCGACACGCGCAATGCCAAGGCGCAGGGTGAAGCCCTTGCCAATCGTCCCGACCGGTTCGGCGGCTGGCGGCTTCTCGGGCTGAGGCGCCGAGATCAGCGGGCCGCAGCTACTTCGCCGCGGCTACTTCGCCGCAACGACGGCGATCTCCATCCGCCATTCGGGGCGGGCCAGCGCCGGCACCGTCACCAGCGTCGACGCAGCTCGATGGCCACCGAGCGCAGCATCCCTCGCGACCATCACCGGCGTGAGATCTTCGCCGACGACCACGTACGTGGTGACCGACACGATGTCGGCCGGTGTCATGTCGGCGTCGCGCAGCATCGCGGCGATGTTGGCCCACACCACCTCGGCCTGGTCGGCAACTGCGTCGGGCGTCGAGCCATCGGGCCCGACCGGCACCACACCCGAGGTGTGCAGCCAGCGGCTCGCACCCTCGGTGAGCACGGCGTGGGCATAGTTGGCTGCCGGGGCAGCGACGTCGGCGGGGCGGATCTCGGCCATCAGGCGAAGCCTATGGCAGCTCGCATCGTACGGCCCGAGACAGCGGGGGCCGGCGAGAGTACGGTGTGGCGATGGCCATCATCGACGACACCACGACGACCAGCCCGGGCATGATCGACGGCATCGAGCTCACGCCGAAGACCGTCGGCCTCGACGGGATCCCCACCTTCGACAACGTCGAGGACGAACGCCACTACCGCAAGAGCCATCTCGCCGGCGCGCTGCGCATCTTCGGCAAGTTCGGCTTCGGTGAGGGCGTCGCCGGCCACATCACCGTGCGCGATCCCGAGTATCCCGACTGCTTCTGGGTCAACCCGTTCGGGATGAGCTTTCGCCACATCAAACAGAGCGACCTCATCCTCGTCAACCACGAAGGCGACGTCGTCTACGGCACCAAGCCGGTCAACCGTGCCGCCTTCGTGATCCACGCTGCCGTGCACGCCGCTCGACCCGACGTGGTCGCAGCCGCCCACGCCCACTCCCCCTACGGCAAGTCGTTCAGCTCGCTGGGCATCCCGCTGGCACCGCTCACCCAGGACGCATGCGTGTTCTACAACGACCACCACGTGATCTCCGAGCAGGGTGGTGCCGTCGTGTTCGACATCGAGGCCGGTCGCGAACTGGCCTCGAAGTTCCCCGATGGCAAGGCCGCCATCCACCAGAACCACGGCTTGTTCACCGTCGGTGAAACCGTCGACGAAGCGGCGTTCTGGTTCATCTCGATGGAACGCTCGTGCCAGGCCCAACTGATGGCGATGGCCGCCGGCGATCCGATCGAGATCCGCGACGAGTACGCCAGCTACACCCGTGACAACACCGGGTTCCACGCTGCCGGTTGGTTCAGCTTCCAACCCCTGTGGGACGAGATCGCCCACACCGACCCCGAACTGTTCGACTGAGTCTGGACGCGCCACCCGCACGGGCTCGCAGCAGCGGGCCGGTCACCAACTTCTTGAACACCGCCCAGCCCGAGGCGCTGTTCGTCCTGTCGGCGATCGCCCAGTACGTCGGCGCGGTCATCGCCGTTGGATTGTTCGACCAAGTCGAGCCACAGACCGTGGCCTGGTTCCGGGTGATCGGCGCCGCCGGCGCGATCGTGCTGGTGTCGAAGGCCTGGCGAGACCACTGGACTCGTCCCGAACTCCTCGCCGCTGCAGCGTTCGGCATCGCCACCGCGCTGATGAACCTGTTCTTCTACCTGGCGATCGAACGCATCGACCTGGGCAAGGCGGTCACGATCGAGTTCATCGGACCCATCGCCGTCGCCGCCGTTGCCACCAGATCGAGGCGCAACGCAGTGGCGTTGCTGTTCGCCGTGGCCGGCGTCGTGGTGCTCGGCGGCGGCGAGATCGAGGGCAACGCAATCGGCCTGCTCTTCATCGGGCTGGCCTCGGCGATGTGGGCGCTGTACATCGTGATCGGCTCACGGGTGGCCCGCCTCGACCGTGGCGTGGCCGGCCTCGGCGTCGGGCTTGGCGATCGGGGCGCTCGCCATCGCTCCGGCGGGCGCGCCGTGGAGTGGCGAGGTGTGGACATCGCCACGGTTGCTGGCGCTGTGTCTGCTGGTCGGCGTGTTCTCGAACGCGATCGGCTACGGCATCGACCAGTTCACGATGCGACGCATCCCCATCCGGAGGTTCTCGCTGCTGCTCGCACTGCTGCCCGTGACGGCGGCGTTGATCGGCTGGCTCGTGCTCGACCAACAACCGTCGACGATCGAGTGGGCCGGCATCGCGCTCGTGCTGGTCGGCGTGATCGTGCAGGAACGCGACGAACTCGCCCCGCTCGAAGCCGAAGTGCTCACCGAGCCAGCCTGAGCCCGTCGCACGATCCCGATTCGGGCTAACTTCTGCCGCCGTGACGTCGGTACCCATCTCCGCACCGGTCTCCGAGCCCGGCGCTCACCGCGTCAGCATGACGATCGGGATCGCCATCGCCGTGCTGTACGGACCTGCCTTCGTCGCCCTGCTCGTCGCGTCAGGCGTCGACTACGACGACATCGCTGCGTCGGCCGACAACATGCGTAACGGCATCGTGATTCCGCTGTCGATCCTCGGCCTCGTCCTCGTCGCGCTCGCATTCGCATTGCGTGCGTGGCCTGCGCTCCTCAGCGAACCTCGAACTGTCACCGGCCCGCTGCGATGGCTTCCCGTGATCTGGGTGGTCGCCCTGATTGCCAGCCTCGACTACGGACGCGTCGGCGACCTCGACACATCGTTTCTGTTCTGGACCACCATCGGCGTGCTCCTCGTCGGTTTCTGCGAGGAGATCGTCTATCGCGGTTACGCGATCATTGGCCTGCGACGAGGAGCGGGCGAGGTGCAGGTGTGGCTCGTGTCATCGCTGTTGTTCGGGCTGTTGCACGCCTGGAACGCTGCTGCGGGTCAGTCGGTCGGCGCAACGGCCGGGCAGGTCGTGCTCACGTTCATCATCGGCTCGCTGCTCTATGTCGTACGCAGAACCACCGGCACGCTGGTCGTGCCGGTACTGCTGCACGCCGGCTGGGACTGGGTACTGCTCACCGGCCAGTCCGACGCATTCGCCGACGCCGCCGACGCCCGTGATCCCGGCGGGAGCGCAATGCTGCTGTTCGGGCTGGCGATGGTGGTGCTCGCAGTGATCTACCGCAAGAGCCTGTTCGCGGTCAGTGAGACAGCCCAGGAGCGCACAGACCGTCGAGTTCCTTGATCTCGATGCGATCGCGATTGGCGTAGGTGACCTCGTTGGCGGGGTCGGCCTTGAGGTTGAACACGCGGAACTCCATGTCGTTGGTGTCGACGGTGAGGATGCGCCCGATGAGCGGTTCGCCCAGGTCGAGGATCACCTTGATCGTCTCCAGCGCCTGGATCGACCCGATGATGCCGGGCAGCACGCCGAGCACACCGGCTTCGGCGCAGCTCGGGGCGAGCTCGGCTGGCGGCGGCTGCGGCACCATGTCGCGGTAGGTCGGGCCCTGCGTCGGGTGGAACACACTGACCATGCCCTCGAAGCGGAAGATCGAGCCGTGCACCACCGGGATGCCGAGCTTCACGCTCGCATCGTTGAGCAGGTAACGGCTCGGGAAGTTGTCGGCTCCGTCGACGATCACGTCGTAGCCGGAGATGATGTCGATGATGTTCGACGCGTCGAGACGAGTGTCATAGGTGACCACGTCGACGTCCGGATTGAGCATGGTGAGGGTCTTCTTGGCCGAGTCGACCTTGCGGTCACCGATGCGATCGATGTTGTGCAGGATCTGACGCTGCAGGTTCGACGAGTCGACCTCGTCCATGTCGACGATGCCGATCGTGCCCACACCGGCCGCTGCCAGATAGAGCGCTGCCGGTGAGCCCAGGCCGCCGGCGCCGAGCATCAGCACCTTGGCGCCGAGCAGCTTGGTCTGCCCCTCGACACCCACCTCGGGAAGCAGCAGGTGGCGCTTGTACCGGTTGGTCTGCTCCGGGGTGAGCGTCGCCGGCGTGGTCCACGCACGACCTTCGTCTTTCCAACGCCCGAACCCGCCGGCCATCGACTCGACGTCGGTGTAGCCGAGTTCAGCGAGGGTCTTGGCAGCGAATGCAGAGCGCACGCCACCAGCGCAGTAGACGACGATCGGTGCCGACTTGTCGACGATGCGGTTCTCGATCTGCGCTTCGAGGTGCCCGCGCGGGATGTGAATGGCGCCCGCAAGTGCGCCCTCGTCGTACTCGTCGGGTTCGCGTACGTCGAGCACGAGTGCGCCCTCGGCGATGTGCGCAGCGGCACCCTCGGGGTCGACTTCGCGGATCTCGGACTTCGCGGCGGTGAGCAGGTCGCGGAACGTTGCCATGACCTAAAGCCTACCCAGTGGGTCAGGATTCCGAACAGGCGGCCGAGGCTCGGGTCAGTGCCCAGGCGCAGTGCCCGCTACCGAGCTCGACATTGCTGCGTTTCGCTTGTCGATGAATCGGGTCAGCGGTGCAGGGAGTTCCGCTGGCCGGTCACCCCAGTCGTAGACCACGGCCGACCGGGCGGCGAGATCGTGCAGCGCCCGACGGCGTCGATCGACGAGCATCATCAGTGCGCCGATCCCGAACAGCACGAAACTGAAGGGCAGCACCAGCGTGCGGATCGCCGCGGCACCCGGACTGAGCGGCGAGCCGTCGGCACGCACGACCTTCAGGCCCACCACGCCCTTCATCACGGTCCGCCCGGTCAGCGCCTCGGAGAACCAGAAGTAGCAGAATCCAAACACGATCAGTCCGCCGAACGCCCACACTCCGCCTCCCGAGGCAGAGTCGAACGACGCTCCGAAGAGCACCCCCGCCACGAACTGCACGGCAGCGAGCAACAACGTGTAGCTCGCGGAAATGATGACGACGTCGAGCGTGAGCGCAACCAGGCGTGAGATCGGGCCCGCGTACCGTCCACTCATCGTGGTGGTCTGGTCGGGCGGTGCATCGGCGCCGAGTGCGAGCGGCGGACCGGTAGGTAGCGTCAGGGGATCGCGCCGGAGCAGCCGGCCCACCGCCCGCATCCCGATCTCGTCGAGCCCCACGATCTGGCGCCGCACGAGGTCGATCGCCCGATTGGACACCCCCCTCGTACTCTTGGCGACGATCGCATCGATGTCGAGTGACGCGGCGATCGAGTCGACGTCGACACGAGCGACCACCCGCTCGACGTCACGCGGTCGCGATCGATCGACGCACACGATCAGCAATCGCGTCGAGATCGAGTCGTTCCGCAATCCGATTGACGTCGACCGCGTCGACGATCGCATCGATGTCGAGCCGAGCCACCAGACGATCGAGGTCCACACGATCGAGCAACCGGTCAACGTCGATGCCATCGAGCAGCGCATTGACATCGACACGACTCAGCACAGCATCGAGATCCACTCGGTCGATCAGGCGGTCGAGATCGAGTCGATCGATCAGCGCATTCACATCGATTCGATCGATCAGGTCATCGGGGTCGACAGCGTCAGCAACCACCGGAACGATGGCTGACGCAATGGCATCGAACGGTCGCTGGAAGACACCCCTCGGGCGGCTGCCCTCACTCATACCCTGAGCGTAAAGCAACGAGAGCTGCTGAAGTGCACCAACTCAGCTGGCAACAGGGCCAGGTACCGTGCCGTTCGTGTCCGCGGCCGCCCCCCATCATCCGGCTCCCGCGCCGCTGCGCCAGCCGGTCGACCGACAGTTCGCCTCGGGCGACTGGTCGTTGTTCGTCCTCCGTGGCAGTCATCTGGGGCGCATCGTTCCTGTTCATCGACATCGGACTCGACGCGCTTCCACCTGGCGTGATCACCCTGATGCGCGTCGGGCTCGGAGCGCTCGCACTCGCCGTGCTGCCACTGCCTCGCCAGCACCTCAAGATCCAACCCGACGATCGAGTGCGGGTCGTGACGCTCTCGGTGGTCTGGGTGGCCATCCCGTTCACCCTGTTCCCCATCGCCGAGCAGCACATCAGCTCCGCAGTCGCCGGACTCCTCAACGGCGGCACGCCGATCTTCGCAGCGATCTTCGCGATGGCGCTGCTTCGCCAGCCGACCCGCGGCGCCCAACTGGCGGGTATTGCCGTTGGTTTCGTGGGTGTCGTGTTCGTGAGCCTGCCGTCGATCGGTGACGGCTCCAGCGAGGCCTTCGGCGTGCTCCTCGTCGTGCTGGCCACGGTGTGCTACGGATTCGCCGTCACCCTCGCCGGCCCGCTGCAGCAGCGCTACGGATCGGTGAACCTGATGGCCAAGGTGCTCGCGCTCGCCACGATCTGGACCGCCCCGTACGGGTTGTGGCAGATCGGCGACGCCCGCTGGGAGTTCGGACCGGTCCTCGCCGTGGTGGTGCTCGGTGTGGTGGGCACCGGCATCGCCTTTGCACTGATGGGCACCCTGGTCGGCAGGGTCGGCTCGACCCGGGCGTCGTTCATCACCTACCTGATTCCGGTGGTGGCCCTCGCCCTCGGCGTGGCGTTCCGTGGCGACGAAGTGTTCCTGCTGGAGTTGATCGGTGTCGCGTTCGTGATCGGTGGAGCGTTCCTTGCCAGCCGCCGAACGACGACTCGCTAATCGACGAGTGCCGGCAGGATCTCGCCGATCTGGCCCATCAGCAGCCAGTCCGCATATCGGTCCATCGACGTCTCGTCGCCGTTGACGATGATCACCTGTGCGCCCGCCGCCTTGGCTCGCGGCACACAGTTGGCCACCGGGAACACACTCAGCGTGGAGCCGACGGCAAGCATGACGTCACACTCTTCGCTGACGCGGAGCGCTCGCTCGATCACCTCGGGAACGAGTGCCTGTCCGAAGCTGATCGTGTCGCTCTTGAGAATGCCGCTGCACTCCAGACACGACGGGTCGGGGTCGCCCGCACGGACACGCTCGAGCGCCTGGATCATCGGGCGGCGATCCTGACAGTCCCAGCAGCGGGTGAACCACACCGTGCCGTGCACCTCGATCACGGTGTCGGCATCGACCCCAGCCTTCTGGTGGAGGCCATCGATGTTCTGCGTGACGAGGCCATGGAGTTGACCACGCCGCTCGAGTTCCACGATTGCCTGGTGGCCCCGGTTCGGCTCGGCCGTCCACGCCGGCGTGGTCAGCCGGTTCTGCCATGCCGCCAGGCGCACCTCGGGATCGCCGAGGTAGTGCTTGATGTCGGACGCCTTCTCGGCGAGCGGGTTCTTGGTCCACAACCCATTGGGGCCACGGAAGTCGGGGATGCCCGAATCGGTCGAGATGCCGGCTCCCGTGAGCACCACGATCCGCTGCGCCGAGGCAACCACCTCGCGGGCGGCACGCACCAGATCGGTCGACATCGCACCACTGTGCCCGGGCGCGACGACGTGTGACAACCCGCCAACTCTCCGATGAACGGGAGGGGCGCGATCAGGTGAGGGCGGCAAGGGCGGCGGCGAAGACCTCGGTGTGGCGGTCGACGTCGGCGGCGGTGTGCGCCGGCGACAGCAGCGCCATGTTGTGGAACGGCGTCATCAGGATCCCGCGGTTGAGCGCCCACAGGTGCATGAACTCGTCGAGCTCGTCATCGACGGCAGCAGCAGCGTCCGCGCCATTGACCGGCAGCGGACAGAACCAGTACTCAGCGCGGCACCCCAACTGCTGCACCGACCAGGCAAGCCCATGTGCATCGATGGCATCGGCAACACCCTGGGTCCAGCGGGCGGCCAGCGGAATCATCCGTTCGTAGTCGGCGTCGAGCAGCGTGGTCGACAGTGTTGCTCGGATCGCAGCGGTTGCCATCGCACTGCCGGCGAGCGTGCCGCCCACTCCGCCGACGTCGGCGTCGTGGCCGTGCAGCGCGGGGTCGAGGGCCGCCGCGATCTCGTCGGTGACGCCGTAGGTGGCCACCGGGAACCCGCCGCCGATCGGCTTGCCGATCACCACCATGTCGGGGTCGAGACCCCACGCCTGCGTGCAACCTCCGGGACCGGCGGAGATGGTGTGCGTCTCGTCGATGATCAACAACACGTCGTGGCGGCGCGTGATCTCACGCACTGCGTCGAGGTAGCCGGCGTGTGGCAACACGATGCCGATGTTGGTGAGCGCCGGCTCCATCAACAGCGCGGCCACATCCCCGTGGGCGAGCGCCGCATCGAGCGCCTCGAGATCGTTGAACGGCACCACCCGGGTGGTCACCGACGGATCCACCTGCGGTCCAATCGCTCCCGGTCGGCTGATGACCGACCCGTCGTCGGCGAGGATCGCCAAGGTCTCGTCGACGGTGCCGTGGTAGCACCAGTCCATCACGGCGATCTTCGGACGCCCCGTCAGATGCCGGGCAAAGCGCAGCACGAACCGATTGGCATCGGTGGCCGAGGTGGTGAGCTGCCATTTCGCCATCCCGAACCGTCGAAACAGTTCGTCGGCAACCCAGGCCGCATCCTCACTCGGGAGCATGGTGGTCGAGCGACCGACCGCTGCTGCCAGACCGCCGCCTGCTCCCCCGGCCCCGCCGTGGCCGGTCATCGCGCCGGTGTCGCCGAGGCAGAAGTCGACGTACTCGATGCCATCGACGTCCACGAACCGAGCACCGTCGGCGTGCGCCACGTGGATCGGAAAGCTCCCCGGCCACCGCGTCATCCACGGCATCGGCACACCCGCGAGGAGATGGCGACGGCCCGATTCGGCGAGCTCGGCCGACAGCGGATGCAGCTCGACGAACCGCTGCTGTTCGGCTTCCATCGACTGGCCAAGACGCTCACGAGAGATCACGGGCGAACGGTAGCCTCGAAACCATGTCTGCCCAGGTGATCAGCGAAGCCGCGCGTCGTCGCACGTTCGCGATCATCAGCCACCCCGACGCCGGCAAGACAACGCTCACCGAGAAGTTCCTGTTGTACGCCGGTGCGATCACCTCCGGCGGCGCGGTCAAGGCGCACCAGGGTCGGCGTGCGGCCACGTCCGACTGGATGGACATGGAGCAGAAGCGGGGCATCTCGATCTCGTCGACAGCGCTGAACTTCCCGTATCGCGATCACGAACTCAATCTGCTCGACACCCCAGGTCACCGCGACTTCTCCGAGGACACCTACCGGGTGCTCGCCGCCGTCGACGCCGTGGTGATGGTGCTCGATTCGGCCAAGGGCATCGAGCCCCAGACGCTCAAGCTGTTCGAAGTGTGCCGCTCGCGCAACCTGCCGGTGATCACCTTTTTGAACAAGCTCGATCGGCCGGGCATGGAACCACTGGAGCTGCTCGACCAGATCGAGGCACAGATCGGACTGCGCCCCACGCCCGCCACCTGGCCCGTTGGATCGTTCGGCGACCTCCGCGGCGTGATCGATCGCCGCTCCGACATCTTCACCCGCTTCACCCGCACCGCCCGGGGCAGCCAGATCGCCCCCGAGGAGGACGTGCCCGCCGCACGCGCCAGCACCGAAGAGGGCAAGGAGTGGACCAAGAGCACCGAGGAGTCCGAACTGCTCAGTGCAATGGGCGCCGATGTCGACCTGCCCTCGTTCCTCGCCGGCGAGTCGACCCCGGTGTTCGCCGGCTCGGCGCTCACCAACTTCGGCGTGCGTCACCTCCTCGACGCCATCGTCGATCTCGCTCCGGCGCCGATGCCACGCCTCGACGTCGACGACAAGCCGCGCCACCTCGACGAGCCCTGTTCTGCGTTCGTGTTCAAGGTGCAGGCCAACATGGATCGCCACCACCGCGACCGCATCGCGTTCGCCCGCATCTGCTCGGGCAAGTTCGAGCGCGGCATGGTGATGACCTGCGAGCGAACGGCCAAGCCGTTCGCCACGAAGTACGCCTCCACCGTATTCGGTGCAGAGCGCACCACGGTCGACGAGGCGTTTCCGGGCGACGTGGTCGGTCTCGTGAACGCCACGGGCCTCAACCTCGGCGACACGCTCTACGACGATGCCGGCCCGATCGTGAAGTTCCCACCGATCCCGGCATTCGCCCCCGAGGTGTTCGCCACCGCCCGTCCACTCGACACCGGCAAGACCAAACAGTTCCGCAAGGGCCTCGACCAGCTCAACGAAGAGGGCGTGGTGCAGGTGCTCAAGGATCCCGAGTGGGGCGACGCCTCACCGGTGCTCGCTGCGGTCGGTCAACTGCAGTTCGACGTGTTCGCCAATCGGCTCGACATCGAGTTCAATTCGCCAATCGAGATCCTCTCGGCGCCGTACCAGGCGATCCGGCTGACCGACAAGGAGTCGGCTGATGCGCTGCGCGAGAAACCGGGCGTGCGGATCCTCGCCCGACTCGACGGACATCTCGTTGCGCTGTTCGAGAACAAGTACGCGCTGGCTCGCATCGAACAGAACGAGCCGGAACTCACCCTCGACCACATCATTGCGGGCTGATTCTGACGGTCGGATCGACCGCCTGATTCGGGACCAGGGCCTGCCATCGCTACTGTCGATGCGATGCATCGCTTCCCGAATCAACTGCGAGCGCTGACTGCGGCGGTCGCGCTCGTTGCCACGATGGCGATGGTCACCGCCTGCGGTACCGAACAGGTGGTTTCCGGCCTGGCCCCGGCGGTGGTCGACACCACCGCGGCCCCCGAGCCGACCGACGCACCGGCGCCGCCACCGACCGAAGCGCCCGCACCGACACCGACGGTGGCTCCGGTCGACCCGCGAGGCCAATCCCATCGCCGTGGAGAGCGACGACTGGTTCGATCTGTTGATCGCGGTGCTGATCGTCGCAGCGATCGTTCTCGCAGCTGCCCTGGTGATTGCAGCACTCGTCTCACGGTCGCGAAAGCAGCCGGCACGTGCGCAGCGGCGTCCGCCCGCAACCCCTACGATGCCGCCGTCGCCACAGGCGAGCCTGCTCAGCACGTCGCAGTGGATCAACGATCAGCTCGCGCTCGAGCTGATGGCGGCACCACCGACGGCGGCGTTGAGCCGTTGGTCGGTCGAGCGCGGCCGGCTCGACAACGTGGTGATCGGGGCGCAGCAGCAGCACCTCGAGATGGGCGTCGAGGGCTGGCAGTTGCTTGCTCAGTCGGTGTCGACGCTGTCCACCGCACTCGACACCAACCTGCAGCTTCGGGGGCAGAACCCACCCAATGCGCAGCTGATCAGCGATTCGACCGATGTGGTCAATCGCCAACGCAACGAAGTGCGCGGTCTGATCGCAGCATTGGCGCCGACCGTGCCGCGCTGATCACCACGAACCCGAACTGCCGCCGCCACCGCCACCGCCGACGCCACCTCCGAAACCACCACCACCGGCTCCGCCTCCGGAACTCGACGGCGCAGTGCGACTCGAGGAGAACACCGACCCGGCCGAGTAGACGAGCAACGGTCCGCCGAGCGCGATCGTGGGCTCGGGGATGTTCGACGACTCGACCGCCTTCGACCACGCCTCGGCCGCACCGAGCGCAACCGCCCACGCGCTCTGTACTCACGTACCAGTCCATGCTCCCACGCCCAGTCCACGTGCTTGGCTTCACTGGCGGCAAGGAACCGTCGGAACGACTCCGTGCGCAACGCCAACGCCGAACCGGTTGCAGTTCTCGACGCAAACATCGGCCGATAGGCGACGGCAGCTGCGATCAGCGGCACGAGCAGTCCGCCGATCACCGCCAACCACGGTGATGCCAGCACCGCCCAGAACGGTTGGGTGGCCGCAAGTGCGACGAGCACCGAGAGCGTCGCGAGCCCCACCAGTGCCCCAACGGCAGCGGTGATCCACTTGGCCGGTGTGGTGGCACGTCCTCCGGGGCCACCACGCGACCACCAGCCGGCCGCACCGACGAACGCGACCTGCTCGGCCTCGATCGCCTTCCAGGTGATCGTGAACTCCGGGTCGTACGTCCCGAGTTGGATCACCTCACCGCCGGCAAACAACCGATGAAGGTGGCCCTGGTCGACAGCGCTCAGCTGGCTCGTGTCGGCGCCGCGTGCCAGACTGACCTCGTTGTCGACCTGGGTTGCGACCATGGCGCCGTTGGCGATCATCTCCGAGAACCAGGCCGACACCGTTTCATCGTCGACCACTTCGCGCAGCACCACGGCGCCCTGCCACGGAGCGAGCCCACGAGGCGGAACGAACTCGATGGTGGCGAGTTCGGCCAGCCGCGAGTCCGGCACCCGGTACGTCGCGACGTCACCTCGGGACATCGTTGCACCCGGCGGGCGAAGCGATCCGAATGCTGCGTCGGTGGCCCCACCAGCGACCACGCTGTTGCTGCCGGCACGCCGACCGAGCAGGAACACCGATCCTGCGGAGAACAGACCCAGCGGGATCATCAGCAGCCCCATGGGGCTCAATCCGTCGGCGGCTGGGCCAGGCGCGTCGGGGAGGTCGGGAAGCGTCGGCGTGGACAACGATGCCACCTCGGCGCTCACGGTGATGCCGTTGCCGGCTGCCAGCGGTTCGATCACGGCAACCTGGTTGTCACCGGCGCCTGTCGAGAACTCACAGTCGCCGAGTGTGGTGCCGTTGCCGGTCAGGCAGTCGAGCGCATCGAAGCGGAATCCGGTGAGCACCACCTCGAATCGGCGCGTCTCGAAGGTGTCCTCGGTGCCGATGATGTCGAGGTCCAGGCGCCCGGTGGCGACCCGCGGATCGGCAAGGGTGTACTCGAGGATGTAGCGATGCCGACCCGTGAACGTGACCTCAGGGTTGCCGACCCTGATGCGCGTCTCGTCACCCACGAGCACGACGGCGAGTTCGTCGTTGGCGTCGGGCGAACGTGCCGTGACGTCGATCGGCACACCGAAGTCGTTGGGGATGATTCGCTGGTAGCCACGACGTTCGTTGATGCCGAAGTCGACGTCGACGACCTCACGCACCCGAACACCGTTGGTTCCCTCGGGCCAGACGGTGACCTGTTTCGCGTCGAAGCGTTCGGGCCGAAATGCGGAATCGTCACCAGCGCCGATCAGCGACACGCCTGCGAGGAAGGCCATCACCAGGATCGCCAGGGCCACAGGCACATGGCGCCATCTCGACACGGTTCGCAGCATCGCGCCAGTGTGCTGCCGACGGTTCCGCTTTGCGCGATCCACCGCCCACTGGATGACGACCGGCTCCTCCCCACCCACGTGTTTCCCGAGGGAGGTCCACATGCCCGACACCGCGTCCATCTCATCACCCGAGATCGCCACCACACCGACCAGCACGACACCGACCGCCACGACACGCCCACCGTCGATCGTGGTGACGCCGTGGGTCGATCCCGTCGTCGACGACGATGGCTTCGATGCACGGTCGCGGTACGTCGAATTGTTCTGGCTGAGTGTGCTCGGCCCCACAGCAACCTGGTTGATGCGACGCCTCGTGGCCGGGCTCGAACAGTCGCCTGATGGCTACGACCTCGACCTCGATGCCACCGCACGCGCAATGGGCTTGAGTTTCACGAGGGGGCGATCGTCACCGTTCGGCAAGGCACTGGAGCGGTGTGTGATGTTCGGTCTCGCCCATCCGGTCGATGGTGGCCTCGCAGTTCGCCGTCGGGTGCCGCCGGTGAGCCACCGCCATCTTCGCCGGATGCCCGATGCCGTGCAGGCTGAGCACGAGACGTGGCTTGCTGCACGGTCCGACACCGACCAGTTCAGCCGGGCCCACCAACTCGCCACCACGATGCTCGACGTCGGCGACGACCCGCTCGTGATCGAGCATCACCTGATCGCCCTTGGCGTCGGCAATGCCGTCGCCGCGCAGGTCGCCGACAATGCGTACCGCGTCAGCCAGGCGAGTTGAGCAGCCGCGACAGCTCGGCCTCGGCGCCGGCATGCGGCTCGTCGCCCACCTCGGCCTGCAGCCGTGCCAACTCTGCCTGCAGCTCCAACGCCACCGAGCGGTAGGCGGGATCGGCGATCACGTTGTGCAGCTCCGCGGGGTCGGCGATCAGGTCGAACAGCTCCCATTCGGGCGGCAGCGCCGGCTCACGCGCGCCCACCTGACCGAGCGGATCGTTGTAGTAGCCGATGAGCTTGTGCGTGCTGGTGCGCACGCCGTAGTGCGCCGGCACCCGGTGGATGGCGTCGTCGTGCATCCAGTAGCGGTAGTACACCGACTCCTGCCACCCCTCGGGTTGCTTGCCCTCCAGGAGCGGAACCAGGCTGGTGCCCTGCATCGCATCGGGCACGTCGACGCCGGCGAATTCGAGGAAGGTCGGGGCGAAGTCGACATTGACCGCGATGTCATCGCACACCGACCCCGGCGCCACCGCAGCCGGGTAGCGCACGAGCAACGGCATCGCCATCGACTCCTCGTACATCATCCGCTTGTCGAACCAGCCGTGATCGCCGAGGAAGAAGCCCTGGTCGGAGGTGTAGACCACGATCGTGTTCTCGGTGAGGTCATTGGCGTCGAGCCAGTCGAGCATGCGGCCCACGTTGTCATCGATCGACGCAATCGTGCGGAGGTAGTCCTTGATGTAGCGCTGGTAGCGCCAACGGACCTCGTCGTCCTCGCTCAATCCGGGCGGCACGGTGGCCTTCAGGTCGATCACGGGGTCGAGATCCATGATGCGCATCCGCATCGCCTGCACCACGTCCGCTCGCCCGTCGTGGTCGTCGAACAGCGTGTCGGGCTCGGCGATCTCGACGTCGTCGTACATCGAGAAGTGCTTGCGCGACGGCTCCCACGACCGGTGCGGCGCCTTGTGATGACACAGCAGCGCGAACGGCCGGTCGGGGTCGCGCTGGTCGAGCCAGCGCAGGCTGTCGTCGGTGATCAGGTCGGTGACGTATCCGCCACGTTCCACGATGGTGTGCCCGCGCCCGTCGTCACGGGGCTGCAGCATCACCGGATTGTGATAGTGGCCCTGACCAGGCAGCACCCGCCAGCGGTCGAACCCGGTGGGGTCGTGTTCGGGTCCGTGGCCGAGGTGCCACTTGCCGAACATCGCCGTCTGGTAGCCGGCGGCCTGCAGCTGCTTCGGGAACGTGTCGAGCCGGTTGTCCATCGGCGTCACCAGCGTGGTGACGCCGTTGACGTGGTTGTACGTGCCGGTCAAGATCGCTGCTCGACTCGGCGTGCAGATCGAGTTCGTACAGAAGCACGAATCGAACCGCATGCCTTCGTTCGCGATGCGATCGAGGTTGGGCGTGTCGTTGAGCACCGGGCGACCCAGCGCTCGGCTGTACGCCGAGATGGCGTGCGCCGCGTGGTCGTCGCTCATGATGAACAGCAGGTTCGGCCGACCTGCTGCGCCGGCGGTCACGTCGGTGCGGTGAAGTTGGTCGCCAGGTCGATCAGTGTGCGGGTGCCGAACCCGGTGGCGCCCTTGGCGTAGATGCCGTCATCGCCGTCGACCATCATCGGCCCGGCGATGTCGAGGTGCGCCCACGGGACGTCGCCGACGAACTCGCTGAGGAAGATCGATGCGGTGATCGCTGCCGGCGTACGGGCCGCCGATGTTCTTCATGTCGGCGACCACCGAATCGAGCAGTTTGCGGTACCGCTTCGCCTCGAGCGGCAACTGCCACAGCGGCTCGTCGGTCGCCTCGGACCCCTGCGAGCAGCTGGTCGACCAGGGCCTGGCTGGTGCCGAGCACCGGTGCCATCTGCGGCCCGAGCGCCGCCATCGCAGCGCCGGTGAGCGTGGCGATGTCGACGATCGCGTCGGGCTGCTCCTCGACGGCGAGCGACAGCCCGTCGGCCAGCACGAGGCGGCCTTCGGCGTCGGTGTTGTGGATCTCGACGGTCTTGCCGTTGCGCATCGTGAGCACGTCGCCCAGCTTGAGCGCGCTTCCCGACGGCATGTTGTCGGTGCACATCAGCCAGGCGGTGACCTTGGTCGTGACCCCCAGGTCCTGCAGCACGCTCATGGTCGCGAGCACCGCAGCGGCGCCCGACATGTCCATCTTCATGTTCTGGTGGAACACGTCGTGGCCCTTGAGCGAGATACCGCCCGAGTCGTACATGATGCCCTTGCCGACGAGCAGCGAGGTGGCCGGTCGAGTTCTTCGGCGCCCAGGTGAGCTTGACCATCCGGGGAGGTTCGGTGGACCCGCGGTTGACGCCGAGCATGCCGCCGCAACCCATCTGCTCCAACTGGTCCTTGTTGAACACCTCCACCTGCAAGCCCGGCGTCGGCAGCGAGGTCGACCGCCTTGGTTGCGATGTCGACAGCGTTGAGGTGGGTCGGTGGCGTGTTGGCCAACTCGCGAGCGAACGTCGCGGCGGCTGCGACCACACGACCACGCTCGGCTCCTCGCTTGGCGTCCTTCAGACGCTTTGCGCTCGACACCAGGGTGAGGCTCTCGAGACGTGAGGCGTTCTTCGGGTCGTTCTTGAGACCCGTGTAGCGGTACGAGGCGAGAAGTACGCCTTCGGCCACCGCCTGGCCTGCAGCGGCGGCGTCGACGCCCTCGACGTCGGACAGGTTCGTGGCGAGGTGGGCGTGCTTGGGAACCGTCCGTGCGAAGGCCGCTGCGGCACTGCGCAGATCGTTCGCTGTTGCGCTGCCGGGGTCGCCGACACCGATCGCCACGGTGACGCCGTCGGCGCTGGGGAGCGCGAGCACCTGACCCGACTTGCCCTCGAACCCGTTCGCTTCGAGCGCCGCTCGGCTGAGACCCAACTGGCGCGGCACCGCTCCCTTCGGTCGCCACGGCGATGCCCACGGCCGTTGCCGCCTTCGGCACCGAGCGAGCGGTGGACACATCGACGGCGGACACGGTGGCACTGGCGTCGGTCATGAGCCACAGTCTGGCCCAACATCAGCCGACTCGTCACACCACCGCCCTTGTGCTTGCCAGCGACGCGGTCTAGGTTCTGGTGACGGCAGTCACAAGACCGTCGACCGGGAAACAACAGCATCGCCGTGAGTCGGCGAGGCGATGGGGAGAACCGATGCGACACAACCACACGACGAGCACTCGTACCACTGGTGGCGCTTGCGCTGCTCGGTGGAGCATGCACGAGCGACGACAACGACAGCGCCGACAGCACACCCGACGCCCCCCGAGGAGACCACGGCGCCCGACGGCACCGATGCACCGGACGACACCGTCGAGGTCGTGCAGGCCGACGAGTCGACGCTCGACGCCGTGCAGTCCGCTGGAGTCTTCCGCTGCGGCACCCGCAATGATCTGCCCGGCTTTGCAACGCTCGACGACGCCGGCGAACACGTCGGCTTCGACTCCGACTTCTGTCGGGTGATCGCCGCTGCCGTGCTCGGTGATGCCACCGCCGTGGAGATGGTCGACCTCGAGACCGCCGACCGGTTCACCGCACTCCAGTCCGGCGAAGTGGACGCGCTCGTGCGCAACACCACGTGGACCGCAACCCGTGACGGAGCCGAGGGCGCAACGTTCGTGCAGCCGAACTTCTACGACGGCCAGGGCATGATGGTCGCCGCCGACAGCGGCTTCGCCTCGCTCGCCGACATGGACGGCGTGATCGTCTGTGTCGCCCAGGGCACCACCACCGAGGGCAACGCGGCCGCCGAGGCCGGCCCGCCTCGGAGTCACCTGGGAAGTGCGCCCGTTCGAGAACGTCGACCTCATCCAGGAGGCATTCATCGCCGGTCAGTGCGATGGTTGGTCGTCCGACACGAGCCAGCTCACCGGCCTGCGCTCGACGTACCCCGACGGTCCTGACGCTCTGACGATCCTGCCCGAGGTGTTCTCGAAGGAGCCGCTCGCTCCTGCGGTCGCCGACGGCGACACCGCCTGGGCGCAGGCAGTCGAACTGGGCGATCCTCGCCACGATCGCCGCCGAAGAGTTCGGGATCACCTCGGAGAACATCGACACCTTCGCCGACACCGAGGACATCAACATCCAGCGGTTCCTCGGCCTGACGGTCGACGGCGAGGACGCAGCCGTCCTCGATCCGGGCCTCGGCCTGCCGAGCGACTTCGCCTACCAGGTGATCAGCCAGGTCGGGAACTACGGCGAGATCTACGAGCGGCACCTCGCCCCGCTCGGCCTCGAGCGGGGCGTCAACGCCCAGTGGACCGACGGCGGTCTGATGTACGCACCTCCGTACCGCTGAGCCACGATGCTCTCCGAGCACCTGCGGTCATGGGGCCGACCTGAACACCGGTTGGCCCCGTGACCGCATCGGTCACGGCTCGGGTTCCGTTCTGGCGGAACGTCAACGTTCTCAAGTGGGTGGCCCAGCTGGTCGTGGTGGCCGGCGTGGTTGCCATCGTCGTCTGGTTGTACGGCAACTACACCGAGAACGCGTCCCGCCAGAACATCCCGACCAATCTGGACTTCCTCGACAATCCAGCGGCGTTCCAGATCACGGGGAACTCGCTGTCGCAGAGCGCACCGGTACGCGACGCGCTCGTCGAGGGATTCCTCAACACGCTGCGCGTGTCGGTGGTGGCCATCGCCGCCGCCACCGTGCTCGGCACCCTGATCGGCATCGGTCGGCTCTCGTCGAACTGGATCGTCAAGAAGCTGGCGACGGTCTACGTCGAGGCGGTCCGCAACATCCCACTCGCGCTCTTCCTCACCGCCAGCGTGCTCGTGGTGGTGCTCGGCATCTTCCCCCAGATCACCGACGCTTGGGAACTCGCCAACCTTGCGGTCATCTCCAACCGAGGCGTCGCCGTGGCCTGGTACCAGGGTTCGGGCGCCGGGCTCCTGCTGGTACTCGCCGCGGGCATCCTCGCCTGGTACGGCATGGCCCGGTGGCGAACCCGCGTGTCGGACCGGACGGGCGCCCTGCCTCGGTCCGGGCTCTGGGGCGGTGCCGCATTCGTCGTCGTGGTCGTGCTCGGCTGGACGCTGTTCGGCTACTCGTACACCCTGCCGGCGGTGGAGGGACGAGCAACCGCCGGCGGCATCCGGATCGACCCGTCGTTCTTCGCGCTGTTCCTCGCACTCACGATCTACACAGCGAGCCACATCGCCGAGATCGTTCGCGGGTCGATTCAGGCGGTCCCGCGCGGGCAGGGCGAAGCCGCAGACGCTGTCGCGTTGAGCGGCTTCCAGCGCATGTGGTACATCATCCTCCCGCAAGCGATGCGGATCGGGATCCCGCCGATCGGCAACCAGTACCTGAACCTGATCAAGAACTCCTCGCTGGGCGCGGCGATCGGGTACTACGACCTCACCCTGGTCGCGCAGACCACCGTGGGCAACGGCTCACCGGCCGTGCCGGTCTTCTTCCTCACGATGACGGTGTACATCTGCATCTCGCTCGTGGTGTCCGCGCTGGTCAACATCGCCAACCGTCGCATGATGCTGGTCGAACGATGAACCGCGGTCCGATCGCAACGTGGCTCCGCTACAACCTGTTCCGCACCAAGCGCGATGCCGTCCTGACCGTCGTGTTCGGTGCGTTGGCGGTCTGGCTCCTCTACAAGACGATCAACTTCATCTTCATCACCGGGCGATGGACGATCATCGAGGTCAACCTGCGACTGCTCATGATCGGTCGCTACCCGGAGGTGCACGAACTGCGACTCGCGGTCACCGTGGTGGTGCTCGCTGCCTGGGGTGGTCTACTCGCCGGGTTCCTGCGCGGCCGCCAAGTTCGCGCCGGGCGGCTGACCGCCGCCGACTCGAAACTCACGGCGGGCCGGGTCTTCGACCTGGTCGAGCGACTCTGGCTCCCGCTGGCAGTCGTGTTGCTCCTCCTCGTGTTGGCCGGCACCTCGGGGCCGTGGATCACCGCCGGCCTCGCCGCAGTCGCCGCGCTCGCCGGGCGCATGATCGGCCCGTTCTTCGGGCGCCTTCGCATGAACGCCGTCGCCGCTGCGGTCACCGTTGTCGTCTTCGCAGCGGTCCCGATCGGGATGTACTACTACGTGGTCACCGCCGTGGGGTTCGACGGGTGGGGCGGGTTCATGCTGAACCTGTTCCTGGCCGTCTGCTCGATCGTGCTCTGCTACCCGCTGGGCGTGCTGTTGGCGTTGGGCCGGCGATCCGGGCTCCCGCTGGTCCGTGTCGTCTGCACGACCTACATCGAACTGATCCGCGGCGCACCGCTGTTCGTGCTGCTCCTGCTCGCCAACGTTGCGCTCGGGTTCTTCGTCCCGGACACCCTGGCGCCGGCCACCTCGACCCGAGCGATCGTCGTGTTCACCTTGTTCACGGCCGCCTACATGGCCGAGATCATCCGCGGGGGTCTGCAGTCGATCCCTCGGGGTCAGATCGAAGCGGCGAAAGCCGTCGGCTTGTCGCCGATCCGACAGACCGGCTACATCGTCCTCCCTCAAGCGCTTCGCAACGTGATTCCTGCTCAGATCGGCCAGCTGATCAGCCTGTTCAAGGACACGACACTCGCGGGAATTGCCATGGGGCTCTTCGAGCTCCTCCAAGTATCCGGAGCGATCACCGCTCAGCCAGAGTTCCGCGGCCAGGGTCTGATCGCCGAGACCCTGACCTTTGCGGCGCTGATGTTCTGGGCAGTGTCCTACACGATGAGCCGAGAGAGCCAGCGGCTCGAGAAACGACTGGGAGTCGGAACCAGATGAGCGATCCAACATCGAGCGAAGCAGACACCGGTCGAGGCCGTGTTCGCCGACGCCACAGTGGTCACGGGTGACGTCATGATCGACATCGAGCATGTCGACAAGCTGTTCGGCAGCTTCCAGGCGCTGACCGACATCAACCTGAAGGTCGCCAAGCAGGAGGTGGTCGTCGTGATCGGCCCGTCCGGTTCCGGCAAGTCGACGCTGATCCGCTGCATCAATCGCTTGGAGGAGCACGACGCCGGCCGCATCGTCGTCGACGGCACCGAACTCTCGAACGACATCCGCAACATCCAGGAGATTCGCCGCGAGACCGGCATGGTCTTCCAGTCGTTCAACCTGTTCCCCCACCTGACCGTGCTCGACAACGTCACCTTGGCACCGCGCAAGGTTCGTCGGATGCCCAAGGCGAAGGCCGAGGCCCTCGGCATGGAACTCCTCGAGCTGGTCAAGATCCCCGAACAGGCGTCGAAGTATCCCGGTCAGATGTCCGGCGGGCAGCAGCAGCGTGTGGCGATCGCGCGAGCGCTGGCGATGAATCCGAAGGTGATGCTCTTCGACGAACCGACCTCGGCGCTCGATCCCGAGATGATCGGCGAGGTCCTCGACACGATGAAGGATCTCGCTCGATCCGGCATGACGATGATCGTCGTCACCCACGAGATGGGCTTCGCCCGAGAGGTCGCCGACCGGGTGGTCTTCATGGCCGACGGTCAGATCGTCGAGGTCGGGACGCCGGAACACTTCTTCGAGAGCCCGCAGGAAGAGCGCACCAAGCTGTTCCTCTCACAGATTCTCTGACCATCCCGACCGAATTCGTTCCGGGCACGCCTGTCGTGAGCGCCGGCTCTCTGCCAGACTCGACGCCGTGACCGATGACGCGCCGACCCCTCCGACGACCGACGCCGACCCCGCTGGGGCTCCCGACCAGTCGGGCAGGAGCTGGATCAAATGGGCGGTGATCGGTGGCGTCGCCGTGGTGGTGCTGTTCTTCGGGGCGATCTTCGTCTACGCGAACTTCATCAACGACTCACCCGATGAGCTGGACGCAACCGACCTCGCCGACGCCTTGAACCCGGTGGACACCACCACGGCGTCGGCCACCGCGCCCGACACGTCGACCGGGGCCACCGACACCACGGCGGCGCCCACCACCGACACGCCAGCCGGCGACGCTGACTTCGACGGCGATTGGGTGCCGACCGACGCATCGGAGTTCGGCTATCGCGTCGAGGAGGTACTCGCCGGTGTGAACACCACCGCGGTCGGTCGCAGCAACGAGATCGAGGGGCTGCTCACGATCGAGGGGACGCAGGCAACGGTGGTCGACATCACGGTACAGATCGAGAACATCACGAGCGACGACTCGACGCCGCGACGGCCAGTTCCGCGGACGGATCATGAACGCCGACGAGTTTCCGACCGCCGAGTTCCGCATCACGGAGCCGATCGAGTTCGGAGAGATCCCCGAGGGAGACGAACAGATCACTGCGACCGCCGTCGGCGAGCTGACGCTCCGTGGCGTCACCAACCCGGTCACCTTCGACGTCACTGCCCAGACGGCCAACGGCCAGATCGGCGTGCTCGGGTCGATCCCCGTGCTGTTCTCCGACTACGGCATCGACAACCCGTCGTTCGGTGTCGTCGCCACCGAGGACAACGGCCTGGTCGAGTTCGTCCTCGTCTTCGCACCCGCCTGACGTAACGTTTGGTGTCTGACACCAAACGTCACGTCGGGTCAGACGACGGGTTGGCTCTTTGCCCAGGCCGAGGCGAGGGCGGCGTACTTGCCGCCGAGTTCGACAAGTTCGGTGTGGTTGCCGAGCTCCACGAGACGGCCGCCGTCGATGACGCCGATGCGGTCGGCCCGCTGAATCGTGGAGAGCCGGTGAGCAACGACGATCGTGGTCCGACCCGACATCAGCGAATCGAGGGCATGCTCCACGATCAGTTCGGTACCCGGGTCGAGGTTGCTCGTGGCCTCGTCGAGCACCAGCACCGCAGGGTCGACCAGCGCCGCCCGAGCGAGCGACACCAGTTGGCGTTCCCCGGCCGACAGGCGCGAGCCGCGCTCGCGTACCTCGGTGTGGATCCCCTCGGGGAATTCTTCGAACCGCTCCAGGGCACCGATCGCGTCGAACGCAGCACGCACGTCGTCGTCGCTCGCTTCAGCCCGCGCAATGCGCACGTTGTCGGCAATGGTGCCGCCGAACAGGAACCCCTCCTGAGGGACGACGACCACGCGGTGACGCAGCGAAGCCAGCGTTGCATCGCGGAGATCGATACCGCCGAAGGAGATCGACCCCTCGGACGGGTCGTAGAGCCGCGCCATCAGCTTGGCGAGCGTCGACTTGCCGGCCCCGGTCGGGCCGACGAGCGCAAGACGTTCGCCATCGGCAACCGTGATCGACACGTCGCTGAGCACCGGACTCTCGGTGGCCGGATATCGGAACCCGACGCCGTCGACGATCATCTCGCCGTTGCGGGGCAGGTCGCGTTCGCCGTCGAGGATGTCCGGTTCGGTGTCGAGGATGCCGAAGAGCTTGCTGAGTGACGCCGCTGACGATTGCAGGGTGTTGTAGAGCTGTGAGAGCTGCTGCACCGGCTCGAAGAGCTGGGCGAACAGCAGCACGGTCGCGACGATGACGCCGATTTCGACCTCACCGCGTGAGTACAGCCACCCGCCGACACCGACGATGATCGCCGTTGCGAAGACGCCGGAGGCTTCGACGAGCCCGAAGTACCAGGTCGACACCTTGACGCTGTGGACGTGCGAGTCGTACAGGTCGCGATTCGACTGCTCGAAGCGGCGGCGCTGCTCGGGCTCACGGGCGTAGGCCTGGATGACCCGAACGCCGGCGATGCCTTCCTGCAGGGTCGACAGGTTCTGGCCGATGTTCTCGCGAACATCGAGATAGGCAGCATTCGAGTCCCGCTGGAACTTGCGAGAGGCGATGATGATGATCGGCATCACGAGGAGTCCGACGAGCGCGAGCTGCCACGACATCAGGAACGTCAGGATCAGCGCGAAGAAGACGAGCAAGATGGCGGCGACGAACTGGAGCAGACCCCACTGAACGAGCTCGGCCATCGACTCGATGTCGGCGGTCATGCGGGCAACGAGCACGCCCGACTTGTTGCGGTCGAAGAACGCGAGCGACTGCTTCTGGATGTGGTCGAACACGCGGATGCGCAGCGCCTGGAGAAACCCCTCCCCCGCCCGGTTGATCAGGATGTACTGCTGGCGTGCCGCCACGTAGGCAATCGCCGTGAGCACGAGGAAGAAGATGACTGCGTTGCGCAGAGCGATCTTGTCGCCAGGCGGTGTGATGCCGTTGTCGATCGCCCAACCGAGGATCACCGGCCCCATGACGACGCCGAGCGTCGAGATCGCCGTGAAGCACAATGCTCCGAGGATGGTCTTCTTGAACGGCAGCGCCATGCGCGCCGCACGGCGCAAGACCTGCTTTGCCTCGTCGGCGTCGAGCTTGTCCTCGTCTGAAATGGCTCCGACTCCGAACATCAGTCGCCCCCCACTGGCGAGCCTGCATCGACCTGCATCAGCGGCTCGACTCCCGCCTCACGTGCCAGTTCCGCACGACGCTCGTCGTCTTCGGCCGTCATCGCGGCGAGCACCTCGCGATATCGAGGGTTGGTGTCGAGGAGATGCTGGTGCGGCCCGGACGCCACGACCCGACCCTCGTCGAGCAACACGACCGTGTCGGCCAGTGCGATCGTGCCGGGGCGGTGTGCGATCACGATGGTCGTTCGACCGTCCATCACGGTCGACATCGCCGAGCGGATCTCGTGCTCCTTCGACGGGTCGACTGCGGAGGTCGCATCGTCGAGCACGAGGACCCGGGGGTCGGCGAGGATCGCTCGCGCGATCGCGATGCGCTGACGCTGGCCACCCGACAGCGAGTAGCCACGTTCGCCGAGCATCGTGCCGTATGCGCCCGGGAGCCCCATGATGAAGTCGTGTGCGCCGGCGAGATGCGCGGCGCGCTCGATGGTGGCCTGGTCGGCGTCGGGCTTGGCGAACGCGATGTTCGCGGCGACGCTGTCGTGGAACAACAGCGTGTCCTCGAACACGATCCCCACCGCACGGCGGGCGTCGTGCAGCGCAAGGTCACGGACATCGACACCGTCGATGCTCACCGAGCCGGCGTCGACGTCGTAGAACCGCACGAGCAGCCTGGCCACGGTGGACTTTCCCGACCCGGTGCCGCCGACCAACGCGACCGACTGGCCGGGCGCGAGGTCGAGGTCGAACCCGGTGAGCACGGGCGCTTCGGGGTCGTAGCCGAACCGCACATCGTGGAACCTGACGGCTCCGGCTCGCTCCAGATCGGGAAGTCGCGACGGGTGCGGCGGGTCGGTCACGATCGGCGCGGTGTCGAGCACCTCGTTGACACGCTCCAGCGCGGCGCCGGCACGTTGCGCGAAGGCGATCGTCATGCCGAGCATCCGCAGTGGCCCGACGAGCAGCGCCACGTAGAAGTTGAACTGCACCAACTGCCCGATGCTCAGGTTGTCGTTGATCACCTGGAGTCCGCCGAATCCGAGCACGGCGATGAGCCCGAGTTGCGGGAGCAGGTCGATGGCCGGGAGGTACTTGGCGCGGATACGCGCCGCTTGGATCGAGACGCCTCGGATGTCCGCTGCTTCTTTCCGCAGGCGCTTCGACTGCACTTCTTCGGCGCCGAATCCCTTGATCACACGCACACCGCCGACCGATTCCTCGACCACGGTGGCGAGTTCGGCCTGCTCGGCCTGGATCTGGAGCACGGCCGGGTGGATCGACTGCGAGAAGCGCCGACCCGCCACGTTGACGAACGGCAGCGGAGCGAGCGCGACGAGCGCCAGACGCCAGTCGGACACGAACAGGATCACCGAAGCCGCAAGCACCATCGACATGTTCGAGATGGTGATCGGGATCATCACGACGAACGACTGAACCTGCTGGAGATCGCTCGACGACCGGCTCATCAGCTGGCCGGTCTGCGCCCGATCGTGGTAGCCGACGTGCAGCGACATGATGTGGTTGAACATCTGCTCTCGCAGGCGGGTCTCGGTCCAGCGCGCCTCGCGGAACGCAAAGAATCGACGCAACGCGGTGAACGTGCCAACGCACACCCCGGCGATGGCGATGAGCATCACCCAGAGCCACAGGTACTCGCCCTGTTCGATGCCTCGGTCGATGCTGAATCGAACGAGGATCGGCACCGAGATCTTGCCGACCATCCACAGCAGACCGATCAACGAGCCGATGATCAGGTTCCGCCGTTGCGCCTTGAGCGTCGTCGAGAGCAGCTTCCAGCGCGACGGCGGCACATGCGGCTCGACATCACCCACCGGGGCCTCGTTCAGGGTGGCGGCTTGCGCACTCACTCAGCCGGCATCGTTCCCTGCGAACGGCGCAAGCAGTTCGGTCACACGGTCTTTCGGACGGCCGATGATGGCCGTGTCGGCGGTCACCACGACCGGCCGCTGCAAGAGTTGCTTGTGCTTCACCAGCAACGCCACGATCTGGTCATCGGTGACCGCGTCGTCCTCGGTGAGGCCGAGCTTCTTCCACATGCTGTCGCGCCGGACCAGCGCAGTGTGGTCGTCCTCGAGCTTGGCGAGGACCGAACGCAGCGTGTCCGCGTCGGGCGGTGTCTTGATGTAGAGCACGATCTCGACCTCGACGCCGAGCTCCTCTGCAATGCGCACGGCATTGACCGACGAGTTTCAATGCGCATTGTGGAAGATGGTTGCGACGGCGGCCATGGGTTCGAGGTTACGACCTGATTGGAACACTGCTCTCATCGGTTGTGCAACACCTCGGATCTGTCCGTCGGATGCTTCGATAGCGTGACGGGCACCGACTCCCTCCTTCGATGTTCACCTGACCGAAGGAGACGCCATGTCTCGCAATCGCCCACCCCACCCGGTTCCTCGTGGCGGGGTCGATCCCATCCGGAGCGCCGATGATGCACTTGCCGTGCTGGCGCTCGGCGCGCCGTACGGTCACGACACCGTCGTGATCATGCTCGATGCCAACCGTCGCGGCTGTTCGGTGATCGTCGTCACCGACACCGTCGAGCCCGATGCGCTGTTTCGCGTGATCGACATCTGCGTGGAGCACACACGCGACGAGCCCGTCGTCAACGCACTGATCCTCGCGTCGAGTCGGCCCGACGGTGACGCCGGAGCGGATGACGTCCATCACTGGTTGGAAGCCAGCGATCAATGCCGCGCCGGCGGTCTTGAACTCGTCGAATGGTTCGTGCTCGGCAGATCGGGGCCGCAGTGCCCGCGTCAGCTGTTCGGCGAACCCGAACGATGGGCTGCCTGAACGTCGACGAGTTGGTTCGGGGCGCTCACTGCGTGAACTCCGCGGCACCGCGGGCACGCCGCTCCGCTGGGCTCAGACGCAGCCCTGCATCACGGAGTCGTCGTACGAGCTCGCGACTCTCGACCTCCTGGGCGCCAGCGGCGATCAACTCGGGTCGATACTCCTCGGGGATGTCGTAGTGATCGCCCTGGAACCCGCGCCGGGGAATGCCAGTGCGGTCGGCAAAGGCGTGCAGTTCGTCGTATGAGGTGTCGCTCACCAGGTGGCACCACTTCTTGCCACGCCACCACCACCGCGCCTCGTCGATCAGAATCGCCACCAGCTCACCATCGCACATGCACCGGCCGTGCGCCCGACGGTGCCTCGCTGGCACACTGGGCCGGTGAGCGACGTGACCCTGGAACTGGACGTGGCGTGGCAGCAGTACGTCGGCGCGGACCAGCGCCTGCTCGATGGCGTGCTCGCCCGCCACCGCGAGAAGCATCGCAAGTACCACAACGCCACCCATGTGGCGTGGGTGATCCGACACGTGCTGGAGTTGGCCGACACCGAGCGGGTCGAGCATCTCGACGAGGTGGTCGCCGCCGCGTTCTACCACGACGCCATCTACGAAGCCCAGTACCCGGCCAACGAGCGTGCCAGCGCCCGACTCGCCCGCCGAGACCTCGGCGAGCGGGCCGGATGGACCGACGCAGCAGTCGATCGGGTGGCGGCGATGATCGAAGCAACCGCAGCCCACGGCGACGACCCCGATCTCCACGCCGACACACCCGACCTGGGCGTGCTCCTCGACGCCGATCTCGCGATCCTCGCCGCCGACCCCGCTGGCTACTCGACCTACGTCGCCGGCGTGCGCAGCGAGTACCGCCACCTCGGCGACGACGACTGGCAGACCGGGCGAGCCACCGTGCTGCAGGCCTTGCTCGACCGCTCGGCCATCTTCGTGACGGCGACCGGCCACGACCGCTGGGAAGCACGCGCACGCGCCAACATCGAGACCGAACTCGCAGCACTCACCGACCTGACAGCGAGTTCGCCTGAGCGCCGCTGCTCGTCGTGTGTCAGCCGATTCCGCAGACCAGCTCGCCAACATCCGGGCGCAGCCTTCCGACACGGCAACACGACTGGTGATCAGTTGGTGACGTGGCCGAGCTCGGTCCGGCCCGCCTCGATCTCCGAGCCGTCGAGCGGCCGGAGACCCTGTTCGATCTCGTCGGCGACACCACGTTCGAGCACTGCGTAGATCACCGTGGTGCCGAGCGTGACCGCACCCATCAGTGCAATCGCCTGACGGAGCCCGATCATCTCGGCGAGCAGGCCGAGCGGTGCAGCTGCGATGCCGAAGCCGGCGAAGCTGAGCATCATCAGCGATTGGACCCGACCCTGGTGCGTGTTGGCGGTCATGTTGAGGGCGATCGCGTTCGACAGCGACTGGTAGCCGGTGGTGCCCGCACCGATGAACACCACCACCACCATGCCGAGCCAGAACACCGGCGAGAGCCCGAGCGCCATCACGGCGAGGCCGAACACCACGCCGGACACCACCATCAAGTGCCACACGCCCGCACCGTCGGCACGCCCGGCGAGCGGAACCGCCACCCCCACCGCGCCGATCGAACTTGCGGACATGATCAGGCCCACCCAGCCATCGCCGAGGCCGAACTCTCCCTTGACCAACGCCGGAATGAAAGCCACGTAGTTGAACCCGAACATGATGATCACGAACGAACTCACCACCAGGCGCCGCAGGTGTGGGCGCCCAGCCACGTACCGCACTCCGTCGATGATCTCGGCGAGCGGCCGGGCGGTGGAGGTGGCTCGAGGCGCCGAGCCCGGCGGGCACTTCAGCAGCAGCAACAACGAACCGAACGAGAACACTGCGGACACCACATAGGCACCGCCGATCCCGATGAAGAAGACGCCAGCGAGCGCACCAGCAAGCGACGGTGCGATCACCCGCGTGCCGTTCATGCTCAGCAACGACAACGTGATGGCGTTGCCCAGCTGGTCGCGCCCGACGATCTCGGAGGTGAACGCCACCCGCGTGGGCCCGAGGAAGCCGAACGCCAGCCCCTGGGTGAGCGCCGCCACGAGCAGCATCCAGAACTGCACGGTGTCGGTGAGCACCACCACGGCCATGCCGACAGCAACGACCAGGATCGCCGTTTGGCTGACCAGCAGCACGCGGCGCTTCGCAAGCCGGTCTGCGGCGACACCACCGAGCGGTGTGGCGATCAGGAGCGCAATGCCGAAGCAGAGGTAGACGAGCCCGAGCGCGCTCTCACGCTCGGTGAGGTCCCACGCCAGCACGCCGCGCAGCAGGAACTGCATCTGCACCGACATGAACGAGAACGTGCCGGCCCACCACAGGCTGCGGTAGGCGGGAATCTGCAACGACGCGAAGGAGCGCCCTGATCGAGACATCCCGACCACCATGCCCGACCCGGCGCCGATTCATGCCATCGGCGGCGGATCGAGTTGTTCAGCTGCGAACGACGCCCTGCTCGATCGCCATGGCCCGCACGGCGTCGGCCACGGCGTCGGCCACGCCCGGCTCGAACGCACCGGGAATGATCCGCTCGGCCACCGGGTCGGAGACCAGCGACGCCAGCGCGTCAGCGGCGGCGCGCTTGATCTCGATCGTGCAGCGGGTGGCCTGCACGTCGAGCAGACCGCGAAACACGCCAGGAAATGCGAGCACGTTGTTGATCTGGTTCGGATAGTCGCTGCGGCCGGTGGCGATCACCGTCACGTTGTCGGGCATCAGTTCCGGCATGACCTCGGGGGTCGGATTGGCCATGGCGAACACGATGGCGTCGTCGGCCATCTCGCCCAGCCACTCGGGCTGGATGATGCCGGGACCCGAGAGCCCGAGGAGCACATCGGCACCCTGCAACGCTTCGCGGACGCCACCACGGCGATCGTCACAGTTGCCGTTGTCGACGAACCACTGCTTGGTCGGCGTGAGATTCTCACGCTCACGATGCAGGATGCCCGTGCTGTCGACGCCGATGATGTCGCCGGTACCGTCCTGGCCGACGCGAGCGTCGTGCAGCAACTCGGCCACCGCCACGCCGGCGGCACCGGTGCCGACGATCACCACGGTCAACTCCTCGACACGTTTGCCGACCACCGCCGCGGCGTTGATCAGCGCCGCGAGCGCCACGATCGCCGTGCCGTGCTGGTCGTCGTGGAACACCGGGATGTCGAGCGCTTCCTGCAGGCGTCGTTCGATCTCGAAGCACTCGGGGGCCTTGATGTCCTCGAGGTTGATGCCACCGAACGTGGGTGCGATCGCCGTTCCGATGGCCACCATCTCATCGACGGTGCGAGCGTTCACACACACCGGGTAGGCGTCGACGCCGCCGAACTGCTTGAACAACACCGCTTTGCCCTCCATCACCGGCATCGCCGCTTCGGGGCCGATGTCTCCGAGGCCGAGCACGGCCGTGCCGTTGGAGAGCACTGCAACGGCATTGCTCCTGCCGGTGAGGCTCCACACACGATCCGGTTCGTCCGCAATGGCCTGCGAGACGCGGCCGACGCCCGGCGTGTAGGCGAGCGCCAGGTCCTCGGGGCCGTCGATCGGCACCCGTGATGCGATCACGAGCTTGCCACCCTGGTGGAGCGCAAAGGCCGGATCGTCGGCGTACGGGTCGGTCATGTCGACGCCGTCGGGGATCGTGGTCGAATCGTGATCGGTCGTGTTGGTGGTCATGGTCTGTCCTTGGTGGGAAACGAGGGGATGTCCCGAAGACCTGCAGCGGAGCCCGCCGCCGGTTTCCGGCTGGTCGGGCGAGTTCGACGATGCTCAGCGCTGGCGCTGTGCTCGTGTCCCCCGCCTGACCCGTACCGGAATGAGTACGGGTGCGGGGCCGCGTGCTGCCAGTGCGGCACCTGCTGCCGCTACAGCGGCTGCAATGGTGGCAATGGCGATGAGCACGAGGCTTACCCTACCGGATCTGTTTGACTGACACCATGACCGACCTCGAGACGATGCCTGTCGAACGTGTCGACATCGACACCGACGAAACAACAGAGACCGGCGAACCGACCTCAGCACACATCGTGAAGACCAAGAAGGGCGAGAACGCCGCTGCGGTGGTGCTCGAAGCCCGAGTGATGGGCACACCGATCGAGGCGCTGTGCGGTTTCGTCTGGGTGCCGTCGCGTGATCCGAAGCAGTTGCCGGTGTGCGAGAAGTGCAAGAGCGTCTACGCCATGTTCAAGGCGTTCAACGACGGCCTGCGCGACACGCCGAACGACTGACCTCTTGCGTCGATGACCGATCCTGCCCCTGCCCTGCGCATCCGCCGAGCGGTCCGCGCCCTGCTGGTCACCCCTGACGACCATGTGCTCCTGGTGCGCTTCGAGTTCCCGACCCGCACCGTGTGGGCCCTGCCCGGTGGCGGTCTCGACCCCGGCGAATCCCACGTCGAAGCGTTGCACCGGGAGCTCATCGAAGAGGTCGGGCTTCACGATCCCGTCGTCGGTGCACACGTCTGGAATCGCGAGCACATCACACCGCACGAGAATGGGCTGTGGGACGGCCAGCACGACCGCTACTACCTGGTGGAAGCCACCGAACGATTCGATCCGACACCGGCGTTGACCTGGGAGCAGCTGCGCGCGGAACGCCTCCACGAACTGCGATGGTGGCATCTCGACGAGATCGAGCAGTCGACCACCGACGGCGTGTGGTTCGCTCCCCACTCGCTTGGTCGATTGCTGCGAGCGCTCGTCACCGACGGACCACCATCCGTTCCCCTCGACACCGGCATCTGACGAAGCGATCAAACCCCCAGCATCAGGCGTAACGTTTGGTGTCAGACACCAATCGTTACATCAGCGGGTGTGGTGGCTGGTGCGGATCAGGCAGGTCTGCTGCGCGGTGCCGAGCAGACGACCGTCCTGGCTCCAGAGGCGCAGTGAGCCGTGACCCACTCCACGATGGAAGCCGTCGGCGTTGATGTCGAGCAGCACCCACTCCGACGGGTTCGGGTCGATGATTCGCACCGTGTTGTCGAGACTGGTCCCGCCCGGCATCGCCCCGAGGGCTGCGCACACGGCGAGCGGAACGATGTCGGCGACGAATGCCTGAGTGGCGGCACTGCCGATCGCATGGTCGGGAATCCGGCACCACAATCCGAGCGGGCCGCGCTGTGGATCGTCGATCGCGTCGACCGCCAGCCTGCCGACGGCGAGGCGGCGCTCCAGGTGATCGAAGAAGCTGCCGGCAACCATCGCTGCGAACGGTTCCGACATCGACGGACAGTCCTGGGGTGACGGAACCGTCGGGCATCTCCAGGAACCCGACGCCGTCACCAGTCGGTCGATCGGTGTGCGCTCCGAGCGAGGTGAACACCGTGCGGGTCTCACCATCGGAATTCGTGACCGTGCCGAACACCTGCGACTGGGTCGTGGCCTTGCCGTGCGCAGGCAACTCCACCCTCAGGTCGACGACGTCGTCGGGCACCGGCGTGCCGATGAACTGCGTGGTGATCCACTGCAACGGGCGACCCGAGGCTCGCTCCGCCGCTTCGATCGACGCCGCGATTCCGGAGCCTCCATAGAGAAATCCGAACGGCGTGCACAGCGCCTTGCTGGCGGCGAGGCGGAAGCGCAACGGATCGTCGGTGGTCTGCAGGTCGAGGAGGTCGAAGGTCGAGAGCACGGAGGCGAACGCTGACAGAGCCGGACTCCCGCGAGCAACTTCGGCGACATGACACTGATGGAACCACGTAGCCCCAGCTGCGGGTGATGGTCAGAACGGGTTGGCGAGGTCAAAGACGACCGAGCCGGCCAACGCCTCGGCACCGCTGCTCGACGGGGTCGTGAACTCGAATGAGCCGGCCATTCCCGCATCGTCGAACTGCGTGAGCGTCATCGTCACCGGCGTGTCGTTCGCGACCAGCACGTCCGGGCTGGTCACGCTCACCTCGTTGGGCGCGAGTTCGACTGTGCCGGGGCCGTAGGGCACCTGCGTCTCGTCCCACGACGACACGAGCACCGTCAATCCCTCCGCAGTCGAACACGACAGCTGGAAGACCGGGGCGTCCGCAATGCCCAATCCGGCATCGCTCAGTTCCTGCTCGCTGAACCAGTACCTGCTGTACGCAGTCGTTGTGCCGCCCGGTGCAGAGAACGACACGTCGATGCCACCCGTGATGACGACATCGCACGAACCGAGGTTGCTGCTCGCTGAGGGTGGCGGCGGCGTGGTGGCGCCGACATCGCCCGACGACGGCTGCGCCGTGCCATCCGGCGACGCCCCGTCCGCCGGCGGTGCGACGGAGGCGCCCGCCTGATTCGACGTGGCATCGTCGCTGCCGCACGAGACGGCCAAAGCGGCGAGAGGGATCAGAAGCAATGCGCTGAATCGGGTCATGAGGTCATCCAAGACGAGGACGCCGGCTCAGCCAAGAGTGCTGCGTACTCAACCGACATCGGCAGGTACTCAGTCGACATCACCAGACACGGTTGAGTAGGCAGCACTCAATCATTGCGACACCGATGCGAGTTGAGTCGGAGCCGTGTCCGACATCGACGCCGTGTTCCAACGCATCACCAGCAGCCCCGAGTTCGCCGACGACGTGCGTGCCGATCCCCGAAACGCGCTGACGCGAGTATCGCCTCGACGCCCACGATCTGCAGCGGCTCGACGATGCGCTGCATGGCCGACGCCCGGCGGACATGAGCCAGTTGGCAGCACGAACGCCAGCGAGTGCCGGTCCCGCCAAGCTCGCCGCGGGTGGCGCTGCCGTCGCCGCAGCAGCCGCCGTTGCATTCGTGTTGGGCTGGACAGGTGCGTTCGGCGGGGAACCCACCGGCGCGGTGTTGGCTCTCGACCCGGTCGATGTCCACACATGCAGTCGGGACCAGGCGCCCGGACTGGTCACCGGCCAGCTGCACCGTGGCGATCGCGTCTGGATGATCGGTACGTCGGGTGAGCAGTGGCTGGTGATTCGCGATCCGCAGGCGCTCACCTCTCCTGCGTGGGTCCGTTCGAGCGACGTCGCCCGCGACGGTGACACCGCGATGCTCCCCGAGATCGACTGCGCCCAGGCAGCGGACCTGGCGATCGACCCGGCAAACGGAAACGTCCCGGGCGTCGGGACCGGAGCGACAACGGTGCCGCTCGAGCCAACAACGACGACGACGACGCAGGATGTGGCGCCCGATTCCAGCGTGCCCATCAGCGACCCAACCCCGACCACGGCACCAGCAACACCGCCTCCAACCCCGACGACCCCACCGCCGACCCCGACGGCCCCGGCCCCGACCCCGACCCCGGCCCCCACCACCACCACCACCAGCCCTCCCGACCGAACGGGACCCGACGTCAGGGTCACCACCGACCGCAGCCTGCTGTACTCCGAAGGCACCACGTCGTGTTCCTCGTACCCGCAGCGCATCCAGGTGACCGTGACCGCCACCGACCCAACGGGGCCAGTGACCACTGGACCAGTGCGCTGGTCAGCCGGCGCCTTGAGCGGGAACGCGACCGCGATCGGCCCCAACCGTTACGAGATCGGACCCATCCCCAGCACGCATGGGGGCATCGTCGCACTCACGATCACCGCCAGCGCCACCGACGGTCCGGGCAACGCCACGCAGCGAAGCATCACCGTGCAATTCGCCCAGATCGCCGACGTCTGCATCGGCTGAGAGGACACCGTGCCAAACAAACAACTGGTTGCCCGACGCGCAGCGGCCGGGGCGCTCACGATCGCTCTGCTCGCAGGTGCCGCCGTCACTGGCCGGGCCATGCAGCCGAGTCATGGTTCGGATCTGTCTGCGACATCGGCGATCCCCGACCCGGCCGCGTCACCTGGTCCACCGACCTCGATGAACGTCGACGCTTCAACGGCACCGGACTCGATCCGTACCGAACCCGCCGCGCTCCCAGCAAGCCTCGATGTGGACGCACTCGTCTACGACCCAACGGTCGAACCGCGATCTGCCGAGACCGCTGCACCCGTGCAGAGCATCGGGGTGCCCACGTTCGGTGCCGGTCCGACCACCCCGAATCCACGCGGGGCGGTCGACCTCACCGCCGACCCGGACGCCGGTGTGGCGGGCGAGGTTCCCATCGGACCGTCACCGGCGACGATCGACACGACAGAAGCCGACGCCGAAGACCCCGTCGACCGATCCGACAGTGAGGCGCTGAGGGTCGTCTCTGAGATCGGCGCCTCGGTCGCCCCAACAGCGGACGTGCTCGACGGTGCTCCCCTCAGCCCGCCGACGGGGCGCACCGGGGCATCGGCCGTCCCCGCCTTCGTCGACCCATGCGTCCGCGCCGCGACCGCAGGATGCGATGACGGACTCGAAGGCGTGATCCTCGGGCAGATCAGTCCGCCTGCGCTCGTCACACACTGGCGCGGCGAGGTCGTGTCGAACAGCGTCTACGCCGGCGAGTGCCGACGCCAGATCCCTGGCCTCGATTTCCGCACATCGACGGTTCTCGCCATCGTGGTCAACGTGCCGTACAGCGCAACGATGAACGTGCAGTTCTTCACCGCCCAGGCCGACGATCGAGCAGCGCAGGCCGGCATTGCCTACACCGCGGCTGTCGCCCCGTCTGTCCAGTTGGTCGAAGCATGGTCCACCGAATACTCGTCCACGCGTCGGACACTGCAGGTGCCGCTCTGCATCCGCATCGACGACGTCGAACGGAACCTCGGCTCATGTCCCACCGAATTGATCATTCCGGTCGGATACCAGCGTCAGTGCAAGTCCCAGGTGGAGATGTCAGTCCAGGGACTCGATGAACTCGGACAGACCTGGGGCGCTGGCCTGTACCGGTTCTGGTACGGCTACGACGTGAGCCTCGATGGTGGCGGCAACCGTGCGAGCTTGCGTCGAACGGTCCGACTGACACCGATCGACGAACGCCTCATCGAAGTCGCGGTTCCGATCCAACACTCTGCGTTCGGCGAATCGACGGCAGCCGACCGGAACACAGGCGACGCAGCAAACCAACGCGCGCAGCTCGTGGCGGCAGCGGCGTATCCGGGGAGAACCAAGTGCGCGAACGTCGACCCCGCGCGGGCGGCCCCCACCGCGCAACCGGTCAGCCGCCAGGTCGCCACCACCCGATACTGGACACCGGACGAGTCGCAGCCGGCCAGCCGGGAGGCAGTCGTGCTCCTCAACCTGCCGGCCGCCCTCGCAGACGGTGAAGCGGTGGTCATCTGCGTGTTCTGGTACACGTTCGACGGTGCCAGCTACGACGCCCCCGTCGTGATGGCGATCGAGCGTCACGAGGTGATTGCCCCCGGCCGGGCGATCACCGAAGTGCGCCTGGTCGGCTTCGGCGAGGCACAAGGCTGGTTCTCCCTGCCACACGCCTTCCCGCTGTCGGCTCGCGATCCGGATCTGCTGCGGCTGAGCTTCCTCGAGAACCGGGCACTGAACCGCCGCTGCGGTTTCGTGGGCCCGAACGGACGTGCGCCGGCGATCCGACCCCTGGGCGACAGTTCGTTGGTCTGCCGCATCGACACACCAGCATTCTTCACCGAACCACGAGACGAACTCCTCTACGTGGAACTCACCGGCCAACTCGACGGGCGTGACGTTGCGGGTCCGATGTCGTGGGGCCAACGCAGCGTTCGGATCGACAATCGGGGGTGCGGCCCCGACGGATGCGGACCGGTGAGGCGCGAACGCTGGAACTTCTGGGACGGCCACTGGGTCGATCTGAGTTTCACCAGGGTTCCGTTCGCCACGAGCCCAGTACTTCCCAATGGCCTTGCGTACGCCGATGGGTGGGATCCGAACGGCTGGACGATCGATTCCTCAGGCATTGTCTCGGAGACACCCTCGCGTGCCCCTTCTGTCATCAACGGATTCGACACCGCTGCACCGCCACAGATCGATACTTCGACATTGCGGCTCGTCCGCGACAGCGCCAGCCCCACCAACACCCTGGTGCTCACGTGGCGAGCCAATCGAGCAGCACAGTCGACGATGGTGCTCAGACCACGGTTCGCCGGGTCCGAGGCCGCGTGCCCGGCAGTGACCTCGACGCCGAACACGGAGTTCGAACTCTCGGGGCGGCTCGTCGCCACCGGACTGTGTGCGGGAACGCAGTACGTGGCAACGCTGCAACTGACCGACACCACCAACGGTACCGATCGACGCGTCACCGCATTCGACTTCGACGCAGGGCGAAACCCAGGGCTCGCGGAGGACACCGCGCCGAACGTGCCGCCATCCGACTTCGACTACTCATGGTCGCTTGCCATCAGCAACCCGGCAGGGCGCGGCAGGCTCGACGCGTCGGTCAGCGACCTCGTCGTTCGCCTCGGTGGCTACACGCTCACCAGCCAACCCGGCACGCTGTCGCAGGACTGCAGATCGATCGATGCAGCGACCCCGGTCGCCACGGGGAGCCGCGGCGCTGATCGTGTTCTCGGCGAGGTGCTGGTGTCGGTCGACGTCACGATCACGAGCGCGACGGCGCCGACGTCGCCAGGCGAGCCGTGCGGAGCAGGTGGCAGCGTGGTCACCAGGATCGAGGCGCGCTGGTTTGCCCAGTGGGACGGGCGAACAACCACGCTGAGTCAGGAACTCAGCGACGGCACGGTGGTCTCACTGACACTTGCCCCGATCAACGACTGACCGAACGCCCGAGCGCTGCTGCGAGGTCATCGCGCGAGCCGACGTCGAGTTTGATGAAGGTCCGATAGAGGTGGTTCTCGACCGTGCGTTCGCTCACGATCAGACGCTGGGCGATCTGACGGTTCGTGAGCCCCGAAGCCGCCATCGCTGCGATTTCGTGTTCGCGTCTCGACAATGGTCCAGTGGCGTGCCGCGACGACAGCAGCGGCGTGTTCGCTCCCTCGCACCACGCAGCCTCGCTGCCCGCGAGTCCAGCGAGACGGGCTGCGTCTCTGGTTGCAGTGCCACGTCGAGCGAGGGCGGCGGCAACCGAGTAGGCCTCAGCGGCGTAGAGGTGGGCGCCCATCGCTCCGAAGCGGTCGGCGGCATCGGCGATCGCCGCGAGGTCGCCGCTTCGTCGAGCGGTCACGAAGTCGTGCCGAAGTGCTCCCAACGCGGCCTGCGGACGCGCCCAGTGCCCGATGTCGTCGACGTGATCGAGCAGATCGAGTCGAGCGATGTCGTGCCACACCGCAGCCAGGTTCGTGATCTGTCCGGCGTGCTGTGCATGATCGAGGGCTGCCTGTGCCGAGTTCGCTGCGCGGGCGCGGTCACCGACGCCGACGGCCACCCATGCGTCGGCGAGGTGCACGAGCGGCCGATAGAGCTCGAACCCGGACATGTCGTAACCCTGGCATCGTGCGAGGGTTTCCGAGGCGGCGTCGGTGTCTGCGAGTTCCTGCTGAGCTCTCACGAGGCCAGCCGCACTCCACGCAGCCAGCGCCTCGATACCGCATCTCGCCCACAGCTGTTCGGCCTCCGCGAGCCGCAGTGACACGAGCCGAGGGGTACCGACGATCGCACCCACTTGCCCGCCGAGCAACGCCGCCCACCCCTCGCGCCTGAATCGACGGTTGCGCTGCTGCGGCCTCGTATGCCTGTGCGCACAACGCCGCAGCAAGTTCGATGTCGCCGCGATGGCTCAGCGCAACGAGTTGCACGACCAGGTGAATATTGACGTCGCCGAGGAGTTCGATGTCGGCGGACGCCGCGTCGCCAATCAGGCGGCCGCTGACCGTGAACGTGTCGTCACAGCGGTCGGCCTGCGCGTAGGAGTTACCGAGTGCGATCGCAGCGACGAATCGGACCCAGAGGTGGGGGTGGCGCTCGTACGGCTCGGCGATCGAGATGGCTTCGTCGATCCGGCCGTCGAGCGCGGCGAAGACGCCCCGTTGAGCATCGAGTAGGTCATCCCAATCGTTGCGAACATCAACATCGCGAGCCTCGTCGAGTTCGCGATGCGCTTCATCCGGTCGTGCGGTCCACCAGAACTCCTCGGCGATCCGCAATCGCAGCGCGGCGCGTTCCCAACCTGGCCCAACCAGGGAACATGCGCGGCGCATCAGTTCCACCGACTGTTCGTGATCGCCGTGTTCGGCGAGGCACCAGGCAGCGAGCAGCGCAGCTCCGACGTCGCCATCGGAGTCGAAGGCCGCCTGGGCAAGTTCGCTGCCCAGCGCCGTGTCTCCCGCTGCCACTGCATGGCGCGCAGCTGCCATGAGGTCGGTTGCCTCGAGCGTCGAACCGCCTCGAACGTGCCAGACAACACACGACAGTTGACGAGCGGCGTTGACCTGAGCCTCAGGGGGACCAGCAGCATCTGCCAGGAGCCGGTGCAGGCGCATCTGGGTCAACTGGCCGCAGCGCGCCCGAATCAGCTCGCGATACAGCGGGTGCGACACGTCGACGGACCACCCCTCATCGGCGTTCACCTGCACGAGTTCTTGGCGCTCCAAGGATTCGAGCGGCCCCTGACCCACGATTGCTGCGAGCAAGCTGTGCGGCAAACGCCCGCCGATGGCCAGGAGTTCGAGCGCCTCGATCTCGACGTCGTCAAGCGGGGCACACCGGGCCAGCACGATCTCCTCCAGGAGCGACGACGTGGTCATTCGTGCGGTGAAACCCCAGGTACCTGCATGTGCTGCGAGCGCACCGCTGCCGATCGACGCCTCCACGAGTTCACGCGCGAACAACGGATTGCCGCCTGCTGCCTGCACCAACACGTTTCGAGAACGGCGATCGAGCGAGCCGCCAACCGCGGCCTCGACCATGTCGACGAGCGCGACGTCGTCGAGACCTCCCACCTCGACGGTGTGCACGCCAGAATCGTGACGGATACGTTCGCCGGGGCCAGGCAGTGTTGAACCACGTCGGATTGTTG
>CAVQST010000001.1:0-11553 GCA_963716075.1 Ilumatobacteraceae bacterium | reverse complement strand
CGGCCATGGACCTGAGCCTACGACCGACCCCTCCGACCCACGAAGCCCCGAGTTCGTGAACTCGTGCGGCAATTGTTCCTGCACGAGTCCACGAGAAGCCCGTCACTTGATCATGTAGATGACGTCGTCGGGCATGACCGTGTCGGCGTCGGTGATCAGCTCGGCGCCGCGGAACACCGACTCGAGGAAGTTGATCGCGAACGTGTTCGTCAGTTCCTTGGCCCGATCGATCGGCATGTCGCCGGGCGAGCAGCCCTCGGCGCCTTGGCTGTCGATGATGTCGACGACCTGCTGGGGCACGACCTCGCCGAGCGTCGGCAGGAACACCTGGTAGTCGCAGACGTCGGTGAAGCTCTGGTGCTGGGCGTCGACCAGCTCGACGCGAACGAGCGGCTCGCTCCCGGCGAGATCCCAGATCCGGGTGACGTTGGGGTCGACCGGCGTCGTCTGATCGTTGGTGCCGACCATCACGAGCATCGGGACCTCGATGGACTCGAGCCCGGCGTCGGACATCAGGCGGGTACCGTCGCCGGTGGCAGGGGCCAGCGGGATGATCGCATCGACGCGGTCGTCGGCCACGAATGAGCCGAGCGAGTTGTCGTAGCCCCCAGCCACAGCCAGTGACGTGAACCCGCCGAACGAGTGTCCGGTCACGGCGATGCTGTCGGGGTCGATTGAACCGACCAGGCCGACGTTGCGTGGGGTCGAGCATGGCGTCGATCGTGGCCTCGACGTCGTTCGGCCGGTTGAGCGCGGTCACGTCGAACTCGGCGTCGGTGCCGAGCAGGCCGTCGACGGCCGTGTTGCCGGTGTGGTCCGGCGCGGCGACGATGTAGCCGTAGCTCGCGATCGCCTCGGTGTAGTACGAGGCGATGTAGCGCAGGCCGCCGCTGCCGTGGGAGTACACCACGAGCGGGAACGGCCCGTCGGCTGCGACGAGTTCGGCGCCGGCAACCGCGGAGGGCGACTCGTAGTACACGCCCGGGACCAACGTGTACTGGTTGCAGTGGCGCGTCGGCGGGGTCGTCGACGGGGAACCACACGTCGAGTGTCAGGGGCCGGTCGGTGTCTTCGTTGATCGGTGATGGTGGTGACGCCCACGTCATAGGGCCCCGGAGGCAGTGTCTCGAAGTCAGCGAGCGTCGCCTCGGTGGTCTCGGGTGCAGCTTCGGTGGTGTCGGGCGTGGTCTCGGCTGGAGCCTCGGTGGTCTCGACGGCTGCCTCGGTCGTTTCCGATGCGGCCTGCGTCGTTGGGCTGGTGGTGTCGTCGTCGCTACCGCACGCAGCGATGGCAACGGCGGAGACGATGGTGAGGGCAAGAAGTCGTGAACGCACGGCGGCAACGTAGTGCGGCTGGGCCCGAGGCGCCCATCCGTCCTGCATTGTCAGTCGGTGAAGGCCTGCATCACCTTGGGTGGGCGGACCCGTTGGATGAACGCGGAGCCGACGAGCGCCACTGCGCCGACGAGCAGCGGCACGACCACCACGATCGCTGCGATCGAGAGCCAGGGGATCGATGCGGTGCCGTCGTTCACCCGGGTCACGACCCAGACGGGCAACAGCCCGGTGGGGATGGCGAGCACACCACCGGTGGCGGCGAGCACCGTGGCGGTGGTGGCCGATCGGCGTCGGAGCGTGGAGGGCGACGCTCCAACGGCGATCAGCGTGTTGCGCTCGTCGCGACTCTCGACCGCTGCGAGCGACAACCCGATCGCCACGACGAGCAGCACCAGCAGCAGCGTTGCGGCGACGATCGCTGCCTGGACGAGCGTCTCCGACGGGTTCCAGTTCACCCACTGGTAGTCGATCCAGAACCCGTCGTCGGCGAACGCGTCATTCCCGTCGTCGGCGGTTTCGTCGCCGACGATCCAGGCATCGCTGTACCCCTGATCGCCGAAGCGGATCTCGTCGAGTGCTCGGCGTTGCGCGCCGGTCAGGTCATCCTCGGCGGTGAATCGGATGCCGGTGGGCATCACGTCGAGACCGAGTTCGTCGGCGCGTCGCTCGGTCATCACGTAGCCGTTCACGCCGTTGCGGCTGGTGAACGGATCCTGCATCCCGACGGCGTCGAACTCGATCTCGCCGTCGCCCGTGATCAGGCGGCTGGGGATGGTCGGCGCTTCGATCGGAGCGCTCGGATCGTCGCTGACGTAGTTCGCCCACAGGGTCAGTGCGCCGACCTCGTCGAGCGCTGCACGGTCGGTGGCCGAGAGGCCCATGCCGTCGAGCAGTTCGTCGTCGGCGATCTCGATCTCGTAGGGGGTCACGATGTTGGCGAACGGTTCCGAGTCGAACTCGTCCGGGTACGCATCGTTGAGTTGGTCATCGGTCGGCGCGGTCACGTCGAGGCCGTACACCATCGACTCGGCGCTCGGTCCGACGACATCGCGCACGTCGCGGAGTACGGCGGAATCGATCGTCGAGACGTTGGTGCTGTTGTTGGTGCGCAACAGCACGACGTTGCGCGGCAGATCGGTTGCGCCGTCGCCGTTCGAGTCCATGTTCGACGCGACTGATGCACCAGCGACGGCGAAGGCGCCGGCGACACCGATGGCCGTGACGACCGCCGCTGAACGCCAGCGGGTGCGATACAGCGACCGACCGGACAGACGCCACGAGGCGCCGAGCTTCGAGACCACGGCGGTCGACGCCGTGATGGCGAGTGGTGAAGCCAAGCACATGCCGGCGAGCACACCGACACCGCCGAGCACTGCGACGAAGGCAAAGAGGTTGCCGTTGTTGCCGTTCGATCCGTCGGCTGCTGCGGTGGCGACCGCGAGCAGGAAGAGCCCGCTGACGAAGCAGATCACTCCGGCGGTGACGGTGCGTGCCCTCACCGGCCGGATCGGGCGGCGTCCGGCGAGTGCCGAGAGCACCGAGGTGTTGGAGAGGCTTCGTGCCGGGAGCAGCGCAGCGATCGTGGCGGCGGCGACACCGGTGACGAACAGCAAGCCCATGTCGAGCGGAGCAATCGTGGTGTTGGTCCAGCTGCGGTTGACGATGCGTTCGATCACCGGGGTGCCCACCAGGAACAGCCCGATGCCCAGCCCGATGCCGAACGGCGGCGCCGACCGCGCCCGACCATGTTCCCTGCAGCGACAACGTTCGTCGAATGAGGCGAGGGGGAGCGCCATTGGCGGCGAGTTGGCCGACCGTCGCGAGTTGGCGTCGTGCGCTGGTGGCAAACGCCGCCGCGATGATGACGCCGAGCGCCGCAAGCGACAACACGCCGGCCACCCATCCCCACGCCAGCGCCTGGGTGTCGCCACCGTTGTCGAGATACGAGCCCTCGGTGTACCAGTAGCCGTCGGGTGTCTGGGCGCTCAATCCTTGAATCTGGTCGGGCGTGAGGGCTCCGGACGCGGCGATGGCGTTGAGTGCGTTGCCGGCGCTGACGCCTTCGGGCAGCGCGACGAGGGTGGTCAGCGACCACGAACGCAGCTGGTCCGGTTCGAGTTGGCCGAACAGCATCAACGGCTGACCGTGGTTGGCGCTCTGGCGACCCAGGCCAACCACCGTGAGCGTGCGATCAGGGCGAGCCAGCTCGAGTCGGTCGCCGACGTCGACGCCGAGTTGGTCGGCCAGCTCGGGCTGCAACAGCACCTCGTTCGGTTCCGTCGGCCGGAAGACGGCCGTCGGTCACTTCGACGATGCCGTCGACGATGGGCGACGCCGCGTCGAAGTGTGTCGCAGCCACGTCGACTTGCGCGTCGCCGGTGGTGGTGACGTAGGTGTAGGTGGACAAGACCTCGGCGGATGTCGTGCCGTCGGGGAGGGTCCCGTTCGGGAGGTCGGCAGCGGTGATCGGGTCCTGTGGCTCGCCAGTTTCGTTGACGTACGGGTATTGGTTGAGAGCGAAGTCGGATGCACCGTACGAGCGGGCATAGGCGGCCTGGCTCGGTGTCGGTTCGCACGATGATCGAACCGATCGTCATGGCGAGAATGGGCAGAGCCACCAGGAGCGCGACCAGCAGTGTGCGCCCCGGTCGGCGCCGCACCTCGCGTCGGGCGAGTCGGGCGGCGAGCCGCCACGAGGCGGTGGGCGACCAGCTGCGCTCGGGAGTTGGTGCCGGCGCAGGTTCGGCTGCGGTGCGAGGACGATCGTCGACGATGGTCACTGCAGTTCCTCGAGCGTGGTGGTGCTGATGGTGTCGGTCCGGTCGGCGTCGTCGGTGATGTCGCCGGAATCGTCGACGAGACGACCGTCGCGGATGAACACCGTGCGGTCGGCCCACGAGGCGAGGCGTGGTTCGTGGGTGACCATCACGACGGTGGTGCCGTTGTCGCGCGACAACCCCGCAAGCAGCGACACGATCTCGTCGCTCGAGATCGTGTCGAGTGCGCCGGTTGGTTCGTCGGCCAGCAACAACCGTCGGTCGCCGACGACGGCGCGGGCGATCGCAATTCGTTGGCGCTGCCCGCCCGAGAAGTCGTCGGGATAGCGGTCGATGTGATGCGTGAGGTCGACACGTCGCAACATGTCGGCGGCACGAGCCCGCGCCTGCTTCGTGGCGACGCCGTCGAGCTCCAGCGGCAGCATGACGTTCTCGATCGCTGTCAGCGCCGGGATCAGGTTGAGTTGCTGGAACACGTAGCCGACGTGGCGACGCCGGAGCTCGGCCTGCTCGACCGCCGACATCGTCGACACGTCAGCGCCGTCGACGAGCACTCGGCCAGCATTGGGGGCTTCGAGTGCACCGGCAAGGTGGAGCAGCGTCGATTTCCCGCAGCCCGAAGGCCCCATCACGGCGCAGAACTGGCCGGCGGGGAAACTCAGGTTGATGTCGGTGACAGCGCGGACCTCGGTGGCGCCCGAGCCGTAGCTCTTGACGACGTCACGGAACTCGAGCATCGGTGTGCTGTTGTCGGCTGCTGCCGGTGATGTGAAGGTGTCGGTGGCGGTCATGTCACAGCGCTGCTCTCTGGCCGTTTGCGGCCGTGCGGGTGTTGGAGGGGGTGTCACGGGCGGCGAGGAGTCGTGCTTCGCACAGGTCGAGCCAGCGGAGATCGGCTTCGGCGCGAACGATGAGGGCGTCGGCCACGAGCGCTGCTGCGAGGCCCTCGTGGCTGGCGCTGCCGTTGTCACTGGAGCTCGCGGCGGCGGTCGCTGCTCGTCGTCGTCGTTGCAGGAGCGAGGTGAGTGCCGTTCGGTGTTTGGTGATCACGTCGAGGCCGTGTTCGGGGCCGAGCTCGATGGCCATCAGCATCTTGAGCATCAGCTCGTCTCGCGGTGGTGGGTCTTCGGTGGGGACCGCTTCCCACCAGGCGCCGAGTTCGTCGACGCCGGCGAGAGTGATCGAGTACAGCTTCTGCTCGTCGCGTTCGTCGAGCGTCACGAACCCGTCACGACCGAGGCGTTCGAGCGTGGTGTACACCTGGCCGACGTTGATCGTCCAGACACCTCCGGTAGCCGCTTCGAACTCGGTCTTCAGTTGATATCCGTACCGTGGCCCCTCCCGCAGGAGCGCCAACAGTCCTTCTCGAACGGCCATGGATACCGAGTATGCATACTCGGTATGTGAATGTCAATCAGTTGCTCGTGAACCGTGCGGAACTGTCGCCGCACGAGAACCGACGCGGGTCAGGCGAAGGTCTCGACGAGCAGGGCGACCGCGGCCAACGGTGCAGATCACGAGCACTGCGGGTCGGACCACTTCGGGTCGCAGCAGGTGCTTGACCCGGCGGGCGGTGACGATGCCGAGCACCACCCCGGGCAGGATCAACGCCGTGAGTTGCAGCTGTCGAACGCCGACCTCGCCGGCGAGCCAGAGTGCGCCGAGCGACATCACCGAACCGATCGAGAAGAACGCCGAGATCGTGGCCCGCATCGTGGCGGGGTCGCTGTTCTGATACGTCAGCGCCATCGGCGGGCCGCCCACGCCGGTCGTCGTGCCGGCGAAGCCTGACGCCAGCCCAGCGACCACGAGCGACCGATCGGTCGGTCGGAACAACCGACCGGTGATCGATGCCACGACGGCGAGCAGTACCGATCCGGCAACCAGCACCGCGAGCACTCGGTCGGAGAGCGCCGCGACCACGAGCGCGCCGGCGATCGTGCCGGGAACACGTCCGCCGAGAGCGAAGCCGACCTCACGGGGTTCGATGTGCATACGGTCGACCCACGCGATCGTGAACGTCAACGGCAGCACCGCGAGCATGATCGTCGCCGGGATGAAGTCCGGGTCGGCGAGCAACAGCATCGGCGAGGCGATCATCCCGAGGCCGATGCCGATCGAGGCCTGCACGACGGCGCCGACGTAGACGACGAGAATGCACGCGATGGCGATGCCGACCGAGAGTCCGAGCATCAGCGGTCCTTCATGCGCTTGGGGTCGGCGTTCGCCGGGTCGTCGGGCCACTGATGTTTCGGGTACCGGCCGGCCATGTCCTTCTTGACGTCGGCCCACGAGCCCGCCCAGAATCCGGGAAGGTCGGCGGTGACCTGGATCGGCCGGTCGGCGGGGGACAGCAGGTGCAGGCGAATCGGCACGCCACCCGCAGTGGGGTGGACGGTGACGCCGAACAGGTCTTGCACGCGCACGAATGCATCGGGCTGGTCTCCGGCGTAGTCGATGGGCACGTCGCGGCCAGATGGCAGTGTGAGGGAGGCGGGAGCGACGTCGTCGAGGTCGGCGCCCTGCGGCCATGGCAGTTGGCTGCGCAGCACCATCGCCACGTCGAGTCGTTCGAGGTCGGCCCGCCCCGTGGCGCCAGGCAGGTACGGCGCGAGCCACTCGTCGACAGTGGCCATCAGCTGCTCGGCTCGACCAGTCCGGCCAGACGTCACCGACCGTTCGGTGGAGGAAGCTGACCCGTTCGCGAAGCGATGTGGCCGCTGCTGTCCAACGCAGCACACCGAGCTGGGTTGCCCGCACCTGCTTCATCAACGCCGCCGTCGTCGCATCGCCCGGCCCTGGCACGCCGACGTGTTTGCCGAGCTGGATCGATCCGAGGCGTCGTTCGACCGTCTCGACCAGATCGTCGCGACCAGTGTCCCAGTCGATGCTTCGGCGTTCGACGATGTCGACGCCGAACTCGGCGATCACCGCGTCGGCGTCCACGGTCGCAGCCAGCCTGATTCGTGCCCGGTCGCGGCGCCCGTCGAGGTCGGCGGCGACCACGAACTCCTCGTCAGCGAGTGAGTCGTCGTCGGGAAGCCACGCTGCGGCACCCGAGCGGAGTTGGAACTGGCCGGGTCGCCGTCGGGCAGCGAGGCGGTCGGGGTAACCGAGCAGCAGCACCGCACCAGCCCGGTCGGCGTCGACGGTGTCGAGGTCGAACCGGATCCTCGCTCTTCGTGCGAGGTCGGAGGCACGTTCGCGAAGTCGATGGACCGCACCTCGGTCGGCGGCGTCATGGCCGCGTTGGCCGGTCAGCGCGCCGATGCGCAGTGCGAGGTCGGCCGGTAGATCGTCGGGGCGGCCGCGGAAGATGTCGCGCTCCTCCACCAGCGTGGCGATCACACACGCCAACGACGACTGGTCGACGGCGACCATGCGGGCGAGACGAGGGTGGACCGGGAGGCCGAGCATGCTGCGACCGAGCGGGGTGATCGATCCGGCGTCGTCGATCGCGTGAAGGTCGGCGAGCAGCTCGCGGGCCTGGGCGAGGGCCCCCGCAGGTGGCGCGTCGATGAAGCGCAGATCGTCGCCGCCACCCCATGCCGCGAGTTCGAGGGCGAACCCGGCGAGGTCGGCTTGGGCGATCTCGGGCGAGCGGTGCTTGGCTCGGGTGCCATGCTCGATCTTGCTCCACAAGCGGTACGCCGCCCCCGGTTCGGTTCGTCCGGCGCGCCCCGCTCGCTGTTCGGCCGACGCCCGGCTGGTGGCCACGGTGGTGAGCCGGGTCATCCCGCTCCGGGCGTCGAAGCGCGGCTCGCGGGCGAGACCGCTGTCGACCACGATCCGCACGCCGTCGACGGTGAGCGATGTCTCGGCGATGTCGGTCGACAACACGATCCTGCGGCGCCCGGGCCGGGAGGGCGCCAACGCCGCGTCCTGCTCGGCCAGCGACAGGGCCCCGGCGAGCGGGAACACATCGACGTCCGACCCGACGGTGTCGCGCAGCAGGTTCTCGGTGCGTCGGATCTCGCCGATCCCGGGAAGGAACACCAGCACGTCACCGATCTGTTCGCGCAGCGCCCGCTGCACTGCTGCGACGACGTCCGGCTCGATCCGGTTCCCGCCGCTCGGTCCAGGGCGAGCAGGTCGACCACCGCGTCGGGGGCCTGACCCGCGTCCGCCGCCGGCGGGCGATCGGGGCATCCAGTGCATGTCGATGTCGAACATGCGCCCTTCGCTCGCCACCACCGGCGCCCCGAGGAGCGTGGTCAGGCCGTCGACATCGGGGGTGGCCGACATCGCCAGCAGTCGAAGATCCGGTCGGATGGTCGCGGCCACATCGAGCGCGAGCGCCAGTCCGAGGTCGGTGGTCAGGTTGCGCTCATGGACCTCGTCGAAGATCACGATCCCGACGCCCGGCAACTCCGGATCGTTCTGGAGACGCCGGGTGAGCACACCCTCGGTGACGACTTCGATGCGTGTGTCGACACCGATGTGGCGCTCGTCGCGGGTCTGGTAGCCGACGAGCCCGCCGACGCTGGTTCCCGTGGTGTCGGCCATTCGGCGTGCAGCCGCACGCGTGGCCAGGCGGCGCGGCTCGAGCATCACGATCCGTTGACCGGCAAGCCACGCCTCGTCGAGGAGAGCGAGTGGGATCACCGTCGTCTTGCCGGCACCGGGGGGCGCAACGAGTACGGCGCGACGTTGATCGGCCAGAGCGGCACGGACCGCTGGGATCGCCTCGACAACGGGGAGGTCGGGCAGCGCTGGTTGCTCGGGAGGCCCTGCGGGCACGGGGTCAGCCCAGTGCGGGTGAGCCGCGGAAGGCACCCGGGTCGCCGGGGCCGGGCACGGGGATCGAGGTCCACCAGCAGACCTCGGCGATGGCGTCGGCGACTGCTTCCCACTCGGGCGGGTTCCAACCCTGCGCGGCAGCTGCGACGACGCCGTCGACTCGTGTGAACACGAATGCCGGCAGCTCGCTGAGGCCGGCAGCCTTCACGAATGCTCGGTCGGGGTCGCAGAATGTGAGGAACCGGTCGGCGTACGGGCCGAGGAACGTTCGTGCGTCGGCGGCGTTGGCCGTGACGATCAGGTTGATCCGGGCGTCTGAGCCACGGAACTGCTCCAAGACCCGTGCTGCCGACTTGAGCACCCACGAGCTCTCGTTGGTGTAGGGGTCGAGCACCACGGACGCCAGGTGGAAGGTGGTGAGCCACTCCATGATCGGGCGGGCAGTGCCCGCGGCGCCGTCGACCAGCGGTGTCAGGGCGAGATCAGCTGGAAGCTGTTGGCCCAGGCGTGACGGAGCCGGTGCTGCGGTGTCGGGTGTCGTGTCAGCCACGGCCAGCGATCGTAGCGACTGCCACCCCCGATCCGGGTATCCACAACTGTCACACGGTGCCGGGCCTGCTGTGACAGTTCGTTCGCCGGGGTGCACCGCACGACACGCTCGCTCGACCCGGGGTACGGTTCCGCCGTGCATCCGATCGAGCATCTCCGCTACGTGGCGAGGGCCCAAGGGGCCGACCCGGCGTCGCTCGTCGAGGAGACGGCTCACGCGCTCGGCTCGTTGCACTTCGATCCATCGGGTCTGGTGGTTGCCTGTCGCCGCATCGTCGAACGGCATCCGTTCACCGGTGCGCTGTGGTGGCTGTGCGCGAACGTCGCCACCTCGACCGAACCGTTCGAGGCGGTGTGGGAGCTGGCCGACGAGATTCGTAGCGACCGCACGGGTGCAGAGCTGGCAGCGGTCCTTCCCGACGAAGCGGTCGTCGTCACGATCGGCGATCCCGATGTGATCGGTGATGGATTGATCCGTCGAGGCGACATCCGGGTGCTCGCGCTCGATGCCGGCTTCACGGCGACGTCGTTCGTGCGCCGAATGGAGCGCTACGACGTCGACGCCGAACCGGTCGACGCCGGGGTCGCCGGGGCAGCCGTGCGCGCTGCTGATGTGGTGCTGGTCGAGGCGTTGGCGATCGACTCCGATCGGGCGATCATGCCGATCGGCTCATCGACGATCGCTGCTGCGGCAGCGGCGTTCGGCACCGAGGTGTGGGTTGTTGCCGGTGTCGGTCGTCGTTTGCCGGCGGGCTTCCTCGATGCGATGGTCGCCAAGGTCGATGCGCTTCGCGCCGACACCGACCCCTGGGAGCTCGATGTCGAGGTCCTCCCGACGTCGATGTTCGCTCAGGTCGTCGGCCCGAACGGCAAGGTGCCGATGGGCCCGCCAGCAATCGTCGCCGAGTGCCCGATGGCCCACGAACTCCTCCGTCCCAGCCACATCTGACGCCCAGGGTCGCTCCGCTCTCCACGGAGTGGGGTGCGAGTCCGGGCGGGAGTGTTCAGGCGGCCTCGGGGGAGCCGCTCGGTCCGCCGAGTGGTCGGAGGCGTGCTCGCAGTGTTCGACCGACCATCATCGACCGCTTCGTGACGTCATCCCAGGTGTACTCGAAGACCCGCTGTCCAAGGTCCTGAAGTTCGTTCCTTCGCTGAGCATCGCGTGCTCGCTCGCTCGGGCTCGAGTGACCTCTGCCCCCGGACACCTCGACGACCACGCCGAACTCGTCGAAGAGGAAATCGACTCGGGCGACGTGACGTCGATCCTGACGGAACACCACTTGCGGACGCGGCCGCGGCAGCCCCGCCTCTCGAACCAACTCGAGGAATCGCCGCTCGAGCATGGTGCGCCCACCCGAATCGGTGATCAGTTCCTCGACGAGACGGCATCCCCCGCGCCCCGACCCTCGAAGGCCAGTGAGTCGACGTTGCAACACCTCGGGGGAGGACAACTGCAAACGGACTGCACTGTCGATGGCGGCTTCGATCCTGGAGGTGGGGGCACCGGCGAGCGCAAGGTCGAAGATGGTTCTCGTGGCAGAGGTGGCCCGGAATCCGTCGACGGTGACGAAGTCGACAGGTCGGAGTCTGGTGGTGGTGTGCACGGCGAAGGGGAGCAGCGGTGGTCGGCGACCGCGTGCGACGGTGAACTCCACCGCTCGATTGTTCGACAGGTCGAGTCCGTGCAGCGTTGCTGCCGACTCGAATGCCACCCAACTGCGTTCGCCGAGGCACAACAGTCCCGCCCGAAGCCGTTGGTGATGTGTGTTCGGCGCACCCTTGATGGCATACACCCGTGGCGCGATTCGCCGCAGCCAGCCGTCGGCGGCGAGCCGCTGTTGGGTCCACTTCGAGATGTCGAGTGAGCGGAGTTGCGCAGTGCTGATCAGGCCGTCCTGGGCAGCGGCGAGGTCGGTCACGGCGTCGTAGAGCTTCATGGCCACGCAGTGGGTGCCCACGGCCAGAACCGGAACCTCGTTCGCGTGACAGTTTCGACGGACCGTCCCATCCGAAGTGCAACGTGAACGGGGGTGGGCGGGAGGTGGAGCTCAGATGCGGCGATGCGCCGGGGGATGGCCGAGGATGTCGGTCATGATCTCGCGGGCTTCGGCTTTGCGGTCTTCGGTGACGAAAACTCGGGCCATCGGCT